>NZ_JAUSWY010000001.1:2400000-3600000 GCF_030815585.1 Arthrobacter pascens
ACGAAGCACATCAGCAACTCAATATCCGTCTATTGGCGGTGTACATCAGCGAGCGGCTTGTTCCTGAAATCCGACAGCATTCGGCGATCGCAGAAAAGAAGGCCGGCAGAGTGCCGCCGAAAGAAGGCTCGCCGCTTCTGAGCTGGGAATCCTACCGTAACGAACGCTTCCTGTCCGTTAAACTCTCTAACGTTCCTTTGTTGATCGCCGTAATTTGCCGCTCCGCTGTTCCGTACGGGCCCTTCTTAGCAGCTTTTGCTTATTACAGCACCATCCCGACACGGTTGACTGAAGGTTCGGGGTTTCTCCTGGAGGTTGTCCTTCTACTGTTGATAGGGGCCGCTTTAGTGACGACTCTGGGCATCATACTAATGCTGGCTTTCGACCGCCGATTTCAGGTGCGCCCTGACTGAGTAGTTGCTTTGGGCGCAGGTTTCTTAGGAACAGCGCGGTCATACCTTGGGCGAGGCCGAACTGCTGGTCAGCGAGTTCGTAGATTTAATGCGCCAGAAACTTCGGCCGCTTCGTAGTAGGTTTTTGACATGAAAGCTCTGGGCCGGGGCGCGGGTCAACAGCGGCCGTTTAGCCGCGCTACTGCCTCCATTCCGGAGCCATCATCCTGGGTGTGGGAAACGTTCTTCTACTCCGAGGTGTCAGGACTCCCAACGAAGGAATACCTGTCACGAACTGTGCTTCCCCGGCCTCGAGATATCGTCTATTTCTACAATGCCGCCGTCGGCCGCGCCATTGATCGACGAAACGAAAGGGTTCTGGAAGGAGACTTCCTGTCGGCCGAGGAGACGTATTCAAGGTACGCCTACGAAGCATTGCTAGTTGAAAATGGTGTCACCATCCCGGAGATGGAAGATGCTCTATTCGGTTTCCTGGGTTGCAACCACGTCCTCAGGGTTAAGGACGCCCAACTGGCCATAGGTTCAGCAGGCGTTGTCGAGCACCGTATACGCCCTATCCTCGACAAGCTGATCTCGATGTCATTCTTGGGCATTGAGATTAAGCCTGGAGTGTTCCATTTTCCAGAGGTCGGAAGTGACTTCCAACGAAGCGTGAGGTTGCCTTTCTCCAGCCATCCGGGGATGACCAGAGGCTTAAGGTTCATCCAGCTTTTAAAACTTCTTGGCAGTTGACGCGAAAGACGACGTGCAGCAAGCAACCTGACGTGGCCACTTCGATAACAGCGTGTGACAGGCATTCCGCCTCCTGAGCCGCTGAAAATTGACTCAATGCATGGTGCAGACCCACCCCGTGGACGCGGTGGGTCTCCCCCATTGAGACTGCTGAGTGTTCACCAGCTCATCTCATTCCCCGTTGTCGCGACAAAAGGGGGCACCACAACCGGGCCCTTCGTCGACACGTTGTAGGCAGGGGCAGAAGTGGCGCCGACCACGGGCGTCTGAGGGCCGGCGTCGACTTGGGCATCCGGACGTGCATCTGTTGTGCGTGATGATCGCTGATAGATCACGGTTCCGAATCGAAGGTCGGGCCCGATGGTATCCGCAATAATCCGGCGTGCTTCGCGCCGTTCTCCGTCTTTCTCGTACGCACGGAACTCAAGCTCGCCCGCCACGTTGACGGGGTCACCCTTCTTCAATGAATTGGCAACATTCTCTGCGAGCGCCCGGAAGGCCGAAACGTTGTGGAAGACTGGTTCGCCGTCTTGCCAGGTGCCGTCTGCTCCCTGGACTCGCTGGTTCACCGCGACGCGCAGCTTGGCATGAGCAACGCCGCTTTCTCCAATGGTGAGCTCAGGATCGGCGACGAGGTTACCCGTGATGCTTACTGGGATTTTCGTGCTCATTCTTCTTTCCTTTCTGTGTTGAGCGGGTCTCTCCCGCTCATCAGTGTTGCGATTATGGCTATGGGCCAGCCATCACAGGCCCATCAGGCTTCACCCCGGGGCCGGCACCGGCGTACGTCGCCGCCGGAGTGGCCCGAAGGTCCGCTTCAGGGCCGGCAATCTTCCCCCCGAATCCTGGCGGATGCGTCAGTTCCAGGATCCCCTTCGTCGCAGCAGTGACCCGCCCGAGGACTGACTTGGCTACATCCACGCGGGACGTGGGGTGTCGGCTGTACATGTCCTGTTCGAACGCTGCCCGCTGAACTTGAATCACGGTTTCTGCCCATCCCGACAGGTACAGCGCCGATTGGTCCCCGCGGTCAATTCCGTGGGCCCGCAGAACGGTGTACGCGACGGATTCGGCTTCGATTTCAGCAAGTCCGCGGTGGTCTGCGCTGCTGCCGTACTGTTTGCCCGTCTCGTCTTCAGGGCCGTGAAGCATCACATGCCCCAACTCGTGTGCCAGTACTGCAACCCGGTCTTCGGTGTTCATCCAAGCTCCCACCTCGATCCGATGCTGCGAGAAGTCAGTGAAACCACTGGCGAGACCGTGCTGAGCGTCAGAGAGATGCAATTCGAAACCATGCCGTCGAGCCACGTTGGCGAGTGACTCCCACAACTCCGGAGCACTAACTGCACTCTCTGTTCCACCGCGGGGCACCAGGAGCGGCCTGCCCTGCGTTTGTGAGACATCAAAAACCGCCTGCCCACGCCAGCCGGTGATGATTGTCTTCTTCCCACCATCAGCACCGCCCCGCGGCCAACTATCTCCAACTGGAATACGCTGCCGGGCACCGTCGGGCATGACCACCTCTTGCACACGAGCTGTTCGAGGCGCGATCACCCACAACGCGTGCTCACCCTTCAAGACTCGCCGGCCGTGCCGGTCCCACTCCCTGTACCCAGCAACGAGGCTGGGCTCCTCCGTACCACGCTGGGCCATCTGCATCATGAGCAAGGCAACGTTCCCGCCCGAGTACCGCCACAGAGTTGCCGAAGCGTCCAAGAGCACCTGCCACTGGGACGGTGACTCCACAGCTTGCTCGAGGTGGGCATGAAGCCCTTCAGTCAGTGCAGCAATACGCTCCTCGGGGGTCATCCGCGTCTTGCCGAGTTCCTCCATCCCTGGGGTAGAACCCAGCAGAAAAGTGCCATGTACGTCCTCAGACATCGGAGCCACGACAGCCACCTCCACGCTTCTAAGCTCCACCAATCGGCGGATACCTATTCATGTCCTAAGGGGCGCCCACAGCATGACTTCAGAAATCAGCCCCCAGCTGATGCGGTTCCGCCTGCCACTCCAGAAGGGCAGGATCATCCGTCGAGAGAATCCGTCGCGGTGGTTCTTTGTGCGCCTGAAGACCAACGCAACCAGCCGCCCGGCAGTGCGTTCTGAGACGCTCGACGGCGTGAGGCAGCCGCTCGTGGAGGGCCAGCGGTCCGAACCCGGAGTCGTCTGCTGCGTAAGAGGCGAGCTCAGCCCTCTGGAGGGCATACAGCTCAGCCACAATCTCAGGGTGACGCCACCAGCAATCGGGAACCACCGACGTCGTGAGCTGGTACGTGGCGACGAACCACCTCACCCACACTGCCAAGGCACGCCAGGCGCTTTCAGACTGCTGGGCGTCCATGTCCCGCCATCTGTATGTCACGCCAGACGTACCCCCGGGGGGACGGAATGCCGAGCGGAATAGTTGCGCGGTTAGCTCGTCGTCGTCCCCTCCAACTGATGGGATTTCAAAGCGTTCGCCATCCTCATAACTGCTCATCATCTGTTCCCTCAGTTGCCTTCTGGCGCAGCCTGTGGCCATCTGCCAACGTTCGTTCGACTTCCATCTTTGACCGCCCGAGCTCGGCTGCGTCCTTGCGCTTGTGCCATTCCCTGAGGTCCAGGAGTATCGGCCGTGTACGCCTGCCCAGCATGAGTGCCGTGCCAACAGGCAGCCGACGGATCTCATCGAGCCGAATGACAGGACTCTCCCTGATCTGCTCGCCGTCCTGCCGGCCTTGGGAAGACCAGGAACGGGTATTCAAGATGAGGCTTCTCTCCCCCAGCAGGCCGGCCAGGGAACGAAGGTCACGTTCATCGGAACCCCCTCCGAAAATGACCTTGATAATGGCCGAGTCCCAAATGGTGGCTGCCTCCTCAATCGACCAGCCGGTACGTGCTTGCGAAAGCGACTGCAGCACCACCAGCGTGGAGATTCCTATCCCGCCTCCATCGGAAAGAGCGACGGGCAGGCCAGGCCATGGGGCCAGGTTGGCGATCTCGTCGAGGATGAGCGACAGGGGCGGATCCAGCCGGCCGCCGGGCGACACGAAGGCCACCTCGCGGGCCGCGTTGTCGATGTCGTCGATGAGCGCGGAAAGGTACGGACCCGCGGCGGCGGCTCCAGCCCGAGTGCCGATCAAATAGAGGGTGCCGCGCTCACGGATAAACGCCTTGGGATCAAACTCCTCGGACGCTTCCTGAGGATCCAAAGCAGCCAGCACTTTAGGCGACGACAGCGGCGCTACGGCGGCCGATACACCGATCCACGAATTGGACGTGTTCCTGGGGTCGTCCTCAAGGATCCCCATGAGATCGGCCTGCCATCCCAACGCCGCCCCAGGACGACTCAGCACTTCCAGCGCTTCCCGGGCCAACACGGGGCTCGAGGACCACCGGCGGAACGCACGTACGCCCTCCCCAGACAGGGCCGCAGCATGCAGCAGACACTGCAGAACGATCAGCGAGCGCTTTTGCCACGCCGCATTCTCGCCCTTCATCTCTGTGTCAGCTGTGATCACCAGCGCCCGTCGGGTGGCGATGTCGGGATCCTCACATCCGCGCACCGGCGACCACCGGAGCGTGGAAGGCAGGCCTGACATCCCCTGCGGGTCGAATACCGTCACGGGTCTTCCGCCGGTGGCTCGCGCCCGCATCGTCACCACCAGGTTGTCGGCGCGAGTGGACGTCGTCACTACGGCGCCCGGTGCGTCGAGTATGGCGTTGATGACCACATATAGACCCTTGCCGGAACGGGGAGCGCCCTGAATCACCATGGACTCTTCAGTCGACACGTGGACCGTGACGCCATGCGATCGCCCAAGCGTCCATGACACGTCCTCGATTTTGGGTTTGCTAAGTCCAGGCCGGGTGAACTTTCCGCGTCGTCTGACCGCTCTGGCACCGAAATCGTGAAGGATCTCGGCACGTCCGGCGATTCCGTCTCGCTTCAAGATGTCCTGGCGAAGCCATGCTCCGGATTGCTTCCATCTTCGCCAGCCCAGGATGGAACCGACCGCGAGCCCAGCGACAAGGAGGAGAACCGGGCCTACTACCCACCACACATCGCCACTGCCGACGCTGCAGGTGGGGGCCTGCAGCAACACCCAGTCGATCCGGTCCATAACAAGCCCGACGGCGGCTGCCGGACTGAAGGGCGAGGGCTTCCCCGCGCCGCAGCGCCAAGTCACCACTATGGTGGCTGACGCCTGAACGAGAAGGCATAGGCAAAAGTAGCCGGCCATAGCCACGAGACCGGCGGTCACCAGTGGGCCGCTAGTCCCCCCGCGTGTCATGGTTCCCACTCAAATCATCCGGTCGTCAGTGCCGAAGACCTCCAGCTCGTCAGTGGTGACCCGGTTCGCGACGATGAAGGAACGGTTACCGACCTTCCAAAGTCCAACGCCCTTGGGAAGGTTCTCCACATGCTCACATTCAGCCTCGGTTAGTCCCAGGGCTTCTTTGGTCAGGCGCATGGCGTCATGTTTTTGCCGGTAGATGATCCGGGTGTCTGCCTCGGTAAGCAAGCCAAGGGCCTTTTGCCGATGCCCGCTAGTGCTGTCGCCAATCTCGTTGAGGTCAGCCACCTTGTGCATGATGAGCAGGTTCGCGATTCCGTAAGTGCGTGCGAGTCGCCATTGCTCGCTCATTTTGGCGAGCATGTAAGGGTCGGCCAGCATTCGCCAACCTTCGTCGTAGACCACGAGCCGCTTGCCGCCGTCGGGGTTGGTGATCGCCGCCTCCAGCCAAGTGGCGCCGCACGCCGCTGCGAGGGATAGCGCCTGTTCGGAAGCACCTATCAGGGCCGACGTATCCATCACCATCATTGGGGCGTCAGCATCGAAGGCTACGGTCGAGGGAGCGTCGAACATGCCCTCCAAGTCGCCGGACACGGTGCGCCGTAATGAGTGGCTGACAGCCAGGCCGCCGTCTTTGCCGACAAGCCCTATCGTCTCCTTCGACGGGTTCAAGAGGTGGTCCAGGACCATGGGCAGCGTGGGATTCGAATTCTGGGCGACAGTCTCCATCAGCGCCATGTCCAAGGCGGTGTGCTCGACTGGTCGCAACGGCGTGCCCTGCCGCATCAGGGAAACTAAGGCAACCAGCAGATGCCTTCGTCGTTGACGCACCACAGCCTGCCACTGTGGTTCCGTCAAAGCGCTAGATCTGGGTCCGGCATCGAGAGGATTGACCCGTGCGGAGCGTCCTGGTCCCACCGAGATGACTTTGCCGCCAACTGCTTTGGCCACGGCGACCCATTCGCCTTTGGGGTCAGATGCGACGGCAGCCTTACGGCCTAGCGTGATCGACCGGGCCACGAGCGACTTTCCGCACATGGACTTACCTGTGCCTACAGTCCCGATGACAACAATTGAGGGGCCACTGATGACGCCTTTGTCGTAGAGAATCCACGGATCGTAAGAGAAGGCGCCGGAGCCGAAAACGTCAGTGCCGATATATGTGCCTTGGTGGCCCAGGCCTGATTCGGTGATGAAGGGGTAAGCGGCGGCAAACGTCATGGTCGAAGCGCGGTGTGGTGCCGGCCGCAGGCGATGCGGCCCGCGCAATGAATTTGGCTCTCGGCTCCCCCAGTCACTTCCTAGCTGAGGCGTGTCCAGCCGTTCGCCGGCCAGGTCAATGAGTCGACGCAGAACTGACGCGCGCGGTAGACGGTTGGCGAGGCTCTCCTGCCGGCGTCGTTCCATCCGCTCCTGGCGATTACCTGACGGCGTGTAGCGAACGGTTTCTTGGGTTCGAGTCATCGTAAACCTCTTCCGAAGGGCAGTGCGCCCGCGACGTAGGCCGCCCATTGCTGTCCGGCCAGCAGGCGCAGCTCAACGAAAGCTCCTGCTGCCGCTGATTCCAGTTCCTGCCTGTTGCGGGCCAGATCGTCGAGCGTGGCGGCCGAAATGGTCACGTAGGCAGCGGGGCGGACGTCACCGTGTCCGGCCACGATCTCCTCCTCCCTTTGGGCCACTTCTTCTTCCTCGGCCTTTTGCTCGCGGGTGAATGGTCTGTCGAAGCGAGTGTTGATCCGTCGTCGAGTTTCATGAGCCTCCTGGGCGGAACGAATGTCCCTCAGAGCCTCCACAGTGGAAACGGTTCGGATCACTTGCGTTACGGTGTGGCGGAACTCGCCCACATAGATCAGCGGATGGAGGAATCCGGGGAACACTTTTTGCCGCGGCCACTCAGCGATCCAGAACGTCTGATGAAATCCTGAGTCGGTGCGCACATACGTCCAGTGTTCCTCGACCGCCATTGGCCCCGCAGCCAAAGCTGGCGGCTCGGGATCGACATCGGGTTCGCGGTCTGCGGGGGCTGCCGGGAGTTCTGCCCTTGGGTCCCTGTGCGGTCTTGCAACTGCTGCTGGATCGAATGCGCCGTGAACGACATCGAGGATGCCGTCCTCACGCAGCCACTCCTCGACCTTTACGCTGTGCGTTCCCAAGGCGGTGCCCATGGCCTCGACCTCTAGTCGGAGCACGCGCTCGAGACCGGCCATGCCGCCACCCGACTCTTTGATCCGGCGTCGGGCCTTTGCCGTGTCCACGACAACTGCCACCAGAAGGTCGTGGCTCATTGTAGAACCGGCGGCTGCCATCAGGTCCTCATAAGCCTGTTCACCCCATGTCAGCGCACGGACGGCGTCGGACTTCCGCGGCACGCTGCGGTCATAGAAGTCACGGAGGGCCGTTGAAGGGTAGGGAACGGTGTAGTCCTGCACGGCGATCCTCGCGATGCTTGACCGCTGGGCCATTCCAGCCTGCACGCGCGACCAGGCCTGTACGGCCCACGCCTTGTCATCGGCGTCGAGCAGGGCGAAAGACCTTGTGGTGCAGCGCAGCACCGCTATCGCTTCCCTGCCCTTGGGATCCACAATGAAGCACTCGCCTTTAGCCGCACGACGGAATTCCAGATTCCCGAGGCCGCCAGGAAGTACGAGCCGCCCAGCGAGAAGTGCGGTTTCGGGCCGTGCCAGGAAGCGGGTCTGCCTGATTGCAGAGCGGTAGAAAAACAGGATGATCTGGGTGGCCCAGATCGGATAAGGGATCCGCGAATACTGCAGGAGACCGAGCAGCATCAGCGACAGCCACATGGGTCCGGAGGTGAACAGGCCGCTAGGTCCACCGGTGGCAGAGGCCACACTCCCCGTAAAAACCCCGGCCGCGAGCAGCAGCAATTGGTACCACTTGAGTCCCATGAACAGACCGCGACGTTCGTAACGGGGAAACTTGACTGCTTCGAGAGTCCGTGAACTTTCAGACATCGGATTTACCACCTGATGGAGGTTCGGCTACTGGTTGGGGGTGGACTGGAGGCGGTGGCGTCGCCGGCATGTTCAGTACCGGATTCCCGCGGTCGGGAACATGAGATAGCTCGGGCCGCTCGGTATCAACAGCGGCGTTCCTTGGGCTCACCGCTGTGGCTAATCTTGATGCGGACCGGGCGTGGCTACCAGCGGCTTCACGCCCGGAACCAGGGGCCTCCCATGACTGTGGAGAGAGCATCCCGGAACTTGGACCCGTGTCGTCGAAAGTGGGAGCGAGTCCGCCAGACCCTAGCGACGGCGTCGGAACGTGCGAAGACACCGACCTTGGCATACCGGCCGGCAGCGTTCGCGTTGGGAACTGTCCCCGGCTCGATTGGATCGGCCGACTCATTGAGGAGCGCCCAATCATCGAGGCGAGGGTAAGCCGGCCGCCTGTCTGGCGGCTTATCTGGCGGGCGGCAACGCTACTGCTCCGCGATAGAACGTGCCCGCCACCAGCAGTTTGCGCCGCTGCAGCCAACTCGCCGCCTGCAAAGCTGACGAGCCTCAAGGCCATCAGCGGCGCGCCACAAGCCAGGACCATTCCGACAGTGCCGGCAGCGAGTCCGGCGAACGACGTCGAATCCGCAAAGAGCTTGATTGCCACTGCCAGCACGGTCGCAGCGAGCGGTTTCGCGAGCAACAGGGCAACGACAATCTCACACCAGCGCCTTGCCCATGTCTTCGTCTTGTCCCACGGCATAAGCATTAAAGCGACTGGCGCGACGGCGGCAAGCACAATGAGTGCGAACGATCGGAAGATCATCGAGCACATGAGAATAAATGCCAAAATCCATACAACGATGACGGCCATCGCAGTGACAATCACCCCTCCAGCGGCGCCCCCCGCTGTGCCTGGAGCCAGCGAGAAGACATTCCACTCCCTGTCGGAGCCGACTGGTGCACGCTCGAAGCCAAAGAGCAGCATGAAGACCACATAGGGATCCGTTCCCATCGAGTCCAGAAGTGCAGTCGACGCGGAGTCGCTGACCTTAGTGAGCTGACGAACCAGGTAAACGGCCCCGGCCACCATGGGTATTGCAGCTGCGCCGCCAACCAGCGCCCTGACCATGCGTCGCGGTTGTTGGCTAATCAGACCCGAAAGTAGTTGGAGGATCATCGCGACGACCAAGGGCGTCATCATCACAATGACCCACCAGTTTGTCAGGCCTCGGATGGAGCTCCACTGCGAATCGTCGATCTCCGATGCACTGAAAGCGCCTGTGATGAAGGCCCACATCCATGACGCAATATTCTGAAGAATGTTCGCGAAGAGGGAGGTGATAGCGCCCTGAACACCATCGTTGGCCTGCGAGACGAGTCCGCATCCGGGCGGCCACCAGCCATTGAGGTCACATTGAACTGGCATAATCGACTGGACCTAGAACCCGAGCGGGAACGCACTCTGGGACCAGAGGATGTAGCCGTTGATGCCGCCCAGGATCGCGGCCACCGGGCCTGTCCAAAGCAAGATAGATCCACCGCCTGAGGCGAGGCGCGACGATTGACTCAGCTTGCCGGCCAAGAGCATCGCGGCCCCGATGATCGCCACGATCGCAATCACAATGAATGCGCCGACCAGGATCCCTCCGCCGATCTGCTTTAGGGATTCAAGAAAAGGGAAATTCGCGTTTGGTGTGATCCCAGGATCCACCGCTGCCAGAAACATCTGGTGCTCCATCCGTCGTTTTCCAGTGGAATGAGCAGTTTGAGCTCACGACTTCATGGAGCAGGCTGGGCGTAGCGACATGACGGCTCGCCGCAAAGCGACGGGGAAATGGAACAGTCGGATGATTGACGAAGGCCTGTCTGCTAATGGCTCACATACCGCGCCCGCCCAGCGTACATTCATGGCGTCTACGCGCCGATCGTGGTCGTCCCGGCACGAGTGGCTACCTGTCTGGAGCGCTACGCCGGCGAAGCGAGCAGCGATGTCCCACGAATACCTCCAGACCAAACCCAACCAGGCACTCCAGTCAACGGAAACCGCACGAGCCAACCGCCGGAACGAACTCACCAAGAGTCCGTTTGGGCCGGAAGGGTCCACCACGTGCAGGACGCCATCTCCTACCGGGATGCTCAGGACAGTGCCAGCAGTATCCCCGGTGAATGTTAGAACAGGGGGTGGGTCGGTCGGGCCCGTGTTTCCCCTGTTCAGGCAAGGTCTCCCGCATTCAATGGGCTCTTGGCACGGCGATCAAGTCGACCGTGCCGAGCTTGACCGGAGGACGATAGCGACCTTGCGAGAGACCAACTGAGAGGAGCTTGATTGACGAACGTTCAGGAACGAGGTGGGTAGGCATGTGCCCTGGTCGCATCGTCCTCGCTCGACCACCACCGTCCGTTTGACATACGAGTAATCGGGTACATGGATGATCATCGCGTGGGACGCGGGCTCGAGCTCGGTCACCATCACCCGTTTCAGGCTGAGGCCGCCGTCAACAAGACCGTGACCCCGCCCGTTAAAAGGCGATTTGGGACGCATCGCTGGTCGTGATCATTAGATGACCTGGCATACTCCGTCGGGGAAATCTCATTGGACCGCTAGTCGGACTGGTCCAGTCAATGATTGCCCCGTTATCAGTTGACCTGCAGGACCGTTGGGTCAGGCGAGTTTGGTCACCTGGTAGGTGTGGCCAGCCGCACGGAGTCGCTGCATGAGCACGTTGCCGAGTGCAGTGGCCGGTGTCAGCGACCCTTTCGCGGTCGGCAGCCGGTCACCGTCGAGGGCAAGAGCAAGTGCAGTCTCCCCTGCCATCACGGCGGTGGCGGCATAGCCGGGATCACCGCGGCCAGCAGCAATCGCCTGGTATCGGTGCCCGTCCTCGGTGCGGGCGGTCACCTGGGAGTGGAACCAGCCCACGCGCTGCGTGCTGGTGCTCGGACCCGCACCCGGTGCCGGCAGACAGCGGTCGAGCACCCCCCGGGTCGGCGGGAACGCCATCGCGCCCATGAATGCCCGGAGCCCGAGTGCCATTGCCCTGGCGATGACCGCTCCTGCCGGTCCGCGGGCCACCCCCATCACCTCGCCGTACTGAAGGGAGCGGCCGTAGGCCCAGCCCTGCAATGCGTTGCTGCGGCGCACTATCCGAGTGTTAAACGGGGCCATGATGAAAGGCGCGGTCCAGGTGCCGTCATCGGAACGTCTCACAGGACCGGCGTCAAGAGGCTGTTGCGTCGTCGGCTCCCGTGTGCGGTCGGGGCTCAGAGCATAGGGGTCCGCGGCTAATGACCTCAGGGCGGTGCTCGATCGCATCGCGTCCAGCTGCCCGCGCATCGATTCGAGCGCGCCTCCGCTGATGCCAGCCTTGGCCGTAGCAACGAGTTGGACCTCGACCAAACCGCCAGCGCCATCGGCTTCTGCCGCCTGATGAAGCAACAGTACAGCGAGGTCGGCCGGCACGGAGTCGTAGCCGCAGGAGTGCACGATCTTGGCCCCGCTCGTCCTGGCCAGAGCGTCGCAGCGATCGATCGCCTCCCGGATGAAGGACACCTCACCAGCGAGGTCGGCGTAGTGGGTACCGGCCCGTGCGCAGGCGTCGACGACAGGTAATCCGTGTTTCGCGTATGGACCGACGGTAGTGAAGAGCACCCGTGTGCCCGCGGTCAGGGCGGCGATTGAGTCCGCGTCCTCCGAGTCGGCTTCGATGAGGGACCATCCGTGCGCCGCGACCGGCAACTGCGACCGAACCGCCTCGAGTCTGGATCTGGACCGGCCCGCGAGTCCGACTCGCATCCCGGCCGGTGCATGCTCAGCGACGTAGACGGCGACCAGTCGGCCAACGAAACCCGTCGCTCCGTAGAGAACGAGGTCATTTTCCCGAGAAGAGTTGTCCATAACTGCAGCCTTTCACAGCGGCAACTAAAGCTGACACACGGCTCCATACTTTGATCCTCGGAACAACCGGAACTGATCTACGTTCGAACGGGAAGTCCGGTCCGCCCGTCCACAGCCGGGGACATTTCTCGTAGGTTATCCACCGCTACTGCTGCCAGGGAGCTACCCCGACGGCTCCCTGCTCAAGCCGTGGATAACCTGAATTGACACGCGTTTGCCCCACCGAGGCCGGCTGACGAAAGGTCTATTATCGGCGTTCGATTCGGGCTGTCATTAGGGCAGGAGAATCACGCAACTGACGCAAATCGCGTCCAGAACGTCCACGATGGCACAAGCTGCCTCAGGCGCGCACAGCAACCGGGGAAGCGCAGGATTGCCGAAGTCACCAATACTCGAACCCTTCAACACAGTAACCATGCAGAGTGAAGCGGCGCTCAACAAAGAACATGCATTAAAATTTTCGATCGTAAAAAATCCGTGACATGCAAGGTAAATTCTGGTAGCTTGCCGCATAGACGCCGACTGGTGTTCCACCCTAAAAGAGAGGCCCCACATGACACTGCACCAATCTGGCTCCGGCGGTCAGTCCTTCACAGCAAAGGTCGAGGATCACGCTCTCACCCCCGTCCCCCTGTCGGAAAGAAAGTCCGGGTGGGGGTTGATGACCAATACCGCCGGGATTGCCTCGACACTTGTCCAGGTGGCTATCGGCGCTGCTGTTACCATGATCGCCGGCGTGTGGTGGGGCATTCTAGCCGGCGTTCTCGTGGCCGTATTTGGCGGGGCACTGGGGTGGCTAGTTGGCCACGTTGCCTACGTTTCCGGCACCTCAAGTACTGTGACTGCACGCTACTACGGGCTCGGACGTCGGGGTTCGGTTTTGGCTTCCCTCATTTTCGCTTTCATGATTCTTGGATTCCTGGCCTTGGAAAACGCCCTTCTGTACTACGGAACCCTCTTCATGTTTGGGTGGACACCAAACCTGCTGAACGCAATCATCATTTATGGCATTCTCACTGCGATCTGGATTCTTCTCACGATCTACGGAATGAAGGTAGTGCAGCGGACCTCCATAATCCTTTTGATAGCGTTCGTAGTGCTAACTGTCACCATGGCAACAGTGGCTCTGGCGAACTCGCCGCTCTCCCTGGGTGCCATCCTTGCTTCCGGGCCCATTGGTGGTGTAGGGGACGAAATGAAGAACTTCGGACTCGTTGTCTCCATGCTGGCCGGGAGCGCCGGAGCTCTTGCCTTGGTTGATGCTGACTACGCCCGATATGCAAGGTCAACGCGCGACGTCGGGATCCTGGCCGTAGGGGGGGCGATCATGATTGACATCATCGTGGTTATCCTCGGTGCAGTCATCGTCCACGCCAGTGCTGCTTCAGTAACGGACTTCCTGACCCGTAACCCTGCTGCCGCGGACAGCCAGGTAGGAGATTCGATAGCGGAAAAAGTGTCGTGGATGATTGCCCACAATACGGGCGCTTACTTCATCATCATTTTCGGCGTCGTTGGGTTCATCCTTATGTATGTCGCACAGGTCAAAGCACAGGTGCTCAACACCTACTCAGGATCCCTGTCGCTGGTCAATCTTGTGGAAGGCCTGACTGGGAAGAGCCCCAGCCGGCTCAGCGCAGTTATAGCCGGTAACGTCGTGGCATTGCTGATGATCGCCGGAAACATCCTGGGACTGCTAGGCAGTTTCCTTGGCATCCTCGGTGTATCGACCACAGCGCTTGCCGGAGTAATCATTGCCGACTACTTCATCGTCAGAAAATGCAGGCCAGCCACAGGGACTGAAGCCGAGCCCGTGAACTGGGCCGGGGTTCTCTCGGTGATCTTCGCTACCGTCGTCGGCTCCGTTCTGTCCGAGACAGGAGTCACGCCGCTGGGCTTCCTCGTGAGCTTGGTTATCGTGATTGTGCTATATCCCGTTCTCCGGATATTTGTTTTCAAGGCACCGGATCAGGCGCCGATTTTGGTCACGACCCCTCAAACAGAGTCAGCCTAGCTGCTCTCTCACAAGATCCGTCACAGTCAGCGTGGGCGGAACAGTCCCAGACCCATTAGCTTGATGTCCGACCGGATTGCTGTCCACGACCCAGCCGCAGCATCGCAATTCAGCCTGGGAGCGCGAGCAAAGACATCAGGGCCCATTGCTAGGAACCCTTTGGCGGTGACGGCGGACATCTGTTTTATGTGACGATCAGTAGTCGCCGATCAGGCCGCTGCTTCCGAGATTCAACGACTTGGCGGGGCCACCCGATGGCGTGGTCACCGCCAGGTCGTTGAGGGCATTACTTACCCATATTGGTGCAGGGTTGCCTGGACAGTTTGGGGACTCGACCATCAACCGAGCCGATCACCGTGGGACGATCCTCCCCGAAAGTCCCGAACTAAAGGGAATGATTGCTCAACCGCCCGAGTAGGCCATCGGCCGCTCTTGCGGCAGCCCACCACAATCGTCACGGCTGCGATGGCAACGGACGACCACTGGCGGTTTCGTCGTGAGTCGCACCATAACCCGCCGATGCCGTGCTTGGCGATAACCTGCTCGTCCAGCGGAACCGGTCGCTGTTGCGCGGCCGCGGAACTCATCCGCATCAGCAGCGAAGCCTCATCATCCGTCAAGGACAACTCCTCGAGCGAATTCGACCACACCGTCACTTCCAAGGTCACCCGACCGAACAGATCGCTGACCATTGGTTTTGGAAGAAGCCCGAGACCCGAAGGGGACTGTGAATTAGACGGTGTCACTCCAGTGAGTTAGGATGTTCGGGCCCCTGTTAGCACTCCAGCGTCTATGCGATAGCTAATTTGTTTTCTTGCTTCCAGGTTTCCCAGTAGCGTTTCGGCGTCATGCCGTCCAGGGATCCGTGGGGCCGTTCATGATTGTAGATAGCTTTCCATTCCTCGGCCAAATAGCTGGCCTCGGCCATGGTGTCCATGATTTCTCCGGAGAGTTGTTCCCTTCTGAATTGGGCGTTGAAGGATTCGATGAAGCCGTTCTGCCAGGGTGATCCCGGATCGATGAACGCTGTGTCGACGCCGGCGGTGTTGCACCACTCGATCAGGGCGGCGGCGGTGAATTCCGGGCCGTTGTCACACCTGACGTAGGTCGGTGCGGTGCCGGTTTCGGCGATGATGTCCTCCAGCACCGCGACCACGTCCGAGGCTTTGAATGACCGGCGCGGAATGATGGCCAGCGCGGTGCGGGTGTATTCGTCGATGACGTTGAAAAACCTGATGTGCCGCCCGCAGGAGGTCACATCCGATTGGAAGTCGAAGCTGACCACATGCATCGGGTACTCGGCTGTGAGGCGCTTCTGCTCCCCAGCTCCGGGCCCGGTCCGGCGCTTCTTCCGCGCACTGGGTTTACAGACCAGACCTTCGTCGCGCCAGAGCCGTCGGATCCGCTTCCTGTTCAGCGCCACACCATCCCACTCCGGCTGGGAAAGCAGGTGTGCTAGCGGGCCTTCCGCCAACCCCATGCCGGATGCTTGCCGGCGACTGCGCGCAGGGCCGCACGAAGCCGTGCTTCCTCGAAACCCATGTCGGGCTTCTTCTTGCGGAACGCAGACCGATTCTGCCCAATGACCTTGCAGGCAAATCGTTCGGATGCCCCGAATTTCTCCACCGCCATGCGCACGGCACGGCCGCGGGGTTCGGGGCTCAGAATTTTCCCTTCGCGACCTCGTTCAGGATGTCGATGGCCAGTTCCTTCTCTGCCAGCAGACGCTTGAGCCGGGCGTTTTCCTTTTCCAGCTCCTTGGTCCGATTGGACGCCTCGGCGTTCTTCTCGGATCCGTACTGATTCAGCCACCGGTACCAGGTCGCTTCGGTGACCTGGAGCTCCTTGATGACCTCGACCATCGGGCGGCCGTCATTGAGCATTTTCTGGCCCTGCCGGACCTTTGCGATGACCTGCTCGGGGGTGTGTCTGCGTGCCATGATTCGTGAATTTCCTCCTGTGTCCATTTTCGGACACGAAACTCACACGAACACTGGACTTCTACCTTGGGACCCAACCAGATGCGAAGTACTGGCTGCGGGTGGTCTCGGAGATCAAGAACCGGGGCACCCAGAACTGCCTGATCGTGGTCTGTGACGGGCTCAAGGGCCTGCCCGAGGCCGTCGCCGCCGTATGGCCCGGGCGGGTCGTCCAGACCTGCATCGTGCATTATGCTGCAACTCGTTCCGCTACCCGGCTATGGACGAATGCGTGGGGCCGAGTTCGTGCCCTTCCTGCAGTTCGACCGGGAGATCCGCACCATCATCTGCTCCACCAACGCGATCGAGAGCGTCAACGCGCGCATCCGGGGGCCGCTTTCCGACCGAGCAGGCGGCGCTCAAATGCGTCTATTTGGAGCTCATGAGCCTTGACCCCCACTGGGACAGGCCGGCAACGCTGGTCAAACCGCTGGAAGGCCGCCCTCCTGACGGGGCGGGGAGTCCGGCTTTCTTTCTTTTTGGAACATGAAGAGACCGGTTCGATGATGGACTTGGTGCGGGTATAGACGGGCGGGCCCTTCTTCGTTTTCCGTTTGCTGCCCATCCGCTCCCGACCGGTGGCCTGGGTGAGGATCCTTCCCGGGGAGAGTTATGCCCGGGGTCCCGGGTCTTCTGCTCGGCCTCTTTGCGTGCTTTGGCTGCTGCGTTGTCTTCGAGCTGTTTGAGGGGCCGCGTCTATCTTCGTTAGCCGCGACTGCCGGTCGGCCAACTTCGGTGGGAGCCCGTCCCCGCGTTTGTCCGCCTCAGAACCTATATCCTAAATCTCCCAGCCACAACAGCGACTGCTGGCCCCCCTCCTAGTGAATTTATGCCCACATTTGCGCGTAGGAGTGGGAACAGAGCTCTATTACTGTTCCCCACGGGTCTTCGCAGTAGACAACCGCGTAGCCGTGATCAGGGTTGATGACTGTGATTTCTGACCTTTGTCGTCCGCCCCCCTCAACTATCCTGTCGATCGTAGTTTTGATGTCCATCGAAGTGATTGCCAGGTGGTAGATGCCAGTCTTCCAGAACTCAAAATTGTCGGTGCGTTTTGAGGTTTCCGGGGAAGTGAAATGAAAAAGTTCGAGGCCACCACCGTCTTCCCAGACGAGATGAGCGAAGGAGAATTTACTGAACCCGACTCCATAGATTGCGGCTGCTGCCCTTCCCAAATCGGTGTCATCTTCGAGAACTTCGATGGGTCCGGCAAGTAGCCGCATACCAAACGTTTTTTGATACCACTCAATGGCTGCATTGATATCGGGAACGGTGACACCAGCATGTGAAAAGGTGGGGTTTTGAAACATCTAGACTCTCCTAGGGTTTTGCAGTTCCTGCTTTGACTAATGGGTTGGCGGACTAGATCAGTTTCTCTGCCACCAAGTGTCCCGAACCGCCGGAAAGCCCAGGGCCCGGATGCGTGGATGCGCCGATGTGCCATAGCCCTTTGATTGAGGTCTGGTGGCCAGCCGCCTCGGGAAATGGACGCCACAGGAGATTCTGAAAAAGTTCGGCTGATCCGCCATAGGGGTCGCCTTCGACCGCATTAGGATTCGCTTGCGCCAGGTCGACGGGCGAAAGGATGTCCCAGGCCAAGACAGTTTCTCGGGTCCCAGGTGCAAACTCTTCGAGCCTGGCCAGAACCCGTTCCATGAACCCGACCTTCAGTTCCTCGGACCATCCTTCACGTACTGAAAGCGTGCCACCAGCATCTCCGACAGGGGTGAAGGGAACTTCCTGCAGTTGCAGCCAGAGCGTCGCTTTGCCCTCCGGCGCTCTGGAAGGGTCCAGTACCGATTGCTGACCGACGACCACCGTTGGACCGGCCGGCAGGAGGCCCGCCTCTGCCTGAGCGCAGGCAATCCCTGTGCTGTCTGAACCGTTGCTCAAATGAATCAATGGGACGGAGTTCAGCCTCGAATCCAGCCATTCGACTGGTTTGTTCAGGGCAAGGTGAATCTGCATGGCCCCTCGGCCGTTTTGATACTTCTTTGAAGCCACTACGAGGGAGGGATCTGCATCGGCAAGTAACTTTCCATACAGAGCCTGCGGGGAAACGTTGGCTAGCACTGTACGCGAGGCAATTGTTTCATCCGATGTCGATAAACCAGAGACCCTGCCCGCCTCGACGTTGATTTTTTCAACATCCGCGCCCAACAGAATGCGTACACCTTTGTCTCGGAGCAACGTTTCGAAGGCAGCCACGAAGTTCGATGCTCCGCCCTTTACCACCGGCAGTCCGAAGCTGTGCATAGTGAGGGCCATGACCGGCAACATGACCCCGCCGGTGGCACTGCCGGGGTTAAGGCCGGCGTGAAGTAGCCAAGGCGACCACAGCTGATCCGCTTCCCATCCGTCGAATCGACTTCGGATGTAGTTCCGCCCACTCATTAGGGAATCACGAAGGAAACTCTCGTTTCCCCGCAATTTTCCCCTCTTTAGAGCACCAAAAGCGATACCAGAAACTTCCCTGACCGATCGCAGCTCCGCCCCGAAGGCCCCAAAAACGGTACTGGCATTCTTCGCGAGATCATCCAGCATCTTCAGGTAGGCGCCTTCGTCCTCCGTCGAACTCAAACCTGCGGCCGTAGTTTTGGGGTCCCTGTAAGCCACGGCAACACGGTGGTTTCCAGTTTCCGGATCAATACCTGCGCTAGCAGTCAGAGCACCATCCGCGTTGCAGTACTCCAACCCACGGGCATGCAGTTCCTGCCCGAGTCGCTTATAAGCTTCACCGGCAACGAAGAGGGGGTGCCAAGATGAGAAAGTGTCATGGATGTAACCCGGAATAGTTCGTTCGGAAGAATGGATGAATCCGCCGAGCCGATCCGAGCGCTCGATGAGGCAGACCTGCCTTCCCGCGAGGGCCAGCTCTGCGGCCGCCACCAGCGAATTGACTCCGGAACCAATTATCGCAATTTCCTCGCGTGATCGCATGCTGTCCGTTTCCTTCCTAAACCCAGTGCGCTCTCCACTGGTCAGCTGCTGGCCCGTGAGCTTTCGCGACCCACAGTCTCGAATCACCTGTTGTCTTTCTCGATGGAAGTAATCAGTGATTGAACAGAATCCCTGCCTGACTTCATACGACACTTCAGTGACGATCGTTACCGATAATCTATATTTACTTGCATCGCCGCGGCAAGGAGGAACGAAAATCAGTCAGGGCGAGGAAATGCTCTCCGGAATGATCGTGATGCCTTGGATTTCGATCCGGGCCCCCCACCACGTCACCCTCGTGTCAGCGGCGCCGAACCGGCGGTCGGGCTACGCCTTCCTGCACAACGCCGTCGATGACCACTCCCGGCTGGCCTACACCGAGATCCTGACCGATGAGAAAAAGGAAACCCCTGCCGGGTTCTGGGCACGCGCCAACGCCTACTTCGAATCCTGCGGAGTCGTGGTCAAACGTGTGTTGACGGACAACGGGTCCTGCTACCGCTCCTACGAGCGCTACAACCGCACCATGCTCGATGAATGGGCCTACGCCAAACCCTACGCATCAGAAAGCGAGCGTGTTGCCGCTTTCACCGACTGGCTCCATCACTACAATCATCACCGAGGCCACACCTCACTCAAAGGTCAGCCACCGGCCAGCCGCGTCACTAACCTCTCAGGTCAATACACCTAGCCTTCTGGCCGTGGGGCTGGCGACGGGGGCCACGTGACTCGACGTCCGCCGAGCCTGGTAAGTGCCCGGCGGGATGCGTCGTCCACTGCTTTGGCGAGGGTTTGCAGATCTTCCTGCGGAAATTGCCGGTCTTCCATGGCTACTATCCCGTTGATGACAACTGTGCGCGCGTCCCGTCCCGACCCTCCGTAAACGAGGTTAGGCACCGCGTTGCCGAGCGGGTCAGGCCACCATTCGGGACCGGACATGTCGAAAATCGCAAGATCGGCGGCCTTCCCAACCTCGAGTGAGCCGATTCGGTCACTCCATCGGGCGGCGCGGGCACCTCCTATGGTGGCCATTTCGAAGACGTGAAATGGGTTCATGATCAGCGGGTCTTGGCGGGCGTCCTTATGGGCGCACGCCGCCAAGTACATTGTCCTGACCATGTCCAGGGAACGGCTGATGATTGATGCGTCTGTTCCGAGAGCCACGTTGGCTCCGGCGGCAACCAAGTCGGGGATGACGCCATGGGAGACCCAACCGTTTCCGCCTACGAAGCTCGATCCTGGACAGTGGGCAACCTGGGTGTCTGTGGCGGCCAGCAGTTCGATGTCCCCGTTGGGTATCCAGCCGATGTGTGCCAACAGGAGGTCGGGTCCGAGCAGGTTTGCCTTTTGCAAGCGGTGGATGTCAGAATTCCGGTTGTTGGTCGTTTCTAGTGACTGGCGGCCTATGAGGTGGGAGACAACACCGACACCGCGGGCTGCGGAGGCCTCGGCAACCCGACTGAGCAGGGCATCACTCGCAACTATGGGCATGTCGATGTTGTATGCAGCCCGGATCAGAGAGTCAGGGCCGCCGCGATATTTCGCCACGGTCTCCTCTGCGCCTGCGATGGCGTCTTCGAGCCCCTCTACGCGTCCCCCGAACGGGCCGGCGACGTCTGTCAGCTTGCGGGTGATGACTCCTCGTATACCTGTGTCAATGGCTGCACGTGCTATCGCGTCGGGTTGCGGTCCTGCGCCGTCGACGAATGTTGTTGTTCCGTGGCGGATCATCTCGATGAAAGAGGCTTTGGCGGCCAGGAAGGCGTCTTCGTCGTCGAGTTGGTCTTCGTAGGGAATGACCCGTTGACTGAGCCGCACAAACTGGGGGGTGTCGTCGCACATTCCAGGGATCAGGGAGTCTATGGGATGCGTATGAGCATCGATGAATCCTGGCACAACAAGCCCTTCGGGTTCGTCGATGTGCCGTACCGGCGCGAAGATGTCCACGAGCTCAGCACGCGGTCCTACTGCGACGATATTGCTTCCCTCGACTGCAATGGCGCCGTCGAAGAGGATCCTTCGTTCGGCATCGACCGTTACTATGCAGCCGGCCGTGATCAGCAGGTCGACCTTTTGTCGCATGTCCGATGTCATGTCACTCCGTTCAATTGTGTGGTTCACCAAAGGGACGTTTTTTGGGTGCAGACAGGAGTCTGCCGAATGAGCGCGGGTGACACTCCGAGGCGGCGTCGGAATACCTCGGTCATGTGTGCCTGACTGCAGAAACCTGCTTCATAGGCAATATCCGCGATCCTACTGCCGGTTTCGCCAAGCAGGCGGCGCGCCTGATGGACGCGGTATTGCATGAGGTACTGGTGAGCGGAGATCCCGAAGGCTGCGGAGAAGAGGTGAGCGAAGTGCACCGGACTAAGGTTTCCTGCTGCGCGGGCTAGTTCTTCGACTGAAAGCTTCTCCATGAAGCGTTCGCCAACGAGCCGCAGGGACTGCCCCAGCCGTGCATCTGGATGCGTCTTTGGCAGCGGCGCGGGTGCGTGGTGCAAGGCCCTAAGGGCCGTGGTAATGAGCCCACTGACTTCGTCCTTTGTCACCGTGCCCTGGAGCAGATTACGGCGGATTCCCTGGGCGGCAGTGGCAAAAGCTTGGTCGTTCAAGCGCTCCCGCATGACGTCCTCAAACCCGCCCACCATGGCAGGGTCTATTGTCAGCAACAGGTACTCGCACGCATACGCCTTCTCAATGCTGACTGCGGCGCCTGCAGGAACGAAGTAAAACGAATCAGCCGGGACAACTGTGTTGATCTTATGTCCACCCAAGTCCAGTGTGACGAGATTGGGCAGGAATTCTATGCCGATCAGGTGGTGATGCAGGGTAACTTCAGCCCTCGAGAAACCCTGGGGGTAATACAGGACGTACCCCGAGTCATGTACAGCCTGCCAGGGTGCCGCCGCAAGTGGCGGCACCCCCCGACGCGCTCCTGATTCGGGGGCCCACTCGGCGAAAGCGTCGATGTTCAACGGCGGACGCGCCATTCTACGTGCCCGGCAACAGGACTGGGGTTCAAAACTGCTGGCGGCCGGGAGCCCGGAGCCCGGCCTGTTCCAATTGCGGTAACACCGACTGGCTGAAGGCAGTCAGACCGCCCTCGTAGTCCAGCCAGGACATGAGGAACCCGTCTACGCCTGCATCCGAAAGAGCAGAGAGCTTTTCAGCAATGTCCTCAGCTGAACCCACGAGAGGATAGCCGCCGTAGCCGGCAGCCACAGCGAAACGCACATGCTGCACTACTTCTGGCGGCCAGGTCTCGGCGTTGCCGACGTTGTTTGCCATGAACGAATCCACTCCTTCGGCGTCGCCCTGATTCACCACGTAATCCTGGACATAGGCATCGGCCTGCTCACGGGTGTCACGCTGCACCACGTAGCATGACATCCAGACTTCGATCTCCTTTCCATGGATGTCCCGCGCCTGCCGGCGGTATTCCTCCACCTGGCGCCTAATGGCTTCCGGCCGGGGGTCCTGCGGGACGACAAACGCGATGTCACAATTTTTCGCCGCGAAGGCACGACCCCGTTCAGACCCCCCTGCATTCAACAGAGTCGGCCTGGGGAAAGGTGCGTGGGGCTGGGCGATGGCTCCTTTGAGCTGATAAAACGTGCCATCATAATCGAAGCTGCGCGGATCAGACCACAAGCGGTTGAAGATTTCGACCCATTCATCGGCGAGGGAATAGCGGTCATCGTGGCCCGGCATGGCGGTGCCGAACATTTCCATTTCGGCCCGGTACCAGCCGCAGACCAGATTCATGCCGAAGCGGCCGCCCGAGATCAGATCCACCGTTGCAGCAGACTTTGCCGCGATGATCGGGTGGACCGTTGCCAGATGTACCGTGCTGACCACTTCGATATGCTCCGTTACGGCGGCAACTGCCGCCGCCCAGGTAAAGGTCTCGAAAAGATCTCCTGAGTAGTGTCCGTCTTTGTGGAAGGGTTTCCACCTGGACGCTGAGACGAGTTTCTCGATGCCGAGACGGTCCGCTTGCTGGGCGATTCTCAGGTTATTCTCCCAAGTGGGTACGAACCTGTCCGGGTGATTTGTAAAGGCCGCACCCCCGTTTATGGCAAAAACTCCGAGTTTGAGCCGGTTTTCTGTGGGCTGGACGGTCGGAACGGATGAGGAAGCGGTTGAGGTGTACGTCATGGTTCTCCTGGTGAGCGGGGGCCGATTCATCGGCTCCGGTTGGAATATTGAGAGCCTACGCAGCGCCCCCCCGCCTGTGCTTTCACAAACCTGTGACAAGGGGCGCTGCGTAGGCAAAAGGGCGGCCGATGAGGCCCTATCCTGCTTCGAGTTGGAGGAGGTGGCGGTATTGGCCTTTGAAGTAGAGCAGTGGTTGGCCGGCGTGCCACTCGGGGGTGCTCATTTCGTGGACGCGCCCGATGACGACGTAGTGGTCCCCCGCGACGTACTCCGCCGTTATTTCACAGTCGAGCCACATGAGTGTTCCCGCTATGACAGGGTTGCGTTTTGCTGTAGGTTTCCAGTCAATACCTGCCCACTTGTCGGTCCCTTTACGGGCGAACTGGTTGGAAATCTCGTGCTGTGAGTGGGAGAGAACATTGACGGAAAACCTGCCTGTTGCGCGGATCTTCGGATAGGTGGTGGAGTTCAGCATTACGCTGAAGGAAATCAGCGGCGGTTCAGTCGAAACGCTGTAGAACGACTGGCAGGTGAATCCGATGGGTTCACCGTCAGAAGCTCCCGCAATGATCGTGATGCCCGAAGCGAAGTGCCCGAGGGTGTTGCGGAATGAGCGGGGCTCGATTGCAACGCCGCTGGCCCTGTCCAAGGGGATTTGAACTGTTTGCATTGGTGTGTCTCCTAGTTCTGAGGGATCAACACGTTAAGTAAGGGAAGCGACGACGCGCAGGGAGTTGCTCACCTTCGCCAGGCGGTTCAGGTTCGTGGCGTAAGTATCGGCCGCGGCCTGAACAATCTCGTCGAGGTGATCCATCTGCCCGGTGATGAAGTAGAAGCCACGCCCGGGAACCGTTGCTCCAAGCTCAACGAGCAAAGGCGCCAGATTCACCGTAGGACCCATGGAATGGGTTTGGTCTGCTCCGGTCATCACAGGGATTGCCGTGACCCCTGCCAGTCCACTTGCTGGGTAGCGGTCCAGGAAAGCCTTCAAGAGCCCGGTATATGTCGCCTTGTAGGTCGGGGAGGCGAACACTGCCAGATCACTTGAAGCGACACTGGCATTCAGAGCCGCCATCCGTTCGCTGGGCCATGCAAAAATTTCCTCGACGTGCTCCGCAAGGTCAACAACTTCCACCTCGTAAGAGCCGGCCTCCAGCAGCTTCTCAACAAGAGTCTGCGCCACCTTCAGCGTGCGGGACTGCGGCTTGGGATTGCCGACAATGATAGAAACCTTGAGCGTCATCATTTCTCTCTAACTGTGTTGTCAGGAAAATGAGATACGCCGGAGGTACAGCGAAGCTAACGTACGAGCCGAGAGGCATACGCGTGTAACACCAACGTGTCTCACACACCACCGAGATATTTTGGCCCGGTGGGCCCGCAACGGCTTACGCTGCGTTCATGCATAGGCATCACTCATCGGGAGGACCCGCAAGTATCACATGTCCGGAGAACACTTCGTGTTCCAGATCACTATGCCTGCAAGAAATATAGCACATTCCTGCCGATGGTCAATGGGGCGCTATTACCGCCCTTACGTTGCCTATACGAGGGGAGCTGAATCCCAATTCCGGGCGCTGCAGCACCCCGGCTGGCACCGGACAGATTTATAGGTCCACCCCGGCCCCCTCCCGCTAACTCCATCCTTGACTCCATCCGTAGCCGCCATCCACCGATGAATCCAACGTTGAAGGTGAGGCGATTACGGACCGGCAGGAGCAAACCGGCACTGAAGCCAGTTCAACTGCCGACGTAGTTATTTCCGAAGCGGACTGAGGTTCGTCACGGCGGCCAAGAGTTCAGCTCTTTCGGGGCTTTGGAATAGCTTCGGGCTGAAAACGAAAGGTATGTACTCACGGCCAGCGATTTCGAAGGAGGCAAGTTCTGTCATGCCGTAGTGCCGGTGTACGGAGAGCGACTTTCTATTTGTTGTCTCCACAAATGCGACGCCTTGGTCGAAGTTCGCGCTTAGATGTGCGCTGATTGCTACAAGGAGTCCTGTGAGTATCCCTTGACCTTGGTATGCCCTGGCGACGGCCGTAGGCCCGTACAGGAACTGATTTAGGTGTGGGTCTGTTGCCGCTGCTTCCGTCATTGCCTTGATGGCTGGCGGGTTATGGACGATGTGGTGCTTTTCCGCTGACATTGCAAATCCGGCCATCTCACCGTTGACTTCGGCGACGAAGATACCCGGGCCGCTCTCGAGCCGCCCCAGAATGTCCTGATCCATCGGGCCCTGAACGAAGCCCTGCTGTGATTTTTCTTCATTTGTCAGTCCCTCCCCGCGTGCTTCCTCCATAAGATGCAGGATGGCTTCTCGGTCGTGGGCTTGCGAGCGGCGAAAAGTAGTTGCCATCTGAAGGCCTTTCTTGGGGAGCGCTGTAACGCTTAGGTGGAAAAGTCACTCCGGCTCATTCGAAGGGTGCCGGCCACATGAAAAAAGTGTTCGGTCAGGCAGTCGGCCTATCTGCAAGTCCGGGTTCGTCCGGAAATCTCTGTGGCGTCCTCCACGTTCTCGACGCTCGGTTCGAGTATCCCACCGGAATGAATACTTGAGAAATGTTCTTTCGGCTGAATCGTGGACATGCCACTATCAGCCTTCCTTGGGAGGTCCTGGACGCTTTCTGGAGTCGATGTCCGTCCCATGTGAGCCCCGATTTCCTTGAGACACTGCAGCATCAGAGCTGTGCTTGGGCTGGGAGAGTATTCCGCGGCGAGAGTTGCCACGATCTTCTGGCTGACGCCTGCCAACGGTGTTGGGACGACGGCGAGCTCCGGTTCAGCTAAGGCCAGTGTCTCAGGGAGGACTGCCAGATAGTCTGTCTCGACGATAATTGTTCGGACGGTCAGGGGAGCAGTACATTCAATCCTCTCCTCGGGGAGCGCCACTGCTTGTTGTCGGAACAGTTCCTCGAGCTCTCGTCGAAGCGAGGTCTGCTTTAACGGGAGTATCCACGGGAACTGACGCAGCTCGGATAGTTGTGGATCCGCGGTCAGCAGTACGGGATGATCTTGGCGGGCCACGATCCGGAAGGGCTCTTCGTGGAGGTCTATTTGGCGCACTGGTGCTTCAAAGCTGAGCTGTCCTTGACGCCCGACGATCAGGTCAACGTCGCCTGACATGAGGTCGGCGTCAAGCTTGTCGGGAGTCCCTTCCCGAACAACGACCAAGACTCCCGGGTGGCTGGACTTGAGCATCGCTATCGCCCGGGGAAGGAGCAGATTCGCCCCAGCCAGGTGGGTTGCCACAGTTACCGTCCCTGCGGTCGCATTTGAAAGCTCGGAGACATGTTGCGATGCCTGTCTGAGGTGGGCGAGTATGGCCCGTGCATGTTCCAGGAAGGCCACGGCAAAGACGGTCGGCGTTACACCTTTGGGTCCTCGGTCGAACAATTCAACTCCTAAAAGTTGCTCAAGCTCCTTTAGACCACGTGTGACGACCGGTTGAGTGATGTGAAGGTGGTGGGCAGCGCGGACAATGCTGCCGTGCTCTGCTATCGCCAGGGCGAGGACAAGGTGCCGGATCTTCATCCGGCCGTCAATGAGGGTTTGGTCCATACGGGAATCGTATGCCTGTATTGCTATGCGAAGCAACGAATTATCTATTAGACGAGCATGGCAATGACGGTGACAATTGAACTCAGGAAAGGTGTGGTTTGGAACACACCGAAGACAATCGGGGCCACATTGGAGCAGACTGCATGACTACACAGCTAATACGCAATTTTGTTGGCGGCGAATTTCTGGAAGGCGGCACGGGATTCGACAACGTCAATCCCGTGGACGGAAGCGTCCTCTCCGTGGTGTCGGAAGCGGACCGCGGCATCGTTGATTCCGCCGTGGGCGCGGCGCAGAAAGCCCTCGAAGGTCCGTGGGGCCGGTACACGGCAAACCAGCGCGCCGCGGTCATGCGACGCATCGCCGAGCGGATCGAAGAGCGCTTCGACGATCTCCTCGCTGCCGAAATCGGTGATACCGGCAAGCCTGAGGCCTTGGCCAGGGATCTTGACGTGTCCCGGGCCTCGTTGAATTTCCGTGCCTTCGCCGACATGATCGCCAGCGCGGGCGTCGATTCGTACCTGACAGAGTTCCCGGACGGGCGCCGCGCATTGAACTACGCACTGCGCAAGCCTCTGGGGGTCGTTGCCGTCATCGTGCCATGGAATCTGCCGCTTCTCCTGCTGACGTGGAAGGTCGCCCCGGCCATTGCCTGCGGCAACGCCGTGGTCGTCAAACCGTCCGAAGAAACGCCAACATCCGCCACCCTGCTGGGGGAGATCATGAAGGAAGCCGGACTGCCTGATGGCGTGTACAACGTCGTTCACGGTTTCGGTGCGGGCTCGGCCGGCGAATTTCTGACCACGGCTGACGGTGTTGACGGCATCACTTTTACGGGTGAATCCTCGACTGGATCAACCATCATGCGCGCAGCTGCCCCCAAAGTCCGTCCGGTCTCCTTCGAACTCGGCGGGAAGAACGCAGCGCTGGTCTTTGCGGACGCAAACATTGAGCGGGCCGTCGCTGGACTCACCCGTTCCATTTTCACGAACACGGGGCAAGTGTGCTTGTGCACCGAGCGCGTATACATTCAACTACCGATTTTCGACGAAGTGGTTGCGGGACTGGCAGAGCATGCCAACTCACTGGTCTTGGGCAAGCCCTTCGATAAGCGCACCACTACCGGTCCGCTCATCTCCCAAAAGCACCGGGACAAGGTCCTTTCTTACTTCGAGAAGGCTGAAGTCGAAGGCGGTACGGCCATTGTCGGTGGCAGGATTCCGGACATGCCAACAGACCTGGCACAGGGTTCGTGGGTTCTCCCAACCCTCTGGACCGGACTGGCCCACAACAGTTCGCCCATGCGGGAGGAAGTATTTGGTCCCGTCGCCGGTCTGATCCCGTTCGACACCGAAGACGAAGCGGTGCGTCTGGCAAACGATACCCAATACGGTCTCGCCGCCTCCGTGTGGACCGGTAGCCTCGAACGCGGCCACCGCGTCGGCGGGCGCATGAAGACCGGCATCTCGTGGGTGAATACATGGTACATGCGGGATCTCCGCTCACCTTTCGGCGGTACCGGCCTCTCCGGCATCGGCCGGGAAGGCGGCACGAACTCTCTGCATTTCTACACCGACCCCACCAACGTTTGCATCAACCTTTCCGAGGAGGAAACAATATGAGCACCACCCTTAATGAGGCACAACTGGAGCATGCTGCCGCGTCCCTGGACAGCGCCCAACTCACCGGTCAGGCCATAGAACAGTTCGGCGACAGCCTCGACCTGGACCAGGCCTACTCGATCCAGAACGAGCTCCTGGAATTGCGCCGAAACCGGGGGGAACGGACCACGGGCCGGAAACTCGGATTCACCAGCGAAGCCAAGATGGCCCAGATGGGCGTTTCGGAACTGATCGTCGGATTCCTCACCGACGCCATGGAAATTTCGGACGGCGGAAGTCTCTCCCTGAAGGGCCTCGTCCACCCCCGCGTCGAGCCGGAAATAGCCTTCCGACTCAGCACAAGCATCGGTCCGGAGTCCACTGAGGAACAGTTCCTGGCCGCCGTCGAAGCGGTCGCTCCGGCACTTGAGGTCATCGACTCCCGATACCAAAACTTCCGCTTCAGCCTCCCCGACGTTGTCGCCGACAACACTTCGGCTTGCCGCTACGTCATCGGGCCATGGCAGCCGCTGACGCCCAAGCTTGCCAACCGCGCCGTCGTGCTGAACTTCGACGGGACACCGGCCGCGGAAGGTTCCACCTCGGATATCCTCGGAGACCCGCTGCTGACGCTGCCCCGGCTACTCGCCATGTCGGCCAAATACGGCTTTACCATCCCTGCCGGATCAGTGATCCTGGCCGGCGCAGCCACCGCGGCCGTCGCGTTGACGCCCGGCGCCCTCGTCAGCGCAGATGTCGAAGGCCTCGGAACGGTCAGCCTGAATGTTGAGGCGGAAAACAATGACTGACTCCAAGGTTCTGCCGCACCTGGCAACCCCTCGCGGCCGATTCCCTCACTACAAGCAGGCCGGCGAGTTAGTGTTCATTTCCGGCACCAGCAGCCGCCTGCCGGATAACACGTTCGTCGGGGTGGAAGTGGACCATCTCGGGGTGACATCCCTTGACATCCGCGCCCAGACCCGGGCAGTCATTGAAAACATCGAGTCAATTGTGAATTCAATGGGTGCCGGCCTCGGGGACCTCGTGCAGATCACCACCTACCTGGTCAGCATGAACGACTTCGGCGGATACAACGAGATTTACGCACAGTACTTCGACGAAACAGGGCCATCCCGCACAACGGTCGCTGTCCACCAACTTCCGCACCCCCACCTCCTCATTGAAATCCAGGCAGTCGCCAAAATCCCGGCCACACCAGAGATAAGGAAACAGTCATGACCGACATCGCACCCATCCATAATTTTGACCAATGGATCAACGAGAACTCAGCGAGCCTTAAGCCCCCTGTCAACAACAAAGCCATGTGGACTGGCTCCAAAGACTTCATTGTCCAGGTCGTCGGCGGACCCAACCAGCGGACCGACTTCCACGTCGATCCGTATGAGGAATGGTTTTACCAGGTCAAGGGCAACATGCACGTCAACGTCATGACCGATGAGGGCCCCCGTCGCATCGACATCAAGGAAGGCGAGACCTGGCTCTTGCAGGGAAACCTCCCGCATTCCCCGCAGCGGCCCGAAGCCGGTTCGATTGGCATCGTCGTCGAACGCATCCGAGAAGAGGGCACCCTGGAGAAGTTCCAGTGGTACTGCATGGAGTGCTCCCACAAGATCCACGAGGTAGAGCTTCAGGTCCGGGATATCGTGGCTGACCTCCCCCCGGTGTTCGAGGATTTTTACAACAGCGATGATGCCTCCCGGACCTGCCCCAACTGCGGGGCCGTCCACCCTGGACGTGGGTGACCATGAAGGATAGCTCCCTTCTTGAGCGCACCCCCACCGTGGACATCCACACCCACTACGTGCCGAAGGGCTGGCCGGACCTGGAGGAGCACACCGGGTCCGCCGGACCATGGCCCTCGCTCCGCGTCGACGGCGAACGTGAAGCCATGATGATGATGGGGGACACAGAATTCCGTCCTATCCAGGACAACGCCTGGCAGGCACAGGTGCGGCTGAAACAAATGGACAGCGACGGCGTGGACTACCAAGTCCTGTCACCCACGCCGGTGTTCTTTTCCTACGGCAGAAAACCGGAGGAAGCGGTCAAAGTCAGCCAAATATTCAATGACCTGGCCCTGGAGATCGGCGCCGAAGGCCAAGGCCGCCTGGTACCGTTCTGTCAGGTCCCCCTGCAAGACACCGACGCGGCGTGCCGCGAACTGGACCGCTGCATGGACAACGGACATAAGGGCGTCGAGATCGGTAACCATGTCGGTGACCGGGACCTGGACGACGCCGGAATCATCACCTTCCTGCAGCATTGCGCCGACAAGGACGTCCCGGTCTTCGTCCATCCTTGGGACATGCCCAATTCACCGCGGCTGGACCGCTGGATGGCGCAATGGCTTGTCGGAATGCCGGCCGAAACGCACCTGTCAATTCTGTCGCTCATTCTTGGCGGCGGCTTCGACAAGCTGCCGGAATCCCTGCAGCTCTGCTTTGCCCATGGCGGCGGATCATTCCCTTACTGGCTGGGCCGGATGGACAACGCCTGGCACAGGCGCGGGGACCTGATTGCCAAATCCCAGTTCCCGCCCTCTCATTACGTCTCGCGTTTCAGTGTGGATTCGGTGGTCTTCAACGAACCCTCCCTGCGGCTCCTGATGGACACGATGGGCTCCAGCCAGATAATGCTCGGCAGCGACTTTCCCTACCCCTTGGGTGAGCAGCCAGCGGGCCGGCTCATCCGATCCGCGTCGTTCCTGGACGAGGGACAGCGGGCGAACATGCTCGGAGGGAACGCCCTGCGCTTCCTGGGAATGGAATCAGTCAGCCAAGCCGGCAGTGAGGGCAGCCTCCGCGCTTCCTGACCCGCACACCCGCACATTCCGTCGTTCCCGATCCCGGGGGGCGAGAGAGTTTGAGGCAGTTCCGACCGGGCGCAGAAAAATCCAACCGCGTGAATCGGGACCTCAAGACAAGGCAGGCACTCCAATGAATACTTCAATAACTTCCTCCCGCAAAGCGGTCCTTGACGGCCTCGCCGATGAGCTGCTGGCAGCCACCGTGTCCCTGGTGCCGGTGGCCCCGCTGCGGGACCGACTCCAAGGAATGACCCTCTCAGATTCCTACGACGTCCAGAACTCGCAGCTTGAACAGCACCTCGCCAACGGACGGGTACTGGCTGGGCGCAAAGTGGGCCTTACCTCGGTGGCTATGCAGCGTCAGTTGGGCGTGGACTCGCCGGACTTCGGGTTCTTCTTCGAGGACATGGTGCATCACGATGGCGCCCGGATCCCGGCGTCCACGTTTATTCAACCCAAGGTTGAGCCGGAGTTCGGCTTTGTCCTCAAGGAGTCCCTCCAGGGACCAGGCATCACCCTGGAACAGGCCGCCGCCGCGATCGGTGCTATATATCCGGCGATTGAGATCATTGACTCACGCATCACGGACTGGGACATCAAACTGGTCGACACGGTAGCCGACAATGCCTCCTGCGGCGCGATCGCGGTTGGAACGACTCCGCTGGATATTGACCCCGCGGATCTTCAGGACGTCACCTGTTCGCTGGTGATCGACGGCGAGGTTACCGGCACCGGCACGGGGGCCGATGTCATGGGCAACCCCGTGGCCCCGCTGGCCTGGCTCGCCAACGTCCTCGGCGAACAGGGCGTGGCGCTCGAAGCAGGCCAGCTGGTCCTGCCCGGCTCCTTCACCGCAGCCATGCCGGTTGTCACGGACAGTACGGCGACCGCAGATTTCGGTCCGCTTGGCTCACTGACCATTCACTTCACAGACTAAGGACAACCACCATGGCAAAGAAAACAGCAGCCATCGTCGGCTCAGGCAACATCGGCACCGACCTGATGTTCAAAATCATGCGCCGCAGCAGCAACCTTGAAGTCAAATACATGATCGGCGTGGACCCCGCCTCCGACGGGCTCGCCCGCGCCGCCCGGCTGGGCATCACCACCTCCGCCGAAGGCGTGGACTGGCTCCTGGCCCAGGACGAACTTCCCGACTTCGTGTTCGAATGCACCTCCGCGAAGGCCCACGAGGTCAACGCTCCCAAGTACAAGGCCGCCGGCATCCACGCGATCGACCTGACCCCTGCCGCCGTCGGCGCGTACCTGTGCCCGGTGGTGAACCTGGACGCCCTCGAAGACGTCCTGAACGTCAACATGATCACCTGCGCCGGGCAGGCCACCACCCCGATCGTTGCGGCGGTCTCATCCGTGGTTCCTGTCGAGTACGCGGAAATTGTCGCATCCATTGCCTCCAAATCTGCCGGGCCCGGTACCCGAGCCAATGTCGACGAGTTCACCGAGACCACCGCAAAGGCCCTCGAAGTGGTCGGCGGGGCCAAGCGCGGCAAGGCCATCATCATCATCAACCCGGTGGAACCGCCCATGATCATGCGCAACACGATCTACGCTGCCATCCCCGCCGCAGCCGCAGAGCCTGGCGAGCTGCAGGACCGGATCCGTGCCGCCATCGACGAGGCGGTCGTAAAGATCCAGGACTACGTCCCCGGCTACTCCCTGCGGGTTGAGCCCCAGTTCGATCCCGCCCGCGAGGACTGGAACGGTCACGGCCGTGTCGGTGTCTGGGTCCAGGTCAAGGGCGCGGCCGATTACCTGCCCGAATACGCCGGGAACCTGGACATCATCACCGCCGCCGCCACACGGACAGCTGACCTGCTGGCCGAACGTATGGACGCCGCCATCTCTTCAACACCTGTAGGAGCATAACAATGACACGGATGACTGACTTGAGTGTCCGGCTGACCGACACCACGCTGCGCGACGGCTCCCACGCCATGAGCCACAAATTCACCGAAGACCACGTGCGCTCCGTCGTCCGCGCGCTCGATGACGCCAAAGTCGAGATCATTGAAGTAACGCACGGTGACGGTCTGGGCGGGTCCTCGTTTAATTACGGGTTCTCCCTCACGCCTGAGCTGGATCTGGTCCGAGCGGCCGTCGACGAAGCGAAAAACGCCAAGATAGCGGCGCTCCTGCTCCCAGGGCTTGGAACCATTCACGACCTGAACGCCGCCCACGAGGCAGGTGCATCGGTGGCACGGATTGCAACCCACTGCACTGAAGCCGACGTCTCCATCCAGCACTTCCAGCACGCCCGCAAACTCGGCATGGAAACCGTTGGGTTCCTCATGCTCTCGCACCGCACCAGCCCCGAAAACCTGGCCAAGCAGGCACGCATCATGGCCGATGCAGGCTGCCAGTGTGTGTACGTTGTGGACTCCGCCGGGGCACTGATCCTCGAGGACGTCTCCGACCGTGTCGCCGCCCTCGTGACCGAGCTCGGCACCGACGCCCAGGTTGGCTTCCACGGGCACCAGAACATGAGCTTCGGCGTCGCGAACTCCGTCTACGCCGCCCGCGCAGGTGCCAAGCAGATCGACGGGACCCTCCTCGCCCTCGGCGCCGGGGCGGGCAACTCACCCACCGAGGTCCTTGCCGCAGCGTTCGAACGCCTGGGCATCCGCACCGGCGTCGACGTCCACGGCGTGATGGCCGCAGCCGAAGACGTGGTCAAGCCGATCATCACCCGGATGCCCATCATGGACCGGGCGTCCATCATGCAGGGCTACGCCGGGGTCTATTCTTCCTTCCTCATCCACGCCGAACGCGCCGCCGAACGTTACAACGTTCCCGCCTGGCAAATTCTGGAAGAAATCGGCAAAGCAGGATACGTCGGCGGACAGGAAGATATGATCATCGACGTTGCCGTCCAACTCGCCGCCGGCGCACGCGTCGCGTAGTCCGGCCGGCGTCGACAGAGGCCAGGGGAGTAGATCGGTGCAAAACAGAGTGATCCTTGAGGCCCCGTTCCATGCCACAGATCAGTGGCAATCCCTGCCAGGAACAGTGGTGGAAGTCAGACTGAGGAACCGGCTGTACCGTCGAGGATTCATAGATGCAGCAATGCCGGACGCCTCAGCGCTCTGGCTGGCCGCGTACGCTTCTTTTTCCCGCGAATTCATCGATAAGGCAAGGGGCTACGTCGTTCACACAAATCTTTATCCACGGACGGATCACTAAAGAACCAGGTTCCATGTACACAGTCCGCGCCGATGCCAACGGAGGGAACGGGAGCGGGGCCCGTATGGGACGTTGGGACCACTCACCTCCACATAGCAAACGGTGCTGAGCTCGTTCTGCACTCCGAGACCTACGGGGGCCTCGGCCTCCGCTGCCGGCACAAACCAGAACCAGTCCTCCCGGTCAGGGCAACCGAGACGATTAAAGTCAGGAATTGCCCACAGGAGCACGCCGTACGCCACCCAATCGGGTGGCGTACGGCACGTTTAAGGGGAGCATCGAAAAGCGGGAAGGCATCGCCTTGGCCAAGCAGCGCGGCGCCTATAAGGGCGGAAAAAGACCCTTACGCCGGAACGGGCGGCCGTGCTGGTCCAGTGGGTCGGCAGCGGTATTCCGATAGCCGTCCCTGCCCGCGACTATGGGATCAGCAGGGAGACTTTCTACCAGTACCTGCGCCACGCCAAGCAGGAGTGAACCGCTCCCCCGCGGCCGGTGTCCGGTCTCAACATAGTTGTCAGTTCCGTACGAATCCGTGCGTCTCGACCGGGGCCAAAGGCAACTGCGTGCCTATTTCCGCGCGCACATGCAGATCCGAATATCCTGAGCTACGTGAGGACACAGCGGACGGGCGACGAGACTCTGGAAGCACTACGAGAGCAGATCGGCTTCTTGCGCGCTTCATGCCAGGGATTCGACGAGGGATGACTTCAGAAGCCAAGAGGATTGCAGTTGTCTTGCGGGTTTTGTTCCACCGGTCCAGGACTTCGCATGCCCTGCTCGCTCAAGCCGACCTGCTCGACCGGCTTTACTTACTCGACTCTGCGGGAGAGGTCGCGGCGGCACCCATGGAATCGACTTTCACTCTCACCGGCGTCCATATGGAAATCATCGGTGACCACGAGGCATTCAAGAACTCTTACGACCGAAGTTCGACGAAGGCATGCCGTACGCCCAGCCCGATCTCCGGGTGCAGGTGCAGGTGCAGGTGCGCGAGTTGCTCAACCGACGCAAGGCACCCCGGGCCCCGGGCATGCACCTGTCCTTCGATCGCTGGTGGACGCAGACTGTCGTCAATGCCATGGGACGCAAATTCACACGGAGTGACCTTGTCCTTGCGACTGCAAACCAAGACGGAGGCGCACACGTCGATCCCGGAGTCGACAAGGATTACTACGACTTAACCCGTCTGAATGCTCTCGGTATCTACGCGGGTGGGGACAAAGAGAGGATTCAGCTCATGTGGGGAAGCGCCGAGCCACGCCACACCGATGCGCAAGACGTCGATCTCACCTCGCCAGGCTCACCCGTGCCGGCCTCGCTCCGGCAGATCGCTTGGGAACTCACAACCACGCTCGAAGGGCGATACCCACAAATCGGCTAGGCGGCCGCAGAACCGTCAAGCACAACAAGGCACTGATGAAGAGCGAGAAGCCGTTCGCATTGACAGCTACGGTGAGGTAAATGTTGCTATTCCGTGGGCTGAAAGGTGTCATGAAACTGACAACTATGGTGAGACCGGACAGCCGGCGACGTCGTTGAGCCGTAGCCGCGGCGGCCGTTCAACTTACGTAAGGCCGGTTACCCGCGTTCAAAGCACGGGAGTTGCAGTAGCTGGGTAAGCTCCTCGTCGTTGGGGGGATCTTCCATGATTCGCTTGTGGGCAAGGAGCGCGGCTGTGGCAGCGCAACACATAGCGCCTAAAACGGCGGCTGTGCCGTCACCCAAGGACGTGCTTCCGCCACCGGAACACTGTAGCTCGCCTGAGATTCCACGAACTCTTGAAGGATCACAGGGTAAGTCCGCCCCATGGCATCGCCGGGGCAGGAGGCGTTTCGAACCTGGCTGTTCCCGGCGGCAGCTTGCAGTACGCGCTCTGTCTGCTCCGTCGTCAGCTCTCGGTAGGCCTGTAGCTGCATCCAAATCAGGTCGGTGGTGTGGAAGTTTGGTGAGCGCTCCAGTCCGACGACGAGGGACTCAATGAGATTGGGAGCAATCGCAGGACTATTCCGGAGGACATTCAGGGTCTCTTCAACCACCGGCTCGTGGTAGCGTCCCGCCACATTGATGGCTTGCTTGAAGCCGAGTGGCCCATATGGTGCGGTGGCTCCGAACTTGAGCACTGGCACAGGTATTCCCCGCCCTAGCAGCCAGCCAACTTCCTGGTCACACCATCCGCTGGCATTGAACCCGTCGTGAAGGAACACGATTCCGCAATGTGCTGTACGAAGACTCTGCACAATCTCGTCCACCCAGACTGCGTCTGGCTCGATGGAGTCGTGGGCCACAAACAGCTCGATGCCATACTTCTGGAACTCAGCGGCGTAGGTGCTCACAGCGCCGCGGTGAGCTGCAAGATGCGATGCGAAAACCTTCAGAGGAACGGGCTGCTGACCGCTTGCTCCGGTGACGAGGTCAGCGTCCGGACCGGGTCTTCATGGACAACGCCTCCGGCTGAGGCGCCGCGCCAGGCCACAGCTCACAGAACTGCTGCGGTTCGCCCGCGACGGGGACACCGTGGTTGTGCACAGCATGGACCGGCTCGCGCGCAACCTCGATGACCTGCGCGCTTTGGTCCAACGCCTCACCCTAAAAGGTGTGCGTGTGGAGTTCGTCAAAGAGGGCCTGGTCTTCACCGGCGAGGACTCCCCCATGGCCAACCTCATGCTCTCGGTCATGGGTGCGTTTGCCGAATTCGAACGTTCCCTCATCAGGGAGCGGCAGCGGGCTGGCTTTGGACTGACCAGCTTGCAACGCTGAGATCACCCGTCGGTGCCGGACAGGTCCCCTTAGCTCCCTACGAGCGACAACGCGTGTTCCCAGCTATCTGGCTGTGCTATCAGGCGACGGAGCGGGAGTAGGCTCCGTGGATCATCGACGCCCAAGGCCGCCATTAAGCGACTTCCGCTGCCGTAGAGAACGATGCGCGGGACGCTTGGGTTAGCGGATGGGACCCTGTGGATAAGATCGGCGGCGGTCGTCTTGCCATATACCTGTATGCGGTACCCAAACTGGTCGGTCCAGACATAGGGCACATTTTCGAAGGGTCCGCCGACACCAAGATAGTGCCGGGCAGCTGCGGTTCCCTGCTCATGGGCGTTGGTCCAGTGCTCGACCCGAAGCAGCTGGCCGAACTTGGGATGGGGCCATTTCGCGACGTCTCCGATGGCGTAGATGCCAGGTGCCGCCATCAAGTTCTCGTCGCAGACCACACCATCGGAAAGCGTGAGTCCGCTGCCGTGAAGCCAGTCCGTGACGGGGCGAGCCCCGATGCCCAGCACAACAACGTCGGCATCAATGCTGGTTCCGTCGCTCAGGACAACTGCCGACACACGGTCGAATTCCGCACTGAGCGAGGCAACGTACTCCCCGCACCGCACGTCGATCCCATGTTCGCGATGCACCCCCGCCCACTCCTCCCCGAACTCCCGCCCCAGGGCACGTTCTAGGGGAACAGTTCCCGCCACGATCATCGTCACGTCGACATCCGCAGACTTAATACCCGCCGCGACCTCCGCGCCGATGAAGCCGCCGCCGACCACCACAACCCGTTTCGCGTCGGAAAGATCAGCGCATAGAGCCATGCTGTCGTCGGCTGTGCGCAAGGTATGAACGCCTTGAAGGTGCGGAATGGATGCCGGCCACACCGCGGCCGAGCCCGTCGCGATAAAAAGCACTTCGAATCCCAGCGCTGTGCCGTCGTCTAGCGTCACACGACGTCGCTCGACGTCAAGCGAGACGGCTGTATGTCCCAAGATCAGATCTAGATCATCAAGTTCACCGGGAAAAGCGAGGCCTATTTCGTCGATCGTGTCTGACCCCGACATCAAACCTTTGGAAACCGCAGTCCGGTCATAGGGCAAATTTCGCTCGGCCCCCACCACCCGAATCCTGCCGTCAAAGCCGCCCTTTCGGAGGGCGCGCGCAGCAGATAGCCCCGCTCTCGAAGCCCCTACGATGAGCGCACCTGACCTCGCACTCACTCTTCTACCAAATGGATAACGTTAGTCGGACAGTCGTCTACCGCGCGTTCCACGTTTGGCCTTAGATCCTCGCTGGGGTGGACCTGCAATAGGACGACCTTTGCATCTCGGTCATCTAGGTCGAACACCTCCGGCACGGAGAGGACGCAGTCGCTGCAACTTGTGCAGCGGTCGCGTTCGATGACTACCTTCATCACCATGCTCAGCTCTCCTCCCACTCAACGAGAAGTTTTTCCGGGCCTCTGAAGGATATGTTCGCAGAGAAGGTGAGGTGCTGGTCCTCGACCAGCCTCATATTCGGGAATCGTTGGGTGAGCATGCCGATCACGATACGCGCCTCGACCCGTGCAAGATGTTGACCCAGACAGAAGTGGGTGCCCTTGCCGAAGGAGAGTTGCAGCCGAGCGTTGTCGCGACGGATGTCGAACCTTTCCGGTTCAGGAAACATGGAAGGGTCGTGATTGGCCGCTCCGAAGGCAAGCATCAGTTTAGATCCGGCCGGCACCGCGACACCGTCGATCGCCACGTCTCGCGTGGTGAGCCGCCGCCAGGCGATGACGGACGAGTCAAATCGCAGGGTCTCTTCCACAGCCCCGGGGATGAGGCTTGGCTCCTCGCATAGTTCTTTCCACAGCTCGGGACGAGAGAGGAGCTGCCTCAGGGCGTTACCCATCAGGTTGGTGGTTGTCTCATGCCCTGCAAAGCTGAGCGCGAAGATCACGCTGGCGATCTCTTGATCGTCGAGTGCCTCGGAATCGTTTTCGCGCTGGCGTAGCAGGTCACTTGTGAGGTCGTCGCTGAGATTGTTTTTGCGGAGGGCCACGAAGCGTTCGCAATAGTCCCAAAACTTACTCATGTTGGTTGCAGCGCGCCGCTGGTATTGTGCGTCCGGTCGGCCCCAGTTGACCTCGAGCTTGTCGTTGCACCACGACTTGAGTTCTTCCGAGTCCTCATCTGGGAAACCGAGGAGCCTGAACATCGTCAATGCGGGGAGTGGGAAGGTCAGTTCAGTGATGAGGTCGGCGCGTCCGCGGCTAGCAAATTCCTCCACCAGTTCTGAGGCGAGAGCCTCGATGCGGTCGGACATCGCTTGCACCCGACGCGGCGTGAACATCGTTGCGAGGTGGAGCCTCACCCTGGTGTGATGAGGAGGGTCCAGATTCGATAAGACTGGGGTGTTGCGCACGCCCGACGTCAGTATTTCCTTCACTTCTTCCGTGAGAGGCACAAGCGGGGCTTGGGCGATCGTCGCCGAAAACGTTTTAGGATCCGCCAAAATCTTGGCGATGTCCGCGTAGCGAGTGACGACCCAGTAGTCGATGGAGGGGGCATAGTGGACGGGCCCGTCCACGCGAAGGTCGTTGAGCTGCGCATAGGGCTCTGCGAGATAGTCCTCCCCCAGTGGATCGAATCCGTGGGCTATAGGGCACATGGTGGTCTGTGTCATGGGCTTCCTCTCTTTTGCGACGGGCTCGCTGACGGTTCATTCCAGTTCGGGAATAACCACGGAGCTCGTGCTGATCTCGCCAGCGTAAACGTCTCTCCTCCTGTCGCGCCAATGCTTGTTTAGTGGAAGTCCATGCCCCGGCGGGCATACCTTGACGTGTCGGGAATTTACCTCGCGGGCCGCTTATCCTGCGACGACAACTTCTTTGGGCTACCCCTGGGGTTACCCGCAAATCGTGGACAGGGACAGTTGGTCAGGCGGCTTGTGCCGGATGAGGCTTATCCGTGGTGAGGAGTCGTTCGTGTTCCACGGGTGTGGTGTTGCCGAGGGCTGAGTGGAGCCGGGCCCGGTTGTAGAACTCCTCGATCCCGCGGCCCGTTGTCCGGATCGCGGCGTGCGTGGTGGTCCAGCGGCGTCGGTCGTAGAACTCGGTCTTCAGGGTGGGCCAGAAGGATTCCTGCAGCGCATTATCCGGCTAATGGCCCGGGATGCCGTGGATTGTCCGGTTAGGGATTTAGCTTTTGCAGAAATCGTTGAGCCGGGCAGAGGTGTACTGGGTGCCGCGGTCGGCGTGGAACACGACGCCGGCCGGGCCCCTGCCGCTCAGGATGTAAGCCATGCGCAGTGCCCGTTCGACCAGGGCGCTGGTCTGGACCGAGTCCGTCGCACACCCAATGACCCGCAGTGAGCAGGCGTCCCGGACAGCACATAAATACACCCAGCCTTCATCTGTGCGCAGGTAGGTGACGTCCGAGATCCATACCGCGTCGAGGGCCCCGGTATCCCATTTCCTGGCCACAGATCCGGGATGGAATGGACCCGTGCCTCACTGATCGGTGTTACGGGCCGGAAACGCCGGTGAGAGATGCCTTCCAGGCCGTGCCGTCGCATCGAGGAGGCTACAGTCTTCCGGTCAACGGCGGTCCCGTTCCGGGCCAGCGCGGCCTGGACCCGTAGATCCCGTACGAATCCGCATGAGTCCGCATGACCTTCGCATCCAGTTGCGTTCGGGTTAACAACGGCCGTGTCCAATCGCGAAACACTACGCTACCGCTGACTCTCCGTTCTCGCGTTCTCCCAAGGGCTGGCTGCTGCGACACAGTCGCTCGTGTCGCCTCGACCGGCGACATCTGATCTGTATCTGGGTCCAACCCAAAAAGAGTAATCGTGGACGTGCAAGTTGCCGCCGACGCTGAGAGTTTGGCGTCAGGATTTCAATGGGAATTACCGTTGCGGGGGCCGCCACGGGCGCCGGGTTCTCACACCTTGGGAGATTTGCCGCCTACTACACCGAAAAATATCAGGAATCACCCTCTGCGACAGTCCAAAGACTACGCCGCCTGTCGAAGACCGCCATTACGCATTAGCTCGGTGACGGACCTGGACCGCGTTACGGCGCCAACTCGCGCAAGCAATGTCTCGAGTGTGGAAGGTGAGCGCGCGGCCGCTATCGCTTGCCGCCCGTCACAGGGCTCGCGTTCACGGACAGGCCAGTCGTCTCTCGCCCCCGATCGTCCGTTGGGCAGTCGGCAGCGGCCTGGAGCTGGACACAATCTGTGGAAGCTCCGCTGAGCGGGCCTTTCCCTGCCTCCCGCATGCCCAAGACCGCGGGCTTTATATTGGCCATACCGGGCATGGCTGAGGTCTACTCCGTCACCGGGGAGTGGGACCTCATTGCTGCGGCCCCCATGGCTCGTTATCAAGAACTCGCGGAAACCGTCCCATTAAACCGTCCAAGATCTCCACGGTTCTCAGTACCAGCCACCACCGACTTCGCCTTCCGGGCCCACCCTCGACATGATTTTAGATGCGGCATCGCTCTGGGCTTCGCACGACAATCCTGCTGATGCGCTGTGGACGTCGGAGTCGCGGTTTTCCTCATGCAGGACCGCCCTGGGAGGGATCAAACCACGTTTGGAGCCCTGTCCCCCGGTGCGGGGTTAGCTGGGAGAGGGCCTCGAGTGCCCTGCCAGGATCCTGGTTTGCCGCATGGGTCCCTTCGGGGGCACAGTTCATTCCACCCAACATCCCCCAACAGGTAATGTCGGTGTTCCTTGAGTTATAAGGAACACCGGCACTACTCACGTGGTCTGGCCCGTGCAATAATGGGCAGGAAATTCTCCCCGGCGGCAGCTCTGCCCGCCTTCTTTTACGGTTCTGTCCGTCTTGGCACGGCGAAGACGACAATTGAGCCAATGACGGCGAACACGGCAAACATGTAGAAGTTCATCTGCCAGCCGAATGCCAGACTGGCGATGAAGCCGCCGATGAGCGGGCCGCAGATGGCACCGATTCTGCCTACTCCCAGTGACCAGCTCAATGCCGTGGCGCTAAGCGACTGGGGGTAGTGCGTGGCGCAGTAGCCTCCGACCAGGATCTGGGTGCCAACGGAGCCGAGCCCGGCGAAGGCAACAATGACCAGGAGGATGGCCAGGGGCAACTGCAGGCTTAACATCAGGATGGCCACGAACGCGAGGATAAATGAGCCGGTAACGACGCGTTTGATGCCTATCCGATCGGCCAATGCGGAGGCGCTGATGGAGCCAACGATTGCTCCGGCATTAAGTACCAGAAGGAACGTCAAGGCGTCGCCGAGGTTGAAGCCGGCTTGCCGCATGATTTGCGGCAGCCATGTGTTGAGGCCGTAGACCAGAAGCAGCCCGCAAAAATTCGCCAGTGCGAAAAGGATAGTGGAGCCCAGCCATTTGCGGGTGAAGATTGCCTTGAGGCTGGAGTTGGTGCCGGTGGGGCCGGCCGTCATGTCCTCGGTGGAAACAATGTCCGTGTAGATCAGGCCGAAGCGTGTTGCGGTGGCCTTTGCTTCATCGATCCGTCCTTTGCGGGCGAGGTAGGCCACGGACTCGGGCATCAGTTTCCATGCTGCCGGCAGGAGTGTCACGAGCGGGAGGGCGCCAATTGCGTACATCCAGCGGAAGTCGATGTGCTGCAGCAGGTTGATGGCCAGCAGGGACGCCCCCACACCGCCGACTGAGTACCCGCTGAACATGACGGCGTTGGCGATTTGGCGCCGCTCCTTCCGGGCGTACTCGACGGTCAGGGCAATGCAGGTGGGGACCACGCCACCCAGCCCAAGCCCTGTCAGGAAGCGCAGGGCCCCGAACGCCTCGGCGGATGGGGCAAAGGCAGTGAGCAGCATGCAGACGGAGAACCAAGCGATGCTTGCCAGCATGATCCGTCTGCGGCCCAGCCGGTCGGTCAAGATCCCGACCGAAAGTGTCCCGATGAGCATCCCGACGAGCGCCAGGCTGCCTATCATCCCCGCCTGGGCCGTGGTGAGGCCCCAATCCTCGTATTTGAGTATGGTCGGAACTGTGGATCCGTAGACTACGAGGTCGTAGCCGTCAAAAACAATGGTCATAAAGCAGAGGAGGAGGACCGGGCGCCCCTTCCAAGCGGTTAAGGCAGTGGTGCGTACTTCCGATGGCAATGACTGCGTCATGGGCATACCTCTCGTTCCGGATGCGGGGTGGGGCTGTGGCGGGGATCACAGCGCACCTAACGGTGTCACACTTCCATTGCGATAGTCAAGAAGCCGCTATAAACGATTTTTGACCGACGTCATGAAACCGCAATCGGAGGATAAGCGTGACTGCCGGGCACAGGCAGTGGACATTTCCGCCGCAATACAGGCTTGAGTGAGGGGCAGGGATTGCCCTGCAGCCCGCTATAGAACTGTGAGCGGCGCAGCGTGCAGAACGGCGCAGCCGGCCCAGCGCCGTTCCCCGTGCGGGCGGCTACCGCCGCAGGCTTTCGGAGGGCAGCTCTCCAAAGGCGGTCAGGTACGAAGAGGAGAAACGCCCCGGATGTGAAAACCCGCAGCGCGCGGCGATCGCAATCACAGTCTCATCCCCTGGATCCGCTCCCAAGAGCAGTTCCCGGGCACGGTTCAGCCGGGCTTTCCTCAGCAGTTCTGAGGGCGTGGCCCCAAACTCGGAACGCAAGGCAGTTTGCAGGGTTCGCATGGATACCCCGAGATGCTCGGCCAAGTCGGTTACAGCCAGCTCCTCGGAGGCGTGACGTTCCAGCAGCTCCCGGAACCTTCTGATCAAACTCCGTTCGACAACCGGAGTCCCTATTCCAGCGGTGGCCGGACTCTTGTCAGTAGCCATGAGCAGCCGCGACAGCATTGTGTCCACAAGGAGCCGGTGGACATAGTGGGACGCCTGGGGTGCTCCGGTGATCATGTCGTCGTGAAGCTCGATCACGGATCTCAGGAATGCCCGCCCTGGAGCACTGACGAGGTCCATTGAGTAGCCCGGGTCCACATCGTCGGTGGCATCGTGGGCATAGAGCTTTTCAGCCACCGCGGCAAGCGCGGGGCGACTCACATAGACGATCAAGTGTGGAGCACCCAGATCCCAGACCATCGAGAACGGGCGGTCCATCGGAGGGATGGTGGCCACTCTCGGACTGGATTCCACAATATTTGAGCCAACCTTCATGCGTGCGCGGCCAGCCAGAGGAACCTGCACAAGCAAGAAGTTCTCCAGACCCTCCGGATCGATCCGGACTTCGGCTCCGTAGTCCAGAAAGTCGATGCCGACATCTCCGCGATGCAACGAGCGCAGCTTCATCGCCAAGGATCGCCCCGGCGTCTGGGGCATGAGGCGGTGGCGGCAGAACAGTTCAGCAATCTTGGCGTGAGCATCGTCGACGTCCGAAGTGGTCACTGTCGGGCTTCCCCTCAGGACATCGCGGGGGAGGATCCTGTCCATTTCGCCTGCCTTCCGAGGGGGTTTCGTTTATTGGATGATCTCTGCGCATACCGTCTATACATGACCGACGCAACTGGCTAGATTCATTATCAGTACAAGTATGACGCACGTCATAGAAACGCAACAGGGGACGTCCAGTACGGACCCGTAGTTGAAAGGTTTGGACATGTCCGAACTCGCAGGCAGGACCGCTATCGTCACGGGCGGAGTCACCAAAATAGGACAGGGCGTTGTTACTGCGCTCCGGGACGCGGGAGCCGCTGTGGTGGTTGCTGACATTGACCCCGACGGCGCAGCCAAGCTGAAGTCACTCGGAGATGGCATCTACTTCACGCACACCGACATTACTGATGACGCGGCCCTCTCCAGGCTCATCGACGGCACCGTGTCCGACCACGGTGGCCTGGACATCCTGGTTAATCTTGCTTGTACCTACACGGACGACGGTGCCGATTCGGGCAGGGATGACTGGTTGCAGGCACTCAACGTCAACCTGGTCAGCGCCGTGATGGCAAGCAGGGCGGCCCGAGCACACCTCAAAGCGTCCAATCACGGTGCCATCGTCAATTTCACCTCCATCTCCAGCTCCATCGCCCAGACCGGACGTTGGCTTTACCCGGCCAGCAAGGCGGCCCTCGTCCAGATAACCCGGAGCATGGCTGTCGACTTTGCTGCCGACGGTATCCGGGTGAATTCGGTCAGCCCAGGCTGGATCTGGAGCAACATCATGGACACGCTCAGCCACGGAAATCTTGATAAGACGGACGCGGTGGCTGCCCCGTTCCACGCCCTCAAGAGGGCTGGCCGGCCCGAGGAGGTCGGCGACGTCGTTGCTTTCCTCGCCAGTGACCGGGCCAGCTTCGTCACGGGCGCAGACTGGGCAGTGGACGGTGGCTACTCCGCGCTCGGCCCGGAACGCGCCGAAGAAACCATTCCCCTGCTCGCAGCCGAATAACCCTAAAGACAAGGCAAAAAATCATGACACAGCGCCACATCACCATCGTCGGAGCGGGCCAGTCAGGTCTGCAGTTGGGAATCGGGCTCCTTGACGCCGGCTACCAAGTGACGACAGTATCCAACCGCACGGCCGAAGAAATTCACGACGGCAAGGTCTCTTCCAGCCAGTGCATGTTCCACGACTCCCTTGAGCACGAAAGGCAGCTGGGGCTGGATTTCTGGTCCTACGCCCCACAGGTCGAGGGAATCTCCTTCACTGTCCCCCACCCGGAACTGCCCGGCGAAAAGGCCATCAGCTGGGCTTCCCGCCTGGACAACCCTGCGCAGTCCATTGACCAACGCGTCAAATTTCCGAAGTTCATGGAGGAGTTTGTAGCTCGGGGAGGCGAACTGATCTTCGAAGACGCCGGCATCGAAGACCTTGAGCGATACACCCAGAATTCCGACCTTGTCATCGTTGCCGCCGGCAAGGGCGAGATCGCCCAGCTCTTCACCCGGGACGCCGTGCGCAGCACGTATGACGCCCCGCAGCGCGCCCTGGCCTTGACGTATGTCAATGGGCTGGCACCGAGGGCCGAATTTTCCGCTGTTTCCTTCAACGTGATCCCGGGGGTTGGCGAGTACTTCGTCTTTCCCGCCCTGACCACGACAGGGCCCTGCGAAATCATGGTCTTCGAAGGCATCCCCGGCGGTCCCATGGACTGCTGGAAGGGTCTCACGGCGGACGAGCACTTGCAGACCTCCAAGGACATCCTCACCAAATACCTGCCGTGGGAGGCCGCCCGCGCAACCGACGTGGAAATAACCGACAAAAACGGCTTCCTCCAGGGCCGGTTCCCTCCCACGGTCCGCCACCCCATTGCTACTCTGCCCAGCGGCCGAAACGTTCTTGGGCTGGCCGACGTCGTGGTCCTCAACGACCCAATAACCGGCCAGGGATCCAACAACGCCAGCAAGTGTGCAGCCTCATACCTGCAGAGCATTCTCGAACAGGGCGATGACGCCTTCGACGCGGCGTTCATGCAGGCCAGCTTCGAACGGTACTGGAAGTACGCCCAGCACGTTGCCCAATGGACGAACGGCCTCTTGGCGCCGCCGCAGCCGCACATGCTCGAGGTTCTGGGCGCAGCCGGTCAGTCCCCGGAGATCGCCCACCGCTTTGCCAACGGGTTCAACAACCCGCCGGACTTCCAGGAGTGGTTCATGTACCCGGACAAGGCAGCTGCATATCTCGCCAGGGCCAGTGCCACGAATGCTTCCTAACCGCCGTCTCCCCGCCACGTACAGCTCATGGGGCAATACATCCACGAAAGAAGTTTGAAATGCGTAAAATCGCAATTGTCGGCGCCGGTGAATCGGGCGCCCAGCTCGCTCTGGGGCTTCAGCGTGGCGGCTACGCGATCACCCTTTTCTCCGACCGCTCCGCCGCACAGATCCGCACCGGCAGGGTTATGTCCAGTCAGTGCATGTTTGGCACGGCCCTGGCGGCGGAGGAACAGCTGAGTCCTGCGCTTACCGGTATCTACGAGAGCGGCCCGGTCCCCGCAATCAACCGCATCAGTATGCGGGTGTCCGTGGAATCACCCGAAGCTCCAACGGAGTGGGAGGCATCGCTGGACACCCCGGCGCATTCCATCGACCAGCGCATCAAGAGCGCCGCCTGGATTGAGACGTTTATCTCAGCGGGCGGGGACTTCCGCATAGAGAAGGTCTCGGCCCGGATGCTCGAAGAACTTACGCGCGACTATGAGCTCGTCGTAGTAAGTACGGGGAAAGGCGAGCTTGGCCAGGTCTTTCCCCGGGACAAATCAAAGTCCCCGTTTGACCGGCCCCAGAGAGTCCTCGCGCTGAATTATGTAACCGCAGGGAACCAGCTCCCGGGAGCATCCCAGGACAGCACTGACGGCATCCGCATGTCGATGGTGCCAGGCGTGGGAGAGTTCTTCACTTTCCCGGGCCTCACGGTGTCCGGCCCCTGCCAGATGATGGTCTTTGAAGGGGTAGTCGGCGGCCCGATGGACTGCTGGACGGACATCACCACCCCCCAGGACCAGCTGGAGCGCTCCCTTGAGATTCTCAATGAATACTTTCCCCACGAATCCGAAAACTTCGCGGGGGCCAGCCTGACAGACGAGGGCGCCACCCTCCTGGGCCGTATCACGCCGACGGTCCGGTCCGCGGTGGGTCAGCTGGCCAATGGCGGCCTCGTATTTGGTGTCGGGGACGCTGTCGTCCTGAACGACCCGCTGACCGGGCAAGGATCGAATAACGCGACCATGGCCGCCCGCTACTATCTGGACTCCATACTCCGCAGGGGAAACGAGACATTTGACCAGGCCTGGATGGAACGAACATTCGACGAATTCTGGCGTGGCTGGGGACAGTGGGCCGTGGCCTGGACCAACGACATGCTCAAGCCCCGGCGGGAACACCAGCTGGCCATTTTCAGCGATGCCGTGGAGCACCCGGCCCTGGCCGCCAGCGTCGTCAACGGCTTCGACGACCCGCGGACGTTCTTCCCCTGGTGGTTCGACTCCGCCGCTGCCGCCGAATTCGTAGAGGCCAAAAAGGAAGAAGACTCTGCAGCCTTTGACATCCGGGATTTCAGAGCGGCACTCGGACAGTTCGCAACAGGCGTCACCGTCATCACCACACGTGCACCGGACGGACGGAAAGTCGGCATGACAGCAAATTCCTTCACGTCCGTTTCCATGGAACCACCTCTGGTCCTCTGGTGCCCCAGCAAAAGGGCAGCCAGCCTGATCGACTTTGAGGAATCGACCCACTTCGCCATCAATGTTCTGGCCAGCGACCAACACGTGCTGTCACGGCAGTTCGCGACGCCCTCCGAGGACAAGTTCGCGGGAGCGGAAGTAGTAGAGGGTATTGCGGGTGTCCCTGTCCTGAAGGGTGCCGTTGCCACGTTCCAATGCAGGACCGTCGCACGCCATGACGCAGGAGACCACGTGATCTATATCGGCGAAGTCGAGAAGTACGAGGGCACGGGAGGGGCGCCACTGGTCTTCCACCGTGGCAAGTACCACGCAACTGCCAGCCACCCGGACTTCTGACAGGACTGACCAAGACATGGAACCACCGGAAGAAATCGCAATTATCGGCTCGGGCATCAACTCATTGGTCGCAGCGGCTGAACTCGCCCTCGTCGGCAAGCGAGTATGCATCATCGAACGCAGGGACCGTCTGGGCGGATTCATCCATTCCTCCGAAAGGACCCTACCGGGCTTCATTCACGACACGTTCTCGTCCTGGCATCCCCTCTTTGTTTCCGGAGCCGCGTACAAAGTGCTCGGTCAGGAACTCCATGCACGTGGTCTGGAGTACTGCAATTCGGAAAGCGCCGTCACAGCCAGCGTGGCTGCGGATCCCGTTACAGGTGAACACCGTGTGGTCATTGCTAACCGGGATCCGCAGCTCACCGCTTCAACGATGAAAACACCTGGTGACAATGAGGCCTATCAGGCGATGCTTGCGGACTTGGGTCGGAATGCAGACACTGTTTTCGGTGCATTCGGCGCGGAACTCCGCTCACTCAAGGAAGTCGCAAAAATTGCTTTTAGTGCCCTCCGCAGAGGGAAGATCAAAGACAATGAGGCGTTCCTGCGCGACTCGGTAATGAGCGGTCGCAACTACCTCCGAAGCCGTTTTCGAGGCTGGGAAACCGACCAGCTCTGGTCCCCATGGCTGCTCCACGCGGGCCTTGGCCCGGACCAGGCCACCGGTGGTGTGATGCTGCCGGTCATGGCCATGAGCATGCACACCTTCGGACTTCCTGTTGTGAAGGGCGGCTCTTCGAACATTGTCAGTGCGTTCGAGTCCCTGCTGAAGGACAGCGGCGTGCGCATCATGCTGGATACCGACGTGGAGAAGATCCTCGTCAACGCCGGAAGAGTCGTGGGCCTTCAGACATCCCAAGGGACAGTGAACGCCGGGACTGTCTTGGCCAACGTATCCCCACAGGCTTTGTACGGAAGTCTGCTCGATGAAGCACCGCCTCAGGCGGTAGCCGCCGCTGAGCGGTACCAGAACGGCCGCGGGGCCATGCAGATTCATCTTGCCCTGGACAAACCAGTCGAATGGCTGGATACGAGGCTGAACTCCGTCCCATTGGTTCATCTGAGCAGCGGTTCAGACAGCACAGGGATTGCCTGCGCTCAGGCAGAGGCGGGCCTCCTGCCGACTGATCCAACAGTGGTCGTCGGTCAGCAATCGGTACTGGACCCTTCCAGGGCGCCGGAGGGCAAAGCGACGCTCTGGCTTCAACTGCAGGAGGTTCCCTTTTCCCCTGTCGGGGATGCCGCGGGCCTGCTGCCTGTCGAGGCAGGCTGGTCCGAGGATCTGAAATTGCACTTCATGGAACGCATCCTGGAGAAGCTGGAACGATTCGCGCCCGGCACCCGGACGTCTGTGCTGGCTTGGGACATCCTGGCTCCCACCGACCTGCTCCGCGAGAATGTGAATGCGGTCAAAGGCGATCCCTACGGCGGTTCGGCTGAACTCTTTCAGAACCTCCTCTGGCGTCCATTCCCCCAGGCCGCCAACCATAGGACGGCCATCAAGGGGCTATGGCATATCGGCGCCTCCACCCACCCGGGTCCTGGACTCTCAGGTGGATCCGGTCACATGATTGCGCAAAAGCTTATCTGACCCACTATCCCTACGCTGCCGGCTGCGTACTGTGATACTAAGAATGAACAGTGCGCTGTTGCACTGTTGAGATGCCACCGGGATGCTCTTGAGGTACTCATGCAACTAGTCCATAGGGTCATTCTCTCCGGCGGTGAGCGGACGTCCCGGCTCCTGCCGCCTAGGTCCTGTCGTGCCAACGGTTGAATTTTCGGGAACGGCGGTCCCGCCGGCGGATTTCCTTGCCGCCTACTACGATGAGGTGCCGAGTGAAGACCGGGAACCTTACGAAACCGGGCGGCTGGAATCCCGGGCTGTTGCCCACTTCCGCTCGGGCCTGACCCGAACCCCTGGTGCTGAAGCCTGGGTCGGGCTGATTCCGGACAAGGACAGTACGGTTCTCGGTGTGGTCACCGATGATGCGCCGTTCATGGTGGATTCCGTGCTCGCTGAGGTAACGCGACGGGGCCTGGGCATACATCTGGTCGTCCATCCGACCTTTTCCGTGGTCCGGGATCCTAGTGGCCGGCTCACCGCAATCAATCCAGCCACCCCGCAAGCGGAATCGCGGGTTGAGTCCTGGATCTCCGTGGAGATTGGCGATTTGCTGCGCTCCGAGAATGCTGAAGCTCTGCTGGACGGAATCCGTCGGGTGATCTCCGAAGTTCGACTGGTCGTGTCGGACCGGCAGAAGATGCGACGCAAGGCCGTCGACGTCGCCGAAGCCTTGCCTGATGTCCCTGCGGAACGGGCAGGACACGGCATTGAAATAGCGCGCAGTCTCCTTCGGTGGCTCACCAGCAACCACTTCGTCTTCATCGGATACAGGGAATACGAGCTGATTCGTGGACCGTCGGAAGACCATCTCAGGGCGGTGGAGGGAACCGGCCTGGGGATCCTCAGCCACGGCGATTCCAGACCGCGCCGGCTGACAGAGACTGCGAGGAAGTCGCTCCGCCGACCCCCGGCCTTTGTCGTGACCAAGGCGAATTCGAAGTCCACTGTCCACCGGGACGCCCATCTGGACTACATCGGGATCAAGACGTACGACACCGCAGGCGAGGTCACCGGTGAACACCGGTTTCTGGGCCTCTTTACCTCCAGTGTCTACAACGGTCCCGTTGATGACATGCCGGTTGTCGCGGACAAGATCCGGGCCGTGATTGCGCAGAGCGGCTTGGTTCGGACCAGCTACTCCGGAAGGCACCTCATATCCATCCTGGAGACCTATCCACGCGATGAACTGTTCCAGATCGGCGTCGGCGACCTGTGCCAAAAGACTTTGCAAATCATGCGTATGCAAGAGCGCAGGCGCTCCCGCGTATTCTTGCGGGCCGACAGCTATGGGCGGTTCGTGACGGCTCTGGTCTATTTGCCTCGGGACCGTTACAACACCTCCGTGCGCATCCGGGTGGAACAGGACCTGCGCCAGGTATTCGCCGCCGTCGACGTCGAGCACGAGGCGCGCGTAACGTCGTCGGCCCTGGCCCGAATCTTTTTTACCGTATGGCTTCCCCCCGGTGAAATCCCGTCTGTTGCTGAGGCAGACCTTGAACGACGTGTTAGCCGGGCTGTACGGTCCTGGCCCGAAGGAGTCCTCGACGGTCTCCGGGAAATCCACCCGGGGCCGGAAGCGGAAACGCTATCCAAACGCTGGGGTGAAGCTTTTCCTGCAGAGTATCGGGTCCAATACAGCGTTGAGGACGCACGGGCGGACATCACGCGGCTGGAACAGCTCGACGGCGGCGGTCCCGAATCGGCCGCGCGGCTGTACGTCGACCCCCGGCAGCCGGGGCGCCCGGAGGGGCACGGACGGATGCGCCTGTACCTCCGCGAACCGGAAAGCCTCACCCACATCCTTCCTTTCTTCGAGCACCTCGGACTGGAAGTGCTTGAGGAGCGCCCCTACGAAATTGTTGATTCAGGGTCCCGGACATTCTTTCTGTACGATCTCTCGGTTCGCTATCCAGTGGAGTCTTCCGGGCCCCAGGCTCTGGCTCTGGTCCCGGATGCCTTCAGCGCCGCTCTCACCGGTCTGGCCGAGTCCGACCTGCTCGACCGCCTGGTTCTTCGCCAGGGCTTCCCATGGCGGATAGTGTCACTGCTCCGCAGCTATGCCAAGTATTGGCGTCAGCTCGGGACGTCCCATTCCTTCGATTTCATGGCTTCCACGCTGCTGGCGCATCCTTTGGTGACAAGGGAACTCGTTACGCTGTTCTCTGCCAAATTCGACCCGGATCTGTATGGCGCCGACCGGGAATGGAGAGTGCGAAAGGCCGACGCCGCGGTGACGGAGGCCGTTTCGGCCGTGCCCACACTGGACGCTGGTTTTGTTCTGGAGACGTTTGCTTCCCTGATCCGGGCCACTGTGCGGACAAACTTCTATCAGGACAAGGAGTACATCAGCACGAAGTTCGACCCGTCCGGGATCGAAGTGCTCCCCAAGCCCCGTCCCACGCACGAAGTGTGGGTGTATTCCCCGCGGATCGAAGGGGTTCACCTTCGCTTCGGCAAGACCGCCCGCGGCGGACTCCGCTGGTCCGACCGAAAGGAAGATTTCCGGACCGAAGTCATGGGGCTGGTCAAGGCGCAGGCCGTCAAGAACGCCGTCATCGTCCCTGACGGGGCCAAGGGCGGCTTCTTCTCCAAGGCGGCCGCAGGGCTGGCTGGCCGGGAACTGCTTCTGGCAGAGGGCCAGGAGTGCTACCGAATCTTCATCCGGGGACTCCTCGATGTCACCGACAACATCCGTTTTGAGGAACGCGGCCAGTCCACCATCCCGCCGCCGCGCGTGGTGCGATATGACGGCGACGACCCGTACCTTGTCGTAGCCGCTGACAAGGGCACCGCCGCCTTCTCCGACATCGCGAACGGCGTGGCCGGAAGCTACGACTACTGGCTCGGCGATGCCTTCGCCTCCGGCGGCTCGGTGGGGTACGACCACAAACGGATGGGAATCACCGCCCGGGGTGCCTGGGAATCCGTAAGAAGTCACTTCAGCGAAATCGGCATCGACCCGCAGGCTTCGGATTTCACAGCGGCCGGCATTGGAGACATGAGCGGCGACGTCTTCGGAAACGCCATGCTGTTGTCACGCCACTTCCGATTAGTCGCAGCCTTCGACCATCGCCACATCTTTCTGGACCCGGAACCAGACGCTGCGGCCTCATTCGGCGAACGCCAGCGGCTCTTTAGTCTGCCGCGGTCCAGCTGGGATGACTATGACCGTTCGCTGATCAGTCCCGGAGGGGGTGTCTGGCCGCGGGATGCCCGCCGCATTCCCCTCGGCCCCCCGGCGGCAGAAGCGCTCGGTATCGACCCGTCGGTGGAGTCCATTCATCCGCCTGACTTGTTGCGGGCCATTTTGATGGCCCCCGTTGATTTGCTCTATAACGGCGGGATCGGAACCTACGTCAAGGCCACCGAAGAGAGCCATGCGAACGCCGGCGACCGGGCCAACGATGCCTTCCGCATCAACGGCAACGACGTACGGGCCCGGGTGGTCGTCGAGGGCGGAAACCTTGGCGTCACCCAGGCAGGCAGGGTCGAAGCAGCCCTCAACGGGGTGCTGATTAACACAGACGCCATCGACAACTCAGCCGGCGTGGACTGCTCCGACCATGAAGTAAACATCAAGATCCTGCTGGCTCAACAGATCAGGGCCGGACGGCTCCCCGCTGCGGAGAGGGCACAGTTCCTGGACGGGCTCACTGCTGAAGTGGCTGACCTGGTCCTCAGGGACAATTCCGCCCAAAACGCGCTGCTCTTGACCGAACGCAGGTGCCCTCCGGCGTCATTCCCGAGCTATGAGCGCCTGATGCAGTTCCTCGAAGGCAAGGGGGAACTGGACCGACTGCTGGAGGGCCTCCCGGACTCGCAAACACTGGGGGAACGGATGGCTCGGGGCAAAGGTTTAACCTCGCCCGAACTGGCCGTGTTGGCGGCATACTCCAAGAACATCCTGGCGGGAGCCATCCGCTCCGACACCCTCATCAGGGATCCTTACTTCGAATCGGTGCTGCGCGGCTATTTCCCCGACCCGGTCGTGGCGAGGTTTGGTGCGCAACTCAATCTTCATCCCCTGCGGGACGACATCATCGCCACGGTTGTCGCCAACGAAACTGTCAATATCGGCGGCATCACCGCCGTTTTCAGGCTCATGGAAGAAACCTCCTGCGACGAGGCCGCGGCGGCCCGGGCCTTCGTTATTGCCAACGAGGTGTTCGGGCTTCGTGAGCTGACCAGCGGCCTCGTCGGTCTGGGCGCGGAACTGTCAGCCGAAAAGAGGAGCCGGATCCACCTGGATATCCAGCGCGTCCTGGACATGGCCATGCGCTGGTTCATCCAATACGACCATCACCTCCCGATAGCGGACTGCGTGCAGCTCTACCGGCCGGTCGTGGAGACCCTGCGGCACCGGCTGGCGGAGCTCCTCGTCGGCAGTGACAAGCTGGCTGTCCTGTCCCTGCTGGATGAAACGCGTGAATGGGGAATTCCCGAGAGTATTGCCGTCGCCTGGGCCGAACTCCACGAGACCTCGACGCTGCTCGACATTGCCCGGGTGCAGCAGGTAACGGCCAAACCCTTGGACGTCGTCGCCCCAACATACTTTGCAGTGCACAATCGATTCCGGATAGAGGAGGTGCTGAACCGGATCGACAGCCTGCCCAGCACTACTAAATGGCAAGCCATGGCCCGGGCGTCCTTGCGGGAGGACCTGTCCAACGTTGTCCCGGAACTCACGGTCGCCGTCCTTGCGAGGGGCTCACGCTCGCCCGTCGCCGACCAAGTTACCGAATGGGAGGAACGCCACCGCGACAGACTCCTGGCCTCTGAACGCCTGCTGGAGTCTGCTCCGGCGAGTAGCTTCGAAGCCCTGACGACGTATGTCGGGACGCTAAGAAAGGCAGCTGGGTCGTAGCGGCGTTCACTTCCGCATGATGGCGGGGAGCCTGGAGGGGACCGCGCCCCGGTCACGGCCGGATCCGGTCCCCTTCAGTCATGACTGAATCAGTGGCCTTGGAATGCTTCCGCCAGCCACCATGATCCCCCGTCGGAGGCGATCTTCGCATCGATGACCAACGGACGGCTCTCAGACCCAGCGTGGAACTTGGCGACCCACGCCTTTACCGGCTCCAAATCGTCAAGGGTGCGCACGGTGATGCCATCCGCGCCGAATCCCCTGGCAATGGCAGCAATGTCCGTCTCCGGAAATTTCACGCTGCGAAGATCCAGAGAGTCGTCAAGCTCAGCAAAATGGTGCACTTCGGCCCCGTATGCGGCGTCGTTGTAAACGATGCACACCAGGGGCAGGTTGAGGCGGACGGCTGTTTCCAATTCACTGATCCCCATCAGGAAACCGCCGTCGCCGGCGCCCAGGACGGGGACACGTTCAGGTTGGGCAATCGCAGCGCCGATGGCGGTATACAGACCCAGCCCAATGGCTTGGAACGCCTGCGTGAAGCAGAAGCCGAACTCGTCTGGCACGGCAAGGTACTGACTCGGGTAGCCCATGAAGTTTCCTGAGTCCACGGAAACAATACGGTTCGTTGGCAGGAGCGAATCAAGTTCCCGGCTGAGGACGCGCGGATCGATCAGTGTCGACGTGGACAGGTCCGCCGTGTCGACGTCCCTCCACCGCGACCCCTGCTTGATCGTCACTGCATTGGTCTCCGTGCGATACTTTTCCGCTGGAGCCGGCTGGGCGGCTTTCAACAAGGCAAGCGCGTCCATAGCGGTGAGCGCAGAGTCCCCCAGGACGCCCAGCGATATTGGCCGATTGGCTCCCAGCGAAGCGTCCTCGACATCGACCTGGACCACCTTCGTGCCCGGGGAAATCAGGCGGCCATGCCGCATGGTCCACATGTTCAGGGTGCAGCCCCACCCAACAATCAGGTCTGCCCCGCTGATGAGCTCAGCCGTCACTGGTGAGGAGAAGCCCCCGGAAATGCCCAGGTTAAAGGTTTCGCCATTGAATAGCCCGTTGGCCACCGCGGAGGTTGCCACCAGAGCTCCGGCATGCTCGGCCAAGGCGAGAAGGGCTTCCTTGGCCCCACGCCCTCCCCGTCCGGCCACAAACACGGGTCGTTCGGCCTGCTGGAGCACTTGAACGAGGTGCTCCACTGCTGCGGGATCAGGCCGCAACCGTGCTGGTTCCTGCAGCCGGACAGAATCGAGGGTGTCCGGCGCGAAACCGCTCTGCACGTCAAGAGGGAGACTGAGGACGACGGTGCGGCGTTCGTTGACTGCGGTGCGGAACGCCCGAACGGTATCGGCCACGGCCGAGTCGACGGAGTGAATCCGTTCCGCCACTGCCCCGATGCTTCGGGCAAGGGAGTCCTGATCAATCTTGAAATTCGATCGGACCGCAGCGCTTTGTGTGTCCGCGGTCAAGACAATCATCGGTGTCCGGCTCTTCGCCGCTTCCCCGATGCCCGTAATGGCATTGCTTAAGCCGCATCCCTGATGCGTGCTGACCACCCCGACTTTGCCGGACATTCGAGAATAGGCATCGGCCATGGTGGCGGCACCCCCCTCATGTCGGGCAGCTGTGTACGGCACACCCGCCTGCACGAGGATGTTAGTGACATCAAAGTTGCCGCTTCCAACAACGCCAAAGACGTGGCCCACGCCCAATTTGGCCAGCGTTTGGGCAACCAGCGTTGACACTTTTACGTTCTCGCTCATGATCCCTCCACAAGGGCGTAGACGCGGGTGGGGCTGCCGGTGCCTCCGACAATTGGCAAGGGGGCGACCACCAGGGTAGCTCCCACCGTGGGAAGCCTGTCCACCTGTCGAAGTGATGTCAGGCCGTACTTGTCGGCCCCAAGGAGAAATGAGTGGACGGGGAACATCGGGTCGAAAGTTGCCGCCTGGCCCGCATCGATGCCCACCGTTTCGACGCCGAACCCACTGATGCTGGTATTGGCTGCAATCCATTGGGCGCCCGCTACGGACACCCCCGGAGTGTGCGGCCCGGCGTCATCGGCATTGACGAAGTCGGCGGCATTCCCGCCCCTGGAGGACCAGCCGGTCCGGAAGATCACCCAGCAATTGTCGGGCAACTGGCCGTGCGTTTCCTGCCACTGCTCAAAGTGCTCAGGCTCCAGCAGAAAGTCCGGATTTTCGGCCACATCGGCGCTCTTGTCGATGACGATCAGAGGTCCGATGAGGCGGTGGGGCTCTATCTGGTCAACGGATTTGCCGTTTCTGCCCGAAATCCAGTGCACGGGCGCATCCAGGTGGGTGCCGGCATGCTCCCCAACAGTCACATCGTTCCAGGCCCACGCCGGGCCGGCGTCATCAAAGTTACTCACGGGCGAAAGGCTGAGGCCGACAGTGTTGGCCAGGGGCTGCGGAAGATTCAGTATCGGCGTATCGCTGCTGAGCGGAGTCGTCAGGTCTACGACTTCTACGGAACCATCTGTGAGGGCTGCTGTGAGCCCGGCTAGTACAGACATTGTTCTCCTATGCGGTTTGTATTGAGTTCAAATGGACCCCCACCGGCCGTCCGGCGCCAGTTGTTGCCGCGGATCGCGAAATGGGGAATCCCGTGGCGTATAGAGAAACGAAGCGCCTTATGAGCGTCCCGCACCGACGGCGAGTAGCCGCCGGTGTCTTGGACATGACTTGGGTGACAGCGCCAGTTACCTTGGCCGCGGAGCCAGCCTGGTCGTGCGTCCGTGCGTCCACCATGGCAGTCCTTCTCGCGAGTGGTCTTGAGTCTATCCACTTTCCACCAAAATTTGTAGCGTTTTCGTTGCGATAAAAAAATTATCTCTAGAGAGCGGCTTATGATGGTCCCGGGACGGGTCAGGTTGCTTCCGGCCGCGTCAAAGGACCAGAAGCAGTGGAACAAACGACAGCACTTGATGCATCGGCTCGAGCGAATGGGCCCTGGTCGAATGCGCTCCCAACGCAGTGAATAGTCCTCGCCGGCGGACTGTCTAGTCTTCGACGACCGACCGTGCGTAGCGCTGGGCGATCGGGCCAAGCAGTGAGTGCAGCTTGGCAAAGAGTGCCTCGGCGGCCAGGCCGCTCCAGTCACCGGGAAGATACTCTTCAGGCAGGCCGGGATCCATATAGGGCAAACGGCGCCATTGGGTCACCATCGGGACGTAGTCGGCGAAGGCCTGCTTGAGATACTCCGGTGACTCAGGTTCGCTCAGGGGCAATTCGGACCAGCGCTGCAGTACAGGTTCGTGGCGGTCGATGAAGTCCGCATATAGTGCGTCAAGAGAGGGCAGGTCCCACCATTGCCCGACCTTCGACCGGATATGATCTTCGGTCAGGTGGGCTGCCTTAAACAGGTCCACGTATTCCATCAAGGACGCGCGTTCGAGCTGTTGACTTACTTCCTCCGCCAGGTTGCCGGGGGCTATCCATAAGCCCGGCGAAACTTGGCCGCAACCGATGCGCGTCAGAATGGTGCGGAGCTTGTGGCGAAGATGCCGCTGCGACTCAGGGACGGAGAATGATGTCAGGATCCAGTCATCACCCTTGCGTGCGCGGTGCGGGGAGAAAATGCGTTCGTCGCCCGCCCGGAAAACATCCTCCAGTCCTGGCGCCAGCCTGTAGGCGGCCGACCCGTTCTTTCGGAGGCTGACGAGAACTCCACGCTTCTTCAGCCGCGAGACTGACGAGCGCACTCCGGCTGACTCAACTCCTAGATCGCTCAGGAGTCGTATCAGCTCTGATACTGCAAACGCGCCGTCATGGGCGCGGGCATAAAGTCCGTAGACGGTCACGATGAGATGCTGGTGGCGTGGCATGGGTGAAATGTCAGGGACAACATTGACTCCAGACATTCAACACCTCCGATAATGGATCGCCTTAACAGTCCAAGGTTACAGGCCTGAGGACCGTGCATCCTGCATCCTGACACGCGGCCGCAGGCAGGATGCTAGATGAACATCAATCCGGCCCACGGGGCACAAACCGGAACAGACCCGCCGAAAACCTCCTCAAATTCCTCCTGACTCATGGCACTCGTCGATGCTTCATGGGTCTTTTCGTTGCGTTCGTCAAAGTCGGAAACAGACATCGGAACTCCTTGGAAAGGGCATGTAGAACGCGGCGTCATAGCCGCCGTCAGGCATGCGTCATGAAAATAAGTATATGCAGTTTTGGTGACGGGCGTAAAGAGAACGACATGAAATTTATTCGTGCGCCGTTCGCGGCTTCCCAATCACAACCATCGCGGATTCGCGAACGGTCGTCATCGCAGGGATATACAATAGGGCGTTGTGACGTGGGATCATCACGCGCTGAAGGGAGACCCATGACTGACCGGACGAGGCCAAGCCGGCATGCCAGCATCGATCGCAATGTCGAATGGGTAGACACCGACGCCTCCGGCCACCAGCACAATTCCTCTGTCATGCGCTGGGTTGAGTCCGCGGAAGCGGAGCTCTTCCGGGCCCTCAACCTTCCTGATTATTTCCCGAGCGCACCGCGTGTACACCAGGCAATCAGCTACAGGGCAAAACTCTGGTTCGGCCAGCGCATCACGGCAACTGTCGGCATCCAAAAAATTGGCCGCACGTCCATGACCTACGCCTTTGAAGTGTTCGGCCATCCCCATCTCGAATCCGAAGGCGGAATCGCGGCGTTCGGCACGGTGACCGTGGCCCACGTCCCTTCAGGGTCCTTGACGGCCCAGCCCTGGCCGGCACACATGGTGGAAGCCGTACAGTCACTTCAGCTCACGACGCGGAACTGAACCATATAGGAGCGGGTAGGCGCTTCGCGTCATGAGAACGGCCCCGGCATGCATGCACGCCGGGGCCGTTCACAAATCCGACACAGTGTCGGTTTGCGGGGCCGGAAGAGCCACCGCCCGCAGAATCAGCGGTTTCCAATCACCGCAATCCCCTGGATCTCGATGAGAGCTTCCTTCTGCCACAGCCGGGTAACGCCAATGCCGGCCATCGCGGGATACTCCGAGCCCGCCATCTCGCGCCAGATCCGTCCGATTTCACGGCCGTTCGCCATGTAGTCGTCGACGTCGGTGAGATAGATCGTGACGCTGACCAAGTCCTGCGGCTGTCCCCCAGCCTCCGTCAGCGTTGTCAGAACGTTCGAAAACGCCTGCCTGAACTGTTCAACAATGCCGCCGGGCACGACATTCATGTCCTTGTCCAGTGCCGTCTGGCCTCCCAGATACACGGTGTTCCCGGCAAGGATGCCATGGGCATACCCGGATGGTTTGGAAAGCGACTGGGGGTTGACTGTCCTGTTGGTCACGGTGTGGTTCCTCCTGCATATGGGGTTGTCGTCGTTCGGGAAAAGAGCTCTTTTCAGATCCTCTGCATCGTGCTACCTTGAGCATATGTGACGACCGTAAAAAAGTCGACATATCTGATTGAAGGGAATTGGACGGATGAAACTGGCCACACTGCGTGCGGGCAAGCACACCACGGCGGCGGTACTTGTCTCAGACGACACTGCTTATCTGCCGTTGCCATACCCGGACGTGGGCACCATGGTCGCGGACCCGCAATGGCGCCGGACGGCGGGTTCCGTCGTATCGGGACAGCGTCATGATGCCAACAGCGTTTCGGCTTCCGCCGCCGAGCTGGCAGCCCTGCTGCCGGCGGCGGGCAAGGTGATTTGCTGCGGTCTGAACTACAGCGATCACATTCAGGAAATGGGCCGGGAACTCCCGGAATATCCCACCCTCTTCGCGAAGTACGCGGACACATTGACCGGGGCAGGTGACACGATCGACGTCGTCGGCAGTGAACGGGTTGACTGGGAGGCCGAACTGGCCGTCGTCGTCGGTTCCCCCTTATTCCGCGCAGATGAGGAACAGGCCCTGCAGGCCATCGCCGGCTACACCGTGGCGAACGATGTTTCGATGCGTGACTGGCAGAACCGCACCCTGCAGTGGTTTCAGGGCAAAGCCTTCGACGCCACCACCCCCGTTGGGCCGGTCATGATTACCGCCGATGAAGTCGAAGGCGATTTCGAGGTCCGCGGTTACGTGAACGGTGAACTGGTGCAAGCCGGAAACACGGGGACGCTGGTGTTCGGCCCCGCGAAGCTCCTCTCCTACATCTCCCACTTCACGGTTCTGCGGCCGGGGGACCTGGTCCTGACCGGCACGCCCGGCGGAGTGGGAATGGGAATGAACCCCCCACGCTTCCTGCAGGACGGCGATCTTCTCACAACCGAGATTGCAGGCATCGGACGCCTGGAGAACAGGATCCGCATCCATCACAACGACGGCCGTGCAACCTACAGCGCACCGGTTACTTCAACCGCAACAACCTAGGAGTGAACACCATGAGCAATACCACCACCGCGTACCTGACCGAGGGCGACAACTCCATGTACGCCGGAGCGGACGGCAAAGTCGTCCCGGTCGTCACCCGTGCAGGTGAGGAAGACACCAACACCGCCCAGTCCGGTGACTGCATCCGCGTTTCGGGCGTCTCCATCCAACACACTCCCGCCACGAAGATCTGGTTCGGCCAGGTATCGAACACGCCAGGATACCGTTCACTGCCCCACCACCACGGCGAGGCGGAAACCGGAGGGTACGTCCTGCGCGGGGCCGGTCGCATCTACTACGGCGAAAACTACTCTGAGTACCAGGACATGAAGGCCGGCGACTGGGTCTTCGTCCCCCCCTTCATGCCGCACGTCGAGGCCAACATGTCAGTCACCGAAGAACTCATCTGGCTCACCACCCGCACCCCCGAGAACATTGTCGTGAACCTCGAAGACGTCGCCGACGAGACCCTCGCCGACTACCGCCGGGTCTAGCCGCCATGCCCTCGGTTACGCCCACCGTCACGGTGCCCACCTCGGAAACCTTCCTCCGCGCCATCCAGCTCACCCACGTCCCGGCGCAAGTCAATGACGAGGCCTACGAAGCCACCACACAGTACGTGCCATGGCCCAAGTCCTATGGCGGGGACATGGTGGCCCAGTCTGCAGCTGCCATGATGCGCTCCGTCGAGGCAGACCGGACACTGCACTCCATGCACAGCTACTTCATGCGGCCAGTCGACGTCGGCGCAACCGTTCGCTACGAGGTGGAACGGCTGCGGGACGGCCGCGGCTACTCGACCCGCAGCGTCCGTGGCTACCAGAACGGCAAGACCGTTTTCACGGCCATGGGGTCCTTCCAAGTCCCCGAAAACGGTCCCGACTACCAGCAAGGCTCCCCCGCAGACCTCGCACCCGAGGCGCTGCGAAGCGCCGCAGAGGTGCTGGCGGGCGTCGACGGGCCCGCAGCCGAGTATTGGTCCACGGGACGCAGTTTCGACATGCGCCATGTTCCCGGTCCGGTGTACCTGGACGTCGAGGGAGGCCCCCAGGCCCACCAGGCCGTCTGGGTGAAGGCCTTCAACCGGCTGCCCGATGCAGCCACTGACCGCCTCACCGCTGACCTGCACCGGGCGGCCCTGGCCTACGTGTGCGATTACACGATTCTGGAGACGCTGCTGCGGGTCCGCGGGCTGCACTGGTCCTCGCCCGGGCTCAGCACCGCCAGCCTTGACCATTCAATGTGGTTCCACCGTGACGGACGCGCCGACGAATGGGTGCTCTATGTCCAGGAAGCCGTCTCCGCCCAACGCAACCGTGGCCTGGCCCTGGGCCGTTTCTTTGACCGGCAGGGGTTCCTGCTTGCCACCGTGGCCCAAGAGGGCATGATCCGATCTTCTTCCTGAGCCGGTTCCCGGACTCACATCACCATCTTTTGAAAGGAGAGGCCATGACATTCACATCATCGGCCCACGTGGACACCTTTACCAGGGACCACCTACCGCCGGCCAGCCTTTGGCCTGCGCTCGAGTTCACCCTTCCTGAGCTCCAGTACCCGGAAAAGCTCAATGCTGCGTCAGTGCTGATCGACGGCGGAGTCACCGCATACGGGCCGGACCGGCCCGCACTGCACGCACCTGACGGAACCACATGGACCTATGGCGAGCTCCAGCAGCGTGCGAACCAGGCCGCGCAGGTACTCACGGAGGACTTCGGCGTGGTTCCGGGCAACCGCGTCCTGCTGCGTGGGCCCAACAACCCGTGGCTCGTCGCTGCCTGGCTCGGAGTCTTGAAGGCCGGCGCGGTGGTTGTCACCACCATGCCGATGCTCCGCGCCCCCGAAATCAGCACGTTGATCGGGCTCACCAAACCGGTCGTGGCGATCTCGGATCACCGCTTCGTCGACGAACTGTCCGCGGCAGCCAGCGCCGACGTCAGCGTGCTGTCCTATGGAGGGGACGGTGTCGATGATTTTATCGCCCGCTGTTCTGCGAAAGACGGTCAATTCAGCGACGTCGAGACCTCCGCGGACGACGTCGCGCTCCTGGGACCCACATCAGGCACCACCGGCGCACCGAAAGTCACCATGCACTTCCACCGTGACATCCTCGCCACGGCAGACACCTTCGCCCGTCACATCCTCCAGCCCACGTCCGGGGATGTGTTTGCGGGATCACCTCCCATCGCCTTCACCTTCGGGCTCGGCGGTCTGGTGATCTTCCCGTTGCGTTTCGGCGCCTCCTCCCTTCTGACGGAGCGTGCCGCCCCGGTGGAACTGGCGGAAAACGCCGCCGCCGCCGGTGCCACCATCCTCTTCACGGCGCCCACGGCCTACCGCGCGATCCTCAAAGCCGGCCGCGGCGAACTACTCAGCCGCCTCCGGATCGCCGTCTCGGCAGGTGAGCACCTGCCCAAGGAAACATGGGAAGCCGTCCGCAACGCCACCGGGGTCCGCCTGGTGAACGGTATCGGCGCGACCGAACTGCTCCATGTGTTCATTTCAGCCGCCGGCGACGACATCCGCCCAGGCACAACAGGCAAGGCTGTACCCGGCTACCGGGCAGTGATCCTGGACGACTCAGGCATGGAGGCCGGGCCCAACCAGCCCGGCAGGCTCGCGGTCATAGGGCCCACCGGCTGCCGGTACATGGACGATGACCGACAGGCGAAATACGTCATTAACGGCTGGAACGTTACCGGGGACACTTTCGTGCAGGACGAGGACGGGTACTTCACCTACCAATCACGCTCGGACAACATGATCGTCTCCTCCGGATACAACATCGGCGCCCCCGAAGTGGAAGCAGCCATCGACCAGCACCCTGACGTCGTTGAAAACGCTGTCGTGGCACGGGCCGACGAGGAGCGAGGCAGCGTCGTCTGCGCCTTCATCGTCCTGCGCGACGGCGTCAATGCAGACGACGCCAAGCGCAAGGAGATCCAGGACTTCGTCAAGGCCACTATCGCCCCATACAAGTACCCGCGGGACGTCCGGTTCGTCGATGAACTCCCACGCAACCCCAGCGGCAAACTGCAGCACTTCAAGCTGCGCGACCGCCTCGAACACGAAAACGACCAGCTGGCCGGCGCAGCCGCCACCCAGCCGTAGAAGGAGCAAACCATGAAGATCGCAATCGTCGGAGGCGGCCCCGGGGGCCTGTACTTCGCAGCACTGATGAAGCAGTTGGACCCCTCCCACGACATCACGCTCTGGGAACGCAACGCCGCCACGGACACCTTCGGTTTCGGCGTCGTGTTCTCCGATGAGACGCTGGGTGGCATCGGCAACGCCGACCCGGTGGTTGCCGAGTACATGAGCCGGCGGTTTGCCCGGTGGTCCGACATCGACATCCACTTCCGCAACGAGACCCTCATCGTCGGAGGCCAGGGATTCGCTGCCATGAGCCGCACGGAACTGCTTGAGCTGCTGCAGCGCCGCTGCGCTGAACTGGGCGTGGACGTACGTTTCAGCACGCTCGCCCCGCCGATCGGCGAACTCGAGGCCGGCTATGACCTGGTTCTCGCCTCCGACGGCGTCAACTCGCAGATCCGCGCAACCTATGCGGAGTCTTTTGGCCCGAACCTTGATCCCCGGCCCAACAAGTTCATGTGGCTTGGCACGGACCAGGTTTTCGAGGCGTTCAAGTTCTTCGTCAAGGACACCGAATACGGCACCATGCAGATCCATGGATACCCATACTCTGAGGAAGGCTCCACCTTCATCGTCGAAATGTCCCCCGATGTGTGGGAGGCAGCAGGCTTCGACGAGACCGCTACCGACGTATTCGCCCCCGGCGTGTCCGACGAGAAGGCAATCAGCAAAATCCGCGACATCTTCGCCGAAGAACTCGCTGGACACGAGGTGCTGGCCAACAACTCCAAGTGGCTGAACTTCACCACGGTCCGCAACCGCAGCTGGCGCCACGGGAATATCGTGCTGCTTGGCGACGCCGCCCACACCGCCCACTTTTCCATCGGCTCCGGCACCAAGCTCGCCATGGAAGACTCCCTGGCACTGGCCGCGTGCCTCCATGAGCACCAGGACCTTGAAACCGCGCTGGCCGCCTACGAGACCGAGCGCCGTCCCGTGGTCGAATCCACACAACGAGCCGCTCAGGCTTCGCTGGAATGGTTCGAACGGATCGGACAATACAAAGGACAGGAACCCACGCAATTCGCGTTCAACCTGCTCACCCGCTCGCGCCGGATCACCCAGGAGAACCTGCGCCTCCGCGACCCGGAATTCGCCGGAGCTGTAGACAAACACTTCGCCGATTCCCAAGGCTTGCCTGACGTTGCGCCCGCAATGTTCCAGCCATACCGCATCGGCGGACTCGAGTTGAAGAACCGCGTCATCGTCTCCCCCATGGACATGTACTCCGCCACCGACGGCGTTCCGGGGAACTTCCATTTGGTGCACCTCGGCTCCAAAGCCCTTGGCGGCGCGGGACTGGTGATGACCGAAATGGTCTGTGTGTCACCCGAAGGACGCATCACGCCCGGCTGCTCTGGCCTCTATACAGACGATCAGCAGCACAGCTGGAAGTCCATCGTCGACTTTGTCCACGAACGTTCGACGGCAAAGATCGGCTTGCAGATTGGACACTCCGGCCGCAAGGGATCCACGCGCCTGATGTGGGAAGGCATCGACGAGCCCCTCGAAACCGGGAACTGGGAACCCGTCGGCCCGTCTGCGTTGCCCTACGGGGCCGGCAACCAGGTTCCGCGCGAAATCGACACCACCGGAATGGGCCGGGTGAAAGCCGACTTCGTAGATGCTGCCCGCCGCGGAGCAGAAGCTGGCTTCGACCTTCTCGAGGTGCACGCTGCCCACGGATACCTCCTGTCCTCCTTCCTTTCGCCAATCTCCAACCAGCGCACCGACGAATACGGCGGCAGTCTGGAGAACAGGCTGCGTTTCCCGCTTGAGGTCTTCGACGCAGTCCGCGCTATCTGGCCTGCGGACAAGCCGATTACAGTGCGGATCTCGGCGACCGACTGGATCGAGGGCGGCAACAACTCCGACGATTCAATCGGCATCGCGCAGGCATTCGTCGATCATGGTGCAGCCGGCATCGATGTCTCCACGGGTCAGATCTCCAAGGATGAGAAGCCGGCGTTTGGCCGCAGCTATCAGACCCCCTTCGCCGACCGGATCCGGCAGGAGGTCGCCGTACCGGCAGGAGTCGCTGTGATTGCCGTGGGGGCAATCTCCACCTACGACGATGTCAACTCCGTCCTCCTGGCCGGACGCGCGGACCTCGTGGCACTCGGACGCACGCACCTGTACGACCCGCAGTGGACACTACACGCGGCCGCTGAACAGGAATACCAAGGCCCTGGGTCTGAGTGGATTCCACAGTTCAGGGCCGGTCGCCGCAAGCCTCCGAGCGGCCGTACCGATGCCGTCCGCCCGCGGTTGTCCCTCCTCAAGGAACCTGATTCCATCGCACAGGACGGGCACCTGCGCTGGACCCCCGGCCTCTCCGCTGAAGAGGCCATGCTGACCCAATAGAACCACGTGCTGCCACAAGCGAACGGCTGTATGTGAAGAGCTTCCAAGTGCGGAGGCTCAGGACCTGCCGGCGTTTTGCCGGCAGGTCCTCAGCGAAATTGGACCGACGTTGGCTATTGCTGGCAGCGGAATCCCGCCACGTTGGATGGACGAGAGAGAACAGACGTATTGGAATTGTGGCCGAGGCCGGGCGCTCTTCCTTGTGCGTCCTGCGGGTTATCGAGCCCGCTGGCCGACAATCCCCGTCGATTGAGCAAACCCTTCACAGATGAACGGCTTGGCCTGCGCACGGGACGGCACGGCACGGCGACTACCGCGTGCTGTTCACCCTCGACGTGGAAGACCACATCCTTTACGTCCACCGCATCGAACGCCGTTCCGACGTATACAAGCCGCGTTAGCCGAACTCTTCGAGGAAGATCCACCGCTACAGCGCCTCTCCGCTAGCTCGGGCTGACGAAAGGTCGGATATCGGCGTCTTTGACCGGGGAGCAGGGGCAAAGGCCCCAAAATAGGGTCCCGGGCACGCGTTCAACGACGACGACAACCCTGACGCTAGAAGCGACCGCCACCACCCGCCGAGGAGACCGCGCGGCGGCGGGCCGCGTCCTGGGAGAGTGCCGATCCGCGTTGAACGATGAGCTTTGTTGCACTTTCATTTGAAGCAGGTCCGGGGTTCGACTCCCCTAGGAGACTCTCGCTTTCCCGGGCGGTGCTCAGACGACATTTGCTGCGCGGAAGAGAGTCGCTTCCTCGAAGGGGCGGCCGATGAGTTGGAAACCGATCGGGAGTCCTGTCCGGTCCAGTCCTGCGGGTACGGAGATGGCTGGCCTGCCGGTGAGGTTGGCCGGGGCTGCCAGGCGGACGTAGGCATCGGAGACGGTCTCTGTCGAGCCATCGGTCCATTCGAAATTTTCCTGGCCGATCAGGGCGGCAGTCTGGGGTGTGCTGGGTGTCGCGAGCATGTCGATGGATTCGAAGAGTGTGTTCCACTCGCGGATGATGATGGTCCGGGCCCTGAGTGCTCTGATGTAGTCGGTCGCGAGCATGTGGTCACCGGCTTCCAGGAGGATGCGCACGTCGTCGCCATAGAGATGCGCGACGGAGCGGAGCTCGTTCGCGTGGTACGCGCTTGCTTCTGAGACCATCAGGCCCCACTGGACCGGTTGGAAGAGTGTGGTGGAGGGAACGTCGACGGGCACGAGTGCCGCACCATGTTCCGCCAGGCGGTCGATGGCCGCGCGCGTCGCCGTCTCGACGTCGTCGGCTACCCGGTCGAAGAAGAAATTGCGGGGAACTCCAACTCGGATTCCCGTCAGATCGCGACCGATGAGGGCAGTGTAATCGATGGGGGCCCGGTGGACACTGGAGGGGTCTTCGGTATCAAATCCTGCCATCGCCTCAAGGAGGAGCGCGGCGTCGTTGACTGTATGGGCAAGCGGACCGACGTGGTCCAGGGACCAGGCTAGCGGGATTACACCGGTCCGGGGCACGAGGCCAAACGTGGGCTTAAGCCCGATGACGCCGGTCAGTGAAGCTGGTACCCGAATCGATCCGCCCGTGTCGGTTCCGAGTGCTCCGAAGACCATGCCACCGGCCAAGGCCGCCGCGGATCCGCCGCTTGAGCCACCGGGAATGCGGTCAAGGTCGCGGGGGTTCCGCGTCGATGGCGTCGTCAGACCGTAGGCGAATTCATGGGTGTGGGTTTTGCCCACGAAGATTGCACCAGCGGCCCGGAGTGAAGAGGTTACGGTGGCGTCGGAGGTAGCGACGCGTCCGGCCCTGACGCGCGAGCTGGCCGTCGTTTCGAGTCCTGCGACGTCAATCATGTCTTTGATGCCAAGCGGGATCCCGTGCAAAGGGCCAAGGCGGCGGCCGTCGGCAATTTCCTGGGTGGCTTCCGCCGCTTGAACCCGGGCTTGCTCCAGGGCAAGTTGAGCGAACGCCGTACTGGCCGGTTCATGATGGTGAATATGTTCGATTGCACTTTCCAGAAGCGTCGATGGCGTAAGTTCTCCGGCGTCGAAGGCCTGTTGGATGTCAGCGATCGAGCGGACGCCGCTGTCCATGACCGAGGAGTGTGGGGGGAACGTGTTCACGGCAGGGCCTCCGGGGTGATGGGTGAATGGGTGGGTGGAGTGTCGCCTAGGTCCAGACTCCGCAGGGGGTCAAGGACCGAGCTAATGTGCGTAATGGTCGCCGCTATCGCGGCATGTCGCTCCGACGCCGCCCCTAGCGCTGTGCGTTGGGTGTGCCGTCGGACATCGTCTTCGGTGTAGCTCGTGTCCATACCCGGTCCTGATAATGCCGCGGTCATGATGCCGCCTTGGAGTGACGGAGGATGCCTCCAAGTGCCATGGCCGCCAGGATGATCACGGCGCTACCGATAATGATGGCGGCCGGCTTGATTCCCCACAGGGAGGAAAGCAGGCCTGCGGCAATGGCCGGAAGGCTCGTTGCAAGGTAGCTGATGACGTAGACCGTAGCCAGCAAGCCGGCTCGCTCCCCGGCCTGGGCGAGGGGCAGTACTGTTCTCATGGCGCCTTGGAAGCCGGTGCCAAAGCCTATTCCGGCGATCACAATGCCAAGGAACAGCAGGACCGGTGCGCTCACAACCACTCCGAGCAGAGTTACCGCAACACCGGCGATGAGCGCGCCGGCCCCGATGATGAAGGCCCGGGCCGCCGGGGTCCTGCGGAAGGTAAACACGGCGATAGCTCCACTGAACGTGAGCGCGAAGACCAACCACCCGCCCACCATGGGTGACGTGGAGCCGGTCTGCGCCCGCGCCAGGCTCGGACCGAGCGACAGGATGAACCCGCCAATGGCCCATACCGCTATCAGGATCGGAGTCGCAACGACTAGTGCCCTGCGGGCAGCTGGTGGAACAACGGCGCTGAGTTTGAGCGACCCCAGGGCGCCGGGGCGCCGTTCCACCGTCTCGGGCAGGAACAAGGCAGTAACGAACAGCAGGGCGAACAAGATCATGAGGACAATGAATACGTCGGTCGTCGGGACGGCTACGGCAGTGGTCAGGGCTGCCGACCCAAGCGCGCCAACCGCCATGCCGATAATCGGAGCCACGCTGTTGACGAGAGGAGCGCGCCGGGGTATCAGATCGGCGAGTCCGGCGCCCAGAGCGGCAGTCGCCGCCCCCGTAGCGAGGCCCTGCAGCGCCCGGGCCGAGATTAACTCTGCCGCGTTGCTGGAAACAGCGAAAACTATCATGGCGACCGTCTCAAGGGCGAGGGCTCCAAGGATGACAGTGCGGCGGCCCAGGTGGTCCGACAACGAACCCACAACCAGGAGGGCGATCAGCAGGGCGATCGCATACGACGCGAAAACGACTGTAACGATCAGCGGCGTGAGATGCAGATGCTCCTGATAGATGGCATACAGCGGAGTAGGGGCGCTGGATGCGGCCAGGAACGCGATCGAGACCACGGCATTTACTGCAAACGCAATCCGTGGGCCCATCCGGGCAGGGAACGAGGCCCCCAGTGCGCTCGGACTGGAAAGGCATTCTGTGGTCATGTGAACCTCCTAAAAGCAAATTGTTTGCTTTCTCAAAGGTATTGGCCGATGGGGCTAAAAGCAAGTCTTTTGCGTTAGGATTGTTAAATGACGTCAATCACTGGCACCCGCCCTGGCGGGAGAAGCGCCCGCATCCAACAAGCCGTCCATGACGCTACGAAGGAACTGCTCGCCGCCGTGGGCCGTGATGAGCTCACCATTCCGGCCATTGCGACACGAGCCGGGGTAAACCCGACAACCATCTATCGGCGTTGGGGGGACCTCGCTGCCCTGCTCTCGGATGTCGCCGCCGACCGCTTTCGTCAGGCTGACCCTCCGGTTGAAACCGGATCCCTGGAAAGGGACCTCACCACCTGGTCTGAACAGTTCCTGGAAGAAATGGGCTCCGGCCCTGGCCGCTCCTACATCGCCGAAGTCCTGGCCGGGGATTCCACAGGAGACAATGCAGGCATCTGTGCACGTTACGCAGCAGAGGCAATCTCGACAATCGTCCAGCGCTTCCCACATCTTGGCCCGCCCAAGGTCGACGAGGTCCTCGACCATGTCGTGGCACCTATCCTCTACCGCATCCTCTTCACCAGCGAACGTCCCGCAACGGGCTACCCGACCAGCCTGGTCGCCCGCCTGCTCTCGGGTGCCGCGCCTCGGTGACCGACACGGCACGAGCTCAACCGCAGACTCATTGAATATCTAATGAACTATGGAGTTTCATTGGATGCGCGGCAGCTCGTGGAGACAGTCGACGCGCGAGTGGTGGGCGTAGGCATCTGATCTTGGACGACAGCCTCCGGGAAAAGGTACTTTGCTCCCCCAGGGCTCGCTCACCTGGCGGTCCAGGATTGTCCGGCCGATGTTCAGTAGAGCTCGATCATCGCGGTATTTACGACGCGCTGTGCCCGGTGCTGAGCCTCCCGCACGAGGCTCTTCAAAGTCACGAGCGCGTACGCGTTCGAGCAGTAGAACTTTGCCTCGCTGGCCCAGCACGTACTCGCTGGCGCCGAACATGGAACTCTGCAACCATGTGGTCACCGATACCCCGAAGCTGCGCAGGTCCTTGCGTAGCATCGGAAGGAACGCTGGCTTGGAGTCCCTCGCCTAGGGTGTGGATGCCTTGGCGGCGGATGCTGTTGACGTGGATCTCTCCCTCGCCGAGGAGGTCGGCGAGTCGCCCGCCCCTGGCTTCCACGGTGTGGGCGAGGAAACCGCGGTCTTCGTCGGGGCGGTGGTTGCCGCTGTAGTCGGTGTATCCCAGGAATTGGTGCAGGGTGCCGCGGTGGTCGGGGGCTGCGGCAGTACCTTTGAGAAGTGCGCGGCTGATGGGGCACTGAACGAGTCCGAAGTACTGACACGTTCTGCTGGGGTGGGGCTGATGTCCACGGTTTCGCGAAGCGCTTGCTCTTTGATGAGAAGGATGCTGATTAGTGCCAGTGTTGCGATGCCGCTGATGATGAGGAAGATCAGTGCTGTGCCGCTGCCGAAGGCGAAGCGGACGATCTCGCTCAGAGCCGGCGTGAGATCCCTGTCGGAGGAGCCGGGGGTGGAGGTTAGGGAATCATCGGGAATCCGGGCATCCCGGAGGCCCTCCGTAGTGGTGCGTGCCGTTCTGGTCGCGAGGATCGAGCCGAGGACTGCGACACCTACTGCGCCGCCGATGGTTCGGAAGAAGGCAATGGCAGCGCTGGCGGAACCAACATCCTTGAGGGTCACCGTGTTCTGGACGGCGAGCACGAGGTTCTGCATCAGGAGGCCGAGACCTGCGCCGAAGAGGAAGAGATACACGCCGACGGTCCAGAGCTCAGTCCTGTGGTCGATGGTGCCAGCGAGTCCGGAACCGACGACCAACAGGATTGCACCAGCCACGAGGAATCTCTTCCAACGGCCGAAGCGGGTGATCATTTGGCCGGAGAACACCGAGCCCATCAGATTTCCGAAGATCATGGGGAGCATGAGCAGCCCGGCTTCGGTCGCTGTGGCTCCCCGTGAGACCTGGAAGTACTGGCCCAGGTACGTTGCTGATGCCAACATTGCGACACCCACGGCGATAGACGCAACTATGGCGAGTGCTGTGGTGCGTTCGGTGATGATCTTCAGCGGGATGATCGGTTCGGCCGCCCTGGTTTCGACGACAAACAGGATACCGAGGAGCAGGGCGCTGGCGGCGACCATCAGGCCGCTCTGCCATGACACCCAGGCGAAGGTGTCCTCCTTGCCTGCGAAGGAGGTCCAGATGAGGAAGGTACTGACGCCAGCGGTGAGGAGCACTGCGCCCAGCCAGTCGATGCTGACGCGGCGCGGGTTGTAAGGGATCTTGAGCGTCATTTGAAGCAGGACAAGAGCGGCCGCAGCCAGAGGAACGACGACGAAGAAGGTCCAGCGCCAGCCCAGTGGTGAATCGACGATGAGTCCGCCGAGTACTGGCCCTCCGGCGGTGGCTGCGGCGATGACTGCGCCAAGATAGCCGGAGTATCTTCCCCGCTCACGAGGTGCGACCATGGCGCCAATGACAGCCATTGACAGGGCTGTCAGGCCACCCATCGCGATGCCTTGGATTGCCCGTCCCGTCAGGAGGACCGAGATGTTGTGTGCGAGCCCTGCGATGGTCGAACCGGCGACGAAGAGGACGATACTCAGTTGCACAAGCAGTTTTTTGTCGAAAAGGTCCGCGAGTTTGCCCCAAATCGGTGTGGTGACTGCGCCGGCGAGCAGCGCCGCAGTCATGACCCAGGCGAAGTCGGTCTGGGACCCGTTGAGATCAGTGATGATGGTCGGAAGGGCGGTGGTCACGATGGTGCTACTGAGGATGGCGGCGAACAGGCCAGCGAAGAGGCCCATGAGTGCTCGGAGTACCTGCTGCGCAGTCGTTGTGCTGCCCTTCTGCCCCTGCACATGCGAAGGGGTGGAGGTTGTCATTGTGATGCCTTTGGTAGGGGTTTCGAACGTTGACGCACGAGGGCTCTTGGAGCTATCGCCGGTCGTGTCGCATGAAATGTTCAGTGATGTGTTGGTGGGTGGAGGAGCGTTTCGAAATCCGGGCGGATTCTCGTCGGATCTGTCCCGTTGCGTGGGGAGTCTCGTACTGCTGTACCCAGCTCTCGTGCGGCGCGGTGTACCCGCTGTTCGAGGCTCTGTTCCGTACTCGAACCGGTTCCCCAGTCCTCGGGCGACGCGTAAATCGCCGTAGGGACGACCACGGCGCGGAGGTAGCTGAACAGGGGGCGCATTGCGTGCTCGAGCATGAGTGCGTGACGTGGGCTTCCTCCTGTTGCTCCCATGAGGACAGGGATGTGCGCGAGGGCCGTGCTGTCGACGAGGTCGAAGAAGGACTTGAACAATCCGCTGTAGGACCCGGAGAACACCGGGCTCACCACCACCAGGGCATCTGCCTGGGTAAGGCGATCAACCACGGAAGAGAGCTTCGGCGCGGGGTAGCCTGTGATGAAGTTGTTAGCGATATCTAGCGCGTGATCGCGCAACTCCACCGTTTCTACGTCAACTGAAGTATCTGGTGAACTGAGTTGGGCCTTGGCCGCTTCAGACAGCTGGTCGGCGAGCATCCGGCTTGAGGAGGGCTCACCCAAGCCTGCAGTCACTACCATGAGCTTTCGTGTCGTCATTACTACTCCATCTGTTAACTAATTTATGTTGTCGGCCACGTACTTGAACGGTGTCGCGTGATGGTTCATTCCCTGCAGGTGCGGTCCCGGGCAGGGGAATATCCTGAGGGCTCCATCAGTTACGTGGCTGGCAACCAAATTTGGAATGGAATCCCTCCAAGCGCAGCCACCACTGTCGAAGGAAGGGATGAACTTGATAGGAGAAATTATGCAAATAGGCATTTTCAGTGTCGGCGACCGCACCGCAGACCCTGCAACAGGTCGGGCCCCTACTGAACAGGAACGCATCAAGGGGACCGTTGAGCTGGCGCTTCGGGCCGAGCAGGCCGGCCTTGACGTGTTCGCGACCGGTGAGCACCACATTCCTCCCTACGTCACGTCCTCACCAACGACCCTCCTCAGTTTCATCGCGGCAAAGACGAGCACCTTGAACCTGTCGACCTCAACAACCCTGATCACCACGAACGACCCGGTAAAAATCGCCGAAGACTATGCGATGCTTCAACACCTGTCGGATGGGCGCCTTGACCTGATGCTCGGACGCGGCAACAGCGGTCCGGTCTACGGGTGGTTCGGGAAGGAAACCCGCGACGGCATCAGCCTGGCGGTCGAGAATTATGCCTTGCTACGCCGGCTGTGGGACGAGGAGCGCATCACATGGGAGGGGAAGTTCCGCACTCCGCTGCAGAACTTCCAGTCCACTCCTCGGCCTCTGGGTGGCAAAGCCCCCTTCGTATGGCACGGCTCGGTGCGCAGCCCGGAAATCGCCGAACAGGCCGCCTACTATGGAGACGGGTATTTCGCGAACCACATCTTCGGCCCTCCGCAGCACACCGCGCGCATGATCGATCTCTACCGTGACCGATTCGAGCACTACGGACACGGCACGGCGGACCAGGCCATCGTCGGCATCGGTGCACACGCATACATCCGCAAGAACTCACAGGATGCTGTCCGTGAGTTCCAGCCCTACTTCGACAATGCGCCGATGTTTCCCGGCGGGTCAGCACTGTCCGACTATATGGCGCAAACCCCCACTATCGCCGGAAGCCCACAGCAAGTCATCGAGAAGACCCTGTCCTTCCGGAGTTATACAGGAGGCGTGCAGCGTATCCTGTTCGCCCTCGAAGTCGGGGGAGTCCCCCTGAAGACCGCACTCGAGCAGATCGACATGCTCGGTGAACACGTTGTTCCTGTCCTCCGGAAAGAACTCGCGTCCACACCAGCCTAGTCATACCCGAGCGATCGGCTGCACTACGGGAGCAGGCTCCTATCTCCTCCAGCCCGCGCGCCAAGACCTCACCTTCAGGAGCGCGTCGGACAGTAGGGATGAGAGCGCGGAGAACACGCAGGCCTTGCAATTCAACCCGCTGCTATATGCGACCTAAGAAGTGCGCTCACCCGCGAACCTCTGCGGCGGAACGCCTGCTCTCAGAACAAGTACGTCGGCAACGAGTACGCGAACACAAGGAATAGAACAACAACATTAACGGCTATATACGTGGCCGGCAACATTATCGATGTCAACGCAAGGAAAAATCATGAATACCAATCGAGTAGTACTCATCACCGGCGCCGCAGGCGGAGTGGGCTCCGTTCTTGTTGAGCGGTTTTTGAGCAATGGCGACACCGTCATCGCCACTGATGCCCGCGAAGACGTCCTGTCGGAATGGCGTGAGCGGTGGGATGCCGATGCAAAACTCTTCACCACTGCCGGCGACGTCTCCGCCGACGAGGATGTAGCCCGCCTGGCGGAGTTCGCCCGAACGAACGCAGGGAGGGTCGATGTGCTGATCAATGCGGCTGGATACTTTCCTTTCGCCATGGTGGAGGACATCAATTCCGCTTTATGGCGCCAGATCCTTGAGATCAATCTCACCGGGACCTTCCTTGTCACCCAGGCGATCCTGCCCCTCATGAAGGAGCAGGGCTCGGGGCGGATCATCAACTACGGCTCCGGATCAGTGTTCGACGGTGTTGCCGGCCAAGCCCACTATGTCGCTGCGAAGGCAGGAGTCATTGGCTTCTCCCGGTCACTGGCTAGGGAAATCGGTGGCTATGGAATCACCGTCAACGTCATCACCCCAGGACTCACCGTCACTCAGGCGGTCCGCAGCAGCTTTCCGGAATCGATCCTTCAGGCGCAGCGCGATGCTCGCGCCCTCCAGCGCGACGAGGTTCCCGAAGATCTCGTCGGGCCTACGTTCTTCCTCGCCTCTGATGATTCCGCCTTCATCAGCGGACAAATCCTTAACGTAGACGGCGGCGCACACATGTACTGAGCAGCCCGTGAACCTGCATTGGAGACTGACTTGTGAGACTTCGGCAACGAGCCGTGGGGAATCACCTATCCACAACGACCGGATTCCCGTGAGTTGTTTGGGACCGGTAGCTCGGACACTTACGCAGTTAAGGAGTGCGAGTGCTCGTACACGGCAGCTACTTGGACTAGCGTCGCTTCGTCAAAAAGCCTGCCTACCCAGCTGCACTCCCAGCGGGAGGCCTTGCCTGTCTTTGCCAGCGGGAACGGACAGGCGAGGGTAGTCAGGTAGTCCGACGTCGAGAACGGAACGAGCCATAAGACCGACGTGGTCCAAGGACCACGAGAGTGGCGTGACGCCGCTCCTCGATACCAGTCCGTACTCGGCTTGAGCCCGACCACGCCGCAGAGTGCTGCTGGCACCCGAATCGCCCCTCCGGTATCGGTGCCGAGTGCTCCCGGCACCTGGAATTCTGCGAGGGCGGCCGCTGAGCCTCCACTAGAACCGCCTGCCACATGATTCGTGTGGTGAGGGTTTCTGGTTGAGGCGTCGTGAGGCCGTAGGCAAGCTCGTGTGTATGCGTCTTGCCGATGATGACCGCCCCATCACGGATGAGAGAGTCGACAGCGTGCGCTGGTACGCGGAATACGGCCCTTGTGAACTTTCGAGCTGGAGGTTGACTCGAGGTCTTGGACGTCGATGACGTCTTTGATCCCGAGCTGGACTCCCTCGAGTGCCCGGGGTTGCCCGTCGCTCAGCACCCTTCGCTCCGAGGCTCGCGCCTGGGCAAGAGCTGCGTTCCTGTCGACGGTTGCAAAGGCGTTGATACGCCCATCTGTTAGTTCGATGCGTTCGAGGATGGACTCGGTCATGTCCACCGGGGATAAGTCATGGGCAGCGATCGCCCGTGCTGCGGCAGAAAGAGTCCGACTGACATGGGAACTCCTGTAGGTAAAAGCGAAGTCTTTGCTTTTACTACCGTAGGAGACCGATGCCACTAAAGCAAAACATTTGCGGTAGCATCTTGATATGGCTGTCGAAGGTCACGCCCGGAGGGCGTAGCACGCGGATTCAAAAAGCGGTGCACCAGGCGGTGAGCGAGCTTTTGGAGTCGACCCCACGGGCGGAGCTCACCATTCCGATGATTGCCGCCCACGCGGGGGTAACACCGTCAACGATCTATCGACGGTGGGGCGACCTCCCCCGACTGCTCTCCGATGTTGCGACTGAGAGGTTGGTCGTCGACGATCTCGCACCGTCGACCGGCGACCTACGAGAGGACCTGCGTAGTTGGGCAGCCCAGTTCCTTGAGGAAATGGCATCCCGAATCGGGTCGGCAATACATCAGCGACGTCCTTGCTGGAGACGATTCAGGGTCTAATGCCGGTGCGTGTGGCTTCGGCCGAATCTCAGCTGGAGCAACTCCTCGCACGGCTCGACGACACGAGTTTCAGGACTCCCCTGTTGATGGACCATTTGGTTGCTCCAATGATGTATCGCATCCTGTTCAACCAGGACAAACCATTGGATGGGTTCGCTGAGCATCTCGTGGACAAGGTCTTCACGCTGCAGGCCTCCGCGGCACCCCAAAGCGCGCTCGCAGGTTCTCAGCCCAGCAGCGAACCAGCCGGAAAGTGACCCCCTGCCGCCAGGCCGAAGGGTAGCGGTGCCCGGCTCGCTGCTTGTGGTACCGCTGCCCGGGCGTACGGACGGGCACATCGGATTCTACTTTGAGGCGAGCAACGTTTTCATTGCCGGCGACGCATTAGTCACTGGGCACCGAACGCTACACGCAACGGGCCCCAATTGCTGCCAGCGATGTTCCATCATGATGTAGTCCGAGCTCGTCGGGCCCTTCAGCAACTCCATCAGCTTGGGCTTGTAAATGTCCTGCCGGGCACCGCACTGCACTCACCTCGGCCCTTATACCCTACTGTTCCTGGCCCTGGTGGGCTGTTCAACAGCAGCCTCCACAGACCAGCCAAAGCCCCCGCTGCCTCCCAATCCGCTCCCGCACCCGCCGCCTCAGCATCCCCGCAGGGCGACCAACCCGAAATGAAGCCCGAAAGCGCGCCAGCGGATCCGACCCTTGTAGGCCCCAAGATACTGTCGAGATCTTCGACGGCCCAGCGCCGACGCCTCTGGCACCCGCCGGTGACCGGTCCAATGCCGCCGACGCCCTTCCGCTCGACGCAACTCCTCAGGCTGATGCCGCGGTCACCAGTCACCACACGGGAGGCTTTTCCCTATACCGCATCGACACCGACAGCGAATTCCTCGACCACCACGCGTGTAGGAGACTGTGCCGTGAAGTGGCCTCCGCTTCTCGTAGGAGCCGCCGCCAAAATCTACACGGAGAACGTCGACGCCAGCCTTATCGGGTACGTGGAACGGGCCGACGGGACCTGCCAGGTCACGATCGGTGGCTGGCAAGTTTACTACTTCGCCGGGGACAAAGCCCCCGGCGAATCCCGGGGCAAGGAGTTGGCGGCACCTGGTTCGCCATCGACGGAACAGGCAAGAAAGCAACCGAACTGGCCGCACCTTCCGGCGCCCCGACGTACTGACAAGCGGTTCTGGTTCTCCGTATGTGGGGGTCGGTGCCAAGGTGTCAGGGTGTGAGTGTGCGGTCTATCCATGAGTCGCGTGCGGCGGTGGCGGCCAGTGATAGTTGTGCTTCGGGTGCTGCGCCGTCGAAGATGTGGAATCCGCCGGCCCAGACGTGCAGTTCTGCCTGGACGCCGCTGGCCCACAGTGCTGTCGCGTAGGTGACGTCTTCATCGCGGAACACCTCGGCGGAGCCGACGTCGATGAACGCAGGCGGCAGGCCGGTCAGATCGGTGGCGCGTGCTGGCGCACTGTAGATGTCGACGGAGGAACTGCCGCGGCGGTCTCCGAGCAGTGCGTTCCAGCCCGTGTCGTTGCTCTCACGGCTCCATGAACCCGTTTGGGTGTACTGGTGGCTGGATACCGTCGCATCACGGTCATCGAGCATCGGGCTGAGCAGCATCTGAGCGATCAGTGCCGGGCCCTGGCGGTCGCGGGCCAGCAGGGTCACTCCTGCAGCCAGGCCTGCACCGGCGGAGGTGCCGGCAATCAGAATACGGTCAGGATCCACGCCAAGGCTTTCGGCGTTGTTGACCAGCCAGAGCAGTCCGGCGTAGGCGTCTTCTACCGGGCCTGGTGCAGGGGTTTCGGGCGCGAGCCGGTATTCAAGGGACACGACAACAGCTCCGTGCTCGACGGCCCAGTCCAGGATGTGTCCGATGCCGGTGAAGCGATTGCCGATGATCATCCCGCCACCGTGCAGGAAGTAGATGGCCGGCGCTGACTCGTTCCTTTGCGCCGGTGTGAACACCGATGCGATGAGCTCACCGCCTGTGCCTGTGATGGTGTGTTCCTGATGGGTGATGGGGCGGACGGCCAAGAGGTCATCGAGGGTTGGTCCGAAAGGGTTGGCTCTGAGGAAGCCGATCATGTCGGCTGTGACCGTAGTGGGCAACGGGCTCGCGTCCAGTAACTCAGCGAGTTCAGGATCGTACGGGGGGCGAACGGGTGTGGTGGTCATGATTCATCCTTCTAAACGGTCGATGGGATTCAAGGGCTGACAGGGTCAATACAGGTAACGCGGATAACGCAGGTGACGCGGTGGCTAGATGGTCCTACTAGGCTTCGGGCTAGTTTTGGTTTGCTCCGAGGACGACGATCTTGCCGCGCAAGTGCCCTGACTGGCTCAGTGCAAGGGCTTGAGGCACCTGATCGAAAGCGAACAACTGCGCGATCTCGGTCCGAAATCCGCCCTGGGCTGCTAGTTCGAGCACGGGAGGAATAGTCTCGGCGGTGAGGGCGGTCGGATCTCCGCCGGCAACGATGGCGCCTTGTGCTGCTGCTGCGAAGTCAACGATGGTGACGATGCGGGATGCCGGGACGAGTGCTGAGAGGCGGGCGATGAATTCGTGTCCTGCGGTATCGAAAGCGGCGTCGATCCCTTGGGGGGCAAAGCCCGTGATCTCCTCGAGCATGGCGTCCCCGTAGGTTACGGGTGTCGCGCCGAGTGACCGTACGTACTCGTGATTCTCCGCACTGGCTGTCCCGATGACCGTGTGACCGTCAGCGACAAGAATCTGGACTACTGCGCTGCCCACAGCGCCCGCAGCTCCATTTACAACAACTGTGGATGCCGGTTCGAGTGTCAGCAGGGACAATCCCCGCAGTGACGTCTCCGCGGATGTAGCCAACGTCACTGCCTGCTTCGCGGTCAGTCCATCGGGGATCGCGGTGATGCGGGCGGCGCGCGTGACGGCGTACTGCGCAAATGCGCCACTGTCGGCGAATCCGACGACTTTGTCACCGATCGAGAAGTTCTGTACCCCGTCCCCGATTTCCACCACGGTTCCAGCGATGTCGGTTCCAATCACCGCAGGGAGTGGGATCGGGATCATGTCGGACAAGAAACCATTGCTGATTTTCCAGTCCAACGGGTTGATGCCAATTGCCTCGACGGCGACCTTTACCTGCCCGGTCATCACTGTGAGTTCGCCGGCCTCACCGAGGGAAAGAGAATCGCGGCCGTAACTATTGAGAATATGTGCTTTCATGAGCTTCTTCCTGCTGCTGGAGATTTTGTTAGAGCTGAGGCTGAGTAGGAGGTCCACGGGGACCGGGCCATCCCGAGACGAGAACCGCCGCCGACCATATATATGTGGTCGACCCCGTTTCTCGCTATGCTGGTTGAACCTAAGGATGCCTCGCATTATTCCGGGTGGTCGCGAAACTATAGATCCGCCCGCTTACGAAGTGCTGATTCGTGAGACCGACAACCTCGTGTTTCCCCATCTTTGAGGCTGGTGATCCGGTACGCGCAGTACCAATCCGTTAGAAAATCCGGCATCCGGGTCGGGCTGCAGATTTTGACGGCAACTGCCTCACCGCTGCCAATCGTTTACCTTCCGTCACACCATCGGTACGCCCACAATAAACAGACCCGTACCATCGCCACACAGCGACCTGCATGAGCCTTCAAGGTCGGACTCACGGCGCTCCCCGGATGGCGACTCGAGGTCAAGGAGGATCTTGTCTGCGAGGGCAATGAACTGTTCGGCTTCCTGGGTCGTCAGCCCGCCCCTTGTCCGCTCCTCCAAGGCAGCCCAGATGGCGAGGACGGGACTCCTGAGAGCGCGCCCGGCGTCGGTCAGGAACACCAAAGTCACTCTTCGATCGGCGTCGGATTTCTTCCGTCGCACCAGTCTGGCGCTTTCGAGCCGTCGCACTGATTTGGTTATGGTGGAGTGATCAATCTTCTGTGTCTCGCCTAGGGCCTTCTGGGATTGACCACCTCCGTCCCACAGCTGCATGAGGATCAGCTCTTGGCTGGGATACAGCCCGATAGCGGCCAATTCCGAGGCGGCCAGCGCGCGGTGGAACGCGCCAGTCCGGACAGCGGGCGTGACCGATAGGCAACGCCCGCCGTTCGCTGGGGGCTGTCAGCTCCTCTGACCTATTTGTTGAGGAAGCGGAGGAGGATGTCGTTGATTTCGGTGCCGTGGGTCCAGAGCATGCCGTGGGGTGCGTCGTCGATCTCGACGTATTCGGCGGAGGGCAGGCGCTTGGCGAATTCGCGGCCGGTGGCGTCGATGGGCAGGATGCGGTCATCGGTGCCGTGGACGATCAGGGCCGGAACGGTGACCGTGTCGATGTCGGAGCGGAAGTCGGTGAGCCAGGAGTCGACGACGGCGAAGGATGCGTACCAGGACGATCCCGAGGCCACGTTCCAGGCGTTGCGCAGCGCTGCTTCGCTGAGGCGGTTGCCGAGGAAGTTGTCGGTGTTGAAGAAGTTGTCGTAGAAGTCGTTGAACCAGGCGTAGCGGTCTTCGGTGGCGGCGGTGCGAATGCCGTCGAAGACGGTAGCGGGGACCCCGGTCGGGTTGTCTTCGGTCTGCAGCAGGAAGGGTTCGAGGGAGGCCAGGAAGGCGGCCTTGGCGATGCGGGCCTCGCCGTAGGTGCCGATGTAGCGGCCGACCTCACCGGTGCCCATGGAGAAGCCGACGAGGACGACGTCGTGCAAGTCGAGGGTTTCAAGAACCGTGTTGAGGTCGCCGGCGTAGGTGTCGTAGTCGTAGCCGGTGGTGGGTTTGCTGGACTGGCCGAAGCCGCGGCGGTCGTAGGTGATAACACGGTAGCCGGCGTTCAGGAGGGCGTTGGACTGCTTCTCCCAGGAGTTGCCGTCCAAGGGGTAGCCGTGGATCAGGACGACGGGCTGGCCGGTGCCGTGGTCCTCGTAGTAGAGCTCAATGTCGGTGCTGTTCTCGGTGCCGGTCTTGATGAAACCCATGGTCCTGATCCTTGTCTGTTCAGTGTGGAACGTTGTTCTCTTTGAGTTCCCCAACGATACGAGAATTTATTCTGAGATCGTCAGGGTTTTGGTGTGTGTTCTTCGGGGAGAGTCCCTTCATGACGCGGGACTGTTTGGGTGTGGGATCAGCTTTGAAGGGATTGGATGCCCGTGAGCAGTCCCTCACCAGGCCGTGCCCGTAGAGATGGTGTCGACCTCGCATGGGTGTCATTCTGGTGTGGCACTTCGAGCGGGACGACTGGCATTGACGACCACTTGGTAAAGCGAAGCCTTTGCTTTTATGAGCGTAGGGCACCGCGCGGACTAAAAGCAATAGATTTGCGTTAGATTTTCAGATGGCTGTGAATGCTTTCCTGCGGCGCAGCTCCTCCCAGGCTTCCGCTTTTCGTGGGGGTCGGTGCCAAGGTGTCAGGGTGTGAGTGTGCGGTGTATCCATGAGTCGCGTGCGGCGGTGGCGACCAGTGATAGTTGTGCTTCGGGTGCTGCGCCGTCGAAGATGTGGAATCCGCCGGCCCAGACGCGCAGTTCTGCCTGGACGCCGCTGGCCCACAGTGCTGTCGCGTAGGTGACGTCTTCATCGCGGAACACCTCGGCGGAGCCGACGTCGATGAACGCAGGCGACAGGCCGGTCAGATCGGTGGCGCGTGCTGGCGCACTGTAGATGTCGACGGAGGAACTGCCGCGGCGGTCTCCGAGCAGTGCGTTCCAGCCCGTGTCGTTGCTCTCACGGCTCCATGAACCCGTTTGGGTGTACTGGTGGCTGGATACCGTCGCATCACGGTCATCGAGCATCGGGCTGAGCAGCATCTGAGCGATCAGTGCCGGGCCCTGGCGGTCGCGGGCTAGCAGGGTCACTCCCGCAGCCAGCGGGACCCCTTCCTCACCGCATGCCGCGTGTACGTCCTATCCCTCGCCGAGCTAGCTGGATCGTTCGAGGCGCGATCGACGCTTCCCGAAGCACACCGGCCCGCGGTGGCTGAACGGTTGTTCAGGTGGACCTTCACAGGCGGGCCTCGACCAGGGATAGGAGATGAGATGCCTGGATTCACTACCGGATTGCACGGCCTGGCAAAGCTCACGGCTGCTCTTCGGGCTGGAACGGAACCCCCGACGAATTCTTTGGACCGTACGAGACGTGGGTGCGCCCGCTTCTCCTTGTTCGGGCAGGGCGCCATGCGGAAGTCATGTCAGCTCTCGACTCGTTTCCTGATCCGCCTCACGATTTGATGTTCGAGGTGTCGTGGTTTCTTATCGGTCTCTCTGCGATCGACAGCGGAAACGAAAACGCCGTGCGTTGTTCCTACGATGCCCTCCTGCCAGCGGCGGGAGAACGCGCAGATGGCAGTGGTGCCATAGACCTTGGGCTGATCGCGCCACTGACAAGGCTCGCCCAACTTTTCGACGGCAACCATCACGCGTAGCACTCCACCGCGTGACCTGCTATCGGTTGCGACTTGGGTGCGACGGACGGACAACCTCTTACGCGCGGTGGGAATATTTTATGTGGTTGGCAACTTATATGATCGAGGGCGCCGTCCTCAACACACGCATCGAGTAAGGATTTGACCATGACCACCACGAACGATTCCACTACCAAGCATGTCCGTCTCGACCCCGACGAGACGTTCATGCTGCTCATCGACCACCAGGAGGGCACACTCGACTTCGTACGTAATGTCTCCCGGCGAGGAATCGTGCAGAACGCTCGCGCACTTGCCCGAGTTGCGAAGGCACTCGACATGCCGGTCGTGCTGACCTCCAGCCAGGAGGACCAGGCACAGGGTCCGCTCATCGCCGACCTTAAGGACATCCTGCCGGAGGCCCACGAGCAGCGTGTTCGACGCGGCGGCGTCGCTAATGCGTGGGCTGACCCTGATTTCCGTGCCGCAGCCCTCGCTGCTGCTGGCGGCCGCCGCAACGTGATCATCGCCGGAGTCACCAATGACGTCTGCACCGTCATGCCAGCGATCAGCCTGGTGGAAGAGGGGTTCAGTGTGAAGGTCGTTCAGGACGCTGGTGGCTCCATCAACAAGACGGCGGAAGACGTCGCCGTTCGGACCTGGGAACGCGCCGGAGCATTGACAACGACGACCGGCGCCCTGATTGCTGAGCTCGGAGTCGACTGGAGCACCGCCCGCGGGGGTGCCCTCGCGCAGATCACTTTCGAGGAGATCGTAGCGAATCTCGACGCTTTCTGATTCAAAGCGACCAACCTGTCAGGTTGCAGCCCCCGTCGGGGATGGTCGCTAACCTGGAAGTCACAAGTGCCGCCCCTCATCAGTGCGTGCTACATCGCACTGATGAGGGGGCCAGCGATCCTCATATTCCAGCTACGGATCGTCAGAGTCATCGCAGTGGGACCCATCTGTCGAAGATGTCGGCCAGGGGATGTCTCGATAGGGTGGACATGTGGGGCTTGACACGACCCAGCAGGGTTCAGCCTGAATGCCTCGCTGGTACAGTTGATTCGCTTGGACCGCGGAAAGACGTGACCGGGAGCGGTTTTCTGACTCTTAAGGCCACGCTATCAGAGAGTGAGACATGAAATCTTTAGAGCGATCCGCGGAAGATAGCCTTTCCACAGCAATCGACTTCCCCGCGAGTTGGGCCGTCTTCAGCCTGGCGCGCTCCCACCGCGCGTTGGCAGCTTCCAAACTAGCCACCATTGGGCTCTTTCCCAGCCAAGAACTAATCCTGATGCAATTGTGGGATGCGGATGGTCAGTCCCAAAAGTCCCTTGGTCGTACCCAACGATTCGACCATTCCACCATCGCTAAATCAGTGCGACGGCTGGAGAACGCCGGACTGGTGAGACGAGAGAAGTCCCACGCCGATGGAAGGGTGACATTGGTTTTTCTCACTGACACCGGACGCGCTCTCAAGAGCCCCGTCCTCGCAATCTGGGCTGAGCTTGAGCGCCGGACGGTGAAGGGATTGACGACAGACGAACGCGCCCAGTTCACTGCTCTCGCGGACAAGATCCTTCCCAACCTCGAATAGGTGTCCGACGAGCACTTGGAACTCGAACTGCATAGGCGGAGTAGAGCGTTTGTCAGGGAAATATGCCTTTGATACAGACGCGGTGATTGCTTCCCGTGCACTGCGAGGGCCGCATGACAAGGAAGTGGCTGTCGATTTATCTCGTCCGTCCCAACTGGGTTGAAGGACGGCGAAATACGGGGTTACGGCTTAGGCGCTGACTCTGTGCAGGCGTTGATGCTTGCCCTTGTCAGGATCGGTGACACGCTGTCGAAATTCGATTCGGAGTTGACGTTCTCCGGAATCTCCGAGCTGGGATTCCCCACTACGCCGACTCATTTTGGAAGCTTCTCACCGCAGTGATCGTAATTTGAAATCAGCGCCAGACACACCAATGCGGGAGGCGAAGGGGACTGCCCAGGCTTTTGTTGACTCGGGATCTTAGGCCGCTGTGAGCGCGGTCCGGTTGATTGTTTCATATTCGACGGGCGTGAGTTTTCCCAGCCGTCTTTGCCGTCGCCGGCGGTGGTAGGTCCGTCCTGCCGCGCGTTCGTCCGGTCCGCCACTCCGGGGCTGCGGCGTCCAAAGCCGCGGCTTTGGCGGGGTCGAGTTCGCCGCGGCGATGCTTGAACCGCTGGGTGTGCAGCCAGACGCCGAGTTCATGCTCCTGGCCTGTGACGGTGGCCTTGTGGCGCGGCCAGTCTTGCCCCGAGGCCGGGTAGGCGGCCAGCGCTGTGAGTAGCTCCTGCCATCGTGCCTCATGGGCGGCCGCGCGGGGTGTGCCCTGCCAGCTCGGAAGTACCGCCAGGCCCGGAAGGTAGGCCAGGCGCGAGCGTCCCGTCAGCGGCTTCGCGGCGGCGCCGCAGCGGTGATGTTCGACGCTTCAACACTCGGGCGGTGCCGGTAGCGGATGACTTCGGATCGGTACTGCCGGCACAACTGCTCACGGATATTGCGAGCAGGAGACACCAGGCGGTGGGTGAGTTGCGTCGGAGGAAGTAGTTGGACATGGAACTCCTGCGGTTTGTTGGGTTCTACTGAAGTGGAGAAGGCGCGGTCCGTCGCGTCCGGGTCACAGCATTGCGGTGAGCACGCCTCCGTCGGCGCGTAGCGCTGCTCCGTTGGTAGCCGATGACAGTGGACTTGCGAGGAAGACTGCCAAGTGTGCGATCTCCTCAGGGTCCAGGAACCGTTCGAGAAGTGAGGTCTGGTTGCCTCCAATGATCATTGCCTTGAGATTCTCGGGGGCGAGCTGCTGCTCTGCAGCGATCTGTTCGATCGTCTGAGCAACACCATCTGAATAGGTTGGTCCGCCAAGGATCGTGTTGACCGTGACTCCGGTGCCACGGGTGAGTTTGGCCAGCCCATTGCCCAACGCGAGCATTCCCGCTTTCGTCACACCGTAGTGCGTCATATCCGCAGGGATATTCACGCCTGATTCGCTGCTGACGAAGATGACGCGACCCCAGCCGGCGTCGATCATCTTGGGCAGGAGGGCACGTGAGAGCCGCACGCCACTCATCACATTGACGTCGAAGTAGCGGGTCCAGTCGTCATCGGAAATCTCCCCGAAGGGTTTCACCTCGAACAGTCCGACATTGTTCACGAGTATGTCGACGTCATCGAGCGTGCCCAGGAGGCGCTGCACCTCCGAAGGCTGATCAAAGTCAGCCGCGATGCCCGAAACGTGCGCTCCCGGCACCTCGGACCTCAGCGCCTCCATCGCACCTTCGACTCGGCTCTCGGTGCGCCCGTTGATCACCACTGCCGTTCCCTCCTGGAGAAGGGCCCTGGCAATCGAGTAACCAATGCCCTGAGTGGATCCACTGACAAACGCTCGTCGGGTTGCTAGCTGCATGTCCATTGGTCGTGACACCTCACCTTTACTTGCTTGGGAAACAAAAATCCTACGTAGGAAAACTTGCTTGGTCAAATAAACTGGCAGCGACACTGTGATCCTTCGGCGTAGGCTGGTCATATGACAGATGACCGTTCTCCGGCAGTCCTCGCTGGAGAAGACCTCAAGGCCTGGGCTGGATTGGCGACGGTTCTGGAGTGGTTGCCACCCGCACTCGACACGCCGTTGGTGCAAGACTTCGATCTCACGCACTTCGAGTACGGCATCCTGTTCGCCTTGGCTGACGCCCCCAATCGCTCCCTGCGGATGAGTGACTTGGCTGGATTCGCCAACAGCTCGCTTTCGCGACTATCCCGGGCGGTGTCACGCCTGCAGAAACGCGGCTGGGTTCAGCGGTTGCAGGACCCTGCGGACGGGCGATCCATGCGAGCGACGCTGACCGCTACCGGTATTGAGCTGCTCGGTGAGGCAACTCCGGTGCATGCGGACACCGTCAGGAGATTGGTCCTCGACCCATTGACGGCGGCTCAGTTGCGTCAGCTTCGTGACATCACATCGCGCATTCAGCAGGCCATCAGGACTCAAAAAGCTTGGCGACCATCGCGAGAAGTTGACCATCCCCACTCGCATGCACCGTCTTCTTAGAAGCAACCATGGGGCAACCGCGTCAACAGTCGGCGCCGACTTTGACCGTTTTTCTCGTTGGTCAGCGACCGAGGGTGCGTATCATCCATGAGTCCCGTACTGCCACGGCTGCCAGGGAGAGTCGGGCCTCGGGTGCTGCTCCATCAAATAACTCGAATGGGACAACGTCCGCATCGCAGACGACTTCGGCGACAAGCTCGTACGAGTCACCTTGGGTGGCGACAAGGACCAACTGTCTGAGGAGAAGCGGCTGGCGTACGTCGCTGTCACACGTGCGCGTAAACACCTGGACCCAGGGCCGCTGGCCGACTTCGTCCGTTAAGCAGGCCACTTGCCGATCCACCTTTCTTGCCAACGGCCCTGCTGCCTGGGTCGAAAAGTAATGGTGGCCGAGCAGGTGCGACGACAGAGTGTAGGGCAGGCCTTGATGACTGGGGCCGAGTCGTGGGCGCGGGAGCAAGGCGATGCCTATATCTCGCTAGTGAGCCGTCGGGCAGGCGAGTTCTACCGTGCGCTGGCCAATGAGGACGCCGCGACCTTCTTCAAGAAGCCCCTTTGATTCCCGCATCACCGAGTAGTCGGAACAACTCGGTCATTGGTAGAACCGTGGTGAATCCCGACATTTAGAAAGTGCCATGGCAGAAGCAGCCGCCCAGGTTTGTGGAACTGGATTATGCGTCCACGGTGGGCTCCTCTCCCCCAAGGTTCGACTCTCAAGGGCCGCGGCCCGATACCGGTCAGCAGAAGGTTGCAGCCGATTGAACTCTCATCGGCGCATCGAATACCTCAAAATGGAACATTGGTGGTCACAAACTATTTGCCGGAGATGGGTAGCAGAAATGGCTTTGACCTGTGGAAACGAGCGAACTTGCCCGATTCTTGACCCATATAAGATTGCAAATCTTCTTGCCAGAGACCGTGGTGAAGTGGGTTAGCCTGCTGGCACCCTCTTCAGTACACGGGCATACCGCCCGGGTCTATGTGATGGATGGATTACGTGGCTCGTAAACGAGCACAACATATGTCTGCGAATCCAGCACAAACAAGCCCGCTCCACTGCGATCACCACATGTTCACTAACTGGAATACTGGATGGTCTAAACCAGATCCGGTGACTGGCCGCGGCACCTGAAGACGGGCGACCCCAACGAACGCACGTTGGGTGTGTGGCTGCATGGGCAGGGCATTGACTACCGCGCTGGAAGAATGGACACGGCCAAGGAGGAGCAGCTGAACAACCTCCTGGAAGAGGTTACCGAGCGGCCGACGCAAGTAGCTTGCCTTGTCGAACGGAAGCAGTTCAAGACCTTCGGCGCAATCGCTCCGGCCGGTGCATGTACTAGCAAAACAGACCTTTGAAAGGACGGACCCACCATCACCGAGGTGATGCTTCGGGAGTTTCGCGTCGCTGCCATTACCGGAAGGGCCTCAAACGGTCCTTATTGACTCACGGAAAATCGTCGACTACGCCAATCGGCCACCCAACAAGTCAAAATACGCGCTGCCGGGGTTCCAATCCACGGGATGAAGCAAAGTCCCTGCCGATGGATTCAGCGCACTGTACATCATGCCGTTGCCCGCATAGATGCCCACGTGCCCCCAGTTGTCCGGCCCTTGGGGATTTTGGACAACCAAGTCGCCGGGCTGCGGGCTCTCGGTCCGCTGCCCCACCCTCCACTGTTCCACGCGTGGAAGGTTGATTCCGGCCTGCCTGTAGATCCACTGGACATATCCGGAGCAGTCCCACGCTTTGAACTTTTCACCACCCCAGGTGTACGTTCCACCCACACCGGCTTGCGTGAAGCGCAAGATGTCCTCGCGGATCTGGGTCAGGTTCTCGAGTGCAACGGAAGGCGCGGAAACCTTCACCGCATCCGCGCATTTAGCCGGCGCATTGGCACCCTCGAGCGAGCTGACTAAAGCGGTTGCCTGAGACTCCCACCGCGAGTACAGCTCGGGAAAAGCCGAAACTTGGACGGCCTGAGCAGCTTGGCCTTTGTCCAGCGATTGCCAACCAGGAACGTCGAGCAAGCCCCGCGGGCTGCCACGATTGGGCCCCGACGGCCCCCCATAGAATGCACGTGCGTTATAACCGAGGTCCATCAGCTGCTCAACGCTCCCCCAGCCTGCAGCCGGTCGCTGCTGAGCACTCCCAATCGAGTCATGATCGCTTCCGACGCCATCGTGCGGAAACTGGAACGAGGCCGGGACATTCGAGTTTGCGAGGACCCTCAGAGTCGATTCCTGAAGAGCCATCATGATCGCGATGATCCAGGCATCCCTTGGGATTCCAAGTTGCTTCCCGACCGAAATGTAGCCGCTCGCTACTGTGACCTGGCGTGGAGTGAGCCAGACTGGTTCCCGGCCGCCAACGTGGATTTCCAGCCCACCACCACGTCTGCTCGAAGGCTCCTCGCCCACAGGACCCATGGACGTGCAAACGGAGGCCTCGCTCGACCGATTAGCGACCAGCACGGTAACGAATGCGCAGAACACTACACCGAACATCAGTGCCACTACTATGGCGACGGCGGTCGCTGCGCGGAGTAAGGCACGCCGCTTGGCTACGGCCATCAACATCGCCGGGAACGACATCAGTACACGATTCTGCTCGGGGTCGCGTAGAAGCCAACCATCGAGCATCGATCAGGCGGAGCAGTTGCTGCCGGCGGACAATTGACCATGACACTAACGGGTGCGGAGTAAGCGTTGCGACTGTTGGCGGTCTGATCCACCACTCGCAGAGAGACTGTGCAGATGTGGAGACCCAACCAGGGTGCCGGGCGCTCTCGAACCTCTGCCAGCTCCTCATCACAGGTCATGGATTCGGCCGTCGCCGTTCGGAAGGCTTCCTGCCCAGCCAAAGAAGCAAAGGTTCCGGCGTTGATACCTGTGGCCTCGAATTCCTGGGCCAACACAGCCAAGGGATTCGATCCGTCCGGCAGGACGTCCCACCAGCCTCGGAGGCGGGTATAGACGTCCGAGTACGAAGTCGTTCGCGTGTCCCAGCTGTAAATGGCCTGAGCCGCGGCTGTTGCCAGCACCTGATAATTCGTGGTGCGGGGAACTCCAATCGCACCCGTTCCCTCGGCAGCCGGAGCCGTCGTTGACCCCGTTGAAACAGGCGGTGCTGATGCCGTCGGACGACTGGTGGAAGGCGCCTGAAGCGATGTGGTGGGGACCGCCGTCGTATTCGTTGACGCAGGTCGCGGAGACCCCATCAGGACAAGTAGGACAGCAATGGCGGCCGCAAGGACCGCCGCAAAGAGCCACAAGAGCCGTCTGCGACTTTGCCCTTGCCCACTTCTCCCAGATTCTCGTGACAGTGACATTCTTACCTCCCTCGCCTGTTCATGGAGAACGAGCGCGCTGAGTGCATGACTTAGCCGACCGACTTCGTTGCTCCACGAAGAGTCCGCCATGCAGCCTGATAGAGCCGCCTGGCGGAGCCAATCTGAACGGCGACATAGCGTTCTGTGACGCCGAGCTCGACAGCCAGCATGGCTATGGCCTTGCATCGCTCTGGTCCGCGGACATCAGGACGCACAATTGATTCCGCGATTCCACGCAGCAGCGGACTAGGAAGGCACTCAACGGCACAGCGGCACAGGTCCGGCAAATTCTGGACGGTTCCAGGATCGACGTCCATGGCTTGGTCGATCGTCTTTGCTGTCTGGCGCACCACGGTCACCGCATTCCAGCGCCGCCGATCTTGGGGCGATGGCGGTCCGAACTTGCGCGGCCCTGTAAGACTGTCCATCGCGAGTCCCCAAACTGCCGGAGACACAGATGCACGTGTTAGGCCAAGCAGCGTCTGTGCCCACTCTTGGTCGACAACCTTTTCGGCGCTCCGGTCCTCGTGCCGGTGCCTGGCAAGGACCGTCAAAGCATCGAACGGGGCTGAATCCTCCGCAGTCCCCGGGTCGAGGAGCAGCGGAAGTGTTGGATGCGCCAGCTCCCGACGGATATGTGCAGAACAGATATTGGTTGCTACACCCTGAACCCAGGCGGCAAACCGAACACCCGGGAATGGTCGATAACGACCTTGGGAGACTCCATCCCAGACGGCCACACGAATATCCTGCATAACATCATCGACGTCGCACGCCCGGCCAATTCGCGACAAGTGCGAAGTGACATAGCGCCGCACCCCTTCGACGGCAACCATCATCTGGTCGACACCAACAGAGATTTCTTCAGATATAGGCGGACTAAGTAGGGAGACGTCGACGCTAGTCGACTTGGACTGGTTCCATTCGGCTTGATTCGCCTTGGTTTCGACTCGCATGGTCTTCACCGCTTCGACTGACAGTTTCCAATACCTCCGGCGCGAACACATGCTCGTCGCCTCTGATGTGGCATCAGCGTTGCTTTCAACCACTCACGAATAGGCTATGAAAAATATTGTCAAAGATAATTAAAGTATCGTCAAGGGTGCAGTTCTTACTTTTTGACAGAGGTTCGGCAACAATGGTTCCATGCCACGTATCACCCAGCCGCAGGACGACGCATGGTCGTCCGACGTTGAGGCTGCGGTGGCCACTTTTGGCAATCGGGCACGGAACGAGATCCTTCGGTACCTTTCGGCTCACGGACCCGCGACGCGAGGGGATATCGTTGCTTCCGTAAGTGCTGGGGAGCCCAGTGTGGCCAAGCATCTGTTGGCCCTTGAAGAAGCGGGCGCCATCATCGTGGACGTAGAAGCCGGCCGCCGGCACGGCCGGTCCCCCCGTTATTCAGCGAACGCTCCCCGCATCAAGAAGTTGCTCGAAGCCCATCTTCAGTATCTGCTGGAGGGCTAGCTGCGGCCTGTTCGCCACCGGGGTGGAGGCGGATGTCCTCATTGAGGTATTCGGAGATGGCGCGCAGCGTTTCCGGGGAGACGTCGCCCAGAGTTCGAACGGCGAAGGACTTTACTCGAGCCGCCCGTAGAGACTTGACGAACTCGAGCTGAGAATCGATGCGTTCGGGCAGATCGGCATCATTGCCGATCTGGAGATAGGAGGCGTCAACGTTGAAGATGTCGCAAAGCGCGGTGAGAAGAGCCGGATCACTCACCAACCGCCCTCTGCCGTCCTTCATGTAAAACCAGCGGGCGCGCGAGAGCTTGACGCCCCTTGCCGCCAGCTCCGCCTGGACTTCGCGGAACGTGACTGGTTTTCCACGCTCGGCAACGACGACGTCGAGCATCAGATTTAGACGACGGGCAAGCCTGGCTTGAGGGGACAATGCCCCATCAAGGCTTGCCTCGTCACCAAGCATTTGCCTGTCCCTTCAGCTAGAACGGCGCGGTCAGATTCACTCTCATGTCTTGCCCCCCAGTATTCCGCGAGTCCTGCGGAGGGGCAATCAACCTCGAAAACTGGACCGAAAGCTTCCCCCACAGCCTCAGGAGGAGTAGTCTGCTGCTGTAGACCCGTCTACAGCAGCTCTAACTCTTCATCCTTACTCAAGCCGTGGTTCCCATGTCGAACATCTTGATGAACCGAACGCGAAGCAAAATCCTCCGCTTCCTCGTTAGGAACGGGCCCTCAACGTGTGGCGAAATCAGCTCCGAACTTCAAGCATCGTCTTCAGCGATGCGTTACCACTTAGCGCTGCTGGAATCGGCTGGGCTCGTTGAACGGGAATCAGCCAGCAGATTCCAAGCTCGTCGAGAACAAGTTCGGGGACAACTCGAGGCCCTGGCAGCCATTTTTGCCGGCGAGGTTGTGGCGACAGGTTCCTTGATGCCGATGGATTCACTACCCTCACATCCGATCGGCGAAATCTATGGCGACAACCTATTCCGCGGCCACATCCGCTAGCTCTCCGATTTCATCGAAGTCCCTTGTCGCTTCGCCCAAGCGCAATATCCACTCAGCCACTGCTCCTTCCCACTTAGGGGCATCAACATTCCATTCCAGCGAATGCCCCTCAACTTCGAATGGGACCAGATGAATCAAGTCCGGACGAAGGTTGGCAGTGAGTTCCGACGAGTCGAACGGTGTTGAACGATCCCCCTTTCCATGCAACACCAGTATCGGCTTCTTGAGCTCGCTTGCCCGCGCCACCCAATCCAACGACTGAAAATCGAGGGGCGCTTCAAGCCCGGTGACCCACCTGAATGCCCACGACTGCATGAGGCTTAACCCCAAAGCCGCCATCGGACCGGGGAGCCTGCTCGCCCGGGCATTCGATGTCAACGTCCTGGTCCAGTCAAAAACAGGGGCATCGAGTACTAGGCCGGAGATATATCCGGAGTACGCGGACAAATCTGCCAGCCGTAGAGCAATGGAGCCGCCCAAGGACCAGCCGAATAGAAATATCTCCTGTGCGCCCTCGCCAACCGCGAATTTCATTGCAGCCTCGACGTCGAGCCACTCAGTTTGGCCCAGAGTGTACCGAGCATATGCCGATGCAGGCGCCTCCCGGTCATTACGGAACGAGACAACCAATGAGGTGTAGCCCAGTCGGTCAGCAACTGGGACGCCGCGGAGAGCACCTGCCCTGGTTCCCCCCATGCCATGGATGTGAATCGCCCATACGTTAGAAGCGACCGAGGCATCGGCGGGCACAAACTTCCATGCAGGCGCGGTGCCGTGCTCAGTCGGGATCTGAACTTCTGAATATGGCAGGTTAAGCTGATCCGGCTTCGAGAACACATACCCGCTCCAGATTCCTGCCTTGGCAGTCGCCAAGTCACCATAGTCGACCCGCTCCACGGAGCGTGTGACTGTGCCGGCTTCGGCATTCATCCCCGTGATCCGACCAATGCAGGCATGCCCGGAACCGTTGGCGAACCATAGGCTGTAGCGCCCCGGTGCCCTGGTCTGCGGTGAAGCAGGCAGGTCGATGCGCAGTGAGCCATCGGCGTCTCGAAAGACCCTCCGAATGGGAAGATCCTCACCGCGGCTTGTCTTTGGAACGACAACCTGGCGGGCAAAATACGCCGCGCCAAGAAAAACTACCGCGCTCCCTGCTGTAGCCACCGTCGTCAGTCCAATAAGGCTACGAAGGACTGTCTTCTTTGCCACCCTGCTGGCCACCTCCCAGTCGTTCATCGATTGCTTTACGAAGCCGCACGAGGGTTTCAGGGGAAATTCCCTGTAACTGCCGTGCGGCAAAGTTCCGCACACGAGCTTCACGCAAACTACGCAGCAACTCAAACTGGGCGTCGACGAGTTGGGGAACGTCGCCTGAATCATCCAGCAGGTAATCCGGGTCGACACCGAAAAATTCAGCGAGATTCCGCAAGAGCGCCTCATCGGTAGCCAGCGAACTGTCCCCGCTCCGCATGTATGCCCAGCGCGACCGTGACAACGGCGTTCCCCGCTGCGCCATGTGATGGCTGATCTCTCGATACGTGACGGGATCTTTCCCTTTCGCCTCGAAGAGGTCAAGCAGGAGGTTCAGCTTTCGAGCGAGTCTTCCTTGCGGCGTTTCCGAAGAGTTGGCTTCTGGTTCCGTCATAGAGCGTGCTCCCCCCGGCCGACAGTGTGGGGACCCCTTCGATTTTCCTTCCCTGAAGGAGGTGCGGCCAGATATCGCTCCACCAGGTTTAGGACCTGGTGGTCCTGACCATCCAACAGCCTCAAGAGCTCAGGATCGATCAGAAGGGCATCCTGGATTTCGACCAGCATCCTGTGGAGGCGCCATCTTACTGACTCACGGCGATCCGCAATTTGGGCTGAGGACAGAAGGCGGACCTCTGGTCTCGGATCCGTAGTCTTTTCCCAAACCACAGCAAGCCGAGGAATGAAGGTGGCCTCCATCTTGGATTCCCTCATGCGGGAAAGCATGCGAGCCATGGGCGGCAGTGCAAGTCCTGCACACAGAAAGGCCATCGCTCCGACCAAGGCAATATCGTAAACAAGGGAAAGGGCGGCCATCCCTTCCAGGTCACCCTGCAGATGGAGGATGTCCATTCCCAGAACAGCCAGAACTAGTACTACCGCCAATGAACAGCCAACACCGATAAGGGCAAAGGCGACACGGAAGTATGGCTTGGACATATGGCCAAGGAATCTGAAACACGTGTAACCGGTAATGGAAACGACGACTCCAATGTAGCCAAATTGGACACCGGAATAGACGGCGGCGGACCCTTGGTCGCCGAAGTCCTTCATGAAACTGGTTGAGGAATAGGGAGCCGCCACATTGGCGAAGCACGCAGTAAGCCCAACAATCACAAGGCCCAATGCAGCGAGACCGAAGCGATCCTGCCGTGCCGGGAGCTCGCCGGGATCGGCCGCACGAAGGATTGCCCTGGACAGGAAATATATGCCGACGACCATCAGGATGTTTGCGAGCAAATCCAGGACATTACGACGGCCGAGCAGCGCATCTCCGGCTATATAGACGGGATCTATGTTCAGCGTGAGCGCGGTTGCGATGGTCACGCCCGCCACCAGGACACTTTGGTCAGCGCGCCATCGGATTCCGGGCAGCAGACATAGGACGAGCGCCCAGATCAGGGAGGCAACAATAATCTGGATCATCCGAAAATCCTTTCGAATGATCGTGGTTCGACGGTGCTGTCCCGGATCGCGGCCGCGAAGAGGTCTGCCAGAGTTTCGGCCGCGGCCTCGAAGTCGTCCAAAAAGCTGCTTCGTGCAAACACTCTCGAAACCAGCTCACGGGGCAGGTCAGGAAAGAGGACGTCGGCGTAATCGTCGGGGAGAACCAACTCGTCATGGCGGAGAACCATGTGTCCTAGCTCGTGAAGTATGAATTGTTGCCTATGAAGCGCTGATGGGGTCGCGGCGTGCAAGATGATCTCCGCCGTGTCTGTCGACAGCCATAGGCCGCAGACAGACCCTCCATTGAGTGCCCGGGAAACCTCAATCTCAATGCGCCGGTTACGGATCCCCTCTACAACTTCGACAAGGCGCTCGAGCGTTAGGTGTGCAGGCAGTAGAAGCGCATTAAATGCATCTTCTGCGCGTACTGCCGGAACTGTTTCTGCGTGCCAACGAACTTCCATGAGCATCCCCCATATGCCTGTGTCATCCCCAATTCAAACCGGCGTCCATCGAAGAGAGCCGCTGCCGCAAACGACAGTGATGACACCAGACCTCAATTGAACTCCCCTGCTCTGGACATGTCCAGAGCAGGGTTAACCAGGGATCCTCCTGAGGTGTTGTGCGTGGTCTGGCATCGGGTCATGTTCTCTGCCGCACCAAACATCATGAACTGGCCAAAGCAGTCGAGAGTTTAGCGAGTTCCGATGGATCTTGAGTTTTTCGAACCTGCCGAGGCAGCTGCCCTAATGCGGTGCACTGAAGCCTGGCTACGGGAGGGCGCCGCCAGCGGGCGGTTTCCCCATGCGTGCTGGGGAAAAGGAAAAATCATCTTCACTTCAGAGCACATCCTGGAAATCGCCCGGCTGAGTGAGGTGCTCCCCGGCAATACACCGAACGTTGCTCCCGCCGTTCCAAAGACAGCGTCGAAGGAGCGGCTCATCGGGACCCGAGCGAGAGTACGACTCGCTCCAGCCAACTAACTCGCAGCAGAAGGGGCCGGTGCCGCGCAGCACTATTCACTCAGCGAACAAAGCCCGAAATTGAGCGCTCCGTGGCGTCCGCCCCGGCCTGCAGGGCTTCGGGCATCAAGTGCCCGTATACCTGCTCTGTCGTCCGGGTCGACGTGTGGCCAAGCCGCCGCGAGATCGTGAACAGGTTTACGCCATCTTGAATCAGCCACGACGCGTGGGTGTGCCGCAAATCGTGGATGCGGGGCGACTTCCTCAGTCCATGCGCTCGCGCTGCCTTCACGGCCGGAACCCAGTAAAAGTGCCAATACAACCTATGGACGATCCGCTCCCCCTTGGGCGTCGTAAAGAGGAGCTCATCGCCGGTTCGGCTCGCCACCAGGGGTACGAGGAGATCGACCAACGCCGGGTTGAGGCCGATGGTTCGCTTTCCCGCACCCGTCTTGGTGGCTCCAATGTAGAACTGGGACTTGCCATCCCGTTTCCAGGCCTTGTTGACCCTCACGGTTGGAGGCTTGGCGAGCAAGTCGACATCCGCCACTTTCAGCGCTGTAGCCTCCCCAAATCTGGTTCCTGTCATAACCAGAAAGCTCGTGAAGGTCTTGTACCGCTCCCCCATCACTTCCAGGATCATGTTGAACTCGGAATGGGTGAGGAACATGGCTTCATCCTCAGCTTTGTCGATGCTCGGCAACTGCACGCCACGGCACGGATTCTTGGGGATGTACTGGAGCATTTCAGCAGTATTCATCGCCGCGGAGATGAGGCCGTGAACGTTGTGGATCGTCTTCGGGGCCTTGCCCTTCGCCATCATCGATTTCACCCAATGGTTCAGGTGTCGATAGTCGAGCTTGTCGACAGGAATGTGGCCGATAATGTCCCGGATATGACGGTCCAGCATCACCTGATAAGTCCTGACGGTCCCGCTCGAGGGGCGGATCAGGAGATCAATATGTTCCTGGACAACCTCGGCCACTGTGGGAACCCGGGCCTGGTTGGAGAGTATGGCGTGCTGGGCGATTTCGAAAGACTGACCGTTTGCGTCCAGGAGTCGTTTGAGCGTTTCAGCTTCGGCTTCGGTAGCGACTGTGAGGCCCTGGTTTGTGTGGCTCTTCGGGTCGCGCCAGCGGACCATGTAGGACTTGGAAGCGTCCTTTTTGATGCGCGTACTGATGCTGGCCACGTAAAAAGGCTACGCCGCTGTACACACATTTGGGGGTTTTGTACACAGTCAGAGACCCAATGGGCCTCTGACCTGCGGAAACACTGTGCCCGAGGTGGGACTCGAACCCACACACCTTTCGATACCGCATTTTGAGTGCGGCGCGTCTGCCAATTCCGCCACTCGGGCGCGGAAGATACGGAAGCAAACAGGGTACGCCCACAGCTGATTGTGAGCAACGCGATCGCTTCACGTACGCGGAATTACTCTACATGCAGATAGGCTGAATTCCAGAATCGCGCCGCCGACGCCGCAATCGACCATGCAGATCAAGTACCGCCGCGGTGACACCTAAGATAGTGATGTCCCCGCCGTACCTTCCCAAGGAGATCCCGTGACTGAACCGACGGAGTCAAAATCCACCTCCCAGCCGGCGCGCCGCGTCATTGTTGCCGAGGATGAAACCCTCATCCGCCTCGACATCATCGAGATCCTGCGCGGCGAAGGCTACGACGTTGTGGGTGAGGCAGACAACGGCGAGAAGGCCGTGCAGCTCGCCGAGGAACTCAAGCCGGATCTAGTCCTGATGGACGTCAAGATGCCGGTCATGGACGGTATTTCCGCTGCCGAGAAGATCGTCAAGGCCCGTATCGCCCCCGTGGTCCTGCTGACAGCGTTCAGCCAGAAGGAGCTTGTGGAGCGGGCACGCGACGCCGGGGCCATGGCCTACGTGGTCAAGCCCTTCACCCCGGCCGATCTCATTCCGGCACTGGAGATCGCCCTCTCCCGTCACGAGGAAATCAAGGCGCTCGAAAGCGAAGTCTCGGACCTCCAAGAGCAGTTCGCAACCCGCAAGCTCGTGGAGCGTGCCAAGAGCCTGCTGACCACCAAGATGGGCCTCACGGAACCTGAAGCCTTCCGCTGGATCCAGAAGACCTCCATGGACCGCCGCCTCAGCATGCGCGAGGTCGCCGAGACCATCATCAACCAGGTCAACTGACGCAGCGCCAGACAAACAACACAAAAGGGAGGGTCCCCGCCACATGGCGGGGACCCTCCCTTTTCAGCTGCCTAGGCCTTCTTTTTCTTTTCCGGCCAGGGACCAAGCTTTTCCCTGTTTCCGACCGCTTCGCCAAGGCCCGTGGTATCGGCGAGGTCGCCCACCTTGTGGACCTTCAGCGAGTTGGTGGATCCGGCCTTTCCGGGAGGGGAACCGGCAGCGATGACCACGAGGTCACCGTCTTCCACCAGTTCCATTTCCAGCAGGCTGCGGTCAACCTGGGCGGTCATCTCATCCGTGTGGCCCACCATGGCCACGAGTACCGGCTGGATACCCCATGTCAGTGCCAGTTGGTTCCAGACGTGCTCCACCGGGGTGAAGGCAAACACCGGCTTGATGGGGCGCAGGCGGGAGAGGCGGCGTGCCGAGTCACCGGACTGGGTGAAGGTACAAATGTACTTTGCATCCAGCTGGTCGGCGATTTCGACGGCCGCGCGGGTGATGGCGCCGCCACGGGTCTTGGGCTTGGTCCCCAGCGGCGGGACGCGCTCCAGGCCGTGGACCTCGGTGGATTCGATGATCCGGGCCATGACCTTGACGGTTTCGATCGGGTACTTACCCACGCTGGTCTCGCCGGAGAGCATGACGGCGTCGGCACCGTCGAGGACGGCGTTGGCGCAGTCGGAGGCTTCCGCGCGGGTGGGACGCGGGTTGTCGATCATGGACTCCAGGACCTGGGTGGCCACGATGACGGGCTTGGCCCAGCGGCGTGCCAGTTCGATGGCGCGCTTCTGGACGATCGGCACTTCCTCCAGCGGAAGTTCCACGCCGAGGTCGCCACGGGCCACCATGATGGCGTCGAAGGCGTCGATAATCTCGTGGAGCTGGTCAACTGCCTGCGGCTTTTCGATCTTGGCGATGACCGGCACGCGGCGGCCTTCTTCGTCCATGATCTCGTGCACCCGGACAATGTCGGAAGCGTCGCGGACGAACGACAGTGCAACGAGGTCAACACCGCGGCGCATGGCCCAGCGGAGATCGTCCTCGTCCTTTTCGCTCAGCGCCGGGACGTTGACTGCCACGCCGGGAAGGTTGATGCCCTTGTTGTTGGACACCATGCCGCCCACTGTCACCGTGGTAACCACCTTGACGTCATCAACCTCGATGGCGCGCAGGGCAACCTTGCCGTCGTCGATCAGCAGGGCATCCCCCACGTTGACGTCCTCGGTGAGGCTCTTCAGCGTGGTGGAGCAGATGTCCTGCGTGCCCGGAACGTCTTCGGTGGTGATGGTGAAAGTGTCGCCCACGGCCAAGGCGTGTGGGCCGTCGACAAAGCGGCCCAGGCGGATCTTGGGGCCCTGGAGGTCAGCCATGATCGCCACGGGCTTGTTCAGCGAGGCCGAAGCCTTGCGGACGTTCTCATAGGTGTTGTCGTGCACGGAATAGTCGCCGTGGCTCATGTTCATTCGGGCAACATCCACGCCGGCTTCCAACACCGCAAGGGTGTTTTCAAAGCTGGCAATTGCCGGTCCGAATGTGGCCACAATTTTAGCGCGTCTCATATACCTACCCTAGTAGTTTGCTGCATTGGTTAAGTTGTTGTGGAGGTGAACTCTGGGCGGCGCACGGCAGAAAACCGCCCGCGTCAGAGAACAGCGATTGCCCGATCGGTCGGGGCCACGGGAGCCGGCAGGATGGTGCTGCCCATCAGGAACTTGTCCACCGCGGCAGCGCAGGCGCGACCCTCGGCGATGGCCCACACAATGAGCGACTGGCCACGGCCGGCGTCGCCGGCCACGAAGATGCCCTCGGTGTTCGTCATGTAGTAGCCGTCGCGGGACACGTTTCCGCGACCGTCGAATTCGGCACTGACCTGTTCGGTGATGCCGGCAGGCTCGGCGCCCGTGAAGCCCAGGGACAGGAATACCAAGTCCGCGGGGATGATCCGCTCCGTGCCGGCCTTGGGCAGCCGCTTGCCGTCAACGAACTCCGTTTCGGCAACCTTGACGCCGGTCAGCTTGCCGTTTTCGCCGACAAACTCCACGGTGGAGGCGAGGTAGGTGCGTTCGCCGCCTTCCTCGTGGGCGCTGGCAACTTCGAACAGGGTGGGGAACGTGGGCCAGGGCTGGTGCCCTGCACGTTCCACAGGAGGCTGCTTGCCGATGGCCAGGGTGGTCACCGAGGCTGCTCCATGGCGATGCGCAGTGCCGAGGCAGTCCGCGCCGGTGTCTCCGCCGCCGAGGATGATCACATGCTTGCCCTTGGCATGGATCTGGTCCTCCACGGACTCCCCCGCCACCACGCGGTTGGCTGGCACCAGGTAATCCATGGCGAAGTGGACGCCGTCAAGGTCCCGGCCCGGGATGGGCAGGTCGCGCGGAACAGTGGCGCCGGTGCACACCACAACAGCGTCGTAACGGCGGCGGAGCTGTTCCCAGGTCACGTCGGTGCCCACCGCAACGCCGGTGCGGAAACGGGTGCCTTCCGCCTTCATCTGCCCGACCCGGCGGTCCACCTGCTCTTTTTCCATCTTGAAGTCGGGGATGCCGTAGCGGAGGAGGCCGCCGATCTTGTCGTCGCGCTCGTACACGGCTACCGTGTGGCCGACGCGGGTCAGCTGCTGGGCCACGGCAAGTCCTGCCGGACCGGAGCCGACGACGGCAACGGTCTTACCGGTCAGGCGCGCGGGAGGCAGCGGGTTGACCCAGCCGTTCTCGAACGCTTCGTCGATGATGGAGACTTCAACCTGCTTGATGGTGACGGCGGGCTGGTTGATGCCCAGCACGCAGGAGGCCTCACACGGCGCGGGGCAGAGCCGGCCGGTGAACTCGGGGAAGTTGTTGGTGGCGTGGAGCCGCTCGATCGCTTCCTCCCCCTTGTTCCGCCAGGTGAGGTCGTTCCATTCCGGAATCAGGTTGCCCAGCGGGCAGCCCTGGTGGCAGAACGGCACACCGCAGTCCATGCAGCGGCCGGCCTGGCTTTTCAGGACACCTTTTTCCTGGGCCTCGTAGACTTCCTTCCAGTCCATGATGCGGACGGGAACGGGGCGCCGTGGCTGGGTTTCACGCTGGCGTACTTTCAGAAATCCGCGTGGATCAGCCACCGGTAACCTCCAGGATTCGAGACCAAACTTCTTCGCCGTCGGGGTCAAGGCCCTCTTCGATGGCGTCGAGCCGGGTTTGCAGGACAGCCGCGTAGTCGCGCGGCAGCACTTTGGTAATACGGGCCGCGGTGTCGTCGAAGTTCTCCAACAGCCGCGCGGCCAGCAATGATTCCGTCTCCTCGTGGTGCTTGACCAGGAGGCCGTGGACAATGTCACGGTCTTCGGCGTCAAGCTCAAGGAGCTGGAGTTCGCCGGATTCCAGAGCCTGCTTGTTCAGGCGGGTGGTCCGCAGATCCAGCACGTAGGCGGTGCCGCCGGACATGCCGGCACCGAAGTTGCGTCCCGTGCGGCCGATGATGAGCGTCTGGCCGCCGGTCATGTACTCGCAGCCGTGGTCGCCGATGCCTTCGACAACGGCGGTGGCTCCGGAGTTGCGGACCAGGAAGCGTTCGCCCACCTGGCCGCGGAGGAAGATCTCGCCGCTCGTGGCGCCGTAGCCGATCACGTTACCGGCGATGACGTTGGTTTCCGCCTTGAACACGTTGGTGCGGTCCGGCCGGACAATGATCCGTCCGCCGGAAAGGCCCTTGCCCACGTAGTCGTTGGAGTCGCCGTACAGCCGCAGCGTGATGCCGGCCGGCAGGAAAGCGCCCAGCGACTGGCCGGCGGTTCCCGTCAGCGTGATGTCGATCGTGTCAGTGGCCAGCACGTCAGTGCTGAACGTCTTGGTGACAACGTGGCCCAGCATGGTTCCCACGGAACGGTCCGTGTTGATGACGTCCACGGCGATCTTGACCGGGCTGCGGTCGGTGAGTGCTTCGGTGGCCATGGTGATCAGGCGCTGGTCAAAGTGCTTGTCCAGCTCGTGGTTCTGCGAGGTGAGGTTGCGCAGCGGCGCGTCGTCATCGAACTCAAGCCCGTGCAGGATCGGATCAAGGTCCAGGCCGTCGGCCTTCCAATGGTTGATCGCCTCGCGGGCGTCCAGCATTTCGGCGTGGCCGATTGCCTCCTCCAGGCTGCGGAAACCAAGCTCCGCGAGGATCTCCCGGACTTCCTCGGCGAGGAACTCGAAGAAGTTCACCACAAACTCGGGCTTGCCGTTGAAGCGCGCCCGCAGCTCGGGGTTCTGCGTCGCGACGCCCACGGGGCACGTGTCCAGGTGGCAGACGCGCATCATGATGCAGCCGGATACCACCAGCGGAGCGGTGGCGAAACCGAACTCTTCGCCGCCCAGCAGTGCTGCAATCACAACGTCACGGCCGGTCTTGAGCTGGCCGTCCACCTGCACCACCACACGGTCGCGGAGGCCGTTGAGCATGAGGGTCTGCTGGGTCTCTGCGAGCCCCAGCTCCCATGGCACGCCCGCGTGCTTGAGTGAGTTCAGCGGCGAGGCTCCGGTTCCGCCGTCGTGTCCGGAAACCAGTACGACGTCGGCCTTCGCCTTAGTGACACCGGCGGCAACTGTGCCGATCCCCACTTCGGAGACGAGCTTGACGTGCACCCGGGCTGAGGGGTTGGCGCGCTTCGCATCGTAGATGAGCTGCGCCAGGTCCTCGATGGAGTAGATGTCGTGGTGCGGGGGCGGCGAAATGAGGCCGACGCCGGGGGTCGAGTGGCGTGTCCGGGCTACCCAGGGGTAGACCTTCTGGGCCATCAGCTGGCCGCCTTCGCCGGGCTTGGCACCCTGCGCCATCTTGATCTGGATGTCGTCAGCATTGCTCAGGTACAGGCTGGTGACACCGAACCGGCCGGACGCGATCTGCTTCACGGCAGAGCGACGTTCCGGATCCAGCAGGCGGTCCACGTCCTCGCCGCCTTCACCGGTGTTGGACTTGCCGCCCAGCCGGTTCATGGCGATCGCGAGGGTCTCGTGAGCCTCCTTGGAAATAGAGCCGTAGCTCATGGCACCAGTGGAGAACCGCTTGACGATGCTGGAGACGGGCTCCACTTCCTCAAGCGGAACCGCGGGACGCTGGCCGGTCTTGAACTTGAGCAGCCCGCGCAGGGTCATCAGGTGCTCGGACTGGTCATCCACGCCCCTGGTGTAGGACTTGAAAATGTCATAGCGGCGCTCACGCGTCGCATGCTGCAGGCGGAACACCGTCTCCGGGTTGAAGAGGTGCGGCTCACCGTCGCGGCGCCACTGGTATTCGCCGCCGCCCATGAGCGGACTGTGAGGCAGCTCGATGCCCCCTTCGGGGTAGGCCATCTGGTGCCGCGCTGAAACTTCAGCGGCAATGACGTCCAGGCCAACGCCGCCAAGCTGCGAGTGGGTCCCAGCAAAGAATTCATCCACCAGTTCCTGCCCGAGGCCCAGGGCCTCGAACGTCTGCGCGCCGGTGTAGGACGCCACGGTGGAGATGCCCATCTTGGACATGATCTTCAGGACGCCCTTGCCGAGGCCCTTGATCAAGTTGTAGACCCCGTCCTGCGGGGTGACGCCGACGACATCGCCGCTGCTGATGAGCTGCTCCACCGATTCCATGGCCAGGTACGGGTTCACCGCGGAGGCTCCGTAGCCGATGAGCACGGCCACGTGGTGCGTCTCGCGGACGTCACCGGCCTCGACCACCAAGGCGGTCTTGGTCCGGTTGGCGCTGCGCAACAGGTGGTGGTGCACTGCACTGACCAGCAGCAGTGACGGGATGGGCGCCCACTGTGCGTTCGAGTCACGGTCCGAGAGCACGACGTACTGGACGCCGCGGTTGATGGCGCCGGAGACCTGCTCGCAGATCTCGGTCAGCCGGGCGCGGAGCGCGTTCTCGCCGCCTTCGGGGCGGTAAAGTCCGCGGACCTTCATGGCCACCCTGTCGCCGTCGGGCGTCTCGATGTTGGCGATCTTGGCCAACTGGTCGTTGTTGATCACCGGGAACGGCAGCGAGACCTGCGGCTGGCGGACCTGCTTGGTATCCAGCAGGTTGCCGTTGGGTCCGATGGCACACATCAGAGAGGTGACCAGTTCTTCACGGATGGCGTCAAGCGGCGGGTTGGTCACCTGCGCGAAGGACTGCACAAAGTAGTCGAAAAGCAGGCGGGGCCGCTTGGACAGCACAGCCACCGGGGTGTCCGAGCCCATGGCACCCAGCGGCTCGGCGCCCGTGCGGGCCATCGGGCCCAGCAGGATCCTGAGCTCTTCGGTGGTGTAACCGAAAGTACGCTGGCGGATGTTCACCGAAGCCGCCGTGTGGACCACGTGTTCGCGCTCGGGAAGATCGTTGAGGTCGATCAGGTTGTCCTTGACCCATTCGGCCCAGGGGTTCGCTGCGGCGACCTCGGCTTTGACCTCTTCATCGTCGATGATGCGGCCGGCGTCGGTGTCCACCAGGAACATCTTGCCGGGAGAAACGCGGCCCTTTTTGACCACCTTGGAGGCTTCGACGTCGATCACGCCGACTTCGGAGGCGAAGACGATCAGTCCGTCCTCAGTGATCCAGTAACGTCCCGGCCGGAGTCCGTTGCGGTCCAGGGTGGCGCCCACAAGGTTGCCGTCGGTGAAGGACACGGCGGCAGGGCCGTCCCACGGCTCCATCAGCAGCGAGTGGTACTCATAAAAGGCACGCCGGGCCGGATCCATGGTGGCGTGGTTTTCCCAGGCCTCGGGGATCATCATCATGATCGAGTGCGTGATGGGGCGGCCGGAGAGCCACAGCAGCTCTGCCACCTCGTCAAAGGAGGCGGAGTCTGAGGCACCGGGAGTGCAGATGGGGTAGAGCTCTTCCGGGGACTGGCCCAGCAGCGGGTTGGCAAGCTGCGACTGGCGGGCACGCATCCAGTTGCGGTTGCCCTTGACCGTGTTGATTTCACCGTTATGGGCAATGGTCCGGAACGGCTGGGCAAGCGGCCAGGACGGGAAGGTGTTGGTGGAGAAGCGTGAGTGGACGATGGCCAGCTTGGTCTTGAACCGCTTGTCCGAGAGGTCCGGATAGAACGGCTCCAGCTGGGCAGTAGTGAGCATGCCCTTGTAGACAATGGTGCGTGAGGACAGCGACGGGAAGTACACGCCGAACTTGTTCTGCGCACGCTTGCGGATGCGCCAGGCCCGGGAGTCCAGCTCATTCCGGTCCAGTTCTTCACCGGTGGCTGAGGCAAGGAACGGCTGGGAGAAGTACGGCATGCATGCCCGCGCCATGGCGCCGACCAGGTCCGCGACGATGGGCACTTCGCGCCAGCCGAGGACAACCAGGCCCTCGTCAGCCGCCAGGCCTTCAATGCCCGCCTTGGCGGCATCGGCTTCGCGCTGCTCGGCCGGGAGGAAAGCGGTGCCTGCAACGTACTGGCCCGGAGCAGGAAGTTCGAACTGTGTGACTGCCCGGAAGAACTCATCTGGAATCTGCATCAGGAGGCCGGCGCCGTCGCCGGTTCCTTCATCGGCGCCCACGGCGCCACGGTGCTCCAGGTTGCGCAAAGCAGTCAGGGCGGCATCCACGATGTCGTAGCCGGGCTCCCCCCGGAGGGTGGCGATGATCGCCAGACCGCAGGCGTCCTTCTCCTGCTCCGGGTTGTACAGCCCACGGGCCTCCGGCAGGGACGCGAAGCGCTTGAACGGCGACATCGCGGCCACTGGCTGGTCCGGTTCGGACCAGCTGGGAGTGTGAAGAGTTTGGCTCATGGGAGACGTCCTTCCTCCTGATCGTGCGTATGGAAGGGACACCGTTGGCCCCACTCAGAGCGCCTCTGTGATGGGCACAACGAAGTGTAATTACTGGAAATTGTAGGCCAGCCCGGCCTGCTGAACTAACAGTTACGCAGGCCCCTGACCCGGGCTTGACCGGCCAGCAGCTCTATGCTGGTCCGGTGCGGGCCCTGATGCCACGACGCTGTGGTGTGTGGGCGCTCCGAGCGGTGACTCTGCTGCCCTGCCGTGCTGGCGTTTTACTTGCTGGTACCAGCCTCCGGCGCGGATCCTGTGGCTTTGTGGCCTGAAACTCCGGCCACCGGCGACTCCGGATCGGACGTTGTGCCCGCCGGAGGTGCCGGCACGTCTTCCGTTGGGGTGGAAGGGTGGCCGGAACCGCTTTGGTTATCAGGGAGATTATCACGCGATTCACTATCTGAGACAATAGGGTCCGCATCCCGGACCGGCTTTCCCTCAGCTGTTTCGTCCTCTTCAGCCGGTTCCCGGCCCGCCAGGTATGGGCTGTCAGGCTCCGGCCGGCCCTTCATGCCCAGCAGGATGAAGAAGACCAACGCCGTCACGAACACGAAGATGCTGGTCCAGACGTTCAGCCTGGCAGTAATGCCAAAGAGGTTGATCTGTTCTGCGTCATCGATGCGCATGGCTTCGATCCAGACCCTGCCCAGCGTGTAATACATGGCGTAGAGCCAGAACAGCCGGCTGCGCCGGAAATGGAACCTCCGGTCCAGCGCCAGCAGGATCAGCACACCTGCAATGTTCCACAGGGACTCGTACAGGAAGGTTGGGTGGAAGAGCGTGTCCGCAGACATGCCGGCGGGGAAGTTGGCGTTGTCCGCATCGATCTGCAGGCCCCAGGGCAGCGTGGTGGGTCCGCCGAAGAGTTCCTGGTTGAAGTAGTTTCCCCAGCGGCCCACAGCCTGGGCCAGGAGCAGGCCGGGTGCGGCAGCATCAAGGAAGGCGGTGAGTTTGACGCCGGCACGCCGGCAACCGATCCAGGCGCCGAGGACACCCAGCACCACCGCTCCCCAGATTCCGAGGCCTCCGCGCTGGATCTGCGGGATGAGCCAGAGATCGCCCGTTCCGTCAAAACCGGGTCCGAAGTATTGGTCAGGGGACGACACCACGTGGTAGAGGCGGCCGCCGATGATGCCGAACGGAATGGCCCAGATGACAATGTCCCACACGCTGCCTTCGGGCGCACCGCGCCGTGCCCAGCGGACAGACGTGAGCCAGAGGCCCACGATGATGCCGGCCAGGATGCACAGGGCATAGGCATGGATCCGCAGCGAACCCCACGGCAGCGGGATGTCGAAGCCGGACCAGCCGGGGCTGGGAATACTGGCGGGGACCAGGGCGGCTGCGTGAAGGAGGGTCTGCATCTGCTTAGGCTTCTTCCCTGATGAGTCCGGCGCTGAGTTCCCTGGTGAGGTCGGCAACTGCCGGGACCCCGCCGTCGCGGATGGCGGCAACGAGCGCCGTGCCCACAATGACGCCCTCGGCATACGCGGCAATTTCGCTTACCTGGTCCGCGGTGGAAACGCCCAACCCGACGCACACCCGCTCGGCACCGGCAGCGTGCGCTGCGGCCACAACGTTTTTGGCGGCGCTGCTGACCGAGGCGCGTGCACCAGTGACGCCCATGATGGACACGGCGTAAACGAAGCCGCGGCTCGCGTCGACGGTGCGTTTCATGCGCTCAGGGGTGGATGAAGGCGCCACGAGGAAGACCCGGTCCAGCCCGTATTTGTCGGAGGCGGCCATCCATTCGGCCGCCTCGTCGGGGATGAGGTCCGGCGTGATGAGCCCGGCTCCCCCGGCCTCGGCAAGGCGGCGGGAAAACTCGTCGACACCCATCCGGAGCACGGGGTTCCAGTAGGTCATGACCAGGACGGCGGCATCGGTCTTGCTGGTGATGCCGGCGACGACGTCGAAAACCTGGCGGACGTGGAAGCCGTTGGCGAGAGCCTCGGTGGTTGCGGCCTGGATGACCTGGCCGTCCATCACGGGGTCCGAATACGGGATGCCGACCTCAATGAGGTCCGCACCGTTTTCGGCCAGGGCGATTCCGGCTGCAATGGTCTGCTCGACGCTGGGGTAGCCGGCGGGCAGGTAGCCGATAAGGGCGGACCGGCCTTCCGCACGTGCCTTGTCAATGGCAGCTGCCGATTTGCTGGTCATCTGTGCGGTGCTCACAGCTGTTCTCCCTCTTTGCCGATCTCGGCTTCTACGGAATCCTTGTCCAGCAGGTCGAACCATTCCGCGGCTGTTGCCACGTCCTTGTCCCCGCGGCCGGACAGGTTCACCAGTACCACCATGTCTGCCGCGTTGCCTGCGGCCCCTGCGGCGCCGGCTTCTGCGGCGAGGCGCCGGCCCACCTTGATGGCGCCGGCAAGGGCATGGGCCGATTCGATGGCGGGAATGATGCCTTCTGTACGGCACAGGAGCCGGAAGGCTTCCATGGCTTCGCTGTCCGTGATGGGCTCATAGCTGACGCGCCCGATGTCCGCGAGGTAGGAATGTTCCGGGCCGACGCCCGGGTAGTCCAGGCCTGCCGAGATGGAATGGGACTCAATGGTCTGGCCGTCATCATCCTGCATGAGGTAGGAACGCGCGCCGTGGAGCACGCCAGGCTTACCCAGGGTGATGGTGGCCGCGTGGCGGCCGGTGTCCACGCCGTCGCCGCCAGCCTCAAAGCCGTAGATCTTCACGGACGGATCATCCAGGAAGCCGTGGAAGATGCCGATGGCGTTTGAGCCTCCGCCGATGCAGGCGCAGACGGCGTCGGGAAGGCGGCCGGTCTGTTCCAAAATCTGGGCGCGGGCCTCCTCACCAATGACTTCGTGGAAATAGCGGACCAAGGCCGGGAACGGGTGGGCTCCCGCGGCGGTGCCCAGCAGGTAGTGAGTATGGTCAACGTTCGCCACCCAGTCACGCAGGGCTTCGTTGATGGCGTCCTTGAGAGTCTGGGAACCGCTGGTCACCGGGATCACCTTGGCGCCCAGGAGTTCCATTCGGGCCACGTTCAGGGCCTGGCGGCGGCAATCCTCGGCGCCCATGTACACCACGCACTCGAGGCCCAGCAGCGCGGCGGCCGTTGCGCTGGCGACGCCGTGCTGGCCAGCACCAGTCTCGGCAATGATGCGGGTCTTGCCCATGCGCTTGGCCAGCAAGGCCTGGCCCAGCACATTGTTGATCTTGTGGGAGCCGGTGTGGTTGAGGTCTTCGCGCTTGAGGAAGATGCGCACTCCGCCGGCATGCTCGGAGAACCGCTTTGCCTCGGTGAGCAGGGACGGCCGGCCCGAGTAGTTCTTGTTCAGGTCCGCTACCTGGGCGATGAATTCCGGGTCAGCCTTGGCCTTTTCAAAAGTGTCTTCGAGCTCATCGAGGGCTGCGATGAGGGATTCGGGCATCCAGCGCCCGCCGTAGGAGCCGAAATACGGGCCCGGCGCGTGGCGAAGGGACCGGTCTCCTTGAAGAAATGCGTCCGCGGTGCCCTCGTCAGAGCCGGCTGTTGGCGCGTCGACCATCGGTCTCACCATCCTGTTCCACTGTTCATAAGAAATATCGGGCGGCGCCCAGGCGCTCACGACGGCGGCTGGACGCTCGGGTCATTAGATCCGTGCAGCGATGGCGGCAGCACCAGCCGCTGTGAACTCAGCGATCCGCTCGCGCGGGGTGGAGTCGCTCACCAGTGCCTCGCCCACCAGGATGGCGTTGGCGCCGCTGGCCGCGTAGTGCGTCACATCGTCCACGCCGCGCACGCCGGACTCGGCGACGATCAGTGCCTCGGGCGGAATCATCCCCGCAAGGGAGGCGAAAACGGAGCGGTCGACGTCGAGCGTTTTCAGGTTGCGCACGTTCACGCCGACAATCCGCGCTTTCGCGGCTACCGCGCGTTCGATTTCCTCTTCGGTGTGCGCCTCAACCAGCACGTTCATGCCGAGTTCATGGCTGAGCGCGCTGAATTCCTGAAGCTGGGAGTCGGTGAGTGCGGCCACGATGAGCAGGATCAGGTCAGCACCGTGGGCGCGGGCCTCCCAGATCTGGTACTCATCAAGCGTGAAGTCCTTACGGAGCAGGGGAACGTCAACGCGGGCACGGACGGCGTCCAGATCCGCCAGCGACCCGTTGAAGCGCCGCTGCTCGGTGAGGACGCTGATGACAGCGGCACCGCCGTCGGCGTACTGTTCCGCGAGGGAGGCCGGATCCACGATGGTGGCCAGATCTCCCTTGGACGGGCTGCGACGCTTGATTTCCGCGATGACCTTAAGCTGGTCCCGGTGGGCCGAAGGGCCGCCGAGCGCCGCCCAGGCATCGCGGGCGGAGGCCGCGGCCATCGCCAGGTCCTTCAGTTCCGCGATCGAAACGAGGCGCTTCCTGGCCTCCATATCCTCCCTGACACCGGCATTGATGTCATCGAGAACAGTCGCCATCAGTGGCCGGAGTTCTTCAGCTTGCTGCCTTCGACACCGTAGCCTGCCTTGCGCATGATGTAGCCGGCGATCAGGCCCAGGACCATGACCACTGCCCCGGCGATGAAGATCGGCGTGCTGGCAATCACAAAGGCGATGGACGCAATGAGCGCGCCGACCAGCATCACGATCACGCAGGTCCAGGCTGCCGGGCTGTTGCCGTGGCCCAATTCCTGGCTGTGGTCAACGGCGCCGGGGGCAACAGTCCGTGTGCCTGACTTGGAAACGGACGCAGGTGCTTTGCTCATGTGAATCTCCTCAGGATGAATACTGCTTACATTCTGCCATTTTTTGGCCGTGACCTCCTTATCGGCAGGCCGCGGCCGCTCCTTTGACAAGGTACGTGATCAGGTACGGGCTCAGGTGGGGTCGTCACCGCGGGAAAGCCGGTCCCAGCTGTCGATCTCGTCTACCGGTCCTGCTGCTGCCGCTGAGCCGCCCGGGACAGCGGCGTCATTTTTGGCTGTGTCATATTTGGTCCGGGACTTCCAGTATCGTCCCGCGGGGATAATCAGCAGGGCGCTGAGTGCCAGCAGGATACCGGCCACGACGGCGAAGGCAGGCAAGGCGGTCACCTCCACCTGGGCGCTGCCTCCGGTGATGCCGGTGGCTGCGGCGATGGAGCCTTGCGCGGCGGCCAGGGGGTCGGCCAGCACTGTTGCGGCCGCCGCGACGATGCCCGCGGATGCCAGGAGGATGATGGCGCTGGCGATCCACCGCGCGATCCGTCCCGCGATGGATGCGGCCAGTCCCCCGGCCAGCGCCACCAGCGCCAGGGCAGTCACGGTGGTGGCGGCCTTGCTGCCCTGGACCTGAAGGACGTTCTGTTCACTGGCTGCCTGGCCCAGCTGGTCCGGATCGAGGCTGACCGTCATCCAGGTCTGCGTGGTGGTGCCGAATACGGCGAGGGCCAGTACGGCGACCAGCAGCACCAGGGTGGACTTCCGGGCCCAGCGCGGAACAGACGGGCTGCTGCTCTTGACGGTAGTGCCGTTGCTCATCAGTTCCCGGTCCCGGCGTCGGGAATGGACTCGGCCGAAATGTTGTGGAGCGATCCGGCAGTGTGGACGGCCCGGAGCGGAGCAGCCGCCTTGTTCACGGTTTCCAGGGCTTCGGTGGGGTTCACGGAATCAGCCACGATGCCGCCGCCGGCCTGCACGTAGGCGCGTCCTTCGCGCAGCAGCGCCGAGCGGATGGCGATGGCCATGTCCATGTCCCCCGCGAAGTCCAGGTAGCCCACCACGCCGCCGTAGATGCCGCGGCGGTGCGGCTCGAGCTCGTCCAGGAGGCGGAGGGCTCGCGGCTTCGGCGCGCCGGAGAGGGTTCCTGCGGGGAAGGTGGCCTTCAGCACGTCGTAGGCCTTGGCCTTCGGGGAGAGCCTGCCCACGACGGTGGACACGAGGTGCATGATGTGGCTGAAGCGCTCCACCTCCATGAACTGCGTGACGTCCACTGTTCCGGCCACGCAGACCTTGGAGAGATCGTTCCGGGAAAGGTCCACCAGCATCAGGTGCTCGGCGCGTTCCTTCTGGTCGGCCAGGAGTTCCTCGGCCATGGCCTTGTCTCCCTCCACGGTCTTTCCCCGGGGCCGCGAACCGGCAATGGGGTGCGTGATGACTTCCTCACCCGTGACGGTCACCAAGGCTTCGGGGGACGAACCGACGATGGAGTACTCCCGGCCGTCGGCGTCTTCAAGGCTGAAGATGTACATGTACGGGCTGGGGTTGGTGTTGCGGAGGACGCGGTAGACGTCAAGGGGCGAGGCACCGCACTCCATTTCGAAGCGCCGCGAGATCACCACCTGGAACACTTCGCCGTCAACAATCGCTTCCTTGCCACGGTCCAGTGCGGCAAGGTAGGCAGGCTCATCCCAGCGTTCCTGAACGCTGGAAGCGAAGTCCAGGGCAGCAGGCTCAAGGACGGATACGGGCTGTGCCACCGGGGTGCTGATCCGGGTGAGCAGGGCCTTGACCCGTGCCACGGCGTCATGCCAGGCCTCGTCCACGCGGTCCGAACTGTCATCGAAGTTGATGGCGTTTGCGATCAACAGCACGGTGCCGTCGACGTTGTCGTGCACAGCCATGTCCGTGACCAGGTTCAGGGCCATTTCCGGCAACTGGAGGTCATCCTCGGGCGGGCTGGTCAGCCGTTCCCAGTGCCGGACGGTTTCCCAGCCAAGGAAACCCACCAGGCCCGACGTAAACGGCGGCAGCCCGTCAAACCTGTCCGTGCGGAGCGCTTCGATGGTGTCCCGGATGGCATCAACCGGGCTGCCGTCGACGGGGACACCCACGGGCGGCTGTCCCAGCCAGTGGGCGTTGCCGTCCTTGGTGGTGAGCGTGGCCCGGGATTTGGCACCGATAAAGGAATAGCGGGACCAGGTCCCGCCCACGGCCGCGGACTCCATCAGGAAAGTTCCGGGTTGGCCCTGCGCCAGCTTCCGGTAGAGGCCGATGGGTGTTTCCGCGTCCGCCAATACCTTGAGCCGGACGGGGATGACACGGCTGCTGCCGGCGAGTTCACGGAACTCCTCGAGGCCCGGGCTGATGATTCCAAGGTCCTGCATGGCTATGCTTCTCCGCCTGTTCTGGTGTGGCGCCAATCTTGTTGGGCGCCCGTCGTGTGCTGCCAATGATGTGAATGCCCTAAGTGCAGGGTCCCGACCCGACGTCGGCCCTGCTTTGACTTCCGGCCCGCGTCAGCCGGCCTCGCCGGCGCTGACGGTGGCCACTTCCAGGCCCCTGCCCTCGAAGCAGGTGCGGGTGCCGGTGTGGCACGCTGCACCTATCTGGTCGACACGCACCAGGAGGGCGTCGCCGTCGCAGTCCATCGCCACGGACTTGACCCACTGGACGTGGCCGGAGGTGTCCCCCTTGCGCCAATACTCCTGACGGGAGCGGGAGTAGAACGTGACTCGCCCGGTGGTCATCGTCCTGTGCAAGGCTTCGTCATCCATCCAGCCGAGCATCAACACTTCGTTCGTGTCGAACTGCTGCACCACTGCGGCCACCAGTCCGGCGTTGTCCCGCTTCAGCGCGGCGGCGACACTCTCGGGAAGCGGGCTAGCGAGCGGGCTTGCTGACGGCGTTGCCGGAGCGCTTACGGGCGCGGCGGAACCGGGGGCTGGGGCGGGGGCGGGCTGCTCAGACATCAGACCAAGTCTAGTGCCTCTGCATGGCGCCTGATGGAGTGTGAACAAGGGCACGGTTTCGGCGGCGGTTCCGCTGCCCAACTCCCCCGGTGTCATGCTAGTTTCACAAGTGATGCATTTCGTCGAACCGTCCCGAGAAGTCCTGGCCGAAACCCTGTTGGCGGCCGGCCCTGATGCCCCCACGCTCTGCAGAGGGTGGCGCACCAGGGACCTTGCCGCGCACCTTTACCTGCGCGAGCGCAAGGCGGCAGTGGGATTGGGCCTGATTATCAAGAGCCTGTCCAAGGCCTCGGACAAGGCCACGGCCAAGCTCGCTGCGAAGCTGAAAACGGCTGAGGACTACACCGGCCTGGTCAACACGTTCCGCGGCGGCCCCCCAGCGCTGTCACCCATGAACATCAAGGCCCTGGACGAGAGCTCCAACCTGATCGAATACTTCGTCCACACCGAGGACATCCGCCGGGCGGTGGACCGCTGGGCGCCCCGGGCACTCGACGAGGCGTACTCGGATGCCCTCTGGGACGAGCTCATCAAGCGTGCCGCCATCCTGTACCGGGGAGTGGATCTTGGCATCGTCCTGGTGCGTCCCTCCGGCCCGCGGCACGTCGCCAAACGCGCACCGGTCTCGGTGGCGATCGTCGGCGAGCCGGGTGAGCTGCTGATGCACGCCCACGGCCGGACCCGCCATGCCCTGGTCACGTTCGAAGGCCAGCCGGACGCCGTCGCGCTTCTCCAGTCAGCCGAAGTCGGCCTCTAGTCCCACCCGCACCCTCACCTGGCAAGTCCGCACCGGCTCCCTGCCCTCGCAAGCTCGGGCTGGGGACTCCCGGAGCGGCTCCACGGCCGAGGAACCTGCGGCGTGGGCCCAGCGTCCGGATCAGCGGACTTCGAAGCCTGCGTCCCGGATGGCCTGCTTGACCTGGGACATCATGTCGTCCGGGCCCCAGTGGAAGATCGAAGCGGCGAGCACCGCGTCTGCGCCGGCGGCAACTGCCGGCGGAAAGTGCGCCGGCTCCCCCGCCCCGCCTGACGCGATGATGGGGACCTTCACAGCGGCGCGGACCAGCCGGATGAGCTCCAGGTCAAAGCCGTCCTTGGTGCCGTCGGCGTCGATGGAGTTCAGGAGGATCTCGCCCACGCCACGGTCTGCCGCCTCCGTGGCCCAGGCAATCGCGTCGATGCCCGTGCCGGTGCGGCCGCCGTGGGTGGTGACCTCAAAGCCCGACGGCGTGGGGACGGATCCCGCCCGGGTGCGGCGGGCGTCCACGGACAGGACAAGCACCTGTGAGCCGAAGTGCCGGGTGATTTCATCGATGACGTCCGGCCGGGCAACCGCGGCAGTGTTGATCGAGGCCTTGTCCGCGCCGAAGCGGAGGAGCTTATCCACCTCGGCCACCCCGCGGACCCCGCCGCCCACCGTCAGGGGGATGAAGACTTCCTCGGCGGTGCGGCGGACGACGTCGAAAGTGGTTTCGCGGTTGCCTGACGACGCTGTGACGTCCAGGAAGGTCAGTTCGTCGGCCCCGGCGTTGTCATAACGGTGCGCCAGTTCCACCGGGTCCCCGGCGTCGCGGAGGCCTTCGAAGTTGACGCCCTTAACGACCCGGCCGGCGTCGACATCGAGGCAGGGAATGACGCGTACGGCTACAGCCATGGGTGCTCCTGGAATTCTCTGGTGGATTCTGCTGCCCGGCCTTAACGGGGCAGGCCTGATCGGCGGCGCTGCTCAGATGCGGCAGGCGTGGATGCTGCTGACCAGGATGGCGCGGGCACCGAGGTCGTAGAGCTCGTCCATGATCCGGTTGGTTTCCTTCTTGGGAACCATGGACCGGACAGCCACCCAGTCGGAGTCCCGCAGCGGCGACACGGTGGGTGATTCCAGGCCGGGAGTCAGGGCGGCGGCCTGCTCCACCAGCTCCTTGCGGATGTCGTAGTCCATGAGGACATACTGGCGTGCCACCAGGACGCCCTGCAGGCGGCGGATGAGCACGTCGATCTCTTTGACCGTGCCGTTCGCAGCACCGCCCTTCCCGGTACGCCGGATCAGGACAGCTTCCGACTTGAGAATGGGATCGCCGAAGATTTCCATCCCGGCGGCCTTGAGCGTGCTGCCTGTCTCCACGACGTCGGCAATCGCGTCCGCGACGCCGAGGCGAACGGAAGATTCGACGGCGCCGTCAAGGCGGACCACTTTGGCGTGGATCCCGCGCCCGGCAAGGTAGCCGCGGAGCAGGCCGTCGTAGCTGGTGGCCAGGCGCTTGCCTTCCAGTTCTTCGACTTTGGAGAAATCGCCCACCGGTCCGGCGAAACGGAAGGTTGAAGCTGCGAAGCCCAGCGGCAGCAGTTCCTCCGCCTCGACTTCGGCGTCCAGCAGGAGGTCGCGGCCGGTAATGCCGACGTCGAGCGTTCCCTGGCCGACGTAGACGGCGATGTCGCGGGGGCGGAGGAAGAAGAACTCGATGTCATTATCGGGGTCCACCATGACCAGCTCGCGGGTGTCCCGGCGCTGGCGGTAGCCGGCTTCGGACAGCATCTCGGAGGCGGCTTCGGACAGGGAGCCTTTATTTGGTACGGCTACTCGCAGCATGGGGGTCTTTCTTGGTTGGGAGGTCTGTTGGTCAGGCAATCGGGCCACGCAAGGCACGGGCGGAAGCTGACGTCCGCGTGCGTGCCACAGTGGCTACAGATGCTTGTAGACGTCTTCCAGGGTCAGGCCTTTGGCGAGCATCAGGACCTGCAGGTGGTAGAGCAGCTGGGAGATCTCTTCGGCCGCTGCCTCGTCGGATTCATACTCCGCGGCCATCCATACTTCGGCGGCTTCCTCCACGACTTTCTTGCCGATGCCATGGACTCCGGACTCCAATTCAGCGACGGTGCGGGAGCCTGCCGGTCGGGTGGCTGCCTTCTCACTCAGTTCAGCGAACAGCGTCTCGAAATTCTTCACGCCCTCCAGCCTACTTGCTGCGGGCCGGAGGGCGCCTGTCCGCCCGTTGCATGACGGGCGCGGTGTGAGCGAACACACACCGCGCCCGTATTTCGCTAGCGGTACTGCTTGAGCACAACTGCCGTGGCCAGCGCCGCGGTGACGGCCTCATGGCCCTTGTCCTCGCTGGATCCGGGCAGCCCGGCGCGGTCCAGGCCCTGCTGCTCGGTGTCGCAGGTCAGGACGCCGAAGCCCACCGGCACTCCGGTGGACACGCTCACGTCGGTGAGTCCCGACGTCGCGGCCTGGCAGACATACTCAAAGTGCGGCGTGCCACCGCGGATCACGACGCCGAGGGCCACCACTGCGTCGAAGTGCGGTGCCAGCCGCGCGGCAGCGACCGGCAGCTCAAAGCTGCCGGGCACGCGCAGGACGGTCGGTTCGCTGATCCCGGCGTCCTTGGCGGCCCGCAGGGCGCCGTCCAGGAGGCCGTCCATGATCTGGGTGTGCCAGCTGGCTGCCACAATGGCCAGCCGGAGTTGCGACGTTTCCGCCGGGTTGAGGGTGGTGAGGTCGATATCTGGTGCGCCGTGTCCGCTCATGCGTAATCCGTGGTCCGTTCAGTCTTGTTGGTAGTCGAAGGTGTCAGCCCCGGTGGCGGGCACCGTTGCGATGTGGGTGTCCAGCGTCAGCCGGTGCTCCATGCGGTCCTTTTTGGTCTGCAGGTAGCGGATGTTCTGGTCGCGGGAGGGCACTTCAGTGGGGACCATCTCCACCACCTTCACGCCGGCCTTCGCGAGCCTGTTCTGCTTATCCGGGTTGTTGCTCAACAGCCGGACCTCATGCAGGCCCATCTCGGCGAGGACCTGGGCGGCTGCGTTGTAGCAGCGGGCATCCACCGGCAGCCCCAGCTGCTCGTTGGCCTCAACGGTATCGAAGCCGGCCTCCTGGAGGGCGTAGGCCTTGATCTTGTTGGCCAGTCCGATCCCCCGCCCCTCCTGCCCGCGCAGGTACAGCAGCGTTCCGCCGTACTCCTGGATCATCTCCAGGGCGTAGGCCAGCTGTTCACCGCAGTCGCAGCGGTAGGAGCCGAAGATATCGCCGGTAAGGCACTCCGAGTGCAACCGGACCAGCGGGGCTTTGCCGTCCTTGGGCGGGTTGGGCGAGCTCACGGCTAAGTGCTCGGCGCCGGTAACCAGATCTGTCCATGCCTGCGCCACAAAATCACCAAACGCTGTGGGCAGCTGGACAATGGGACCGCCGCTCACGGGATGCGGGACCTTGCCATTTCCGGCCTGTCCATGGTGATGGCCATTGCCGGACGGCCCGTGGTTGTAGCTGCTCTGGTGACTGTCGTCAGCACCCCTGGTTGACGTCATCGTTTCTCCTCTTCTCCACCCAGGCGTAATGCCCGGGTGTCATTCTCCGCGGTGGCCGCAGCCCCTGCTTCCAGGTAGGCCACCAGATCCTCGATCGAGATCAGGGGGCAACCGTGTTCGGCGGCGAAAGTCCGCAGCCCGTCCAACCGCATCATCTCACCGTCGTCATACACAACCTCGGCGATCACGCCCACGGGTTCAAGGCCGGCCAGCCGGCACAGGTCCACAGCGGCCTCGGTGTGGCCGGGGCGCTCACGCACTCCCCCCTTAACGGCCCGGAGCGGAAAAATATGCCCGGGCCGCGTCACGGACGCCGGTCCCGCGCCCGGATCAGCCAGGACGCGGGCGGTCAAGGCCCGGTCCGTTGCAGAGATACCGGTGCTCACCCCTACGGCGGCATCGCAGGAGACGGTGTACGCCGTGCCTTTGGCGTCCTCGTTGACGGCCACCATGGGCGGCAGCGCCAAGCCGTCAGCGCGGTCGCCGGAAAGCGGGACGCAGATGACGCCGGAGGAGTACCTGATGGTCCAGCCCATCAGGGCCGGAGTGGCATGCTGCGCTGCGAAGATGATGTCGCCTTCGTTTTCGCGGTCCTCGTTGTCCACCACCAGCACGGGCCTGCCCGCCGCCATGGCACGGACCGCGTCTTCGATGGGATCAAGCCTTAGGGCATCGGCCAGCGCCGGCACCAGCCGGGCCGTGCCGTTCATCGTGCTGCCCCGGCGGCAGCGGCGGTGCCGGCTCCGTCGCCGCTGCCGGAAGCCGGGCTTCCGGAAGCCACGTTTCCGGAAGCCACCCTGCCGGAACCCGTGCTGAAGGCGAGGAGGCGTTCGGTGTATTTGGCGAGCACATCCACTTCGAGGTTGACCTTGCTGCCGGCCGATTTCGCGCCCAGGCCGGTCTCAGCCAGGGTTGTGGGGATCAGCCCCACTTCAAACCACGGCTCCGGGTCCGACGCCGGGCTGACCGCAGTCACGGTGAGCGAGACGCCGTCGATCGCTATGGAGCCCTTTTCGGCGATGTAGCGGGCAAGGTTGTCCGGCACTCCGAAGCGGAGCCGTTCCCAGTTGCCCAGTGCTTCGCGCTCCAGGAGCCGGCCCACGCCGTCGACGTGTCCCTGGACCACGTGCCCGTCCAGCCGTCCACCTGCCGGCACGCAACGCTCAAGGTTGACGGAATCGCCGGCGGCAAGTTCACCGATGGTGCTGCGGACCAGGGTTTCACCCATGACATCGACACTGAAGTCCTTGCCGTCAATCTCTGTGGCTGTCAGGCAAACGCCGTTCACGGCGATGGACCCTCCCAGCGCCAGGCCCTCGGTGGTGCCTGGCGCGTGCAGCCTGACAGTGGCGCTGGTGTCGCCGTCCCTCTCAACGGACAGGACCCGTCCCTGCTCGGCAATAATTCCGGTAAACATCAGTAGCCTCCCATGGCTGGTTCCGCGCCGGCGCGGAGGGGTTGTGGTTCCAAAGATTCAGTGTGTTGCGGACGCAGGTGCAGCCTCAGGTCACGGCCCAGGGACCGTACCGACCCGCCGTCGGCCTGGTCCCATTCCCATTGCTGGGCCTCCGCGAGGGTGCTGATTCCCAGTCCGTTCAGGGCAGGTGTTCCGGAACCAAGCAAGGTAGGAGCCAGATACACAATGAGCTCGTCAACGAGTCCCGCCGTCAGGAAAGCACTGAGGATCCGGGAACCGCCTTCCACCATAAGGTGCCGGATTCCGGCCGTGTAGAGCTGCGAGAGCGCTTCCCGGGGATCACGCGTGGGCAGATGGAGCACCCGGCCGTCTTCCCCCCGCACGGCGGCGTCCGCCGGAATGTCCCGCAGTCCCATCACCGCCCGCAGCGGCTGGTGTCCTGCCGGGGTTCCGGATGCATCGCGGGCGGTCAGCCTCGGGTTGTCCACCAGCACGGTCTGGGTGCCCACCAGGATGGCGTCGATCCGGCCCCTCAGCCCGTGGTTGTCGGCGAGCGATTCGGGGCAGGAAATCCATTGGCTGGTCCCGTCCTCCGCCGCGATGCGGCTGTCCAGCGTCTGGGCGATGTGCAGGGTGACGAACGGGCGCTTCGCCGCGACCGCCTGGAACCAGTGGCGGTTCAGCTCCAGGGCCTCGCCGGCGGCCAGCCCGCTCCGTACCCTGATACCGGCTCCCCGAAGGGTGGCCGCCCCGCCGGCCGCAGGATCGTGCGGATCATCGACGGCGTAGATGACGTCAGTGATGCCCGCACTGATGATCGCTTGGGCGCAGGGGCCCGTACGGCCGCAATGGTTGCAGGGTTCCAGCGTGACCACCATGGTGGAACCGCGGAGGTCAATCCCGGCGGCAGCCGCCTGGGCGATCGCATCCGCCTCCGCATGTGCGGTGCCAGCGCCGCGGTGGAACCCGGTCACCAGCTGCCGGCCGTTGGCATCAACGACGACGGCGCCCACCAGCGGGTTCGCTCCGCGCGGCCCCCGCAGGGCTGCTTCGAGCGCCGCGTCCATGGCGGCGGTCTCGGTTGCGCTGAAAGCGGTCACAATCCCGGTGGCTGGCTGATTCTCGGCTGTTGGCTGAAATTCGGCGACAGGCAGGTTCATGGCCCGCTGCCCGGATGCTGCCGTCACGGGGTGGCCGCCCGCGAGGCAAAGACAGCTTCCGGGCCAGCAGGATTCTTGGCATCAAAGAGCCATCGCAAAGGGTTCATGTCTGTGTGTCGTTCCTTCCCTCTCGAACCGCGATGGCTCCGGGGGTATACGACAGCAGAAGGCCGCGGCGTCAGGAGACACCGCAGGTACAGCTGTACGTGCTTCTCTCATCCAGACTTTAACTGTCGGTACCGGAATTTCACCGGTTCAACCGTCCGCCGGGTCCTTTCCTGGGGAGGGAAGGCACCGGCTCGCGGGTCGCGGACTGTCACCGCCGGTTCGGACTTACACCGACCCCGGAGCACGTATTGTGTGTTGCTATTCTGCCATAACCCCGAGGGGCTCCAGACTATTCCGCCGACCCCGAACGTAACTTTTGGCTGCCGGCCTCGCGCAGCCGGCTGATCGCCTCAGCAGGGTTCTCCGCGCCGTAAACGGCCGAGCCCGCAACAAAGACATTTGCTCCGGCCTCGGCAGCCCGGACAATGGTTTCCTCGGTGATGCCGCCATCGACCTGGATGGCAACACCGGCCCCGGAGCCGTCAATGGCTGCCCTTGCCCGGCGGATTTTCGGCAATGTGAGGTCCAGGAACGACTGGCCGCCGAAACCTGGCTCCACCGTCATGATCAGCAGCATGTCCAGCTCGGACAGCATGTCAAGGTAGGGCTCCACCGGGGTGCCCGGCCTCAGCGCCATCCCCGCCTTCGAGCCGCGGGCCCGCAGCTCACGCGCCAGCTTGATGGGCGCAATGGACGCCTCGGCATGGAAGGTCACTGACGCGAGCCCCGCGTCGGCGAAGCCTGGCGCCCAGCGGTCAGCGTCGTCGATCATCAGGTGCGCATCCAGCGGCACGGGACTGACGGCCTGGATCCGTTGGACAACGGGCAGCCCGATGGTGAGGTTGGGAACGAAATGGTTGTCCATCACGTCCACGTGCACGGCGTCAGCATTGCTGATGCGCTGCAATTCGGCTTCGAGGTTGACGAAGTCGGCAGAGAGGATGCTGGGGTTGATGCAGCACTGCGTCACGGGGGAACCTTTCACTGGGTCTGCTGGAATGTGTCTGTTCGATCCGGAAGCCTGTTTTCCGCGCGGGTTCAGGCTGCTGATTCAGGCTTCGGATTCAGGCTTTCTTCCGGATGAGGGCGAGGAACATCGCATCCGTGCTGTGGACGTGGGGCCAGAGCTGGGCGGTGGACCCGTGGCCTGCGCCCAAGTTTCCCGTGAGGCTCACGCTGTCCAGCGCCGCGCCGGCATCCAGCAGCTCAAGGTCCTGGCGCTTGCGAAGGGCGTCAGTCACCACTGCAGTCGTCTCCGCCGGGTGTGGCGAGCAGGTCACGTAGGCCACCACTCCTCCGGGCCGTACAGCGTCGAGGGCTGACTTGAGCAGGTCGCGCTGAAGCGGTCCCAGGTCTGCCAGGTCCTTGGGGGTGCGGCGCCAGCGGGACTCCGGGCGGCGCCGGAGCGCTCCAAGTCCGCTGCACGGCACATCCACCAGGACCCGGTCGAAGGCCTCCGGCTGTTCCGTGCCCACCTCGCGGCCGTCGCCGGTCCGGACGCCCCAGACGTGCTTCGGCACCGCGGACAGGGCCTGGCTGACAAGCTTGGCCCGGTGCGGGGCGGGTTCGTTGGCGAGCAGGGTTGCGCCCCGGGCGTTGGCCAGTGCACCCAGCAGGGCCGCCTTGCCGCCTGGCCCGGCGCACAGATCCAGCCAGGTCTCGGCCGCAGGTCTGTTTCCCGGAGCTGCCGCCGGCCGCGGGCCCAGGTCCACAGCTGCCATGGCCCGGGCCACCAGCTGCGAGCCCACGTCCTGGACCCTGATGCTGCCGTCGCGTACGGATGCCAGCCGGCCGAGGTCTCCGCCGCTTGAGAGTGCCGAACCTTCGACGAGGTCACCGGGCGTGGCACCGTTTTCCAAGGCCTCATCCAAGCTGCCAAGGCCGGGCAATGCCACGAGGTTGACCACCGGGGCGGCGTTGTCCGCTTCAAGCAGTTCGTTGACTTCCGCTGCGGAGCGTCCGTGCGCCACCAGCGACTGTCGCATGGCGCGGACAATCCATTCCGGGTGGGCATAGCGGATGGAGGCAATCCTGGTCTCATCGCTTTCGCCGGTGACCAGCAGGTCAAGCCACTCGTCAAGGCTGTGCGCGGTGACCTTTCGGAGCACGGCGTTGACGAGGGCAGATGGGCCGGCACCGATCACGGCGCGGGCCAGCCCGACCGTCTGGTCCAGGGCCGCATGGGCAGGGACACGCATGGCCAGCAGCTGATGAGTCCCGATCCGCAGGGCGTCGAGGATGGCGGGATCAAGCTGGTCCAGGGACCTGTCGACGCAGCGCGCCAGAATCGCGTCGTACGTTCCTTGGCCGCGCAGGGCGCCATAGCTCAGTTCCGTGGCGAAGCCGGCGTCGCGTTTGTCCAAGCCGTGATGGCGGATCCGGGCGGGCAGCACCAGGTTTGCGTAGGCGTCCTCGGCAGCCACAGCACGCAGGACTTCGAAGGCCACCAGCCGTGCCGGATCGGCCCGGCGGGTGCGCTGTGAGGGCGCGTTCTCGGTGAAGCTTCGCTGGGGGCCGCGGTTCCGTTCGCGGCCCTGCGCATTGCGCTGGCTGCCGTCCCGCTGGCCTCCGGCACCGCGCCCGCCGCGTTGCCCGCCGCCTTTGCCTCGGCCGCCTGGATTCCCGCCGGACTCGCTCATTCGAACACCACGCTTTCAAGTGAAGCCATGCCGCGCGCCCAGTCAGCCGCGGCCATCATCTTTTTGCCCGAAGGCTGGATCCGTGTGAGCTCCACCGCGTGGGATCCTGTGCCAACCAGGACGATCTTGCCGCTTTGCTGCACAGATCCGGGTGCCAGGTCTGGGACGTCAGGCCTCAGCCGGACTGGTTCGAGCTTGACGCGCTGCCCGTCCAGGGTGGTCCAGGCGCCAGGCTCGGGAGTGACCCCACGGGCTTGCCTCCCGATGGCAAGGGCGGGCTGGTTCCACTTGATCCGGCCGTCGTCGATGGTCAGCTTGGGCGCAAGCGAGACTTCTCCCTGCTGCGGCTCGGGAACGGCCTTCCCGGCTTCCACGGCCGACAACGTCTGCGCGAGGAGGACGGCCCCGCTGTGGGAGAGCCGTTCAAGCAGGACTCCCGCGGTGTCTTCGGGGCCGACACGCTCCGTCAGCGTGCCGAACACAGGGCCGCTGTCCAGTCCTTCCTCCAGCAGGAATGTGACCGCCCCCGTAATGTCATCGCCGGCCATCACGGCCCGTTGCACGGGAGCCGCCCCGCGCCAGGCAGGAAGCAGCGAAAAGTGCAGGTTTATCCAGCCGTGCCTCGGAACATCAAGAGCGGCTCGGGGAACCAGTCCGCCATAGGCCACGATGGCCGCCACGTCCGGACTGACTGCGGCGATCTTCGCCGTCACGGCGTCATCTACACGGGAAGCGTGGACCACCTCAATGCCCAGCTCGGCAGCCCGGGCGGCAACGGGCGACGGCGTAAGCACCCGCTTGCGTCCGATCGGCGCGTCCGGCCGGGTCAGGACGGCAACAACGTCGAATCCGGCCTCAACGAGGGCATCCAGCGAGGGAACTGCAACTGCAGGCGTACCGGCAAAAAGTACCCTCATGTGGCGGCGCCGCCTGAGGTGTTACCGGCTGCTTTGCCAAAGCTCGTCCCGCCAAAACTGGACCCGACTGATTTGGCGCGGTTCGCCGTCGTACGTTCCGTGACGGCGTCATAGTTGGCGTTGCGGATGGAGCGCAGGGCTGTCTTCCTGTCCTCGCCCTCCAGCCTGTCGGTGTAGAGGATGCCGTCCAGGTGGTCCGTCTCGTGCTGAAAGCAGCGTGCCAGCAGTCCCTCGGCGTCCAAGGAAACCGGCTGGCCGTTCAGATCAACCCCCGTTGCGCGGGTGGTGCGGAAGCGGCGGACCGGGAAACCAAGCCCCGGGATGGAAAGGCAGCCCTCAATCTGGTCGGGCTGGTAGTCCTCGCTGTTTTCCAGGACAGGGTTGATGATGTGACCCTCCACCCCGCCAACGCGGTAGGTGAAAACCCGCTGGCTGACCCCGATCTGTGGGGCGGCCAGCCCAGCACCGTCCACATCCTCCATCGTTTCCATCATGTCTGCGACGAGTTTGGCCAGCTCCGGCCCGAATTCCGTCACGGGATCGGCCACTGTGCGGAGCACGGGATCACCGATGATGCGGATATTCAGAATGGCCATGTGCTGTCTTTCCTCACGGTGGGCGGTAATGGGAACCAATCCAGTTTAGGTGCAGAGACTCCGGTGCAAGGACTGTGGCTAGGCGGTGCGGACCTGCGCGGACGGCGGCGGCGCAACAGGAAGAAGTGCCGTACCCGCACTGAACGTGTCGGCTGAAAGCTCCCAGACCCGCCGCAGCGCGCAGAATTTCCACCAGTGGTGTTTGAGGACGTCCGGATTGGCCCGGACGGGGCGGACTTCCGTCTCACCGATGGCCACAGCCAGCAGGACGGGGCTCTCCCCGTATTTCCAGGGTTCCCATTCGCCCGCGACGGCATCCACCAGGCTTTCTTCCGCCTTCATGCCAGCCACCAACTGCATGACCACCTTGTCGTCGAGGGGTTTGACGGTGCCCTCACGCGTGGTGCCCTTGGTCTTGTAGTCGATGAGGCAGATCCGGCCGTTGATGCGCGCCACCAGGTCCAAGGTCCCGGCGTAGCCAACTGACTTGTTCCAGACTGTGATTTCCGGAGCTATCGGTTCAACCCTGAACAGCTCCCACCATTCGTCGAACCGCACGGCAAAAGCTTCCTCGCCGTTGGCGGCCAGCGCCTCACGCGTCTCCTTCATGGCATGCGGACGGCCCAGGGCGCGGAGCGCAACCTGCTCGCAGTAACTGTGGACGCGGTCACCCCGCTTGGCGGCTTCATCGCGGTACGTCTCGGCGGCCTTCGCAGCCCGGTTGACAGCCTGCCGGATCTTCGTCGGACTGCCCAGGCAGTCGGCGAGCAGCGGATCCTTCGCCAGGCTGCTGGCCCCCATGTATCCGAACCAGCCATCCAGTCCGTGCGGCTGATGGCCTATCACGGTGGTGATGGAGGGAACGGAGAACTGCTCGGAGGTGGACCGCGCATACATGCGGCCGTATTCCGTGGCGTGGGCAAGAAGTGGATCAGTCATACAAAGACTCTTTCACAAGGGGCTGACAGGATGGCCTGGCACAAAAAAGGTCCGCTCCCGCTCGGAAAAGCGGAAACGGACCAGATTCCTCGGTGGGCGATACTGGGTTCGAACCAGTGACCTCTTCGGTGTGAACGAAGCGCGCTACCACTGCGCCAATCGCCCCGATGCATTTGAATGCTAGCCGACCCTGCTGCCCTTTAGGAAATCCTGCCTGGATCCAGCCTGAATTACACGCCTGTAATTCAAAAATATGCCTAGATTGCAGGGATCCGGGGGCGTTTCCCACGGAGGGCCGGAACGCGATTTGGAGAATCCCTGAACCTCCTATAGAGTTCTTACTCGTTGGAACGCGAGGAAATGCCCGAAACGGCACGGAATAAACGCTCCAAATGCGGACGTAGCTCAGCTGGTAGAGCACCACCTTGCCAAGGTGGATGTCGCGAGTTCGAATCTCGTCGTCCGCTCGCAGGACATTGTCATGGCAACGGTTCTTCGGATCCGACGCTTACACGGTGGGTTGGCCGAGAGGCGAGGCAGCGGCCTGCAAAGCCGTTTACACGGGTTCGAATCCCGTACCCACCTCGGTGAAAACCATGGTTACCGGTTCGGGCCGGGCAGCAATGGGCGATTGGCGCAGCGGTAGCGCGCTTCCCTGACACGGAAGAGGTCACTGGTTCGATCCCAGTATCGCCCACCAGGCAAGGAAACTTGCTTCATGCAGTACGTTCGGCGCAGGTCGGAACGCACTCATATGCGGACGTAGCTCAGCTGGTAGAGCACCACCTTGCCAAGGTGGATGTCGCGAGTTCGAATCTCGTCGTCCGCTCTCCTCTCCCCCATGAGAACCCGTTTTGTACACCATGGACATGGCCGGACTTCCGGTTCCGGGCGATTGGCGCAGCGGTAGCGCGCTTCCCTGACACGGAAGAGGTCACTGGTTCGATCCCAGTATCGCCCACAGCAGCAGCTCTGACGAGCTGCTTTTTTGTTGCCCGGACTGTACGGATTGAACCCACGATGTTGACAGATTTTGTCAAAGCGCCTTGGCACGTTCCTGTGACAGGGCTAGGATCGGTTGCGGAGGAGCGAACTGGCTCCGCAATTGAAGGGAGGTGCTCGTGGGACTGATTGACGATCTTAAGGGCAAGGCTCAGGGTCTCATTCGCGGAAACGAGCGGACCATCAAGGACGGCATCACAAAAGCCGGCGATTTCGTCGACTCAAAGACCGGCGGCAAGTACGCAGGTCATGTGAACAAAGTCCAGGACGGCGCTTCCAAACTTGTTGACAAGAACGACGGAACACCAGGCCAGGCACCCGCCAGCGAGCAGGTTCCGCCGGCCAACCCGGTTCCGCCGGTTGACAAGGCTCCGTAAGAAGGATTCGGCCAGGGCTTTGCCCTAGCACGTCAAGGGGGTGCAGGTCCCGCCGCGAGGCGGCACCTGCACCTTTGGCATTTAAAGCGGCGTTCAGGAAGCTAACCGGCGTTCAGGCAGCGGCTACGACGGCTCGTGGTTCTGGCCCTCGCGTGCAAGCGCAGTGAGCCGGGAGACGGCGCGGTAATACTTCTTGGTGTACCCGCCATGCATCATTTCGTCGGTGAAAAGCTGGTCGAAGGGAACACCGCTGGCCAGGATGGGAACGTCCTTGTCGTACAGCCGGTCAGCGAGCACCACAAAGCGCAGCGCCACGGCCTGTTCGGTGATGGTTTCAACGTTGCGCCACACGACGCCGTCGATGCCGTCGATCAGTTGCCGGTAGCGGCTCGGATGCACACCTGCCAGGTGGCCGATCAACGTGCTGAATTCGTCCTGCGCCACGGTCTTACCGTCGAATTCGGCTTTCATCTGGGCTGCCAGCTGACTGTTCCTCAGCGGGGCCGGAGCGGCGGGCAGTCCGCGGTGGCGGAAGTCCTCGCCGTCGATCCGGATGACGTCGAACTGGTCCGCCAGCACCTGGATTTCACGTTGGAAGTCGACGGCGGCAAACCGGCCGTCTCCCAGCGAACCGGGAAGCGTGTTGGACGTTGCCGCGAGCTTGACTCCGGCGTCCGCCAGTTCCCGCATGAGCCTGGACATCAGCACCGTGTCGCCCGGGTCGTCCAGCTCGAATTCGTCGATGCAGACGAGTTTGTAGTGGCTCAGCGCCTCCACGGTCTTACGGAAGGACAGCGCTCCCACCAGGTTGGTGTACTCCACAAACGTGCCAAAGGCCTTGGGTCCAGGGGCAGCATGCCACAGCGAGGCCAGCAGGTGGGTCTTGCCGACGCCAAATCCGCCGTCAAGGTAGATGCCTGCCCGGGATACGTCCTTCTTGGCAAAGAGCCTCTTGAACAGTCCGGCGCCGTCACCGGCACCGACTCCGCCGGCAAAACCCTCCAACGACCTGACCGCGCCTGCCTGGCTGGGCTGTTTCGGATCCGGCCGGTAGCTGGCAAATGAGACCTTGCCGAACCTCGGCGAGGGAAAGAAGCCCTTGAGGAGCTCATCCACCGAAACTGCCGGAGTGCGGGCGGCAAGCTGTTCGATCTGTACCAAGGTGGTCCGTTCTGCTGGTGGGTTGTCCCCAGAAAGAATACCGCCAACACGGCTGGGCTCCCCTCGGCTTGTCGCCGGTCTGCGGCCCAACGTGACCAAGGCCATATTTCGCTCTGTTAACAGGAGGCGGACATTGCTGCCGGCCGTGGATAGTGTGGGAGCAAGTTTCCAACGTCCTTCTGCAGGTCCACCGTACGTTTCAGTGAAAGGCCATCACCGTGTCCTACCCAGTTGAACAGAACGAGAAGTTCGCCGCCTATGCCCGCCCGGAGCGTCTTGTTTCCACAGAGTGGCTCGCCGCCGCACTTGAAAGTGGTGCCGTTGCAGACGGAAAGCTTGTGGTGGTCGAATCCGACGAAGACGTCCTGCTCTACGAGACCGGCCATATCCCGGGCTCCGTAAAGATCGACTGGCACACAGACCTGAACGATGAGGTTACCCGCGACTACGTGGACGGCCAGGCATTCGCGGCCCTGGCCGCTTCCAAGGGCATTTCACGCGACAGCACTGTGGTCATCTACGGCGACAAGTCCAACTGGTGGGCTGCCTACGCCCTCTGGGTCTTCACTCTGTTCGGGCACGAGGATGTCCGCCTGCTCGACGGCGGCCGCGATAAGTGGATCGCCGAAGGCCGGGAACTGACCACAGACACCTCCACTCCGGCAGCCGGAGACTATCCGGTGGTTGAACGCGACGACGCGCCCATCCGGGCATTTAAGGACGACGTGCTGGCGCACTTGGGCAAGCCGCTCATTGACGTCCGGTCCCCCGAGGAATACACGGGGCAGCGCACCCACATGCCCGCCTACCCCGAGGAAGGCGCCCTCCGCGGCGGCCATATCCCCACGGCGGCGTCCATTCCCTGGGCCCGCGCCGCTGCTGCGGACGGAACATACCGCACGCGCGAGGAACTGGAGGCCCTCTACCTCGGTGAAGCGGGCCTCGCCGAAGGCGATGACGTTGTGGCCTACTGCCGCATTGGCGAGCGTTCCAGTCACACCTGGTTTGCCCTCAAGTACCTGCTGGGCTTTGACACGGTCCGCAATTACGACGGTTCCTGGACCGAGTGGGGCAACGCTGTCCGCGTGCCCATCGTCAAAGGCGCGGACCGGGGCTCCGTCCCCGCAGCTGTCTGAAACTCCGGCGCGTCCCGACATGACGGTCCATTGTGACGGTCATTTGTGACAATCCAGCGCGGGCGGCGGGCAGAAATTGCGTAAGCTTGAACTGATGACTACTTATGCCCTGCCCGCCGCGCTGGCGGAAATCGTGGACGACTTCCAGGCCCTGACGGAGCCGGAACGGCTGCAACTGCTGCTTGAGTTCTCCCGCGAGCTGCCCGAACTTCCTGACCGGCTCAAGAACCACCCCGAGCTCCTGGAGCAGGTGGTGGAATGCCAGTCGCCGCTGTTCCTGACCATTGAGACGGAAGAGAACGACGCCGTCCGGCTGTACTTCAAGGCGCCGCCGGAAGCCCCCACCACGCGGGGTTTCGCCGGGGTGCTCCATGAGGGACTCGACGGACTGACTGCGGATGAAATCCTAGCCGTGCCCGACGACATGCCGGAGCTGCTGGGTCTCACCCGCGCCATCACTCCGCTGCGGATGCGCGGCATGACGGCGATGCTGGGGCGCATCAAGCGCAAGGTTGCCGCCACGTCCCGGCTGCGCTCCTGATCCTGAACCGCACCTTTCCGGTTGGGACGCAAAGGCTTTTCACAGGGGACGCCGGCCACCGCGGTATTGACCGCGGCCGGCGTTCCCTTTGTGCTGCACCCGTATTCGCATGATCCGTCCGCCGCCAGCTACGGCGCTGAGGCAGCCGAAGCCCTGGGGATTGATCCGGTGAGGGTTTTCAAAACCCTAATGGTCGAGGTGGAAGGACGGCTGGCGGTAGGTGTGGTGCCTGTGAGCGGAAATCTTGACCTGAAAGCGTTCGCTTCCGCCATGGGCGCCAAGAAAGCCACCATGGCGGATCCGGCCGCAGCTGAACGCCGCACGGGCTACGTCCTGGGCGGGATCTCTCCGCTCGGCCAGCGGCAGTCCTCGCCCACCGTGATCGACCACAGCGCCCTCGCCCTGGAGACCATGCTGGTTTCAGGGGGAAAGCGCGGGCTGGACATCGAAATGGCACCGGCGGAACTCATCCGCCTGACGGGTGCCATCACTGCCCCGATCGGCACGGGCAGAAGCTAACCCGGAATCGGACGATCATGCGGCTCCTCCGCCGCCTGGCCTGGGTTGGTGCGTGGCGCCAGCTGCTGCCGGAGCCACGCCTTGACGAGACCTTCCCAACGTCCCGGATCCACGTTCCACTCCTTGGTGTGCCTCGCGTGGTTGAAGGTTTCGAACGTGACCATTTCCGGATTTCGTTCGGCGAGGATGGCCGACGGACCGTAGGGTACGTATTCGTCATCAACGCTGTGGATGATGAGGGTGGGGGTCCGAAGCTCCACGGCGCGCGAGACCCAGTCCATGGCTTTCAGGTCCACCGGTGCAGACAGGCCGGTGAGCCTCCGGCCCAGCGGGTGTGCGAGCATCAGTTGCCCGTACCTGCCAACCAGGGACGGGATCCTGTTGATCTCCGCATGATGGGCCAGGACGTTGACCCAGTTGATCACGGGGGCATCCAGGACCATGGCCCGGATCACGCGGCGGTGCCGCGAAAGGTCCGCCGTCTGCAAGCAGATGGCACCTCCCATGGACCAGCCGAACAGGACTATCTCCTCGGCACCATTGGCCATGGCATATTCGATGGCGGCTTCCACGTCACGCCATTCCGTGGATCCCAGGCCGTAGCGGCCGTCGTCCGCGGACGGCGCCAGGCCGTCGTTGCGGTAGGAAACCAGCAGGCTGGGCAGCCCGAGCTCCAGGGCCGGGCGAACAGCCCTCAGTGCCTCCTGCCGGGTGGCCCCACGGCCGTGGACCATCACGGCCCACGTGCTGGACTCCCCGCCAGCCCGGACCAGCCACGCAGGCGCCTGGCCGCCGTCGACCTCTATCAGGACGTCCTCGGCAGGCAGGCCGACGGCGGCAGGATCCGGATGGATTGCACCGCTCCACCATCCACGGCGGGCCGTGTTGAGGTCGCCGCTGTAGACGGCCTCCACTTCCCGCAGAACCGTACGTTCAGCCGGCGAATAGGAGACGATCCGGCCGATGCGGGCGTGCCCTTTTCCGTCGTCGAAAAACAGACCGTATACGCCGTCCACGGTGGTGTCCTCGTTAGCCGCCAGGATCACCTGCTGGCCCTGGCCTTCGCGGATCACAGCCAGGACTTCCTGGTTGGCTAATCGCTGCCGGGCGGGGGTGATCACCCGCCTGGCGAAATAGAGAGCCAGGGCCGAGGATCCGGTGGCCATCAAGCCGGCCAGGGCTCCCCCGGCGATGACCCCGCCGAGCGTCCACTTGGCCCGCAGCGACATCCGGGAGTCGGCCTGCGGCGAAACTTTGGCCGGCAGCGTTGGGGTGCGCGAAGAAGGTGCCATGGAACTATTCTTACCGGCGCGGGCGGCGTGGCCATATTCCGGCGCCATGCCACCCCGGAATCCCGCTGCTGCCAGGCCCGTACGCAGGGCCCGCCCCCAGCGGCCGCACCGACACAAATGAATGCGAACGCCCATGCACAGGACTAGGCTGATCCCATGAACGATCCAATCGTCATCCTGACCGAAGAACCCCTGGGCGCGGACGACCGCGTGAACATAGAGCGGCTGGTGGACGGCGCGGATACCGGCCTTGTGCTGCTGGTTCCGGCGAACACCGAGCGGCACCTGCTGGTGGATTTCCTGGAGCATCTTTCCATGCTGGAGGTTGCCAAGGCGTTCCGTGAACTGACTTCCCGGGTCCCGGATCCCGCTGCTGAACGGGCGGAGGCGGCTGAGACGCTGGCCGTCTCGCTCGCCGCCCTTGAAGGGCTGGGCAGCGGAGTCACCGGTCAGGTGGTTGAGGGCGGTGCTGTCAACGGGCTGGTGGCCAAAGTCAAGGAGCTCGGCGCAGCCCAGGCTGTGGTGATCACCCGCCCGCACGCGGTAGCGGACACTTTCCACACGGACTGGGCGAACAAAGCACAGGACCAGCTTGGCCTCCCGGTCCTCCACCTCTACGCCGGTTCGGGATTTATCGGCGACTCCTGAGCGTTGATTAGACTATGAGCATCTTCGGAAACAATATTTTTGGCAACAAGGCCACAGATTCCATCCCGGGCACGGGCACCGGGCCAGCTGCCCCCCAGAAATCGGATGCCGATTGGCGGCAGGAACTCACACCGGAGGAGTACCACGTACTCCGCGAAGCCGGGACCGAGCGCCCCTACACCGGCGAGTATTGGGACACCCATACGGCTGGCGCATACCACTGCCGGGCCTGCGGGGCGGAACTCTTCACGAGCAACGAAAAATTCGACTCCCACTGCGGCTGGCCGTCCTTCTGGGCACCGCTCGCGGAAGGCGCCGTCCGCTATATCCACGACCGCACTTTAGGGATGGAGCGGGTGGAGGTCCGTTGTGCCAATTGTGATTCGCATCTGGGCCACGTCTTCGAAGGCGAAGGCTACGGAACCCCCACTGACCAGCGCTTCTGCATCAATTCCGTCTCTCTGAAACTCGTTCCCCGCAGTGACGCGGAGGAAGATTCCGGCAACACGGAATCCTGATTCCGTGCCAGGAACCGCACGGCTGGAGCTGGACGTCCGATTATCCAGTCCGAGGCGGAGAATTGCTTATGCTCAGCCGTATTTTGGGTTAGGAACTCTGACTGCTTGCTACGCTCGCCGTAGATGCCCAAGCAACCAGAAAGGCAGTCTACGATGACCGAGACCGTGATCAGCGCCCCCACCAGGATCTCCGCGGACAATCCCGATTGGAACCGACTCAAGGCTGCCGCCACCGAACTCCAGGCACTCCAGGTCCAGGACGGCTCCATCCCCGTTGCGGCCGAGCACCCCGCTGCCCGGACCCACATCGCCGGCATCATTGAATCCATCGGGGCGCTTGCCCCGCTGTTCCCGCACGATGAGGCATACCTGGCTGCCGTGACACGCGACTTTGAGGCGTGGGCCGAGGCCGGCTTCGGCGTGCCGGATTTCCTGTCCTCACTCCTGGCGTTCCAGCCCCAGCAGCAGCGTCAGGACGGGCTCCAGCATGTTGTCATCTTCCCCATGTACACGCAGAACGGCAGCAGCAGCAGGCTTGTGGAGGCTGTGCTTATCGAGGTGATCTGGCCTGATTTCATCGCCGGACTGGAAGCTGGAGACTACTCCAACAGGCTATTTGTGCCCATCCGCTTCCTCGATTTCACGCCCGGATACAACACCAACTCGGCAGTGCTGTTCCCTGAAACCGTGGGGGTGCGGCAGACGCCCACGTTCACATGGGGGGCGATCTTTGCGGACCGGGAGGCGGCCCGCTTCCGCCGGGTCCTGCGGGCGGCAGCGGACATCACATCGCTTGAACTGCCGGCCGGCGCCGCGGAGCTGCTGGAGGACCAGGAGCTGACGGAGGCCACGTTTGTGATGTGGGACCTGATCCATGACCGGACCCACATGCGCGGCGATCTCCCCTTTGACCCGTTTATGATCAAGCAGCGCATGCCGTTCTTCCTTTATTCATTGGAGGAACTCCGCTGCGACCTCACGGCCTTCCGGGAGTCCGTCCGGATTGAAAAGGACGAGGACGCCGAGCCGGAGGCCCGACGCCACGCGAAGCTGGTGCAGTACGCCATCATCTTCGACCGGATTTTCCGCTTCGCGATCACCGGCAGCCGGGTTCGGAACTATGACGGGCTGGGCGGTCAGTTGCTCTTCGCCTGGCTGCACCAGCACCGTGTCCTGCACTGGACAGACAGCCGGCTCAGCATCGACTGGGAGCATGTGGCGGAGGCTGTCATTGCGCTGGGTGCCAGGATTGACGAGCTGTACTGGCGATCCATCGACCGGCCCAAGACGGCCCATTGGCTTGCCGCGTACCAGCTGATTTCCGGGACGGTCACGCCCCACCCTGCGTCGGTATGGGCCAGGGGGCCCGAGGCACTGCCCCTCGCCGGCCCCCCGCGGGGCCTGACGGACCAAGTCCTGGACGACGAATTCCCGCTGTCCATGTTCTACGAGGCATTGGAGAAGAAAATGCGTCCGGTCATCGATTCTACGGCCGGGATCACCGGCGGTTCCGTCCTGTGAACCAGTCCCGTCCCGTGAACCAGCCCAGTGCCGTGAACGATGCACAAGCCCTGAACGTCCTGGTCACCGGGGGCAGCGGAGCGTCCGGAGTTGCCGTGGCGGGCGCGCTCCGGCAGGCGGGCTTCCGGGTCTTCACTGTGGGGTCTGACAGGGCGCGGATCGAGGAAGCAGCAGCGCGGACCGGCGGCGGCGTCACTCCCCTGGTATGCGACCTGGCCGATCTGGCCGACGTCCAGGCTCTCCGGAAAACCCTTTCGGAAACCGCGGGAACCATCGATGCGGTAATCCATCTGGTGGGCGGCTGGCGCGGGGCGAACGGCATCGAGGACCAGACCGACGCCGACTGGGAGTTCCTGGAGCGCACAGCGGTCACCACGCTCCGGAATGTCTCCCGCGTCTTCTACGCGGATCTGGCCGCCTCCCATTGCGGCCGGTTCGCCATGGTGTCGTCCACTGCGGTGGGCACACCCACCGCGGCGACCGCCAGCTATGTAGCGGCCAAAGCAGCCGCCGAGGCGTGGACCATGGCCCTGGCCGAAGGTTTCAGCCGGGACGCGGCTGGTGCCGCAAGCACAGATTCAGCCGGGGACCCAGCCCCCGTGCGCTGCGCCGCCGTCGTCCTGGTGGTGAAGGCACTGGTGGATGAGAGCATGCGGAGGAAGTACCCGGAACGGACTTTTCCCGGCGCCACCGACGTCGAAGACCTGGCATCCGCCGTCGTCGGACTGTTCAGCAGTCCGGCCGGCGAGCTGAACGGCCGGCGCCTGCTGCTGGCCCCCTGACGTACATAGACTGAAAGTGTGAGCAAAGCAATGACAACCACAGCAGACACAGCAACATGGCGTGAAAATCCCGCCGCCAGCCGGCTGCATGACGCGGCCGTCCGCGGTTTCGCTTCGGACAACTACTCCGGCGTCCACCCGGAAGTCCTGGCTGCCCTGGCTGCGGCCAATGAGGGCCACCAGGTCTCGTACGGCGAGGACGACTACACGGCGCGGCTGCAGGAACTGATGGCTGACCACTTCGGATCCGGCATCGAATGCTTCCCGGTGTTCAACGGCACGGGCGCCAACGTCCTGTCCCTCCAATCACTGCTTCCGCGCTGGGGAGCTGTGGTCTGTGCCTCCACTGCCCACATCAACATGGATGAGAACGGTGCTCCGGAACGGATTGGCGGCATCAAGCTCCTGCACGTGCCTACCTCCGATGGCAAGCTGACGCCGGAGCTCATTGACCGCGAGGCGTGGGGGTGGGGCGATGAGCACCGCGCGCAGCCGCTGGCCGTGTCCATTACCCAGACCACGGAACTCGGCACGTGCTATACCCCCCAAGAGGTCCGGGCCATTGCGGAGCATGCCCACGCCAAGGGCATGAAACTCCACATGGACGGCGCCCGGCTGGCCAACGCCGCCGCACACCTGGAGGTGCCACTGCGGGCTTTCACGCGCGACGCCGGCGTGGACATCCTGTCCTTCGGCGGCACAAAGAACGGGCTGCTTTTCGGCGAGGTTGTGGTGGCTTTGAACCCCGAAGCGGCCCACGGCCTGGTCTACCTGCGCAAGATGAACATGCAGCTTGCCTCCAAGATGCGGTTTCTGTCAGCGCAGTTCATCGCGCTGCTGGAAGGCGACCTGTGGCTCCGGTCGGCGTCCCACGCCAATGCGATGGCAGCCCGCCTCAGGGCCGCGGTGGACACCATCGACGGCGTGGAGCCAACTCAGAAGACCGAATCCAACGGGGTGTTTGCCGTCCTGCCCGAGGGCGTGGCGGGCAGGCTGCGGGAATCCTTCCGCTTCTACGACTGGAATGAAATGGCGCGGGAAGTCCGCTGGATGTGCTCCTTCGACACTAGCGAGGATGATATTGATGCCTTTGTGGCAGCGATCCGCCAGGAACTGGCTGTCTACAACGCAGGCAAAGCTGGGACATAGCATAGTGCGGCCGACGGCGAGCCTGCACTGCCTGCCGCCCGCGGTTGCGTAACCTGCGAAGGTGAACGCACTCGCCCAGGTTCCCCCGGAGTTTCTCCACGCCTTGGGGACCCTCAGGAAAGCCCATTGCCGCAGTGAAGTGCGCCTGGCAGAAATTCCGGCCCCGGCACGGCTCGCACCCTACGCCGTGGCGCTCGGTGCCGAGGTGATGGCGCTTGGCGCCGCCGGCGGGACCACTCCTGTCCACGGACCGGCAGCCATGGCCCTGGCGGCCGCGTCCGGGACAGACGATGACGGCGAAACCGAGCTGGCCACGGGCCGTTTCATCCTCCTTCACGATCCCGACGGCTCCGCCGTCTGGGATGGCGAGTTCCGCATCGTGACCTACATCCGGGCACAGCTGGAGCCGGAAATGGGCAACGACGAGATGCTGGGCACGGTGGCATGGACCTGGCTGGTAGAGGCCCTCGAGAACCACAAGGCCCCCTACCGGGCGGCCGGAGGCACGGCCACGCGTGTTCTCTCGGAGAGTTTTGGAACCCTGTCGGGCCGGCCGGGCTCGATAGATATTGAGCTCCGCGCCTCCTGGACTCCGGCATCGTCGGATGTGACGGCGCACCTTGAAGCGTGGTCCGACATGGTGTGCACCTTTGCCGGGCTCCCACCGCTTCCGGACGGTGTGTCCGCCCTCCCGCGCCGGCGCCGAAACTAAAACGTTGTCGGTAAACTGAAGGCACCATGACCCCTCAAATTCCGGAAAACACCACAGCCGGCGCTCCGGCTGCTGATAGCACCCCCCACATCACGGTGGAAGGCTTCGACCGCCCGATCCCCGAAGTCATTGACCTTGACACACCCCGCGAAGGCGTGCCCCTTGTCATCGAAACGCAGTCGGGGCTGGAGCGGTGCGCCGCCGCCATCGCGGCCGGAACCGGGCCCGCGGGGGTTGATGCAGAACGGGCCTCGGGCTTCCGCTACGGCCAGCGGGCCTTCCTGGTCCAGATCCGCCGCGAAGGCTCCGGAACCTGGCTGATCGATCCGGAGCCCTTCGACAACCTGGACATCATCAACGAGGCCCTCCAAGGCGTCGAATGGATCCTGCACGCGGCCAGCCAGGACCTGCCCTGCCTGTCCGAGCTGGGCATGTGGCCGGACAGATTGTTTGACACCGAGCTGGCCGCCAGACTGGCCGGCCTTCCCCGCGTCGGCCTGGCCGCCGTCATCGAGCAACTGCTGGGCTTCGGCCTGGCCAAGGAACACTCAGCCGCCGACTGGTCCACCAGGCCCCTGCCCGAGCCATGGCTGCGCTACGCCGCACTGGACGTGGAGGTCCTGACGGAACTGCGCGAGGAACTTATTGAGCTGCTCCAGGCGGACGGCAAGCTGGAGTTCGCGGAGCAGGAGTTTGCCGCCATCCTGGCCGCGGGAGTGGCCCCGCCCCGGGTTGACCCGTGGCGCAAGACGTCCGGCCTGCACCAGATCAGGGACCGCCGCCAGCTGGCCGCAGTCCGTGAAATGTGGCTGGAACGCGATTCGCTGGCGCAGAAACGGGACGTTGCTCCGGGGCGGCTCATTCCGGATTCCGCGCTGGTGGCCGCAGCCAAGGCCATGCCCTCCACGGTTCCCCAGCTGCTGGGGACCAAGGGCTTCCACGGACGGGCAGCGCAGCGCGAAGCGCCCCGTTGGCTCCGCTGCATCGCCACGGCGAGGGAACTTGAGGACCTCCCTCCCCTGCACCTGCCCACCAACGCCCCGCCTCCTCCCCGGGTCTGGGCTGACCGCGACCCCGATGCCGCCGCGCGGCTGTCCACTGCCCGACCGCTCCTGCAGGAGAAGGCGGAGCAGCTGAACCTGCCCATGGAGAACCTGCTGACACCGGATTACCTGCGGCGCGTTGCATGGCGCCCGCCCGCCGAGATCACTGAAACGGCGGTGGCCGAGGAACTTCGCACCCTTGGGGCCCGCGAGTGGCAGATCGGGGCCGTCGCCCCTCTCATCACGGACGCATTCCTCAACCCGCAGCCGCTCCCACCCAAGGAGCCCAAGGTTGTGGCAGGAGTCACAGAGTAAGGAGCCGGTACGGAACGCACGTCATCCTGTCCTGTTCACATGCAGGGGACGTTCTCACACAGGGGATGCCTGCACCGTGCCCGCTCACATCAGACCTTGCGCACTATGTTACCGGTGAGTAACATAGTGTCCACTGCCGTCCGGATCATTGCTGCCCCTTGGCCTCTGACCGGCGCCAACGTCTCGATGAGGAGTTACACGTGAGCCACCACGGAAGCAGCGGAAATCCCCGCACTGTCCGCGACGTCGTTTTTGTCGACGGCGTCCGCACGCCCTTCGGCCGCGCCGGCGAAAAGGGCATTTACGCCGGAACACGGGCCGACGACCTGATGGTCAAATGCATCCGCGATCTCCTGCGCCGCAACCCGTCCCTGCCGCCCGAACGGGTGGACGAGGTGTCTGTGGCTGCCACTACCCAGACCGGCGACCAGGGCCTCACCCTCGGACGCAGCGCGGCCCTGCTGGCCGGACTCCCCCGCACCGTGCCGGGATTCGCCATCGACCGCATGTGCGCAGGCGCCATGACGGCCGTGACCACCACGGCCAGCGGGATCGGCTTCGGCGCCTACGATGTTGTGATCGCGGGCGGTGTGGAGCACATGGGCAACCACCCCATGGGCTCCGGCGCCGACCCCAACCCTCGCTTCATGTCGGAGCGCCTGGTGGATCCCGCAGCGCTGAACATGGGCAACACCGCCGAGAATCTGCACGACCGCTTTCCCGCCATCACCAAAGAGCGCACTGACGCGTACGCCGTCGCTTCGCAGGACAAACTGGCGGCAGCCTACGGCAAGGGCCAGATCCAGCCGGACCTGGTGCCGGTGGCCACCCTCAAGCCGGAGCAGGGATGGGCTCTGAACAGTGTAGATGAGCCGCCCCGTCCGGGCACCACCATGGCGGACCTGGCTGCCCTTCGCACCCCCTTCCGCGCCCACGGCCGAGTCACCGCCGGCAACGCTGCCGGTTTGAACGACGGCGCGACGGCGGCCCTGCTGGCATCATCCGACGCCGCCGCCGAGCTGGGGCTGCCGGTCAAGATGAGGCTGGTCAGCTACGCCTATGCAGGGGTTGAACCCGAGGTTATGGGGATCGGCCCGGTACCCGCCACCGAAAAGGCCCTGAAGAACGCGGGCCTGGGCATCGAGGACATCGGCCTGTTCGAAATCAACGAAGCCTTTGCCGTGCAGGTACTCAGCTTCCTGGACCACTTCGGGATCTCTGACCACGATCCCCGCGTCAACCGGTACGGCGGTGCCATCGCCGTGGGCCACCCGCTGGCCTCCTCGGGCGTGCGGCTGATGAACCAGCTGGCCCGGCAGTTCGAGGAAGATCCCACCGTACGGTACGGAATCACCACTATGTGCGTCGGATTGGGCATGGGAGCCACCGTCATCTGGGAAAACCCACACCACCCCGACTACAACACAGCCGCCGAATCAGGTCCTGAATCCGTTACAGAAGGAGCCGCAGCATGAGCGCCGCAGATTTCACCAAGCTCGCAGAACTCTTCCCCGACGAGACGGTGACCCACTCCTACGTTCAGGACATCGAGCTGCCGGCCGCACCAGGCAAGGCCAGCCCCGGCACCTTCGCCCTGATCACCCTGGACAACGGCCTGGATCACTCCAAGCCCACCACCCTGGGTCCCAACACCCTGATAGAACTTGGCACTGTCCTGGAGGGGCTGCGGGAACGCGCCGAGCGCGGCGAGATCGTGGGCGTCGGCGTCACCGGCAAGCCGTACTATTTGGTGGCCGGGGCGGACCTTTCCGCGGTCAAGTCCCTGGACAACCGTGAGCACGGGCTTTGGATGGCCCAGCTCGGCCACGATGTGTACGCCACGCTGGCCAATCTGGGGGTGCCCAGTTTCGCCTTCATCAACGGCGTGGCCCTGGGCGGCGGCCTCGAGATCGCCCTGCAGTCCACTTACCGCACGGTGTCCACCGGCGCTGGCGCGCTGGCACTACCTGAGGCATTCATCGGCCTGGTTCCCGGCTGGGGCGGGGTCTACATCCTGCCGCGCCTGATCGGCCCCGAGAACGCCGTCCAGGTCATGATTGAGAACCCGCTCAGCAACAACAGGACGATTACCGGTCCGCAGGCGTTCAAGCTGGGCATCGCCGACGCCATGTTCGAGCCTGCAGACTTCGTGGAGCAGTCCCTTCTCTGGGCTGCGAACGTCATCTCCGGTGAGGCCGTCCCGGAGCGGGCCAGCGCCGTCGATCCTTCCCTCCCCGACACGGCTAAGCGCTGGACGGCCGCCGTGGCAGCCGGCCGCGCCTTTGTGGAAGCCAAGACGTCCAACGCGTCGCCGGCACCTGCCAAGGTCCTGGACATCCTCGAAGCGAACCGCACCATGACGCAGGCGGAATCCGCCGAACTCGAATGCGAGACCCTCGCCGGACTGATGCAAACGGATGAATTCCGCGCCACCGTCTATGCCTTCCTGGACCTCGTGCAGAAGCGGTCCAAGCGACCCGCCGGCGCTCCGGACCGGAAACTGGCCCGTCCGGTCACCAAAGTGGGTGTGGTGGGCGCGGGGCTCATGGCAAGCCAGCTGGCCCTCCTGTTTGCCCGCCAGCTCAAGGTGCCGGTGGTCATGACGGACATCGACCAGGCGCGGGTTGATAAGGGAGTTGCCTACGTCCATTCGGAAGTAGACAAGCTGCTCGGCAAGAAACGGATCAGCCAGGACGCCGCCAACCGCACGAAGGCACTGGTGACAGGTTCGGTGTCGAAGGCGCCCTTCGCGGACGCCGACTTTGTGATCGAGGCAGTGTTTGAGGAGCTGAACGTCAAGAAACAGGTGTTCGCAGAGGTTGAGGCCATCGTGTCGCCCGAGTGCATCCTGGCCACCAATACGTCATCGCTTTCCGTCACGGCCATGGCCGAGGACCTCGAGCACCCGGAACGCCTCGTGGGCTTCCACTTCTTCAACCCGGTGGCAGTCATGCCGCTGCTGGAGATCGTCCGCGCCCCCAAGACCGACGACGCCGTGCTGGCCACGGCCTTTGAGCTCGCCAAGGGCCTGAAGAAGACCGGTGTGCTGGTCAAGGACGCCGCCGCCTTTGTAGTCAACCGGATCCTCCTGCGGCTCATGGGTGAAGTCACGGCAGCCTTCGATGAGGGCACGCCCGCCGAGGTGGCAGACAATGCGCTGCGGCCCATGGGCCTGCCCATGACGCCCTTCACGCTCGGCGCCATGGTGGGTCTTCCCGTGGCGCAGCACGTCCACGAATCCTTGCACGCCGCCTTCGGCGACCGCTTCAGCGTCTCCGCCAACCTGCAGAAACTGATCGATAACGGCGTGAAGTCACTGTGGGTCCCGTCCGCCGACGGTTCCCAGGAGATCCCGGAATCCACGTTGTCGCTGATGTCCTTCGGCACGTCACCGTCCACGGCCGAGGAGGTGCTGCGCCGCACACAGGATGCCCTGGCCCAGGAAATCGGGCTGATGCTGGACGAAGGCGTGGTTGCCGGGCCCGAGGACATCGACCTGTGCATGATCCTCGGTGCGGGCTGGCCGATGTTCCTGGGCGGCATCACACCCTACCTTGACCGGGTAGGGGCGTCCGAGCGTGTCAACGGCAAGCGGTTCCTGCCGGCTGGGGTCGCATCGGGCGTGTCCCGGCACAGCGTCGGAAACGCCGCTTCGTAGGGGCCCAGCTGAAGTACGACGTCGAGAGGTCACCTGACTAATCGGAACGTGACCTTTCGCCGTCGTCCGTTAACTCAAGTAGGTAGCGGAGCTGGGGGTCAGGCGCGCCACGTCACGGGTGCCGCAACGCCGTAGGCTTCTCCCCTGCTGAAGTGCGACTCCAGTACGTCGCTGAACGGCCCGTCTGCCACCAGCCTCCCTTCGGAAAGCACCAGCAACCTGCTGCATGTGCGGTACGCGAAGTCGAGGTCGTGGGTGACCATCACCACTGCCGCACCCCGCTCCGCTTCCGCCCCGACAGCAGCCGCCAGCAGCTCCAGGCCGGTGCGGTCCAGGGAGACCGTCGGTTCGTCGAGGGCAACGAGCCGCGGCGCCTGGACCAGCAGGGCGGCCAAAGCTGTCAGCCGCTGTCCCGCAGCGGAAAGCTCGTACGGATGGAGCTCGCCGGCGTCGGAAAGGCCGCAACGGCCCAATGCCGTGTCCACCAGCACCTCCCGCTCATCCTGGCCACGGGAGCCGGATAGTCCGGCCGCTGCCTCCCTGCGCACGGTGCGCTCGAAAAGCTGCTCCCGTGGGTGCTGGAGCAAGGCACCAACAACGTCGGCCCGGCGGCCCGGTCCCCGGGAACCGGCTGGAGCGCCGTCGATTGCCACGTTCCCGGACTGCGGCCAGGACAGCCCGGTCAGCAGCCTCAGCAAAGTGGATTTGCCGGACCCGTTGGCTCCGGTCACCGCCACGGTTTCCCCGGGGGCCACGGCGAGGCTGACGGCGTCAATCGTGGGCGCAGCCGGAGCGGTTGGCCGCCACGGCCGCGGCCTCCTCCACCCGTAGCTGAAGCGCAGCCCCGAGGCCTCCAGGATCGGTGTCCCGGCGGACTGTGTCGCCGGCAGTGGCGTCGCGGGCACTGGCATTGCCGGCAATGGTGGCACCGGCAATGCGCCCAAGGACACCGGCGCCGGTTTTACGCCGCGCGCGCCAAAGACCGGCAAGGCAAGGTCGGACGCGGCCCTCATCGCCTGATCCAGCGTTCCGTCGAAGACCGCCCTCCCGTCATCAAGCAGTACTACGTGCCCAGGCTCCACTCCACCGGCACCAAGGTCCTGCGTTAACACGAGGATCCCCATTCCCCCAGCCCTCAGTGCCGCGATGGCAGCTGCCACGGCAGTACGGGCTGCCAGGTCCAGGCCGGCGGACGGCTCGTCGAGGACCAGGAACCGGGGCCGCGCCGCGATGGCAGCCGCCATGACCAGCAGCTTCTGCTGGCCGCCGGACAACAGGGCCGGGTCCTCCTCCAGCAGCGGCGTCATGCCCAAGGCAGCAGCCGTCTCCCGGACGCGGACCTGCATCTGTTCCCGCGGCATGCCAGCATTTTCCAACGGGAACGCAATTTCTTCAGCCACTGTGGGTGCGACGGTGGACAACTGCGTGGTCGCATCCTGGCCGGCGTAGCCCAGCAGGCTGCTCCAGGACTGATGGTTGATCCGCGCAGCCTGGGCGGCGGGGTACGAAACCGACATGCCGTCCAGCGCGATGGCGCCGGACATGGCGCCACGGTGCTGGCCGGGGAGCACGCCGGCCAGGATCAGCCCCAAAGTTGTCTTGCCGCTGCCCGAGCCGCCGGCCACAACTACGGACGCGCCCGGACGGACCGTCAACTCGATACCGGCAAGGACAGGCCGGACGCTGTCCGGGTAGCTAAAGAATTCAAGGTTAAGGCGCACTGCCGCCCCATCCTGGGCCGAACCACAGGACCAGGAAGACCGGCAGCCCGGCTGCAACGGTCCACCGGAAAACTGCCTGGAGCCGGGAATCCGGAACCTCGCGCAGGCTGGTGCGGGCTGCGGGGCCGCCAAAACCACGCACTTCCAGTGCGGCGGCCCGTTGGCCGGCATCATTCATGACTGAGAGCAGCAGGGGCACTGCCAGCGCCCGGAAGGAAGCCGCCCGGGCGGGAAGAGAGGTTCCGGTATGAAGGCCCCGCAGCTGCTGTGCCTCCCGGATCCGCTGGGCCCGCCTGCTGATGTCCGGCGCAATGGTGAGTGTGGAGCAGAGGACAAAGGCCAGCTGGGCCGGGACCTCGTATTTGGCGGACAGCGCCATCACGTCGGCCGGACGGATGCTGAAGGAAAGGGCCAGAAGGAGGACCACCAGGACGGCGCCCCTGAGTAGCATGGCACCGGCGAAGCCCAGGCCTTCGACGGTCAGCCTCGCAGGTCCCCACGCCCACAGGACGGTGTGCCCTTCCGGGAAGAACAGGCCGTGGGTCAGCAGCAGGGAAGCGGCAAACGGCAGGAGTATCAGGGCTGCTGCGGACCAGACGCGGCGGGCCGTCCTGGCGGCGGCCGTGGCCACGGCCGCCGCCAGCAGGACCGCCAGCGAAAGCGACCAGTGGCCCACCGCCGTCGTCACCACAATGGCCGCGACGACCGCGGTGAGCCCGGTCAGCGGGCTGATCCGGCCCGGTCTAGGAATCCCGGCTTCCGGCCAGGACCCGGAAGCGCCGCACAAAGGGGAACTGGAGGGTGAGCCTGCGGGGCAGCGCGTACACCAGCAGTGCCACCAGGGTGAAGACGATTGCTTTGTCCATGGGATCCGAAATCAGTGCCTGCTTGGTGATGGCGGCCAGGAGCGAATCGCCCATGGCGCGGAATGCGCTGACAATCGCACCCGTTGCCAGGCCTGACGTGCCGCCGAACACAAAGGCAGCCACCGGTGCTGAGACCACGCCCGCCAGCACGCCGGTAATGAAGCCGGCAACCGGAGCAAGGTAGAACCTGCGGAAGAACCCGTGGCGTGCGGCGAGGCCCGCCAGGAATCCGATCAGCGCAGCACCGGCGGCAAAAGGCAGGACGGTGGGGTTGAAGAAGGACCAGACGATGCTGCTCAGGGCACCGGTGGCTGCACCCGCGGCAGGGCCCGCCAGGACGGCGATGAGCACGGTACCGATCGCATCAAGGTAGAACGGCACCAGGGTGCTTCCCACAAACTGGCCCATCACGATGTTCAGGACCAAAGCCACGGGGATCAGGACCACAGTGGTGGTGGGGAGGGTGGGCAGGACGGCAACTACCAGGAGGATGGCGCCGGCAAGGAAGCCGGACAGGGCGATGAGGGCCGATGCACTGCCGGGTCCCGAGGCGATGTCTGCTGGCTGGTTCAGGACCAGGTAGATGTAGGTTCCTGCAATGGCGGCGGCGCCCAAGATCTCCAGGATGCGGCGATTTCGAGTGGCGGCCTGACCGGCTTCGGGCAGCGTCAGGGACGAGGATGACATGGTGTTTCCTTTGACGGGTTCAGGCTCTGCAGCCCGGACGGTCTCCAAGGCTGTGTATTCAGCTGCCTATGTCACCTCGGCAGCGGACCGGCCAGCGTTGCCGCTCCCCGGACCGCACACCAGTTTAGCGGCTGCCGGACTTCCGGACATCCCCGGCGGCCAGCCGGCGGGCCAGTCCTCCGAGGGAATTCACCAGTTCATCGAACGCTGCCGCGGGGTTGTTGTCCGAGACGATCCGGGCGTTGGGCGGCTGGCCCCACAGGTTGCGGTAGTCGGCCACCGTGGTTCCCATCAGCAGCGGCGATGCGGTCTCCACATCGACGGTGGCCAGCCGGGTGGAGTATTCGAGGGTGCCGGCCGCAACGCCTGCGGCGAAGAAGTCGTGGACGTGGGCCGCATAGCCCTGGTCATAGAGCCGGTGGAATTCGAAGTAGAACCGGAGGGCGTCGGACAGGTGGCGGATCAGCGGGTTGTCGGAGGTGCTTCGCAGGCCTTCAGGCTGGTCCGGCAGCACAAGCTCCTCCACGGCACAGCCTGCCGCCTGCGCCAGCCGCTGTACGTGCTCCGGCCGGAGCTCGATCCGCTCCGTGGTGTCGAGGGAACAGACAATGGGCAGGCGCTCCACAAGCAGCCCGCGGTACGCCTCATAGACTTCCTTCGCGGCGTGCGGATCAACGTGGGTGTTCCACTCCGCCAGGGGTGTGGTGTTCCCCTGGTGGTAGAAGCTGCCACCCATGATGACCACCTTGTCCAGGAGCTCAGGCAGCCGGGGTTCCTTCCGGATGGCGAGGGCAAAGTTCGTCAGCGGCGCCGTAATCAGGGCGGTCAGCTCCCCCGGCCGGGCGCGGGCAGCTTCCACCCAAAGGTCTGCGGCGTCCTCCCCGGAAACCGACCCGGACGGCGGGGGCAACACCGCATGCCCCAGGCCCTGCGGACCGTGGGTCTCCGGGGTGGTCACCAGCGGGATCTCCAGCGGGACCTCCGACCCGACGGCCACCTTCACATTGTGTCGCCCGCACAGCTCCAGCATGGCCAGGGTGTTGCGCGCCACCTGATGGACGTCCGCGTTGCCGGCCGACGCCGTAACGGCCACGAACTCTATGTCCGGAAGGGACGCCAGGTAGGCCAACGCCAGGGCATCATCGATCCCCGTATCCACGTCCAGGAGGAGACTGGTCATCAGCGCCTCCGGCTAGAAGAGTGCCACTTTGGGGACAGCGGGAAAGATCTCATCCAGTTCCGCCAACTCCTCGCGCCCTGGCACCCAGGCCACCGCCCCTGCATTCTGGCGGACCTGCTCCGGCCTGGTGGCTCCGGCGATAACGCTGCCGACCGAGGGCTGGGCAGCCAGCCAGGAAAAGGCCACCTGGATCTCCGTGAGGCCACGATCGGCAGCGAAGGCACCGAAGCGCCCCAGCTGGTCCCAGTCCGCATCATGAACCAAGTGGGTCCGGGTGTGGCTGAGCCTGGATCCCCGGGGGGCGGTGTCCGCCGAGTACTTTCCGGTCAGGAGCCCGTTGGCCAGCGGGAAATAGGGCAGCACCCCCAGGCCGTAGGCTTCTGCCGCCGGGGTGACCTCCAGTTCGGCGCGCCGGTCCAGCAGGCTGTAGTGGTTCTGGGTGGAGATGAAACGCGTCAGTCCGCTGGCCCGGGCCACAAATTCGGCCTCGGCAATCTGCCAACCGGCACGGTTCGAGTGCCCGATGTAGCGGACCTTCCCGCTGGTCACCAGATGGTCCAGTGCGGACAGCGTCTCGTCGATGGGAGTCAGCGGATCAGGCGTGTGGAACTGGTAGAGGTCGATCCAGTCCGTTCCCAGCCGGCGCAGCGACGCCTCTGCCGCCCGGATGATATACCGGCGGGAGCCCCGGGCTCCGAAGTCCGGACCGTTGGCGCCGCGCATGTCCATCCCGAACTTGGTGGCCACCACGGCGTCGTCACGCCGGCCGGTAAGGGCCTTGCCGAGCATGGTTTCGCTGAGGCCGGGCTCGCGCCCGTAGGTGTCGGCGACGTCGAAAAGCGTCACGCCGGCGTCAAGGGCGGCATGGACGACGGCGTCGGTCCCCTCCTGCGTCTCCGTCGCCGTATTGGCGCGGCCCAGGTTGTTGCATCCGAGCCCCACAACGGAAACGGTCAGTCCGGAGTTGCCCAAGCGTCGGTATTCAGTCATGGAATCACCCTATAACGGCTGAAACGCCTGCTCTTCCGGCCCGTCAGAGGCTGAAGCTGTTGGCCGGTTTCGCGGAGTGCTTGAGCTTGAAGTCGCCTGGTTCGGCGTAGGGGGCGGCACCGATGCTGAGCTTGGTGAAATCCAGGTCCTCGCCTCGGCTGCAGACCTTGATCGCGTTCACTGCCTTGTTCACCTCAGGGCACAGGCAGAAGATGTTCAGCTTGTAGTCGCTGAACTCCGAGCGCTCCACGGTGCCAAGGCCACGCCACGCGAGATGGCTGATGAGTGCGTCCTTCGCCTTTTCCTCCAGGTAGCGGTCCCGGTCGGTGCCGTCCTTGGTCTTGAGGGCAAACTGGGCCACAACCCAAAACTGCTCTTCGTCGGGGATCTCGGCAAAACCGTCCTCCGCGCACTGGACAGCAAAAGCGTCCATGAGGCCTTCCGCTGCCTCCGCGTCGGCGACATCTGTCTCTTCGGTCTTGCTTTGGTGGCCCACCACACCGTAGTTCATCACGAACTGGCTGTAGTCCTCGTCGAACCAACCCTCGCGGAAGTGAAGCACTCCCTCGTCGTCACGTTTGTAGACCCTGATAATTCCGCTCATGCCCGTCCCTTCGTGAACCATTCAACGTCCGTGCCGTCGAATGGAGCCTGCTGTGCCTTGACGGCCTGATAGAGCTGGTCCGCGGCTGCCTGGATGGATTCCACCAGGCGGGCCGGGTAATTCATGGCGAGCCTGTGCTCTGCGAACTCGTCCTGGTCGTCGATGAAGACCCCACGGTCCGAGGTGCGGATGACGTCCAAATCCATGTCGATCACGTGGAACTCGGTGACCGCGGGCCGGATCTCAGTCCACTCGTGGGCAACGGCCAGGTCCACGTACACCCGGACACGGTTGGGGTTGGCGTCGTCGTAGAAAGTGGCCACCCAGTCCCCGGTGCGCGGTATCAGCAGCACGGCATCGGACTCCGTGTAGAAGGCGGCTCCGGGCCGCGAGCAGAACTCGTTGGTGCCCTGGAAGATCCACCAGCCGTGCCGGTCTTCGCCCACGTAGCGTCCCGGTACCACCCAATGGGCTTTTCCGTTCCACTTCCTGTTCCGTGCCACCACCAGCTGGCCGGGTTCCAAGCCGGAGGGAACCCTGGTGGTGCTGATGTGCTTTACTGTGGCAGCGTCGCCCAAAGCGCCCGGATATTTGAGTGCGTCTTCTTCCCTCACAGAATCGGCAGACTGCCGGTGGTGGGGTGTTCCTGACCCGGCAGGGGACGCGCAAAGGGGACCTTGGTTCCCAGAACCTGGGCGACGACGTCGTGTGTTACCTGCTGGGCAGTGAGCCCGACACGCTCCAGCACCTGGCTGCGGGTGCCGTGGTCGAGGAACTCCGCCGGCAGGCCAACCTCGTTCAGGGCGGTGTCCACCCCGGCCGCCCGCATTTCCTGCCTGATCCGTGAACCCACACCGCCGGCGCGGACGCCGTCCTCGATGCAGATGACCAGCCGGTGATGGGATGCCAGGGCGATGATGGAACGGCGCACAGGCAGTACCCAGCGCGGATCCACCACCGTGCTGCTGATGCCCTGGGCACCGAGCCTGTTGGCAACATCCAGGGCGAGTTCGGACATGGCGCCCACGCTTACGATCAGGACATCGTTCTCGGTGGAACCCGAGGGCCTGCGGGCCAGCACGTCCACGCCGTCGCTCAGCCGTTCGATCGCGTCCACTTCCGTTCCCACGGTCCCTTTCGAGTACCGGACCACGCTGGGAGCATCGTTGATGGCCACTGCCTCGCGGAGTTCTTCGCGCAGGCGTGAGGCGTCCCGCGGTGCGGCGAGGTGGAGTCCCGGCACGATCTGGACCATGGACATGTCCCACATGCCGTGGTGGCTTGCGCCGTCCGGTCCCGTCACACCCGCCCGGTCCAGGACGATGGTGACACCTGCCTTGTGCAGGGCAACATCCATCAAGAGCTGGTCGAAGGCGCGGTTGAGGAAGGTGGCGTATACAGCGACGACCGGGTGTAGCCCGCCGAATGCCATTCCGGCAGCGGAGGTCAGCGCGTGCTGCTCCGCGATGCCGACGTCGATGACGCGGTCCGGGTGTTTCGCTGCGAATTTGTGCAACCCCACAGGGATCAGCATTGCTCCGGTGATGCCAACGATGTCTTCGCGTTCGTCGGCAATCTGTGCGATTTCCTCAGCGAAGACAGAGGTCCATGACTGGGCACCGGCTGCGCCCGTTGGTTCTCCGGTCTCGGGGTCGATGACGCCTACTGCGTGGAACTGGTCAGCTTCATGGGCACGCGCCGGTGCGTACCCGTGGCCCTTCTCCGTCATGGCATGCACAATGACCGGGCCGGCGTAGTTCCTGGCCGTGGACAGCGCGTGCTCCATGGCCTGGAGGTTGTGTCCGTCCACCGGGCCGATGTACTTCATGCCGAGGTCTTCAAACATTCCCTGCGGAGCCCACCAGTCCTTGATGCCCTTCTTCATGGCGTGCAGGCTCTTATACGTGAACTGGCCTATCGGGCCGCCGTTCTGGAGCCTCCTCTTCCACCAGTCCAGGGTGCCTTCGTAGGCGGGGGCCGCGCGGAAAGAGTCGATGGTGGGACGCAGCGAGGCCAGATAGTCCGCAAAGCCGCCGACCGTCGGCGCGTACGACCGGCCGTTGTCGTTGACCACAATCACTACGCGTCGGTGCTTGTCCGCGGCGATGTTGTTGATGGCCTCCCAGGCCATGCCTCCGGTCAGTGCGCCGTCGCCCACCACGGCAATGACGTACCGGTCGCCCTCGCCGGTGAGCTGCCGCGCACGGGAGATGCCGTCGGCCCAGGACAGGGACGACGAGGCGTGTGAGCTTTCCAGGATGTCGTGCTCGGACTCGGAGCGGGACGGGTAACCGGACATGCCGCCCTGCTGGCGCAGCGTGCTGAAGTCCTGGCGGCCGGTGAGGAGTTTGTGCACATATGACTGGTGGCCGGTGTCGAAGACGATGCTGTCCCGGGGCGAGTCGAAAATGCGGTGTACGGCCATGGTGAGTTCCACGACGCCGAGGTTGGGGCCGAGGTGTCCACCCGTCTGCGAGACGTTGGTGACCAGGAAACCCCTGATCTCAGCGGCCAGTTGCTCCAGCTGCGTTTGGGACAACTCGTTCAGGTCCTGCGGATTCCGGATGGTGTCCAAGATTCCCAATGACCCCTCCTTCGGGTGGTAGACGTGCCTTTTAACTCTAACGCCTCGGCTGAAATGCAAAGCCGAAGCCCCGGCTGGTCGGGGACCGGCCGGGGCTTCGGAGGGTGGTGCCTGGGTTCAAAAACCCCGCTAGTTTGCGGAGATCTGGCGCAGAACGTACTGCAGGATGCCACCGTTGCGGTAGTAGTCCGCTTCGCCCGGAGTGTCGATGCGGAGCACGGCGTCGAACGACTTGACGGAGCCGTCTTCACCGGCGGCGGTGACCTTGAGGGTCTTGGGCGTGATGCCTTCGTTCAGCCCGGTGACGCCTTCCACTGAGAAGACCTCGGTTCCGGTGAGGCCCAGGGTCGCTGCGGATTCTCCGGCCGGGTACTGCAGGGGCAGGACGCCCATGCCGATCAGGTTGGAGCGGTGGATGCGCTCGTAGCTTTCGGCGATGACAGCCTTTACGCCCAGGAGCGCGGTGCCCTTCGCTGCCCAGTCACGCGATGATCCGGATCCGTATTCTTTGCCCGCCAGGACCACCAGCGGTGTGCCGGCTGCCTGGTAGTTCTGGGCGGCGTCGTAGACGTAGGCCTGCGGGCCGCCGGCCTGGGTGAAGTCGCGGGTGAAGCCACCCTCAACGCCGTCCAGGATCTGGTTCTTGATGCGGATATTGGCGAACGTGCCACGGATCATGACTTCGTGGTTGCCACGGCGTGAGCCGTAGGAGTTGAAGTCCTTGCGTTCCACACCGTTGGCCAGGAGGTACTGGCCGGCCGGGGTGTCCGACTTGAAGGAACCGGCCGGGGAGATGTGGTCGGTGGTGACCGAATCGCCCAGCTTCAGCAGCACGCGTGCGCCGGCGATGTCCGATACCGGCTCAGGCTGGGCCTTCATGCCGTCGAAGTACGGGGGCTTCCGGACGTACGTGGATTTGGGATCCCAGGCGAAGGTGTCACCGGCCGGGGTATCGAGGGCCTTCCAGCGGTCATCGCCGTCGAAGACGCCCTCGTAGCCGCGGGCGAACATGTCCTTGTCGATCGAGGTATCAATGACCTGCTGGACCTCGACCGGGTTGGGCCAGATGTCCTTCAGGAAGACGTCATTGCCGGCCTGGTCCTGCCCGAGCGAGTCCGTGTCGAAGTCGAAGTCCATAGATCCGGCCAGGGCGTAGGCGATGACCAGCGGCGGGGAGGCCAGGTAGTTCATCTTCACGTCCGGGTTGATGCGGCCTTCGAAGTTGCGGTTACCGGAGAGCACGGCGGTGACGGAGAGGTCGTTGGCCTGGATGGCCTCGGAAATTTCGGCGTCGAGCGGGCCGGAGTTGCCGATGCAGGTGGCGCAGCCGTAGCCCACGATGTAGAAGCCGAGCTTCTCCAGGTAGGGGGTCAGGCCTGACTTCTCGTAGTAGTCGGTGACCACTTTGGAGCCCGGAGCCACGGAGGTCTTGACCCACGGCTTGGACGCCAGGCCCTTGTCCACGGCGTTGCGGGCCAGCAGTGCGGCGGCCAGCATCACGGACGGGTTGGACGTGTTGGTGCAGGATGTGATCGAGGCGATGGAAACCGCTCCGTGGTCCAGCTCGAACTCGCGGCCGTCTTCGGTCTTGATGTGCACCGGGGTTGATGGGCGTCCCGACGCGCCGTTCGCGGCGGACACGACGCGGCTTGTCTCGGTGGTGTGCGAGTCGGCGTGCGTGAACGACGGAGCATCGGAGGCCGGGAAGGATTCGTCCAGGGACTCGTCCACGCTGCCGTCTTCGATGGCGACGTAGTTGTGGATGTCCTTGCGGAACTGTTCCTTGGCATCAGTGAGCTCGATGCGGTCCTGGGGACGCTTCGGGCCTGAGATGGAGGGAACAACCGTGGACAGGTCCAGCTCGAGGTACTCGGAGAACTTGATCTCACGCGACGGATCATGCCAGAGGCCCTGTTCCTTGGCGTAGGACTCCACGAGGGCAACGTTCTGGTCCGAGCGGCCGGTGAGCCGCAGGTAGTCCAATGTGACGTCGTCGATCGGGAACATTGCGGCGGTGGAGCCGAATTCCGGGCTCATGTTGCCGATGGTGGCGCGGTTTGCCAGCGGCACTGCCGCAACGCCCTCGCCGTAGAATTCGACGAACTTGCCCACCACACCGTGCTTGCGGAGCTGCTCAGTGATGGTGAGCACCACGTCGGTTGCGGTGGCGCCGGCCGGGATGGATCCGGTCAGCTTGAAGCCCACAACACGGGGGATGAGCATGGACACAGGCTGTCCCAGCATGGCTGCTTCGGCTTCAATGCCGCCGACGCCCCAGCCCAGGACACCAAGTCCGTTGACCATGGTGGTGTGCGAGTCGGTGCCGACGCAGGTGTCGGGGTAGGCGCGGAGCGCACCGTCCACCTCGCGGGTCATCACGGTGCGGGCCAGGTACTCGATGTTGACCTGGTGCACGATGCCGGTTCCCGGGGGAACAACCTTGAAGTCATCAAACGCCGTCTGGCCCCAGCGAAGGAACTGGTAACGCTCGCCGTTGCGCTGGTATTCGATCTCCATGTTGCGCTCCAGCGCGCCGGAGTTACCGAAAGCGTCGATCTGCACGGAGTGGTCGATGACCATTTCCGCGGGTGCCAGCGGGTTGACCCGCTTGGGGTCGCCGCCCAGTTCCTTGACTGCCTCACGCATCGTCGCCAGGTCAACAACGCAGGGTACGCCGGTGAAGTCCTGCATGATCACGCGTGCAGGGGTGAACTGGATTTCTGTATCGGGCTGGGCATTTGGGTCCCAGCCTGCCAAGGCGCGGACGTGATCGGCAGTGATGTTCGCGCCGTCCTCGGTCCTCAACAGGTTTTCTAGCAATACCTTGAGGCTGAACGGAAGGTTTTCTGCACCTTCAACGGAGTTCAACCGGAAAATTTCGTATTCGGTTCCGGCTACATTAAGTTTGCCTTTTGAACCGAAGCTGTCCACAGTGCTCATCGCAGGACTCCTCTCGCAACAGTTTCATCTTTGTCGCGCGGTAGACCGCTTGCTAGTTAGGCAGGCCTAATTAGTGCAGGCCCGGAAAAATGCAGGTTGTCAGCCGTGATTACGGAGCGCGACGTGTGATTACTAGGGCCATAGTAGTGCAAATAGTGGTGGTATCAGCGGCGGGGCGTCAGTAATGCCACAGTCTCCAGGTGATGGGTGTGCGGATACAGATCGAACGCCCGCAGACCGGTCAGGGACCAACCGCCCTGCTGGAAGTAAGCCACATCACGGGCGAATGACGCCGGGTCGCACGACACATACGCGATGGCCCGCGGTCCGGCGGCGATCAGCTGGCTGACAACCGACTTTCCCGCACCGGCACGTGGCGGATCCAGAACCAGGGCATCAAAATTCCGCGGTTTCTGGCGCAGGACACGCTCAACCCGCCCCTGCACGATCTCCACCTGCGGTGCGCCGTGCAGGTTCTTGCGCGCATCCCGGCTGGTTCCCGGGGCCCCTTCAACGGAGAGGACGGAGCCCGTCTCCCCCACTGCGTCCGCCAGCGGCGCCGTGAAAAGCCCGGCGCCCGCGTAAAGATCGGCCACCACGGATCCCGGCTCCAGGAAGCCTCCGTCATGAAGGAATTCTGTGACCGCCCCCACAAGCGCTCCGGGCGCGTCGCGGTGGATCTGCCAGAAGCCGGCGCCTGTGATCCGGTAGTCGTGTCCCGCGGCCGACTCCTGGACCCAGGTCCGGCCCCTCAGCTGCCGGACCTCGTCCTTGAGCGGGTCGAAGGTGGCCACGGAAACGTCGTCCGGGAGCTGGGCAACGATTGCGCTGAGCCGTTTGGCCTTGGTGTCCGCGGCGGGGGCGAGCAGCACCAGGGGGCGGGAGCCGTTGGCCGGTGCCGCCACCTCCACCCGGTCGATCCCCTGCAGGTCGATGTCCCACAGGCGGAGCCGGTTGATGCCGTCCACCGCGAGCGGCATCTCCCGGACGGGAATGACGTGGTCGGAGCGGTGCGCGTGCATGCCCAGTTTTCCGCCCGTGGTGACCGAAAAACCAGCCCGGGTCCGCCACCCAAGCCCGGCGCCGGCGTCGTGGTTTAAGTCCGCATCCGCCTGGCCGTCGCCCACCGCCTCCACCGTCCCGGGGAAATGTTCGACGGCGGCGAGCCGCTTGAGCTGTTCCGCCAGCACCGCCGTTTTAAGGGCACGCTGGCGGGGCAGCGAGATGTGGCCGAATTCGGCCCCGCCCACCGGGGGATGCCCGTGGGCCCAGGCCCGCCGGGAGTCCGCAACGTGCCAGAAGTGGCCCACGCGGTCCGGCGACGCGTCAAGCACGTCAACCACGTCGGCGCGCCAGAACTTGGCGGATTCCTCCGCGTCCGTCAACCTGACCCGGACCGTCTCGCCGGGGATGCCGTGGCGGACAAAGATCACCCTGCCCTCGTGCCGTGCCACGCAGTGGCCGCCGTGGGCCACCGGGCCGATGTCCAGCACGAGCTCTGTTGCGGTCTCCTTGGCATGGCTGTCCGGCGTCTGGATCTTGGGACTCATTGGATATCCTGCAGGTTCTTGGCTTCTTCGGACGATTTCAGCTGCCACGGGACACTGGCCACCATCACGCCAGGTTCGAAGTGCAGCCGGGTCTTGATGCGCAGGGCTGTCTGGTTGTGGACCAGTTGCTCCCACCATTTGCCCACGACGTACTCGGGGATGTAGACCACAATAAGGTCGCGGGGTGAATCACGCCGCATGTTTTTCACGTATTCCATGATGGGCGTGACGGTCTCCCGGTACGGGCTCGCGAGCACGGTCAACGGTACGGGGATGTCGAGCTTTTCCCAGTCAGCCACCGTATGCGCGGTTTCCTCGGCGTTGATGTCCACCGTGACGGCGTCCAGCCGCGAGGGCCGCGATGCCCGAGCGTACGCCAAAGCCCGCAGAACCGGCTTGCGCACATGGGAGACCAGAAGCACCGCGTGGACCCGGGAGGGAAGTGCCCGTGGGGAGGAATCCTCGTCCACGGCGAGTTCCTTGGCCACATTGTCGTAATGCGCCCGGATGCTCCACATGATCAGGAACAGCACGAGCATGGCAAGGAGGGCAATCCAGGCCCCCTGCTCGAACTTGGTGACCAGGACAATCACCAGGACCAATGCCGTCATGCCGAAGCCGATGCTGTTGATGGTGCGGGACTTGACCATCCGCCGTCGGGCGGTTTTGTCCTTGGCGAGTTTGAGCTGCCTCCCCCAGTGCCTGATCATTCCCAACTGGCTGAGGGTGAACGAGATGAAAACACCCACAATGTAGAGCTGGATCAGTTTGGTGACATCGGCGTTGAAGGCGATGATCAGCACCAGGGCTCCGGCTGCCAGGGCCAGCACTCCGTTGCTGAACGCCAGGCGGTCTCCCCTGGTGCGCAACTGACGGGGAAGGTAGCCGTCCTGGGCCAGGATGGAGCCGAGCACAGGAAAACCGTTGAAGGCCGTGTTGGACGCGAATACGAGGATTACCCCGGTGGCCGCCACCACGATGAAGAAGGGAATGGAACCCGGCCCGAAGATGGTCTGGGCGATCTGGCTGATGGCCGGACTCTGGATGTAGCCCTCCGGCAGCGGCAGGCCGTTCAGGAGGAATTCCGTGGCAGGGTCCAGCACAATGTGGACCTTGGTGGCGTTGGCAAGGTAGATGATTCCCGCCAGCATCGATGCCCCGATGACGCCCAGCAAAAGCAGAGTGGTGGCTGCGTTTTTGCTCTTGGGGACCTTAAAGTTGGGGACGCCGTTGCTGATGGCCTCGACGCCGGTGAGGGCCGCGGCGCCCGAGGAGAACGCCCGCAGCAGGAGGAAGGCTCCTGCAAGGCCAACCAGTCCTTCGTCGAAGCCCGGAGCCGGGACGATCGTGAACGCCGCGGACGGCGCTTCGCCCAACTGCCCCGTGGCGGCCTGGAAAACACCCACCGCTGTCATGCCCAGGATCGAGGCCATAAAGATGTAGGTGGGGACGGCGAACAGGCTGCCGGCCTCCTTGATGCCGCGGAGGTTTACTAGTGCAAGGATGACGACGCCGATCGTGGCGATGAGCGCCTGCTGCCCGTGAAGCGAGGGCACGGCGGTGGTGAGGTAGGTGGCCGCCGAGGACATCGACACTGCCACGGTCAGGACGTAGTCCACCAGCAGCGCCGACGCTACCGTGAGTCCGGCGAACTTGCCGAGGTTGTCGTTGGCGATTTCGTAGTCGCCGCCGCCGGACGGGTAGGCGTGCACGTTCTGCCGGTAGGACGCCACCACCGTCAGCAGGACCACCATCACGGCGAGGCCTACCCACGGTGAAAACGCCACAGCGCTTACCCCCGCCAGTGCAAGGGTAAGCAGGATTTCATCCGGCGCGTACGCTACGGACGACAGGGCGTCGGACGCGAAAACCGGCAACGCAATCCGTTTGGGAAGCAACGTATGGGAAAGCCTGTCATTCCTGAAGGGCCTGCCCACCAGCACCCGTTTCACTATTGTCAGCACCCCACAAAGCTAGTCTGATTCGCGTTCTATGTCATGACGGCCTCCGGGCGGCTGTCACACGTGCCGTGCCGGTAGAGTTCTAGCAGCAGCAAACAGGCTATGGAAGTTGAGGAGATACGGGTGGCGCATTTCGTGATCATGGGATGTGGCAGGGTGGGGGCGACGCTGGCACATACGCTTGAGGACGCCGGCCATTCCGTGGCCATCATCGACCAGGACGACCGCGCTTTCCGCCGGCTGCGGCAGGGTTTTACCGGCCGCAAGGTCACCGGCGTCGGCTTTGACCGGGACACCCTCAAGCAGGCGGGCGTCGCAGAGGCCTATGCCTTCGCCGCCGTTTCCAGCGGTGACAACTCCAACATCCTGGCCACCCGGGTGGCCAGGGAAACCTTCCATGTCCCCCACGTGGTGGCCCGGATCTACGATCCTGGCCGGGCGGAGATCTACCAGCGGCTGGGCATCCCCACCGTTGCCGCAGTGCGGTGGAGCGCGGACCAGGTCCTGCGCCGTATCCTTCCTGAGCAGCACCTCGCCGGCGATTTCCGGGAACCGTCCGGCCGCCTGGTGCTCGCCGAACTTGATCTCGACGCCGGCTGGATCGGCCACCGGGTCAGCGAGATCGAAAAGGCCGCCGATGTCCGGGTGGCATACCTCACGCGGTTCGGCGAAGGACTGCTTCCAGAACCCGGAACCGCCTACCAGGACGGCGACACTGTGCATGCGATGCTGCAGGTGGACCGGAGTTCCCAGATCGCCCAGATCCTGGCCAAAGCACCTGCCAAGGAGTCGTAGTGAAAGTCGTTATCGTGGGTGCCGGCAGCGTCGGGTCCTCCATTGCCAGGGAACTGCTGGCGCACAAACACGAAATCCTGCTGATCGACCTCAAACCCGAGGTCATCGGCCGCAGCGGACTGCGCGGAGCACACTGGCTTGTGGGCGACGCCTGCGAGCTCAGCACCCTTCAGGGGGCCAAGGTGGAAGACGCCGACGTCGTGGTCTCGGCCACCGGCGACGATAAGGTGAACCTGGTGGTCTCTCTCCTGGCCAAGACCGAATTTGGCGTGGGCCGCACCGTGGGGCGGGTCAACAATCCCAAGAACGACTGGATGTTCAACGATTCCTGGGGTGTGGACGTTGCAGTCAACACACCGCAGCTGATGACCGCCCTGGTGGAAGAGGCTGTGGAGATCGGTGACCTGGTCCGCCTGCTCACGCTGCAGACGGGGGTGTCCTCGCTGGTGGAGTTCACCGTCCCGCACGATTCCCATTCCATCGGCCTGACCGTGGGCGAGATCCGTTGGCCCGAGGACTCCACGCTTGTGGCCATCCTGCGGGACCATGCCCCCATTACACCCAGCCGGGACGACGTGATCGACGGCGGGGACGAGCTGTTCTTCGTCACGACCATTGCGGCCGAGGACGAGCTCCGAGCCCTGCTCTCGCCGGAGTCAGCGGAATCTGTGGAGTCAGCGGAGCCGACGGACGGTGCCCGGCAGCAGGATCAAGTGACGCATCCCGGCGCCGTCCAGCCCGTCGACGCTCAGGTAGCGGAGGGCGACGGGTTCGAGGGCTGAGTTCCGTTCGTGGCGGGAACCGGCCTGGTGACCAGCCAGGCAATCCAGACACCCAGGATGTAGAGCGGGGCACCCATGATGAGGCGGGTGGTGGCCAGCCCTGCCAGCCCCTCTTCCCCCATCAGGTACAGCGGAACCTGGACCACAAGCCGCAGCACCAGGACCGCAACGATGATCCACGTGCCCAGGCGGTACGCCTTCACGCGGGCGGCATCCTTGCGCCATTCGAGACCTTCATTGCGGATGAAGCCGAACAGCAGACCGGCGATAGGCCATTTGATGAAGATCGAGATGACCATTGCAAGGATGTAGGCACCGTTGGTGATGAAGCCGGGAAGATAGAAATCCTCGGCCTTTCCAGTGGTGTTTGCCAGCCAGGCGGAGATGCCGACGCCCACAACCCCGGCAAGGGCCTGCGTCAGCGGCCGCCGCTGCACCAGGCGCACGACGGTGAAGACGGCAGCCGAGGCCAGGGCCGCCACCAACGACGGTGTGAGGTCCCGCGTGATCGTGAAAGCGATCAGGAAGACCAGGCCCGGGAGAATGCTTTCGGCGATGCCCTGGATGCCGCCGGCGCTCCGGAGCACATCGATCCGGCCGTCGTGCGTGCGATGGAGTCCGGCTTTGGCTGCGTAGCCCTCCGCGAGCCCTGCCATAGCGGAAGGCTCCGGCTCGGGCCGGGGTGGCCCCGAGGACGGCTCGGGCTGCTGGGACGACGTCATTCGTTCTCCTGGCTGGACAGTATTTCGTAGCGTGGATTGAACATGGTGGGCAAGCCCTGGCTCTGCGTGATCATGCCTTCAAGCCGGACCTCGGTCCCGGCGTCGATGCCAGGCACGCGGTGCCGGCCCAGCCAGATCACCCGCAGCCGTCTCCCGGGCGCCGGACGGGAGCCGGGCCGCGCGCCCTCGGAATCCGAAACGATTGCGGTAAAGGCGACTGTCTGGTCGGCAGGCATGTAGGTGACCGATTCAATGTGCCCGTGACACACCACCCGTCCCTTTTCCGGGATGCCGCTGACAGGCACTCCGAAACGCCCTGACGGGGCAGCGCTCTGAGGTGAATCAGCCAATCTGTGTGATCTCCGGGCCACGTTCGGGCTCCTGGAACGCAGGCGTTCCCGGGGGTGGCGTGACGGTGGCGTCCTTGGGCAGGCGAAGCTGCAGCAGGTCGCGCGGCGGCATGGGGCTGTCACCGCGGATCACGACGATCTGGCGGAAAAGTGCCTCCAGCTGGGCAGCTGCTTCCCGGTCCATCGCGGCAGCGCCGCCCAGGACACCGCGCAGGAACCAGCGCGGGCCGTCCACGCCGATGAAGCGGGCCACCCGGTATCCCTGGCTTCCATCCGCTGCCCCTGCAGGGAGCTTGGCGATCAGCTCGGGCCCGAAAGCGCCTTGTACCTCTTCTACCTGGCCGCCCTGGCTGCCCACTGACTGGCCGATCTGCTCCCGGATCTCGTCCCAGAGGCCCTCGGATTTAGGAGCAGCGAAAGCCTGGAGCTGCAGGCTTGAGCCGTTCAGATCCATCGTCACGGCCACCACACGCTGGGTGGCTTCCTCCACCTCAAGCCTCAGCTGGAGACCCTCGCTTGGGGTGACCAGAAGCGCGCCAAGATCCACGTAACCGTCGCGGCTGGAGATTTCTGAGACGTCGAAAGGCCCCGAGGCCCGTTGCCCCGCGCTGTGGGCCGCATCGGCGGCCTCGTCGGCGGAACCCTCCGGCTCCGTTGAGACCTGGGAATCATCCGGTTCGGCTGCTTGGTCCTTCTTGGCTTTCCTGCCGAGCCCAAAAACCATGGGGGTCGTCTCCTTAGTTGTGAATGTGCCTGGCCGGCCCGGAGGTCCCGCCGTAAGTCTTCGATACCACCCGCATTGTGTGCTGCTGCCTGCCTCCGCCCGGGGCGTGGGCGTCAGGAGTTCGGCGGGGCGAATCCGCCGGTGGAGCCGAATCCGCCCGCACCACGCACCGACCCGCTCAATTCGTTGACGGTGACGAACTGCGCGTACTCCACGCGCTGGATCACCATCTGTGCAATTCTATCGCCGCGTCGCAGCTCAATGGCGTGCTGTGAGTCCGTATTCAGCAAGGTCACTGAAATTTCACCGCGATATCCTGCGTCCACGGTGCCGGGTGCATTAACGATGGTCAGCCCGTGCTTGGTGGCAAGCCCTGAGCGCGGGTGGATCAGGGCAACGTAACCGTCCGGAAGGGCAATGGATACACCTGTTGGGACCAGTTTCCGCTGCCCGGGCTGCAACACAACATCTTCCCGTGCCCGCAGGTCCGCACCGGCGTCGCCCGGATGGGCATACGACGGCGCCTCCAGGCCGGCATCCAGCATTTTCAGCTGTACCTGCAGGGTGGGCGCACCATACTCCGTTTTCCTACCGGGGGCCGCGCCAGGCGCGGCGGCACCCGTGCTGCCCGGCAGCGTCTCGTCAGGAGCAGTTTCCACAGTGGCAAGTTCGTCAGTCACAGTCACTCACTCTAACGCCCGCCAACAAATTCGGCCTAGATTCCCCTGCCGCCGGGCCCAAGATGAACTGGCCCAAGATGAAATAGCCACCCAAAGGTGGAAAGCTGGAGGCATGCCCGAATCAAGCTCCACTGTGCCTGTTCCCAACACTCCCTCTACCGGTACGCCGGTAGTTTTCCGGGAGAGGCTGTGGCCCACGGTGTGGGTCTGGGTCATCGCAGCGGGGATCGCCGGTGCCGGCATTCTGATGTTTGCACCGATCAGCATGGCCGCTGGCTATACGGCGGCGGGAGTGATGTTCGCCATCATGGCCACGCTGCTGGTGCTCTCATCCCCCACCATCACGGTCACTGAGCATTCCCTCACCGTGGGCCGTGCCACCATCGGACGCAGGTTCATCGGCGAGGTCCAGGCGTTTCGGACCAAGGACGCAACTGCAGAACGCGGGACGCGGCTGAACGGGCTCGCCTACCTCTGCATCCGGGGATGGATCGACCCTGTGGTCAGGATCGAGATCACGGATCCGTCGGACCGGACGCCGTATTGGCTGACATCTTCCCGGCGGCCCGAGGAACTCGCAGCGGCATTGACTCCAAGCTGAGGCCAACTGCCAGGCTGACGAGCCAGCAGCCGGTTCAACCTTTCCTGGTCATCCTTCGCACTCCTTGCAGTAAAGCCGGCCGTCCTTTTCCCGTGCTATCTGCGAACGGTGCCTGACCAGGAAGCATGAAGCGCAGGTGAACTCATCAGCCTGCGCCGGGACAACCTGGACGAGGAGTTCCTCGCCGGAGAGGTCCGCGCCGGGGAGTTCGTAGCCGGCGGCAAGTTCGCTCTCGTCCTCCTCCACCACCGCAGTGGGTTTTTCCGACCTCCGGGTCTTCAACTCCTCCAGCGAATCCTCGTTGAGGTCTTCTTCGGACTTTCGCGGCGCATCGTAATCGGTGGCCATTTCGCCTTAACCTCGTTCCCTATCCGCTCTCAGGTTGTATCACCCTTGATAACGCCGGACACCTCGCGTTTGTGCCCCGCGTTGGGCACATCATTCCGCAAGCCACAGGCAAAATCCAGAGTTCGAAGCTGCCCATCCCCGTCACGGCTCCCGAAAGCGGCAAGCGTCCACAATGAGGCCCGAAAGTCCCGGAATATCGCGGCGCGCCCTTCCTCCTAACCCAAAAGGGTGCCGCCGGGTGGCAGAGTTTCGATTGATAGTAATGCCAGGGTGGAGGATTTGTATGCAGGATCTACGGCTTGTAGGCGTACACGACGACGGGGAGCATCTCCTGTTGAGCGGTGCCGGCGGCGAGATGTTCCGGCTGCCGATCGATGAAGCACTGCGGGCGGCCAGCCGGTCTTCGGCAAAGGGCGCATCCGCGGCCGCTCCCATCGCCATGTCCCCCCGGGACATCCAGGCGAGGATCCGCAGCGGTGCCACCGCGGCGGACGTGGCGGAGCTTTCCGGGCTGCCCCTTGCCAAGGTGGAGCGCTACGAAGGTCCGGTCCTCGCCGAACGCGAGTACGTGGCCCAGCAGGCGCGCAAGATCGAGGTGGCGTCGCCCTCACCTGGCCATGACGCCTACCGTTCGGTCTTTGGCGACAACCCGGCCTCGCTGAGTGACATGGTGGCCCATCGGCTTTCGGCCCACGGCATTGAACCCTCCTCCGTGGAATGGGATTCCTGGCGGCGCCCTGACGGCAGCTGGACAGTGGCAGCGCGTTTCGAGGCGAAGAAGGACGGCACGTCCGGCATCGGCGAGGAGCCGCCGGCCCTGTGGACGTTCAGCCCGGCACGCAAGTCGCTGCAGAACGCCAACCGCTGGGCACAGCAGCTCAGCGAGCTGGAGCCGCTGGACGGACCCGTCCCGGCGCGCCGGCTGACGGCAGTATCAGACCGGCCATTCGATTTTGAAACTGACGCAGACGCGGCAGCAGCCCGCAGTTCAGCCGGACCCCACAGTAGCCTCCAGCCCGGCAAGGAATCCGACGGTCTGCTGGACATGCTGCGGTCACGCCGCGGCCAGCGCCTGGGCGTTGACGAGGACGCGGACGACGCCCTCGCCCTGCTCCTGACGCACGGCGTGCCGGCAGCGCATCCAAGGCCGTCAGAAGTCACGCAGGAACAGGAACATCGGGAGGCGGCACCCGCGGGATCCGAGCAGGATCCCGCTGCCGCCCAGGTTGAGCCGCTCACCCGCAAGCGCGAGGGCAGGCCTTCCATGCTGTCCCGGCTGAGCCTGATCCCGCCGCACCGGGAACCCGATGATGACGTGCTGAAACTGCACGACGGCGTCAGTACCGATACGCGGGAGGTCACCATTGTGGCGTCCCCCCTTCGCCCGTCGGGGCCTGCCGCCCCGCACAGGGACAGTTCCCCGTCAAGGGAAAGTGACCCCGCCATGGGGGCCGGGCATGATGCACCGAGCGTCGGCCTGGACGAACTTCTCGGCGGCGGAAGCCATCGGCGCACACCCCCACCTGCCGGGATTGAGGATCCTGTTTCCGGCCAGCGCCACGAACGGGACACAGATCTGCCGGAACGGCAGCCTTCCAAACCGAAGCGCTCAAGCATTCCCAGCTGGGATGAGATCGTGTTCGGAACCAGGGGCGACTGAAGGCTTAGCCGGGGGCCCCTCGGGAGCCCCGCCACAGGCAAGCATCCACCTCAAAAGGCAGGAGCTCATCCTGCTGGGCCATGATGTGGGCGCCGTGGGCGGTGACCCGTCGCATGTAGTGCCGTCGGCAGAGGGTTTCATAGCCCACCGCCGGCACGTGTCCTTCGCCTCCGGCGGCCGCGGGATCGCCGGCCATGTCTACGTCGCCCACCACCACCTGGGCGCCTTCCATGACCATCACCCCGTCCACGGTGCGGGCGTTCTGGGTGGCCCGGCGTCCGCACCAGCACAAGGCTTCGACCTGGAGCACCTGCACGCGGTCAGCCAGTTCAATCAGGCGCTGGGAGCCGGGAAAAAGCCGGGTGCGGAAGTCTGCGGTGATGCCGAACGCGAAAACGTCGACGTCGACCTCGTCCACCACCCTGGCCAGTTGCTCCACCTGCACGGGCGAGTAGAACTGCGCTTCATCACAGATCAAAAAGTCCACCCGCTGCCCCTTGGTCCGCCGGCTGACCACTTCGTCCCAGAAATCCGTGCTGTCCGCTACCTCCACCGCATCCGTTTCCAGGCCAAGCCGGCTGGAGATCCTGGAGCCGCCCGCGCGGTCGTTGCGGGTGAACCGCACTCCGCCCCGCCCCCGGGCGCGGTGGTTGTGGTCCATCTGCAGGGCAAGCGTGGATTTTCCGCAGTCCATGGTTCCGGAGAAAAACACCAGCTCAGCCACGGCGGGCCGTCCTGCCTTGTGCCGTGAAGCACAGCAAAGGGACCTCGCGTTCCGCCTTGGTCAGTGAGCCGTGCTGACCGACCACTTCCATGGCGGCGGGACGCACGCGGCGCGTGTCGTACAGGGCGAGTTCGTCCTTCGCGGCGATCATGACGTCGCCGATCCTGGGCCCGACGGCGGGGCGCAATGGTCCGAAGAGCCCGGCGGCGACGGCGTCGTCCCTGGTGAAGGCCCAGATCCTCTCACCGAAGCGGGCACGCCAGGCGTCCAACAGGCGTTCCCTGCCGGAAGCATCCACCCCATCCTCGAGGTAGAGGTGAACCATTCGGGGCTCCCCGGCCGTGTGCCGCACGCCCTCGATCAGCGCAGGCTCCGCGGCGTAGTCAATCCTTTGCTGCTCCGGAACGTCAAGCATGCCGTGGTCCGCCGTGAGCAGCACAGTGGTGCCAGCGGGAAGGGAGGTGTTGAGCCGCTTGACGGTGGCGTCGAGTTCCTCCAGCTGGTATTCCCAGTGCTCCGACTGGCAGCCGTAGCGGTGGCCGGCTTTGTCCAGCTCGCTGACGTAGAAATACATCAGTGAGGGCCCGGCGGCGGCCATGGCTTCGGCGGCGGCCGCGGTGCGGGCGTGCGGTGTTGTGGCGGAGATGAAGCGGCCACCGCGGAGCGCCGCCTGGGTCATGGGTGAGGTGCTGAACTGCGGAAGGCTGATGGTGGTCACGTCCACCGCTGCGGCGGCCCGTTCGAACACGGTGGGAAATGGCTGCCATGCCAGCGGATCCACGGCGGCGTCCCAGTTGCCCAGCATGTTGACCACTTTGTCCTGGTCCGGGTCCAGCACGTCGTAGCCCACCATGCCGTGCTGGCCCGGCGACAGCCCTGTGCCGAAACTGGCCAGCGCGGATGCCGTGGTGGACGGGAACGTGGAGTCCAGCCACACAGGGATGTCTCCCTGCCCGGCCTGCATAACGGACCTCAGGAACGGGGTGTGGGCCGTTTTCTGCTTCAGCAGGCTGCGGCCCAGGCCGTCTGCCAGGACCACGCAGACCCGCGAAGCGGAGGGAAGACCCAGGCTGTTGCTGAAACCCTCCAGGCCGAGGCTTGCGGCGGCGCTGGTCAGCACCTCGGCGATGGACCGCTGGCCGAAGGCAGGCGCCGGCGGCATGTTCAGTGTCAGGCGGTTCCCTTCCGAAAGTGCTGTAGGGACTGGTGTTTTACCTTGGTCCGGCATCTCAGCGCTGCTGGTGTCCGCGGCTCAGCCGGGTTCCGAACACGCCGGTCCGGGGGCGCGGCTGAAGCGTCTGGGCGCCGTGCGGCACAGGCGCGGTGGACCCGGTGTTCACGGCACGAAGCGCACGGGCGAAAAGTTTGGCGTCCTGTACTGCCTGGAGGCCGTCAGCTTCGGCACTGATCCGCAGGACGATGTCCTCCTGGGCGATGGTGCCGCTGTAGCCGTGGTCCGCCTCGCACTGCGGATCGCCACAGCTGGCGGGCCCCATGTCCAGCCTTTGGCCTCCGGACCACGCAATGGCGAGCGTCAGCTCACGCGCGGGATCGGAGGGCTTGTAGTTCTGCGGCTGGGCATACATGTAGCTGAGTACTACGGAGCGGATCTGGGCCACGGGGACGGACTCGGTGGAGATCTGGGCAACGATTTGTTCGCCGGCCTCGTCCAGTTGCTGGTCGTCCACGTGGGTGATCACCAACATGTCGGCGGTGAGTACCAGCACCGTAATGTGACGGCGGACTTCGGCCCGGTCAAAGTGCGTTTCCAGGTGGACCAGGTGGGCAACGCAGTCGCGGCCGTCCAGGGCATCGTCAACAACGTCAGCCACAAGGCGGGGGTAGAAGCCTGCCTGCTGGAGCGCCCCTTCCAGGCTTTGGCCCTGGGCGCTGTGGCTGTGTGAGCTGGAGTGGTGGGCTGCCTGGTTGTCATTGCCGGGCGTTTGAGGCGTCGACGTGGGAGGCTGTGAGCTCATCCCCCCATTTTCACAGATCGGCCGGGGACTTGCTAACTGCGGCTAGCCCAGCATGGCCCGACGGGCACTGTCAGTTCGTTGGGCAGGGTTCCCGATCCTGATGTCAGCGGCGAGGATGGACGCACCCCGGCTGCCGCACAGCACGGGGTTGAAGTCCACCAGCGCTATCTCCGGGTGGTTGTCCTTCATCCACGCGAGCCTGGCGGCGAGCTCCTCCAGCGCCGCAACATCCACGGCGGGCAGGCCCTGGTAGCCAAAGAGCTTGCGGGCCGCCCGTGGACCCCGGATGAAGTCCTTCACATCTGCGGCGGACAGCGGGGGCACCCGGTGGGCCCAGTCGTCCAGGAGGTTGACGGCGTCTCCTGCCAGCCCGAAGGAGATCACCGGCCCGAGCAGCGGGTCCTCGATGGCCCGGAAGGTGCAGGCCTGGCCTACGGGTGCCATGGACTGCAACTCCAGCGATGGCGAACCGTACGGTGCCAGCGCCCGCCGCATCTGCTCGATGTTCTGGCGCAGTGATTCAGGGTCCTGGATGTCCAGGCGTACGCCTCCGAGGTCAAGGCGGTGGCGGAGTGCCGGTTCGGTGGTCTTCAGTGCCACGGGCCAGCCCAGACTGTCTGCCGCTTCAACGGCCTGTTCCGCGGATTCAAATGCGGCGGACGGCAGGACCTCGATGCCATAGTGCCCCAGCAGCGAGGCCGTAGCCCCCGGATCCAGCTGTTTGAGCTGCTCACCGGTGACGTCGCGGAGCAGGGCCTCAAGCTGGACCCGTGCGCCTTCGGGGTCACAGCCGTCGGGCTCCACAAAATGGCCCTGGTCCCGTGCCACCCACTCGGAGTACCTCACCACGGCCGCGAGCGCGGCCACTGCGGCACCGGCATTGGAGAAACACGGGACGGCCCGGCCCGTGTCCCCCACCATCCCTTCCACATAGACGGACGGGTCCAGGATGCCGGTGAATGCGGCGACAACCGGCTTGCCTGCGGACGCCGAGCATTCGGCAAGGACTTCCACAATGTTTTCCACGGTGAGGCCCCGGGCCGGCAGCAGCGCGGCCACCACAGCGTGGACGGTGTCCGAGGCGAGCGTGTCCTGGAGCCTGCGGCGGAGGGCAGGCAGTGCAAGGGACAGGCCGGCGTCGAGATCCACGTCGGTGACTATCTGCTCCACCCCCAGGCCATGCGCCGAAGCGCTGTCCGCCACCACTTTGCCCAGCGCCAGGGAATTGCTGAAAATCGCCAGCCCCGGTCCCGCTGGCAGCGGCTGGCCCGCCACGATCTGCGTCACGTCCATCAGTTGCTCGATGGTCTCCACCCGGATCACGCCGGATTGGCGCATCATGGCATCCAGTGCGCCTGCAGGCGCCTGCGTGGTGCGGACGGCGTGGCCGGGCGGCAGCCGCAGGCCCATCGTCTCGGACTTGGCCACTATCACGGGCTTGGTGCGGGCCAGCCGGCGGGCGAGGCGCGAAAACTTGCGCGGATTACCGATGGACTCGAGGTACAGTCCCACCGCGGCGGTGTCTGGGTCGTCCTCCCAGAACTGCATCATGTCGTTACCGGAGACATCGGCCCTGTTGCCGGCGGAGAGAAACGTGGAGAGCCCCATCCTGCGCCGGCTTGATGCAGCGTAGAGGGAAACACCGATGGCCGCTGACTGGCTGAACAGGCCCAGGCTTCCGCGCCGTGCCAGCGCGGGTGCCATTGAAGCGTTCAACGACACCTCCGGATGGGTATTGACGATTCCCAGTGAGGCCGGCCCGATAACCCGCATGCCGTTCGCACGGGCCTTCCGGACGAGGTCACGCTGGCGGGCGAGGCCGCGTTCGCCGTCGTCCGCGAACCCGGCGGAGGCAACCACCAGCCCCTTGACACCCGCCGCGGCGCAGTCGTCCACCACTTTTGAGACTTCCTCATACGGGACGGCGATGACGGCCAGCTGGACCGGGTCCGGAACATCGGAGAGCTTAGCGAAGGACAGCATTCCGGCGAGCTCCAGGGCCTCCGGGTTGATGGCGTAGACGGGGCCGGGAAAACCCCCTTCGATGATGTGCTCCAGCAGCTGGTATCCCACGGTCCCCCATTTGCGGCTGGCACCGATGACAGCCACCGACGACGGCGCCAGCAGGTCGCGCACGCTCCTCGCCTCGGCGCGGTGCTCACGCGATTCCATCACGGCCCGCGATTTCTCGGTGGGGTCGATTTTAAACTCCAGGCTGACGACGCCGTCGTCGAAATGCCGTTTGACGTCGTAGCCGGCGTCGGAGAACACCATGAGCATCTTGCGGTTTTCCGGCAGTACTTCGGCGCTGAACCGGCGGATGCCGTTTTCGTGGGCGGCTGCGGCAAGATGTTCCAGGAGGATTGATCCGATGCCCCTGCCCTGGTGTGCGTCGGCGATGTTGAAGGCGACCTCGGCCTCGGTGGGGTCATCAAGCCGGTCGTACCGGCCGATGCCCATGATTTCGCCGCCGATGGTGATCACGAAGGCCACCCTGTCCCTGTAGTCCACTTCGGTGAAGCGCTTGAGTTCCTTGCTGGAGAGCCGTGCTTTGAACGCAAAGAACCGCATGTAGATTGAGTTCTGGGACTGTCCTGTGTGGAAGGCCTGGACGGCGTCCGCATCGGTAGGATGGATGGGTCTCAAGTGGGCGGTCCCGCCGTCCCGCAGGACGACATCGGCTTCCCAATGTTCCGGATATATGCCGTCCCCGGGCTGATCCACCATAGGCTTAGCCTAGCCAAAAACTCCCGCAGCACACCCTGAGTACCCCCAGAAGGATTTACCAGCCCCATGGCACGCCGCCAAAGTCCAGCCCCCGCAGTGGATTCCAGCCCGGATTACACCGAGAACATCGTGGATATCGACGTCACTTCCGAGATGGAAGGCTCCTTCCTGGAGTACGCGTATTCTGTGATCTACTCCAGGGCCCTGCCTGACGCCAGGGACGGGCTCAAGCCGGTCCAGCGCCGCATCCTCTACATGATGAGCGATATGGGCCTGCGCCCGGACCGTGGCCACGTCAAAAGTGCGCGCGTGGTGGGCGAGGTCATGGGAAAGCTCCACCCGCACGGAGACACGGCCATCTACGACGCCATGGTGCGCATGGCCCAGGACTTTTCGCTGCGGCTGCCGCTCATTGACGGCCACGGCAACTTCGGATCGCTCGACGACGGCCCGGCGGCTCCCCGGTATACGGAGGCCCGGCTCGCGGCGGCCGCGCTGACGCTCACGGACCACCTCGACGAAGATGTGGTGGACTTTGTCCCCAACTATGACAACCAGCTGACCCAGCCAGAAGTCCTCCCGGCGGCCTTCCCCAACCTGCTGGTCAACGGAGCCACGGGTATCGCCGTCGGCATGGCAACCAACATGGCCCCGCACAACCTGGTGGAGGTCATCTCCGCCGCGCGCCACCTGATTGCCCATCCGGACGCAACTCTGGATGACCTCATGCGGTTTGTGCCCGGCCCGGACCTGCCCACGGGCGGACGGATCGTGGGGCTGGACGGCATCCGCGATGCCTACGCCACCGGGCGCGGCTCCTTCAAGACCCGGGCGAAGGTGGAGATCGAGCAGCTTTCGGCCCGCCGCACCGGCCTGGTGGTCACTGAACTGCCGTACATGGTGGGGCCTGAAAAGGTGATCGAGAAGATCAAGGACGCCGTCAACGGCAAGAAGCTGACGGGGATCAGCGACATCGTTGACCTGACAGACCGCAAACATGGCCTGCGGCTGGTCATTGAGCTCAAGAACGGATTCAATCCGAACGCCGTGCTCCAGCAGCTCTACCGTTACTCGCCCATGGAAGACTCGTTCGGCATCAACAATGTGACGCTGGTGGACGGGCAGCCACAGACTCTGGGGCTGGTGGAGCTGCTTTCCGTGTATGTGGGGCACCGCCTGGACGTGGTGCGCCGCCGCACGGCGTTCCGGCTGGGCAAGAAGAAGGACCGCCTGCACCTGGTGGAGGGCCTGCTGATCGCCATCGTGGACATCGACGAGGTCATCCAGATCATCCGCTCCTCCGACGAGGCCGCGGCGGCCCGGGTCCGGCTGATGTCCATCTACGACCTCTCCGAGATCCAGGCCAACTACATCCTGGAACTGCGGCTCCGTCAGCTGACCAAGTACTCGCGGATCGAGCTGGAGAAGGAACAGGATGAGCTGCGCCGCGAGATCGCCGAGCTCGAGGCCATCCTCGGGTCCGAGGAGCGCCTGCGCGGACTGGTGTCCAGTGAACTCGGCGAGATCGCCGAGAAATACGGAACACCCCGGCGGACGGTGCTGCTCGAATCGGAGGCCGTCTCCCCCACCGTGGCCGCTGACCTCTCCGCGGCCCCGGGCGGCAGGGGAAAGGCCGCTCCGCTGGCGCTGGAGATTGCTGACGACCCCTGTTGGGCCATCCTCACCGCGTCCGGCCAGATCGCGCGCACCTCCAACCAGGAGCCTCTGGCCGAGTCTGGTCCCCGTTCCAAACATGATGTGTTCCGGTCCGTGGTCAAGACCTCCGCGCGCGGCGAGATTGCCGCCGTCACGTCCCAGGGGCGCATGCTGCGCATGCAGGTGATGGACATGCCGGTACTGCCCCCGATGTCCGGGCTGCCGAACCTTGCCGGCGGTGTACAGGCCAAGGACTTCATCACGCTGCTGAAGGGCGAATCGCTGATCGCGTTCGCCCCGCTGGACGAGGTACTCGCCATCGGGACCGCCCAGGGCGTGATCAAGCGTGTGCAGCCTGACTATCCCCTGAACCGCGAGGACTGGGAAGTGATTGCGCTCAAGGACAAGGATTCCGTGGTGGGCGTGGCCCCGGCCGGTTCGGAGGACGCCGACCTGGTGTTCCTGACCCGGCAGGCCCAGCTGCTGCGGTTCGATGCGGCTGTGGTCCGCCCGCAGGGCAGGACCGCCGGGGGGATGGCGGGCATCAAGCTGTCCCCGGATGACCAGGTCCTGTTCTTCGGTGTGGTTCCCGCGCAGGACGACGCCGCCGTGGTGGTCACCATCGCCGGCACTGACGGCGCCCTTCCGGGGACTGCCCCGGGCGCGGCGAAGGTCACCGCGTTCTCCGAGTACCCGGTCAAGGGCCGCGCCACAGCCGGTGTCCGTGCCCACAGGTTCCTCAAAGGCGAAGACACGCTGCTGCTGGCCTGGGCAGGGCATGGGCCGGCCAAGGCTTCGTCGTCCGCCGGCGTAGCCCGGTCCCTGCCGCAGGAGCACGGCAGGCGCGACGGGTCCGGAATTCCGCTGTCCCAGCCCGTAGATGTGATCGGCCCCACCATGGCCTGGCCGGATCCGGCCTAGACTTCTGGCATGCCTATCATTCCTGATGAAAAGGACTGGACCTGGGTCCTGTCACGGCCTTGCCCCGAGTGTTCCTTTGACGCCTCCACGGCCACCCCGGCCACAGTTCCGGGGAGCGTGCGGAGCATGTTGCCACGGTGGCGGGCAGTCCTCCGGCGTCCGGACGTCGCGGAGCGTCCGGACGAGGACACCTGGTCGGCGCTGGAGTACGCCTGCCACGTCCGCGACGTTTTCAGCCTTTTCGACCAGCGCCTGAACCTGATGCTCGACGGCGACAACGTCCGGTTCGAGAACTGGGACCAGGACCGGACCGCCCTCGACAAGGATTATGCCAATGCCGATCCCGCAGTGGTCAGTGCCGAACTGACCGCGGAGGGCCAGCAGATTGCGGAAACCTTTGCCGGTGTCCGCCAGGCTGAGTGGGGCAGGAAGGGCTTGCGGAGCAACGGGTCCGTGTTCACCGTCCTGACGCTCGCGCAGTACTTTCTGCACGACGTAGTCCACCACCTCCACGACGTGGACGGCTGAGCCTCAGCGCACAGCCAGGGCAGCTTCCCCACGGAACGCTGCAGCCGACAGTTCCAGCCGTACGTCCTCAGGATGGATATCGGCCGGATTGTGGGTCACCAGAACCACCGTGCGTTCCTTCAGGCCGGCGCGGAGATCCGCCAGCATCGCCCGTCCTGCCTCGGCGTCCAGATGGGCGGTAGGCTCGTCCAGCAGGATCACCTCGGCCCCGGTCATGAGGGTCCGGGCAACAGCCAGCCGTTGGCGTTCGCCGCCGCTGAGGAACGAGCCTCCCGGTCCGATCCGTGTGTCCAGCCCGGCGGGCAGGCGCGACACGAGGCCGCTGAGTCCGACGGCGGCAAGGGCAGCATCCAACCCGGCCTCAACGGTACCCGCTGTAACGCTGCCGGGATCCGCGCGCCCGCCGGGGACAGGGCGTCCCAGGAGGAGGTTGCCCCGGAGCGTGGAATCGAACAGGTGGGCTTCCTGCGGGCACCAGGCGGCCGGGCCCGTGACCCGGACACTCCCGCCGGAGGCGGGAAGGAAGCCCAGCAGGACAGACAACAGCGTGGACTTCCCCACGCCGGACGGACCGGTGACGGCCAGCCAGCGGCCGGGGCCTGCGCTGGCCGACAGTCCTGAGAAGACAGGGGCACCTCCGGGCCACGCGGCCTCAACATTTTCAAGCTCAACACCGGCGGCACCCCCGGCCCGCGCCAAAACCACGTCCCGGCCGTCATCCTCGAGACCGCCCAGGACCCGGTTGCTGTCGCCCACGACTCCTGACTGCCCGATCCGCCGCATCACCATACGGAGCGCAGGAAACTGGCGTACCGCCGTCGTCATGGCTGCGTACGGCTCCACAAGCGCCAGCTGCAGCAGGACAATAACCGCGGCGGTGGCGGGAGGCAGCGTTCCGCCGAGTACCTGCGGCGCAGCCAGCACCGCGGTTGCCAGGGCCGCGGCTCCGCATGCTGCCGTGGTGATGGCCTGGCCTAGTCCTTCGGCCCACACGGAACGCTGGGATGCCCGGGTTGCGGCGTTGTCCTCCTCGCGCAGCCCCGCGAGGACTGCGTGGGCCACACCGTTCACATGCAGCTCTGCCCGGGCGTCAAGCGCCGCTGACGTGCGACGGAGAACGCCGGAACGCAGGCTTTGCTCGGCGCTGGCCGACTTCCTGTCGCCCCACATTGCAGAGGCCGGGGCCACGAGCAGGCTCACCGCCGCCGCGGCAGCAACGGCCGGAAAGGCCGCAGGCACAAGCAGCCCGGTGGCCAGTAGGGCGGATACGGCGACGGCGACGGCAGTCAGGGGAGGCAGGACCACCCGAGGCAACAGGTCACGGACGGTATCGACGTCGTCAATCACCGTTCCCAGGACGTTGCCGCCCTGCAGGAGACGCCGGAGCGAGAGGGCCCTGCGGCTCAATGATTGCCAAAGCCGGCCGCGCAGCTTGGTGAGCGCGGCGAACACTGCATCGTGCAGCAGGAGCCGTTCCCAATAGCGGACGACGGCGCGGCCGATCCCGAAGAACCGCACACCGACGATCGCAGTTAGGAGATAAAGGATGGGCGGCTGCTCGCTGGCCCTGATGATGAGCCAGCCGGACAGCCCGGACAGCGCGACGGCGAACATGGATGCCAGGATCCCCACCGCCGCGGCGCCGGAGAACCGACCGGCCACCGGTGCCAGCAGCCCGGCCAGGAGGCGGACGGTCAAGGCGGGCCGCCGCTCCGCCGTTGGACCTCCTGGTGGAAGCGACCGATCTTCCGGCACCGGCAGGCCGGGGCCGTCCGCTGAAGCCGGCACCGGCTCCCGGTCCGGGGTGCTGGCTTCCGCGGCAGCCGGTACGCCGTGCGACGGCGGCGATTCCGTGCGGCCCCGGGGAGAGACAGCGACGAGGTGGTGGGCCAGTTCGCGGGTCTGTCTGTCGTGGGCCACCAGGATGACGGTGACGTGTCCACGGAGATTGCGGATTGCCTCCTGCACCAAGGCGGCGGACTCCCGGTCCAGGTGGGCCGTTGGTTCGTCAAGCAGGAGTACAGTTGCCCCGGCCCTGATGCGTGCCAGGCTCCTCGCCAGCGCGACGCGGCGCAGCTCACCGGGGCTCAATTCGGCCGGGTGTTTGCCAGCAAGATGGCCGGCAGCAGCCGCGGCCAGGCAATCCCGCGCCGCGGCGTCGTTCCCGGCTGCTGTTTCCGCGACCGTGCCGGGGGCAGCCGCCTCTGTGGCTGCCGTCCCTGCATCAGCTGTCCCAGCGGTGAGGTAAAGCAGTACTTCGTCCAGGACTGTCTGCGACACCATGACGGGGTGCTGCGGGACCCACGTGACGGTGTCCCTGTTGAGGCCGGAGATCCGCCCGGTGACGGAAGTGCCGGCACCGTCGCCGATGGTCCCGGCCAGCACACCGAGGACGGTACTTTTGCCCGCCCCGCTGGACCCGTCGAGGGCGGTGATTTCACCGTGGCGTGCAGTGAAGCTGAGGGGCCCGACGGCGGAGGCGGACCTTCCGGTGTAGGTAACGGTGAGACCGGCAACGGTGAGATCGGAACCTGTCACTGGCGGGCCAGAGTCCCCTGCGCTGGCGGGCAGCGGCCGGGGCTCAGGTGCATCGGTGACCGCCTTGGTCTCGGCGAGCGCGGCCCGGCCGTCATCACTTGCGTGGTGGGCGGTGCCCAGTTCACGGAAGGGAAGATAGCAGTCCGGTGCCAGGATCAGGGCCAGGAGGCCAGCCTCGAGGGCCATGTCGCCGTGCACCAGGCGTACGCCGATGAACACTGCCACCACCGCTACGGAGATCGTGGCGATGAGTTCAAGCGCCAGGGCGGACAGGAATGCGGTGCGCAGCGTCCCCATGGTCTTGGCGCGGTACTCGTCCGAGATCTCTTCCAGTGCCTTGCGCTGTGCCGTGGCGCGGCCGAGTCCCACCAGGACCGGCAGGCCTTTGGCCAGCTCCAGCATGTGGGCGGACAGCCGGGACAGGGTTGCCTGTGCCTCGCGGACGTTCTGCTCCGTGTACCGTCCGATCAGCACCATAAACAGGGGCACCAGCGGAACCGTCAGGACGATCACGACGGCGCTGACCCAGTCCGCAAAGAGGATGCGTGCGCCAAGCAACAGCGGGATGGCGGCGCAATTCACCAGTGCGGGGATGAACTGGGTGTAGTAGCTGTCCAGAGCGTCCAACCCTCGCGTGGCCAGTACGGCGAGGCCGCCGTCCGCCGGGCCAGTGGCCCGCGCACCGTTCCGCAATGCGCGCTCAAGCAGTTCGGACCGGAGCTCCTCCTTGATCCCTAGGGCGGCGCGGCGTGCCGCGATGCCCTGTCCCCACACGGTGGCCGATCTCAGGACAACACCGGCCAGCCCCCACGGAAGCTGGTCCGGCCAGGCGGGGTCCGCTGTCGCCAGTCCGGCCAGCATGGAGGCGACGGCCTGCCCCATCAGGACAAGGGACAGTGCCTTCAGCGCTGCCAGGAAGCCAAGCCAGTAGATGGCTGAGCGGGTGGCGGGTCCGGCCGGGAACGGTGGGCGCACGGCCGGTCAGCCCTTCGTGGTGAAGGCCTTGGCGGCTACGGCCGGCAGGAAGCTGTGGGCCTCCGGGATGTGGGCGGCGCTGACGCGTCTCCGGAACACCCAGTACGTCCACGCCTGGTATGCGATCACCAGCGGCAGGCCAACGGCGGCCACGATGCTCATGAGTCCCAGCGTGTAGTCCGAGGAGGAAGCGTTGGAGATGGTGAGGCTAAACTCAGGGTTGACGGTGGAGGGCAGCACTACCGGGAACACCGCCCCGAAAATGGAGGCACTGCCGAGCAGCAGGAAAACCCCCAGCGCCATGAAGGCCCTGCCTTCGGCTCCCTTATGGGCCAGGAACCAGGCTGCCGCGGCAGCCACAACAGCCACGGCGACGGCTGCCCAGGTCCAGGGTTTGCCGTCCAGGAACTGGATGCTGACAGCCCAGCCGGCCATGGGGAGAAGGAGCCACGGAAGCAGCCGGACGAACCATCCGCGCGCGCGGTGGCGTACGTTGCCGTCGGTCTTCAGAGCCAGGAAGGCCAGGGCGTGCAGCAGCGAGAAACCTGCCACGGCCAGTCCGCCGAGCACGGCATAGCCGCTGAACCAGGCGAACGGACCACCTTCGCGGTCGCCGTTGGAGTTGAGCGGCAGCCCGGTGGTGGTGAGCGCCAGGGCAGCGCCAACGCCGAATGCCGCGAAGAAGGAGCCCAGGGCGATGGCCCAGTCCCAGCGGGCGCGCCAGCTGTCGTTGTCCACCTTCCCGCGGTATTCGAACGCCACCGCACGGAAGATGAGGGCTACGAGCACCACCAGCAGCGGGAGGTACAGGGCGGAAAACAGGGAGGCGTACCAGAGCGGGAAGGCCGCAAAGGTTGCAGCGCCGGCGGTGATGAGCCACACCTCGTTGCCGTCCCAGACCGGTCCTATGGTGTTGAGGAGAACCCTCCGCTCGGTATTGTCGCGGGCGAAGAGCTTCATCAGCATTCCGACGCCGAGGTCAAAGCCTTCCAGGAAGAGGTATCCGGTCCACAGCACCGCGATGACAATGAACCAAATGGTGGGCAGCAGTTCCATTCTGAGTATCCTCTGGTCTTCTTAGTAGGCGAACGCCAGGACGTCGCCGGTGCCCGGTCCGTCCGGGCCGGGGGTGGCGTCCTCGTTTTCATCGACGGGCGCGTGGGCCAGTTCCGGCATGGCGGAAACGACGCCGCCGCGGATGTACTTGACCAGGAGCTTCACCTCAACCACCAGGAGCACCGCATAGATGGAAGTCAGGACCACCAGCGACGTCAGCAGCTCTCCGGCCGAGACGCCCGGCGACACTGCGGCCGCGGTGAACATAAACACCTGGTCTATGCCGTTGAAGTCCGGGTTGGGTGCCACCACAAACGGTTGCCGACCCATTTCGGTGAAAATCCACCCTGCCGCGTTGGCACCGAAGGGCGCCAGGATGCCGAAGACGGCCAGGCGCATCAGCCAGCGGGACTCGGGAACGGTTCCGTTCCGCGTCACCCACAAGGCAATGAGAGCCGCGAGGGCCGCGAGTCCGCCGAACCCGATCATCATGCGGAATCCCCAGTACGTGACCTCCATGACGGGCACGTACTCGATCTCCTGGCCGGCACGCTCTCCATAGACCGGGTTGTCCGGCAGGTTTGTTCCGTAGTCGGCCTTGTACTGGTCCAGGAGGCTGTTGACGCCCTTGACCTCGGTGGTGAAGTTGCCCTTTGCCAGGAAGGACAGGATCCCTGGGACCTCGATCAACGCCACGATGTCATCGCAGTTCCGCGACCCCAGGTTGCCGACGCTCAGGACCGAGAAGCCGGTGCCGTCGTGGCACGCGGCCTCAGCGGCCGCCATTTTCATGGGCTGCTGCTCAAACATCAGCTTTCCCTGCAGGTCGCCGGTGAGGGCGGTGCCGGCAAAGGAAATCATGGCGACGACGGCGCCGATGCGCAGGGAGCGGATCCAGACTTTGTGGTCTGTCCGGTCACGGCCGGGGATGTCCGCTTCCCCGGGGACCACCTTGCCGTCGGCACCCACGGTATCGACGCCGTCGCGCCGCCTCCGCCACAGGTGGTACCAGGCGATGCCCAGCAGGAAGCCTCCGGCCACTGCCAACGCACCGAACAGCGTGTGGGGAACAGCGACCAGTGCTGTGTTGTTGGTGAAGACCGCCCACGCGTCCGTCATCACCGGCCGGCCGTTGACCAGCTCCACTCCCACGGGGTGCTGCATCCAGCTGTTGGCCACAATGATGAAGTAGGCGGAGAACACCGAGCCCACCACGGCGATCCACAGGCAGGCCAGGTGGATGCCGGGCTTCAGCTGCTTCCAGCCGAAGATCCAGAGGCCAAGGAACGTTGATTCGACGAAGAACGCCAGCAGGGCTTCGAGTGCCAGCGGTGCGCCGAATACATCCCCTACGAACCGGCTGTATTCGCTCCAGGCCATGCCGAACTGGAATTCCTGGACGAGGCCGGTGGCCACGCCCATGATGAAATTGATCAGGAAGAGCTTGCCCCAGAATTTGGTCATCCGGAGGTATTCAGGGTTGCCGGTGCGGTGCCAGGCCGTCTGGATCACAGCCACCACCAAGCCAAGACCAATGGTGAGCGGAACCATCATGAAGTGGTAGACGGTGGTGATGCCGAATTGCCAGCGTGCGATTTCCAAGGCGTCCAAGGCAGTCCCTACTGTTGGCGGGTTCACTTTTCTACGATGCGTAGAACTCTGACTTCTACCGAGTGTAGAACAATGCTACGGGCACTGTAAACCAACAGTTCCACTAAGAAGTGCCCTCCACAAGGCTGCGGCGCGCCCATTGTTCTACCTGACGTAGAAAGTGACGCCGAAACGGGGTAAATTGTTCCTGTAGTTGTAGCGTTCGTTTGTATAGTCATCGCGGCCGGCAGGCCTGCCGGTGCGGGGAATCTAAGGATGTATCGAATGGCTAGTCTTGGTGAACTGGAACGGGCAGTGATGGACTTGCTCTGGGCGGGCCAGGAGGCAGCCACGGCGAATACCCTGCGCGACCGGCTGGCGCAGAGCACCGAGGCCCATGGGGGCGCAGCAGGCCACGAAGGCAAGGAACTGGCCGTCACCACTGTGCTGACCGTGCTCTCGCGGCTGGAGAAGAAGGGCCTGGTGGAGCGGGAACGTGGCACCCGGCCGCACCGCTATCAGGCAGTTTCCAGCCGGGAAGACCATACGGCCGAGCTGATGCATGAAGTTCTGGGATCCGCCCCTGACCGTGAAGCCGTGCTGGCACGGTTCATCGGCTCCGTGACGGAAAGTGAAGCCGAAACGCTGCGCAAACTGCTTGGCCACTTCTAGCGGACCATGTTCTGGACCTCATATCTGCTGGCGGTCCTTGCGATAGTCCTGGCGTGGCCGGTGCCTATCTTCCTTTCGCGTGCCCAGTGGCCGGCCCGGTCGCCGTTCACGGCGATGCTCCTGTGGCAGGCCATTGCCCTTGCCGGTGGTCTCTCCATGATCGGCGCCATGCTCGTGTACGGCCTGGAACCCATCGGAGACAATCTGATCGCCGGCCTGCGCGCGCTTGCCGGGATGGTGCTGTTCAATGCCCCCACCACCGCGCTCGGCTTCTGGCACCTCTTTGCCCTCTCCGCGGCGGCGCTGCTGACCGCCCACCTGGTGTTCACCCTGCTGCTCACCTACTACAGGATCGAGCGGCAGCGGCGGCGGCACCGTGAACTCCTGGCGCTGCTGGCTTCACCTTCCGCGGAGGGGGCGGGAACTGTGGTCATCAGCCACGACTCGCCGGTGGCCTACTGCCTTCCCGGCGGCGCGCGTTCTGTCACCGTATTGTCGGATGGCCTCATGGCTGCCCTTGAGCCCGCCGAGCTGCGGGCTGTCCTGATCCATGAGAACGCCCATCTCAGCCAGCGCCATCATCTCCTGCTCTGGGCCTTCGCCGCATGGCGCCAGGCACTGCCCTGGCTTCCGACCACCCGCCTGGCCCAGGAGTCGGTGAACTCCCTCATCGAAATGCTGGCCGATGATGTCGCCCTCAAAACCGAAAGCAAGGCCACGCTCATCAAGGCCATCGCCATAGTGGCAAGCGGCTCGCAAGGTTCCGGTCCGGCGGGATCCGGAGCTGCTGCCGACTTACTACCAGGGCAGGACAACCTTGCCCTGGCCGGGGTGGAGGCAGCGGCCGGAGTCACCGGCTCGGAATCCGCACGCACTACGGCCTCGCGTGTCAGCCGCCTGCTGTCACCCCGTCCGCAGCTGCCCGCTTCGGCACGCGGGACGGTGCTGGCCGGGTGCGTCCTGCTCCTGGCCCTGCCAACGGCCCTGCTGATCGTCCCGGGCCTGCTGGGCTGAACCGGGCCGAACCTTCCCGGTCAGGCGTCGATCCGTTCCCTGTCCAGGCTGGACGCGCCCGCAATAATGAAGTCCTTGCGCGGCGCCACGTCCGAACCCATCAGCAGGTCAAAAGTCTCCTCGGCCTGCTTGGCGTTCTCGATGCCCACTTTGCGCAGCGTGCGATGACGGGGATCCATGGTGGTTTCTGCCAGCTGTTCCGCGTCCATCTCACCGAGGCCCTTGTAGCGCTGGATCGGTTCCTTGTAGCGCTTGCCCTCCTTGGCAAGACTGGACAGAAGCACGTGGAGTTCCGCCTCCGAGTAGGTATAGATCATTTCGTTGGCCTTCTGCCCCGCGTTGATCACTTCCACCCGGTGGAGCGGCGGGACGGCGGCGAATACCCGGCCTTCTTCGATCATGGGCCGCATGTACCGGAAGAACAGGGTCAGCAGCAGGGTGCGGATGTGGGCGCCGTCGACGTCGGCGTCCGTCATCAGGATGACCTTGCCGTACCGGGCCGCGGCAAGATCGAAGCTGCGCCCCGAACCCGCCCCCACCACCTGGATCAGGGCCGCGCACTCCACGTTGGAGAGCATGTCCCCAACGGATGCCTTCTGCACGTTGAGAATCTTGCCGCGGATGGGCAGCAGGGCCTGGAAGTCCGAGGACCGCGCCAGCTTGGCAGTTCCGAGCGCGGAATCGCCCTCCACGATGAAAAGCTCGGACCTCGCGACGTCGTCGGTGCGGCAGTCTGCCAGCTTGGTGGGCATCGATGAGGTCTCCAGGGCGTTCTTGCGGCGCTGCGTTTCCTTGTGGACACGGGCCGATATGCGGGACTTCATCTCGCTGACAATTTTTTCGAGCAGCAAAGCGGACTGTGCTTTGTCGTTACGGTTGGCGGAGTTGAGCTTCGCATTGATCTCTTGCTCCACCACCTTGGCCACAATGGCCCGGACCGCCGACGTGCCCAGGATTTCCTTCGTTTGGCCCTCAAACTGCGGCTCGGCCAGGCGTACCGTCAGGACAGCAGTCAGGCCGGCGAAGATGTCGTCCTTCTCAATTTTGTCGTTGCCGGCTTTGAGCTTGCGGGCGTTGTTCTCCACTGCCTTCCGGAACGTCTTGACCAGGGCCTGTTCGAACCCTGACTGGTGGGTTCCGCCTTTAGGCGTGGAGATGATGTTGACAAAGCTGCGCACTGTGCTGTCGTAGCCGATGCCCCAGCGGAGCGCCACGTCCACCTCGCAGTCGCGCTCAACCTCGGCCAGCTGGCTGTGGCCGCGCTCGTCCAGCACGGGCACGGTCTCCTTGAACTTGCCCGAACCGTGCAGCCGCCAGATATCCGTGACGCCGGGATCAGCGGCGAGGAAGTCGACGAACTCTGAGATGCCGCCGTCGTGGTGGAATACCTCTTCGTGCGGTCCCGCTTCCCCGGGGGTACCGGCCAGCCGGCGCTCATCCCGGACGGTGAGTTTGAGCCCCGGCACCAGGAAGGAGGTCTGCCTGGCCCGTGCAGCCAGCTCGTCGTAGGAGAATTTGGCGTCGAGTGTAAAAATCTGGCGGTCGGCCCAGTAGCGGATCCGTGTGCCGGTAACTCCCCGCTTGGCTTTGCCCACCACGTCCAGCACCGAGCCGTCCACGAACGGTGCAAACGTGGCCGAGGGGTCCAGCTTTGTCCCCGGATCCTTGAACCGGCCCGGCTCCCCGCGGCGGAATGACATTTTGTACGTTTTGCTGCCGCGGTCAACTTCCACGTCCAGGCGGGCGGACAGGGCGTTCACGACGGACGCGCCAACGCCATGGAGCCCGCCGGAGGCCGTGTACGATCCGCCGCCGAACTTGCCGCCCGCGTGGAGCTTCGTGAACACCACCTCCACGCCGGTGAGGCCCGTCTTGGGTTCCACATCCACTGGGATGCCACGGCCGTCGTCGTGGATCTCCACCGAGTTGTCCGCGTGCAGGATGATCTTGATGTCGTGGCCGAAGCCTGCCAGGGCTTCATCAACAGAGTTGTCGATGATTTCCCACAGGCAGTGCATCAGGCCGCGGGAATCGGTGGAGCCGATGTACATGCCAGGCCGCTTGCGGACGGCCTCGAGGCCTTCCAGAACAGAGAGGTGCCGGGCGGTGTAATCAGAACTTGGTGCCACGGGTGGTGAACTCCTTCAGGGACGGAACGGCTGGTGCTAGAGGCGCTCTTCCTAGGGTAGTCGGCCATCCATTGGACACCCGCCTGCCACACGTCGTAACGGCTGTGGGCGAGGCCACCCGTTATATTTCTGTGATGCCGTCCGGGGGCCTTGATCAATTCTTGTAGATACGCGGACAGCGAACTTGCGCCATCCTTGCGATGTATTTGATACGAATACTGGTTATATAGAGGGACAGATCTACTAAGGAGGCCGAAATGACAACAGCAGTTGCGGACCGCACACTCAACGCACTGGACCGGTGCGATCGTTGCGGAGCACAAGCATATGTCCGTGTTGTTCTTGAGTCCTCCGGCGGTGAGCTGCTCTTCTGCGGCCACCACGCCCGTGCAGTCGAGGCAAAGCTCAAGCCCTTGAGCTCCGACTGGCACGATGAGACGGGCCGGCTTCATGAGAAGGCGCCGGTAGCAGTCGATTAGGCCACCGGGAACGTATCAGGACCCCTCCGTTGGAGGGGTCCTGATTTTTTTTTGATCCGATGCGGGTTTTCCTGCCCGATACAAAGCAACTGCCCGAACAAAGCAACTGCCTGAACAAAGCAACGCGGGGCACTTGGTGCCGTTGGATCCGGGATCCTGGGCCCGAAGTGGCCACCGCGTTGCTTGGTGCCGTCCCTAGTCCAGGTAGTCCCGCAGCACCTGCGACCGCGATGGGTGGCGGAGCTTGGACATTGTCTTGGATTCGATCTGGCGGATGCGTTCACGCGTGACGCCGTAGACCTTGCCTATTTCGTCTAAAGTCTTAGGCTGTCCGTCGGTGAGGCCGAACCGCATGGCCACCACGCCGGCTTCGCGCTCAGAGAGCGTGTCCAGCACGGAGTGCAGTTGCTCCTGGAGCAGCGTGAAGCTGACGGCGTCGGCAGGAACCACGGCCTCGGAATCCTCGATGAGGTCGCCGAACTCGGAGTCGCCGTCCTCGCCAAGAGGGGTGTGGAGTGAAATCGGTTCGCGGCCGTACTTCTGGACCTCCACCACCTTCTCCGGGGTCATGTCCAGTTCCAGCGCCAGCTCTTCGGGCGTGGGTTCGCGGCCGAGGTCCTGGAGCATCTGGCGCTGTACACGTGCCAGCTTGTTGATCACTTCAACCATGTGGACCGGGATGCGGATGGTGCGCGCCTGGTCAGCCATGGCTCGGGTGATGGCCTGGCGGATCCACCACGTGGCGTAAGTGGAAAACTTGAAGCCCTTGGTGTAGTCAAACTTCTCCACGGCGCGGATGAGGCCCAGGTTGCCTTCCTGGATGAGGTCCAGGAACAGCATGCCGCGGCCGGTGTAGCGCTTTGCCAGGGAGACCACCAGGCGAAGGTTCGCTTCGAGCAGGTGGTTCTTGGCGCGTTTGCCGTCGTGGATGACGAATTCAAGCTCGCGCTTGAATTTCGGATCCATGGAGCCGTCGTCCGCGTTGATCTTCTCTTCGGCGAAGAGGCCGGCTTCAATCCGGAGCGCGAGGTCCACTTCCTGCTCGGCGTTGAGCAGCGCAACCTTGCCGATCTGCTTCAGGTAGTCCTTGACGGGGTCGGCGGTGGCTCCGGCGGACATGACCTGCTGGACGGGGGCGTCGTCGTCGTCGGCGTCCGAGTAGACAAATCCCTTGCCGGTGGCTGCCGACGCGGCCTTGGCGGCGTTGATCTCGCCGTCGTCGCCGGCTTCCGCACCTTCAAGGATGATGTCGTCAAGGTCTTCTTCGACGTCATCCTCGTCGTCGGAGTCTCCGCGTGCGGACTTTCCGGCGGCTTCGGCAGCGGCTTTGGCGCCGGGCTTGGGCCCGCGCCTCTTGGGTTCAGGCTTGCCATCGACATCGGTATCACCGGCGGCATCCTTGACAGCCTTGTTGGCTGCCCGGGTGGCTGCTCGCTTGGCGTTTGTTGCAGCCTGCTTCTCCTCAGGGGACAAGTCGTCCTGGGCGGCGGGTTCCTTCTTCGCGGAAGACGGGGTCACAGAAAACCTTTCTAGCGGCGGTCTGTGGAATCACCATACGGGCAACACCACTATGACCCTGTCAAGTCCGTGATGAACATCAGGTGCAACCACGGCCGGCAGAGTCTACAACTAGAACTGCCGGGGCGGCTGTAATGTTCCCGTAAAGGGCGTCAATACATGCACTTGATCCACGGACCCAACCGGGTCTCGGCATCTATTGTCTCATGGTTTTCCCAAACAGGGCCTCAAGGAAGAACCCCACTGCGGGATTGCAGCACGAGAAGCACACAGGGGACGAGGTCCGCCGCCTTCGCCGGTCCTTGACCGCCACTGTGTGGCGTCGTTGTGGCCGGTGTCCAGACCCTAGGCGGCCTCCGGTCCGAACTTTTGCCAGGCGGCTTCCTTCCGCCCCGCCCATCCGCACAGCGTTCCCCGCCGCACCAGTTCGAGCATAAGTTCCGCCAGCCGGTACCCCTCTTCCTCCTCCAATGCCTGTCCGAGGTAGGCCGCAGCATACGACCCCCGCCCACGGCACCAGGCAATCCACCCCCGTCCGGTCAGGGCAGCGGCGCCGGCCTGGCCGCCGCACGCCGACAACTGCTCCAAAATCCGGTCCAGGCCGTCCAGCCTGCGCCAGTCAGGCAGGACCGGCTCCAAACCCAGGAGGACCTCGCCGTATCCGGGCACGCCCGGGGCGCCAGCGGAGGCCGCACCGGGCCCGGGCAAGGTTTCCGGTACTCCCGGGCCAACCGGCGCAAGCCGGCACCCGGCGTCGAAAATCCCGAACTGTTCGGCGCCGGACTGCGCCGTCCGCATGCCGGCTGCCGCCATCACCAGGACAGCGTCCCGCCACGCCGGGACCCGGAGCGAGGCACGAAGGAATGCCTGCTGGTCTTCGGGCAAAGCATCACCGGTCCAGGAGCCCAGAAGCCCCTCCCAGAACCCGAGGAGCGCATCGAACTGCACCCTGCTTCCCCGCCGGATCTCCAGTTGGACGGACCAGGCAGCTTCCGCTGCCTGCATTGCGGCCCGGTCCTCGACTGAAATGGAGCCTTGAGGCTGGGTACCGCCGTCCGGCGGCGGGCCCACGCTGCTGCCGCGGAACACCATCTCAGCGTTGAGCCTGCTGTCCCGGATGTCCTCGACGGGCCGCCCCGGCAACGGGCAGCAGGAGCGGTCGCTGCAGTAGGCGTCACGCCAGTACGTATCCCCCACGTACCAGGCGTCGCGGACCGGCATCCCCGACGTGCCCAGGGCGGCCTGCAGTGCGGCCAGCAGCCCGGTATAGGTCTGGGGCAGATCCATCCAGCCGTCATTGGTGAAGAACACCAAGAGGGCAGCGTCAGCGTGCTGGTCCGCCCGGAGGTAATCGCGCACGGTGCGGGCGTAGTCCCGGGGATCCGCGAGCGTCTCAGGTCCGGGCAGGTCCAGCCGGAGGGTTGCGCCCAGCCGCCTGCCCTGCAGGGTCATGGCCACCAGACTGTCCGCCGGCCAATACCCCAGGGAATGTGGAATGAACCCAAGGATGTCTTCAGGGCCTTGGACTGTCAGATGCTCTGGAGGTGTCATGACTCCAGCTTTGGCACCCCTCCGGCTCAACTGAAGGCCCCGCGTCCGCCATGTGTACAACCAGGGGCTGTGGAGGGAAGGTGTCAGTCGTCCGCGGGGGGCCGGGACCCCTGGCGGCGCTGCGCCAGGCTCGCCCGCCTCTGCTCGGCAAGGGTACGGAGGAGCGGCGGGACATGGATACCCTGCGCGGCCATCTGCCGCCGCACTTTCCGCCGGCAGACGAGCATGGCGGCCACGCCGAACCCGAGCAGCAGGAAGTGGACGCTGAGAGCGATGCGGAACGGTTCCAGGCCGTACAGGGCTCCGTTGGAGAACCCGCTCGCGTGCAGGATGTCCAGGACCAGCCCGATCAGGAAAATCGCCACGAGGGCAGCGATAAATCCGCCCACGTTGACGATCCCGGTTGCCGTGCCGATCCTGTGCGCGGGATTGAACGTACGCGCGAAGTCGAAGCCGATCATTGACCCGGGCCCCCCGATGGCCAGCACCACCACCAGGCCGGCCAGGAGCCACAGCGGGGAACGGCCCGGCGTGAGCAGGACTGCGGCCCAGGCGGCGGCGGTGGCGGCGGCAATGAGCAGGACCATGGTGGACCTGCGGAGCGGGTGCCGAGACACAAACCGGCCGATGAACGGGCCTACGGCCATGGCCGCGGCCACGTACAGCGCCATCAGGCCCGCCACGGTTCCAGCGTCAAGGCCCTGGGCGGAAATCAGGAACGGGTAGCCCCAGGTCATGGCAAACACGGTGCCACTGAACTGGATGGTGAAGTGGCTCCAGAGTCCCAGCCTGGTGCCCGGCTGGCGCCAGGCCCTCGCGAGCGATGCGCCGGTGGCACGAAGACCCTGGTGTGCCTGCGGCCGGGGCGTGCCGGGCGGGACGTCCTGCAGGAGCACCAGGACCAGTACGAGGGCGAGTCCCGACATGCCGGCCAGCATCAGGAACGCCGGGGTCCAACCGGAGGAATGAAGGACAAAGGCGAAGGGAACCACGCTGAAAAGCTGCCCCAGCTGGCCGGACATGCCTGTCAGCTGGGTGACCAGCGGCACTCGGGCAGGGGCAAACCACAGCGGGATCAGGCGGATCACCGAGATGAATGTCATGGCATCTCCGGCACCCACGAGCACGCGCCCGGCAACGCCACCGGGAATGCTGTCCGCAAAGGCCAGCTGGAGCTGGCCAAGCCCCATCAGGACAGCACCGCCGGCAATCATGGCCCTTGAGCCGAAGCGGTCCACCAGGAGGCCCACCGGGATCTGCAGCCCGGCGTAAACCAGGAGCTGCAGCACCGTGAAGAAGGAGATCGCTGACGCACCGGCATGGAACCGTTCAGTGGCTTCAATCCCTACCACACCGAAGGAGGTGCGCTGCGATACGGCCACCAGATAGGCAAAAATTCCGATGGTCCAGATCAGCCAGGCTCGGGGTGCAGTCACTCCCTTATTATGCCCGGGCCGGGCAGCGGCACCGGAAGCCGGCCGCCACGGCGGACAGCAGACGGCGGCGGGCTACTGGGCAGGGTTCTCCCTGGCAAGGTAGGCCTCGACGGCTGCCCCCAGCACATCCCCGTTCGGCAGTTGGTCGTTTTCATCCGCAAGGAGGGACCGGCGGACGGTGCCTTCAGCCTTCTCGTCATAGCGCGACTCGAGGCGGGACACCACCTGCTGCACATCTGTGGAGGCGTCAATCTGCTCGGCGATCTGGCGGCCCACTTCCCTGCCTGCTTCCCGGAGCCTGTCGGCGGGCAGCATCAGTGAGGTGGCCGCGCCCAGGTATTCGAGGCCGGCCACTGCCGCGGTGGGGTACTCCGCTTCTGCGAGGTAGTGCGGAACGTGGATCACGTAGCCCGCGACGTTGCGCCCGGCTTCCATCAGCCGCAGCTCCAGGATGTGGCCTACTGCCGCCGGAACCTCGACGGTCGGCTTCCAGACGGAGATCCCCTCGATCAGCTCGGGCCGGTTGCCATGCACGGTAACGCCTACGGGGCGGGTGTGCGGTACAGGCATGGGGATGGAATGGATCCAGGTCACCAGGTTTACGTCCAGCTTTTCCACGATGCCCACGACGGCCCGGGCAAACCGTTCCCACTGAAGGTCCGGTTCAAAGCCCGCCAGCAGGAGGAAGGGACTGCCCAGACCGTCTGTCAGCCGGTACAGTGCCAGCTTCGGCGCCTGGTAGTCCTGCAGATGGTCCTCGACAAAGGAGACGTGGGGCCTCCGGGACCGGTAGTCGATCAGCTGGTCGGCGTCGAACACCGCCACCGGCTCGGCGTCGAGGGTGTCCAGCAGCTCCGTATTGATCTGTTTGACCACATGGCCGGCGTCCGCAAACCCGGTGAACCCCATCACCAGGTTCAGGCCGCGGAGCGCCGGGCTGTGGAACAGCTCGATGTTGCTCGCATAGAGCGCATCGGGATCCAGCAGCGAGCCGGAAATCCGTTCAAGCACGGCACGTTCCTTTCGTGGGTTCGGGTGGTTACCTCTTACAACACCGGGGGGCACCGGGGCATTCCGCCGGATGATGTGTCGCAGGTCTCAGGAGATTCCGACGCCACGGCACATACCGGCTACGATCGGAACTGGCCTGAGACGGGCTTCGCACACACCGGGCCGCTGTCCCATGCCGATGGCAGCCGGGTATCCATGGCAGAGCGCCAAACATGCATTCCTGCCTGAACAATCTTTCGAGAATTGAGGACTGACTCCGTGGTCAAGAATACTGAAATCAACCTTAGTACCCTCGCGCGGGACCTGAAGAAGGTTCCCAGTGACGCCGTGGTCATCGGCGTGGGACAGGGACCGGACGGTCCTGTCCTCCTCGACAACCCGCTGACGGCGAAGTCCGCGGAGGCCCTGGCCGATTCCCTGAAGGTTCTTGGGGTCACGGGAGCCGCGGACCAGATCGTGCGGCTCCCCGGCCTCCCGGAAACTGGGGCCGGCGTGCTGGTCCTGGTGGGCGTGGGCAAGGTGGGTGCAGGCCGTCCGCTTTCCGAAGAGGCGCTCCGCCGCGCGGCCGGTTCCGCGGTCCGCCAGCTTGCCGGCCTCTCCACCGTTGTCATTGCGCTTCCGACGGCGGGAATCGCCGACGTCGCGGCCGTCGCCGAAGGCGCGGCCCTGGGATCCTACGCCTTCACGGAGCACCGCTCTTCCAAGGACGGCCTGAAGGACCCTGTCGCCAATGCCGTCATCTATACGGATGTTGCCGGGGACAAGGAAGTCCGTTCCGTCCTGACCCGCGCGGGCCTGCTCGGCAAAGCCGTGAACGCAACGCGGTCGCTGGTCAACCAGCCGCCAAGCCACCTCTACCCGGAAACATTCGCCGAAGCCGCCAAGGAGCTGTCCAAGGGCCTGCCTGTCAAGGTGACGGTGTGGGACGAAAAGCGCCTCGAGAAGGAAGGCTTCGGCGGCATCATGGGCGTGGGCAAGGGGTCCACCCGCCAGCCGCGCCTCGTCAAAGTGGAGTACTCCCCCGCGAAGGCGACGGCGAAGATTGCCTTGGTGGGCAAGGGCATCACCTTCGACACCGGCGGCATCTCCATCAAGCCGGCCCTCGGCATGGGTGACATGAAGAGCGACATGGCGGGGGCCGCCGTCGTACTTAACACCGTGCTGGCGCTCGCAGGCCTTGGCCTGCCGGTCAAGGCGACCGCCTGGCTCTGCATCGCTGAAAACATGCCCTCCGGTGCCGCTTCCAGGCCCGCAGATGTCCTCACGATGTTCGGCGGCAAGACCGTTGAGGTCCTGAACACCGACGCCGAAGGACGGCTGGTCATGGCCGACGGCATCGTGGCGGCGAGCCAGGAATACCCGGACGCCATCATCGACGTCGCCACCCTCACCGGAGCGCAGCTCATTGCCCTCGGTAACCGGACCGCCGGCGTGATGGGAGCGGACAGTGTCACGGGCCCGCTCAAGGCCGCTGCGGACCGGGCCGGCGAGCTGGTCTGGCCCATGCCGCTGCCGGAGGAACTGCGGCCGAGCCTCGACTCCCAGGTGGCGGATCTGGCCAACATTGGAGAACGCCACGGCGGCATGATGACCGCCGCTGTCTTCCTGCGCGAGTTTGTGGGCAAGGGCAAGGACGGAGAACCGATTCCTTGGGCCCACATCGACATCGCCGGCCCGTCATTCAACAACGGAAGCCCCTATGGCTATACCCACAAACAGGGCACGGGCTGCACCGTGCGCACGCTGGTTGCCTATGTGGAAGACATCCTGGCCGCTGCCGCCTGACCTGTTTGTCGAGTGGCATGCGGCTTTGTGACACACCAATGATCCCTTGGACACAAAGCCGCGTGACACTGGACACAAGCGCTCCACAATCATGGTTGCAAGGTGGAGCATAGATAAGTGGTTCGCTAAGGTGAACCACGGTAGTCACAAATGAAAGAGAACCTGCCTGCTGGCATAATCTCGGCAGTACAAGTTCCAAGACCAGATGATGCGTACGCTCGCGTCATCGTTCACGCGAGGGAGCGTTTAAGTGGCCGATCAGGCAACTGCGCAAGAATTCGACATCCTGGTACTCGGTGGCGGCAGCGGCGGATACGCTACCGCCCTGCGGGCCGTTCAGCTTGGCTTCACCGTGGGCCTCGTGGAGAAGGGCAAGCTCGGTGGCACCTGCCTCCACAACGGCTGTATCCCCACCAAAGCACTGCTCCACTCGGCCGAGCTGGCCGACCATGCCCGTGACTCCGCCAAGTATGGCGTGAACGTCACACTGGACGGCATCGACATCAACGCCGTCAACGCCTACAAAGACGGCATCGTCGCAGGTAAGTTCAAGGGCCTCCAGGGCCTCATCAAATCCAAGGGCATCACCGTCATTGAAGGTGAAGGCAAGCTCCAGGGCACCGACACCGTTGTGGTAAACGGCACCGCCTACAAGGGCAAGAACATCGTCCTCGCCACCGGCTCCTACTCCCGCTCCCTTCCGGGCCTGGAAATCGGCGGACGCGTCATCACCTCCGACGAGGCCCTCACCATGGACTACATCCCCAAGAGCGCCATCGTGCTCGGCGGCGGGGTCATCGGCGTCGAATTCGCTTCGGTGTGGAAGTCCTTCGGCGTGGACGTCACCATCATCGAGGGCCTGCCGTCCCTGGTTCCCAACGAGGACACGGCAATCGTGAAGAACCTCGAGCGCGCCTTCAAGAAGCGCGGCATCAAGTTCTCCACCGGCATCTTCTTCCAGGGCGTCGAGCAGAACGACACCGGAGTCAAGGTCACCCTGGTGGACGGGCAGACGTTCGACGCCGAACTCCTCCTCGTCGCCGTGGGCCGCGGTCCCGTCACCGCCAACCTCGGCTACGAAGAGGCCGGTGTCACCATCGACCGCGGCTTCGTCATCACCAACGAGCGCCTGCACACCGGCGTGGGCAACGTCTACGCCGTGGGCGACATCGTTCCGGGCGTGCAGCTGGCGCACCGCGGCTACCAGCAGGGCATTTTTGTTGCCGAAGAGATCGCCGGCCTCAAGCCCGTCATCGTCGAGGACGTCAACATCCCCAAGGTCACGTACTGCGAGCCTGAAATCGCAACCGTGGGCTACACCGAGAAAGCCGCCAAGGAAAAGTTCGGCGACGACCAGGTCCAGATCCAGGAATACAACCTCGCCGGCAACGGCAAGAGCTCCATCCTGGGCACTGGCGGCTTGGTCAAGCTGGTCCGCCAGAAGGACGGCCCCGTCGTGGGCGTCCACATGATCGGTTCCCGTATGGGCGAGCAGATCGGTGAGGCACAGCTCATTGTGAACTGGGAAGCCTACCCGGAGGACGTGGCCCAGCTGGTCCACGCGCACCCCACGCAGAACGAGGCCATGGGCGAAGCCCACCTGGCACTCGCGGGCAAGCCGCTCCACGGCTAATTACCGCCCCCAGCAGCACCGCAAGACATCAGAGTTTGGTGCACCCGGCACGATCTGCCGGGTGCACTAAGCTCAAACAAGGCAGCAATCATCCGCACTAAAGATCAATAAGGAGAACGGGGACGACATGTCTGAATCCGTTAACTTGCCCGCCCTCGGTGAGAGCGTCACCGAAGGAACCGTCACCCGCTGGCTCAAGCAGGTAGGTGACCGGGTAGAGGTGGACGAACCGCTGCTCGAGGTTTCCACCGACAAAGTAGACACCGAAATCCCCTCTCCGATAGCCGGCGTCATCGAGGAAATCCTCGTTGCCGAAGACGAGACCGCCGAAGTTGGCGCTCCCCTGGTCCGCATCGGCGACGGCTCCGGCGGCGGTTCAGCTCCTGAAGCAGCAGCGCCGGCCGAAGAAGCCCCCGCCGCTCCGGCAGCAGAGGCTCCTGCCGAGGAGGCCCCCGCCGCTGAAGCCCCCGCCCCGCAGGAAGAGTCCGGACCGCAGGCAGAGGCCGCACCGGCACCTGCAGCGTCCGGCGGCGAAAGCCACGATGTCACCCTGCCGGCTCTCGGCGAAAGCGTCACCGAAGGCACTGTCACCCGCTGGCTCAAGGCCGTGGGCGACAGCGTTGAAGTGGATGAGCCGCTGCTTGAGGTATCCACCGACAAGGTAGACACCGAGATCCCCTCTCCTGTGGCCGGAACGCTCCAGGAAATCCGCGTCAACGAGGACGAAACGGCCGAGGTTGGCTCTGTTCTCGCTGTCATTGGTTCCGGTGCCGCTGCCCCTGCGGCCGAGCCCGCACCCGCCCAGCCCGCCCCCGCAGCCGAGCAGAAGACCGAAGCACCGGCAGCCGCTCCGGCCCCCGCCGAAGCTCCCAAGGCTGAGGCCCCCAAGGCAGAAGCCCCCGCGCCCGCAGCAGCACAGCCCGCTGCAGAGCCTGCAGCTGCTGCACAGCCGGCAAATGGCGGCGAATCCGGCTACGTCACCCCGCTGGTCCGCAAGCTGGCCAATCAGCAGGGTGTGGACATCTCCTCCCTGACCGGCACCGGCGTCGGTGGCCGTATCCGCAAGCAGGACGTTCTGGCCGCAGCAGAAGCTAACGCTGCCCCGGCAGCGGCAGCTGCGGCGGCTCCTGCCGCAGCGGCAGCCCCGGCACCAGCCGCCGGTCCGGCCGCTTCCTCCCTGCGCGGCACCGTGCAGAAGGCACCGCGTATCCGCCAGGTCATCGCCCGCCGCATGCGCGAGTCGCTTGAGGTCTCCACCCAGCTGACGCAGGTGCACGAGGTCGATATGACCAAAATCGCCAAGCTGCGCCTCAAGGCCAAGAACTCGTTCCAGGCCCAGAACGGTGTCAAGCTCACCTTCCTGCCTTTCATTGCCAAGGCCGTCGCCGAGGCACTCAAGCAGCACCCGAAGCTCAACGCCGCCTACGACGAAGACAAGCAGGAGATCACGTACCACAACGCCGAGCACCTGGCGATCGCCGTGGACACGGACAAGGGTCTCCTGGTTCCGGTCGTTTCCGATGCCGGTAACCTCAACCTGGCTGGCCTGGCCGGGAAGATCGCGGACGTTGCCGGCCGCACCCGCGACGGCAAGATCGGTCCGGATGAACTGTCCGGCGGAACGTTCAGCATCACCAACATCGGATCCGTCGGCGCATTGTTCGACACCCCGATCATCAACCAGCCGCAGGTGGGAATTCTGGGCACCGGCTCCATCGTCAAGCGCGCAGTGGTTGTCGCCGACGAGAACGGTGATGATTCCTTGGCCATCCGCTCGATGATGTACCTGTCCCTGACGTACGACCACCGCCTGGTGGACGGCGCCGATGCAGGACGCTTCCTGCAGACGCTGAAGGCCCGCCTTGAGGAAGGCGCCTTCGAAGCTGACCTGGGGCTGTAACAGTCTCCAACGAACGACGGCGGTGCAGGCACCGGTGGGAAACCTCCGGAAAGCCAGCACCGCCGTCGTACTTTAAAGGGAGCCGCACACCCAACTCTTGGACAAAAACTCGTGACACAGCGACACACGGGGAGTCGCGGCTTGCCTTACTACATGGCGTAGAAGGTCTGGCTACACTGGTGCCATGAACATCGTCTATAACGTCATGGTCTTCCTTCACATCGTCGGCGCCGCCATGATCGTGGGCATCTGGATCGGCAACATGAAGAAGCCCACCGTCCACCCCCGGCAGTTCGACGGCGCAGCCCTCCAACTCCTCACGGGCGTTGTCATGATGGGCCTGATCCCTGCCCTGGATATGGACGCCAACTACGTCAAGCTGGGGATCAAGTTCGCCATCGCCCTGGCCGTAGGTGTGCTGGCCTTCATCGGCAGCCGCAAGTACAAGAAGGGCGAACCCATCAGCAAGGGCCTCGCACACAGCGTCGGCGGGCTCGCCCTCCTCAACGTGGCAATCGCCACGCTCTGGAACTGATCGCTGCAACACCGGGCAATACGACGGCGCCGTTCCCCTCCCGGAGCGGCGCCGTCGGCGTTCCTACCCGGTCACAATCCACTGAGAGCGGACATCCCGTGCATGCGTCGGGCCGACTCCCTAGGATTGGAAACGGACGGGACCAGGCAACAGTCTGCCCCGGTTTGAATCAACCTTTGAAGCAACATTGAGGAGTGGACATGGCAGCAACACGCACCGCACACACAGTATGGAACGGCGACCTCATGGAAGGTTCCGGCAAGACCACACTGGACAGCTCAGGCCTCGGCACATTCGACGTCACCTGGAAGGCACGCACCGAAGCTGCCGAGGGCAAGACCAGCCCGGAAGAGCTGATCGCCGCAGCACACGCCAGCTGCTTCTCCATGGCCTTCAGCAACATGCTCGCCCAGGCCGGGCATGCCCCCGAGGAAGTGAACACCAAGGCTGACGTTACGTTCAAGCCAGGCACCGGCATTACCGGCAGCCACCTGACCGTGAGCGCCCGCATTCCCGGCATTTCCGAAGAGGAATTCCAGAAGATTGCCGGGGAAGCCAAGGTTGGCTGCCCCGTCTCCGGAGCCCTGGCGAGCATCGACATCACACTGGACGCCACCCTGGAGTCCTGACCCCGGGAAGCAACACCGCAGGCGCTGCAGCAAGTAAGAAGGCCCGCGGCACATGAGAAGGCCCCGCCTGCTCCCGGATTCTCCGGGAGCAGGCGGGGCCTTCTCTCCTTATGGTCAGTCGCCGTGCCGGCGGGCCGGAAGCGGATCGGGCCGCAGACGCCGGTAGCCCTCACGGGCCGGCGGCCTGTCGGTGGGCAGCTCCTGGATCATTTCCTTGAGCGCGCCGATCCCGTATTCCAGCTGGGGATCCCTGCCTGCGGCGTAGGCGTGTGGAGGGTAAGTCACCTCGATATCCGGGTCCACACCATAGTTTTCGACGCTCCACCCCACGCCGCCGCTGAACCAGTTGGCATACCTGGGCTGGGTCACGCCCGTGCCGTCGGCGAGCGAGAACCGGTTATCGATGCCCACCACGCCGCCCCAGGTGCGGGTGCCGATCACAGGCCCGATCCCCCGCAGCTTTGACACCTGGGTGATGATGTCGCCGTCGGATCCGGCAAACTCATCGGCGAGGATGATCACGGGACCGCGCGGGGCGTGGTGCGGGTAGGTCCGGGGGCGTTCCCCGCGCGGCATGCTCCAGCCGGTCACCTTGCGGCCGATGAGCTCCGCCACGAGTTGGGACGTGTGTCCACCGCGGTTCCGCCGGACGTCCACAATCAGTCCGTCGAGGGCAGTCTCGGTGTCGAGGTCCCGGTGCAGCTGTGCCCAGCCGTTGGCCATCATGTCGGGGATGTGCAGGTACCCGAAGCTCCCTCCGGACGCCTCACGGACAGTCCGCCGGTTGGAGGCAACCCATTCCTGGTAACGCAGGCGCTCTTCATCCTTCACGGGAATGACGGCAATGCGCCGCTGCTCCCCTGCCGCTGTCCCGTGGCCGGGCCCGTTGCGCAGCGTGAGCTCCACGGCACAGCCCGCCGCGCCCACCAGCTGCATCGCCGGAGTCACGGTTTCGGAAAGCTGCACCCCATCGACAGCCAACAGGACGTCGCCGGCCTTCGCTCCGGCGCCGGGACGCGTCAGCGGTGATGTTGCCAGCGGATCCGAGGATTCGCCGGCGAGGATGCGGGTGATCTCCCAGCCGGCGGGGGTGTACGCCAGGTCCGCACCCAGCCGGCCCTGCCCGTTGCTGCCGTTTTCCGTGACTGCTGCCGGCTTGACGTAGGCGTGTGACGTGCCGAGCTCGCCGTGGAGCTCCCACAGCAGGTCCACCAGGTCATCATGGGAACCCAGGCGGTCCACGAGGGGCCGGTACCGCTTATGGATGGAGTCCCAGTCCTGGCCCGCCATGTCCTCTGCCCAGAAGAAGTCCCGCTGCAGGCGCCAGGCTTCGTCAAAGGCTTGGCCCCAGACACTGAGCGGGTCCATCATTACCCTGATCCGGCCCAGATCCACCTTGACCAGCTGTCCGGAGTCTTCGTCCGCCTTGGCGCCGGAAGGTACAACACTGACCTGCTTGTCGTCGATCAGCACCACTTTCTTGCCGTCGCCCGACAGCCGGTAGCTGTCCAGTGCTTCCACCAGGGTTGATGTTTTCCGCCGCGCCAGGTCAAACCGGACCAGGCTGGGACGGGCATCCTTGTCATCCTGGCTGGCCTTGCCGTCGCCGGTGACGCCCGAAAGTGCCCAGTCCAGCCATAGCAGCGCGCCCTCCGTGGACTTCAGCGAGGTGTAGTTGCCTTGCGGAACGGGGACGCCGATGACGCGGTGGGCAAGCCCTTCCCCGTCCACTGTTGTCGCTGCCGCCGTCCTGCCGGCCGAGCGATCTGCCGCGGACCCGTTATCGCTTCCGCTATCGTTTTCCGCTTCGTCAAGGGCAACAGCCGGACCGAACGGCGACGGCGTGTCAGCGGCCAGTGCCACCAGATAGGGCTTGATCGGGCTGGGAAAGGACAGATCGAACGAATGTCCGTCGTAGACCGGATCGAAGCTGCGGTTCGACAGGAAGGCCAGGAACTTCCCGTCCGGCGTGAAGCTCGGTGATTTGTCACAGAAGCGGCCGTCGGTGACCTCAACCACCCCTCCATCCCGGTTCGTGACGCTGACGAGCCGGAGCCTGGACCGTGAGCCGAAGGAAGTCACTGGTTCGGACCAGGCCAGCCACTGGGAGTCCGGGGACCAGCACAGTTCAGCGATGGTGCCTTCGCCGATGCTTGTCAGCAGTGAAAGCTCACCGGTGGTGGAGTCCGCGATGTAGACGTCGCCGAAGGATGTACCCAGGGCCAGCCACCGGCCGTTTGGGCTCGCTTCCATTGCGCTGGTACGCGACGGCCTCGGGAAGGCGATGCGGGTCGTTGCGGCGGACGCCTGCTCCTCTGAAGGGGACTCTGCGGAGTCCGGGGCAACGTCTGCCCGGGAGTCGTCAGGAACAGGAATAACGACGTCGGCAGTGGCCAGCGCGGCGGATCCCGCCGCCGGAACCGGCCGGGGCAGCTGTACGTCCGATCCTTCCGAGGGGTCTTGGTGGGAAACTGTCACGGAAGCCGGCACGTCAGCAGGGGCGCCGACGTGGGGAAGCTGCCCCGCGATCTCCCTGATGTAGAGGGCCTCCACGCCGTCGTGATCGGCAATGTAGGCCAGGCGCCCGCCGTCGAGCGGCCTGGGAAGCCGAGCCCGGACGCCCGGTGTGGCCTCCACGATGCGGGACGGGCCGTCCTTGTGCCTGATCCAATGGATAGTTCCGTGGGCCTCCACGGCGCTGGCAGAGCCGCTGGCATCGGGCACCACCGCGCCGAGGTGCTTTGAGGTCTTCAGGAGGGCGGGCCGCCGGGACTGGGAGGCTGAGCCCAGCGAGATATCCAGCCGCACGGCGTCCGAGGCCAGGTCGTGGAGGAGCCAGAGCTCGCCCGCGGATTCGAAGATGACCCGTTGACCGTCTGTGGCGGCATGCCGGACGTAGAAGTCCTCGTGGTCGGTGTGCCGGCGCAGCTCGCCGCCGCCCGGCAGCACGGAATAAAGATTTCCATACCCTTCGTGGTCGGACAGGAAAGCGATCCGTCCACCCACCCACATGGGGTCGGTGAGGTTTCCGTCCAAATCCGGAGCAAGGCGCTCAAACTCACCGTTTCCGTCGGTGTCAATCCAGAGCTTGCCCGCAGTGCCGCCGCGGTAACGCTTCCACCAGGCAGGTTCGCGGGAAAGCACGCTGCCAAGCACCACTGGGCGCTCGTCGCCGATTTCCGGTCCGAACGCTACAGATTCCACCGGGCCGAAGGGGAGCTCTTCAGCCCACCCGCCGTCAACCGGAACGCTGTAGGCGGACGTGTGCCGGCTTTCAGACTGGCGGAACGCGCTCGTCACCACCACATCACCACTTGCGGTGAAGCCCTTGACCCGGGTGCTGCTGTGGCCAAAGTACGTGAGCTGCCGGTACCCGCCGCCGTCGACCTCCGCCGTCACCACCTCCGGCGCCGTCCCCTGGACGACCGTCCAGACGAGGCGCTTGCCGTCGGGGGTGAAGCGCGGGTTGCGCGCGGGGAGCTGAAGCGAGGAAACACGCCACGCCCGGCCGCCGCTGAGCGGCGCGATCCAGACGTCGTCCTCGGCCACGAAAGTGACCAGATCGCCGTGTACATGCGGGAATCGGAAGTAACTCGAAGAGGTCATCGTACGATCATAGTCAACTCACGGGAGGCTGGCGGGAGGTGCCGCCGCCGTCCCGGGCATGGTGAGATGGATCATGCGAATCGTCATCGCCGGCGCCTCCGGGCTGATCGGGACCCACCTGTCCGCAACGCTGCGCAGCGCCGGCCACGATGTGGTTGCCCTCGTCCGCCGTGCGCCCGCCTCGGCTTCGGAAATCCGCTGGGATCCCGCAGCAGGACGGCTGGATCCACAGGCCCTCTCAGGTTCCGACGCCGTGGTCAACCTCTCCGGGGCAGGCATCGGGGACCGTTACTGGACCCGCCGCCGGATCGATGAGCTGTTCACTTCCCGAGTGGATGCTACCCGGACCCTGACCGATGCGATGAAGAAGCTCGAGAATCCGCCGCGGACATTCGTCAGCCAGTCGGCCTCCGGCTACTACGGCGACTCCGGCGCTGCCGTCCTTCCCGAAAGCGCCCCGCCCGGGACCGGCGTCCTTCCCCGGCTGTGCCTTGAGTGGGAAGCCGCAGCACACGAGGCACCCGCCGGTGTACGTGTGTTGACTCCGCGCACGGGAATTGTCCTGAGCCGGTCGGGCGGCGCGTTGGGCAGGCTGCTCCCGCTGCTGCGACTCGGGGTGGGCGGACCGCTCGGCCACGGCAGGCAGTACTGGCCGTGGATCACCCTCCCGGACGCCTCTGCTGCCTTTAGTTTCCTGATCAGCTCCCGGCTGCGGGGACCTGCTAACGTGTGTGCTCCGGAAAGCGCAGACGTTGACTCCCTGGTGGCGGCGCTTGCTTCTGCACTGCACCGTCCGGCCGTTCTCCGGGTGCCATCACCGGTGCTGCGCCTTGTGATGGGAAGGCTCGCCGACGAACTGCTGCTGCCGAGCCAGCGCATGGAACCCGCCCTGCTTTCTGACGCCGGCTTCCATTGGCAACATCCGTCACTCGCGCAGGCTGCGGCGTGGGTGGCCGCGAAGAAGTAGCCTTGCGTTCCGGTGTTCCGGGCAGTTCATGGGCCCGGCAGGATGTCCATGATGCGCCACCGACCGTCCACCGGGACCAGCACCAGCCGAAGCTCCTGCCCTTCTCCGGCCGCCCCCGCAGCCACAAGTGCCCCGGAGGGGTCCTGTTCCTCGTAGGACGACGTGGCCGAGGTGACCCCTACGACCGCCCGGCCGGCGGAACTCCCCGGCTGGATCTGCACGTTGGACAGTGTGCTGGTGAAGCCGGCGAGGACGTGTCCGGATTCCTGGAGCCGCCCCCTGATTTGTTCATCCGCAGCAAAGGCTGCCGAGCCTGGGGCATTAACCTGGTCCAGGAGTTCCAGCCGCCCTGAGCTGAACGCCAGGGACCGGATCCAGGCGAGCCCCTGCACAGCTTCGACGGGGTCGGCTGAACCCAGCTGGGCGCTGACGTGGACCGGGATTCCGGTGTCAGTCGAATCCGCAGCGGCCACCTCTGAGCTGATGGATGAAGGCTCCTGCCCTGCCGCCGGGCCTGACCAGAGCCCTGCAGGACCAAACGCACCAGCGGCCCAAATGGCAGCGGCCACAACGGTAGCGGCCGCCGCAGCCAACCGGATGATCCCCAATGCACGCCCGCTACGAGGTCTTGGGCCGGGTGCCCGCGCTCCTCGCCGGGAATGCTTCCCGTGCACGGAGTCGGTATCAGGTTCGTGATTGCCTGCTCCCTTAGCGCGGGTCTCCTCTCCATCGGGAAAGGGCAGGACCTGGTGCGCGCCGAGCGCCACTGACCATCGTGACGTTGATATCCGCCGCCGCACAGCCAGGAGGCTGTTCCGGACAGCACCGCCGGAGCGCTCAGGGAGGCGGCGCCGCGTGAGCAGTTCAGGAATGACCGTGGCATGAACCGATGCTGCCAGGTCGACCGGCAGCGGGGAGGCGCTGCGGTAAACCGCCGTCGCCAGTTCAACGGCGGTTGGCCTCAGGCGCCGGTCCTCGTTGAGGCCAGACTCCAACGCGGCGGCAAGTTCGCCTGGAACCTCGGGCAGCAGAAGGGACAGGGGCAGCCTGTCAACGGTCCGCCTGGGCGGTTCCCCGGTCAGGCAGTACCACCCGAGCGCTGCAACGGAATAGACATCGCGCTCCGGTTGGAGTCCGGCGCGCACCGCGTCCACGGGCGTCGGATCCATAAACGCGGCCGTCCCGAGATCGGGCACTGTTGATGCATCCCCCACCATCCTTGCAATGCCGACGTCCGAGAGCATTGGCTTGCCATGGCCGGTGAAAAGCACATTCCCGGGAGAGACGTCGGAGTGGGTGAAGCCTTTGCCGTGCAGATAGCCAAGCACCTGGGCGATGGGGGTCAGCACAGTCACCGTCTCCCCGATGCTGAGCTTGCCACGGCTGGTGACCAACTGCTCCAGGGAACCCCCGGGCGCATAGTCCACCAGCAGGCCCAGCCCGCCGCCTGTGCCAGCTGAGCTGTCCTCGAAGCGAACGGCGTCGTGTGCCTTGATGAGGTGCTGGTGGTCCAGCACCGAAAGAATCCGGACTTCCCGGCGGATGGCCTCCTCGCCGGAGACATCTGTGGGCTGACCGTCCTGCGGCGGCCCAGTCAGAAGGCATTTCAGCGCAAAGTCCCGGCCTGTCCGTTCTTCGGTGACGAGCCAGACCGTCGAACTCCCGCCGCGGCCCAGCTCGCGTCCGACGGTAAAGCCGGGCAGTTGCGGGGCAGTGAAATCGTCCATGACTCATGTCTAGCGGAATCCGGCAGTGTCCGCAGAAGTTATCCACAGGCGACATCCGGCCAGGAATCAGGGCGGGTGAGAGGTTGGACACTTAATCAGGAGCAGCGCTGGCCGGGGTCTAAGCTGGATGCCATGACTCTTGAGTTTTCACAGCTGGGTCTTGCCCCGGATTTCGTCGAATATACGCGTGGCTGGGATATCCAGCGCGAACTCCATGACAATGTCGTCGCCGGCGAGGCTCCGAGTACGGTCCTGCTTCTGGAACACGCGCCCGTTTACACGGCCGGCAAGCTGACAGAAGAGCACGAGCGCCCGTTGGACGGGACGCCCGTGGTGGCAGTGGACCGGGGCGGCAAGCTGACCTGGCACGGCCCCGGTCAGCTGATCGCCTATCCGATCCTTAAGCTGAAGAACCGTGCGGGCATCCGCGACTACGTTGAGCGGCTTGAAGCTACCATGATCGCCGTTATTGCTGACTATGGCATCAACGCGGAGCGCATCAAGGGACGCGCCGGAGTGTGGATCAAAGCTGACAGCAAGGGCCCGGACCGGAAGATCGCCGCAATTGGCATCCGCGTCCTGGACGGGGTCACAATGCACGGGATCGCCATCAACTGCAACAATGATCTGGCACCTTATGCCCAGATTATCGCCTGCGGCATCACCGACGCCGGCGTCACCACGATGTCCATCGAAGCCGGCAAGAACATCGCCCCGGGCGATATCGCGGACCGGCTCGTGGAAGAATTCCGCAAGCACGAAGAAGCACTCGTTTTAAGCCCCGAAGGAGCTCTACTGTGACACTGGCACCAGAAGGCCGGAAAATGCTGCGCATCGAGCAGCGCAACGCGGCCACCCCGGTGGAGCGTAAACCGGACTGGATCAAGGCCAAGGTCCAGATGGGTCCTGAATTTGTCCAGCTGAAGAACCTGGTCAAGAAGGAAGGCCTCCACACTGTGTGTGAGGAGGCCGGCTGCCCCAACATCTTCGAATGCTGGGAGGACAAGGAAGCCACGTTCCTGATCGGCGGCTCCGAGTGCACACGGCGCTGTGACTTCTGCCAGATCGATACCGGCAAGCCATCGCCGGTGGACATGTTCGAACCCACCAAGGTGGCCCGTTCGGTCCAGGCGATGCAGTTGCGCTACGCCACGGTGACCGGTGTAGCCCGTGACGACCTGGCGGACGAGGGTGTCTGGCTCTACGCCGAGACGGTCCGCAAGATCCACGAGCTCAACCCGGGCACCGGCGTCGAACTCCTCATCCCCGACTTCTCCGGCAAGCCCGAGCACATCGAAGCCATCTGCGACTCCAAGCCGGAGGTCTTCGCCCACAATGTGGAGACCGTGCCGCGCATTTTCAAGCGGATCCGTCCGGCTTTCCGGTACGACCGTTCCCTGGACGTGATCACTCAGGGCCGGAAGCTGGGCATGGTCACCAAGTCCAACCTGATCCTGGGCATGGGCGAGACGCGGGAAGAAATCTCCGAGGCGCTGCGCGACCTGTATGACGCAGGCTGCGACCTGATCACCATCACGCAATACCTCCGCCCCTCCGAACGCCACCTCCCGGTTGACCGCTGGGTGAAGCCGCAGGAATTTGTGGACCTTCAGGAGGAAGCCGCCGAGATCGGCTTCCTGGGTGTCATGAGCGGACCGCTCGTGCGTTCCTCCTACCGTGCGGGCCGCTTGTGGGCCACTGCGATGCGGAAGAAGGGCTGGGAGATTCCTGCCCAGCTCGCCCACATCGAGAGCTCAGGCAGCACGCGCCAGGAAGCCAGCTCGCTGCTCGCAGCGCATTCCTGACCGACACATTTGTTGTGCCCGAGGGCCGGCACCGGACGATCTCCGGCGTCCGGCCCTCAGGCATAAATCACGTAGAATTAAGGAACTATGGCGAATTCCCCTGATTCCAGCAACACCACTCCTGCGGCCGCTGACGCCCCGAAGCGTGGCCTTTTCTCGCGCAAGCCAAAAGAAGCAAAGGTCAAGAAGCCCAGCCGGCTAAAGCAGATCGGCGAAGTCTTCAATATGACCCGCCGCCACGATCCGATGGTCCCGTGGCTGATGCTGCTGGTGTTCCTGGGTGTTGTGGCGGTCAGCCTCCTGGTGGGTTTCCTGCTTGAGAACTGGATCACTGCTCTGCTCATCGGCATCCCGCTGGGCCTGCTCGGTGCCACGCTGATCCTTTCCCGGCGGGCAGAACGGGCGGCATTTGCCCAGATCGAGAACCAGCCGGGTGCCTCGGGCGCGGCCCTGGGCACGCTCAAACGCGGATGGATCACCGAGGACCAGCCAGTGGCGGTGAACCCGCGCACCCAGGACGCCGTGTTCCGCGCCATCGGACGTCCCGGCGTCGTCCTCGTCAGCGAGGGCCCCACCCACCGGGTCAAGCCCTTGGTTGAGGCCGAACGCAAGCGCCTTGCCCGCATTCTCCCCAACGTCACGATCCACGTGATCGAGAGCGGCCGCGGCGAGGGCCAGGTCCCCATCAGCCAGGTCGCCAAAAAGATGGGAAAGCTGAACAAGGAGCTCACCAAGCTTGAGGTGAGCGCAGTTTCGAAACGGATCTCCTCGCTCGGCACCCGCCTCCCCATCCCCAAGGGCATCGACCCGTACAAAGCGCGTCCCAACCGCGGACGCTAAGACCAGTGGGACCGCCCCGGTTCCGGCTCCCGCCGGGTACCGGGGCGGTTTTCGTCTGGGCAGGACCCAGCCGTGACAAGGCCATATTTAGCCATGCAACACAGCTTAAGATCGGAGAACCACGTGAAGATGCCCCCGAAGACTGTTGTGGTCCGCGCCTTCCGCATTCTGGCCGTGGCCGAGGCATTCAGCTGGGCCTCGCTGCTTGTAGGCATGTACTTCAAGTGGATTGCCAGGACCGGCGAGCTCGGCGTGCAGATTGCCGGCCCGGTGCACGGGGCGCTGTTCGTGGGCTACGCCATCGCGGCCCTGGCCTTGTGGCGGCTCCAGCGCTGGCCCTTTGCCGTGGCGCTGTTCGCAGGGTTGTCGGCTGTGTTCCCATTCGCGACACTGGTTTTTGAACGCTGGGCCGGAAAACGCCGTTACCTGGACGCAGGGAGCGCTCATCCGGCCAAGGACCTGGAAACGGCTGGCGTCTAGCGCGTCTCCGGAATGCCGGTTCCGCCGGCAGGCGGGCTACCTCCGGATGAGGACTGTGTCCATTGCCCTGTCATGAAGGCCACGCTGGTCCGGATCGAAAATGACCGCCGGGATCACCAGGCACAGCAGCAGGGCCCGCACCAGACCAGCCAGCGGTCCTGCCGTCCCGCCGCCAAGCTTCACCACGTGGATGCCCGCGATGCGGTGTCCGATGCTGTACCCGAGCGTCCCCACCAGCAGGATCTGCTCAACGGCGAATATGGCCAGGGTGCCCCATGAGTCCCCGGCAAAGGCGAAATTGCTGATCAGCAGGGCGATGCCCCAGTCGATCACGATGGCAACAATGCGCCGTCCTGCCCTGGCTATCGAGCCCGGCCCCGCCTCGGGCAGGCCCAGCCGCTCCCCCGGGTATTTGGAGATACCCGAGGTATCCGGTCCGGTGAGCCAGGAGCCAATGTCTTTGCGATCTACCACTGTCCAAGCTTAGCGACTCACCAACGTTCACACTGTGGAACCCGTTAGACCACACTATGGACACCCGATAGCGTTGCCATATCAGGGCATCCTGTAACCTGCCCGAAACAATGTGGACACGGACGGGAAATGCCGCGTCCATAGGCTGGTAGCAGTTTCAAGCAATACCGCCGAGCAGGGAAACTGCGTTCCCCTGCCCTTCGGATTGCGCTGGATCAGATGGCTCTCCAGCCAGATATTTACATATGCGTAAGGAGCATAGATGTTCAAGACTGCGGACGAAGTCCTCAAGTTCATCAAGGACGAAGATATTAAATTCGTCGATATCCGCTTCACCGACCTCCCGGGCGTCCAGCAGCACTTCAACGTGCCCGCCAAGAGCGTTGACGCGGACTTCTTCGTCAACGGCCAACTTTTCGACGGATCCTCCATCCGCGGCTTCCAGGGCATTGCCGAATCCGACATGCAGCTGATCCCGGATGTCACCACCGCATTCCTGGACACCTTCCGCATGGAGAAGACCCTCGCGCTGAACTTCTCCATCGTGAACCCCCGCACAGGGGACCCGTACCACCGCGACCCCCGTGGTGTGGCCGAGAAGGCCGAGGCATACCTCGCCTCCACCGGCATCGCGGACACCGCGTTCTTCGCTCCTGAGGCCGAGTTCTTCGTCTTCGACAACGTCCAGTACCAGTCCTCCCCGCAGGGCAGCTTCTACAAGATCGACTCCGAAGAAGCACACTGGAACACAGGACGTGAAGAAGAAGGCGGAAACCTGGGCTACAAGACCCCCGTCAAGGGCGGTTACTTCCCGGTTTCCCCCACGGACAAGCAGGCCGACCTGCGCGACGCCATGTGTGTCGCCCTGGACGAGGCCGGCCTTGAGGTTGAGCGCAGCCACCACGAAGTAGGCTCCGCCGGCCAGGCTGAAATCAACTACAAGTTCACCACGCTGACCCACGCCGCTGATGACCTGCAGAAGTTCAAGTACGTCGTCAAGAACACTGCCGACGCCTGGGGCAAGTCCGTGACTTTCATGCCGAAGCCCATCTTCGCCGACAACGGTTCGGGCATGCACTGCCACCAGTCGCTGTGGAACGGCGGCGAGCCGCTGTTCTACGACGAAAAGGGCTACGCCGGCCTGTCCGACACCGCCCGCTGGTACATCGGCGGCCTGCTCAAGCACTCCTCCGCCGTCCTGGCCTTCACCAACCCGACGGTGAACTCCTACCGCCGCCTGGTCAAGGGCTTCGAAGCTCCGGTCAACATGGTCTACTCGCAGGGCAACCGCTCCGCCGGTATCCGTATCCCCATCACGGGCACCAACCCCAAGGCCAAGCGCATCGAGTTCCGCGCTCCGGACCCCTCGTCCAACCCGTACCTGGCGTTTGCTGCCCAGCTGATGGCCGGCATCGACGGCATCCGCAACCGCATCGAGCCCCCGGCTCCGATCGACAAGGACCTCTACGAGCTCCCGGCCGAAGAAGCCAAGGACATTCCCAAGGCTCCGGGCAGCCTGGAGGAAGCGCTGACCGCCCTGGAAGAGGACAACGAGTTCCTGCAGGCTGGCGGCGTGTTCACCCAGGACCTGATCGACACCTGGATCGAGTACAAGTACGAGAACGAGATCCGTCCGCTGTCCCTGCGTCCGAACCCCTACGAGTTCGAGCTCTACTACGGCGTCTAGCTAGATCACGCGGCTGAATCGGGCTTAGTCCGCAGACAGTCCGCAAGAATCCGGTTACAGAAAAGACCGGCCCCAGGTTTCACCACCTAGGGCCGGTCTTTTGTTGTCTCTGGCTTCGATCAGCCGAGCCGCTCAGTCCGCAAGCTCAGCCGCTCCCCCAGCACTTGAGACACAGCAGCCCGCGCTGATTCTTCCTTATCCGGCCACATATGCCCGTACGTGTCGAGAGTCGTCTTCGCTGACGAGTGCCTGAGGCTCTTCTGGACAACTTTCACGTCTAGGCCCTGGGCAATCAGAAGTGAGGCGAAATAATGCCGCAGGTCATGGAACCGGAACCCCTCTGGAAGATCCTTGACCGTTGCCCGCGCTTCCCTGAAATAGTGTTCCAGCCGGTGAGGAGATATGGATCGGCCCCATGCGTTAGTGACCAGCGTTTCGCTCCCCCAGCGTGTGTGATTTACCGACAGCTCAAGGCATAGATTCTGAGGAATCGGAATCGGCGTCCTGGACTCCTTGGTCTTCAGTTCCACGCCCGGATACTGGATGGCCGGCGCGACAATCCCGCGCATGAAATCCACGTCCGAAACTCTCAGCGCCACTGCCTCAGCAACACGCAGGCCAGCAAACGCCGCCAGCAACACTGCCGGCTGTAGACCGTCCGGCATAGCGTCATGCAATGCCCAGACTTGTTTTGTGGTGGCAACGTAGGGCCGCTGCTCCCCCGCTTTGGGCGCCGTTCGGCGGCTCAGCGGCGACTTGGGAAGGAGTCCGTCATGCACGGCATCGCTGAAGAGCTGACCCATCCGTGAATGAAGCGCGTAAATGGTGGAATCAGCCAAGCCCTCATCACTGAGCTTCGCCGTCCACGCCTTGACCTCTGACGGCCGAACGCTTTTCAACGCACGACTCCCAAAGGCCGCATTGATCCGCACTAGATGAGTCTTCGCCTGGCGAACAGTTGACGGCCGGTTATTCTCGTAGCCCTTCAGCCAGATCACGGACCACTCCTGAACCGTGGTGAGCGCGGTCTTAGGATCCACGTAGGTGCCAGCCACCACGGAAGCCGTTACCTCATCGAGCCACGCCTTAGCTTCCTTCTGCCGAGCGAAGTGCCTGGCGTGCTCCTTGCCCGCGTCGTCGCGGTACCGGGCCCGCCACCGGCCATCAGGCCTCTTCTGAATGCTTGCCATCAATCGCACCTCTCGATGAGGCAAGCATCGCCTTGACGAAGCCATCCAGTTCCGCCGCACGTGGGGGCTCGTACTTTTTTCCGTCCACTTCTGTCGTGCCTAGATGCGCTTCCAATAGGGCGGCCCGCATCTCGCGCTCCATCAGCGCGTTCCTAACCTCCGACATCATGTCCTGGAGATACCCAAGGTTCGTCCGCAGCTCGTCCATGCTTGCGTAAAGTCCGCGCAGCTCATCGGTCATCGCCCTTTTCGATGCCTCATTGTTTTCACCCGCAAAGACGGCGTCCGCAAACTCAGGGACGGTCAAGTTGAAGATCCTGGCTAGCGCACCGAACTCAGCCACCGGTGTCGGCCGCAATCCACCCTCAAGCTTCGCCACGGTGTTTTGCCGGGTCGGATGACCTTCGGCGGTCATCAGTTGAGCCAGCTTCTCTTGGGTCATCCCCGCCGCTTGTCGAAGTGACTTAACGACCGCGCCCAATCTCTTTTCGATGTTCTTCACAAGAACAGAGTACGTACTCCTCCTACGCTTGACAACCATGACCTACGGCCCACATGATTGTTCTTGTCAGGAACAAGGTCTCTACTCTTCTCAAGGGGAATTGATGGCACTACTTATTGCAACGCTGCTCACGCTGGGGGAAACGGCCGAACGGCTGCGGAAGTCTGAGGCTCAACTGCGCTGGATGATCCATGTCGGCACAGCGCCGCGATCGGCAAAAATCGGCGGGAGAAGGCTCTTCAAGGCGTCCGATGTGGAGAACTATATCAACGCCGCATTCGACGATGAGGCATCCCAGTGACCACGCGTCACAAGGAGCCCGACCCGGCTGCAAAGGTAGCGGCGACGAACCCGCACAAAAAGAACAACGGCCTGGACACCTCCGCCAAGAAGTCAGTCCAGACCGCCAAAGAAACCACCAAGTAGGAGATTTCCTGTGAACCACAGTATCAAGACACCCCGCACAGTTCGAGAAGCCGGCGATATGGCCGAGAAGTTGGGCATGAAGCTCCCGGAGTTCCTGGAAATGTTGGGCCCCATCCCGATGCCGCCCGCTGGCTACACCTTGGCGCCCCACTCCGATGACAAGTGGATCGGCCGCGAGACCATGAACCGCGGATGGATCATCACGCCTGCTTGGAACGCGACCAGTAACACACATTCGATCGAACTGTGGGCCGCGGATCACGAGCCACCGGACTATACAGTGCTGACGCCGCCCGAAGCCCTCCAGCTCGCCGCCGACCTCATCACCGCAGCCCAAGCCCTGCCCGGAGGTACCGAGTAATGCAGCGCTCTGAACTGGGACCCGTACTCGAAAAGCTCGAGCTGTTGGAAGGGCGCACTTTTTCCGCCGCACTGGCTGACGCATGGTTCGAGATCCTCGGCGAGCACACCGAGGCCGATGCCTTGGCCGCAGTGCTGGCCTTCCACTCCAAGCCATTCAAGCGCCCGGCGTACCCCGGCGACATTAAGGAACACATCCTCGAAGTCGAATCGGTCCGGCTTATGCGATGCGGGACGCTTGAGGCGAACGAGGCGGAATGGTTCAACGGCTCGACAGCCGACGTCTACCGTCAGCTTCGCCGACTGATATCCGCGGGCGATTGGTCCCCGAACGACTACCGCCTGTACCGACGCTCCGAACTAACACTGGACCAGTACCTGACGGCACAGGGGTCACCTGTTGGCTAGGGACCGCGCAAACATCCGAGTCGACCTCTGGGCAGACGGTGACTGGCGCGCACTCACGATGGGCGCCCAGCACCTCTACCAACTGATCCTGACCCACCCGACACTGAACTACGCCGGGGTCGCTGACTGGCGTCCCGGAAGGCTCGCTGCACCGACGTCTGGGCGGACGGCGCAGGACGTCATAGCGGACGCTGAGGAGTTGGCTGCGGCTTCCTTCATCTACGTCGACGACGCTACGGAGGAGGTCCTGGTCCGATCGTTCGCACGGCATGACGGAGTGGTCAAGCACCCCCGCCTTCACGTCACGATGGCGAACGCTTTCGCCGGCATTGCCTCGACCGAGATCAAAGAGTTCTTCGCTTTCGAGATCCAGAAGCTCCACTCCGAGCAGCCCAATTTGGCACTTTGGGACCACCCGAAAGTCCAGACAATTCTCAAAGCTAAGGCAAGGGATATGAAGGAATTTAGCCAAGCGGATTGCATGGCCCTTGGAAGCGCTATGGGAAAGCCCTTGGCAAAGGATTTGAATACGGTTCCTATGCGAACAGCTACTGCTACTGCTACTTCTTCTAAAGAAGAAACTTCTTCGTCGGAGATTTCTGACGAAATCCCGCGACCCGATGTTGAAGAGCTTCTTGATCTCCTCGATTCATGCCTGAAGGCAAACGGCTCCAAGAAACCATCGAGGAACAAAAGGAACCGTGATGCGGCTCGGCTCCTGCTCGACCTGGACGGCTACGACGTCAAGCAGGTTGCCTGGATGATCCAGTGGGCGACCTGTGACGAGTTCTGGCGGGCCAACATCCTGTCGATGTCCAAGCTGCGAGAGAAGTTCGATCAGCTCAAGGCAAAGGCCGGAGTCGGTGTCAAGACACCTGGGGCTGGGTTCAACGGCGACATCGACGTTGACGCGGTCCTCGGTCGCGACGTATGGTCCCCCGGCACTCCACCGGAAGGTCTGGACATCGCCGAGGAGATTGCGTGGAAGAAAGCGCAGCGGGCGGCTCACCACGCGGAGCGCCTTGCTGAGGCCAAGGGCAAACTTGGGCTGCCATCATGAGCGATCGCATGCCACGGCAGGACGTGGAAGCCGAGCGGGCGGTGATCGGGGCAGTCATGCTGGACTCGCGAGCCTTGGACGAGATCAGCCTCCGCGGGGATGAGTTCTACCGGCCCCAGCATGAACAGCTCTGGGATCTGATCCTGACCGAGTCCCGGGCGGGGCGCCCGCTCTCACCACTGGCGTTGGCACAGAAGCTCACCAGCCACCCGATACAGGGCCTCGACCCGGTCTACCTGCACCAGTGCATAGAAGTAGCCCCCGTTCGCTCCGCCACGGCCCACTACGCCGGGATCGTGAAGGGCACATCGCGGCTCCGCAGAATGGCCGACGTCGGGCTCCGGCTCCAGCAGCTGTCCGGGACGGCGGAGTGGGACGCATCCGAAGCGGTACTCGACGAGGCCAGGGCCATCCTGGACAGCACGGCTAACGAGGCCACCGGGATCAAGGTCCGCACCTTCTCGGCTGCGCTGGAAGACGCCGTAAATCTATGGTCATCGCCCAAGGGCCGCTCATACCCGACGGGCTGGTCCGAGCTGGACTACTGGTTCAACGGCGGCTGGCACCCTGGGCAACTCACAATCCTGGGCGCCCGGCCCGCGGTAGGGAAGACCCTAGTGGCCGGCTGTGCCGCGGTCGCCGCGGCCAAGTACGGGGCCGGATTCTTCAGCCTCGAAATGAAAGAACACGAAGTGGTCGGGCGCATGACCGCCGCTTCGGAAGGCATCGACATTCACAAGATCAACTCATTCAACCTCGGCGACCCCGAATGGGCGAAGATTGCCAATCTGACCACGAAAGCAACCGAGTGGCCCGTCTACATCGAGGAAGCATCCCGCATCACCATGGCGCAGATCCGGGCGACAGTCCGAACATGGAAGCGCCGAGGACCGGTGCCCCTCGTGATCATTGACTACCTGCAGCTCGTTGCCCCGGCCGATACCCGGGAGCAGCGGGAACGGCAGGTCGCCCGGATCGCAGAGGACTGCAAGCACCTCGCGAAGGAGTTCGACACGCACGTATTGGCGCTCGCGCAGGTGAATCGTGGCTCCACCCAGCGGACAGACCCTCGCCCCACCATGTCGGACCTCCGGGAGTCCGGAGGCATCGAAGCGCACGCCGACAACATCATCCTCCTCCACCGAAACGACGAAGAGATGGAAGGTGAGATCGAGTTCATCATCGAGAAGAACCGGCACGGCGAAACCGGAAAGATCCGCCTCGCCTGGCGGCCACACTTCGCATCAGTGAACTCCATGGCTTCCGAACCAGGCGACTTCAGGTACGGCGTCGCATGATCGCACCACCCACACCGCCCCTAACGCAATCCGGAACCTCACTCAGGAGATTTTCATGACAGAGCAGCAGCTCAACGCCACAGTCCACCGCCTCACCCGCGACCACCGGACCAGCCACACCGACTGCGACACGGGCAAAACCAGCTATCCCACAGAGATGGCGCTCTTCACGCAGCTGCGGCAGGAAATCACCTCCAGCAGCCGGCCGTCGACCGGTGCATCCTCGGGGCCTCGGAGCCCAGTGGCTCTGGGCGCCGTCGTGCTTTGGGATGAAATCCGGGAAACCCTCGCAACCATGCACATCGCCATCACCGGCAAAGATGAACCCGCAACGTCCCCGGAGTCCAAACTCCAGAAGTGGGCGGCGTGGACGCAGGCAGACACGAGCGGCAATGAAACCCAGAAGTGCCTGCACCGAGCCACGGCTTGGGCTGCCGCCATCGACCAGCTCATCAACCCAGTACGTCGAATCGACATCTCTGGATCGTGCCCGGCCGAGGGATGCGGCGTCTCGCACGCATGGACATGGGACGAGGATGAATACGTCCGCAATACCGCCCTCACAGCCAGCGGATCCGAAGCGCGTTGCGGCGCGTGTGGAGCCACATGGGTCGGCGCGGAACTGCACACACTGGCCCTCGAGCTCTGGAAGGTGGCGGCATGACCGCGGCTACTCCCCAGCCCATCTACAAAGCCGGACTCACCAAGTGGGCGATGCCCTTCGACAGGTCGGCCGGCGCCCGCGCACCGCAGGTTCCCGACGATCCTGGCCCCATCCACGCAGTTAGGCCACTGAGGACGGAACTGGGGATCCGGGAGCCATACTTCATCGAGGACACCTACAACTATCGTGCAGCCCTCTGCGGCGCCAAAGTGAAGATCATCATGCCCAACACATTCAAGCCCGAGGAGGACAAAGCATGCGCTTACTGCATCGCCGAGTCACGCAACCCGACACGCAAGGTACTCATGCGCCCAGGTGGCGGTCCAGCCTACAACTCCGGCGACCGATGGAGCCCCGGGCGGTGGCTCCGAAAGCGCAAGCAGCGCAACTGAGTTAAGCGCTTGTAACTAGCTCCGATTTTTAATACACTTGAGGCACAGCGCATAGCTGTCACCAAAACCACATGAAGCCCCGGAGTCCGCGCCTCCGGGGCTTCTGTCGTATCCGGGCCCAACCTAAGCGGCCAATAGCCTGACGGCGAAAACCCCCGGCCCACAACCGAAAACGCGGGGCGAGTAAGTAACCGTCACATCCGTTGCATGAAAACGAGGCAGTAATGAAGTCTGAAAGTGTGGCGTGGCTTGGCTAGAGTCAGGTGTGGAACCGCTGCACCGTGGCGGACTAAACAGATTGGGGTTAGCAAATGGCGATTTCAGAAGATGTCCGTGAGGCTGATAGCACTGCGAGGAAGGCACTTCTCGACGCAATTGCGGCTAAGGTGCCGAACACGACGTTGGACCAGCTCGGGAAACTTGCGCAGGCCTATAGCTTGGTCACGATGCGCGATGCTCCTACCGAGTCCCCTGCTCACCCTGGGGGGTTCGCCTAGCTTTGTGCCAGACCCTGGCGAGGTGGCGAAGCCGCCACGCCCGGACACGCCGACGTCCCACACATGCTTGACTTAAGGATCTAAATTATGGGGTGAGCTGGTGTTTCGCACCCAGCCACAGTCAGAGCCTCGACCGGATACCGGGCGGGGCTCTTCCCATGTGTGCAGGTTGGTGGTTCATGCCGGCGCTTGATGAGTGGGACCCAGGCGCGGCAGGTCCGGGCGGCCCTGGCTGAGGCTGGTCAAGACGGTATGCCTGGAGGCCGGACGCAGCGGGCAATGGGAGTTAGTGAAGTGGTATCACGTCGGTCTCCAAAACCGAAAGCGCAGGTTCGATTCCTGCACACTCTGCGCATCACCCACAATTCCATAGCCCCGCCCAATCCTTCGGTGGCGGGGAGGTACTGCTGATGGATCCCGCTTTGGAACAGTGGGCGCGGGTTCGTCGCCCGCCGGTACCACGCGGGCTGTAGCTCAAAGGCAGAGCACCCCCCTTCGGACGCGGAGTACACGGGTCGGTTTGAGTGGTTCAACTCCACTCCAGTCCACATAGAACCCAACCTTTCAATCTTCGGCGAGATTGAAAGGTTGGGGCCTGAACCTATAAAACTCCTGCGCAGGGGTGCATCTCGCAAGCTCACCCAGCGCGGGCTAAATGTTGGATGCCTGCGAGAGATGGAAGTTCAAGTGACTATGTCAATCAACGGCATCCCGGAATCAATTTCACGGGAAGCTTATCTGAGCCTCATCTCAGCAACTGGCATCGACCCTGGCTCGATCCGAAAGCTAACCCTCACAGCAGACGGCATCTACGCCGTTGTATTTGCAGTGGATGGGGACGGCAGGAAGATAATCGAACCCGCGTCCGGGGCTGTGAAGCATACGCTCTATATCCCAGTCGTCGGGTAGCCGGCGTCGGGGCTACGTAGTGTTCAGGCGACCGTCTAACGGCACGTCATAAAGGCGAGTGCAACTCTCGCATAGCCCACTTGATCGAAACGTACTCCCGGACCAGTTGCGTCAACGCACAAAGCGGGTTCACAAAGTAGATCAAACCCTTCAACACCAGGAGGTTCGGCATGGATGCGCATGTCGTATTCTGTGCCGGCGAGTGGAAGCGGGTAAGCATGGATGGGTTCCAGTGCGATCGGCATCCGAGTGCGCAGGCTAAGGCTAAGGTGCTCTTCCCCAACCTCGGCACGCTCTACCTGTGCGGCCATTGTGCGAACGCCTTCGAGGACAAGTATGTAGGCCCGTTCCATATCACGTATGAGACGGTCACCCTCGATGCCTAGAGCCAAGCGCATATGCCCTAAGCCTGGCTGTCCTCACACTGCGGATGGTAGGTACTGCACCAAGCACAACGCAGAGTACGAGGCAGAGCGTGGCACCAGCACAGCGCGAGGCTATGGCTCAGCACACCAACGAACACGAGCACGCCTCAACCTTGAGGTACAACAAGGCAAGGTCAACTGCTCACGATGTGGCCTAGTCATCGCACCCAACACAGCGTGGCACCTAGACCATGATGACGACGATCGAGGCTCCTACTTAGGTCCGTCTCACGCCCTCTGTAACGACTCCGCAGGTGGTCGTAAGGCACATGCCCAAGGCGACCTCACGAGGCCCTAGACCCCCACCCGGGGGCACCCAAGGCCCCTGGGAATCCAGACCGCCGGTGAGGTCGCTCGGTAGTTTTCCAGAATCAAAACCCTTTTGAAAACCGTTCTCAACTGCTGATCGGCGGTGATCCCAATGACCTCTGGTGGTGCTCGTGGGAATGCCGGCCGTGTGGCTGATCCGAATGCTTTGCGCCGTGAACGTACCGGCGATTCCGCATCCTGGACGTTGCTTGTTTCGTTCGATGGCAAGGCGCCCGAGTGGCCCTTGTCCGAGAACCTGGAGAACGGCGACCGGGAGATGACCATCTGGGCCCGTCTCTGGACTCGCCCGCAGGCCTCCGAGTGGTTGCGGCTCGGGCTTGAGGATGAGGTCGCGCTCTATGCCCGCTATCTTGCCGAGGCTGAGGCTCCCGACGCATCTTCCGCCGTCCGCACACTGGTCAAGCAGCACCAGGAACTCTTGGGCCTGTCTACGGCGGGCTTGAATCGTCTCCGTTGGCAGTTGCCGGCTGGCGATGCTACCAAAGCTGAGCCGGCGGCGAAGCGGAAGTCCTCGTCTCGTGCCCGGCTAAAGGTTGTGGGGAATGACGAATGATTTCAGCATCAACTTTCCGGCAGGGCAGACTCTAGGCTTCCTCGGTGCTGACTGGATCGAATCTCACTGCTCGGTTCCCGATGGTTTCGATAAGGGCGCCCCGTTCATCCCATCCGACTGGCAATTGCAGATCATCGCCAATCATTACCGGGTGAAGCGTGCGGCTAGGTGGGTTCCTGAGCGTCCCGTGCTGGCTCCTGCGTTCCAATACCGCCGCTCCCAGGTGGTTGCGCCGCAGAAGACGGGTAAGGGGCCTCTTGCGGCTGCCGTGACGTTGCTTGAAGCTGCGGGCCCTGTCGTTTTTGGCGGTTGGGCTGAGGGCGGCGAGGTCTATTCTTGCCATGCGCACGGTTGCGACTGTGATTTCTCTTTCGAGTATGAGCCCGGCGACGCGATGGGAATCCCCCGGAATACGTCGCTGATTCAGCTTGTGGCGACCTCTGAGGAGCAGGTGGACAACGTCTACCGGCCGTTGCAGGCAATGGTCCGCGGTGGTGCCCTGGATTCGATCATGAAGACGGGTGAGCAGTTCGTTCGGTTGCCAAATAACGGCAAGATCGAAGCTGTCACGTCGTCGGCCATGTCGCGCTTGGGTAACCCGATCAACTTTGCGAACTTTGACGAGTCCGGCATCTACACGGTGCAAAACAAGATGGTCCGTGTGGCTCAGACGATGCGCCGCGGTCTCGCCGGTATGGGTGGCCGCTCGATTGAGTGGACGAACCCTTGGGATCCGTCCGAGAACTCCACAGCACAACAGACTTCCGAGTCTAAATCGACTGACATCTACCGCTTCTATCGCAAGCCGCCGGCTGATCTGTCCTACAAGAACAAAGAGCACCGCCGTCGCATCCATAGGTACGTCTACGAGGGCTCACCTTGGGTCGATCTGGATGCTATCGAGGCTGAGGCTGCGGAGCTGATGGAGACGGACCCTGCGCAGGCTGAGCGGTTCTACGGCAACCGGATCGTGCATGGCCTTGGTTCCTGGCTGAAGGATGGTTTGTGGGATGCCGCTTATGCCGGAAATGTTGTGGCTGCCGAATCCTGAGCCCGGAACGCCGATCTGCCTTGGCTTCGACGGTTCCGAGAATGACGACTGGACCGCAATTCAGGCCGAGACTATCGACGGCTTCAGCTTCACACCGCGCTATGGCCCGGATTCGCGGCCGACTGTCTGGAATCCAGCGGAGGAAAACGGATCCATCCCACGCGATCAGGTCCACGTCGCCGTCGATGAACTCTTCCAGCGGTACAAGGTGGAGCGGTTCTATTGCGACCCTCACGACTGGTATTCGGAAATTGGCGAGTGGTCCGTCAAGTACGGCGACAATCACGTCTTCGAGTGGCCGACCAACAAGGTCTCCCGCATGTACCCCGAGATCAAGCGTTTCGAGATCGACCTCGCGCAGAAGCGTCTCCGTCATGATGGCTGCCCGATTGCAACCACTCACGCTGCGAACGCGAAGAAGCTCGGCAAGTTCAATCAGCAGTACGTCCTAGGTAAGCCCGCCAATCATCAGAAGATCGACGCTGTCATGGCGAAGATCCTCGCCTACACTGCCGCCGCGGACGCCCGCGAATCCGGCTGGGATGGCATCGAGACCGATAACCGCATGTTCGTGTTCCGTTAGGGGGCAATAGATGGCCGTCTCCAACGAAGAGCTGGGACTTGTTGAGGTGTTGCGCCGGCAGTCTGATGAACTCAGCCCCAAGGATGACCTGAACGACAAGTACTACGAGGGCACGCAGCGCCTTGAGCACCTTGGCATCGCCGTTCCGCCCGAGCTGCGCCGCTTTGAAACGGTCCTGAACTGGAACCGCGTAACGGTTGACTCCGTCGAGCAGCGCCTTCGCCTCAAGGAGTTCGTCCTTCCCGGCGACGTGAGCGCGTCGAAGATCCTCCGCGAGCACTGGGATGCAAACAACCTCGATTCAGAGTCGGGCCTACTGCATAAGGACACGCTGATTTACGGCCGTGGATTCGTGTGTGTCGGCTCCAACGCCGACGACGCAGCGCACCCGCTGATTAGCGTGGAATCGCCCCGCGAACTGACCGTCAGGGTTGACCCGCGTACCCGCCGCATCGAAGCCGCGCTGAGGCTCTACGGCGGCACCGAGAACGACCCGGAGCCGAACCTAGCGACCCTCTACCAGCCCAACTCCACCGTCTGGCTGGCGAAGTCCGCCGGCAAATGGGATGAGTATGACCGCGACAACCATAACTTGGGCCGCGTGCCTATCGTGATGTTCATCAACCGCCGTCGCGCCGGTAAATGGGATGGCGTGTCGGAGATGCGGGACGTTATCCCGCTGGTTGACGCAGCAGCGCGGGCCCTGACAAACATGCAGGTCGCCGCCGAGTCCATCGCTATTCCTAAGCGGTGGGTTGTGGGCATGTCCAAGGGCGATTTCGTGGACGGTACAGGCAAGCCGATTCCCGTCTGGGAGTCCTATATGGGCGCGATCTGGGCCAATGGGAACAAGGACGCCAAGGTCGGACAGTTCGACGGCGCGAGCCTGGATAACTTCTGGGGCACGGTCAACCACCTTGCCAACGACGCATCTTCGGTTACCGGCCTCCCTACTCGCTACTTTGGTCAGACTTCGGTGAACCCGGCGGCTGAGGGTGCGATCCGCGCCGATGAAACCCGCCTGATTATGAACGTCGAAGGCAAAGCGGCTGGGCTTGGCGATGGCTGGGCTTGGGTTCAGGGCATTGCTGAGCGGCTCCGCACTGGCGTCTGGCCCGCTGCCAACCAGATCAAAACTGAATGGTTCGACGCCGGCACCCCGACATTCTCACAGAAGGCTGATGCCCTGTCGAAGCTGTACGCGGCTGGCAATGGTGTCATCTCACGCGAAGGCGTCTGGGATGAGTTGCAGTGGTCCGAGGCCCGTAAGGCTCGTGAGCGCGACTACTTCGTGAATCAGTCCCGGCTAGCGCTGACTTCCTTGGAAAAGGACGTTGAAGAGGTGGTCTAATGATTCCCGCGCCGACCGTCGAGCACTACAAGCGGATGCAGCGATTGCGGGCCGTGGCAGTGCTGGCGGCACGTCGCGCATGGGCTGGTGTTGACTCTGGCGATCTCTCGGGATCCTGGCAGTCAATGCTCCCAGGGTTGGTCGGCGCTGTCTCGCTGGTGCAGGAGTCTGGCGCGGTGCAGGGCGCGTCTTATGGCGCGGCCACGCTTGCGGCGCAGGGTCTCTATGAGGCCCCGCAGCACTTCGTGAACCCCGAGGCGTTCGCCGGGTTCGCGTCCGATGGGCGCTCACTCCAAGGCTTGCTCTACACGGCAGTCCCTCACACGAAGGGCCTGATTGCCGGCGGCATGGACGTACCCACCGCAGTCCGTAAGGGCGGCAGGTTCCTGGAGATGGTGACGCAGACGACGGTTGCCGATTCGGGCCGCGCTGCCGCTGGCGTCGATACGGCGACGCGTAAGAATGTCGGCTACGTGCGGATGCTCAACCCGCCGTCATGCTCGCGCTGCTCGATCCTCGCTGGCCGTTTCTACCGCTGGAACAACGGCTTCAACCGCCACCCCAAGTGCGATTGCGTCCACGTCCAGACCACGGCAACTGCTGCCGCTGAGACTGAGGGCCTGATCCACGACCCTTACGAGTACTTCAAGGGCCTGTCTGCTGCCGAGCAGGACCGCACCTACGGCAAGGCGGAAGCGCAAGCCATCCGGGACGGTTCCGACATCTTCCAGGTGGTCAACGCGAACCGCGGCGTCAAGCCGGGCGGGCTGGTCACTACCGAAGGCACCACTCGTCACGGGAATTTCGGCCGCAACGGTCCAAGACTCACCCCGGAAGCCATCTACGGCAAGGGTCTGAGTCGCGCTGACACGCTCGCGGAGCTTGAGCGGTACGGATACATCCTTCCCGGCGGCCAGAACCCCACAGGCGTCCTCCGCGGACAGGCTGAGGGCTTCGGCGCACTAGGCCGCGGCGGAACTCGCGTAGGCGTCCGTAACGCCGTCGAGGAAGCCCGCCGCACTGGCGTCCGCGATCCGCTTAGCCGGGCGACTATGACCGCCGCTGAGCGCCGCATCTATGACGCGCAAGCGAACTGGGATGCAGTACGCAATGGCCGCAACCCATTCACAAATGCGAAGGCCGCGAAGGTCACGCCCGAAGTTGCGGCACGCGTCGAACGCGAATACCGCAAACACATCCTCGGCTACTAGGCCGAGCCCCAATTCTCCCCCCATGCGCGACGCTCGGGGGTTTTTCCACCGCGACGGAGGACAAACCATGTCGGAAGACACAACCACACCAGCCGCTGAGGCCGAGGCACCCGCCGAATCTCCAGTGGTCGAATCCCAGGAACTCGGGGACGGTGGCAAGAAGGCAATCCAGGCAGAGCGCGAAGCTCGCAAGGTAGCCGAACGCAACCTCGCCGAATTGTCCGCGAAGCTCAAGGGCTTCGAGGATGCCAACCTCTCCGAACTGGAGCGCACCAAGCAGGCCGCCGAGGAATCCGCCGCCGAACTTGCAGCGCTCCGCAAAGAGAACATCCGCGCATCGGTAGCCCTCCATAAGGGCGTACCCGCGGATCTCATCGAGTTCCTGACTGGTGACACAGAGGAAGCAGTAGCCGCGAAGGCTGACCTTCTGATGGCCCGGTTGAACACTCCCGGCACCCCGAAGCCAGACCCCTCCCAGGGTGCGAAGGTTCCGGATCACGCGCTGAACGGAGATCCGCTGCTTGCGGATCTCAAGTCGAAACTCGGCATCAACTAACTTTTTAGGAGCACGTCATGGCGATCACCGCCGCAACAACCACGTCGGACTTTTCCGGCTTCCTCAACCGTGAGCAGTCCGCCGCGATCTTTGAACGCGCCGCACGCTCATCCGCTGTCCAGCAGCTCGCCCCGCAGATCCAGCTTGGCGCTGCCGGCCAGTCCATCCCCGTCGTTACCGGCAAACTGACCGCCGGCTGGGTCGCTGAAGGTGCGCAGAAGCCCGCCTCTAAGGGTGCGCTGGCACTGAAGAACATGGACCCTAAGAAGCTCGCCGTCATCTCGGTGGTTTCTGCTGAAGTGGTTCGTGCCAACCCGGGCAACTACATGAACATCGTCCGCAACCAGGTCGGCGACGCGTTCGCAACCGCGTTCGATGCCGCCGCACTTCACGGCACCGCAACCCCATTCTCGACCTTCGTGGCCCAGACCACGAAGACCATCGAGCTGGGCACCACCCTCCAGGCTGCCGGTGGCATCCACGGTGACATCAACGCCGGTCTGAAGCTTCTGGTTGACGACGGCAAGCGCCTTTCCGGCTTCGCCCTTGACGACCGCTTCGAGCCGCTCCTGAACGGCGCTGTTGACGCTGGCGGACGCCCGATCTACATCGACTCGCCGCTCGTGGACAACGCTGCACCGTTCCGTCAGGGCCGCCTTCTGGGCCGCTCGGCGTTCATCGGTGAGGGCGTCTACAACGCTACCGGCTCCGTCATCGGCTTCGGTGGCGACTGGTCACAGACCGCATGGGGCGCCGTAGGTGGCATCTCCTACAAGGTCTCCACTGAGGCAACCGTCACGATCAACGGCGAACTCGTTTCACTGTTCGAGAACAACCTCGTTGCCATCCTGGCTGAAGCAGAATACGGCTGGCTCGTCAACGACACGGCCGCATTCGTCGAGTACACGAACGCTACCCCGTAAGTTGTCCCGGCTGATCCACCCGGTAGCGGGGACGGTGGTGCGCTGTGAGGGTGACCTTGCAGCGTCCTACCTCTCCCAAGGCTGGACCGATGCTGACGCAAAGGTCGAGCCGGTCAAGGCGACCCCGGAGAAGCCTGCAACTACCCGGCGACGTAAGTAAGGGGCGCGGTCATGGCTTACGCAACCGTAAGTGACGTTGAGGTCCGCTATGGCCGCACCCTCACCGCAAGTGAGGCGGCTCAGGTTGGCGCGTGGATTAATGACCTTGAGTCTGAGATCGACGAGCGGATCCCGAACCTGCTTGACCTGATCGTGGCAGGTCGCCCAACTGCCGCGACGGTCCTGCGCGTCATCGCCGCCGCTGTGATCCGCAAACTTCACAACCCTGAAGGTTTGCGGACTACGACGGTAGCGATTGACGACTACTCGACGACCAAGACTGCGGACTCGTCCAATAGCGCCGGGCTCTTGGGCCTGACGGATGAGGAGTGGAGCTTGCTGCTCCCCGGCTCATCCGGTGACGCGTTCACCATCACGCCTTACGGGGCGCCATGAGCGCGGCTGACGCGGTCCTTGCTGGCCGCCGTGAAGCCGAGGCCCTAATGGTGGACACGTGCCGCATAACCTCAGTCGGCACCCCAGTAACCGACCCTGACACGGGTAACGTAACCACGCCCCGCACAACGGTCTACGAGGGCAAGTGCAAGGTCCAGTCGAAGGACTCGGCAGTGTCATCCCCCGAGGCTGGCGGCGCGACGTTCACCGTCGTCTCCAGGCAGGTTCACATCCCGGCGAACGCTGCCGAGATCCTGGACGGGCACGAGGTTGAAATCCTCACGTCACTGCTGAATTCGTTCACGGTCGGCAAGGTCTATCGGGTGGATGGGTTCACGCCGGACACCTACGACACCGCGTACCGGATCCCCGTCAAGGAGATTACGTCATGAGCGCGGACACTTCCGAACTCGACGGACTGGCTCGGGCCTTCCGTGCCATCCCTGCGTTGATGGTTCCGAAGATGCGCGGAGTTGTCGCCAAGTCTGCGCTGAACACCAAGAACATCATGCGGAAAGATGCGCGGAGCTCACGGCACTTCAAGCAGTTGGCGGCAGTGATTTCATACGACATCAAGGAACACATCTTCGGCGGTGACGGCGTGATTGAGGCTGAGATCGGCCCCAGTGGCGGCGGCTCTGCATCGCTCGCCGGCATCGCGTATTTCGGTACATCGAAGCCCGGCGGTGGCACTGTCCGTAACCCTGAAGACGCGATGCTTGAAGAGGCCCCCAACTTCTACGAGTACGCGTTCAAGGCGACGGAGGGGCTGCTGTGATCAAGGAACACTACGACGCGGTCAAAGCCCTCCTGCCGGGCACTGTCCGGGTTCACATGTGGTCCGTTCCGGCTGATCCCGTCTACCCCTACGTGGTGTTGTGGGGCGATCTTGGCGAGGAGTCCTCGGGTGGTCCTGACGGCGACTCGTTGCGGGATGTTCCCGACTTGCTGTCGCTGCGGATCCGGGCTACCTATGTCGGTCTGAATGGTGACTCGCTGCTGATCATTGCAAGGAATGCCCGCGCAGCACTGAGCCGCAAGACGCCCACGATTACGGGCTGGCGCGCAAGTCCGCTTCGTCAGGCGGTCCTCATGGATGTGCAGACGGACACGGACGTGACACTGACCGGCGGCGGGCATCCGATCTACGCGGTTGACGAGTTCTCCCTCATCTCACACAAGCTCTAACCCATCCCATCAACGCGCCTGACGAGGGCGCTTTTTTCATGCCCTGGAGGCGCCATGTTTGTCGATGTCAAAAACAAGAACGGTGAGATTCAGACCGTCCCTGAGTCCTACCTCGAAGACTTCCCCGGCGAGTTCAAGTTGGTTGAGCCCGCGAAATCATCCACCCCGGCGAAGGCCGACACTAAAAAGGAGGCCTAACCATGGCTGCAAAAGTCCTTGCTGACGGCAAGACCAAGTTCACTATCATGACCACGAAGCCCGTAGGTTGGGCGACCAAGACGGTGACGGTGACGGAGGCGAACGCCGGGCTTGACCTGTCATTGGATGTCCTGTCCAGCGACTTCACGTTCGCCGCCGTCGATTCTGACAAGGTTGCTGAGAAAGCACTGGGTGCGAGCGGAAACGCAAACGCTATCGGCGCGTCAAACTACCAGCTCGCTTTCACGCTCTGGCGGAAGTTCGCCACTGCCGGCGGCTTTGATACCGCGGCGGAAACTGGCTGGGCCGCTCTGAAGGTCAAGGGCGCAACCCTCTACGCCATCGCCCGACAGATGGACAAGGAAGCGACTACTCCTTGGGTTGCCACCGATGAAATCTACCTCGCCGCCGAGTTCACCACGGACACCCCGCAGCGCACGGACGGAACTGGCTTCATCAAGTACCGGATCCCGACCGAAGTGCAGACTGGCTACCCCTTCATTGCGGTTGCAGCCGGCGCCTAGTTAGACCGGATGGCGGCGCGTGTTAGGCTCCGCGCCGCCATCCTCAACTTCCCGAGCCTAACCCCTAGAAATGGAGCCTATCCAATGACTGAGACCCCTCAAGATTTCGACTTTGACGCCTGGCTGGATGACGCGGAACGTCCCCAGCGCGCCGTGACCGTTTACCAGAAGGCGGGCCTGATCGCTGACCTTGACCGTCTGGGCGAGCAGATCAATAACGCTGACGAGACTGAGGACGTGGACGGCCCGAGCATGGGCGGTGGCGTCGGTAAGCTTCGGGCCGAGTATCAGAAGATCGCGCAGCAGTTCCATGACTCAGCCTTGACGATCCGGGTTAGCGGCCATGGCGACGAAGAGAAACGAGAGTTTGCTAAGGCGAACACGGACGCCGGCGCCAGTGGCTTGGCGTATATCGTCCTGTCCGATGCGATCACCGCGCCCAAGGTCACCGTCGATCAGGTCAAGCGACTGGAAAAGAAGTTAGGCCCGGCACAGTTCGGCCTCATCCTCTCCGCATATCACCAAGCATCCACGGAACTCCCCACCGTGAGCGCCGATTTTTTGCCGAAGCCCTCTACACGGGACGATGGTGGCGAGTCCTAGCAGCCCTCAAAACGGCTGAGCGTTTCCAGCGCCCGCCGTCCGCGTATCTTGGCACACTGTCCGAGTTCAAGGACCGGCTGCTTGAGTTCGCGTACACCCTGTATGTCGAGGGCATGTGTGCATGTGGACGGCCAAAGTTTGAGTGCCGCAACGAAGCAAACGCGGGCCTATACGAAGTTGCGGACATCACGTGCTACGCGTCTGCTGCGGTTGAGGAACACACCGGGCAAGAGAAGTTCAAGCCCGAACCGGGGCAGCGGTTCTACGCCAAGGAGATTGACGAGGAGTTAGTCACCCGCAGGACGTTTGCGCCACGCGGCAGCGAAGGCTGACCCGACACCGAGAGCGAGGGCAATTAGGCCCACCCAGAACAGAAGGTAGGCGCTGCTCTGGTTCACGTAGCCAACGGCACCAATGACCACCAGCAGAAGGCCTAGCGGTATCCCGATAAGTGCAATGCGCTTCAGTGTCATGCCCGTGAGCATACGGCATCCCAGAAAAATTAAACAGTGGAGGTTCCCGTGGCTGATCGCCGTGTGAAAGTGACGTTCAGCGCCGAGATCCAGGGATTCAAGCGGGCGATGGAGGAAGCGGCAGCTTCCACTCAGAAGGTCAAGAAGGGCGCAGAGGATTCTGCGAAGGCTGCGGACACCTATCTCGGCAAGATGGTCCAGTCAGCGAACAAGAACCGCGAGGCGTGGGAACTCTCAGGCGCGGCACTACTGGGATTTGGGGCCGCAGGAGTTACCGGGCTCGGGCTCGCTGGCAAGGCCGCGATGGATTGGGAATCTGCCTGGGCCGGTGTTACTAAGACGGTTGACGGGTCACCGGCACAGATGAACGAGCTTGAGGCATCCCTCCGCGGGCTGGCGAAGACGCTCCCGGCCACGCATGAGGAGATCGCAGGCGTGGCTGAGGCCGCGGGTCAGCTTGGCGTGAAGCGTGAAGATGTCGTCGGCTTCACAAAGACGATGGTTGACCTTGGCGAGACGACTAACCTAACCGCTGAAGAAGCCGCAACGTCCATCGCCCAGATTTCCAACGTCATGGGCACTATGGAGCGCGACGGGTCTAAGGGTGTGGAGCGCTTCGGCGCCACCCTCGTGGCTCTTGGTAACGCAGGCGCGTCCACTGAGGCCGAGATCCTGGACATGGCTAAGCGGATTGCTGGCGCGGCGAAGCTGGTTGGCGCGTCTGAGTCTGACGTGCTGGCTCTGTCGAACGCTATGGCTTCAGTGGGTATCGAGGCGCAGCTTGGCGGCGGCGTTATCTCCCGCGTCATGCAGCGCATGTATGGCGACGTGAAGGAGGGTGGCGAAGGTCTGGACAACCTGGCGAAGGTTGCCGGGGTTTCGTCCAAGGAGTTCGCTACCGCCTTTGAGACCGACCCTGTCCGCGCTGTCGATTCGATGGTCAAGGGCCTTGGCCGAGTCAAGGCATCTGGCGGAGATGTCATCCAGACGATGTCTGACCTTGGGATCAAGGGCACTGAAGAAACAGGCGTGATCCTTCGCCTCGCCGGCGCCGGCGACCTGCTGGCTGATTCGCTGCAGCTAGGCGATTCTGCTTGGCAGTCAAACTCCGCGCTCGCTGCGGAGGCGGCGAAGCGGTACGAGACGACCGAGTCCAAGGTTAAAATTGCTTGGAATAACATCAAGGATGCCGCGATAGATGCGGGCGCTGTCCTGCTTCCGATCATTGCTGGCGTGGCGGAGTCTGTTGCGGGTCTGGCGCAGGCGTTCGGCAACCTCCCGGGGCCCGTCAAGGGCGTCCTGACAGTGCTTGGCGGTGTCGTCGGCATTGCGGCACTGGGTGCCGGCGCGTTCCTGACCTTGACGCCTAAGATCCTCGATTCGGTGCAGGCGTTTGACAAGCTCGCACCAGCCGGCAGTAGGGCACGTAGCGCTGTTGGTAAGGCGGGGGCGGTGGCTGGTGTTGCGGCGGCTGCCTATGCAGCGCTGGCGACGGCTGCAACTCTTGCGGCTACCGCTACCGACAATGACCGGTCAAAGACAAGTGTCGAAGATTTCAACAACGCACTGTCAGGCATTGCCACTAATGGCGATAAGGCCCGTGACGCCCTTGATGCCGCATTCAATGGCGTCACTAAGCCTGGCAACTCAAGCTTTACCGCAGTCAATGATCTTGAATCTGCAATGAAGCGAGTCTTCAACCCGCAGGTCAACGACAACATGAACGACTTCTGGTCGAGCGTGTCTGGAAATGGCGCCACGTCTGGAATCAATGTCGCTAAGGATGCTATCGGCAATCTGGATAAAGCGATTGCGTCCATGGCGACCAGTGGGAATATGAAAGACGCGGCGGCAGGTTTTCGCGTCGCGGCCGAGGCTGCCGAGAAGCAGAAGAAGCCCATAGGCGAGCTCATTGAGCTTTTCCCTGCATACAAGGACGCCATCCTTTCCAGCATGACCGCGAATGGTGAGACGCAGGTTTCTCAGGAGGCGTTGACCGAGGCCATGCTGAAAGGCACCGAGGCTACGGACGGTGCGGCCACTTCGATTGAAGGCGCCGGTAAAGCGTCTGAAGTTGCGGCGGAGCAGGCGGCGGAGGTTGAGAAGGCTCTAGAGGACATCGGCGTGGCTGCTGACGGCACGGTTGCCGATCTTGCCAAGTTCACCGAGGCGCTGTTCGCTGCTGGGCTGATCACGATGAGCGCACGGGAAGCGACCGCTGCCCATCAGGCGGCTATTGATGGCACGAAGGGTGCTGTCGAGGCTGCCACGAAGGCGATTGAGGATCAACTCATTGCCGAAGGCATGGGTGCTGAGGCGGCTAAGGCCCTGGCTGCTGAGCAGTACAACCTTGGCGGGGCGCTCAATGCAGCTAAGACCGACTTTGACCTAACTACTGAGGCCGGCCGAATACTCAACTCTCAGTTCCAGACCATCACCAATACGGGTATGGCGGAGATTGAGGCTAAAGCCAAGGACGGCGTCGGGCAGGGTGAGTTGCAGGCGAACCTAGGGACCACGTATCAGTCCCTACTTACCGCCGCGGCTGGTATGGGCATCGTCGGTGATGACGCCATCAATCTGGCACGTCATGTGCTGGGTGTTCCAGACAACGTTGACATCAACACGTGGATGGCTGACGAAGCCAAGCGCATGGCGGAACAGACCACCGGGGCGATCAATAACATCCCCAAGAATGTTCATGTCAACATAACGACGGTCGAGCACAAGATCCGCATCCTGGAGACTCAGGTGCGGGGCGGTGGTTACGCGAATGACCCTGGCATGGCGGCATTGGATCCGTCCAACCACGCGACTGGCGGACGCGTCCGCGGCTATTCGGGCGGCGGGAAACTCCCATCTAACGGGCCGGGCACTGACACTACTGACGGGTTCCTTGGGATCTCATCGGCCGGTGTCCCACTAGCCCGCGTGGACAAAGACGAGTGGATCATCAACGGCCCCTCGTCCAACCGCTACAACCGCGAACTGGCCGCAATCAACGCAGGCACATTCCCGAAACTGCCTGGCTATGTGGGTGGCGGTCGCGCTGGCCGGGATCACGCCGCGCAGGCCTACGCCACGAAGGCAGACATGCATATCACTGTTCAGAGCGTCCTAAAGCTCGGGTCTCGTGAGTTCGCGCAGGCGGTCAATGAAGTGCAACGCAACATGAACCGCAACTAGAGAGCGAGGGCGCCGTGAGCGTTTATCTTGGCACGCCCGGACGGCTTATCGAGTTGAAGTGCCCGGCGTCTCAGTCGATCCCGGCTGACGATCCGTTCACGTTTGAGCGGACTCTCGGCGGGAAGGTGAAGGCTCAGGTGTCGCGGCCGTTGCGGCGTCGTCAGTGGTCCGTGGGCGTGGTTACGGCGACACCTCGGGATGTTGGGGCGTTGGCTGCTTTTGCGGGCGGTGAGTGGGGTTATGGCCCGTTTATCTGGGTGTCCGCGGATGCCCCGGTCACGAACCTCCTGACCCCCGCTCAGGCGTCTTGTGATCCGTCAACGCTCTACACGGGCGGCGTCACTGCTACGGGCCCGCTAAATCTGGGCGCGGACGGTTGGGCGGGGCGGTCGTTCACGAACGCCACCCCGGCCACGCCGTTCTATTTCGGGAATGATCTGGTTCCAGCCCTGCCCGGCCAGCCCGTGACGGTGTCCGCCTATCTGGTAGGTGTCAACGCTGCGGTGCGGATCCGGTGGGTTGACGCTGCCGGGGCGTTCATCTCCTTCAGTACCGGAACCGCGCAGGGTGTCGCTGGTGTGGCCACGCGCTGCACCGTCACGGCAACCCCGCCAGCCAATGCGGTACAGGCCCACGTCCAGGCGATCAATACGGCGCAGGCCGCACGCCCGGCAATGACGTGGACTGACACTCTGTTCGACTGGTCTGACGGTCAGGGCTGCCTCAAGGCGGTTGTTTCCGGGCTTGACCGGCAGGTTGTCCTAGCTCTCCGCACGCCCGGTTACGGGCGGTACGCAGACGCATCATTCACAATCACCGAAGTGGGGTAACGTATGCTGCCGGGTTCCTTGGTTAGTTCGGATGTCTCGGCGTTTACGTCTTACATACTGGTGAACGGCGTTGTCCGGGACCATAAGTCCTGGTCGGTTGATCGTGACCTTGTGGGCGATCTTCCCGAGCAGGTAGCGGCGGTGTCCGGGATCAAGCAGGCAACCGGCAGTGTCGTGTGGAATGAAGCCCCGGACGTGTCGACTACGGCCGTGAATCCGTGGAATGAGTCGTCTGGCTGGTTGCCGAAGACTGGTGACCGGGTGGAGATTTGGGCTGGCGACGGCGTCACGTACTGGCAGCAGTTCACGGGCGCGGTTGACGAAACTTCGGGTGACGTGTTCGGTCTGCCGCAGTCGTCCATCATTGATGACTATGACAAGTTGAATGCCCGCTTCTCTCATGAGCCGTTGATGCGGATCATGCCGCCAAGGGTTAGGGCAGCAGCGGACTACCGGGCTGTGGGACTCAAGCACCTGTACTACGCTGACGCTGCGTTGCGGGCGGCTGGCTTCTATGCCACGCCGCCCGCGGAGAACCGGACCATCGTGTCCGTCCCGGCGCAGTCGTCGATGTGGCCCGAGGTTGGGGTTATGACGGCTGGCGTCCTTGGCGGCCCGGACGCCGGGGCCACGCCGTGGTGCTCCACCTACAACGGCCCTTCTGGCGTCTCGATGGCGGATGTGCTGAACACATATTCCCCGCATCTCGCGTACCCCATGACGGAGCCTGTCCGGTTCTCTATGACGGTGGGCGCGGACCATAGCGGCAATACCACAATGAAGGCGTACTACGGTGCGACGGATTATGTGGAGTTGGCCGTCGCTGGTTCGCGGACGGCCATCGCCAGGCTGAATGGCGTGCAGATTTGTTCCCTCGTGATGGGCGCTGCTACTCGGGTGTCCTTGCTGGTGAAGGCTGGCGTGTGGACGCTGCGGACCAATACGGCAGCTACGGCTACAGGCTCGGTTGCGGATCCCACGGCGGCGGTGATGGAGCGTATCACGATCAGCGCGGACGTGGACTCACGGGCCGCCGGCTTCCATGCCGTGCATACATCCACATCCACGGAAAACCTCTACACCAACTACACCCCGACCGCCCGCTACCGGATGGAGAACCTTTCTCACCTTGGGTTGATGGATGCCGGGCCGACAATCGAGCCGACGACCTGCCGCGACGTTTTGGAGCAGATCAGCAAGGCCACGCTGACGGGCATGTGGATTGATGAGGCTGGCGTGTTTCAGTGGGCTCCCTCGGTGGGGCTCAAGGCGCAGGCCAGCGTGCAAACCCTGACGGATGTGGACGATCTCCGTTCCCTGTCGTGGTCATCATCCCTGCTGGGTGTGCGGTCCAAGGTGGAGGGCTCCTATGACCTCCCCACAATCAGCTGTTCGCGCTGGGACAACATACTTGGCTATCAGGGGAACACGGAGACGCTGGAATCCGGGCAGGTCAAGTCTGAGTTCATCAGCCCACCATCCGGCACGGACTGGGTAGGCCTGTCGCAGGACTATCTAATCCTGGGCGAGCCGGGCGCGTCGGCCCCGTCGAACAGCGGCCACGGTTCAGTGACGGGCGCGGTACTGGCTGGCGAAACCACCGAAGAGGCAGGCTCCTCCTACCTGACCTCGACCTTTGAGCAGATCAACGTCAACACCTACAAGCTGGTGCACACTGCCGGGGCGCTCCCTACTGGGAAGAAGCTGGAACTCCGCTACCCGTCCACGTCCACCACGATCTGGCCGCGCTGGTTCAAGGAAGCATTCCCGCTTCTCCGCTGGTTCGGGAAAACGGATTGGGCTAAGCAGACGCTCGACGCGGCCATTGCCGGGCCAGCTTATGCGCCCGTCCTCGCGCATGATTGCGGGCCGTGGGTGTCTAAGGAAGCGGACACAATCTTTGTGCAACGGATTATTGACTCCCTTGCCGCCGAAGTGAACGAACCCGCCCCGGTAATTACCGGGATGCGGGTGGGATATGACCCGCGCCGGCAACTGGGCGATGTCATCACGATCAGCTCCCCGGAGCTCCTCGGCATCACCTTGACCGCGTTGATCGTGTCCGTGAAGAACGGCGCGGACGGACCCTATATGCAGTCCTTGGGGGTCCGCATCATCACCGCTGCCACGACGTTCACCACCTACGGCGAGTTCGAGGCGGCCCACGCGGACACCCTCACCTATGAGCAGTGGCGGCTCCTGTTCCCGGACACGGCCACTTATTCGACGTTCAATTCTGACCCGCTGGAAGGGGCCACACCATGACGACCTTTACCACCCCGCACAGCCTGCCGATCCTGGAGACGACGGACAAGATCGCGGCGACTGACGACGGTCTGCGGCAGGATCTCAACGCCATTTCCACGGCGGCGAACAGTGCCATTACTGCGGAGGGTGTCAGGGCTGAGGGCGCGGCCAAGGACCACGCCGACGCCGCTGCGGAGGCCGCCGAGGCTGCTGCCAAATGGTACCGGGGAGTCCTCGATGGTGACGTGCATCTGAACGACCTAACCACCCCTGGTCTTTATGAGTTCCTGAACTCGACGGTGGCAGCAGCAATAGGCTCACCTATCAGCCCATACGGCGCCGTAGAAGTTCTAGATGTGGGCAACTCCACGATCCAGCGCGTCTCGGGTACGGACGTTGAGCCCCGCGTGTTCTCACGCGGCACGGAATCCGGCGGCGCGTCATGGGGCGAGTTCCGGCGCACCGACCACGACACGAAGACGGTTCTCTACCAGGTTTCCTTGCCCGGTAATAGCGGACTCAAGGAGGTTGCACCGGCCCGCCATGTCCGGGCTCCGTTCAAGATCGCGGCAGGCGCTGACGGCTTCCGCCTGTACTTCCGCAACTACAACGACCAGACATCGACGAACTACGCGGGCGACATTACGTTCGTCGGCGTCTACTTTGGCAAGCGGGCGAAGGACGCCGCAGGTGTCTATACCAACGACTTCGCGGAGACCCCCACCGACCTCGGGCTTCCGGCCCGCACGACACTGACGGACGGCTCCTACCGCTGGGCAATCGGCACGAAGAATATCCAGATTGAGGCGCATACCGAGTACCTGATCTCTTACGGGTACACCACCCCGGAGGGCCAGGAAACGCATGTGGGCAACGGCGGCGCCTATATCGGCGTTGTCCCCGGTGCGGCTTCCTACACGGACGCCTCGCCCATGACGTGGTCTGCGACGATGCCGCTGGATGTCTACCTGACTCTGCTGACCCCGGAGGACACCCCTGTCTACGGCTACCTCGGATCTTCAACTGCGGCGGGTGTAGGCACCACTCACCCGGTGTGGGATGCGTTCGGCTGGCGTCACGCCTACGCCGAAGGTGCCATCCCCGTCCTGCTGGCGCACTCCGGGTCGGCCATGACTTCATGGGATGACTCGTCGGATTGGAAGTGGGGCAAGGCTCGTGTCTACGGCAGGATGGACCGGCTTTACTTCAACGTCGGCTCCAACGATGTCTACAGCACGGCGACCCTTGCGGATCTCCAGACCCGCAACACGGACGTGGCGAAGGTCATCCGCTCACAGGTAGCGGACCAGATTTTCTATGTCAACATCGCACCGCGTGCCGCGGAGGCGGCGGACATCAAGACGAAGCGCCTGGCATATAACACATGGCTCGACACGCTGCCTAACGGAGCACTTGCCACCTATGATGTCGCGTCGGTTGTGACGGGCGCTAACGGCTCGTTGGACGCGCTCTACGACTCCGGCGACGGTGTCCACCTGAACAGCCTTGGACAGGCCAAAACCGCTGAGGTACTCATCCGGGGCAGTAGCCGTGCGGCGTGGGCTGCGGCGGACAGCGCTGCACTTGCCGAAGCCAAAGCCTACGCCGACGCGACGTTCATCCCTGCATGGAAGGCGACCACCGCCTACACCCTGGGGCAGCGGGTCATAGCCCCTAACGGTGACATCGTTTCCGCGAAGGTGGCGTTCACGTCCGGGGCTTCCTACTCTGCGGCAAACTGGGACGCCTCAACGCAGGACGGGCGGATCGTCGTGTTGGAAACGGCGAAAGTCACCATCGACACAACAGTTGGGACGCGGGCCACCGCTGCCGGCGTTCTGATCTTTGGGGATACGGGCTGGCGGGACGTGAAGGCGTCCCTTCCTGCCGGGGTCACCGCCACCAACATCTGGATCCGGCGCCTCGGCAGCCAGGTCATGGTGAACGTGCAAGGACTCAGCACCACCACAGGCGGAATCGTCACGATCTACTCCGCCCCGGTAGGGTTCCGGCCCGACGCGCCGAGCATCCGCGCCGGGGTCCTTTCCACGCTGGACACCAACGCAACCCGTGTCGTGTCCCCGTTTGCTGGCTCCATACGAGTCCTCTCAATGCCCATCAACACCGCCTTCGAAGGCTCCGTCACATTCCATACCAGCGAAGCCTGGCCCACCACCCTGCCTGGCACCGCAGCGTAACGCACTCTAGGAGGCACCATGCCCATCGAAGATTATGTCGAGCAGAAAGCGAACACCTCCGAGCAGAATGTGTTGGAGGACGTTTACACCTACCTCACGGGCTGCGTCACGGACGAGCGCGGGGAACGCCTTCGCAACGGGTTGCGCCGATCACTGCAACTCCGGAAACCCCTCAATGGAACCCAGTACCCGAACGGGGACTGGGCTGGTCAGTACCAGTCCGCCGATGGTGAGCCGATCAACTCCACCGCAGCAGGCAAGGCACTCAAATTCCTCGCACTGTACGCAACCACCATGCCGTCACGTCCCCGGCACGCGATGGAGGGCGTGCGCGTGTTCGCGGACAACCTATTGGCGCTTCAGTGGGATGACCCGAACAAGCTCATCAGCGGCGGGTTCCGGCTCGCCCCCACGGACTCTCGCGCCTCCCCGTTTGGGACCGCGACGGCGGCCCGCGGAATGCTAGCGGCCTACAAGGCCACCAAGGATTCAAAGTACCTGACATCCGCCGTGGCTGCGGGGGACTTCCTCCTGCGCCTCGCGGACCCTAACGCGCACTGGTTCCCCAAGTACGGCGTCAACCCGATCACCCGCACAGTCGGCGGCACCACCTGGTACGGGTTCTGCGACCGGGTAGACGGGACAGACATCATCACTACGACATCAACCACTTGGAACCTGATCGCCGCCCAATATCTCCATGAGCTCTACGAAGAGACGGGCGTCACCGCTTACGAGACAGTGGCAACCCAGGCCCGCGACTTCATGGCCTACGGCGTCCTTCAGGGGTACGACTACTTTGCGGTCGAATCCACGCCGAGCACTAGGGTATCGACCGTTTGGCCTTTCGGGACGAGCCATGAGTACGCCGACCACGCATTCCACAGATCCGGGGATATGGTCGGGACCGGAACCGTGGACACGGACCGGGTTGAGTATGGCATTGACGCGCTATGGCATCTTGGCTACGACATCGAAGCACTGAAGGCCGCTTATGTCCTCTATAAGGGCTTGCCGCATGACACCCCGACGACCTCCTTTGGTGCTGCGTTCGACGCCGACCGGTGCTTCGCCGGGTACTTCCGCCTGACCGGTACCACACTCGGGGACACTGGGGACCGTCACTACGGCTCCTACTACGACGCTCAAGGGGCGGGAACTCTCCTGGCCTTCAAGCGAGTGTTCTTCCCCGCCGATTATGCGAAGGCCCGCGAGATCACGGACATTGTCAGCGACCGCGCCGCGCTGCTGGACGAAAACCTCAACACCATCTGGTCAACCGCGTCCGCGTATAACTACGCGACCCAGGGGACCATCCCCATCGCGGGCGCCGGTATCGGCATCCTCGAATCAATCCAAGCCGTGGAGGTCTAGATGCTGCCCGGATTTACTAACCACCTGATAAACCCGGACTTCTTCTTTACCGACTTTGGCACGGCGGCACGGTCCACAACGGGCTACGTCGTGCCGCGCTGGAAGCTGGAACTTGGCGGGGCTGCTGCGGCCACAGGTCAGCCCACCACACTCCCGGCTGACATCGGCCAGGACAAGTGGCTGAGGGGCAAGTCCGGGCTGACCCTGAACGTCACCACGCTGGGCGCCGGGAACAGTGCGAAGCTGACGCAGCGGATCGAAGGCGGCGACAGGTTCTCCCGGCAGCCAGCCCGCGTAACCGTCGTGCTGTACGGCCCCGATGGCGGCACCCTTCGCTATGGCATCGGAGCAACGTCCCGCATCGTGACGACACTGGGTTCCACAACCGCCGTGACCGCCACCTACGCGGAAACGGTAGACGACCCATCAACCGAGTACCTGGAAGTGACACTGGAACCGCTCACACTGGGCGCGTTCCAGATCGCATTCATTCAGGTGGACTGGCCCGACGACCTCGCGGCCCCGCCCTCACTGGAACTCCGGGGCCGCCAAGTCGAACGGCTACTCCTGAACAGGTACGTCCACACAGTCCGCGTCGGCACACCCGTTGTGCTGGGTTCGGCCACACAAAACATGGCGGTCACATTCCCGGCCACCATGCGAGCCGTTCCCGTCATTGCCACATCGGCAACGTCGGTGACGCTGAAGGAAATCAGCACCGGCAACAGCCTCACGGTCGCCGCACCCACATATGCGCTGTTCGACGCGAGCGTGACCGGCTGCCGGATCCGCATCAGCGGCGCACCCGCCGCGCAGCCACCCGCCACCAGCGCGGGGTACGTGACCACGGAAAGCTTGGTGGTCCTCAATGCCGACTACTAAAGGACGCGCACGCCATGTTTAGCCGTGTGAAGAAGTATCTGCGCCCCAAGTGGATGTGCAAGGTTAGGCGCAACGCCATGGACATGCTCCCGAAAGTGTACGGGCCCCGCGGAACCATCATGCTCGGCAAGGGCATCATCTGCCTGTGCTTCGGGTTCGCCTACATCGGCGTCTTGAAGACTGCGCCTAGTCCGGGGCTGGATCTCGTCATCCGGATCATGCCCCTGCCGCTCTGGGGTGTGCTGTGGTTCATTGCCGGGTTCATGCTGATAGCGGCGGCGTTTAGGGTGGACCATTCACGGGCGCTGGGGATGCTGACCGCCATGCTCTCCATCTGGGCGCTGTCCTACATTGACTACTTCGGCCGCGTCCCGGTCCTCCCGAACGGCAACGACAACACAGCTTTCCTGTTCGCCGCGATCTTGGCGGGCATGGCGTTGAGCGCGGCGGGGATCGCACGGATGCTCAACCATGGAAAGTCGCACCCGGAAATCATCGTGGCACCGGGGGAAGCGACATCTGATGACTGATTTTCTGCGGGACTGGATGCCCGCAATCGCACTGGTCCTCGGCTCTGCCGGTGGCATCCTCGCCGCCAAATGGAACCGCAAGTCACAGGCGGAAGCGAACAACCTGACAGGCTCCGGTCAGATCTTCACCCACCAAAGCACCCTCTTGCAGGACGTGCAGGAGGAACGGGACAGGGCCGTTCGGGAACGCGACACCGAGCGCGAGGCAAACAAGAGGGACATCGGCACCCTGCGCTCCGAGTTCGAAACGTTCAAGGCCAGTGTGGAAGAGACCTTCAGCGGTTACCGCGAATACATCTATGGACTCCGCGGACAGGTCCACGATCTCGGCGGCGTGCCGATCAAGTGGCCCGAGACGCTACAGAAGTGAGGCGACCATGAGCTACCTACTCAACTACAACCCCGGCACCCCGCAGTACACGTACCCGCGCAGGGGTGGCGCGAGACTGTCCGGGACGTGCATCATCCACACGGCTGAGTGCGCGATGGACCTGGATGGCGATGACCAGTCCGCCGAGACGTGCGCCCGCTTCATCGCCAACCGCGCCGACTACGGCTCCTACCATCGGCTCGTTGACTCGGATTCGATCATTGACATGGTCCCGTTCGAGTACGAGGCGTGGCAGGACTCCGAGACGAACAACTGGGCCGTGGGCATCAGTGCAGCAGTGCAGGCCGGTAAATGGCACAGCATCCCGAACGAACGCCGCGACCGGATCTACCGCAACATGGCCATAGCCGCAGCAGAGTTCGTCCGGCACATGGCAGGCAAGGGCATCACGGTCCCGCTAATCCGGATCAGCGGCGCGCAGGCAAGGGCCCGTGTGCCCGGCTTCTGCGCACACGGCGACTCCGGCATATCCCGGTCAGACCCCGGAACACAGTTCGACTGGGCCCTCTTCTTCCGCTACACGGCGCAGGCTCTCGGTGGCGGCGTCACGCCACAGGGAACTGTCACCGCGCCCGCCCACACCCCTGACGAGCAGTTCTTCATCGACCTCTCCATCCCCCTCCCGTAAGGAGCATCGCAATGCCGACTAACCAGGAAAAGCTTGACGGGATCCACTGGCACAACACTCCGGAGGGCCGCGAGTTCGCCACCCGCCACATGTTCAGTGAGATCACCTTCCCCAACGCATGGGGCGACAAGTTCCCACTGCTGACGATCATCAACGGCGTAGAGCGGCGCGTGGCTGAGCAGAACGCGCAGATCACGGCATTGACGGCGGCACTGTCCGCCTCCACTGCGAACCCGGCGATCACTCCCGAACTAATCACGGAAGCGATCAAGGAAGCTATCGGCAAGTTCCAGATCACCCTTACGGCGGGAGGCGACAAGTGAACCACATCATCACCAGCCCAGCCGCCCGCGCCTACATCTACGGCGTACTCGTCGCAGTTGGCGCTGTGGGCCTCGTGTACGGCCTCGTGAACGTCGAACAGCTCGGCGTATGGCTCGCACTCGGCGGCGCGCTCCTGGGCCTGTCCAACGGGCTTGCGCTGGCGAACACACCCACCAAGGGCAAGCACGAAGCGTAAGACGTAACACCCACGAAAGCGCCCCACCAGGGTGGGGCCTTTCGTTCGTTCGAGTGCCCAAGAGATCCCTCCGGCGCGTTGCCCCGCGGTCATCACAGCCAGGGTTTGGGTAGTCTGGAACCGAGCCGAAGATAACCGTGAAAGCCGGTCATGACGCGCCGCCTGAAATGCGTCGAGTAGTTCCACCTTCGGTCGAGTGCCTGAGCTGTCAAAACCGCGGAGGCGGTACAGATTGGTACCAACGCCAACGTGCGGGTCACATGAAACTACCTATCCATGTTTGGGCCGGTAGTTGATTCCGGCACGTCCTCGGCTGCAGAAGCTTCCGCGTCGGCTTTCATGTGCTCCTTGCAGTCCTCGCAGAAAGCCGTATCCGCAATCTCCCCGCAACACTGGCAGCGGTGCTCTTGATAGGCCATACAACTGTCTTAACCGCTCAAACTGTGCTTGACCTCTGCGCCAGCTCTACAAAACCGGAACGTCACTCGACTCAGATGGTCAACTCACTTGCTACTACCAACAACCTCGTAAAGGGGACTCGGATCCCACCACGTGAGGACGATTGTGATCACTGCGACCAAAGCAAACAGGAGCAAGCCGACAGTCCAGGTCATGTACCCCGGAACCAGCGGGACATACATCCGATCCTTCGGGTGGATCATGCGCCTGCGCCGGATGAAGTTCTTTCCGTGTACGCGGTATCTGGTGGGGTCTTCTGTTTCTGGCAAGTCGTGCGGACTCTTTCTCGCGTCAGTGCTACCGTGCAGCTTCTGCGAAAGCCACCCCCGCGTCAATCAGCACGTCATCCTCATGTCGTTCGCAGTCGTCACAAAATAATGTCTCAGTCAGCTCCCCGCAGCACTGGCACCTGTGTTCCTCGTAAACCATGTCTAAGGTGTACCCCTGCTGGCTGAGAGCTACCCGCTGCGTTCCTGTACAAACACTGTAACCTCGACACACAAAGTCATGTTCAATCAGCCCGCTCGGTAGACCTTAGACATGGTGGGTTGACGTGTTGGAGGGGATGAGGCGTGCCGACGCCGTCGGTGGCTAACTTCCCCCATGTGCCCCTGACGTTCCCATTGAGGGCGGAGGCCTTTTCCGTACGTCTGGACTTAGACTTCCAGCATGGATGGTCTGCCGAAGGGCTTGTGGCCTCCGTTGTCTCTGGCGCTGGCAAGGGCGGTGGACCAGATCCCGGCGGCCGGAGCGTTACCTGGCGGCTGTCTCTACGAACCCAAGTGGGACGGCTTTCGTCTGGCCGTGTTTGTTGGGAAGGGCGAAGTGTCCTTGTGGTCGCGGCAGGGCAAGAACCTGTCTCGCTACTTCCCGGATCTGGTGGCTGCCGCGGTCGAGCAGATCCCTCCCGGGTTTGTAGTGGACGGCGAAGCTGTCATCTGGTCCAAGGATCGTTTGGACTTTGAGGCGCTGCAGCAGCGCATGACCACCTCGAAAGCGAAGCTCACTGCCCTCTCCAGGGACTGGCCAGCAGCATTCGCTGCTTTCGACCTGTTGGCATCAGCCGGACACGACACCCGCGGGGTGCCGCTTGTTGGTAGGCGCGAGCTGCTCGAGGCGCTGGCCGAGGGTTGGCGGACTCCGCTGTCACTCTCCCCTGCCACAATGGACCGCGATCTTGCCATGACCTGGTTTGATGAGATGCCGGCTGCAGGAATCGAGGGCCTCGTCATCAAGGGCGCGGTGCAGACGTATGAAGGTGGCCAGCGGCAATGGCTCAAGGTCAAGCACCGCGACGTTCTCGACGTCGTGTGCGGCGCGGTGATCGGCAGCCGGAGTCAGCCGACCGTTATCATCGCTGGACTCCCCGTTGGTGGGAAGCTGCGGATCGTTGGGCGGTCTTCTGTCCTGTCGGCGAAGGTTGGCCGTGAGTTGGCCCGCTACCTGATGCCGCCGGCTGGCGCTCATCCGTGGCCGGAGGAAATCAGCCAAGGGATGCTGGACAGATTCAGCAAGGAAAAGGGGCCTGTCGCACTGACCTTGGTTCAGCCTATGGTGGTGGAGGTCTCAGCGGACGTGGCATGGTCAGGCAATGCCTTCCGCAACTCACTTAGGTACATCAGGGCCCGTCCCGAACTGGAGCCTCACAAGGTCGAACTACCACCAAACCTTGCTAAGTCGGCCTAGGACTCTGGATCCTCATCGGGTATTTCGCCGGCCGCGATCTTCTCGGCCGTGCTGCGGTACGCCTGGCTGATGTAGTCCTCAAGATCCGTCGTCGCAATCCTCCACAGGCCCCTGCCGCCGACCTGTATCCCTCGGAGCTCGCCTGTCTTCAGTAGGCTGCGGACGAGGGGAAGCCCGACGTTGAGTTCCTCGGCGACCTGCTCCACCGTCAGGAAGCGGCGTCGCACCTCGTCTGTCACGGGGCTACTTCTCGGTCCTGATGTGCTGCAGTTCCCAGCCTTCGGGAATCATGGCGTCGAGCTGGGCCCGGCCCTCGTTGAGGGAGCTTACTTCGACCTCGATGGTCTTTGTTTCTTTGGAGCGGATCATACCGATGAGTTTCACCGCTCCACCTTAGCGCCCGTCCACTTCGGTGGGCGGGCGCTTTTCGTCATGTTGGTGCTAGTCGGTGGTGAGGATGGCTTGGAGGTAGGTCTTTCCTTCCTTCTCGTACCTGCCGAGGGTGGTCCGGCCTATGACGTCGTCTTCACTGAGGATGATGCCGTCCTGTTCTGCGAGGTCCTGCACCCCGCCAAGTGCGAAGGACCTGGCGATGTCGATGTCGTCAAGGCCGGTGATGTTGATGATGGAGCGATAGTGTTTTGTCATGCGCTGAGGCTGTCAGATAACAGGCAGATTTTGGGTCATCTTCAGATGATCAACCATCGCCAACACGATTGTTACTACCATTGGTGGTGTGGAGGATCTGGAGTCTATGCGCCGTGGCGGCGCCATCCGTGGCGCCCTGGCACGCGCACCCGGCGGCCGTGTGACCATGCTCGACCCCCGGCCGCTGGTGAAGGTCCGTGTCGTCTACGGCCGCGCCGTCGCACGCACACCCACGTCCTCCACGAGTGGGTCCGCTGCGGCGAGTATCACTGCCGCTGGGACAAGTCCGAGCAGGTCCACAATGTGACCGAGGATGAGTGGGCCGGGGAGCAACTCGATTAGGACACGGGCAGTGCATCCACTAAATCGACATGCCCCGTTGGGCAGGTAGTCATTAGCGCTCGTCACCCGGCGACAGCCGACACCACGCTGACCGACCTGAACTGCACAAACTCGCCTGTTTTGTTCCCGAGAGTGTCGGCCAGACCGACGGTTTCAAGGGACCATTTACCGGCGGCCGCGCCCTGGGGCAGTGTTATGGAACCCTTCCAGACGCCACCTTGGATGGTGCCCGAGCCGAGTGTAAGTCGCTGGAGCCGGTACTGACCCGAAGGATAGTGAATCAGCCGCAGTAGGGGTGCATCCACGCCGGTGTCGTCGGTGATGCGGACGCTCACGTTAACGGTGGCAGCGGCTGCCGCCACGTTCAAAGTGGTGGGTGAGAGGTAGCTGCTGAGAATGGCCGGCCCCGTGCTGTCGGAGGCGGCGGAGATAACTCCGACAGTCCGAAACTGGACGAATTCCCCCGTCTTGTTGCCAAGGGTGTCTTCTAGGCCCACGGTCTCAAGTGCCCATTTTCCCGCTGCCGCCCCTTTCGGCAGGGTTATGGATCCCTTCCAGACGCCACTCTGAATCGTCCCCGAGCCAAGGACAAGCCGCTGCAGTTGGTATTGGCCTGACTGGTAGTGGATCAACCGAAGAAGCGGCGCCGCAACCCCCGTGTCATCTGTGATTCGCAGGCTCACGTTTACTGTTGCCGGACCGGCGCTGACGTCCAATGAGGTAGGTGAAAGATAACTGCTGAGGAGTACCGGGCCTACTCCGTCCGCTGCAGGCGACACTACGGCGACGGTCTCGATTTTTACAAACCCGCCCGTCTTGTTGCCAAGGGTGTCTGCTAGGCCCACGGTCTCAAGCGTCCAATCGCCGGCGGCCGCGCCGTGAGGGACAGATATAGTGCCCGCCCACACTCCCTGCTGGATCGTGCCCGTACTGAGCGCCAGTCGTTGGAGTTGGTATTGGCCTGAGGGGTAGTGAATCAGCCGGAGCAATGGCGCGTCAACGCCTGTTTCATCGGTTAGTTCCAGATTGATCGTGAAGACTCCGGCACCAGTAGAGACATCCGCGGTCGTCGGTGTAATTGCCGAGCTGACCACCACCGGGCCGGTCGTGTCCGTAGTAGCCTGAGCGGGCATGACGTGGCCGCCCACCAGAAACAGCAATAGCAGGAACATGGACGCTACAAAACGCAGCGGTCGGCTTACTTGTCTAGCGGCCATAGCTATCCCCCAAGAGTTTCCACTAAGCGGCAGGGCAAGTAAAAGCTGCTGACTTACAGTCGGACCGCTTGGATTCAAATCGAATCATACTCCCGAGCTGGAGTAGCCGATCTTAATCTTCGATCCCGTTGGTAGGGAGCCGAGAGCCCGACTCGAGACAATCTCGATCATGGCGCCCGTCACGCTCAGAGCGATAGCATCAGCCGCATGACGATACAGAAACTCGCCTACACATTCGAAGAAGCCGCGGAGCAGAGCGGCTACTCAGTCCGCACATTGAAGCAGGCCGTCTATGACGGAAACCTTCTCGCCCGTTACGCCAATACCAAGGGTGTTATCCGACACGCAGACCTTGATGAGTGGCTAAACGACCTTCCCGCAGAACCGCCCACCAGATAACCCGCAATTCACAGCGAGTCCTGAGAGGTTGACCGGAGCAGTCGGGCAATGTTCTCACGCTGCGTGCGTCGCCTTCGATCGGGAGCCGCCGTAGGTCCGATGATGGCCTGGTAATGATCTTCAGTGAAGCGGTAGAGCCGGCCGATCCGGCTGTGTGGCCATTTTCCGGATTTGCACATCTTGTAGACGGTTTCGACGTTCACATGGAGCTCGGCAGCAAGATCCGCGGCCGTAAGAAGAGGAGAGTCATCCATGGGCTGAGCTTACCGAGGATGCTGCTTCAAGCCGGCAGTCTACGGTCGACGGAATGACTATTCAGAAGCTGGCGTACACCATAGACGAGGCCGCAGAGGCATCCGGCTACAGCACGGACACGATCCGGCGGGCACTCCGCAATAGCGACATGACCGCCCGGTATGCAAACTCGAAGCCGGTAATCCTGGTCACCGAATTGCAGGAATGGCTTGAATCCCTCCCCACCGAGGCCCCCAAGCGCTGACACCGCTCCAGCCGACGGACTTCGGGAAGCGCGGCCAGGGACTTTTGGTTCGGCCGTTACTACTTCAGATACAGCTGCCACGCCTCTAGCTCGGACTTCAGGTCAGTCATCGCCATATCCAACATCACGCGTCTTATTCTGGCAGGCGTACTCGGTCGGGCAGTTGGCAGCACGCCATTCCTTCGCAGCGCTCACTGCCTCGTCCGAAGCGGTCACCGTTGTTCCGAGAATCTTTGTCAGGTCATCTGGGGGCGTGCCGAGATAGCTTGGCGACTTGGGCTGCTGCGCGCCCTTCAGGCTTATGCCTACGATGTTGGCCACAGATTCTGCCCTCATGGCGATGGTGAAGCACAATGGATCACCTTGAGCGACCGAGCCGCTCGAGCAGGTGTTCTTTTTCCAGTCACTGACGTACTCATCAACGCCCGTCTGGACTTTGAGCGCAACTTTTGCGTAGTCAGCCTTGCTGGCTGCTGGCGTACTGGGGGTCTGGCTAGTAGTCGCCGCCGGAGATGGCGCCGGGGATGAGGCCGAGACTGGCTGCGTTCCCGCACTGCTGCACCCGGTCAGCAGGATAGCTGCAAGCGCGACCGCGCCAATGGCATTTTGCATGATTCCCCCAAGTTGTCGTACCCAGACAGTACTGTCTGGGTCGTGGTGAAGATAGATGCAGAAGCGGTAGGCAAGATGCTGGATGACATCCTGGCGCCGATAGCAAATTCCCCGTACGAGATGGAACTTCTAGCAGGGGGTGCGCACTGAAGGCGTGCCCTATCGTCATTCACTGAGCTTCCGGAGCATCCTTGCGATGTTGTCCCTCCGTTCCTTGGTCCAGGGTGCGGGAGGCTCTGGAGTTGCGATTATGGCTTGGTAGTGCTCTTCCGTGAAGCGGTAAAGTCGCCCGATCCTGGCGTGCGGCCACCGATGGGTCCGGCACATACGGTAGACCATCTCGGTGGAGACATTGAGCCTCGCGGCAAGATCTGCAGTTGTCAGCATTGGTGCATCGTCCATCCGTCGAGCATACGTACCAGTGCTCACACTCCTTGGCCTAGTATCGGGCGGAATGAATGTGGATCCGACGCCCATCGAAAAGTCCAAGCTCGCTTACAGCCTTGAAGAGGCGGCGGGAGCAACCGGCTACAGCACGAGCACGCTTCGCATCGCCATACGGCGGCACGACCTTATCGCCCGTTACGCAAACACCAAGCCGGTCATCCTCGCCGAGGAACTTCTTAACTGGCTGCGGTCACTCCCCACCGAACCAAGAGGCGGACTCCAGCCTCTTAGCGACTTCCCAGACGATAACCCCCGGCCGTTCCCCGGGCCACCCCGGGAACTCGCAGCCACTCCGCAGGTCAAAGCATTGTTCCGGACCCCGGAAGAAGTCGCACCCGAGGTGGGCGTCAGCAAGTCCACGCTCCGTGGCTACTGCCGCGCCTCCGGTATCTACTCGCGAGTGGGAAAGCGCATCATGCTTCACGAGGATGATGTCAGGCGCCTAGTGGAGTGGATTCGCGAATACCGGGACAAAGGCGACGAGTGGGTGGCCGAACCCGAGGCGGACCCCTTCGCGTAAATTCAGCATGGTGTGCTGCCCGACTGAGGCGGCAACAGCCTGCCAGAAAACTTCCGAGTCGTTCATCCCACGAAGCCTAGCGGGCCCCCACAGTCATTGGTTACCGGGGCGTAAGGCACAATGGCGCAATGACTGAACAAATATGGGCCATCGGCGGAGTGGTAGCAGGCATCCTGGCCACCGGAGGTATGAACGTAGTTTCTGAACGTGTGAAGCTCAAACTCGGGGACAGGGCGGCGGCCCGTTCCGAGAACAGGAAGCGCTGCCAAGAACTCCTAGCAAGCATCGAAAGCGAGCTTGCCGGCGCGCTAGCATACGAGGAGCAACATGGAGTCATGCCCATTGATAATGGGTACAATCCCTCTGATGCGGCCGCCAGGGCTCACCTGACGGAAGTCGAGTTGCACTGCCCGGAAGAAATTCGGAAGACAGCCTTGGACTTGATCAACAAACTTGAGGGGCACATCTGGAGCGATGTCAGCCGAGAAGACTACGTGCAGCCCGCGGGCGATTCATCACGGCCTTCCGTGGTATTTGACGATGCAGTCAGCCGCCCCGCATTGTGGATAAGCTGTGGGCAATCTGTGGATAACTCGGGTTGATGTGTGTATAGCGGTATGCAAGAATTGAATCACCGAGACCCGTCGTCCGAATAGTCTCCGTATGGTGTGCGTGCTTCTACCCGAAGATAGGACGACGGGTCGCCTTTTTATTTAAAGTGCCAGAGCGTTCCATTCGGCTGATAAGTCCGTGGTCGGAGCAACTGCAGGTGACCCGGGTCGGCAGGCTTATGTGTCCTCACACCTCTGTTGATGGCCCCGGCCACCATGTCGGCTAGCTGAATCCCGACGTTCTGTCTCGAGTCCGCCCATGCCACCTTCGTGAGAGTACCTGGCCGGCCGCGGTTTGCCATGTCCATCAAATAGGCGTGGTCGTCGATGCCGAATGCTTTCGTGTCCTGTCCGTCGATGATGACTTTCGCATCGTGGATAGTGCCGAACCCCTTAGACAGCAGCTGTCGTATGGCGTAGCTCTTGAGAGCACTTGGACTTCCCCGCAGCTTGCCGCTGTAGATCCGGGCCTTATCGATGCTGATCGCCCGTATGTGGTATCTGATGTCAGCCGTGCAATCGAAGAAGCAGTCCTTAGCTCGATCCTTGGTCTTCGCGTATTTGAACTCCGTACGGATGCCGTTGTGGGCCGCGCAGTTCTTCATGCTGGCGCTGAGTCGCTCGATCTCCAGGGGGTCGCGGAATACGCAGGCAGCCATAATCAGGTGGCTGCTTGATCCGGAATCGAACTTGAATCCGCCGTCGCCCGAATCATCTATGAAGATATGCACCCAACAAGTCTGCCTGACGTGGTGGACAATTTCCGATGTCGGGCGCGGGCTCACTAGCATCAGCAGGATGACAAAGAACCAATCGTTCCTGTCTTCCTCCGCTGCGGAGCCACCTCACCTAACGCTACAGTCCGCAGAAAGTCCGCAAGAGGTCCGCAAGAGGCCCATTTCGGGCCATAACAACCAACCATGAAAACCCCGAACTCTAGCGGATCCCAAGGCCGTCCAGCAACTGCCAATCAGCGTTGTTTAGTTCGAGCTCTACTACGGCGTCTAGCATCACCCCGGGCTGAACCTGCTTTAGTCCACAAAGGGTCCGCAGCGGCTGCCAGCAACGGCAGCCACTGCGGACCCTTTTGCGTCCGGCTCTGCTGTGACCAAAAGGTGGAGGCTGGCTCCAGACGTGCTGAGACCAGGAACCAGCCCCCTGACAAGTGCCCCCCGAGACGAAGACTGATCAAGCCTTGCCCCAACAAGGTTTGAAGAACACTGCCAATCCACATGATCGGTCAATGTGGAGCGCCAGGCAATGCCCTTTTGACAACGGATTCCTCGCAGTTATCCTGCAAAGCTCCGGTACATCGTCCGCTGCGGCCCGGAACTACCACCCAGGTATGGTCCGTGGTCCACAAACCCGGCGCTGCGGTAGGCGGAAAGTCCTGCCGAATTCCGCTCGTTGACTGAAAGGACGACGCCGGCCTCACCGCTTCCCTGCCTCGCCGTGAGTTTCGCAGCAGCTTCCACAGCGGCGGCGGCTGCGAGCGGACCCAGGCCCCGGCCCTGCTGCCGTCTGTCGATGAGGAAGCCCCTCAGCAGCCACGCCGAGTCGTCGTCGGGCCAGCCTGCCAGCCGCGCCGCACCTGCCTGCAGTGTCAGGACACCGACGGCATCCCCGTCCGCCTCGATGACATAGGGCCGGCGTGAATCCTCGGCCAGGCCCGCCAGCACCATGCGCAATGGGTCGCCCACAAAATCGTGTTGTCCCGGGGCGAGTTCAAGGCCCGCGACAGCTCCCAGGTGGATGGCGCGTGCATCATCATCAAGGTCCTGAAGGGAAATCAGCCAGACAGATTCAAGCACGCCGCTCAGGGCTGCGCGCTCTTGCTCTCGCCGGTAGCGGTGCTGTCGGCGGGCGGACCTGCAGGATCCATCCACATGACCTCCCAGAGGTGGCCGTCCGGGTCCTGGAAGCTGTGGTTGTACATAAAGCCGTAGTCCTGGACTTCCTGGGACGGTGTACCCCCGGCGGCCAGGGCCTTCCCGACTGTTTCGTCCACGGCTTCCCTGCTGTCAACCGAAAAGGCCATGATGGCCTCCGTGGAGCCGGCCGCATCTGCAACGTCCTTGGACGTGAAGGTTTTGAAGAAGCCCTCAACGAGGAGCATGACAAAGGCGTTCTCGTTGATGATCATGCAGGTGGCGTTCTCATCGGTGTAGTCGGGGTTGAAGGAGAAGCCGAGCGCGGTGAAAAAGTCGACGGACCTCTTGAGGTCTTTGACGGGAAGGTTCAGGTAGATTTGCGTAGCCATGGGCTCAACCTAGCATCGGGCGGCAGCAGCTGTCAGCAGCCCCCGAATGGACTGCCACCGCAAGAGGCTAGTGACCGTAGAAGACCTTCTCAAAAACGGCGCGGGCACGCCGGCTGAGCCGGAGGTAGTCCTCTTCCAGCGCGGCAGCGTTGCCCGGTTCGTAGCCGCACCAGCGCGCAACAGCTTCAAGGTCCCGCCGGGAGGACGGCAGCAGGTCCGAAGCCTTGCCGCTCCAGATGACATTGGCTGACCTGATCCTGCTGGCCAGCCGCCAGGCGTCTGCAAGCAGCTGGGCATCGTCCTTGGCGATGAGGTCCAGCGAGGCCGCTGCGTCAAGCGCCTCCACGGTTGACGTGGTCCGCAGCGCAGGGTGCTTGCCTGCATTCTGGAGCTGGAGCAGCTGCACCAGCCACTCGACGTCGCTCAGTCCCCCACGGCCCAGCTTCAAGTGGCGGGCGGGATCGGCTCCGCGGGGCAGCCGCTCAGCTTCCACCCGTGCCTTGACCCGCCGGATTTCGCGTACGTCCTGCTCCGAAATCGACTCCGGGTAGCGGATCGGGTCGATGAGCTCTGTGAAGTCCCGGGCGAGCTCATCGTCGCCGGCCATCGGCCGCGCCCGCAGCAGCGCCTGCGCTTCCCAGATGAGGGACCAGCGGCGATAGTACTCCGCGAAGGAATCCAGGGAGCGGACCATCGCCCCGCTCTTCCCTTCCGGCCGCAGGTCGGCATCAACCTGGAGGACGCGCTCGGCCATGATGGCAGGCTTGAGCGGCTGGGTGAGCAGGTTGGACACCTTGGCCACGATCCGGGATGCCTGTGCCTGTGCCTCCTCCTCGGTGTAACCCGGCAGCGCCCGGTGGACGTACATCACGTCGGCGTCCGAGCCATACCCGATCTCACGACCGCCCTGGCGGCCCATGGCCACCACCAGCACGGCAGTTTTCAGCGGTCCCTTGGCCGAGACGATGCCCTCGGCCACACGGAGGGCGCCCAGCACGGCCGCCCTGTCAGTGTCTGCCAGCGCGGCACCCACCTTGTCCTGGCCCAGCAGTCCGGCCGAATCCGCGATGGCAATCCTCAGGATCTCCCTCCTGCGGATGAGGCGGATGAGCCGCATGGCACTCTCCGGATCCGCGTGGCGCGACATCTTGGCGGTGATCTCCTGCCACTGCGCCTCGAAGCTCAGCGGGGCAAGTTCCTTGTCATGTCCCAGCCACGCCACCGATTCCGGCGAAACTTCCAGGAGATCCGAGATCAACCGCGAGTTGGCCAGGACGTGGCAGAGCCGCTCGGCTGCCGCCTTGGAGTCCCGGAGCATGCCGAGGTACCAGTGTGTTGTGCCGAGGGTCTCGCTGACCCGACGGAAGGCGAGCAGGCCGGCGTCGGGATCAACGCCCTCGGCGAGCCAGTCAAGCAAAATGGGCAGCAGTTGCCGCTGCAGGGCAGCCCGCCTGCTGACACCGGCGGTGAGCGCCTCGATGTGGCGCATGGCGCCTTGCGGGTCGCCGTAGCCGAGCGCGGCCAGGCGGCCCTGGGCGGCTTCCGGTGTCAGCCTTGCGTCCTCGGTGCTGAGTTTGGCCGCGGTGTTCAGCAGCGGCCGGTAGAAAATGCGTTCGTGCAGTTCGCGCACGGACCGCTTGGTCTTGTGCCAGGCGGCCAGCAGAGCGTCGGGGTGGGGGCGCTCGTTGGAGAACGGTCCCAGTACGGCCTTGGCGAGGGCGCGCAAGGCTGGTTCGTTGACGGGCATGAGGTGCGTCCGGCGGAGCTGGAACAGCTGGATCCGGTGCTCCAGCAGCCGCAGGTAGCGGTAGGCATGGTCAAATCCAGCAGCATCGGACCGGCCGATATAGCCTCGTGCCGACAGCGCGGCGATGGCCGAGGTGGTATCCCGGCAGCGAAGCGATTCGTCGGATTTCCCATGCACGAGCTGGAGCAGCTGGACGGTGAACTCAACATCACGGAGTCCCCCGCGGCCGAGTTTGATCTGCCGTTGTTCCTCGGCCACCGGGATATGTTCGGTGACCCGCCGGCGCATCGCCTGTACCGATTCGACGAACCCTTCCCTGCCGGCGGAGTTCCAGATCAGCGGCGACACCGCCTTCTCGTAGCGCTGGCCGAGCCCGGTGTCCCCGGCGATGGTCCGCGCCTTCAGCAGCGCCTGGAACTCCCAAGTCTCGGCCCAGCGCGCATAGTAGCTTTCATGGGAGGGGAGCGTGCGCACCAGCGGGCCCGATTTGCCTTCCGGCCGCAGGTTGGCGTCCACTTCCCACAGCCCGGGTTCCCGTGCAATGGACGAGATAGCCCGGGAGATTCCGCTGGCCAGCGCCGTGCCGATGGTACTGGCACGCGCGTCGTCCAGCTCATCGGTCTCGATCACGTAAATGACGTCGACGTCGGAAATATAGTTGAGTTCGCGCGCTCCGCATTTGCCCATCCCGATGACCGCCAGGCCCACGTCCGCCACATCTGCCGCACCGAACTGCTCACCAGCCTCTGCACGTGAAACCGCGAGGGCTGCCTCGATGGCAGCGCCGGCCAGGTCTGCCAGTTCGGCCCCGACGGCCGGCATGAAGTCCAGCGGATCAGCGGCGCACAGGTCCTTGACCGCAAGGTCCACCACTCCGCGCCGGTACGCCGTCCGCAGCGCCGCATAGGCTTCGCTTCCGGATAGCCCGGCAACCGGCCTGGCTGACCTGGGATCGGCCCGGACGGATTTCAGGAGTGCAGCCCGGAGCTGTTCCGGATCCGCCTGAAGTGGTTCCGGACTCGGCCTGACGTCGAAGGCATCGAGGTGCTCCGGGTGCCGGATCAGGAACTCCCCCAGCGCCTCGGACGCACCCAGCACACGGTAGAGCGGCTCGCTGGTCTCAGGATCCGCTGCTGCCAGCTCCCGCAGAGCCGGATGCTTTTCGATCAGCCGCACAAGTGATTGGAGGGCAGTGTCCGGGTTAGCCGCCATCTGCAGGCCAGCGAACAGCCTATCCTGGTCCAGGCCGTCCAGCTCACGGGCAGCCAAAAACCGCTCGCCCTTCTCAAGGTCGCTGAAGCCGGCAGAGATGAGGCGCCGGGCGAGGCTCACGCCCGCCGCCTAGAGGATGCCGAGGTTGCGCTGCAGTTCGTAGGGCGTCACCTGGAGCCGGTAGTCCTGCCATTCGGCGCGCTTGTTGCGCAGGAAGTGCTCGAAGACCTGTTCCCCGAGGATTTGCGGCAAGAGCTCGGATTCCTCCATCGAGCGGATGGCATCGTGGAGGCTTGCCGGCAGGGGGTCGTGTCCCATGGCGCGGCGTTCGGCGGAGCTCAATGACCAGACGTCGTCCTCGGCAGCTGCCGGCAGCTCGTAACCCTCTTCGATCCCCTTCAGGCCTGCACCCAGCAGCACTGCGTAGGCGAGGTACGGGTTGGCAGCGGAATCGATGCCACGGTATTCGATGCGCGCTGACTGGCCCTTGCCGGGCTTGTACAGCGGTACGCGGACCAACGCCGACCGGTTGTTGTGACCCCAGCTCAGGTAGCTAGGTGCTTCCCCGCCGCCCCAGAGCCGCTTGTAGGAATTAACGAACTGGTTGGTCACAGCCGTGAACTCAGGAGCGTGCTTGAGGATGCCGGCGATGAACTGCCGGGCCGTCTTGGACAGCTGGAACTCCGTGCCTGCCTCATAGAACGCGTTGGTGTCGCCCTCGAACAGCGAGAAGTGCGTGTGCATGCCGGAGCCCGGGTGAGCCGTAAAGGGCTTGGGCATAAAGGTTGCATAGGTGCCTTGCTGCAGGGCGACTTCCTTGATGACTGTGCGGAACGTCATGATGTTGTCCGCGGTCTGCAGGGCATCCGCATAGCGGAGGTCGATCTCGTTCTGGCCCGGACCTGCTTCATGGTGGCTGAACTCCACCGAAATGCCCACGGACTCCAGCATGGTCACCGCAGTGCGGCGGAAGTCCTGCGCTACGCCGCCGGGCACATGGTCAAAGTAGCCGCCCTCGTCCACGGGAATCGGCGAGCCGTCAGGGCCCGGTTCCTGGGACTTGAGCAGGTAGAATTCGATTTCCGGATGCGTGTAGCACGTGAAGCCCATGTCGGCGGCCTTGGCCAAATTGCGCTTGAGGACGTTCCGGGGGTCGGCCGCGGACGGTTCGCCGTCAGGGGTCAGGATGTCGCAGAACATCCGGGAGGTCTGCTCCGTCTCACCTCGCCATGGCAGGATCTGGAAGGTTGAGGGGTCCGGCTGGGCCAGCATGTCGGATTCGAAGACCCGGGCCAGTCCTTCAATAGAGGACCCGTCAAAGCCCAGGCCTTCCTCGAAGGCACCCTCGACCTCGGCCGGGGCAAGTGCCACCGACTTGAGCGAACCCACGACGTCGGTGAACCACAAACGTACGAACCGTACGTCGCGCTCTTCGATTGTGCGCAGGACAAACTCTTGCTGGCGGTCCATGATGGCCTCTTCTCCGGTCAAACGTTCACACTCCGGGTCCGCAGAGGGGGAAGCCGGAAGCAGTTCACAATCACCTTACTAAGCAATCGGCGCCGATGCGGGAGCCGGCGCTCCTCGTAACATAGCGTTAATACCGGAACAGCGCCCACAAGGCTGAACGCCGGTGCCGGAACGGCACCGTGCCGGTCCCGGAATATGACGGGAATCACCCGTAGGGCGCCGGTCGGCGGTAGCTAGGACGGCGAGTACCGCATTACGCTCTTGCCATGGCCTCAAGCAATAGCTCTGACTCACGCGCGTCCGCTGAAGTACCCGCACCCTACGGAAACGGATCTGCGCAGGTGCAGCCGGCGCCGTCGGAATCCGCCGCCAAGCCGGCACCCAGGGTCCGCATCCACCACCTCCAGCAGGCCAAGCTGGACGGTACGCGTTTTGCGATGCTGACCGCGTATGAGCAGTACACCGCGGAGATCTTTGACCAGGCAGGCATTGAGGTGCTTCTGGTGGGTGATTCAGCGTCCAACAACGTTTTTGCCAACGAAACCAGCCTGCCGGTCACGGTGGATGAACTCCTCCCGCTGTGCCGGGCTGTGGCGCGATCCACCAAACGCGCCCTGGTGGTGGCCGACCTGCCCTTCGGCAGCTACGAGGTGTCAGCGCAGCAGGGAGTCGCCACCGGTGTCCGCTTCCTCAAAGAGGGGCTGGTGCATGCCGTCAAGATCGAAGGCGGCAAGTTCTACGCCGAGACGGTCCGGGCCATGGTCCAGGCCGGCATTCCCGTCATGGCACACATCGGCTTCACCCCGCAGAGCGAGCACGTACTCGGCGGTTACCGGGTGCAGGGCCGCGGCGATGATGCGCAGCGGCTGATCGACGACGCCGTGGCGCTGGCCGAGGCCGGGGCGTTCTGCGTGTTGATGGAAATGGTTCCCGCGGACACCGCCGCTGCCGTTGATGCGGCCGTCAGTGTTCCCACCGTCGGCATCGGCGCGGGCAACGCCACCACCGGGCAGGTGCTGGTCTGGCAGGACATGGCCGGCCTGCGGGGCGGCCGGATGGCGAAGTTCGTCAAGCAGTACGCGGACCTCCGCACCACGCTCAACGATGCTGCGAGGGCCTACGGCGACGACGTCCGGTCAGGCCAGTTCCCCGGACCGGAGCACTCCTTCTAGTTCCGTGCCTCCAGCTCCTGGAGGCAGGCGGAGGATTCGACCGCCGACGGCGCCAGCAGCACCGGCTTCACTCGTCGTCGTCGCCCTTTTCCCAGGCTTCGTTGCGGGCCCGCACCTTCTCCAGGGCGTGCTCGGCCTCTTCCCGTGTCTTGTACGGGCCTATCAGCTGGCTCCAGTCCGAGAGGGCGTCCTCTTCCACTTCGTGGGTGTTCACGTTGTACCAGTACTCAGTCATCGTTGTTCCTCGTTCCGACGGTAGGTTCCGGCTGCGGGGCGCCGCTGCGTGGTCCACGTAACGTAAACCCCTACGCGGACCCGGTTGCGGCCCCCAGTTACATGGCGTTCTGCGGTGCCTTATATGATCAATCTATGCCTTCCCTAGCCTCGACTGCACCCACCGGCACCCTCACCCAGGGAACCGTCAGCCCGCAGCGCCCCGTTCCGGCATCCATCCCGCGTCCCGAGTACGTAGGCAAGCCCGGCCCGGCCAAGTTCACCGGCTCCGAGGTCAAGTCCGCCGAAACCATCGAAAAGATCCGAATCGCCAGCAAGATCGCGGCCCAGGCCATCGTTGAGGTGGGGAAGCACATCAAACCAGGCGTCACCACCGACCAGCTGGATAAGGTAGGCCACGAATTCCTCCTGGACCACAAGGCGTACCCGTCCACTCTCGGTTACCGGGGATTCCCGAAGTCCCTCTGTTCCTCCTTGAATGAAGTCATCTGCCACGGCATACCTGATACCACCGTGGTCCAGGACGGCGACATCCTCAATATCGACATCACCGCCTTCATCAACGGTGTGCATGGCGACACCAACTACACGTTCCTGGCAGGCGACGTCGACGAGGAATCGCGCCTGCTGGTGGAACGCACGCAGGAGTCGCTTAACCGGGCCATCAAGGCTGTGGCGCCGGGCCGTGAAATCAACGTCATCGGCCGCGCCATCCAGTCCTATGCCAAACGGTTCGGCTACGGTGTGGTGCGGGACTTCACCGGCCACGGCGTCGGCGAAGCCTTCCATACCGGCCTGATCATCCCGCACTACGATGCGGCCCCGGCCTACAACACGGTGATCGAGGCAGGCATGGTCTTCACCATTGAGCCCATGCTGACCCTCGGCACCGTGGAATGGGACATGTGGCCTGACGACTGGACAGTTGTCACCCGCGACCGCAAGCGGTCTGCCCAGTTCGAACATACGCTGCTGGTGACCGAGACCGGCGCCGAGATCCTGACCCTGCCCTGATCAAGCCCTGAACGCGGTCAGCCGTCCGGCCGACCTACCCCTGCCCGCCCACTGCCACGAACGGAACCACATTGGCCAAGAAGGACGAGAAGTCGCACAAGAACGCCCCGCTGATCGGCATCGACATCGGCGGCACGGGAATCAAGGGCGGCATTGTCGACCTGAAAAAGGGCAAGCTCCTGGGTGAACGGTTCCGCGTGCCCACCCCGCAGCCAGCCACTCCGGAGGCCGTTGCGGAAGTGGTGGCGAAAGTAGTGGCGGAGCTCTCCGCCCGCCCGGAGGCTCCGGAGGCCGGTTCGCCCGTTGGCGTCACGTTCCCCGGCATCATCCAGCACGGGGTGGTCCACTCGGCGGCCAACGTGGACAAGAGCTGGCTCAACACCGACATCGATGCCCTCCTCACCCTGCGGCTGGGCCGGCCGGTGGAGGTCATTAACGACGCCGACGCCGCCGGACTCGCGGAGGCCCGCTACGGCGCCGGTGCGGGAGTGGACGGAACTGTCCTGGTGATCACGCTCGGTACGGGGATAGGCTCTGCCTTCATCTTCGACGGCAGGCTTGTTCCCAACGCGGAGCTCGGCCACCTTGAAATCGACGGCTTTGACGCCGAAAGCAAGGCCTCGGCGGTGGCGCGTGAGCGGGACGGCCTGAGCTGGGACGAATACAGCGTGCTGCTGCAGCGCTACTTCTCCCACGTGGAGTTCCTCTTCTCCCCCGAGCTGTTCATCGTGGGCGGCGGCATCTCCAAGCGGGCCGACGAGTACCTGCCGAACCTGAAGCTCCGCACGCCCATCGTTCCGGCCAAGCTGAAGAATGAAGCAGGCATTGTTGGTGCGGCCATCGAAATCGCCATCAAGCACAAGCTCACCAAGTAACCGTTGGATGTTCGTACCGGTGGCGCCGCCGGTGTCATGATCGTCACCGGCGCCAGCCGTGGCACCGGCGCGCAATAGCCTGGTGCCGGTGGTGGCTGCGGCTTCCCCTCCGCTGCCACCACCGGAGACTAGAGGGGGCTCTTCTCCGAGCTCTTCGAGCTTTTTTCGGCAACGTCCTTGGTTCCCTCTTCCGACTCATGGCGGAGAAGTGAAATGGCCGTCTCGAAGTCGTCGAGTGATTCGAAAGCCTGATAGACGCTGGCGAAGCGGAGGTAGGCTACCTGGTCGAGCTTCTGTAAAGGACCCAGGATGGCCAGGCCTACCTCGTGGGCGTCAATTTCGGCGGCACCCGAGGCCCGGATCTGCTCCTCGACTTCCTGCGCCAGAAGGGCAAGATCGTCCTCACTGACAGGGCGTCCCTGGCACGCTTTCCGTACGCCGTTGATGACCTTGCTCCGGCTGAAGGGCTCGCCGACGCCCGAGCGCTTGATCACGGAGAGGCTGGTGGTTTCGACAGTGGTAAACCTGCGGCCGCACTCAGGGCACTGCCTGCGGCGCCTGATGGCGGAGCCATCGTCAGCCATGCGGCTGTCCACTACCCGGGAGTCCGGATTGCGGCAGAACGGACAGTACATGGCGTCCCTCTCTCGCTTTCTCCCAAGCCGGTTGGCCCTGCCCGTTCCCAGGGCGGGCCATGTGGACCGATCTTCAGCTACCAGTCTACGACTACATGTAGCGTAATCACAAGCTTGTAATTACCACATGTAGTGCCTGAAAGCGATAATGCCGGTGCAGTCAGCGGGCCTGCTCGAACCGAACCGTCACGGCTTCGCCGTGGGCCGGAAGGTCCTCAGCGCCGGACAGGCTGACGATGTGCCCGCTGACCTCCTGCAGTGCGGTCCTGCTGTAGTTGATCACCTGGATGGCGCGCAGGAAGGTGGTGACATTCAGGCCCGACGAAAACGCCGCCGTTCCGCTGGTGGGCAGCACGTGGTTGGATCCCGCGCAATAGTCCCCCAGGCTGACGGGACTGTAGTCGCCCACGAAGATGGCGCCGGCGTTCCGTATCCGGGCAGCCACGGCGGCCGCGTCCACGGTCATGATTTCCAGGTGTTCAGCCGCGTACGCGTCACATGCCGCGATGCCCTGCTCCAGGTCCTCCACCAGGACAACGCCCGACTGGGGACCGGACAGTGCCTCATAAACACGCTGTGAGTGCTTGGTGGCTGCCGCCTGCCGGTCCAGTTCCCGCCGCACAGCCGCGGCAAGCTCCTCGGAATCCGTGACCAGCACGGAAGCGGCCTTGGGATCGTGTTCGGCTTGGCTGATCAGGTCCGCGGCCACCAAGGCAGGCTGCGCGGAGGAGTCCGCCAGGATGGCGATTTCCGTGGTGCCGGCCTCGGAATCGATTCCTACAACACCCTTGACCAGGCGCTTCGCCGTTGCCACAAAAATGTTTCCGGGCCCTGTGACCACGTCGACGGGCTCCAGCGCCCGGCCTGCGTCCGTGGCGTCCACCCCATACGCGAAGGCAGCGACGGCCTGGGCACCGCCGATTGCGTACACTTCGTCGATGCCCAGCAGGGCGGCCGCCGCCAGGATGGTTGGGTGCGGCAGGCCGCCGAAATCCTTCTGTGGGGGCGACGCGAGGGCGATGGACTCCACTCCCGCAGCCAGCGCGGGAACCACGTTCATGATCACCGACGACGGGTAGACGGCCAGGCCGCCGGGGACGTAAAGTCCGACCCGCGCAACAGGCACCCAGTTCTGGCTCACCAGGGCACCGTCGCCAAGTTCGACGTCGATATTCCGGGGACGCTGCCCGTCAGCGAAACGCCGTGCTCGGCTGATGGACTCTTCAAGCGCCCTACGGACGGCCGGATCCAGCTCATCCAGCGCGCGGGCCAAAGCTTCGGCCGGTACGAGCGGGTGCTCCTGGTCGACGCCGTCGAACCGCTGCGCAAGGTCGCTGAGGGCCGCAAAGCCGCGCTGGCGGACGTCAGCGATGATGTCCAGGACTGTCTGCTCGGCATCTGCCACCGTCCGGTGCTGTGCCCGGGGAACAGCGGCGCGCAATCCGGCGAGTGTCAGGCCCCTTCCCCGGAGATCAACTGTTCGGAAGCTGACGGCCGCGGCGGGAGGGGTGGCAGGAAACTCAGGAGAAATGGTCACCGGCTCATTTTACGCGTCCGGCGCTGCGGTTCCGGATAACGGGGCGCCGCCACTGTGGCTGCCTGTCCCGTCCGGCGCCCGCCTCAGCTCGTTGAGCAGGCTGATGGCAAAAACGGAGACGGCGGTGGCTGCCGGCCAAACCAGGACCACGGCCATGGATCGCAACGAAAAGGCAACGCTCGCGTTGGCGGAAGTATCCGCGGGGGCGCCCCATACCTGGCCCGCGAAGACGCCCGCCTGCCACGCTATAACGGCCCCTGCAAGACCGCCGGCAAGGCCAAGGGCCAGGACCAGTTGGGGGGAACTGCGGGGTTTGTCCATGAGGAATACGGCCACCACACAGCCGGCAAAGACAAAGAGGCCGGCGAGGGTCAGGTCCCGCGGCAGCCAGACCTCGGGGTTCGCCCCACTCCCGAGCGATGGGTCGCGTGTGATGAGGTTAAGGCCGCCGGGAGCCAGCAGCCACCACAGCAACCCCACGGGAACTCCGGCTGCCGCCGCAGCAGCAAACCACCTCCACGGCAGCGGGACGGATCGCCGGTGGGTACGTTGTGTCATGAAACAAACCTTAACAAATGTTCAAGCCTCTCAACCAAAGGACGTGGCGGGTAAAAGGATTCCCCGGTGCGGCAACGGCCCCATACTCTTGAAGGCAGAGTCCAGTCTCATTCAGAAACACCAGGGAGTTCGTTAACCGTGACCGCAGACCCCGCCCCATTCGAGCGTACATTCAAGGAAATGTTCCGGCGCCACGCAGCGGGCGTCGCCATCATTACCGTGAACTACCAGGGCGAGCCCTACGGCTTTACCGCGACATCCGTGGCGTCCCTTTCAGCCCAGCCGCCACGCTTCACGTTTAATATGGCGCGCAGCTCCAGTTCGTGGCCGGCGGTGGCCAACACCACGCATATCGGCTTGCACATGCTGGGCCTGGATAACCAGGAGCTCGCCGATCGTTTCGCCAAGACAAAGGACCGCTTCGGTGGGGACCACTGGGAGCTTGGCCCGCACGACGTTCCCGTCCTGAAGGATGTGGCCGGCTGGCTGATCGGCAAGATCCAAATGCGCCTCTCGTTCGAGAACAACGCCGTGGTGGTTGTTGAGGTGGTGGACGGACAGGTGGGAGAGGACGGTTCACCGCTGCTTTACCACGCCGGCGGCTACAGCCAGCCCGCGCCGCTGGACTACGAAATTTAGCAGCCGCCGAACTCCGCTAGCCGGCAGGTCTGCCGGCTAGCTATCCAGGCAGGTCGGGCCGAGGAGCACCTTGAGGTCTCCGAACAGTGACGGGCTGGGATTGACCCTTAGGTGGACGGGCAGCCCCATGACCTCCATCCGGGTGTCGCCCTGCAGCTGCAGGCGGACCTCGGAGGTGCCGCGGTGGGTCCGCAGGACATCGCCCAGCTCGGTCACCACCGCTTCGGTGGCCTTATGGGTCTGCATGGTGATGACCACGGGACCGTTCATGTTGTCGCTGAGGTCCGGGACGGACAGTTCCATGCAGTTCAGGGTGACCGCGCCGTCGTCGCGCCGCTGCAGCCTGCCTTTGACCACAACGATCAGGTCCTCGGCCAGCACCGAGGCGATGGGGCCATACACCTGGCCGAAGAACATGACCTCCATGGAGCCGCCCAGGTCTTCGATTTCGGCACGGGCGTAAGCGTTGCCGCTGGCCTTGGCGATGCGGCGGCTCAGCGAGGTGATCATTCCGGAGATGGTGATGATGGCGCCGTCGTGCGGGCCGTCCTCGGCAATCACCGACGTGATGGACTGGTCCGCGTGCTGGCTCAGCACCCCCTCCAGGCCCTGCAGCGGATGGTCGGAGACGTAGAGACCCAGCATGTCACGTTCGAAGGACAGCTTGTCCTTCTTCTCCCACTCGGGAAGTTCCGGGATCTCGATGGTCAGTGACGCCTCGGACTCGGCCTCCTCAAACCCCGCGAAGAGGTCGAACTGGCCGATGGCCTCGTTGCGTTTGAGGGTGATGACCGAGTCGATGGCCTCTTCGTGGATCATCACCAGGGCGCGGCGGTGGTGATTGAGCGAGTCGAATGCCCCGGCTTTGATCAGGGATTCGATGGTCCGCTTGTTGCAGACCACTGCCGGGACTTTCATGAGGAAGTCCTTGAACGAGGTGTAGGCCCCCTCACTCTCCCGGGCAGCCACCATTGCCTGGACCACGTTGGAACCGACGTTCCGGATGGCACCCATGCCGAAGCGGATATCGTTTCCCACCGGCGTAAAGTTCAGCGAGGACTCGTTGACGTCCGGCGGGAGCACCGTGATGCCCATGCGGCGGCACTCGTTGAGGTAGATCGCGGACTTGTCCTTGTCGTCGCCCACGGACGTCAGCAATGCTGCCATGTACTCCGGCGCGTAGTGGGCCTTCAGGTAAGCGGTCCAATACGAAATCACACCGTAAGCTGCCGAGTGTGCCTTGTTGAAGGCGTAGTCCGAGAATGGCAGCAGGATGTCCCAGAGGGTCTTCACGGCCTCCATGGAGTAGCCGTTGTCCTGCATGCCCTGCGAGAATCCGGCGAACTGCTTGTCCAGCTCTGATTTCTTCTTCTTGCCCATAGCGCGGCGGAGGATGTCGGCCTGGCCGAGGGAATATCCGGCAAGCTTCTGCGCTACGGCCATGACCTGTTCCTGGTACACGATCAGGCCATAAGTCCCGCCGAGGATTTCGGCGAGCGGTTCCTTGAGCTCCGGGTGGATCGGAATGACTTCCTGGATCCCGTTCTTGCGCAGGGCGTAGTCGTTGTGCGCGTTGGCGCCCATGGGGCCGGGACGGTAGAGGGCCAGGACGGCGGAAATGTCTTCGAAGTTGTCAGGCTTCATCAACTTGAGCAGGGAACGCATCGGCCCGCCGTCGAGCTGGAACACGCCCAGGGTGTCGCCCCGGGCCAGCAACTCGTAGGACGGGGCGTCATCAAGGGCCAGGCTGTCCAGGTCCAGGTCGTGGCCGCGGTTGAGCTTGATGTTCTCCAGGGCGTCGGAAATGATCGTGAGGTTCCGCAGGCCCAGGAAGTCCATCTTGATCAGGCCCAGGCCCTCGCAGGTGGGGTAATCGAACTGCGTGATCACCTGGCCGTCCTGGATGCGCCGCATGATGGGGATGACATCGATGATGGGGTCCGATGACATGATGACGCCGGCGGCGTGCACGCCCCACTGGCGCTTCAGTCCTTCGATACCCAGGGCCGTCTCGAAGACCTTGGCTGCTTCCGGGTCCGTTCCGATGAGCTGGCGGAAGTCGCCGGCCTCGCTGTACCGCTTGGAGTCCTTGTTCTGGATGTCGGCCAACGGAATGTCCTTGGCCATTACTGCCGGAGGCAGCGCCTTGGTCAGCTGCTCGCCCATGCTGAACGGATAGCCCAGCACACGGGAAGAGTCCTTGAGCGCCTGCTTGGTCTTGATGGTGCCGTAGGTGACGATCATGGCTACGCGCTCGTCACCGTATTTGCGAGTGACGTAGTCGATGACCTCGGAGCGGCGCCGGTCATCGAAGTCGACGTCGAAGTCAGGCATGGAGACGCGGTCCGGGTTAAGGAAGCGCTCGAAGATCAGTCCATGGTGCAGCGGATCAAGGTCGGTGATGCGCATGGCGTAGGCCACCATGGAGCCGGCACCGGAGCCACGGCCCGGTCCAACGCGGATGCCGTTGTTCTTCGCCCAGTTGATGAAGTCGGCCACCACCAGGAAGTACCCCGGGAACCCCATGGAGGTGATGACTTCCAGCTCGTAGTCCGCCTGCGTGCGGACCTTGTCCGGGACACCACCCGGGTACCGGAAGTCCAGTCCGGCGGCCACTTCCTTGACCAGCCAGGACGTTTCGTCCTCACCCGGCGGGCAGGGGAACCGCGGCATGTAGTTGGCCCCTGTATTGAACGAGACTTCGCAGCGCTCGGCGATCAGCAGCGTGTTGTCGCACGCCTCAGGGTGGTCCCTGAACAGCTCCCGCATCTCCTGGGGCGACTTGAGGTAATAGCCGCTGCCGGAGAACGCGAACCGGGATCCGCCGTTGTCATACGTGGGCTCCAGCAGGGTGGAACCTGATTGGATGGCCAGCAGTGCCTCGTGGGCCTTGGCGTCGTGCTCGTGCGTGTAGTGAAGATCATTCGTCGCCACCAGGGGCAGTTTGAGTTCCTTCGCGAGCCGCAGCAAGTCCCCGGTGACCCGGCGTTCGATGTCGAGGCCGTGGTCCATCAGTTCGCAGAAGTAGTTCTCCGCCCCGAAAATGTCGCGGAATTCCGAGGCGGCTTCCAGGGCCTCACGGTATTGGCCGAGCCGCAGACGGGTCTGGACTTCCCCGGAGGGGCAGCCAGTGGTGGCGATGAGGCCTTCCGAATACGTGTTCAGGAGCTCGCGGTCGAGCCGCGGCCACTTGCCGAACACGGCGTCCAGGGACGCGATGGACGAGGCCCGGAAGAGATTGCGCATGCCGGCGTTGTTGTAGCTCAGCAGCGTCATGTGCGTGTAAGAACCACCGCCGGAGATGTCGTCTTTGCGCTGGTGTTCCTCGCCCCAACGGACACGGCTCTTGTCCGTCCGGGCGGTGCCGGGTGTGACGTAGGCTTCGACGCCGATGATCGGTTTGATGCCCTGGTCCGTGGCGCGTTTCCAGAAGTCGAAGGCTCCGAACAGGTACCCGTGGTCAGTGGTGGCGAGGGCCGGCATGCCCAGGCGTTCGGTCTCGTCGAAGAGCTCACCAAGCCTGGCGGCACCATCCAGCATGGAGTATTCGGTGTGGTTGTGAAGGTGGACGAACGAATCATTGCTGGAAGTCACCGCACTATTCTATGCGCTGGCAGAATCCTGAGCCGCTACGCCTGGCCCGACTCGAGGACTTCCAAGGCATAGGCCAGATCCTGGGGGTACTCGCTGGTGACGGTCACGCGCTCCCCTGTGGCGGGGTGGTCGAAGCCGAGCTGGCGGGCATGCAGCCATTGCCGCGTCAGGCCCAGGGTTGCCGCAAGCCGCGGGTCCGCACCGTAAGTCAGGTCCCCGGCGCACGGGTGCCGCAGGGCTGCGAAATGCACGCGGATCTGGTGTGTGCGTCCCGTCTCCAGGTGGACCTCCACGAGCGTGGCCTTGCCGAAAGCCTCAAGGACCTCGTAGTGCGTGATGGACGGCCGGCCGTCCTCGATCACGGCAAAACGCCAGTCATGTCCCGGATGCCGCCCGATGGGGGCATCGATGGTGCCTTCCAGGGGATCCGGAAGGCCTTGGACCACGGCGTGGTAAACCTTGTCCACGGTGCGCTCCTTGAAGGCCCGCTTCAGGGCCGTGTAGGCGCGCTCGGTCTTGGCCACCACCATGACGCCGGACGTGCCGACATCGAGCCTGTGCACGATACCTGCCCGTTCAGGCGAGCCGGAGGTCGAGATACGGTATCCGGCCCCCGCCAGGCCACCCACCACTGTGGGCCCCACCCAGCCCGGCGACGGATGTGCGGCGACGCCCACCGGTTTGTCGACAGCAACAAAGTCGTCATCGTCCAGCAGGATCTTCAGGCCTTCCACAACTTCCTCCACCACTTCGAGCGGGTCACGCCGTACCGGCACCGTGACGTCCAGGACGTCGCCGGCCACCAGCCGTGCGGACTTGCCCACTGATTTTCCCCGGCTGACCACGTTGCCCTCGGCAATAAGCGTCGCTGCCAGGGAGCGGGAGATACCCATGAGTTTGGCCAGTCCCGCATCCGCCCGCACTCCGCCGAGTTCATCGGCCACCACAACGCGCTCAGGCATCGCCGGCCTTTTCCCGGTGGGCAGCGACGTGCCGTGATCCGTCAAGGGAAATTCCCCGCAGCGTCAGAATGCAAATGATGGCCACCGCTGATACCACTGCGGAATCGGCGATGTTAAAGATTGCGAAGTTGGGCAACTGGATGAAGTCCACCACGTGGCCCATGCCAAAGGACGGCTCACGGAACAGCCTGTCCGTCAGGTTTCCCAATGCCCCGCCCAGGAGCAGGCCGAGGGCCAGCGACCACCAGGCAGAGCCAAGCTTGCGCACCTGGAGCAGGATGGCAATGGAGACGCCCACCATGATGATCGAGAATACCCAGGTCACGTTTTCCCCGATCGAGAATGCGGCGCCGGAATTCCGGATGAAGTACCAGTGCAGGAAGGGCGGCAGAACCGGGATGCGCTCCCCTTCCACCATGCTGGATGTGACCCAGAGTTTGGTCAGCTGGTCCAGCAGGTAGGCGAACACGGCAAAACCCGCAAAGAGGGACAGCAGAACTGCCCGGCGTGGCCGTGGCGTTGATGGAACAGGGCGTGCAGCGTCAGCGGCAAGTTCGTCAGTCATGGTGCTTTCATTCGGAAACCGATGTAAATCTCAAAAGCCGGCGGCCGAGGAATCCCCAGCCACCGGCTTTCAGAATACGTGCTTGACGGACTAGCTGGCTTCGCCGACTTCCGGCGCAGCCACTGAACCGCGGGCATCAAGGTCGCGCAACTGGCCTTCGATGTAGGCCTTCAGGCGTGAGCGGTAGTCGCGCTCGAAGCCGCGAAGCTGCTCTACCTTGCGCTCCAGGACGGAACGCTGCTGCTCCAGGGCACCCAGGATCTTGCGCGACTTCTCCTGGGCATCGTTGACCAGGCTGCTGGCTTCGATCTGGGCCTCGGCGATGATCTTGTCCTTCTGCGACTGGCCCTCGGCGACGTGACGGTCGTGCATCTGCTGGGCCATCGCAAGCAAGCCGGCAGCGGATTCGGCAGAGGCGTTGCTGCCAGCCTGCGCGGGAGCAGCAGCGGGAACGGTTGCCACCGGGACGGCCTGCTCCGATTCCTTCTTCTTGCTGGCCTCGGCCGCCTTTGCCTCAGCCTCGGCCTTGGCACGGGAGTCGTCCTTCTCGGCCTTGACGGGCGCGGGAACCTTCTCGACCACCGGTGCCGCCGCCGAAGAACTGGCGGGCACGCCGGAACCGGCCTCGGCGAGCTTCTTGCGGAGCTCGTCGTTCTCTTGGTTCAGGCGCCGGAGTTCGACGACGATTTCGTCCAGGAAGTCATCTACTTCGTCCTGGTCGTAGCCTTCGCGGAACTTGGTCGGCTGAAAGCGCTTGTTGACAACGTCTTCTGGCGTCAAAGCCATCTGGTCACCTCGTTGGTCTAGTTAGTCAGTAGGCCTTCCGGCCGTCAAAACTACGGTACCTAAATATGGTCAGGTTCCTCTAATTCAACACTGTGGTGTCAAACAGAGATTTCTTCGCGTTGCAGGTATCAGTTCCTTCCGGATCTGTGCCTGCGCTGCTAGGTCTAATCGAAAAATTTACGCGAAACTCCTGGTAATCCCCATCGCCACACTGACGGCGATGAACAGCAGCAGGAACCCGATGTCCAGGGTGATGCCACCCAGCCTCAAAGGCGGGATCAGCCGCCGCAGTACCTTGAGCGGCGGATCGGTGACCGAGTACACCGCATGCGCTGCCACCAGGGCAGCTCCCCGCGGGCGCCATTCCCTGGCAAACATCTGGACCCAGTCAAAGACCAGGCGGATGACCAGCGTCACGAGGAACAGTAAAAGGGCGATATAGACAAGTCCAAAAACAATTCCCATGACTTAACTCATATCTCCTTGTCCATTCTGGATACTGCTGTGTCCTGCCGACGTTTCTTGTCTATTTCAGCACAGATGCCAGACAGGTGTACCTGCCTGGCATCAGCTGTAAGCTTAGTGGCTAACTTTGGTTGAAGAAGCTGGCTTGGGTCTCGCTGACCTTCTTGTCATCACCGATGACCTCAATGTACGACGGTGACAGGAGGAAGACCTTGTTCGTGACGCGCTCGATGCTGCCCCGGAGGCCGAAAACAAGCCCTGCCGAGAAATCCACCAGGCGCTTGGCGTCCGCCTCACCCATGTCCGTGACGTTCATGATCACGGGTATGCCGTCCCGGAAGCTTTCGCCGATAAGTTTGGCGTCATTGTAGGACCGCGGGTGGATCGTGGTGATCTGGCGGAGTCTTGTGGTTTCTTCGCGGCCTGATGCCGCACGCTTGATGGGGGTCACTGGTGCGCGGTATTCCTCTTCAGGGGCATGCGACGTGTCACGGCTGACATCGCGGACGGGTGCCGGTGCGCGGCGTTCCTCGCGGTCAACTTCCATTGAATCGTCCTCGTCCTTACGTGTGGTGTGGTGCTCGGACTCGTAGTGTTCATCGCCATCGGCGAGCCCAAGATAGATCATTGTCTTGCGCAGAGCGCCGGCCATGGTCGACTCCTAATCGTGTCCGTAGGCGGGCCACGCTTTGACTTGACAGCACTGGAATCCCCGCCATTCATTCCAATACTTTGACGCTACCCCACCGTAGGACGCGATCCGAGAATATCCGAACCGATTCGCAGGTGTGTCGCCCCAAACCGGATAGCCACCTCGAGGTCCTGGCTCATGCCCGCCGAAATGGCTGTGGCAGAGGGGTGGTCGGCCGTGAGCCGGGAGGAAATGGCTGCCAGCTTTTCGAAGGATTCCGCCGGCCTGCCCCCCAAAGGGGCTACGGCCATTACACCTGCCAGCACCAGCCCGTCAGCTGAAGCCAGCCGTGCGGCCAAGACGGGTACATCGGCAGGTGCCGCACCGCCGCGGTGGGCGCCGGCGTCGTCGTCGAGGCTGACCTGGATGAAGCAGTCAATCGGGCCGCGGCCGGTCTTGTCCTGCTCTGCGGCAACCGCCCGCTCCAAGCCATCCACCAGCTGCAGGCGGTCCACGGAATGGACGGCGTGGGCGTAGCGGACCACTGACTTGGCCTTCTTGCTTTGAAGCTGGCCAACAAAATGCCACTTGAGCCCAAGCTCCGCCAGCTCGGTGGACTTCCGGGCAGCCTCCTGGTCCCGGTTCTCGCCGACATCCCTGACGCCTAACGCGGCCAGGCGGCGGATATCCTCCGCCGGATGGAATTTGGTGACCACGATCAGGGTGGGCAGATCCCCCGTCCGGCCCGCAGCCTCGGCGGCGGATCCGATGCGGCGCCGGACCGCAGCGAGGCGCTCTGACAGCACTGCCACCCTTGCGGCGTCCTCCACTGCCCTGCCCTCATCCATGTGTCCACACCAGTCCGGCGAACCGGCCGGTGCGATTGTTCCGGCGGTAGGAAAAAAGTTCCTCGTTCTCGAGGGTGCACGGCCCGGCATACTCAACAACGACGTCGGCCCTCTCCAGTTGGCTCCGCGCCCCTGCCGGGAGGTCCAGTCCGGGGGTCCCCCAGGACGTTGATGACCAGCTTGCGGGGACCTCCGCTGCCACTTCGTCGCGCAGTCCGTTCGGGACTTCATAGCAGGCGCCGCAGATTGACGGGCCGAGCCATGCCAGGATCCCGGAGGCACCCTGGGCGCGCATCCGCTCCACTGCTGCAGGGATGATGCCCCGAGCTATCCCGGGGCGCCCGGCATGCACGGCGGCCAGGACCGGACCGCCGGGAGCCTGGCCCACCAGCACTACCGGGATGCAGTCTGCCACCATGACAGCCAGCGGCAGGCCGTGCGAGACCATGGCGTCCGCCACGGGCGCGGGGCTGTCGGCCTCCATCAGGGCAACGGAGGTGCCGTGTACCTGTTCCATGAACCGGAGCGAGCCGGGGGCGATGCCCGTTGCGCGCTCCAGCCCGTCCCGGCGGCTCATCACATCAGAGGGGTTGTCCCCCACATGCAGTGCCAGGTTTCCGGCGCGGACGTCGGTGAACGCCACAGACACTCCGGGGAGGACTTCCGCCCGCCAAACGAACAATCCGCGGCCTACTTCAGGAAGTCGGGGACATCCAGGTCATCAGACTGGTGGCCGGACAGGTCGGGCTCCACCACCGAGGGCAGGTCGACGTCGAAGCCTGAGTCCGCTGGAACCGCCGACGGGCGCTGCTGGCCCCAGTTGCTGAGTCCGGACGCGCCGACTCCGGCGTGGACTGGCTGCACGTTCATCTGGTGGCTGCCGCCTCCCGAGGGTGCCTGGGCAGGTGCGGGAGCAGCCGACGGGGCGGCAGGCCGCTGGGGCGCCACCTGGGGCTGGGACTGGTCCATGGACGGCGAGGTGGCCTTGACGTCATCGAACCCGGCAGCGATGACCGTCACCCGGGCCTCATCTCCGAGGGCGTCGTCAATGACGGCGCCGAAGATGATGTTTGCTTCGGGGTGGGCAACTTCCTGGACCAGGCGGGCCGCCTCGTTGATCTCGAACAGGCCAAGGTCAGAACCGCCCTGGATGGACAGCAGCACACCATGGGCGCCATCGATGGAGGCTTCCAGCAGCGGTGAGGCGATGGCCAGCTCTGCTGCCTTCACCGCGCGGTCCTCTCCGCGTGCCGAACCGATGCCCATGAGGGCTGAACCGGCGCCCTGCATCACGGACTTGACGTCCGCGAAGTCAAGGTTGATCAGGCCCGGGGTGGTGATGAGGTCCGTGATGCCCTGGACACCGGACAGGAGGACCTGGTCAGCGGAACGGAAGGCGTCCAGGACGGAGACGTTGCGGTCGCTGATGGACAGGAGACGGTCGTTCGGGATCACGATCAGGGTGTCCACCTCGTCGCGGAGGGCGTCGATGCCCGCCTCGGCCGAGCCGGCGCGGCGGCGGCCCTCAAAGGTGAACGGCCGGGTGACCACACCGATGGTCAGCGCACCCAGGGAGCGGGCAATGCGGGCCACGACTGGGGCGCCGCCGGTGCCCGTGCCACCGCCTTCGCCAGCGGTCACGAAGACCATGTCTGCGCCACGGATGACCTCTTCGATCTCGTCGGCGTGGTCCTCGGCTGCCTGCTTTCCCACCTCCGGGTTGGCGCCCGCACCGAGTCCGCGGGTCAGCTCACGGCCGACGTCGAGCTTGACATCGGCATCACTCATCAGCAGGGCCTGGGCGTCGGTATTGATGGCGATGAATTCAACACCTCGGAGGCCGACCTCGATCATGCGGTTGACTGCGTTCACGCCACCGCCGCCGATGCCGACGACCTTGATGACGGCCAAGTAATTCTGCGGAGCTGCCACGTTACGTGTCCCTTGTTCGTGTCTTATTGCGAAAACTGATGGAGTCGGGCTTGAAGCTTTGAACCTTAACCTTCGAGTTGAAGGTTATAGTTATGTCAAGTAACTCATGTCTGTGACGCTATTTCCTATGGTTCAGACATTCAATAACCGGCACCGCGTGTCGTAGGAATACCGGGAAAATAAGGTGATTCAGCGCGTCACGGGGTGCCGGGGCACGCTGACGTCGTAAACCTTCACGGGGTTTTTCGGATCTGACGGGGCCTTCAGGAGCGCTTCAAGCACCTTGGCCTTCAGCTCCTTCTCCCCCGCGTTGCCCCAGATGATCGTCTGGCCGTCAACCAGCTTGAGTTCCACTGCGTCCACCGACTGGGCGGACGCATTGGAAAGCTTTGCCAGGACTTCGGGAGGAAGTGCGCCAAGGACCGCCGCTGTGGCCTGGAAAAGGTCCTTGCCGATCGCTCCCGCTCCGCCGTCGATCACAGGGAGCGAGACCGACTCCGGATCCGCCGTAGCAGCCAGCTGCACGCCGTCCACGTCCACCAGCTGGTACTGCTCCCCCTGCTTGACCAGGGCAACCGGAACGCGTTCCTGCACCTCCACCACCAGCTCAGACGGCGGCCGCGCTTCGGTGGACACTGACTTGATTTGGATCAGCGGTTCCAGGAGCCGGCTCACTTCCTCATCGCTGACCTGGGGAAGGGGCCTGCCCCGCAGTGGTTCGAGCGCGGTCTGCACCTGGTCGGTGCTAAGGAGCCTGGTTCCCGAAACCGATATCGTGCCAACGGCAAGAAGCGGCGAATATACAGCCCCGGCCAGGAGCCCCGCAACAACGGCCGTCACCGTGCACGCCACGATGATGATGTTTCGTTTGAGCCGCCGGCCACGGGGCTCCGGGAAGGCCAGCACATTGCCGCCGGTGGCGGCGGGACCCCGCTCCCCGGTCCGCGCTCCGCCGGAGGCTGGATCCCCGTTCTTCGCCTTTTTCCGGCCTGTATTCCGCCCGGGCGGCGGTGCCGGTTCGGGGGCACTCTTGGATGCAGAGATGACGTCCGGTTCCTTCGCCGGTGCCGATTCGCGTCCTGGCCCGCCGTGGACGGACCCGCTGTGGAGCCCGCCCCGCCCGGGCCGGCCACGGCCCGGGGAGGTGTATGTGGGGCGGCGGGGACTAGCCACCCAGGGCCTCCACGATCCGCGGCCCGAAGGCAGTAACATCGCCGGCCCCGACGGTCAGTACAACATCGCCGGCGCCCGCGGCGCCCACAACTTCAGCCACTGCCTCGCCGCTTTCCACCAGTCGCCCGCCCGCTTCCAGGTGCTCCGCGATCAGCTGGCTGCTGACGCCGGGAATGGGATCTTCGCGGGCTGGATAGATGTCCAGCACCAGCGCTGTGTCTGCCAGGTTCAGCGCTTCGGCAAACTCCCGGGCAAATTCCCTGGTGCGGGAGAAGAGGTGCGGCTGGAAAAGGACGTGGACTTTGTGGTCCCCGGCAACGGAGCGGGCAGCGGCCAGGGCGGCACGGACCTCCGTGGGATGGTGGGCGTAGTCGTCGAAGACGCGCACGCCGCGCACCTCGCCCTTCAGTTCAAAACGCCTCGATGCCCCGGAGAAGTGCGCCAGAGCCTGTGCAGCGGCCGGGGCATCAACCCCCAGTTCAAGGGCGACGGCGAAGGCAGCCGCGGCGTTCAGGGCGTTGTGGCGCCCCGGAACCTGGAGCTCAAGGGCGAACCGTCCTGTCGGTGAGGAGACCGCAACGTCCCCCGGACCGCCGTCGTGCAGAAGCAGGTCTGACCGGTCGGACGTGCCGTACAGGACCACGCGCGCATTGCCCCGCGCCAGTGTGCGGTCCGCCAGGGCGAGGGCGCCGGCGTCGTCCGCACAGGCGATCAGTACGCCGTCGGACGGTAGCAGTCCGGCGAACCGGTCAAAGGATTCATACACTGCTTCCGCGGTGCCGTAATGGTCCAGATGGTCCGGCTCCACATTGGTCACCACGGCCACCCGCGGCCGGTAGTTCAGGAAGGACCCGTCCGATTCGTCCGCTTCGGCGACAAACACACCGGACGTTCCATGGGCCGCATTGACTCCCAGGGCCGGCACGTTGGCGCCGATGGCGAAGGAGGGGTCAAGGCCTGCACCCCGCAGCAGGACGGCGATCATGGACGTGGTGGTCGACTTGCCGTGTGTGCCTGCCACTGTCACCACAAGGTCGTCCCCCATGGTGGCCGCCAGGGCCTCTGAACGGTGCAGTACCGGCAGTCCTGCCGCGCGTGCGGCAACCAGTTCGGGGTTGTCCGCCCTGATCGCGGAGCCTGCCACGATGGTCTGGGCATCGCCAAGGTTCGCCGCGCTGTACCCCACAGCGACAGTCGCACCGGCTGCTGCCAGATCTGCCATCACCGGAAGGTCCTTGGCGTCGGATCCGCTGACGGGGACGCCGCGGGCAACCATGATCCGGGCCACCGCGGACATGCCCACACCGCCGATTCCGATGAAGTGGACGCGGCCAAGGGACGCCTGGCTGTGGACGTTGGCGGGGGTCATGGGGATACCGCTTCCAAGACAAGACCAGCCATGCGCTGATCGGCGTTTCTGATTCCAAGACGGTGTGAGTTGGCTGCCATGATGGCCAGCCGGGCGTGGTCGCTGAGCAGCGGGATGAGTTCGGTGCGGACCCATTCCGGCGTAAAGCCGCTGTCCGGGACGAGGAGTGCGCCGCCCGCGTCCACCAACCCGGCGGCATTCAGGGCCTGTTCGCCGTTACCGATAGGCAGCGGGACAAAAACGGCAGGCAATCCCACGGCGGCAACTTCGCAGACCGTGGCGGCGCCGGATCTCGCGAGCAGGACGTCGGCGGCGGCGTAGACCAGTTCCATGCCGTCCACATACTCAAGCTGGCGGTAACCCGCGGCAGCGAGCGGTTCGCCGTCGGGGCCCAGGACCGTTTTGCCGCGGCCCGTGATGTGGAGCGTCTGGATTCCGGCCGCTGCCAGGTCCCCGACAGCGGCTTCCACCGTGCGGTTGATGCTCTGGGCGCCGGACGATCCGCCGGTGACGATCAGTGTGGGCTTGGCGGGATCCAGGCCCAGGGCTTCGCGTGCGGAGGCACGTGCGGCAGTCCTGTCCAGGCCGGAGATTTCAGTGCGCATGGGCATTCCCACGTGCCGGGCATGACGCAGCCGGGTGGTATCGAAAGCCACGGCGACGTGCCGGGTCAGCAGGGATCCCACCCGGTTGGCCAAGCCGGCCCTGGTGTTGGCTTCATGAATCACGATGGGGATCCGACGCCGCCGGGCGGCCAGGTACATCGGCGTACAAACGTAGCCTCCAACGCCCACCAGCACGTCAGCGGCGGCGGCGTCCAGGATGTTGCCGGCCTGGCGCACTGCACCGGCGAGCCGGGCGGGCAACCGCAACAGGTCCACGGACGGTCTCCGCGGAAATGGCACGCGGTCGATGGTGGCAAGCTCCACTCCGGCAGCAGGAACCAGCCGGGTCTCCATGCCGGACGGCGTGCCCACGGCAAGCAGCCTGGCCTCCGGAGCGGCAGCGCGGACCGCAGCCGCAATGGCCAGGAGCGGGCTGATGTGGCCGGCGGTTCCGCCGCCCGCCAGGACTATGGAGAGGTTCTTGGAAGTCATCTGGTGTTAGGTACTCTTTCTTGCGGTTTTTTTGCGCCCAGAGGATCCTCCGGCCCGCCGGGTGCCGAACTTCAGCATCCGCTTGGGCCGGATGGCTGGGGCCATCTGCTCCCGGGCGAGCGACAAAACCACGCCGATGGCGCACAGCGACATCAGGAGTGCCGAGCCACCGTAGGAGATGAAGGGCAAGGGCACGCCGATGACTGGCATCAGGCCGGTCACGACGGACATGTTGACGGTGGCCTGCCCCAGCAGCCACACCATGATGGTGCCGGCCAGGACTCGGTGGAACAGGGCCTCCTGCGCCACGACAACGCGGTAGATGGCCGCACCCAGGACGGCGAAAAGAATAAGGACGACGACGGTGCCTACGAGGCCCAGTTCCTCCCCGATGATGGCGAAGATGAAGTCGTTGTGGGCTTCCGGGATCCAGCTGTATTTCTGCCTGCTCTGGCCAAGGCCCACTCCGAACCAGCCGCCGGAGGCGAGCCCATACAACCCGTTGGTGGCTTGATAATTGGCATCGATGCCGTCCGCGCAGGACTGGCCCGTCCACCAGGAGGTGATCCGGCACACCCGGTTTGAACTGGTGATGGCCATTGCTGCGATGCCGGCTCCGGCGAACACAGCGGCGAACCCGAAAAGGTACAGCGGCACACCCGCAAAAAAGAGTGCTGCGGCCGTGATCATCATGATGATCATGGCTGTGCCCAGGTCATTGCCGAGCAGCACCAGTCCGATCACGGCGCCAGCCAATGGCACGGCAGGTATGAGGACGTGTTGCCAGCGGCGGAGCAGCTTCCCCTTAACGGCAAGGACGGTGGCCATCCAGAGCGCCAGCGCCAGCTTGGACGCCTCAGACGGCTGGAAGGTGATGCCGCCTAAATCGATCCAGTTCTTGTTTCCGTTGACTTCGTCACCGATGACCTGGACCAGGACCAGGAGTACCAGCGCAATGCCCAACACCGGCCACGCGAGTCTTTTGAGCCAGACCACGTTGATGCGCGAGAGGACAAACATGGTGAAGATTCCGATGGCAGCGAACATCCCCTGCTTCAGGGCATCCCCGTATGGTGACTTCCCGGCGGCGATGGATTCCACGCTGGAGGCCGAGAGGACCATCATGATGCCGATAACGGTGAGGGCGAGCGTGGAGCCCAGGATGAGGTAGTAGGTGGAGCCGTTCCGGGAGGTGCCGTTCCCTTCCAGAGCTGACCAGAAACCGCGATACCAGCTCCGGATCCGCACGGGCAGCGTAGATTTTGCAGCTGAAGGCCTGGCCGGACGGGAGGAAGCTGATTTCCCGGTGCGCGGCTGGGAAGCCGACGGCCGGGTGGGCGTGCTGACCATTGTTACTCCTCGCCGGTCTGGGCCTGTCCTTCCACCAGCTCGCGGACAGCTTCGATGAAGGCATCGCCACGGTGAGCGTAGGAAGAGAACTGATCCATGGAAGCAGCTGCCGGAGCCATGAGCACAGTGTCGCCTGAGGAGGCCAGTTGTGCCGCTGACGCAACGGCCCGGGACATCACGGCCTCACCGGAATCCGGAGAGCTGCCTGCGATGGCTCCGCCCGTTACGGCAGTCTGCATATTTTCAGTGTCGCCCGCCGCTGGAGGGATCACGAGTACATCCGGCGCGTGTCGCCGCAGGGCCTCGGCCAGCGGCCCCGTCTCACTGCCGATCAGCACCACTGCCTTGAGTCTGGCCGCATGGTCCCGGACCAGTTCGTCATAGCTGACACCCTTGGAGAGGCCGCCCGCGATCCAGACCACGTTCTCAAAGGTGGCCAATGAAGCAGCCGCGGCGTGTGGGTTGGTGGCCTTGGAATCATTGACCCAGAGCACGCCGTTGCGTCGGGCAACGGGCTGGATGCGGTGGTTTCCGGGGACGTAGTCCTGGATGCCTTGGCGCACGGCGTTGGCGTCCACGCCGTATGCCCGTACCAGGGCGGCGGCGGCCAGGGCGTTGGCCACCATGTGGCGCGGAGCAAGAGGACCCAGGTCTGCCATAGAGGCGAGCTCCGCTGCGCTGTCCTTGCGCTCCGCAATGAAGGCGCGGTCAACGAGGAGTCCTTCCACGACACCCAGCATGCTGATGGCCGGGGTGACGGTGGTGAAGCCCACAGCGCGGCAGCCCTCCACGACGTCGGCATTTTCCACCATCCGCTCAGTCTCTATCTGCTCGGCGTTGAAAATGCACGCCTTTTGTGTCCGCGCATAAACCTTTGCCTTGTCAGCCAGGTAGGACGTGTAGGAACCATGCCAGTCCACGTGGTCTTCGGCCACGTTGAGGCAGACACTTGCCACCGGCGAGAGCGACTCGGACCAGTGCAGCTGGAAGCTGGAAAGCTCAACGGCAAAAACGTCGTACTCCACGGGGTCGCGGAGGGCATCCAGGATGGGCGTTCCCACATTTCCGACGGCGATAGCCTTCAGGCCCGCGGCCTGGAGCATCGCTTCGGTGAGGCCAACCGTGGTGGTTTTGCCGTTGGTCCCTGTGATGGTCAGCCAGTCCGCTGTCTTTCGGCCTGACCGCTCCCGGACACGCCACGCCAGTTCGACGTCCCCCCACACCGGAATGTGCGCACGCGAGGCAGCCGCCAGCAAGGCCTGGTCAGGGCGCCAGCCCGGCGAAGTGACGATCAGTTCGGGCACGGCGCCATCAACCTTGGGGACCCTGCTCACGGCGTGCTCCCCCAGGAGGACGTCTGCGGCACCAACGATCTTCAACGTGTCGGCCTGGGCTTTGGCTGTTTCACTCGTGGCGGCGTCAACCACCACGACGCGGGCACCGAGTTCTATCAGGGTGTCCGCAGCGGCGAAGCCGGAAACCCCGATGCCGGTTACGACGACGCGCAGCCCCGCCCAGTCGGAATCCCAACTGGTGAGGCCCTTGAGGCGGGCGGAAACAATCACAGCAGCACAACCCATTCAGCGTAGAAGACACCCAGTCCGACGGCCACGCAGAGCCCGCCCAGGATCCAGAACCGGACCACCACGGTGACCTCGGCCCAGCCTTTGAGCTCGAAGTGGTGCTGCAGCGGTGCCATTTTGAAGAAGCGTTTACCGCCGGTGGCCTTGAAGTATCCGACCTGGATGAGCACGGACAGGGTGATCAGCACAAAGAGGCCGCCAATGGCGCCAAGGAGCAGTTCGGTCCTGGACAGGATGGCGAAGCCGGCGATGGCACCCCCGATCGCGAGGGAGCCAGTGTCGCCCATGAAGATTTTGGCGGGCGACGTGTTCCACCAGAGGAAGCCCACCAGGGCGGCACTCATGATGGCTGCGAGCAGGGCAAGGTCGAGGGGATCGCGGACCGAATAGCAGCCGCTGCCGGCCTGCCTGGGTGATCCACAGGCCTGGTTGCTTTGCCAGATGCCCATCAGGGTGTAAGCCCCGAACACCATGATGGAGGCGCCTGCGGCCAGCCCGTCAAGGCCATCGGTGAGGTTCACTCCGTTGGTAGCCGCGGTAACGATCAGGTTGGACCACAGGACAAACAAAATGGCACCCACCACAGTCCCGGCGAACGCCAGGTCCAGCCACGGCACGTCCCGGACCAGGGATATCTTGGTGGAGGCGGGCGTGAGTCCGTCGTTATCGGGAAAATTAAGGGCCAGCACGGCAAAGATGACGCCCACCGCCCCTTGGCCAATGAGCTTGGCCTTCACGTTCAGGCCCAGGCTCCGCTGGCGGGAGATCTTGATGAAGTCATCCAGGAAACCCACCAGTCCCATGCCGACCATGAGGAACAGCAGGATAAGGGCGGAGACGGATGGACCCGCGGAATTGGGGTTCATCATCCACATAATCAGGTGGGTCAGGCCGTAGCTCACCAGGACCGCTGCCACCACCACGGTTCCGCCCATGGTGGGCGTGCCGCGCTTGGTGTGGTGCGAGGTGGGTCCATCGTCCCGGATGAACTGCCCGTAGCTCCTGCGGACGAGCAACCGGATAAACAGCGGGGTTCCCACCAGGGCGCACAACAGGGCAAGTCCTGCGCCGATCAGAAGTGCAATCACAGCAGCTCGCTCCCTTCTTTGGCAGGTACCGGGGTTTGTGGGGGTAATGCTATCCGATCGCCCAAATGCCGCAGTCCCACGCTGTTGGAGGACTTGAACAGCACCAGGTCGCCGGGTTCAAGTTCGGCGTTCAGGAGTTCGTACGCCTCATCAGGCGTTTCTGCAAAAACGCATTCGTCTCCCCAGGAGCCTTCCTGGACAGCGGAAACATAGAGGGCACGTGCTTCGCGCCCCACCACCACCAACCGGGAGATATTCAGGCGTACAACCTGCGTGCCCACCGCTGTGTGTTCACGGATGGAGTCGGTCCCCAACTCCAGCATGGCTCCCAAGACAGCCCATGTGCGGCGGCCGCGGCCCAGGTCCGCGAGGGTGCGGAGGGCAGCGCGCATGGACTCGGGGTTGGCGTTGTAGGCGTCGTTGATGACCGTGACGCCGTCGGGACGCTCCGTCCGTTCCATGCGCCAGCGGCTGGCTGCTGCCTGCGTGCTGAGCGAGGCCGCGATGTCCCTGCCGGGAATACCCGCGGCAAAAGCGGCCGCAGCAGCGGCCAGCAGGTTGCCCATGTGGTGGGCACCGATCAGCTGGCTGCTGACATGCAGATCCGGTTCGCCGCTGGGGAGGATGAGGTCGAACTCAGGATTCCCCACGGGGTTTGTGTCCGGGGCATCCGCCTGCACGGCACCGTCGGCGTGTCCGGCGGCTGTGAAGCCCAGGACAGCGGCGCTGGTGCGTGAGCGCATGGCGGCCACGCGGTCGTCGTCGAGATTTAGGATCGCTGTCCCGGTTGCCGGGAGTGCCTCCACCAGTTCACCCTTGGCCCGTGCGATGTTGTCGACTCCGCCAAACTCGCCCGCGTGGGCCGTTCCGACGCCGAGGACAACACCGATGTCCGGCTTCACCATGTCGGCCAGGTACCGGATATGTCCGATGCCGGTGGCGCCCATCTCGATCACAAGGAAACGTGTATCCGTATCGGCCCGGAACACGGTGAGCGGCACGCCGATTTCGCCGTTGTATGAACCCTGGGGTGCAACGGTGGTTCCATGCGGCGCGAGGATCCCTGCCAGCAGGTCCTTGGTGGTCGTCTTCCCTGCCGACCCGGTGATTCCTATCACCGTCAGGGCTTCGCCTGCAGCATGCCGGGCAGCACGGATCCGCCGTACGGCCTCGGCAGCCAGGGCACCCAGGGCCAGCACGGCGTCCTTGACCAGCACGGCGGGATAGTTGACGCCGTCCGGGCCGGCCACGGCACGCTCTGCAAGGACCAGCGATGCACCCCTGCTGAAGGCGGCGCCGATGAAGTCGTGGCCGTCCGCGTGCTCCCCCGGTTTCGCGACATAAAGCGACCCGGTGGTGGCCTCCCGCGAATCCGTGACCACCGTAAGGGGTGTGATCCCGGCATCGGCATCCAGATGGCCGTTTGTGATTTCGGCGATTTCCGCCGCAGTAAATGCAATCATCTCGGTCTAGGACTCTATCCGGTCGTCTTGGAGAACGGTGAATCCCTTGGCTGTCAAAGCGTCCCGGAGTTCCACCCTGTCATCGAGGGCAACGTTGACACCTTTGACTTCCTGCCAGACCTCATGCCCCCGGCCAGCGACCAGAATCGTGTCCCGGGGTCCGGCCAGATCAACGGCCTGACGGATGGCGGCATCGCGGGGAAAGACCTCTAGGATGCTGCAGCCCAGCGAGTCCTGCGCCTTTGCCACCCGGGCGCCGGACAGGACGTCTGCCCTGATGGCCGCTGGGTCCTCGTCGTGGGGATCGTCATCGGTGACAATGACCGTGTCGGCGAGCCGCGCCGCAACCGCCCCCATGGCCGGGCGCTTGCCCTGATCCCGCTGTCCGGTGGCACCGAACACCACAATCAGCCTGGACCCCGGGATCGGCGGCCGTACTGCCTCCAGGGCGCGAGCCAAGGCATCCGTGTTGTGGGCAAAGTCCACCACGGCCGCCGGCACCTCGGCGACCAGCTGCATGCGTCCCGGGACCGCCACCGTGAACGGATCATGGTCATCCAGGGCTGTCTGCACCGCGGCGGTGTCCACTCCACTGGTGATGACCATAACGGCCGCCAGCGCTGCATTTGCCACGTTGAAGCTGCCTGGCAGTCCGGTGTGGACTCGCAACGACGCCCCGTCTGGTCCCAGAAGGGTGAAGTCCGTTCCCAGTCCGCGCGCAGTGGTCTCACTGACCGTCCAGTCGGCTGGGCCCCCGGAGGGGTCCGTTGCGAGGGTGGTGACCGGAACCTCCGCCGTGGAGGCAAGCCTGCGGCCCCAGTCGTCGTCGACTGTCACTACCGCGGCCCGGGCCCTGCGCGGCGTGAAAAGCTCAGCCTTGGTGCTGAAGTAGTCGTCCATGGTTCCGTGCAGGTCCAGGTGGTCCTGGGTGAGGTTGGTGAAGCCGGCAACGTCAAAGACCACACCGTCCACGCGTTGGAAGGAAACGGCGTGCGAGGAGACCTCCATTGAAGCGGCGTCCAGCCCTCTTTCCCGCATCAGCGCGAGCAGTCCGTGGAGGTCTGTGGATTCTGGCGTGGTCAGCAGGCTGGGAATGGGTTCGCCGCCTGCCAAGATTTCGATAGTTCCGATCAGCCCGGTCTTCATGCCCAGGGCACGCAGCAGGGCATTGGTGAAGTAGGTGGTGGTGGTCTTACCGTTCGTGCCGGTCACGCCGAACAGCCGGGGCGTACCACCTGCGGCAGGCTGGCTCCGGTAGATCATGGCGGAGAGCGGCCCCACCACGTTGCGCGGGGCGTCCACCACCAGCACCGGGACGGAAGCATCCGCCGACAGTGCCAGCAGGCGTGCCCCGGCGTCGTCCGTCAGAACCGCCACTGCCCCGGCGGCGATTGCCTGCGGCACGAAGTCCGCCCCGTGGCGTGCAGCGCCGGGCAGGGCCGCATAGAGGTCGCCGGGTTCCACGGTTCGTGAGTTCAGGGAGATCCCGGTGACGCTGACGGCGGCGGAAGGTCCCGGGACCACTACCCCCACCGATTCGCCAATGTCGGCCAGACGGACCGCGGCAACTGCCGTCGGCCTGAAACGGCCCGTGGCGGATCCCCCGGCCGGGGCAGTCTTGCTGCCGGGTACATTGTGCTCTGACAAGGGGATCTCCGAAGCTTCTAGTGGATCATGCCCGCACGGAAATGCTTCCTTGCGGGCGCTGGTGGGCGCTGCTCGGCCTGCTGCTACTTGGCGAACTGCGGCAGCCTGGCAGGTTCGCCGGTTGACGGTTGGACGTTGTACGTCCGCAGTGCCTGGCTCATGACCGAGCGGAAGACCGGACCCTGTGTGATGCCATAGATGCTGCCCTTGGGCCGCTGCAGTATTACCTCCACAATAAACCGAGGATCATCCATCGGCGCCATGCCGACAATTGAGGCCGTGTAGCCGCAGAAGCCAGACTTGCCGTCGTCGCAGGGCGATTCCGAGGTTCCTGTCTTGGCACCCACCCGGTAGCCGTCAATGGCAGCGTCCTTGATCTGGCCCTCGGTCACCGCGCTTTCCAGGATGTCCTGGACCTGCTGCGCCGTGCTGTCTGACACAACCTGCCGGGAGGGCTGAGGCTCCACCTTTTCCTCGGTTCCGTCTGCTCCGATGTAGGCGTCGATCAGGCGCGGCTGGAGCATCACGCCGTTGTTGGCGATGGTCTGGTAGGCCCGCACCGTCTGGAGCGTGGACTGCGACACGCCCTGCCCGAACAGCACGGTGTACTCCTGCCGCGCGTCCCACTGGTCGGCAGGAGTCAGGATGCCAGAGGCCGTGGCCGGAAGCCCGATGTCCGGGGCTTCGCCGATCCCGAACTTCTGCAGCCAGTCGTGCCTCTCGTCCTTGGTGAGGCGCTGGCCGGCCTTGACGGTGCCGGTATTCATGGACCAGCCGAGGATTCCTGCGAGGGTCCGTTCTTCGGTCCCATGGGCAAAGGAATCAGTGAAGGTCTGGCCATCAACGGTGTAGGACGGCGGAAGCGTAAAAGTATCCAGCGGGCTGGACTTTCCCTCCTCGATCAGCGCAGCGGCAGTGATCATTTTCTCTACCGACCCGGGCTCGTAGGCTGCCGTGACTGAGCGCACCCCCCGGTCCTTGGCAGCCACCCGCCCCGGATCGTTCGGATCCGGGGCGTTGGTGTCGGCCATCGCGATGAGGTTGCCTGTCTTGGCATCCATCACAATGATGGTGCCCCATTCCGCTCCCAGCTTGTCCGACTGGCTCTGGATGGCCTGCTGCGCGAAATACTGGAGGTCCGAGTCGATGGTCAGTTTGACGTCCTTGCCGTCCTGCGGCGGCGTCAACTCATCCACGCCGACAGGAATCCTCAGGCCATCAGCTCCGGTCTCGAAAAGCCTCTTGCCGTCGGTTCCCTTCAGGACACCATCCTGGGTTTGCTCAATGCCGGCCTGGCCCGTGGCGCCGTCCTGGAGGAAACCGATGATCCCGCCTGCGACCGAACCGTTGGGATAGACGCGCTTGCTCACGCCTTCGGTGACGACGCCGGGGACCAGTAGCTTCGAGACGCGGTCCTCATCGTCCGGCTTAAGGTCCTTGGCCACGATGTGGTACCGCTGGTCGCCGGTGACGGCCTTCCTGACGTCGCCAGTGGCCATTCCCAGGGCAGAGGCGAGTTCGCTGATGCCCTGATCCCGGCTGATTTCAACAATTTTCTCTTTCCCGTCCACCGTTTCCAGGCGCGGGAACTTCTCGGTTTTGGTGTTGACCTTCTGGTCCACCACCACGTTGTAGCGGATCACGCTGTTCGCCAGAACGGTACCCCTGTCGTCCAGAATGCTTCCGCGTTCCGCCGGGAGAACCGTCTCTTTCATGCGGAGAGTAAGCGCAGCTTCAGCCATCCCGCCGACGTCCAGGCCCTGGACCAGGAAAAGCTTGCCGCCGACCACCAAAAGAAGTGACAGCATTATCCCCAGGCCCAGGCGCAGGCGCTTTGTGGCGTTAGGCACCTTTACGGTTGTTGCCTTACCGGTCCTCTGCGCCACCGTGATTCCTTGCTGCTCGCCGTAGTTGCCCTTCAAAGCCTGTCAGTTGCTGCCCGGCGCCTTCTGCTCGGGAGCCGGGACGGAACCGCCGTGAAGATCCACAGACGGCACCGGTGCTGGTGCTGGTACAGGTGCAGCCGCCGGAGCTTCCGCGGGGGCTGCCGCAGCTGGTGGTTCCGCCGGGGATGCAACTGGCTCGTCGCTGACCGGCTTACGGCTGACCAGCGGTTCGCCCGTGCTTGCCGGCGGAACCACAGTCAACACTCCGGCAATTGCCGGCGCCGGGATAACGGCACCGGCAGCACCACCCTTCACGGCCGGGGTCGCCTTGCCTGTGACGGTGAGGGTCGAAAGGTCGATCTGGCCCTTGACCGTGGACGCTACCATTCCCAAGTCTGTGGCCTTCGCAGCCAGATTCTGTGGAGCTTCGAAATTCTGCACCTGCTGTGTCAGATCCTGGTTCTGCTTGGTCAGCGTGCTCTGCTTGCCCCGCAGTTCCACGAGCTGGTATTGGGCGGTGGAGACCGAAATGTTCAGGACCAGCACCGTCACCAGGGCTATGGCCAGCAAGGCAAAGCACAGGACGACAAACGGGGCGCGCCGCTTCCTGGGCGTGGAGCGCACCACGGAGAGCGGGGTGCGGACCTTACGGCCGTCACCGGGGGCGCCGGCCGGGACAGTTCTGATCGCCGGGGCAGCGCTGCCGGAGACGACGGGAAAGTTTTTGGCGGCGGCGGTGCTCATGCTGCTCTCCTGGCTCTGATGCGTTCCACGGCACGAAGCCTTGCTGAGGCGGCGCGCGGGTTTTCAGCGATCTCGACGGCGGTGGGCACCTCAGTGCCCTTTGTCAGGGTCTTGAGTTCGGCCTTGTGTTCCTCAAGTTCAACGGGGAATCCGAGTGGAGCCGACGACTTGGAGCCCGCCTGGAACACGCTCTTGACGATCTTGTCTTCCAGCGAGTGGTATGACATGACCACGATGCGCCCGCCCAGGGCAGTGGCCCCCACGGCAGCGGGCACAGCCCTCTCCAGCACATCAAGTTCCTCGTTGACCTCGATCCGGAGTGCCTGGAAGGTCCGCTTCGCGGGGTGGCCTCCGGACTTTGCGGCCGCCGCCGGAACCACCGAGCGGATCTGTTCCACGAGTTCACCTGTGGTGGCAAAAGGCTTCACGGCGCGGGCCGCCACAATCCTGTTGGCAATCCGGCCGGCAAACTTCTCCTCGCCCCACTTCCGGATAATCCTGACCAGTTCGTCTTCGCTGTAGTTGTTCACCACATCCGCTGCAGTCTGGCCACGGCTGGTATCCATCCGCATGTCCAGGGGGGCGTCAAAGGAGTAGGCAAAGCCACGTTCGCGTTCATCCAGCTGGAGCGATGAAACGCCCAGGTCCATCAGGATGCCGTGGACCTCAGCGAAGCCCAGGTCATCGAGGACATCGCCGATCTCGTCATAGACAGCGTGGACCAGGTCGGTGCGCGAGGCGAAGGGGGCGAGCCGTTCCCCGGCCAGGGCCAGGGCCTCTTCGTCGCGGTCGATTCCGATCAGGTGCAGGTCGGGGAAACGCTGCAGCATGGCCTCGGAGTGGCCCCCCATGCCAAGCGTTGCGTCGATTGCCACCGGGGATTCACCCCTCAGGCGTGCGGCTTCAAAGCCGGGGGCCAACAAATTGATGCACCGGTCCCTGAGGACCGGCACGTGGCGTTCGGACGTCGGCTTCGGGTGGTCGTTCATGCCTTCGTCCTTTCTTGCCGTGAGTGCTTTGGTTGTTGCTTCTTGGGCCAGATCCCCATCCGCGCCTACCGTTATGCCCGCCTGGCTCCGGGGAAGTGAGCCAGGTTGGCCGTCCGATGGGCGGCTGGAGATCTCGTTCAAGAAGCGGTCCGCCGTCCTGTTCCGGTGATCAGAGGATCCCCGGAATGGCGTCGTCGGTTTCAGAGAAAGCGGTCTCCTTCTCTGCCAGGTACTCGTTCCAGGCCTGGGCGTCCCAGATCTCAGCGCGGGTTCCTGCGCCGATGACGGCCAGTTCCCTGCCGAGGCCTGCGTACTCCCGGAGCGCTGGCGGAATGGTCACGCGCCCCTGCTTGTCAGGTACCTCATCCGAGGCTCCAGAGAGAAAGACACGGATGTAGTCCCGCGCTTGCTTGGAGGAAATAGGCGCCTCCCGCATTTGCTCGTGGACCCGTGCAAATTCCTGCTCACTGAAGACATAGATGCAACGCTCCTGGCCCCTTGTGAGAACCAGACCGCTGGCAAGTTCCTCACGGAACTTTGCGGGGAGGATGATCCGGCCCTTTTCATCCAGACGCGGCGAGTGGGTGCCCAGAAACACTGGCCCACCACCCGTCTGCCTTCAGGAACTGCACATCCCCTGTGTTGCACTACCCTCTTATGTCCTCCACATTACTCCACTTTCCCCCACAGTCAACGCAAGATTGCCCGTTTCTCCGCCATTTGGAGGAATCCAGCGCCGAATCCCCGCGGAATCTGCGGGTGGTGGAGAGTGGAGGGGTCCGGCTCTACTGCGCCCCCCGCCTCCCAGCGCCCGACGGCGGGAGCCTGCCATCCCTGCAGGGCTGCCACCGCCGGGGCCGGACGCCGCAGGATTCGGGGTGAATGGCAGGATTTCGGGGTTAAAAGCAGAAGACCCGCCGTGGCGGGTCTTCTGCTGCGGTCCTCCTGCTGAAGCTAATGGACCGGCTGGAGGAAAGTGGAGGGATTGCCGGATTGCTTACTGCACCGGCTCAGGATTCGCCGCGGCGCCGTTCGTCCCAACGCTCTTCCAGGCTGCTCATGAACGAACTCCGTGGTTTGCCCGACTTTCCTGCGCTGCCGGCGGAACGCTGCTTGCCGGCCCCAGTGTTGCGCATCGTGGCGAAATAGACGCCGCCTCCCATGACCACGAACCCCAGAACGCCAACAAAGATGTTCTGGATCGTGACGCCGACCAGTAGAAGGAAGATCCCTGCGAGGGCGCCGAGGACGCCGATCACGACATGGCGCGTGGACCACGAGCGGCTTGGGTCCGAACCCATGGAATTCGCGAACTTTGGATCGTCCTCGTGCAGCTGCTTCTCCAACTGCTCAAGCAACTTCTGTTCGTGCTCCGAGAGGGGCATCACGACCTCCTTAAGTAGGCCAACGTCCGGGCTTCGCGGCCAGTGCTTCTGCTCCGATAACGACCGGCATACCGTTGAGGTTCCCGTCCGCCAACGGTGGCGGGATGGGAAGCCACGGCATGTGGTCGCGGGAGCGGCAGCACGTCCAAGAGGTCCGGCAGTATCTGAAAACTATGTACCTATAAGGATAGTTTGTCGGGGGCCGTTCTGAAAGACGGCAACGACTTTCCTGCGGCAGTCCTGTGGCCATCTTGAGGCCATCTTGCGGCCGTCTCCAAGGCCTATCCTGACTCTTTTCCGGAATCCAGCAGCCGCGCCGGAAGGATGGATTTGTTTCCGAATTTCCGGCTGACCCGGTCCAGCGCCTGCTCGGCCGCCCGCCAGTTGTCGTCCCTTCGATCAAGGCTCAGCTGAAGGGATGTCTGGTCGGCATCTTCCAGTTGCTCAGCACGGATACCAACCAGTCGCACCGTCATGGTCCTGGCTCCGAGCGACTCGAGGAGCTGAACCGCCACCGCATAGATCAGCTGGGCACTGTCCACCGGTGTGTGCACCGTCCGGCTACGGGTGATGGTGGAGAAATCGGCGTAGCGCAGCTTCAACGCCACGGTCCTGGCCACCATCCCCGAGCTGCGCAACCGCTCCGCCGTCCGGTGTGAGAGGCGCAGCAGTTCGCGGTGAAGGATGGCGTCGTCGGCGGTATCCACGGCAAAGGTCTCCTCAGCCCCGATGCTCTTTTCCAGCCGGATGGGAGTCACCGGACGCGGGTCGATCCCCCATGACAGCCGGTAGACGTGCTCGCCGGTTGCACCCAACACCTTCTTCAGGGAAGCCAGCGGAGTGGCCGCTACGTCAGCGACGGTCCTGATGCCCATCCGGGCGAGGACGTCCGCGGTTTTGGCCCCGACTCCCCACAGCGCGCCCACGGGAAGGCTGTGAAGATAGAGTACGGTCTCTTCGGGTCCGATCAACAGCAGCCCGTCCGGCTTGCAGCGCGTGGATGCAATCTTGGCCACGAATTTGCTTGCAGCAATGCCTACGGAAGCTGTGATGCCCAGCTCGCTGGCCACGCGGCGTCGGATCAGTTCCCCGATTTCGCGGGGAGTACCCAACCGCCGGATCGCGCCGCCGACGTCAAGGAAGGCTTCGTCAACGCTGAGGGGCTCCACGAGCTCCGTGATGGATTCAAAGATCGCCATCAGCTGGGCGGAGACCTCGTAGTACAGCTTGTGCCTCGGTTCAATGATGACCGCCTTGGGGCACATGCGCGCCGCTACCACCATGGGCATGGCGGATTTCACTCCGAAGGCACGGGCCTCATACGACGCCGAGAGCACCACCGAACGGTCGGCCGGGTAGCCAACGATCACCGGCTTGCCACGGAGCTCCGGCCGGGTGCGCAGCTCTACGGATACAAAGAACGCGTCCATATCCACGTGCATGATGGAGCTGCGCCTGAGCTCCCGAAGACCCGCTTCGGTTTGCTGATTGTTCCGCTCAGGCCCCACGACTTCAATCCTATCCGCTGGTACTGACTAAACTGGAGGCTGAATCCGGCATCAACACCAGGAGGAATGTCCCTGTGACGGTCATAAATCTTAAGCCAGCAGGTCTGGCCGCCCTTGCGGCCGGCACCATGCTGGTACTCGCCGCGTGCAGTTCCGCGGCCCCTGGAGAGACCACGTCGTCCGCAGGTACGTCCTCGCAAGCAACCAGCCAGTCCACTGCCACCGTGTCTGCCAGTCCGTCCGCTTCGCCGGGGACCTCGGCTACGGTGGGGGCCCTCGTCGCCGGTTTCCCGCAAAAGCTCCTGCCGCTCATGCCCGGCGCCACCGTGGTTTCCAGCAGTTTCGATAAGTCGGCGACGCCGGCCACCGCGGCGCTGGTAGCAAGCATCAAGTCCCCGACGGCCGCCGTCGTCGATTTCTACTCCAAAGAGCTGGAGGCGCAGGGCTTCAAGGCCGTGCCGGGCGAGGCGGTGGGCACAGTGGCCTCCAAAGACTTCGTCAGAGGCGATAACGAGACTGTCAACATTGCCGTGGTGGAAGCCGCCGGGGTTTCCACATTCACCATCGGCGCCAATGTGGCAGCTGAGTCAGCCAAGTGACGGTCGCTGAGCAGCTGCGGCTTGAACAGGCTGCCTTTGTGGCAGCTGTGGCCGGCGAGCTGACTGACTTCCTCGGCACCCGGCAGTTGGTGATGGCGGGCATTTCACCTGATATTGACCCCATCATGGGCTCCATCTCCAACCTGGTGACAGGTGGCAAGAGACTCCGTGCCTTGATGTGCTACTGGGGTTGGCGAGGAGCCGGCGGGGACCCGGCAGCCCGCCAGATAGTGACCGCCGGATCGGCGCTTGAGTTGTTCCAGGCCGCAGCGCTGATCCACGACGACATCATTGACCGTTCAGACACAAGGCGGGGCGGCCCCAGCGTCCACCGCCGATTTAGCCAGCTGCACCTCGCGCAGGGGTGGGCACTGGACAGCGAACGGTTCGGTCATGCCGCCGGCATCCTCGCAGGCGATCTGTGCCTGTCCTTCAGCGAAGAAGCTTTCACCGACATCGGCGAACAGGCCGCGTCGGGGAGCCAGGCGCGCCTGATCTTCAACCTCATGCGTGCCGAAGTCATGGCAGGCCAGTACCTTGACATCCTGGAGGAAGTCGCTGGACCGGTCCGGGACCGGGCGGGGGCGGTCACCCGCGCGCATTCCATCATCAGGTTCAAGTCGGCCAAGTACTCCACGGAGCACCCGCTGGCGCTGGGCGGTGCGCTTGCCGGAGCGTCGGACGAGCTGCTCAGGGGGTATTCAGCCTTTGCCCTGCCGCTGGGTGAGGCATTTCAGCTCCGGGATGATGTCCTGGGCGTCTTTGGCGACCCCGTCACCACGGGAAAGCCTGCGGGGGACGATCTCCGCGAAGGCAAAAGAACTGTGCTGGTGGCTTTGGCCCTGGACCAGGCATCCGCGGACGAATCTGCGTTTATTGACGCAAAACTCGGCAGCCCTGATCTTGGCGCCGAAGACGTGGCCGAAATCCGCCGCATCATCGAAGAGTCCGGAGCCCTCCAGGCGACTGAAGTGCTTATCGGCGAGTTCGGCTCGGCAGCGTTTGACGCATTGGAAATGTTGCCGCTGGACGAACTGCCCAAGACTGCCCTGCGCAAGCTGGCTGAAGCAACAGTCAGCCGCGCTTCCTGAGTCCTCTTCTACACCACGGAGTTACCAGGCCAATGTTTGGGCCCTGCGCCGGATTTCCGTCTTCCGTCCTTCGCGCAGTGCATCAATGGGACGGCCCCGCAACGACTCGTCGGCTGTGAACAGCCAGACAATCAGGTCTTCATCGTCATAGCCTGCGTCGGCCAGGACCACAATGGTGCCTTTTAGGCTGTCGACTACTTGTCCATCTTGGATAAAAGCGGCCGGAACGGACCGTATCCGGCGTTCCCCCACACGGAGGGCCGCTATCGCGCGCTCATCAATAAGGCTGTGGACTTTCGTAATGGAAACGTCCAACAACTTCGCGACATCAGGCAAGGGCAGCCACTCGCCCACAAGGCTTTCTACATTACTCACGGATCAAGATTGCCATGGCGGACGGCCTGCAGCCTAGTCGGAGCAATTTGAAAAGCACTTTAGGAACCGCCGTGCCCGACGCCGGAAGTCAACACTCCGCAAAACTCCCCTTACATGGCATCCCGGAATTCTTGTGCTAAATGGAAATCCGTGAGAGATTCACTTAGATCACATTTGTAACATCAATAACTTAAGCAACACTAGTATCAATAATCACAACGGCATCACCCACGCACCCGCAGTTGAGAAGAGGATTCCTTCCATGACGATGTCCCGCTCGCCCAAGCAGCCCCCCAAACCGAGTCTGCCCCTGATTGCCGCCACCACGGCAGCACTGCCTGCGGTCGTTTTGTCGTCTTTGGCCCTCGCCCAGTCTGCAACAGCGGAGCCGCGTCCCCGGGCCATCCCGGCCACGCTCGCCGCTGCCGTGAAAGCCCAGGCCGCGGGGGCTACTGCATCAGTCATTCCTGCTGCGTTGGTCTCCACGACTTTTCCGGCGGCCTTCCGGCCCGCCCAGTCGTCGGCCCCCGCGGAACACACCGTTGCCCGCGGAGATACAGTCAGCGGAATCGCCGGTAAGTACGGCCTTGACACCTACGAGGTGCTCAAACTCAATAATCTCCAGCCGAACACCATCATTTACCCCGGCCAGAAGATCAAGCTGTCCGGCACCGGAACCGCCCCTGCGGCCACCCCGGCGGCCCCGGCTCCCGCCTCCGCCGCTCCGGGCAACGGGGCAGGCAGCTACACGGTGAAGCCTGGCGACACCCTGAGCGCCATCGCATCCCGGCATCGCGTGAGCCTTTCGGATGTGTTCAGCTGGAACGGCCTGAACATGCGCTCCATCATCCGCCCGGGCCAGAAAGTCAAGGTCAGCGCGGGCGAAGCCGCACCTGCCGCGCCGGCATCCGCCGTGCAGCCTGCTGCTGCACCGGCGGCGCCCGCTGCTCCCGCGCCGGCAACCGCCCCCGAAGGTTCGTACACCATTAAGGCAGGCGACACCCTGTCCGCCATCGCTTCCAGGCACGGCGTCAAACTTTCGGACATCCTGTCAGCGAACCAGCTCAGCATGACAACCATCATTTACCCCGGCAAGAAGCTGGTGATCCCCGGCTCTTCGGTGCAGCCCGCGTCAAGCCAGCCTGCTGCCAGCGTGACCCCGCTCGTGCCGAGCTCCTTCCTCGGGTTCAGCTACCCCGCGGCCGTGGTCAGCTCCGCCAACGAGAACAAGGCTCTGCTCAATGCCTCCCCCGTTCCGTCCCGCGAGCAGATGCAGGCCATCGTGGCCGACACTGCCCGCCGGATGGGCGTGGAACCATCCCTGGCCCTGGCGTTCGCCCACCAGGAATCAGGCTTCGACCAGCGCGCGGTTTCTCCCGCCAACGCCATCGGGGCCATGCAGGTGATCCCGGCTTCGGGCCAGTGGGCCTCGGACATGGTGGGGCGCAAGCTCAACCTGCTGGATCCCTATGACAACGCAACTGCCGGAGTGGCGATCATCAGCCGGCTGATTGCCACCAGCAAGGACCTGGACCACGCCATCGCCGGCTATTACCAGGGCCAGTACTCGGTGAGCAAGAACGGAATGTACGACGACACCAAGGCCTACGTGGATGCCATCAAGGCGCACCAGAAGAACTTCGGCTGACCTCCCTGCGAGCCGCCCTGGCCGGTTCACGGAACAGGCGGGGGAATAACGATACGGGTCCGGATCGCATGTTGATTCGGACCCGTTTCATTGCGGCATTAGGATCGTAGGGTGCAGGAAAACGTGTCAGACCGACTTGTTGGGACGCTGGTGGATAACCGCTACGCCGTCCAGTCCAAGCTGGCGCGCGGCGGCATGTCCACCGTGTACCTGGCCACAGACCAGCGGCTGGAACGGGACGTGGCGCTCAAAGTACTGCACCCGCACCTGGCCACAGACGACACTTTCCTCGGCCGGCTGGGACGCGAAGCGAAGTCTGCGGCAAGGCTCTCCCATGCCCACGTTGTGGGCGTACTCGATCAGGGCTACGACGGCCAGACCGCCTACCTGGTTATGGAATACATCAAGGGGCACACGCTCCGGGATGTCATCAATTCAAAGGGCGCCCTGCCTCCCAGGCTGGCCCTGGCGCTCATCGACCCCGTGGTGGAAGGGCTTGGAGCCGCACACGCTGCCGGGCTGATCCACCGCGACGTCAAACCCGAGAACGTCCTCATTGCCGACGACGGCCGCATCAAGATCGGTGACTTCGGCCTGGCCCGCGCCGTCACCACGTCCACCAGCACCGGTGCGCTGATCGGCACCGTGGCGTACCTGTCCCCAGAGCTTGTCCTGGGAAAGCAGGCTGACGCCCGCAGCGACATCTACTCGGTGGGGATCATGCTGTACGAGATGATCACGGGTCAGCAACCGTTCGACGGCGAAGTCCCCATCCAGGTCGCCTACCATCACGTGAACGGCACTGTGGGGCCACCCTCCGACCTCGTGCCGGGGCTGGCCGGCGAAGTGGACGAACTGGTCCAGTGGTGCACGGCCAATGATCCCGAGAATCGGCCTGTGGACGGCAACGCCCTGCTTCAGGAGCTGCGCCATATCCGCACCAACCTCACGGATTCCGAGCTGGACCTCCAGCCGCCGGCGGCCTTGGCTGCCGGCCCACAGCACCCCACCGAGGTCATTGCGCGCATCAGCAACCCCACAGCAGTGATGTCGCCCTTCTCCCATCCCGGGCCGCAGCACCGTCCCGAGGAGCACGCCACGTCGGTGTTCCCGGCAACACCGCACGCGCAGCAACAACCTCAGATGCAGCCTGCTGCCGAACATGCCCCGTTCTTCCCGCCTGCGGCGGTCCCCCTCAGCAAGCGGGCCCAGCGCAAGGCGGAACGGGAAGATGAGAAAGCCAGGTCCCGGGCTGCCGCAACCCCCGTCAGGAACCTAAGGGAGGGCAATCCCCGGCGCCGGGGTGCCCTGTGGGTGGTCATCATCGTCATCGCCGCTTTGCTGGCCACGGGGGCGGGCTGGTTCTTCGGCATGGGGCCAGGTTCGCCGGGAACCGTTCCACCGGTCGCCAACATGACAGTAGCCCAGGCCCAGCAGCTGTTAAGCGATGCGGGCTTTCAGTCCCGTACCAACGATGTCTTTGACGATGACGTCCCGTCAGGCCTCGTGGTCGGCTCCCAACCCGAGGCCGGAGCCGAGATCAGGAAGTTTCAGCCCGTGGCACTTTTTGTGTCCAAGGGGCCGCAGCTGTTTGGGCTCCCGAAGCTGACGGGAAAGTCGCTGGATCAAGCCAAGGACGAGCTCAACCACGCGGAAATGGCACTGGGCAACATCACTGAACAATTTGATGAGGCTGTTGCTGCCGGTGTTGTGCTGACGCAGGACCCTGTCTCTGGGACGCCTGCAAGGCACGGCACGCCTGTGAATCTCACGGTCTCCAAGGGTCCCCAGCCCCTTCCGGTACCGGCTGTCGTTGGCCAGGACCAGGACGATGCCGTGAAGGTGATTGAGGCCGCCGGGCTCAAAGCCGTCGTCGCGCCGGAAACGGTCTATGACAAGACCGTCCCCAAGGGTGCAGTGGCCAGCCAGTCGCCGTCATCCGGAACACTGACCAGGGGCGGCACCGTCACACTCACGGTGTCCAAGGGCCCCAAGATGGTAAAAGTGCCCAGCTACATCGGCAAACAGGCATCCGAGGCCCGGAGGGAATTGGAGAAGCTGGGCTTCGAGGTGCGCGTGAACAATATCCTCGGCGGATTCTTTGGAACGGTCCGCGACCAGGACCCCGTAAATAAAGACGTACCGGAAGGTTCGCTCATCACGCTGACGGTGGTGTAGCCGGCTGCTGCCGGCCACACCACCATCAGGTCCCGGCTGTCAGTGCTTGGCGAGGGCGCCGGCCACCAGGAAAGCCATTTCGAGCGACTGCATGTGGTTCAGCCGCGGGTCGCAGACCGACTCGTAGCGGTCCAGGAAGGCGTCCTGGTCCACCGGATCGGCACCACCAAGGCATTCCGCGACGTCGTCGCCGGTCATCTCGACATGCAGGCCGCCCGGAACGGTTCCCAAGCCGTGGTGCACTTCAAAGAACCCGCGCACTTCGTCAATGACGTCATCGAAATTGCGGGTCTTGTAGCCGTTCGGCGAGGTGACAGTATTGCCGTGCATCGGATCAGTGACCCAGAGGACCTGCGCACCGGAGGCGGTGACCTTCTCCACCACCGCGGGCAGTTTCTCCCGGATATTTCCGGCGCCCATGCGGGTGATGAAAGTCAGGCGGCCGGGCTCCCGCTCAGGATCCAGCTTGTCGATGAGCCGCAGGGCGTCGTCGCCCGTAGTGGACGGGCCAAGCTTGACGCCGATCGGGTTGCGGACCCTCGAGAGGAAATCGATGTGCGCGTGATCAAGCTCGCGGGTGCGCTCCCCGATCCACAGGAAATGCGCCGAGGTGTCGTAGGGAAACCCGGTCCGCGAGTCGATGCGGGTCAGCGCACGCTCATAGTCCAGCAGCAGGGCCTCGTGGCTCGCGAAGAATTCCACTCGCTTGAGTGCCTCGAAGTCGGCGCCACAGGAAGCCATGAACTGGATGGCGCGGTCGATGTCGCGGGCAAGGGACTCATAGCGGGCGTGCGCGGGGTTTTCGGTGAAGCCCTTGTTCCACTGATGCACCGAGCGCAGGTCCGCGAACCCACCCTGCGTGAACGCCCGGATGAGGTTCAGGGTGGAGGCGGAGGTGTGGTACGCCTTGAGCATCCGGGCGGCGTCGTGGCCCCGGGACTCCGGTGTGAAGTCGTAGCCGTTGACGATGTCGCCACGGTATGCCGGAAGGGTCACGCCGTCGCGGGTCTCATCGTTGGAAGAGCGGGGCTTCGCAAACTGGCCGGCCATCCGGCCCATCTTGATCACCGGCATCGCCGCACCGTAGGTGAGCACCACTGCCATCTGGAGGATGGTCTTGACGCGTGCACTGATTTTGTCCGCCGTCGCAGCCTCAAAGGTCTCCGCGCAGTCGCCGCCCTGCAGCAGGAATGCCTTGCCCTGGGCCGCGGCGGCCAGCCGTTCGCGGAGGATGTCCACCTCACCGGCGAAAACCAGCGGCGGGAGGATGGACAGTTCCTTGACCGAGGCGTCGAATACGTCCTTGTCCTGCCAGCTGGGCTGCTGGGAGACGGGAAGGTCCCTCCAGTCGTCAAGGCCTGGATAGTTGGCGGCTCCGCTCTGGGAGGTGCTGGACAGCGAGAAGGCGGGTTTTGCAGATAGCTCAGTCACCCTCTAAGACTAATGTGCCCCAAGGGCATTGGGACACCGGGGCGTCACGCGTACCGGGAGCGGCGTCACAGTTATCCGGCCGCCGAGCCGTCGCCTTCGTCTTTCGGCTCCGGCAGTGCTGTACGGCCGGCCTCGCCTGAACCTTGCATGGATTGCTCCGCGGCTGAGCCGCCGGCGTTCGCCGGTGGCTCAGCCTGCTTGCCGGCGAGCTGGAGCTTCACCACCGCTGCGTACTCGTCCACGTATTCCTGCCCGGAGAGGCGCATGAGTTCAAACATTATTTCGTCGGTCACTTTGCGCTGCACCAACCGGTCTTCCGCCTGCCCCCGGAACCTGCTGAAATCCATCGGCTCCCCGAAGATCATCCCGATCCGCCGGATGTTCGGCATCCGCTTACCGATTGGCTGCACCTTGTCCGTCCCGATCATCGCCACAGGAATCACGGGGACCCCGGCCTGAAGAGCAAGCCGTGCAACTCCCACCTTCCCCCGATAGAGGCGGGCATCCGGACTGCGTGTGCCTTCGGGGTAGATCCCCAGCAGGCCGCCCTTGACCAGGATGTCCATGCCGGCGTTAAGCGAAACTGCAGAAGCGGCGCCGCCGGACCTGTCCATGGGCAACTGGTTGGTGAGGCGAAAAAATAGGGCCGTGAGACGGCCCTTGATCCCGGTGCCCGTGAAATATTCGGATTTGGCCAGGAAGACAACCGGCCTTGGCACCAGGAGGGGCATGAAGATTGAATCCGAAAAGGACAGATGGTTGGAGGCGATGATCGCAGCACCCTCAGCAGGAACGTTGTCCAGGCCCTTGACCCAGGGGCGGAAAAGAAGCCGCAGAACCGGACCCAGGAAGACCTTTTTCATGACCCAATAGAACACGTGACAAACCTCTCCGGAGGGCGGCCGGCCGGCCCCGCATCGGGCCCTTTCCAGCACTCCAATGCAACCCTACTCTAGTGAGATTTGTCCCGATCAGTGACACGATGGTGTCATGACAGAAAGCAGCATTCCGCCCCGGCCTGCCGCTTTCAGCTACCCCGGCCACGGATCAAATGCCAGGACCGGAATCGCGATCTGCCATGGCTTTACAGGCAGTCCCCTCAGCGTCCTGCCGTGGGCTGAGCACCTTGCCGCCCAGGGCTTCGCGATCTCCGTGCCGCTCCTGCCCGGCCACGGGACGGACTGGCAGCATCTTGCGCGCTCGAACTGGCATGACTGGCAGGGTGCCTTCGAAGCGGCCTACCTTGATCTCGCCGCATGCACCGATGGCTGTTTTGTGGCCGGCCTGTCCATGGGCGGTGCCATCGCATTGCTGACAGCTTCCAGGCATCCCGTAGCCGGCGTGTCAATCGTGAATCCCGGCCTCAGCTTCTATGACCGGCGTGTGCGGGTCATCGGAGTCCTCAAGCACTTCCAACACACCACGCTGCCCATCCAGGAAGAACAGCCGACGGCGGCCACCACCGAGGACGGCGACTACTCGCGGACTCCGCTGGCGTCCGTGCACCAGCTCAAGAAACTCTTCGCCGCAACAGTCCGCAGCCTCCCCCGGGTGACAGCCCCGGTGCAGGTGTTCAAGTCCCAGTCTGATGCTGTTGTGCCGCCAACGTCACTGGCAATGCTGAGGCGGCGGCTGGGCCCACTGTTGGTGGATGTTGTGGACCTCCACAAAAGCGGCCATGTGGCTACGCTGGACGTTGAAGCCCCCGAGATCTTTGCCCGATCCAGCACGTTCTTCCACCAGCACGCAGCCCACAACGCCGCGTCCACCAACATCACGTCGGAGACCACATGACCACGCTTCCGGACCACAGCCCGTTCAGCAGCACATTCCACGGCGACGGACCGCGGATTGGGGTGGTCCTCTCGCACGGGTTCACCGGCAGCCCGCACGGACTCCGCGCGTGGGCCCAGTCAATGGCTGACGCCGGTTTTGCCGTGCGGATGCCTTTGCTTCCCGGCCATGGCACCAGCTGGCAGGAACTGGCGAGGACACGGTGGGCGCAATGGCACGGCGCCCTGGACGACGCCTACCTGGACCTGGACACGGAGTGTGACGTCGTTTTCGCCGCCGGGCTAAGCATGGGCGGTGCGCTGGCTCTCAGGATTGCAGCCACCAGGCCCGTTTCCGGTGTCGTGCTGGTGAATCCTGGGCTCGTCATCGACGACCCCCGCGCCCCCTTGGCTGGCGTCCTCAAGCTGGTGCTCAAGAGCACACCCGCGATCGCCAATGACATCCTGAAGCCCGGCATGGACGAGGGCGCCTATCCGCGCACTCCGGTGGCGGCCGCCCACGAACTGAATAAGATGTTCAAGGACACCATCCGGCTGCTGCCCCGGATCACGGCACCTGTACGGGTCTTCCGCTCAACAGTGGACCATGTGGTGTCGGACTCGAGCATCACAGCATTGCGCCGGGGCCTGATCAACGCGCCCCTGCAACTGACCAGCCTCCATAACAGCTACCACGTGGCGACCCTGGACAACGACGCCGACGAAATCTTCCGGGGCTCCTCCGAGTTCATCCGCTCAGTGGTGTCCGCCCAGGCCCCGTCAGCCGGGGGCCAGGCCAATTCCTTGCATCCAGCAGCCGCCGCGACCCTGGAGGGCACCGCCAATGACTAGGCCCGACTCCGGCTCCCCGGACCAAAGTGCAAACCAGGACGATGCCGTCTGGCTGGATCTGGTGGCCCGCCTGGAGGCAGACTCCGCTGCCGGCATCAACAGTGCGGATACACCCGGAGCTGCAGGCATAGCGGATCCGGCCAACCCAACCAACCCGGCCGGCACAGCTAATCCAGCAAACCCAACCAGTCCAGCCAACACAGCGGATCCGGCCGGTACACCAGACGGTAAGGCCGCAAGTTTCCGGGACTTCGATCCCCTCGGCCTGGCGGGAGCAGCACCCACCGAACCGTCCGCAGCCGAGCGGCTGGCCGCCTCGTCGCCGCCCCGCCCGGCAGAGGGCAGCCCAGCCTCCCAGGGGCCGCGGGACTATGACGTGGAGGACGAAGACGGTTTCATACCCGAAGAGCCGCCGAGCCTTGCGGGGACTGACCCGCTGACCATGCTTGCGTGGCTGGCCGCCGTGGGCGGACCTGTGGCACTGTTACTGTCCGCCATGTTCTGGCGTTCCGCGCCGCTGCTGGCCGTCCTGGGCATTGTGGCGGTATTTGTCCTTGCCGTGGTCTACCTGATCATGAAGCTTCCCCAGGAAAAGGATGAGAACGACGACGGCGCCCGCGTCTGAGCGGGCGCCCTCGCGTCATGCATGGGTCGGGTCATGAACCGCACCTGAGGTGCACCGCAACCGGTCAGCTTCGCATCCTGCTGCTGACGCGGGAAAGATCCGCGGCGCCGATCAGGCCCGCGCTGGGGCCCAAAGCGGCCAGCTCGATGCCTGCGGCCGGTCGGAAGCCGCGGCCGGTCAGGTTCCTGGCGAATGCCCTGCGGGCAGGTTCCACCAGCAGGTCCCCTGCTGAGCAGAGACCGCCGCCAATAACAAACAGGCCCGGGTCCAGCGCCGCCGCCAGATTCGCCAGCCCCAGACCCAGCCACTCACCAACCTCGACAAGCAGTTCGCGGGACGCCGCATCACCTGCCAGGGCAAGCTCGGTCACGATGGCTCCGCTGATAGCTTCCGTGCGTCCGTCAACAGCGGCGAGTAGTTCCTGCGCAACAGGTGAGTTCGCCTGTGCCAGGATCCGTGCTTCCCGTCCCAGCGCATTTCCCGAAGCGTACTGCTCCCAGCATCCCCGGTTGCCGCATTCGCAACGGTGCCCGCCAGGCATGATGATCTGGTGCCCGAATTCGCCGGCGACACCAAAACGGCCGCGCTCAACACGCCCGTCCATCACCATGGCGCCGCCGATCCCGGTGCCCAGGGTGATACAAACGAGCCGGTTCTGGCCGTGCCCCGCTCCGAAGCGCCATTCCGCCCAGGCGGCCGCATCGGCGTCGTTGGTCAGCAGCACGGGCCGACGGAGCAGCCGCTGCAGGTTCGCCCGCAACGGCTCATTGCGCCAGGCCAGGTGGGGGCTGAAAAGTACGGTGCCGCCGTCGAGGTCCATCCACCCGGCCGCACCGATGCCCACCGACCAGATCCGGTGGCCTGCCCCGAGCTCCTCCACAAGTTCGACAATCACGTGCTCCACGGCCCTTGGATCGCTGCCCGGGGTGGATCGCCGCGCTTCACTGAGGATCCTGCCGTCCGCATCCACCACGCCGGCGGCCACCTTTGTCCCGCCGATGTCTACGCCGATCGCCAGGCCCTTCCGGCCGAGCCGGAGATGCTCGCGGAACCGTTCCCCGGGCCGTTGCCGAGGCTGCAGGGCCGGGGGGCGCCGCCTCCAAGGTGCTGGACGTCTGAGCGGGCCGGCCTGTTCGCCGGGGGGCGGTGCATACATAATCCCTCATTCTAGGCGGGCCGCGGACGCACCCCCGAAGGCACTCCAGGGTCGGCGGAATTCGTCCTTTTGACTGCTAAGTTACTGACCAGTAGGTTTGTTACTGCACTGCCCGGTGCAGGCGTACTAGTCTTAGACATACCCTGTGAGGGTCTATGGATATCAAAGGAGCTATAGTGCGCGAATTCAGTGTTCCGCCGCTGGTTGTTGTCCCCCCTGAAACGAACATCACTGATCTGGTGCTGCGGCAGGCCGCGAAGCCCAGCAACCCGGCCCTGTTCTCCCGGCTGGATCCCGCAGGATCCTGGCAGGACGTATCCGCCACGGATTTCCTGGCCGACGTCCAGGCCCTCGCCAAGGGCCTCATGGCCAGCGGCGTGGAGGCCGGAGACCGGGTGGGAATCATGTCCCGCACACGCTACGAGTGGGCCCTGGTGGACTTCGCCATCTGGTTCGCCGGCGGCATTTCCGTCCCCATCTACGAAACTTCATCCCCGTCCCAGGTTGCCTGGAACCTCGGCGACTCCGGCGCCGTTGCCGCGTTCGGCGAGGCCGCCCATCACGAGGACATCATCCGGCAGGCCGCGACGTCCGAGGGATTGACCGCGCTCCAGCACGTGTGGCAGCTCGAAGGCCTGGGGCTGGATGCTGTCCGCGAGGCCGGCCGTGACGTCAGCGACGCCGATCTCGAAGCCCGCCGCAGTTCAGCCAACCTCAACGACATCGCCACGATCATCTACACCTCCGGCACCACAGGAAGGCCGAAAGGCTGCGAGCTGACCCACGGCAACTTTGTTGAACTCTCCGACAACGCCCTCGAGATCATCGGCGAGATCGTCCATGAGAACGCCAAAACCATTATGTTCTTGCCCTTGGCACACGTTTTTGCGCGCTTTATCTCCGTCCTGGCCATGGCCGCCGGAACCACCGTGGCCCACACGCCGGACATCAAGAACCTCCTCGCGGACCTGCAGAGCTACGAACCCACCTTCATCCTCGCCGTGCCCCGCGTGTTCGAAAAGGTCTACAACTCGGCCCTTACCAAAGCGGAGGACGGCGGCAAGGGAGCCATCTTCCACAAGGCGGCGGAGACCGCCATTGCGTTCTCCAAGGCGCGGCAGGAAGGACATGTGGGCTTGGGCCTGAAGCTGCGGCACGCCCTCTTCGACAAGCTGGTGTACAGCAAACTGCGGGCTGCCATGGGCGGCCACGTCGCCCACGCAGTATCAGGTGGCGGCCCGCTGGGAGAACGCCTGGGCCACTTCTTCCAGGGCATCGGCCTGCAGGTCCTTGAGGGCTACGGGCTCACCGAGACCACCGCGCCCGTCTCGGTGAACACGCCGGCCCTGATTAAGATCGGGTCCGTGGGCAAGCCCCTTCCCGGCAACTCCGTCAAGATCGCAGACGACGGCGAAATCCTGGTGAAGGGCGTCTGTGTGATGCAGGGCTACTACAAGCGCGATGACCTCATGGCTGAAACTTTTGCCGACGGCTGGTTCCGTACGGGTGACATCGGGCGCCTTGATGACAGCGGCTTCCTGTGGATCACCGGCCGCAAGAAGGAAATCATCGTTACTGCAAGCGGCAAGAATGTCGTTCCGGCCCTGCTGGAAGACCAGATCCGGGCCGACGCCCTGGTCTCACAGGTCCTGGTGGTCGGCGACAACAGGCCCTTCATCGGAGCCCTGGTGACCCTTGACCAGGAGGCACTCCCTGGCTGGCTGCAGCGCCACGGGCTGCCGGCCACAACCTCGCTGGAGGAGGCTGTGGACAATCCCGTTGTCAAAGCTGCCGTGCAGGATCTCATCACGCATGCGAACGGCTCCGTCTCGCAGGCCGAGGCGATCAAGTCCTTCCGGATCGTTCCATCCGACTTCACGGAAGCGTCAGGCCACCTGACGCCGTCCATGAAGGTCAAGCGGGCCCAGGTGATGAAGGACTTCGACACCGTCATCGAGGAAATGTACGGCGCCGTGCGAAGCTGACGTGCAACGAAGAATGGGTCCTCCCGGCAGCTGCCGGGAGGACCCATTCGTGTTAGTGCGTGGACTTAAGGCATGGCCGTATCCGGTTCTATTCGACCACCAGGAGCAGGTCTCCGCCCTGGACCTGTTCCACCGCTGAAATGGCGAGCCGGGAGACCTTGCCGGCTACCGGCGTCGTGATGGAGGCCTCCATCTTCATCGCCTCGATGGTGGCCACGGTATCTCCCGTATTGACGGTGTCGCCGGCTTTGACGGTGACGGTGACGGCGCCGGCAAACGGAGCGGCCACATGCCCCTGCTGGGCAGGATCGGCCTTCTCCGCTGCCTTGACGTTGCTGACCACCGAACGGTCCCGGACCACTACCGGCCGGGACTGCCCGTTCAGCGTGCACATGACGGTGCGCATGCCCTTTTCATCGGGCTCCGAGACAGCTTCCAGGGAAGCAATCAGGCGGACACCCTTCTCCAGCTGAATCTCGTGCTCTTCCCCTCGCTGCAAGCCGTACAGGTAGTCCCGCGTGTCCAGCACCGAGATGTTCCCGTACGTTTCCACACTCTTGAGGTAGTCCTTGGTGGGGCCGTCGAAGAGCAGGCGGTTCAGGGTGCGCTGGCGGGTCCTGGAGTCGCTCTTGAGCGCGGCGCTGTCCTCAGTGCTGAGCTCAACGTCGCGGACCTTGATGCTGCGGCCCTGGAGCGCCTTCGTCCGGAACGGTTCAGGCCAGCCTCCCGGAGGATCACCCAGTTCGCCGGACAGGAAGCCGATGACGGAATCGGGGATGTCGTAGTTCTGCGGGTTCTCGTTGAAATCAGCGGGGTCGGCGTTGAGTCCCACGAGGTGCAGGGCGAGATCACCCACCACCTTGGAGGACGGGGTGACCTTCACCAGGCGGCCAAGAATGCGGTCAGCCGCGGTGTACATGTCCTCGATGGCCTCGAAGCGTTCGCCCAGGCCCAGCGCCATGGCCTGCTGGCGCAGGTTGGACAGCTGGCCACCCGGAATCTCGTGCTGGTAGACGCGGCCTGTGGGTCCCGGCAGCCCTGACTCGAACGGCGCGTAGACGCGCCGCACGGCCTCCCAGTACGGCTCCAGGGAACTGACGGCGGCCAGGCTGAGGCCGGTGTCCCGCGGGGTGTGGGCCAGCGCCGCCACAAGGGCGGAGGCTGACGGCTGGCTGGTAGTTCCGGCCAGCGACGCCGAGGCAACGTCCACGGCGTCCACGCCGGCATCCACGGCAGCCAGCAGGGTGGCCAGCTGGCCGCCTGCGGTGTCGTGGGTGTGGAGGTGGACCGGAAGGTCGAACCGCTCCCGGAGTGCAGCGACAAGCCTGGCGGCTGCCGCCGGGCGGAGCAGGCCCGCCATGTCCTTGATGGCCAGGATGTGGGCGCCGGCGTCCACGATCTTCTGCGCCAGTCCAAGGTAGTAGTCCAGCGTATAGAGCTTCTCATCCGGATCCAGCAAGTCGCCGGTGTAGCACAACGCCACTTCTGCTACTGCCGTACCGGTAGCGCGGACGGCGCGGATGGCAGGAGCCATCTGGTTGACATCGTTGAGCGCGTCGAAAATACGGAAAATGTCGATTCCCGTCGCGGCGGCTTCGGTGACGAAGGCCTCCGTGACCTCCTCGGGGTACGGCGTGTAGCCCACGGTGTTGCGGCCACGGAGCAGCATCTGCAGGCAGACATTCGGCAGCGCTTTCCGCAGGGCGGCAAGGCGGTCCCAGGGGTCCTCACCCAGGAAGCGCAGCGCAACGTCGTACGTGGCCCCGCCCCAGGCTTCGACGGAGAGAAGTTCCGGCAGCAGTGCTGAGACCGCGGGACCGGCAGCCACGAGGTCGCGGGTGCGGACCCTGGTGGCCAAAAGTGACTGGTGGGCGTCGCGGAATGTGGTGTCCGTGACAGCCACTGCGGTCTGATCGCGCAGGGCCTGGGCGAACGCCTCCGGTCCAAGCTCAAGGAGGCGCTGGCGGGACCCTGGAGCAGGTTTCTTTTCCGCAACGGCAGGCAGCTTGGCTGCCGGATCCGAATGGACGGTGAGCTCGCCGTTGGGCTTGTTCACCGTGACTTCAGCCAGCCAGGTGAGCAGCTTGGTGCCACGGTCAGCGGAGACGCGGGCCTTCAGGAGTTCGGGGCGCTCGTCGATGAAGGAGGTTGCGACGTCGCCGGCGATGAAGCCGGCATCGTCCAGTACGGCCTGCAGGAAGGAGATGTTGGTGGATACCCCGCGGATGCGGAATTCGGCGAGGGCACGGCGGGCCCGGGCCACGGCAGCCGGGTAGTCGCGGCCGCGGCAAGTCAGCTTCACCAGCATGGAATCGAAGTGCGGGCTGATTTCGGCACCCGAGTAGACGGTTCCGCCGTCGAGCCTTACGCCGGCACCGCCGGCCGAGCGGTAACCGGTGATCTTCCCGACGTCGGGCCGGAAGCCGTTGGCCGGGTCCTCGGTGGTGATGCGGCACTGCAGCGCCGCTCCCTTGAGCTGGACCGTCTCCTGGGAGAGGCCCAGGTCCGCCAGGGTCTCGCCGGAGGCGATCCGCAGCTGGGCCTGCACCAGGTCAACATCTGTGACTTCTTCGGTGACGGTGTGCTCCACCTGGATGCGGGGGTTCATCTCGATGAACACGTGCTGGCCGGCCCGTTCGCCAACCGTGTCCACCAGGAACTCGACCGTTCCGGCATTGACGTAGTTCAGGGCTTTGGCGAACTTGACCGCATCACGGTAAAGGGCCTGACGGATGCCCTCGTCCAGGTTGGGGGCGGGCGCGATCTCGACGACCTTCTGGTGGCGCCGCTGGATGGAACAGTCGCGCTCGAACAGGTGGATGACGTTGCCTTCGGCATCTGCCAGGATCTGGACCTCGATGTGCCTCGGGCGGAGGACGGCCTGCTCCAGGAACATGGTGGGGTCGCCAAACGCCGCATCTGCTTCGCGCATGGCGGACTGCAGCGCTTCCGGCAGGGCTTCACGGGTGTCCACACGGCGCATACCGCGTCCGCCACCGCCGGCAACGGCCTTCGCAAAGATGGGGAAGCCGATCACGTCAGCCGCGGCAATGAGCTCGTCCAGGTCCTTGGACGGCGCACTCGAATTCAGGACCGGAACGCCGGCCTGCCGGGCGGCTTCCAGGGCCGAAACCTTGTTGCCTGCGAGTTCGAGCACCTCGGCCGGCGGACCGACGAAGGTGATGCCTGCGTCCTTGGCGGCCCGTGCCAGGTCCGGGTTTTCGGAGAGGAAACCGTAACCGGGGTAGATGGCGTCCGCGCCGGACTCCTTGGCAACACGCACCACCTCGGCCACATCAAGGTAGGCCCGGACAGGGTGCCCCTCCTCGCCGATCAGATACGCCTCGTCGGCCTTCTGACGGTGGATCGAGTTTCGGTCCTCGTTAGGGAAAACAGCAACGGTCTTGGCACCCAGCTCGTAACTGGCGCGGAAGGCCCTGATCGCGATTTCGCCGCGGTTGGCCACCAGAATCTTGGAAAACATACTTCTCCTGCTTCATCGCGGGTGTATCGGTAAGTGGTCACAGTGTCTAAGACCCGCGCGTACAAACACAAATCATTGTGGCGACTGTCACAGAATATCCGTCATGTCACGCGTGCTTGCACCCGGACCGACGGAATCGGCCGCACATATCATCCGCAGTGCCATGCCGACGCCCAATAAAGCAGGATTCCCCGGCGCATCAACATATGATGAGTAAGGCGGCAGGAGCCGCCCGGCTCCGGCACTGCCGGAGCAAACACTACCCCCAACACGGCAGCCGGCGTTAGGTTTTGGTCTTTCAAGTGCAAGTAGTCAGCATCAGCAGCCTCAAGGGCGGAGTCGGCAAGACTTCCGTCACCACAGGATTGGCGTCTGCGGCGCTTGCCGCCGGCATCCCCACACTGGTGGTGGATCTGGATCCCCACGCGGACGCAACCACAGCCCTCGGCGTGCAGCCCGGCGACCACCTTGATATCGGCCGGATGCTCAAGAGCCCGCGCAGGGCCAGGCTCGCGGACAACGTGGTGGGCAGCAGCTGGACCGCCCGCGTGCATTCGAATGGTTCCGGGCCGGCGGTCCTTGACGTTGCCGTGGGTTCGGCCTACACCGGAATCTATGACCGCCCCGATCTTGGCCGCCGCGATCTCCGCAGGCTGTCATCCGTGCTGGCAGGCGCCGAAAACTATGAACTCGTCCTGGTTGACTGCCCTCCCTCCCTCAACGGCCTGACAAGGATGGCATGGTCTGCCAGCGACAAGGTGGCACTCGTCGCCGAACCGGGGCTGTTTTCCGTGGCAGGAACCGAACGGACCATGCGGGCCATCCAGCTCTTCAGGCAGGAATTCGCGCCAAATCTCACGCCGGCAGGCATTGTGGCCAACCGCGTCCGCAGCGGCTCCTCCGAGCACACGTACAGGCTGGCCGAGATGGAATCGATGTTTGGCGAACTCCTGTTGAGCCCCCGGATCCCGGAACAGGCGAACTGGCAACAGATCCAGGGCGCCGCCCACCCCGTGCACCATTGGCCCGGAGACTCCGCTAAATCGGCCGCCGCCCTGTTCGACAGCCTCTTGGAAAACCTCCTGGCCGTCGGCAGCGGGCTGCGGAGCCGCAGCCCGCGCTAGCTGCATGGGTCAGCGCCAAACACGCCTGAGGCCACCGTCCGGAAGGAAGGTGGCCTCAGGCGTGTTTGGCGCTGACCGCCATGCCGGAACCGCCGCGGCAGAGTCAGCCGATCTTGCGTGCAGCGCGCCGCTTACTCAGCTCGTCGTCGGGAAAGGAATGGTCTGTAGCGTGCTCGCTGGGAAGTGACGCCAGACTGCCTTCCACTTCACGCCAGACACGGCCCACCGCGATGCCGAAGACGCCCTGGCCGCCCTGGACGAGGTCGATGACTTCATCCGCGGAGGTGCACTCGTAAACGCTGGCGCCGTCGCTCATGAGGGTGATCTGTGCCAGGTCCTCAACACCGCGTTCACGCAGGTGCTCCACTGCGGAGCGGATCTGCTGGAGCGACACTCCAGTATCCAGGAGGCGTTTCACCACCTTGAGGACCAGGATGTCCCGGAAGCCGTAGAGCCGCTGTGAACCCGACCCGGCTGCACCGCGGACGGCAGGTTCAACCAGGCCTGTCCGTGCCCAGTAGTCCAGCTGGCGGTAGGTGATGCCGGCTGCCTTGCAGGCCGTGGGTCCGCGGTAGCCCGCGTCCTCGTCCAGGACAGGAAGGTCTTCGGTAAACAGGAGGCCCTGGGCACCGCTTGCGGACACAGCAACACCAGCCGATGTGGGCTGTTTCAGCTCGCCTGCTTCGCCTTTGGGACTCACCTGGATCCTCCTTGTCTTAAGCTCCCGGGAAATCTGCAGCAGCCGGTGCAGGCATGAAGTCCATGCATGTAATTTCGCGGGTCGCACTTTACAGTGTGACCTGCGCGGCTGCCGTAAGCAATGGGAGCTTGATACCTTCGACGTTAGGCCTGCAGGGTCCCAAGGTCAAAGATCTACGGCGCTTTGGATAGGCGTGTCGAAAGTTTCAGCCTCAACTTTAACCTTAACGTGACCTCAGCCGTCGAAATCCTCCGGCTCCACGTCGTCCAGGAACTCGCGGAAGCGGCGAAGTTCGCGCTCCTCGTCCACGGTGGGCCCCGGCTCGGTGTCTTCGCCCTCGTCGTGCTCCGTGATCCGGACACCCGCTTCATCCATGACCGAATCAGCACACCAGATGCGGCATTTTGCCCGCAGCGCGATGGCCAGGGCATCGGAGGCCCGTGAACTTACGGTGGTTCCGTTCTCGAACTGCAGCTGACCGTAGAAGATGTTGTCTTCCACCGCCACGATGTTTACGCTGACGACTGAGTGTCCCAGGGATTCCACAACGTCCACGAGGAGGTCGTGGGTCATGGGCCGCGGAGGCACAACCCCCTGTTGCGCCAGGGCGATGGCGCTGGCCTCCGGCGTGCCGATCCAGATGGGCACGTGACGTTCGCCGTGGATCTCGCGGAGGAGGACCAGAGGCTGGTTCGACGGCAGTTCGATCCGAACGCCTACGATCTCTACTTCGATCATCAGATGTCCATGCGTGAGATGTGGTCCTGCACCAGGGCCCGGTGCAGTGTGAGGCAGAGGTCGCTGATTTCGCGGGCCGCTTCCGCCGCCCGCGCCTGGGACGCCGAATCTTTCCGCGAAGCCAGGGGTGCAACCGCCCGCTCCACGAGTCCGAACTCACGTTCCGCGGCTGCCTGGAACGGACGGAAGTGCCGCGGTTCCAGGCCATGGCTTTCCAACTGCACGCACGCACGGGCCACCTGCAGGGCATGCTCATCAAACGTGCCGTTGCTGTGGCTGATCAACCCGAAGCTCAGCAGCGACTGGAGCAGTGGCACGCTTGCCCCGGATTCGGTCCGGAGCTGCTCTTCGGTCAGCTTCCGCCCGCGGTTTTGAAGCTCCGCCGCCAGTTCGTCCGAAACGATGCGTGGCGAAACAACGACGCCGGGCGGCAGGTTCTCGGGGCGCTCTCCCCGGTCGATCGCATCAAGGTAGTCCTTGATGACTTTCAGGGGAAGGTACTGATCCCGCTGCAGCGCCAGGACAAAACGGAGGCGCTCGACGTCGCCGTCGGAATATTGCCGGTAGCCGGCCGGAGTGCGGCGCGGATTAATCAGTCCCTTTTCCTCAAGGAACCTGATTTTTGACGCAGTCATCCCTGGAAAGTCGCCGCTCAGCTGTGCGAGGACTTCCCCGATATTCAGGACCTGGGGTCCACGGCGTTCCGGTTGTGCCATTGCCACAGGCAACTGTCCCGGGATCAGTCGCGGCCTGCAGCGCGGGCAGGGCTCAGGTAGAAGGTGAGTCGGAATTTGCCGATCTGGACTTCGCTCCCGGACCGCAGTTCAACGCTGTCCACCCGATCATGGTTGACGTACGTGCCGTTGAGGCTGCCAGTGTCCACCACCTCGAAGCTGCGTGCCGTACGGCGGAACTCGACGTGACGGCGGGAGACAGTCACATCGTCCAGGAAGATGTCGGCGTCGGGATGGCGGCCAGCCGTGGTGACGTCGGAGTCCAGCAGGAAGCGGGCGCCGGCATTCGGGCCGCTGTGGGCAACCAAGAGCGCGGATCCTGCGGGCAGGGCTTCGACGGACGAATGCTCGTCGCGCGACAGCTTGGGCGCAATTGTGGGCTCATCGGTGACCGGGGTGAGATGGATCGAGGTGGTCTCCGAGGCCTTGGCCGCACCTTTACCGTAGTCACCGTCGGCAGGGTTATGTTTGTGGCCAACCATGGAATCCTCCTCTTCCGCTGCAGCTCTCACGCCTGCAATCACCGTTTCCCCACCGGACCAGCCTCGCAGATCCGGTTCCGGTCCTGATCCGGCCACTGACGTGCGAAGACGCTCCGGAGCCGGACCGGATGAACCGGTTAGCTTTAGCCTACCTGCTGTTCGTACTCGGATGCACTGAGCAGTGACTCCAGGGCGTCGGCTTCGGCGAGTCTGACTTCGATCAGCCAGCCGTCGCCATAGGGATCGGTGTTGATCAGCGCCGAGTCAGTGTCCAGGGAATCGTTGCGGGCCACCACTTCGCCGCTGACCGGCGCGTAGATATCGCTCACACTTTTTGTGGACTCCACTTCGCCCACAACTTCGTTCGCCTTGATTTTTGTGCCGATCTCCGGCATCTGTGCGTAGACAACATCTCCGAGTGCGTCCTGGGCGAAGTCTGTGATGCCCACCCGCACCACGCCGTCATCGTTGGGGGCGGATACCCACTCGTGCTCGGCCGTATAGGACAGGTCTTCGGGAATGTTGCTCATCAGGGGCCTTTCATCGGGTCAAACACCAATGTCAACGGGGCCATGAAAACAAGCCGCCGCTGAAAGTATAGGCACAAGTCCCCGAGCGTTCGAGGAGGATTCTGACATGATGGGACCCATGACAGAACACGCACAGGCAACAGTCAGGAAAATGGTCAATTGGCCTGCCAGGATCATTCTGATGATGGTGGCCATCCTGGTCCTCGTCATCGCCTACTTCGCCTTGGCGGCCGTCCTGCCGATCTGGTGGGCGAATGTCATCCGTAACCAGGTCCAAGGCAATCTCGGGGTCGGAATCCTGGTCGGGATGTTCTACGGGTTCGTCTTCACTTTTGTTCCCCTCATGGTCGCCTGGCAGGCCACGGGCAAAGCAATTAAGTGGCCGTGGAAGATCGCCCTGATACTGCTGGCCGTGGTGCTGGCCACGCCGAACCTCCTCACAGCGGCCATCATGATCAGCAATTCCACGGCGGCCCACAACGGACAGCGGATCCTGGGCACCGAGGCCACCTGGTTCCCGCTGTGGACGCAGATTTCCGCCGTCGCCGCCGTCGCGATTTTTGTTGTTGGACTCATCCTGTGGACTAACTGGCGACAGCGTGGGAAGAAGGTGAAGGCCCTCAAGAAAGCGGACGCGGAGCGGGCGCTTGCCTCACAGGCCGCCGAAGCGGAAGCCCGCGACGCCAACGCAGCCGACGCCGACGGCCGGGCCCACCGCAGGTAAGCCATGCCGGAGCTCCCCGAAGTCGCAGGCCTGGCAGGTTTCCTGGACGAGCACCTGCGCGGAACGGTGCTCAGCAAAGTCCAGATCGTCTCTTTTGCTGTGCTGAAGACCGCGGACCCGCCCTACACGGCCCTCCTTGGCCGGCCGGTGACCGGTGTGCGCCGTTTCGGGAAATTCGTGAGCATCGATGCTGACGGCCTGTCCTTCGTTTTTCATCTCGCCAGGGCAGGGTGGGTCCGGTTCACGGACTCCCCCACTGACATCCAGCTCAAGATGGGTAAGGGAAACATTGCGGCGAGGCTGGCCTTTACCGGGGCCGCGGGTGCCCGCGGCATGGACCTCACCGAGGCCGGGACCAAAAAGAGCCTGGCTGTCTACGTGGTGCGTGACCCGCAGGAGGTGCAGGGGATCGCAGCCCTGGGTCCGGATCCGTTCAGCAGGGAGTTCGACGCCGACACACTCGCGGAGATCCTGGGATCCAGCTCCCAGCAGGTCAAGGGCCTCCTGCGGAGCCAGAGCGTTATTGCCGGAATCGGGAACGCATACAGCGATGAAATCCTGCATGCGGCCAGGATTTCCCCTTTTGCGGTAGCCAAGTCCCTGGACCGGGATTCGGTGCAGGTCCTTTACGATGCCATCCACAGCATCCTGGGGACGGCCCTGACGGAAGCGCAGGGCAAACCGCCCAACGAGCTCAAGGACGCTAAACGGAGCCACATGAGAGTCCATGCCCGGACCGGGCAGGCTTGCCCGGTGTGCGGCGACACCGTCCGTGAAGTCTCCTTCGCGGACACTTCCCTGCAGTACTGCCCCACCTGCCAGACCAAGGGCAAGATCCTCGCGGACCGCAGAACGTCAAAGTTCCTTAAATAGGAGCCGGCGAAACGACAGAGGGCCGCTTCCCAGTGTTTACACCGGAAAGCGGCCCTCTTTGGTCGGGCTGACAGGATTTGAACCTGCGACCCCTTGACCCCCAGTCAAGTGCGCTACCAAGCTGCGCTACAGCCCGCTGGTTCCGCCGTTCTCCGCTGTGTGCCATCGCTGGATAGTCCAACGATTTCCACTCAGCAGTCCGGCCGTACCACCTCCAAAAGCTTACACGATTCCGGAGGGTGCCAGTGACAATTACGAACCGTCACAGGCCTGGTGTGTCCCAATTAACGCTTCTTGCCGCGCTTTTCGCGTACACGCATGTTGACCTCGATGGGCGTGCCCTCAAACCCGAACGTCTCACGAAGGCGGCGGGTGATGAACCGGCGGTAACCGGGGTCCAGGAAGCCGGTGGTGAACAGTACAAACTTCGGCGGACGGCTGGATGCCTGGGTTCCGAAAAGGATGCGCGGCTGCTTTCCGCCGCGGACCGGGTGCGGGTGGGCAGCCACGAGCTCGCCCAGGAAAGCGTTGAGCCTGCCGGTGGGGATGCGCTTGTCCCAGTTCTCGAGGGCAAGGTCCAGGGCGGGCACCAGCCGGTCCTTGTGCCAGCCCGTCAGCGCCGAAATGTTGACCCGGGGTGCCCAGGCCACGTGGGCCAGGTCCTGCTCGATTTCACGCTCCAGGTAGGTGCGGCGTTCGTCGTCCAGCAGGTCCCACTTGTTGAAGGCCAGCACCATGGCGCGGCCGGACTCGATGGCCAGCTGCAGGATCCGGACGTCCTGTTCGCTCAGCACCTCATCCACGGCAAGGAGGACGACGGCGACTTCCGCCTTTTCCAGGGCGGCCTGGGTCCGGAGGGAAGCGTAATAGTCCGCGCCCTGGGCCATATGCTGGCGGCGCCGGATGCCGGCGGTGTCAACAAAACGCCAGGTGCGGCCACCGAGTTCAATGAACTCGTCCACCGGGTCACGAGTGGTGCCTGCGGCGTTGTCCACCACCACCCGCTCCGAACCGGCCAGCTTGTTCAGCAGGGAGGACTTGCCCACGTTGGGCCGGCCGATCAGGGCAATCCGCCGCGGTCCGCCGGAGCGCTCCAGGCCCTCGATGGTGGAGAACTCCGGGAGGGTGTCCATGACATGGTCCAGGAGATCCGCTACGCCGCGGCCGTGCAGCGCGGAAACAGGGTACGGCTCGCCGAAGCCAAGGCCCCACAACGTGGCGGAGTCAGCTTCCTGGGCGAAGTCGTCCACCTTGTTGGCCACCATGATGACGGGCTTCTTGCTCTTGCGGAGCATCTTCATCACGCCCTCGTCCGTGGCGGTGGCGCCAACGGCCGAGTCAACAACAAACAGCACAGCGTCGGCCAGCTCCACGGCCATTTCGGCCTGCTCCGCGACACGGGCGTGAATTCCGCGGGCCGAATGCTCCCAGCCGCCGGTGTCCACCAGCGTGAAGTTGCGGCCGTTCCAGGTGGCCGAATACATCACGCGGTCGCGGGTCACACCGGGGGTGTCCTCCACCACGGCCTCGCGGCGGCCCAGGATCCGGTTCACCAAAGTGGACTTGCCCACGTTGGGGCGGCCGATGATCGCCAATACGGGATCCAGCTTGACCGGACCGTCGAAGTCCTCGTCGCTGTAGTCCCCGCTGAGCAGGGCGGCATCGTCCTCATCCAGCTCGTAGTCGTCCAGGCCGGCCCGGAGCGAGGCCGCGCGCAGCTCCGCTTCGTCATCGTCAAGGGCAGCCAGCCGCTCGGCCACCTGGTCCGTGCCGGTGGGCGTGTATTCGTCTTCGCCGGCGCCGGAATGGCCGGATGTTTGAGTCGTATCGCTCATTGCACTTTCCTTAGTGGTCATCTGCCGGCGTCCCGGCTACTGCTGTGAAATCGGTGCGGGAATCCGCGTGGGGCAAAGGCTGCCCACTGAGTTGTATGGTGTCCTGGACATGCCCTGCCAGCGCTGCGCGGATTTCAATTCCCGCCCTGTCCATTGAAGCACGGCCTGTCTCGCCGGGGTTGCGGCTGAGCGTCAGGGCATTGCCGAAACTGACGTGGAACCTCCGTCCCGGCTGGGGAACTGTGTCGAGGTGTTCGCTGCCGGTCCGGGTGCCCAGGATCGCCACCGGCACCACTGGCGCTCCGGAGTTCAGCGCCAGCCAGGCCACTCCGTTGTTGATGTCCGTCGCCTGGCCGCTCCCCCGGGTACCTTCCGGGAGGATCCCGACGCATCGGCCGGCGTCGAGCACGTCCTTGCTGAGCAGCAACGCTGCACGGTCCCCGGAGCGGTCCACGGGGAGCTGCCCCGAGGCCCGGAGCACCCGCCCAAGGAATCCCCTGAACATCTCCTTCTTAACCAGGATGTGCATGGGCCGTGGCGAAGCGCCGAACATCACCGGCCCGTCCAGGAAGCTGATGTGGTTGCCGGCAAAGATCACAGGACCACCGGTAGGAACGTTGTCCCTGCCAGTCACGGACGTCCGGTACACCAGGTGATCCAGGATCCAGCCCACGGGCCGGCTCCAGGTCATGGTCCAACCGGAGGGAAGCTTTTCGCGGCGGTCAGTCACGGTTGAGGACCTTCGTGACAATGACCAGGGCGGCATCCACTGTCTCAGCGAAGTCCAGCTCCGAGGAATCCAGAGTGACGACGCCGTCGGCGGCCTGGGTGAAATTGACCACCGTGGAGTCCTTGGCATCCCGCTGGGTCACCTGGGCGGCGAGCTGTTCCGCATTCTGGGTTCCGCCCAGCTGGATTCCGCGGCGGCGGAGCCGTGCTTCTTCGCTAGCCGTGAGCAGCATGCGGACTTCTGCCCCGGGCGCGACGACGGTGGTGATGTCCCTGCCTTCCACCACCATGCGGCGGTGGTGCTTTTCAATCAGTTCCCGCTGCCGGCGGATGAGTTCGGTCCGGGCACCCAGCGTGGTGGCCACGGCGCTTACCGCCGAGGAAATCTCCGGTTCCCGGATGGCCTCCGTGACGTCGGCCCCATCCACCCGCACGTATTCCTCCTGCGGGCTGGTGCTCAGGTCCAGGATCAGGTCCCTGGCAGCCTGCTCCACAGCAGCGGCGTCCTGAAGGTCAATCCCCCTGGTGACGCAGAACCAGGTCAGCGCCCGGTACATGGCACCGGTGTCCAGGTAGGCCAGCCGCAGCCTGCGGGCCACTTCTTTGCTGACGCTGGACTTGCCGGAGCCGGATGGGCCGTCGATGGCCACCACCAGCGGCCTGCCTACGCGTAGCGCAGGCAGCGTGTCAATGAGTTCCTGTGTCATTACTGCAATACCCGCCATCCGCGGTCGTTGAGTGCTTCGATCAGGTGGTCATGCTTGTTCGGCAGGACGGAAAGCTCCACCATGCCCACGTTCTGGCCCGAGGAATGGTCCAGCCTGAGGTCCTCCACGTTCACGCCGATCTCGCCGATTTCGGTGAGGAGCAGCGCGATCTGACCGGGCTTGTCATCAACCAGCACTGTCAGCCACGAGTACGCCTGCGGGGGGCCGCCGTGCTTGCCGGGAATGCGTGCCTGGCCTGCGTTGCCTTCGCTGATCAGCTGCGCAAGGTCCAGCCTGGCGCCGGGCGCCGCGGGCGCTTCCAGTGTGCCGATGAGGCGGTTGAGGTCCTCGCGGACGCCGTAAAGGATGTCCACGACTTTCCGGGCGTTGCCGCCCAGGATCTGGACCCACAAGGTGGGATCGCTGGCGGCGATCCTGGTGGTGTCCCGCAGCCCGTTGCCTGCCAGGGACAGGGCATGGAGCGGTGTCCCCTGCAGCCGGCTGGCCGTCAGGGACGACATCACCTGGGGCAGGTGTGAGACCAAAGCCACTGCTTCGTCGTGCTCTTCCGCTGTGAACTCGGAGACCACAGCGCCTAGATCAGTGGCCAGGGCGCGCGCCGCCTGCGTGGCCGCCGCCGACGTTTCCTCGGCTGGGCAAACCACCCACGGCATGGATGTGAACAGCTCGCCGCGGGCCGCGACGGGCCCGGACTTCTCGCGTCCGGCCATGGGATGCGTACCCACATATCGGGCAAGGTCCACGCCGCGGCTGCGCAGCTCCGCGAGGATGGCGGCCTTGACGCTGGCAATGTCCACCACCACGGAGTCCGGATAGTCGGCCAGCGCACCAGCCACCACGTCAGCCGTCACGTCGGGCGGTGCTGCCACCACCACAAGCTCCGGCGTCTCGTTTCCAAGCTCGCCCAAAGGCAGGCCGGCGCCGATATCGACGGCGACGGCCTGGTTGGTGGGCGACGGGTCAGACAGGAACACGGGTACGCCGCGGCCCCGCAGGCCCAGCCCGATGCTGGCGCCGAGCAGACCGGCGCCGATCACAACCACGGGACCGTTGAGGTGTCCGCGGCCGTGCGTGCGAAATGCGGACATGCGTCAGAGCCCTACGGATGCCAGCAGGTGGCCGACTTCCTGCTTGCCAAGGTTGCGGATGCTGCCCTGGCGCTGGTCGCCCAGGCCGATGGGCCCAACCTTGACGCGCACCAGGCGCAGGACCGGGAAGCCCACTTCATCAAACAGGCGCCGGACAATGCGGTTCTTGCCCGAGTGCAGGACCACTTCGATCAGCACGTGGCCCGGGGTGGAGTCCACCAGCTTGAAGGAGTCAACGGACGCGATGCCGTCCTCCAGCTCCACACCCGCCTTCAGCTGTGCTCCGACGCCCTGGGGGAAGGGGCCGCGGACCTGGACGAGGTACGTCTTGGGCACCTCATAGGAGGGGTGCGTCAGCCGGTTGGCCAGTTCGCCGTCGTTCGTCAGCAGCAGCAATCCCTCGGTGGCGACGTCCAGCCGGCCCACGTGGAACAGCCGTTCGCCGTGGTGGCTGCGGACGAAATCGCTGATGCAGGGGCGGCCGTCGGGGTCCTCCATGGTGGACACCACGCCCTTGGGCTTGTTGAAGACCATGTACACAAGGTTTTCGTCGAGCTGGATGCGCAGGCCATCCACGTGGATGACGGCCGTTTCGGGATCAACGCGGACACCAAGCTCGGTGACCACCTGGCCGTCAACTTCCACACGGCCCTCTGCGATCATCTCTTCACAGACGCGGCGCGAAGCCACCCCCGCCTGGGCCATGACCTTCTGCAGGCGGACACCGTCGGCGTCGTGCAGATCAGACTGCGGGACGTCGCCGCGGTGACCGCGCTTGCGCGACGGCTTGCGGACCGGGCCAAGGTTCTGGCCGAAGCGTTCGCTGCCGAAGGCGCGCGATGCGGCGGCGCCGGGCTTGCCGGTGCGCGGCTTGGGCTTGAGGGCGCCGGGAGTTCCCGGCGCTTTGTTGGCTCCCGGCTTGCGGGCAGCGGGCTTGCGCGAGGATGGCTTGGCGTTGGGCTTCCAGTCGGACGCGCCGCGACCGTCCTGCGCAGCAGGGGCTGCGTCAGGATCGACGAAGGGCTCCTCGCGCGGCCTGGGCGCCTTGTAGGGGCGGTCGCCGCCGCCGAATCCGGCGTTACGCTTGCCGGCACCGCCGCGGAATCCGCCGCCCTGTGCACCTCCGCGGCTGCCGCCGCCTTGTGCTGAATTGCGACTGGCGCCGCTTTCTGTTGAATTGCGTTCTGAGTTGTTACGCCCCGAACTGTTACGTGGTGAACCCTGGCGTCCCGCCTGTGTCATGACCCGTCCTTCGATATTTTGGCCGGCAAGTTTGTCCGAGAACAACCCTAGCCAGCCGTGCAGAATATATCTGCCCTGATGAATACTCTTGTGCGCAGGCGGGAATCCCCCGCCTACATTCTTCCGGCGTCGTAGAACTCCTCGATGCCTTCCAGCCCCGGAAGATGGGGAGAAAGCTGAGGCAGCTCGGCCACGGAGCCGATTCCCATCCGTTCCAGGAAATACGATGTGGTCCGGTACAGAATGGCCCCAGACTCAGGATCGGTTCCCGAATCTTCGATGAGCCCGCGCTGTGTCAGTGTCCGTACGACAGAATCAACGTTGACTCCTCGAATTGCAGACACCCTGGCCCTGGAGACGGGCTGGCGATACGCGATGACGGCCAGTGTTTCCAGCGCCGCCTGCGTGAGCCTGGCCGTCTGGCCCTCCAACACGAACCTGCCGACGACGTCGGCAAAATCGGTTCGCGAGTAGATCCGCCAGCCACCGGCGATATTCCGCAATTCAAAACCCCGGGGGCTGGAGCTGAAGCCAGCGTCGCTGGCAACGTCCTTGTCCGGGGCTTTAACAGTATAGCCGTTATACTCACGCTGCAGATCCGCGAGCAATTGGTCGACGACGGCGACAGTCAGGTTGAGGCCCGCGGCCAGCTCAGTGGCGGTGGCCGGCTGGTCAAGCACCATCAGGACCGCCTCGATGGCGGCCTTGGCCCCGCCCGGAAGGTCCCGAACGTCCGGTTCCCCGTCCGCGGCGGCTTCCGGAAAGTCCTCGTTCACGGCTGCTCCTCATATTCTTCGCTCAGATTCTCGGTGGACCAGTCATGGCCTTCCGCTGTCCAATGCACGGTGAGGTCGCCCAGCGGCGAGAGCTGGTCAAAGGACACCACCCTGTCCCGGTACATCTCCAGCAGCGCAAGGAACCTGGCCACCACCACCAGGCTGGATTCAGCATCGGCAATCAGGGCGCGGAAGGACAACGGCTTGCCCAGCTGGAGCCGGAGGCCCAGGATCTCTGCCTGTTCCTTCACGCTGACGGCACTGCCATGCAGGTGGCCCAGGCCTACTTCCGTGGGCTTCGGCATTTTCGGCTTCAGCGCGGCTTCCGCCAGCCTGGCGAACTGCTCCGGCGTGTGCTTCCAGACCAGCTCGGGGAGCATCGCAGCAAAATGTTCTTCCAGGGCCACTTGGCGCGGAAACCTTCGCGCCTCCTGTTCAAGGGAGGCACCCAGGAGGCCGGCGACGTGTTTAAACGCCTTGTACTGGAGCAGGCGGGCGAACAGGAGATCCCGGGCCTCAAGCAGCGCGATGTCCTCATCGTCCTCGACTTCGCCGGCAGGCAGCAACCGGGCGGCCTTCAGGTCAAGAAGGGTGGCGGCAATGACCAGGAACTCGCTGGCTTCGTCCAGCGCCCACTCCTCGCCGAGCTTCTGGAGTTTCCTGATGTACTTGATGAACTCATCGGTGACCGTGGCGATGGCCACTTCGGTGATATCCAGCTGGTGCTTGGCGATGAGGCCGAGCAGGAGGTCGAAAGGACCCGTGAAGTTGGCCAGCCGCACCTCAAAGCCGGGCTTGGACTCAGCCACGGCCTGGTTAGGGTGCGCCGCCGCGCGAGATCAGCTCTTTTGCCAGCCGGCGGTAGGCATCGGCGCCGATGTGGTTGCCTGCGTAGCTGGTGATCGGTTCGGCGGCCACCGTGGCGTCAGCAAACTTGATGGAACGCTTGATGACGGTCTCGAATACCCTGTCCCCGAAGGCCTCCACCAGGCGGGTGATGACTTCGCGGCTGTGCAGTGTCCGGGCGTCATACATGGTGGCGAGCACGCCGTCCACCTGCAGCCGGGGGTTCAGCCGGTCCTGGACTTTGTCTATGGTCTCCACCAGGAGGGCGACGGCGCGGAGGGCGAAGAACTCGCAGATCAGCGGAATGATCACGCCGTGGGCAGCTGTCAGGGCGTTGACCGTCAGGAGCCCCAGCGAGGGCTGGCAGTCGATGAGCACAATGTCGTAGTCGTCCTCCACCTTCTTGAGCGCCCGGTCCAGGACCTGCTCCCGGGCGACCTCGTTGACCAGCTGTACTTCCGCGGCGGAAAGATCGATGTTTGCCGGCAGCAGGTCCACGTTTTCAACGCCCGTGTGATGGATGGCTTCGCGGATGTCCACCTTGCGGTCCATGAGGACGTTGTAGACGGTGAGGTCCAGTTCATGGGGGTTGATGCCGAACCCGGCGGACAGTGCGCCCTGGGGATCGAAGTCCACCAACAGCACCCGGCGGCCGTATTCTGCCAGCGCGGCCGCGAGGTTGATGGTGGAGGTGGTCTTGCCCACGCCACCCTTCTGGTTGACCATGGCAATCACGCGCGCCGGTCCATGGGAGGACAGCGGCGCGGGCTCCGGAAAATCGCGGTGGGGACGTCCTGTAGGACCCATGACGGCGTCTTTCAGGTCGAGTTCCGTGCCTTCCAGAGTTGCTGAACCCTGTTCGCTGCTCACGTATCTATCCACACTTTCGATGACGTTGATTTTCTGCCCGCTGAATGTCCAGCGCCCATGCTTCTTCCACCCAAGGCTACAGCGCCCGACACGGCATTCTGTGGAACTTGACATTTGATGGCGACTGAGCCTTGACCTTGTACCTGAGGTCGAAGGTTGGCCCGCCGCGCAGAAAAACCGCCCGCACAGGTTGTCCTGTGCGGGCGGTTTTCCTGGAGCCTGGGCGCTTGCCTTATAGGGACTAAGCGTTGGCCGGAACAGGCTGGGCCGGCTGGGCCGGGGTCTCGTGGACCTCGTGGTGGCCTGCGATCATAGTCTGCTCGTCGAACGGCTCTTCGCCGGACAGGACGCGGGTGACCTGTTCGCCGTCGATCTCCTTGACCCAGGTTCCGATCAGGAGGGTAGCCACGGCGTTGCCCGTGAAGTTGGTCAGAGCGCGGGCTTCAGACATGAAGCGGTCGATCCCGACGATCATGCCCACACCGCCGAGGAGCTCGGGCTTGTGTGCCTGCAGGCCGGCTGCCAGCGTGGCGAGGCCTGCACCGGTGACACCGGCGGCACCCTTCGAGGCGATGATCATGAAGATCAGCAGGGATACCTGGGCGCCAAGATCCAGCGGGGTTCCCATGGCGTTGGCCACGAACAGCGATGCCATGGTCAGGTAGATGGCGGTGCCGTCCAGGTTGAAGGAGTAACCCGTGGGGACGGTGACGCCCACAACCGGCTTGGACACGCCCAGGTGTTCCATCTTGGCGATCAGACGGGGCAGTGCTGCCTCGGAGGAGGAGGTGGAGAAGATGAGGAGGTATTCGCGGGCCAGGTACTTCATCAGCTTGAAGATGTTCACGCCGGTCACTACCTGCAGCAGACCGCCGAGGATCACCACGATGAAGAGGGCGCAGGTGATGTAGAAGGCTGCCATGAGAGTGAACATGCTGACGATGGCCGCGACGCCTGTGGCGCCGACAACAGCTGCGATGGCACCGAAGGCGCCAACCGGAGCAAGCCACATGATCATGATGAGGATCCTGAACACCAGTACCTGGCCGTGGCCGATGGCCTTCAGGACAGGAGCGCCTTGCGCGCCCATCTTCTGGAGGGCGAAGCCTACGAGGATTGCGGCGAAGAGTGTGGGCAGGACTGGAATGTCGCCCGGGATAATGCCCAGGAGGAAGGCGACGGTGCTGTCTACTTCGGCCTTCTTATTGGGGTCGTACGGCGCCAGCTTCAAACCCTCACCCGGGTGGATCAGGTTGCCGACCACAAGGCCGATGCCCAGGGCGAAGGTGGACATAAGAACAAAGTAGCCAAGGGCCAGGCCGCCCACCTTGCCTACGGTGGCTGCCTTGGCGATGGAGCCAATACCAAGGACGATGGTGCAGAAGATGATCGGCGCGATCATCATCTTGATGAGCTTGATGAATCCGTCGCCGAGCGGCTTCATCGATTTGCCGACCTCGGGGAACAGCAGACCGACGATAGCGCCCAGGATCACGGCGGCAATAACGGCAATGTAGAGGTAGTGGGATTTGTCCAGCCCCTTGCGGGCGGCCTTCGCAGGCGCTGCTGACTCTCCTCGTTGAGAAGCCATGATGTGTCTCCTTATGGATAATTTGGTAGACGCTTCGGCTCAGTCTCTGGGCTCTTCGCGTCGGTCCGGTGTGATATCCATCATTAGGCACACCGTGACTTAGCTCACCGTTGCGTTCATATTGGTCATGGGAGGTACTAATTGATCCACCGCTGGAGTATCGCCCGCCGGCTGTTCGTGGCCAACCTGCTGATTGTGCTGGCATTCACCGCCATCGTGGGAACCGCCACGTTCACCGATGCCCGGGACCGCGCCTATGAGGAGGCCGGGCGGCGCATGGCGGGAGTGGCCGCCGCCGTCGCTGCGAGTCCCCTGGTGCTGCAAGCGGCGGATGGGCCGGACCCGTCAGCGGTGCTGCAGCCCTATGCGCTTGACGTGATGGCGGGGGCCGGGGCCGATTTCGTCACCATCATGGCACCGGACCGAACGCGATGGACGCATCCCCGAAATGAGGAACTCGGCAGACCGTACATCGGTTCAATCGACGCGGCGCTCCGCGGCGAGGTGTTCACCGAAGTCACGGCTGGAACCCTGGGACCGTCGGTGCGCACCATCGTGCCGGTCAAGGATCCGGGCGGCAATGTCAGGGCGCTGGTGGCCGCCGGTGTCACTGTGCGGACAGTTGATGTGGCCTTTTCCAGCCGCCTGCCGGCACTGCTTGCCATCGGTCTCGCATTGCTGGTGGGTGGGTCCGTGGCTTCATGGCTGCTGGGCCGCTACCTCCGCAGGGTCACCAGGGGCTGGGGGCCGGAGCAATTGGCTCAGCTCTTTGCTTACTACGAATCAGTCCTTCACTCCGTCCGTGAGGGGCTCATCCTGGTCGACACCAAAGGACGGGTGGTCATGTACAACGACCAGGCTGCTGAATTGCTGGGGCTCGAGCCCCGGGGATCCGGTGATGATCCGTCCCAGCCACCGTCCCTGGCGGACCTCCCGCTGGCGGAGAGCCTGAAGGAGCTCTTTGAATCGGGTCGCACGGCCCACGACGAAATCCATCTGACAGGACCCCGGATCGTAGTGGTGAACCAGGGTCCTGCCCTCGGTCCGGACTCGCCCGGCGGCCGCCGTCCTGCGGTGTTCGGTACGGTGGCCACCCTCCGTGACCGGACGGAAATTGAGTCCCTCGGCAGTGAACTTCAGACCATGAAGACACTCTCCGACGCCCTCCGCGCCCAGACGCACGAGCATGCCAACCGGCTGCACACCATGGTGTCGCTGCTGGAGCTGGGCCGGACACGAGAAGCCCTGGACTTCGCCACCAAGGATCTTGAGCTCAGCCAGAAGCTCACCGACGAGATGATCAGCTCGGTTGACGAGCCTGTCCTCAGCGCCCTCATCATGGGCAAGGCTTCGGAAGCCAATGAACGGGGGGTGAAACTGACGTTGCGCACGCTGGGATCCGCTTCCGTGGCCGGACTGGCAGTACAGGACCTCGTCACCATCCTGGGCAACCTCCTGGACAACGCGATTGACGCCGCGGCGGACGGCAGGGCACCCAGGGAGGTGGAGCTGACAGTGGAGTCCGACGCCGAGGGCCTGGACATCACCGTCCGGGATTCCGGCCCGGGCGTGGACCCTGCAGCCGTGGAACATATCTTCAAACATGGATTCAGCACCAAAAAGTCCGGGGCTTTCGGACGCGGGGTAGGCCTGGCCCTCGTGCGGCAGGCTGTACAGCGCCTGGACGGTACCATGACCATCACCGGCACTGACGGAGCACAGTTCCACGTCTTCCTGCCAGCAATGGCGCCCGGAACCGACAAAGAGGAGCAGTACCAGTGAGCGACATCCGCGTCCTCGTTGTGGAGGACGAGCCCGTGGCGTCCGCAGCGCATGCTGCCTACGTGGGCAGGCTTGAGGGATTCATGCTTGCCGGCACGGCCCCGGACGGCCAGTCGGCACTCCGTCTGCTGACCGAGTTCGCAACCTCCGGCGACGCGGTGGAACTTGTCCTGCTGGACATGAACCTTCCCGATCTCCACGGTCTTGACATCGCCCGGCGCATGCGTGCGTCCGGGATACTCGCGGACATCATCGCCATCACGGCCGTCCGGGAACTGGCCATTGTCCGGAGCGCTGTGGCCATTGGAGTGGTCCAGTACCTGATCAAGCCCTTCACGTACGCCACCTTCGCGGACAAGCTGACGAGCTACCGGCTGTTCCGGGAGCAATTGGCCTCCCCTGGACCTGGCTCCGGTTCCGGCAGGACCGGAGCATCCCAGAGCGAGGTGGACCAGGCCTTCGCGAGCCTGCGGGCGCCGTCGGAACTGCCCCTGCCCAAGGGCCTGTCCGCTTCAACGCTTGAATCCGTACAGGAGTACATGAAGCAACACCGGGAAGCCGTTTCAGCGACGGAGGTCACGGAGGCCCTAGGGATGTCCCGGGTGACCGCGCGGCGGTATCTGGAATATCTGGCCGACGCCGGAACCGTGTCCCGGACTGCCCGCTATGGCACGCCGGGCAGGCCCGAGAATGAATACCGGTGGAGCGGCCGGTGAGCCCAAGGCGCCACTGTATACAAAACACTCGTAATTTCACGTTTTCTCCCAGAAACAGCGCCCATTCGCCCGGCTATGTATACACTGAGGGGAACGTCCAATGAAAGGGAGCAACGATGCGCGCCAGCGACAGGGCCTACGCCGCGCTCCGTGACGACATCGTGGAGTGGCGGCTTCTTCCCGGCAGCCTTCTCGGAGAGGTGGAGCAGTCCGAGCGGCTGGGCGTTTCGCGCACGCCGCTGAGGGAGGCGCTTAGCCGGCTGACCGCCGAAGGGCTCACGACGGCGGCAGGAGGCCGCGGCGTCGTCGTCACCGGTATCTCTCTCAAGGACATCGACGAACTGTTCGAGCTCCGCGAAACACTCGAACGCCGGGCGGCGGCTCTGGCGGCCGAACGTGGCGACCCTGAAGAGTTCAGGAAACTGCACTGCGAATTGCTGGCGGCTCCGGAGCTGATCCACGGCGACGATCCAGCCCGGCACGACTACTACGCGCTGGTGGCGCGCCTGGACGCGGCCATCGATGCGGCGATTTCGAACTCCTACCTGGCCCAGGCCATGGGCAGCCTCCGGGTCCACCTGGTCCGGATCCGCCGGCTCGCGGCCGATGACGCGTCCCGGCTGACCGCAGCCGCGTCCGAACACGCCGCAATCGCCGAAGCAATTGCCGCACGCAATCCGAGCCTGGCCAAAGCCGCCACCACGGTCCACTTGCACCGCAGTCTTTCCCACGTCAAAGCCACGCACACACCTCACTAAGGAGCCCCATGGTCAAGGAACACCACGTCCGTGTTTACAAGAGCGATGAAAACCTGGCCCGGGAGGACCAGTTGGCGCACAAGATCGCCGTGGTGGCGGCAGACCCGGTGGACGTCACCGCTGACGTCACAGAGATGGTGATCAACCGGATCATCGACAACGCCTCGGTGGCAATTGCCTCCCTGAACCGTGCGCCGATCGTCGCTGCCCGGGCGCAGGCACTCAGCCATGGCCCCAGCACCGGGGGGAAGGGCGCCAAGGTTTTTGGCATCAGCGAGCGCGTCTCCCCCGAATGGGCGGCATGGGCCAACGGCGTGGCGGTGCGGGAACTGGATTACCACGACACATTCCTGGCAGCCGACTACTCCCACCCGGGGGACAACATCCCGCCGATTCTTGCCGTTGCCCAGCATCTGGGGTCAAACGGCCGGGATCTGGTCCGGGCCATCGCCACGGGGTATGAGATCCAGGTCAACCTGGTGAAGGCGATCTGCCTGCACAAGCACAAGATCGACCACGTCGCGCACCTCGGACCGTCCGCCGCCGCCGGCATCGGCACGCTGCTGGGCCTCGACGTCGAAACGATCTTCCAATCCGTGGGCCAGGCGCTGCACACGACTACCGCCACGCGGCAGTCCCGCAAGGGTGAGATTTCCACGTGGAAGGCCCATGCCCCGGCGTTCGCGGGCAAGATGGCCGTCGAGGCCGCGGACCGGGCGATGCGCGGCCAGACCTCCCCGGTGCCCATCTACGAGGGCGAAGACGGCGTGATCGCCTGGCTGCTGGACGGGCCAGAGGCGTCCTACAGCGTGCCCCTTCCCGAGGCCGGAGAGGCCAAGCGGGCCATCCTGGACACCTACACCAAGGAACACTCGGCCGAATACCAGGCGCAGGCCTGGATCGACCTGGCCCGGAAGCTGAACAAAGAACACCCGGAGGCCACGGACCCGGCCACGGTGAAGTCCGTGCTGATCAGGACCAGCCACCATACGCACTATGTGATCGGTTCCGGGGCCAACGATCCGCAGAAGTACAGCCCCTCAGCCAGCCGGGAAACCCTGGACCACTCCATCCCCTACATCTTCACCGTCGCACTGCAGGACGGGTCCTGGCACCACGTGGACTCCTACTCCCCCGAACGCGCCGCCCGGCCGGACACCGTAGACCTCTGGCACAAAGTCAGCACCGAGGAAGACCCGGAGTGGACCCGCCGCTACCACTCCCTGGACATCAACGAAAAAGCTTTCGGCGGCTCCGTGGAAATCACCCTCACCGACGGCACCGTCATCAGGGACGAGATCGCCGTGGCGGACGCCCACCCGCTCGGCGCCAGGCCGTTCGCCCGGGAACAGTACGTGGACAAATTCCGGACGCTCGCCGCAGGGCTCGTGGCGGACGAAGAGATTGAGCGGTTCCTCGATGCCGCGGCCCGGCTCCCGGAACTGGCGGCCGGAGAACTGGACCAGCTGAACATCACGGCGGCATCCGGTGTCATTGACTTCGCTGCCGCACCGCAGGGGCTGTTCTAAATGCTGTATTCAACCACCACGCCAGAACAGAAGCGGATCCGGTTACGGGAACTGCTGGCGTCCGGAACCATCCAGCAGTTCCCCGGCGCGTTCAACCCACTCTCCGCCCGGCTGATCGAAGAGAAAGGCTTCACCGGGGTCTACATCTCCGGCGCCGTGCTCGCCAACGACCTCGGACTGCCGGACATCGGACTCACCACGCTGACAGAGGTGGCCACCCGGGCCGGGCAGATCGCCCGGATGACCGATCTGCCGTCCATCGTCGACGCCGACACCGGCTTCGGTGAGCCGATGAACGTGGCCCGCACGGTCCAGGAACTTGAAAACGCCGGCCTGGCCGGCCTGCACATCGAGGACCAGTTCAACCCGAAACGCTGCGGTCACCTCGACGGCAAGAACGTGGTGGACCTGGACACCGCCACCAAACGCATCCGTGCCGCAGCCGACGCCCGCAGGGATCCCAACTTCCTGATCATGGCCCGCACCGACATCCGCGCCACCGACGGCCTGGAAGCGGCGCAGGAACGCGCCAAGGCCCTCGTGGAGGCCGGAGCTGACGCCATCTTCCCGGAAGCCATGAAGGACCTCACCGAATTCCAGGCCATCCGCAACGCAGTGGACGTGCCGATCCTGGCCAACATGACCGAGTTCGGCCAAAGCGCGCTGTTCACCGTGGACCAACTGGCCGGCGTCGGGGTCAATATGATCATTTATCCGGTGACCCTGCTCCGTAGTGCCATGGGCGCCGCGGAGCGTACGCTGGAAGCGATCAAGGCCAACGGAACCCAGGAGGCACAGGTCGGGACCATGCTGACGCGTGCGCGTTTGTATGACCTCGTGGACTACGAGGCCTACAACCGCTTTGACACCGGGATCTTTAACTTCCAGATACCCGGCAAGTGACCCCGCAAACAGTTTCCGGCGCAGGCCGGCATAACAGGCGACAGGAACAAAGGAGTTTCAGCATGGCTGAACAGGACATCAAAAAGGGCCTCGCCGGCGTCGTGGTGGACTACACCGCCGTCTCGAAGGTCAACCCCGACACCAACTCGCTGCTGTACCGGGGCTACCCCGTCCAGGAGCTGGCCGCCAGGTGCAGTTTTGAGGAAGTTGCTTACCTGCTGTGGAACGGCGAGCTCCCCACGGCAGAGCAGCTCGCGGAGTTCATGGAGCGGGAACGCGCCGGGCGCGCCCTGGATCCGGTGGTCAAACAGGTGATCGACGCACTGCCCACCGGCTCGCACCCCATGGACGTCTGCCGGACCGCGGCCTCCGTCATAGGGGCGCGGCACCAGCTGGCCGAAGACTCCTCGCGCGAGGCAAACATGGCCAAGGCGTTGGACCTGTTCGCCGCGATGCCGGCCGTGGTGGCCTACGACCAGCGCCGGCGTCACGGCCAGGAGGCGGTGGAACCCCGCGATGACCTCGATTACTCCGCCAACTTCCTCTGGATGACGTTCGGCGAGGAACAGGTACCTGAGGTTGTGGACGCGTTCAACGTGTCGATGATCTTGTATGCCGAGCACTCCTTCAACGCCTCGACGTTCACGGCACGAGTGATTACCTCAACGCTCTCCGACCTGCATTCAGCCGTGACCGGGGCCATCGGCGCGCTCAAGGGTGCGCTCCATGGCGGCGCCAACGAGGCCGTGATGCACACCTTCGACGAGATCGGCATCCGGCCGGAGGAGTCCCTGGAGGACGCTGCAGCCCGGGCAAAGACCTGGATGGAAGAGGCCCTGGTGCAGAAGAAGAAGGTCATGGGCTTCGGCCACCGCGTGTACAAGCATGGCGACTCCCGCGTGCCCACCATGAAAGCCGCCCTGGACAAGATGATCGCCCACTACGGCCGGCCGGAACTCCTGGGGCTCTACAACGGCCTGGAATCGGCTATGGACGAGGCAAAGGGGATCAAGCCGAACCTCGACTACCCCACAGGCCCCACGTACCACCTCATGGGATTCGACACGGCAACGTTCACTCCCCTGTTCGTCGCCAGCCGCATCACCGGCTGGACTGCGCACATCATGGAGCAGCTTGATTCGAACTCGCTGATCCGTCCCTTGAGCGAATACAACGGCGCTGAGGAACGGCACGTCCCCTAAGGATCCAAGTTCTGAGGTTCCGCCGCATCACCGGTTCGACGACAGGCCGGTCGCCCTTGACCGGCCTGTCGTCGTCAGCGCGTTGTGTAATCCAGGACTTCCCGGACAGTTTCGTTGTCCTCGTTCAGAACAACCGTGAGGCGCAGCACTGAGCCGCCCAGGGCCAACGGAAGCCAATGGGCCGCGTCCTGCCACATCCTGTCCACGGGCAGGGATCCGACGTCGAACCATTCCGGCAGGATTTCGGCACTTTCGGCCGGTTCGCCGGTCCAGCGTGCGGCCACGAAGAGCCTGGTGGTCATGTTCCACTCCGGGCGCGCCGGGAAATCGAACACCACCACCCCGGCGTCACGCAGATCCTGTTCAAGGACCACCACGCCGGCTTCCTCGTGGACTTCGCGGCAGGCAGCCTCTTCATCTGTCTCGCCCGGCTCAACATGGCCACCGAGACCCACCACCTTGCCGCGGCCGAAGCCCGTTTTCTTCATGCCCAGCAGGACCTGTGGCACGCCGGCGGACTCACGGGTGAGAAAGCACAGCGTGACCGGGGTGAACGTCATGCCCTCAACCTTATAGCCTGGCCGCCTGCGACCTCCGGCGGAATCCTTGCTCAGGAGGCGTCGGCCGGGCCTTCTCCAACAAGTTGGGGCCGGAGCTCAACAGGGATCCCTTTCTGAGCGAATTCCTGGTCCATCGCTTCCTGAGCAGTCACCCGTTGACCGTTCTGCGAGACGTCGTTGTTCAAGGCCTGGAATTTCCAGTTGAAAACTGTGGACCACGGCGCCTGCACGTCGAAGAGGAAACGGCCGTTCTGCAGCCTGGCGATCTGATACCAGGCGTTTCCCCCGTCGAGCTGAAGGGCCCTGGCACCGTCGTCGGAAATCGAGTAGGCCAGCCAGCCATCGGCGCAGCCAAGCACGGTGTAATAGTGCTGCTCCGTTTCGGCAATCGGCTCAATGGCGCGCGCCGGTGTATTCATGAGCTGGTCAATGTTGGCCACGATGCATGGGACGCCGCCGGTGGTCAGGACAGCTGGTGTTGTGGCGGACGGACTGGCCGACGGGGTGGGCGCGGCTTCGGTGGTGCTGGCACTCGGGGATGGGGTGGCTTCGGTGGTGCCTGCGGGCGCGGGCGCCGGCTGCGGTGCCCCCATTCCGCCGGCCACAACGACGCCGCCAACCACTGCGGCTGCCGCAAGGGCGACGACTGCAGTGCGGACCGCCGTTCGGCGAGCGGATCTGTGCACTGACAGGGGCACCACATTGGGGTCGTCAGAATAGACGATGGAGCGCGCGGCGGCGGCTGCCGAAGCGGTCCGTGGTTCAGCCACCTGTGGTTTGGCATCCTTCATGAGCTGTTCGATCCGGTCCATGGCTAGCCCTTCCGTTCGGTCATAAGTTGTGCAGGGGCCACGTTGGCAAATGCCCGGCGTGCCCGATGAAGGCGGACGGCGGCGGCAGAGGGGGAACACCCGAGTGTCTGGGCCAGTTCGGCGGTGGTCAGACCGTCCCAGTAGGTGAGCATAAGAACCTCCCGGTCCCGCTCGTTGAGCCGCAGCAGGACATCGGCCACGGCGGCCTGCTCTTCATCGTTGGAGCCAGGAGCCTGGCTGCGGGCCTGGTCCTGCAGGCGATCGATGAGTTCGAGGCGACGACGGCGGCCCTTGTACTCATTGCTGAGCACCTTCCGGGCAGTCGCGAGCAGCCAGCCTATGCCTGGCGGTTCCGCCAGCTGCTTCTCCCAGGCGATCCTGAAGACGTCCGCCGCCAGTTCCTCGGCGCGGGGCAGGTCGTTGATGCGGTAGGCAATGTAGCGGTACACGCGCGTGAAATGCTGAGTGTGCAGGTCAATAAAGTCATGTTCACTGGCTGCCAACATGGTGTTCCCCCCGGCATCGGATGACATAGGTTCTTAACCAATAAGTGTCCAGTGCAGCCCTGTTTCTTACACCCGGGCAAAGATATTTTTCGCCCGGACCGGGAAACGGGGGTGTAAACCCGGCTGTCAGCCCAGCGCCCGGGGGTGGGCGGCGGCATAGATTTCGCGCAGCGTATCAGCGGTGACCAGCGTGTAGACCTGCGTGGTGGTCACGGATGCATGGCCCAGGAGTTCCTGGACCACGCGGACGTCCGCACCGCCTTCCAGCAGGTGGGTGGCGAAGGAGTGCCGCAGCGTGTGGGGCGAAACAGCCTTGCTGATGTTGGCCTTGTCCGCTGCGGCCTTAAGGATGGTCCACGCGCTCTGGCGGCTGATCCTTCCGCCCCGGGCATTCAGGAAAAGCGCCGGGGTGCCCTTGCCCTTCGCTGCCAGCAGCGGACGGCCACGCACCAGGTAAGCGTCGAGGGCCCTCGCCCCGTAAGACCCCAGCGGCACCAGCCGCTCCTTGGATCCCTTCCCGAAAAGGCGGACGATGGCGGGGCCGGCCTCGGCCTCCTGCAGCGAGATGTCGTCGACGTCCAGACCCACTGCCTCGCTGATCCGTGCCCCTGTGGAGTACAGGAATTCCAACAGGGCACGGTCACGCAGGCCTGTCGCCGTGTCCGTGGCGGCAGCTTCGAGGATTCGGGTTACTTCGTCCACGCTGATTGCCTTGGGCAGCCTCTTGCCGGGCATGGGCGGATGGACGTCGCTGGCCGGGTCCGTGGTTGTCAGTCCTTCGAGGGCCCAGAACTTGTGCAGTCCGCGGACCGCCACCACCGTCCTGGCCGCCGACCTCACACCCAAGGCCGTGCCGCCGTCGGAACCGTCGGAGAGGGCCTGGACGTACCCGGTCACGTGATGCCGGGTAATCTGGTCCGGGCGCCGGCAGCCGGCCGTCGCCAGGTAGCGGGAGTACCGCATGAGGTCCCGGCGGTAGGCGGAGAGCGTGTTAAGTGCCAATCCCCGTTCGACGCCCATGTGCTGCAGATATTCGGTGATGGCGCGATCTATGGCAGTCAGGGGCCGGGGCTGCGCCGTGGCAGGTTCCGCAGCGGCCGGTGTTGCGGCCGGCGCTTCAGCGGGTGGGCTGGTTTCCGCAGACGTGCTCACCGGCGTCAACGCTGGCTGGGGTGGGCGGGCCAGGGTGCGTCTGCGGGGCGCAGTCCGGCAAAGCCGTCCGCCCTCGCTGCGGCGGCCGCAAGGATTCCGACGACGGCGGACGGGTTGTGCAGCCGGCCTTGCAGGACTGCGGCCACAGCTTCGTCCAGGGCTATCCAGTGGAGTTCGATCTCTGCTTCCTCATCCGTCCGCTCGTGGCGGTCATGATGCGGTACGTCGCTGACGTCACGGGCAAGGTAGATCCTGATGGCCTCGCTGGAGGAACCGGGCGAATTGAAGAAATCGGCCAGGACGTTCCAGGTCCCGGCCGCCAGGTCCGCCTCCTCGGCAAGCTCCCGGGCAGCGCCGGCCACAAAATCCTCGCCCTGCACATCCAGCAGGCCCGCGGGGATCTCCCAGAGGTCCATGCCGACAGGATGCCGGTATTGCTTGAGCAGAAGGATCTCGCCGGCGTCGTTCATCGGCAGGACAGCCACAGCACCGGGATGATCGATGTAATCACGGGTCAGGGCGTCGCCGGTCTCGTTCAGCTGGAAGCTGTCGCTGACCACATCCCAGATCCGGCCTTCGTAGACCTTCTCGGTGGACAAAAGACGGCGAGGGCTCGGTGCATCCGAAACCTGCCGTGCAGCATGGGTGGTTTCAGACTTACCGGGCATCGCGCCGTCCTTTGGTGGTTCGTAACTACTTAGCGGCAACCGTACGCGACGGCCCGGCTGCAGGCGCTTCAGTGTCCGGCGCGGCGTCCGGCGCGGCGGCAGCGGAGAAGTCCGGCCCTTTTTGATGTGCCAGCGCCGCCTTGACCAGGCCTGAGAAGAGCGGATGCGGCCGGGTGGGGCGCGAGCTCAGCTCGGGGTGGGCCTGGGTTGCCACGTAGTACGGGTGGACCTCCCGGGGAAGCTCGACGTATTCCACGAGCTTGCCGTCCGGCGACGTTCCCGAGAAGACCAGACCCTTGGCTGCAATCTGCTCGCGGTACTTGTTGTTGACTTCGTAGCGGTGACGGTGGCGTTCGCTGACAGTGGTCTTTCCGTAAGTCTCTGCGATCACCGAGCCGGCGTCGAGCTTGGCCTCGTACAGGCCCAGGCGCATGGTGCCGCCCAGATCGCCCTTGCCCTCAACGATGTCCAGCTGCTCCTCCATGGTGGCAATCACCGGGTACTTGGAGTCAGGTTCGAACTCGCTGGAGGAGGCGCCTTCCAGGCCAACCACGTTCCTGGCGTATTCGATCACCATGCACTGGAGTCCCAGGCACAGGCCCAGGACGGGGAGTTTGGTTTCGCGCGCGAACTTGAGCGCGCCGAGTTTCCCTTCGAGCCCGCGGATTCCGAAGCCGCCCGGGACGCAGATGGCGTCCACGCCCCCCAGGGAGTCAACGGCCCCCTCGTGGGTTTCGCACTCATCCGACGGCACCCAGCGGATCTTGACCTTGGTGTCGTTGGCAAAGCCCCCGGCCCGCAACGCTTCGGTCACGGAGAGGTAGGCGTCCGGAAGGTCGATGTACTTGCCCACCAGAGCGATTTCGACGTGGTGCTTGGGGTTGTGGACTGCTTCGAGGAGCTTGTCCCAGCTGGTCCAGTCAACGTCCTTGAACGGGAGATCCAAGGCACGGACGATGTAGGAATCCAGGCCCTGGGAATGAAGGGTCTTGGGGATGTCGTAGATGCTGGGCGCGTCGGCGGCGTTCACCACGGCGTCGACGTCAACGTCGCACATGCGGCCGATCTTTTCGCGCATGGCGTCGGGGACTTCACGGTCCGAGCGGATCACGATGGCTTCCGGCTGGATGCCGATGGAGCGCAGGGCGGCCACGGAGTGCTGAGTCGGCTTGGTCTTCAGCTCCTGTGAGGGCCCGATGTACGGCACCAGCGAGACGTGGAGGAAGAAGACGTTGCCGCGGCCTATGTCCTGGCGGACCTGGCGTGCCGATTCGAGGAACGGCTGGGACTCGATGTCGCCTACAGTGCCGCCAATCTCGGTGATGATGACGTCCGGCGCATTCTTGACCTCGGCGGGGAGCCGCATCCGGCGCTTGATTTCATCCGTGATGTGCGGAATTACCTGGACGGTGTCGCCGAGGTATTCGCCGCGGCGTTCCTTAGCGATGACGGTGGAATAGATTTGGCCGGTGGTCACATTCGCCGATCCCTCGAGGTTCTCGTCGAGGAAGCGCTCGTAGTGTCCGATGTCCAGGTCCGTCTCGGCGCCGTCGTCAGTGACGAAGACTTCACCGTGCTGGAAGGGGTTCATCGTGCCCGGATCCACGTTCAGGTACGGATCGAGCTTCTGCATAGTTACAGACAAACCGCGTGCCCGCAGGAGGTGACCGAGGCTCGAAGCCGTCAGTCCCTTACCGAGCGAGGACGCTACACCACCTGTGACGAAGATGTGTTTGGTCGTCTTGGACGAGCCCGGGAACCGGGAATTTACACGGGAATTTGATCGCTGCACCACGGAATTCGAGCCTATCATCAAATGAGCCTTCCACGGATCGGGAAACTGTTCCCCAAATGATCCAGTGTGCAGGGAGGACGGCCATAGGATCAAGGGGTGACCATGCATCCGGAACCGCAAAACCCGTCAGCACGCCTGCCCCGGGGCACCCACGAAGGGAAGTCCCCGGTCTTCCGGTCGCTGGCGCTCGAGTCCATTCCGGTGCCGGAGTACGCCGATGTGATTGTCCTCCCAGTCCTCCCTGCCGGACAGCAGGAATGCCCGGTGGACCCAACGGTCTGGGCCGAAACGATTTTCTCACTGAAGTCCATGCCGGGCTGGGTGACGGCCCTGCTGGGGTTGCGGCAGGCAGTTGTCGGGCTGGTCGGCATTCACAGGGCTCCTGCCGGTGTCTTCGCCGTCTCGAAAGTCCGCGGCGAGGAAGCCCTGATCAGCGCCGACGATACGCACCTGGATTTCCGCTGCGGAGTGGCGTACGACGCCGGTGCCCGGCTCCTCCGGGTCACCACCACCGTACGGCTGAAGGGCTGGAGGGGGCGGCTGTATTTCGGTCCCGTCCGGCTGCTGCACCCGCTGGTGGTGCACGCCATGATGGCACGCGCCATCCGCCGCCTGACGGCTGGCGCCTAAGCCCCAGGCCTGAAGGAAGAGAGCCGTCAGGCCCTCTGCGGCAGCAGCTTTGCGTCGTCGAGCAGTTCCTGCGCATGGGCCTGCGCCGATTCGGAATCCTCCTGGCCGGCCAGCATCCGGGCGAGTTCCCGGACCCTCTCGGGGCCGTCGAGGAGCCGCACGTCGCTGGAGGTGAATCCGGTGGCGGTCCCGCCGTCAGTCCCCCTGACCGATGTTTTGGTGACCGTGATGTGCTGGTCCGCGAAGGCGGCCACCTGCGGAAGGTGGGTGACCACCAGGACCTGCACGTGCTGCGCCAGCATGGCCAGCCGGCGGCCGATCTCGACGGCGGCCCGGCCGCCCACGCCGGCGTCCACTTCGTCGAACACAAAGGTGGGCACCGGATCCACTGCGGCGAGCACCACTTCGATGGCCAGCATCACACGGGACAGTTCACCGCCTGAGGCGCCTTTGCCCAGCGGACGGGCCGGAGCGCCGGCGTGCGGCTGGAGCAGGAAAGAGATCTCGTCCGCGCCATGCGGCATGAGCTGGGCGCCCGCCTCCAAGGTGATCACCAGGGTGGCGTCCGCCATGGCCAGGGCCTTCAGCTCCGCGCTGACGCGCGCCGACAGGTCCTTGGCGGCCTTGCCCCTGATCTTGCTGATGGTGGCGGCCTGTTTCATCAGCTCGGCCTCGGTCCGGGCAACTTCCGCGTCCAGCGCCTCGATCCGGGTGGAGTCGTCCTGCAGTTCATCGAACCGGACGCGCGCGTTCTCTGCCCAGACCAGGACCTCGTCGATGCTGGGGGCATATTTGCGGACCAGCTTGGCCAAGGCAGCCCGCCGGTCCTCGATCTCAGCGAGCCTCTCCGGCCCCTCTGAATCCAGCCCCGCCTGGTAGCTCGCCAGTTCCGTGGCGACATCGTTCAGCAGGAAGCCCACCTCCGCCAAGCGGGCGGCTGCCGCTCCGAGTTCGGCGTCGTGCTCCGCCACATGCTCCAGGGTCCGTTTGGCCACGTCCACCAGCGTGGTGGCGTCCCCCTCGTCAGCGAAATCCTCGGCGATGAGCGCCTGGTGCGCGGTGTTTGCCGCAATCCTCAGTTCTTCCACGTTGGCCAGTTTCACGGCCTCGGCCTTGAGTGACTCGTCCTCCCCCGGCTGCGGATCCACCCCATCGATCTCTGCCAGTGCGATCTCCAGCGACTCTGCTTCACGGAGCCTGTCGCGGGCGGCATTGCGCAGGGTGTCCAGCTCGGCTTGGATTGACTTCCAATGGCTGTACAGGGCCTGGTAGGTGCCCAGAGGAGCAGTGAGGGCGTCACCGGCAAACTTGTCCAGGGCACCCCGCTGGGCGATGGCACCCTTCAGCCGGATCTGGTCCGACTGGCCATGGACCACCACAAGGGTTTCGCCGATCTCCGCAAGGACACCCACGGGAGCGGCGCGCCCCCCAAGGAACGCACGGCTGCGGCCGTCCGCGCCCAGGCGCCGGGCGAGGATAAGTTCAGCGCCGCCGTCGAACTCCTCCACATCAGCGCCGGCATCCAGCGCACGCGCAACAGCCGGATGGCCGGATTCCAGTTTGAGGACAGCCTCCGCCGTGGCGCTCTTGGCGCCAGTCCGGACCGCGCCGGCGTCGGACCTGGCGCCGAGCAGGAGTCCGACGGCGGTGACCACCATCGTTTTTCCTGCGCCGGTTTCGCCGGTCACCACGCTAAGCCCGGCGCCCAGCGGCAGAGTGGCGTCAGCGATGACACCCAGATCGCGGATTCTCAGTTCTTCAAGCATGATTCACTTTGCGGTTGACGGATCGGATTCTTCATCAGGCCTGTCCCCGTGGGAGACCTGGAGAGGCGGCATGGGCCGGGGCGTCCTGACGATCGGGATGGGCCCTGTGTGGATCGCTTCCGCCTGGGGAACGGGGCCCCGCCAACCGTGGATGGGGAGCTCGAACTTGCGGACCAACCTGGCGGAAAAGGGCGTCTGGTGGGTTCGTGCCAAACGGACCGGTGTGGCGGACTTTGTCACTTCCACGCGGGAGCCCGGCGGCAGGTCCACCGAGCGCCGGCCGTCGCACCACAGCACACCCTGGGCATCGGTCCGGTTGAGGACCTCCACGGCCAGCCGCGACCGCGGGGACACCACCAGGGGTTTGGCGAAGAGCGCGTGGGCGCTGATGGGGACGATAACCAGTGCTTCGACCTCAGGCCAGACCACCGGCCCGCCCGCCGAGAATGCATAGGCAGTGGAGCCGGTGGGGGTCGCAAGCACCACGCCGTCACAGCCAAACGAGGTCAGCGGGCGCTCATCCACTTCCGTGACAACCTCGAGCATCCGTTCGCGGTTGCCTTTTTCGATCGCAGCCTCGTTCAGGGCCCAGGTGTGCCAGATCTTCTGGCCCCGGACCCAGACCTGGACGTCGATGGTCATGCGTTCTTCCACCGTGTAGTCGCGGCGTGCAATCCATTCGACGGTCTGCGCAAGGTCGGCCCGCTCGCTCTCGGCGAGGAAGCCCACATGGCCGAGGTTGACGCCCAACAGGGGCACGTCCACATCCCGCACCAGCTCTGCCGCACGCAGGATGGTGCCGTCGCCGCCCAGGACCATGACCAGTTCAACGTCAGGCAACTGCACATGATCGTGCAGGATTTCCACGGGCTGGGCCAGGTGTCCGAAGAAGCGTTCCATGTCACCGTGTTCGGACTCCTGCATCACCGGCACAATTCCCGAGGCTTGCAGCTGGGCACAGGCTTCCCAGGCGGCCTTCAGTGACTCCTCGCGGCCAGTGTGGGCAAGGACCAATACTCGCCTGCTCATCGGGTTCCGCTTTCTAGTGGTTCGGCCAGATACGTCCAAGCAACCCAGCAATGGCTGCGTCTCGCTCTTCGATCTTAGGCAAGTCTTGGGTGATCCTGCGCTTTATCCACAGGAAGTATTCGACGTTTCCGTCCTGGCCCGGCAACGGACTCGCCGCCAGGCCGCATAAGTCGAGTCCGGCGTCGAGGGCCGCATTGGCGACTTTCTCCACCGCCATCCGGCGTTCGCGCTCCGAATTCACCACCCCGGTGCGGCCGAGGCGGTCCTTACCGATCTCGAACTGGGGCTTCACCATCAGCACCAGGTCCCCACCCGGCTCGGTGCACAGGGCCAGCGGCAGGACCACCAGTGTCAGCGAAATGAAGGAGAGATCGGCGACGGTCAGCGTTGCCTGTCCGCCGATGTCTTCCGGGGACATGTAGCGTACGTTGAGTCCCTCGTGTACTGCCACGCGGGGTTCGCTTCTGAGCTGGGGCACCAGTTGTCCGTGCCCGACGTCGACAGCCACCACGTGTGCCGCGCCGCGCCTCAGGAGCACCTCGGTGAAGCCGCCGGTGGACGCTCCGGCGTCAAGGCACCTCTTGCCCTCAACCGTGATCGCGGGAAAGGCGTCCAGCGCGCCGGCAAGTTTGTGGCCGGCCCGGCTCACGTAGCTGTCCTGCTCGCTTTGCTGCACCGCCAGTTCCCTGCCATCCGGTACCTGGAGCGACGCCTTGGACAGCAGCTGCCCAGCGGAGCTCACCCGGCCTTCGGCGATCAGCGCGGCGGCATGGGTGCGCGACCTTGCCAGACCGCGGGCAACGAGTGCCTGGTCGAGTCGTGCCATGGTCAGGCTCCACCGTTCCCGGACGGGGCGTCCTCATTCAACGATTCGAGCAGGGCATCATGAAGTTCACCGTAGACGGCCTCGTGCTCTGCCACCGGCATGGTCCTGAGACCATCCAGCGTGGCCACGATGGCCTCCACGGACGCATCCCCGATGTCGTCCGCCGGTGTTTCTGGCCATTCCGGAGTCGGCTGGGCTGCTTCATGCTCTTCGTTCAGCTCAGTCATGGCACCAGTCTAATGACCCAGCCACTCGAGCCTCGGCGCACGGGCCTCTGCGGTTTCCGGGGTGGCCGCCCACCAGGCGGCGAACGCGGCCCGCCAGGAGTCCAGGTCGTCCACGTGGCCATGGACGCTGACGGTATCCCCACTGACCACGGCGCTGGCGGCGCCGCAGCGGTAGACGCCGTCGGTATGGTCAACTGCAGGGTACGGGCGGTGAAGGTCGGTGAGCGAGCCAATCACATAGTTGGGCCGTTCGGCCGTGCGCGCGGCCAGGATGGTTTCCCTCGTGTCGACGCCGGTCAAGACAGCCACTGTCGCGAAGCCGGCGTTGTTGCCGCCCAGGATGTCGGTGTCCAGCCGATCGCCCACCACCAGTGGGCGCTCGGCGGCAAGGCGCTTGGCGGCAGCATGGAACAGCGGAGCCTCAGGCTTTCCGGCAACCCGCGGTGTCCGGCCGGTGGCTGCCGCGACGGCGGCCACCAGGGTGCCGTTACCGGGAGCGATGCCGCGTGCCTGCGGAATGGACATGTCCGTATTCGTGGCCACCCAGAGTGCTCCGGCCGCAACAACGTAGGAGGCCTCGGCAAGGTCCTTCCAGCCGATACCCGGATTGAAACCCTGGACCACAGCCACCGGATCCTCGTCCTGGCTTCGGACCGGAGTAAGGCCCACCAGTTCAATCTCCTGGGCCAGTGCCGGGCTGCCAGTGATCATGACACGGGAGCCGGGGGGCAGCAGCGAAGCGAGCAACTCCGCCGCGGCCTGCGACGAACTGACCACCTGACGGTCTTCGGCTGGTGCGCCCAGCTCCCGGAGATGGGCAGCAACCTGCGCCGGAGTACGGGAGGCATTGTTGGTGACATATCCCAGGCCCACGCCCAGCCCAGCCAGTTGCTGAAGGGAATCCACGGCCCCAGGAATTGCGTGCGGGCCGGCATAGACCACCCCGTCCAGGTCCGCCAGCAGGGCGTCAAACAGCGAAATCAGAGGAACGGCAGCCATGAGGAACTAGTCTTCCCGGGTCTCGGAGTGATCCCCTGCGGCCGGGTCTTCGCTGTGTGAACCCTCGCCGGAGTCCGACTCCCCGGCTTCCGATATGTTAACTTCCGTTTCATCAACTTCGATTTCGTCGGCTTCCACGGAGTCCTCATCCGACTCTGCGTCGTCCGACTCAAAGTAGTCGGATTCCGCATCATCAATGGCTGCGTCCACGCTTCCGCTGGGCTCCGGAGCTGTGCCTTGTGCGGCAGCTTCGGTGCTGACGGCCGCCGCGGTGGGAGTGTTTGATTCAGTGCCTCCGGCGGCCCGGTCGAGAAGACGGCGGCGCTGCGCTTCCTCGCGGGCTTCCTCTTCCTCATCCCAGCCCAGGTCGACGATGTCCGGTTCTTCGTCCACACCCAGGCCCAAAGCGTTTTCAGCCACCACGGCCTGCTTCTGCCACTTGGCTGCTTCAGCCTCACGCCCTACTGCAGAGAGGGCATTGGCATAGGCACGGAAAAGCCTGGGGCTGTAAGAAAAGGCCCGGTTGATGTCCAGCTGCGTGATTTCCAGTTCTGCCACGGCCGCGTCCAACTGGCCAAGGTCGGTGCGTGCTCCGGCCGCCACAATGGCCAGCTCGGCCTTGCCCGGTGCATCCAGGTCCTTGGCTTCCTCGGAGCGCACTACGTCAAGGGCGCGGTCCGGCCGGCCGAGGCCGCGTTCGCAGTCCGCCATCACTGGCAAGTGGACGTTTGAGCCGCTGATCCGGCGGTATGTCCGGAATTCCCTCAGTGCTTCGCCGTAATGTCCTGCGGCATAGGCTGTCAGGCCCACCGCTTCGCGGACTGCGGCAAGCCTGCCGCCTCGCCGGCTGGCAGCAAGGGCATGCTGGAAGGCAAGCTCCGGCTCGTCGTCGATCAGCCGGCCGGCCATCACCAGGTGGCGGGCCACCCACTCGGCACTCTTGTCTTCGAGGGTCTTGATCTGGTGCTGCGTGGCGCGGTCAAGCTCCTTGCCCGTGACGTCTTCATCGATCTCAGGGGAGCGTTCGCGGTCAGGTCGGTTGGCGCTGCGGAGATCGCGGGCGTTCGGAACACGGGCCGGACGGTCTTCCGGACGGTCCCGGCCGAACTGGCGGGGACCGGAGTCGCCACGGTCGAAGCTCCGCGGTGCCCTGTCCTGGCGGTCGCCAAACGGCTTCCGGTTGCCGCCGCCGGAGAAGCTGCGGCGTTCGCTGTCACCTTCACGACGCGGACGATCACCATAAGGCTTGTTCTCCCGGTCGCCATAAGGCTTCCGCTCACCGCCGCTGTAGGGCTTCCGCTCACCGGAACCGCCACCGCTGTAGGGCTTCCGCTCACCGGAACCGAAACTGCGGCGTTCGCCGTCACCTTCACGACGCGGACGATCACCATAAGGCTTTTTCTCACGGTCACCGTAAGGAGGTTTACGGTCGCGGTCGCCGAAGGGAGGCTTACGGTCGCGGTCACCGAAGGGCTTGCGCTCACCACCGGCACCGCTGTAGGGCTTCCGCTCACCGGAACCGCCGCCGCTGTAGGGCTTCCGCTCACCGGAACCGAAACTGCGGCGTTCGCCGTCACCATCACGACGCGGACGATCACCATATGGCTTGTTCTCACGGTCACCGTAAGGAGGTTTACGGTCCGGGTCACCGAAAGGCTTCCGCTCACCACCGGCACCGCCGCCGCTGTAAGGCTTCCGCTCACCGGAACCCGGAGCGCGGCGTGGACCATCGGCGCTGTCGCGGTTCTCCTTCGAACGGAATCCTCGGGGTTCTCCGCCCGAGTTGTTCGTGCCGCGGAAAGGGCCGCGGTCTTTTCCGTCGCGGTTGCCGCCATTGTGCTCAGCCATGTGGGATTCCTCCTGTTGTGAGCCGACCACTGGCGCAATCGCAGCCGCTCGTATCCGTGTTTCGTTTTACTACGCAACCCGAAATCAAGCGCTTCGAAGTCCGTACATCTCAATCAATTCTAGGCGAGAGCCCCATCCACGAGGGACAGAGATGCCCATTGAGGCCGCAGTCGTGGGAATCTTCACACTCCAGGCCAAACGCTCTCTCACTTGCTGCACGTTTTGGGGTGACGCTCTCGCATTTGCTGCGGGGTTGGGACTGTCTGAATAACGGTGTGTGGGGTCCGGCCTGATCCGAAAGGAGATGGCCGTGTCAGATTCCACGACCGAGATGACAGGGGTGATGATCGATCCTGTGACGGGAGAGATCATCGATCAGAAGGAGCTTGCGGAGCGGTTGCTCGCGCAGGCCAAGGAACAGGGTGTGAGCCTGGTAGGCCCGGGTGGGCTGCTGAACCAGCTCACGAGGAATGTGCTGGAGACCGCGCTGGAAGCGGAGCTGACCGAGCACCTCGGGCACGAGCATGGCCAGAGACCGATCGCAGCCAACATGCGCAACGGCACCAGGTCAAAGACCGTGCTGACCGAGATCGGCCCGGTCGAGATCGAGGTGCCCCGGGATCGGGACGGCTCGTTCGAGCCGGTGATCGTGCCCAAACGGAAACGGCGTCTGGACGGAATCGACCAGATCGTGCTCTCGCTGTCCGCCCGGGGGCTGACCACGGGGGAAATCGCCGCGCACTTCGAAGAGGTCTACGGGGCCAAGGTCTCCAAAGACACCATCAGCCGCATCACGGAGAAGGTCGCCGGGGAACTGGCCCAATGGTCGGCCCGGCCTTTGGATCCGATCTACCCGGTGCTCTTCGTTGACGCGGTCGTGGTCAAGGTCCGTGACGGGCAGGTGCGCAACACCCCGTTCTATGTCGTCATGGGGGTCACCACAAGTGGTGAGCGGGAGATCCTGGGCATCTGGGCAGGCGACGGCGGCGAGGGTGCACGGTTCTGGCTGCAGGTCTTCTCCGAGCTGAAGAACCGGGGCGTTGAAGATGTGTTGATCGCCGTCTTTGACGGGCTCAAAGGCCTGCCGGAGGCGATCACGACCACGTGGGAGCGAACGGTGGTGCAGCAGTGCGTCGTGCACCTGATACGCAACAGCTTCCGCTACGCCGGACGCCAGCACCGCGACGGCATCGTCAAGGCGCTCAAGCCCGTCTACACGGCCCCGTCAGAGCAGGCGGCGAAGGACCGGTTCGCCGAGTTCACGGCCGAATGGGGCCAGCGATATCCGGCAATCGTGCGGCTCTGGGAGTCCTCCTGGGCTGAGTTCGTGCCATTCCTGGAGTACGACGTGGAGATCCGCCGGGTGATCTGCACAACGAACGCGATCGAGTCGATCAACGCCCGCTACAGAAGGGCTGTGAGGGCCCGCGGGCACTTTCCGAACGAGGCCGCGGCCCTGAAATGCCTGTATCTGGTCACCAGATCTCTTGATCCAACCGGCGGCGGCCGGGCACGCTGGGTAATGAGGTGGAAGCCTGCGCTGAACGCGTTCGCGATTACCTTCGCCGGTCGGTTCGAAAGAACCACTCACTAATGAAAACCGGCCGGACCCACACACCGTTTATCGGACAGTCCCGCGGGGTTTTGGGTGACGCTCTCGCATTTGCTGCGGGGTTTTGGGTGACGCTCTCGCATTTCTGGGTGCGACGGCGGTGCCGGGGTGTGGGGGCAAGGGGCCGGGCCGGTTTGCTGCAGGGTTTGGGGGAGGGTTGCCTGTTCTTCTGCAGGAACTGAGAGAGCGTTGCCTGTTCTTCTGCAGGAACTGAGAGAGCGTTGCCTGTTCTTCTGCAGGAACTGAGAGAGCGTTGCCTGTTCTTCTGCAGGAACTGAGAGAGCGTTGCGTGGTCTTCTGCAGGAACTGAGAGAGGGGTGCGTGGTCTTTTGCTGGAGGTGAGAGGGGGTTTGGGGTTTTTTAAATGGGTCAGGCCCCAACCTGTGGTTGGGGCCTGAGCCTTAATGTGTGTCCGGCGGTGACCTACTCTCCCACACCCTCCCGGGTGCAGTACCATCGGCGCTGTGGGTCTTAGCTTCCGGGTTCGGAATGGGACCGGGCGTTTCCCCCACGCTATGACCGCCGTAACCCTTGTACCCGGCACGCGCCCCGGTGTGGGGGTGGTGTGGGAAGTCTGGTTACAACCTGTCCCCGCAGCTTGTGTGGTGCGGGTGTGGTGTTGTTTATTCAGTTGTGTTCTCAAGCAACGGGTTTGTTGGTTGGGAACCACATAGTGGACGCAAGCAGTCTTGTTATCTTTTTACCGCCCCTGGGTGTAAACCCCTTTTGAATGGGTTTACAGGGGTGGTGTGTGGTGTAAGTTATCGGCCTATTAGTACCGGTCAGCTTCACGAGTCGTTAGTCCTCGCTTCCACATCCGGCCTATCAACCCAGTGGTCTGGCTGGGGGCCTCTCACACACAAGGTGTATGGAAATCTCATCTCGAAGCGAGCTTCCCGCTTAGATGCTTTCAGCGGTTATCCCATCCGAACGTAGCTAATCAGCGGTGCACTTGGCAGTACAACTGACACACCAGAGGTTCGTCCGTCCCGGTCCTCTCGTACTAAGGACAGCCCTTCTCAAATTTCCTGCGCGCGCAGCGGATAGGGACCGAACTGTCTCACGACGTTCTAAACCCAGCTCGCGTACCGCTTTAATGGGCGAACAGCCCAACCCTTGGGACCTACTCCAGCCCCAGGATGCGACGAGCCGACATCGAGGTGCCAAACCATGCCGTCGATATGGACTCTTGGGCAAGATCAGCCTGTTATCCCCGAGGTACCTTTTATCCGTTGAGCGACGGCCATTCCACAATGTACCGCCGGATCACTAGTCCCGACTTTCGTCCCTGCTCGAGATGTCTCTCTCACAGTCAAGCTCCCTTGTGCACTTACACTCGACACCTGATTGCCAACCAGGCTGAGGGAACCTTTGGGCGCCTCCGTTACTTTTTAGGAGGCAACCGCCCCAGTTAAACTACCCATCAGGCACTGTCCCTGACCCGGATTACGGGCCGAAGTTAGATGTCCAAAGTGACCAGAGTGGTATTTCAACGATGACTCCACCCGAACTGGCGTCCGGGCTTCAACGTCTCCCACCTATCCTACACAAGCCACTCCGAACACCAATACCAAACTATAGTAAAGGTCTCGGGGTCTTTCCGTCCTGCTGCGCGTAACGAGCATCTTTACTCGTACTGCAATTTCGCCGAGTTTATGGTTGAGACAGCGGGGAAGTCGTTACTCCATTCGTGCAGGTCGGAACTTACCCGACAAGGAATTTCGCTACCTTAGGATGGTTATAGTTACCACCGCCGTTTACTGGGGCTTGAATTCTCAGCTTCGCCGTGAGGCTAACCGGTCCTCTTAACCTTCCAGCACCGGGCAGGAGTCAGTCCGTATACATCGTCTTGCGACTTCGCACGGACCTGTGTTTTTAGTAAACAGTCGCTTCCCCCTGGTCTCTGCGGCCCCGATCCCCTCCCGGTCGCTAGTACCGTTCAAGGTTGGGGCCCCCCTTCTCCCGAAGTTACGGGGGCATTTTGCCGAGTTCCTTAACCATAATTCTCTCGATCGCCTTAGTATTCTCTACCTGATCACCTGTGTCGGTTTGGGGTACGGGCGGCTAAAACCTCGCGTCGATGCTTTTCTCGGCAGCATAGGATCACCAAATCCCCCCGTGAGGGGGTCCCATCAGATCTCAGGCATCATGAACAGCGGATTTGCCTACCGTTCGCCCTACATCCTTAGACCGGGACAACCATCGCCCGGCTTGGCTACCTTCCTGCGTCACACCTGTTAATACGCTTACCTCCCAGGATCAGGTCCCGCGCTCCACCAAAACCCTCACACCACAAGGGTGATCGGGCAGGTCTCGGGCAGTTAGTATCCCCTGTTCAGCATGGACGGTTTTTCGCCGGTACGGGAATATCAACCCGTTGTCCATCGACTACGCCTGTCGGCCTCGCCTTAGGTCCCGACTTACCCAGGGCAGATTAGCTTGACCCTGGAACCCTTGATCATTCGGCGGACGGGTTTCTCACCCGTCTTTCGCTACTCATGCCTGCATTCTCACTCGTGTAGGCTCCACCGCTGGTTTACACCGCGACTTCACTGCCCACACGACGCTCCCCTACCCATCCAGACGCCTGAACCACAAGGGCTTAGCAAATATCTGAATGCCACAACTTCGGCGGTGTACTTGAGCCCCGCTACATTGTCGGCGCGGAATCACTTGACCAGTGAGCTATTACGCACTCTTTTAAGGATGGCTGCTTCTAAGCCAACCTCCTGGTTGTCTTCGCAACTCCACATCCTTTCCCACTTAGCACACGCTTAGGGGCCTTAGTTGGTGGTCTGGGCTGTTTCCCTCTCGACTATGAAGCTTATCCCCCACAGTCTCACTGCTGCGCTCTCACTTACCGGCATTCGGAGTTTGGCTGACGTCAGTAACCTTGTAGGGCCCATTAGCCATCCAGTAGCTCTACCTCCGGTAAGAAACACGCAACGCTGCACCTAAATGCATTTCGGGGAGAACCAGCTATCACGAAGTTTGATTGGCCTTTCACCCCTACCCACAGCTCATCCCCTCCATTTTCAACTGAAGTGGGTTCGGTCCTCCACGACGTCTTACCGTCGCTTCAACCTGGCCATGGGTAGATCACTTCGCTTCGGGTCTAGATCACGCCACTGCAACGCCCTATTCAGACTCGCTTTCGCTACGGCTTCCCCACACGGGTTAACCTCGCGACGTAACACTAACTCGCAGGCTCATTCTTCAAAAGGCACGCCGTCACCAGAATCAGACTGGCTCCGACGGATTGTAAGCACACGGTTTCAGGTACTGTTTCACTCCCCTCCCGGGGTACTTTTCACCTTTCCCTCACGGTACTGGTCCGCTATCGGTCATTAGGGAGTATTTAGGCTTATCAGGTGGTCCTGACAGATTCGCACGGGATTTCTCGGGCCCCGTGCTACTTGGGATACTTCCCAGGCGGTACACAACATTTCGGTTACGGGGCTCACACCCTCTCTGGCCGGCCTTTCAAGACCGTTCACCTATGCCTGCACATCACACCTCACTGTCCCGGCAGAGACAGTACGGAAAGTCCCACAACCCCGACCATGCAACGCCCGCCGGCTATCACACATGGAACGGTTTAGCCTGATCCGCGTTCGCTCGCCACTACTGACGGAATCACTATTGTTTTCTCTTCCTGCGGGTACTGAGATGTTTCACTTCCCCGCGTTCCCTCCACGCACCCTATGTGTTCAGATGCGGGTCACCAGGCAGCTCGCGCCCCTGGCGGGGTTTCCCCATTCGGACACCCTGGGATCACAGTCCGGTTATCGACTCCCCCAGGCTTATCGCAGATTCCTACGTCCTTCTTCGGCTCCTAATGCCAAGGCATCCACCGTGTGCTCTTAAAAACTTGACCACAAAAGATCAATTACGCTAATTTTCGAGAGAACCACGAAAACCAACCACACCCAACAACACCACCCCCAAGGGGGCGACACCATCACGCGCAGCCAGATCCAGGTTCATATTCTTGGAAATTGCTTCTTATAAAAGATGCTCGCGTCCACTATGTAGTTCTCAAACAACAACCCCAAACCACACACCCCACACGAACCCCCACAACAGGGGACAAACCGTATGATCGGTGCAGCCAGGAAACCAGAAACAAACAAACACCAGGAAAAACAGCCCACAACCCGTAAGCTGCGAACCCCTCCCGGCCCTGTTGCCTCAGGACCCAACAGTGTGCCAAACACTACCCAGCAATCCGTACCAGCTCCGTTCCAAGACACCCCCAACCCCAAAGGGAAGAAAGCGTCCGTACTAACAACCGGTCCGTGCCACCAGGCACCTATTTGTTGATATTCCACCCATGAGCACCCGCCGCAGAACAATCGCCTGCGCAACGGGCATATACTCCTGACAAACCCCCACCAACGCATACACGCGGCAGACATCTGTAGGTGCTCCTTAGAAAGGAGGTGATCCAGCCGCACCTTCCGGTACGGCTACCTTGTTACGACTTAGTCCCAATCGCCAGTCCCACCTTCGACAGCTCCCTCCCACAAGGGGTTAGGCCACCGGCTTCGGGTGTTACCAACTTTCGTGACTTGACGGGCGGTGTGTACAAGGCCCGGGAACGTATTCACCGCAGCGTTGCTGATCTGCGATTACTAGCGACTCCGACTTCATGGGGTCGAGTTGCAGACCCCAATCCGAACTGAGACCGGCTTTTTGGGATTAGCTCCACCTCACAGTATCGCAACCCTTTGTACCGGCCATTGTAGCATGCGTGAAGCCCAAGACATAAGGGGCATGATGATTTGACGTCGTCCCCACCTTCCTCCGAGTTGACCCCGGCAGTCTCCTATGAGTCCCCGCCATCACGCGCTGGCAACATAGAACGAGGGTTGCGCTCGTTGCGGGACTTAACCCAACATCTCACGACACGAGCTGACGACAACCATGCACCACCTGTGAACCGGCCCCAAAGGGGAAACCACATCTCTGCAGCAGTCCGGTCCATGTCAAGCCTTGGTAAGGTTCTTCGCGTTGCATCGAATTAATCCGCATGCTCCGCCGCTTGTGCGGGCCCCCGTCAATTCCTTTGAGTTTTAGCCTTGCGGCCGTACTCCCCAGGCGGGGCACTTAATGCGTTAGCTACGGCGCGGAAAACGTGGAATGTCCCCCACACCTAGTGCCCAACGTTTACGGCATGGACTACCAGGGTATCTAATCCTGTTCGCTCCCCATGCTTTCGCTCCTCAGCGTCAGTTAATGCCCAGAGACCTGCCTTCGCCATCGGTGTTCCTCCTGATATCTGCGCATTTCACCGCTACACCAGGAATTCCAGTCTCCCCTACATCACTCTAGTCTGCCCGTACCCACCGCAGATCCGGAGTTGAGCCCCGGACTTTCACGGCAGACGCGACAAACCGCCTACGAGCTCTTTACGCCCAATAATTCCGGATAACGCTTGCGCCCTACGTATTACCGCGGCTGCTGGCACGTAGTTAGCCGGCGCTTCTTCTGCAGGTACCGTCACTTTCGCTTCTTCCCTACTGAAAGAGGTTTACAACCCGAAGGCCGTCATCCCTCACGCGGCGTCGCTGCATCAGGCTTGCGCCCATTGTGCAATATTCCCCACTGCTGCCTCCCGTAGGAGTCTGGGCCGTGTCTCAGTCCCAGTGTGGCCGGTCACCCTCTCAGGCCGGCTACCCGTCGTCGCCTTGGTGAGCCATTACCTCACCAACAAGCTGATAGGCCGCGAGTCCATCCAAAACCACAAAAAGCTTTCCACCCCCCACCATGCGATGAGGAGTCATATCCGGTATTAGACCCAGTTTCCCAGGCTTATCCCAGAGTTAAGGGCAGGTTACTCACGTGTTACTCACCCGTTCGCCACTAATCCCCCCACAAGTGAGGTTCATCGTTCGACTTGCATGTGTTAAGCACGCCGCCAGCGTTCATCCTGAGCCAGGATCAAACTCTCCGTTGAAGTAAAACAAAAACGAACACCACCCAGAAACCACGGGAAAACGCGGAAACCAGGCAGCAAAATTTGAAACCAGCTGTAAAAACCAGACCACACCACAGGGGCGGCATGACCCGGCAAATTCAACCAATTCATATAAAATAAACCGGTATCAACAAACTTGGCACACTATTGAGTTCTCAAACAACAGACACATTCGAATACTTCTCGAAACAATTCATAATCAATGAATTCTTTTGTTTCGCATTTCTTCGCCGCGATGTTTCCAGCTTATTTCATTCATATTCACTTTGCAAATCCGGGTTATTTTCCCGATGTTCACTTGGTGGAATGAATCCGCCCATCAAAAAGCGAAGCATTTCTTCATTTCCGTGCTGAGCACATGAACAGTTGCTTCTCAAGTGAAGGGGTTTGTCGCCACTCACCGGCGGCGACTCAGAAGACATTACACGCTCCCCCGGGGCCGTGCAAATCGGCTGCGGAGGAGCGTGTAATGGGTCGTGAACGGGCTCTAGGGAACCAGGACTTCGACGGTCGCCAGGTTCTTTTTGCCCCGGCGCAGAAGCAGGTACTGGCCGTGGAGCAGTTCCGATTCGGAGATCACAGCCTCCGGATCGGAAACCTTCTCGTTGTTCACGTAGGCACCGCCTTCGCCTACGGTCCTCCGGGCGGCTGACTTGCTCTCTGACAAGCCTGACGCGACGAGCAGATCCACGATGCCAAGTCCGTCCACCTGGATCCTGGCGGATGGAAGCTCCGACGTAGCCGCTTCAAGGGTCTGCTTGTCCAACGCTGACAGGTCCCCGTTACCAAAGAGCGCGGCGGAAGCTGCGATGACCTTCTCTGTGGCCTCGACGCCATGGACGAGCGAAGTCACTTCGAACGCAAGCTTCCGCTGGCCTTCACGCGCGAACGGGCGCTCTGCAACTGCGGCAGCCAGAACGTCAATCTCGGCACGGTTCAGGAAGGTAAAGACCTTGAGTCGGTCCACAACGTCGGCGTCGGCGGTGTTGAGCCAGAACTGGTAAAAGGCGTAGGGGCTGCACATCCCTGCATCAAGCCAGATGGCATTGCCTTCACTCTTACCGAACTTGGTGCCGTCCGAGTTCGTGATCAAAGGAGTGCCCAGGGCATGGACAGTCTTGCCCTCGACCTTGCGGATCAGTTCGGTGCCGCTGGTGAGGTTTCCCCACTGGTCTGAGCCCCCGGTCTGGAGGACACAGCCGTAGTCACGGAAGAGCTGGAGGTAGTCCATGCCCTGCAGGATCTGGTAGCTGAACTCCGTGTAGCTGATGCCTTCCTCGGAGTTGAGCCGGGAGGCAACGGCGTCCTTGCGGAGCATGGTTCCCACCCGGTAGTGCTTCCCGATCTCACGCAGGAAGTCAATGGCGCTCAACGGGGCGGTCCAGTCGAGGTTGTTGACCATGCGTGCGGCGTTGGCACCGTCGAAGCTCAGGAACCGGCGGACCTGCGCCTGCAGGTAACCCACCCACTCTGTCACCGTGTCCTTGGTGTTCAGGGTGCGCTCGGCGGTGGGGCGCGGGTCACCGATCAGGCCGGTGGATCCGCCCACGAGGCCCAGCGGCTTGTGTCCGGCCAGCTGCAGCCTCCGCATCAGCAGCAACTGGACGAGGTTTCCCAGGTGCAGGCTGGGCGCCGTGGGGTCGAAGCCGCAGTAATAGGTGACCGGCTCACCGGCGAGGAGCTTTTCCAGTTCCGCTTCATCAGTGGAGACGTGGACCAGACCGCGCCATTTGAGCTCCTGCCAGACGTTGGCAAAGGAGGGGTCGTTCTGCTGGGATTCGAGATCGTTGAGTTCTGACACGACTTCTAAGTTAGCAGGATTGCCTGCCGCCGGCGCCACAGGGAAGGCACCGGCGGCAGCCGACAGGCGGCAGCGCAAGCAGGTCAGCGCTCGATGCCCGCCGGTACCGTCTCTGCCGCGATGAGCCGGAGTCGCTGCGTGGGACGGGTCATGGCGACGTAGAGATCCCCTACCCGGCCGTGCTCGTGGTTGAGCATCATGGACGGTTCCAGCACCACCACGCCGTCGAACTCCAGGCCCTTGGCCTCGCGTGGGCTGATGACCACGATGTCCTGTTCATAGCTTCCGGCGCCCGTGCCGATGCGCCGGCCGTAGGCGGCGCGCAGGGCTGCCGTTGCCTCCGGGAGCAGGTGACCGTCGGCGATGATCGCCAGCAGGCCGCCGTCGAGCGCTTCCAGTTCATCGGGCAGAACCTCCACCAGCCGGCTGACCACCTTGTCCGAATCAACCCTGTCGATGATGGGCGACCAGCGCCCCTCACGGACGGCCTTCGGCGCGGACACCACCAGGCCGGCTGCATTGGCCATCCGCGCCGCAGCTTCCGCGATCTGCGACGGAGTCCGGTAGTTGACCGTCAGCTCCTCCAGCTGCCAGCGGTCTCCGAACATCGGACCAAGCGCCGCCTGCCAGGAGTTTGCACCTGCCACGGAGCTGGTCTGGGCGATGTCACCGACGATTGTGAAGGACTTCAGCGGGCAGCGGCGGACCAGCAGGCGCCACTGCATCGGCGACAGCTCCTGCGCCTCATCCACGACGATGTGGCCGAAGGCCCAGGTCCGGTCGCTGGTTGCGCGCTCGGCAGCCGTCAGCCTCGCCTCGCGCTCCTGGTTCTGGTCCACCAGCTCCTCGGCGGACACCAGCACGTCCACACCTGCCGTCTCCATGTTCACCAGCGTCTGCTTGGCGTTGGCGAGGTCGCGGGCGCGGTCGTGTTCCTGCTGCGCGAGCCCACGGCCTGCAGCCGGATCCAGCTCCCCCAGCAGCTCGGCCGCTTCGTCAAGGAGCGGGACGTCGGCCTCGGTCCAGGGGGCGTCCACAGGACGCAGAAGCAGTGCGCGTTCCCCAACGGTGAGGCGCGGCGTGCAGGCCTCCAGCACGGCAGGTTTGCTCAGGAGCTCGCTGATCAGTTTCTCCGGAGTCATGGGCATCCAGCAAAGGTTGAGCGCGATCCGCACGTCCCGGGCAGTACGGACGTCTTCTGCCAGGTACGAACGGTCGGCATTGTTTCCAATGCTTCCGGCTTCCACCAGCTCCGTCATCTGTTCCGTGAGTTCGCGGAGCAGGATCTTGACGAACGTCAGGCGTGCCTCGTTATGCGGCTTGCCTGTGGAACGGGCTCGTTCGCGGGCCCGGCGGACCTGCCGCGGCGTCAGCACGAGCTTGCGTCCGTCAACTTCCAGCACGCGGTCCTCTGCGGGGATCCGCTGCCGGTTGGCCACCGCGTTGGCCACCACGCCTGCCATGTCCAGCCGCCCCTTGATGGCTGCGACGTCGGCCTCGGGCTCGGCCACTGCGTTGATGCCGGGCATCAGCCGCCCGACGCTCGCCATCACCACTCCGGTCTCGCCGAGTGACGGCAGCACCCGTTCGATGTACTTCATGAACGACGACGACGGCCCCACCAGCAGCACGCCTGCTGTCTTGAGCCGGTCCCGGTGCGTGTAGAGCAGGTACGCAGCGCGGTGCAGCGCAACGGCAGTTTTTCCCGTACCCGGGCCGCCCTGCACCACAACAGCGCCGGAGATGGGGGACCGGATGATGCGGTCCTGTTCGGACTGGATGGTGCCGACGATGTCCGACATCCGGCCCGTCCGCTTGGAGTCCAGCGCCGCCAGCAGCGCTCCTTCGCCCTGCAAGGACGCGTTGTCGGCCAGCATGTCCGCATCCAGGACGTCGTCCTCGATGGCCTTGACCTCCCGCCCCTGGAGAATCAGGTGCCGGCGGCGGCGGACGCCCTGCCGATCAAACGCCGTGGCCTGATAGAAGTGGCCGGCTTCGGGCGCGCGCCAGTCCACCATGAGCCGCTGCAGGTCGTCGGTGGTCAGGCCGATGCGGCCGATGTACTGGGCCTCGCCGGAATCAAGATCAAGGCGTCCGAAGACCAGCCGGTCATCAACCGCATCCAGCTGCGCCAGGCGGTCCTCATAAAGCGCAGCGAACGCATCGCGCTCGGAAACATTCTGCATGGTGCCAACGGCACCGGCCCGGCGGACCAGCGCCAACTGCTTGCGCTTTTCGTCGCGTAGCTCTTCAAGCCGCGCATACAGACCAGCAACATAGTCCCGTTCGTGGGCCAAATCGGCGTCGAGCATTTAACGTTCCCCTATCGCGAAAGACAGACCGTCCATTCTACAACCATTTCGGTTAACGCGTCTGAAACTTCGGGCCTGCTAGTTCGCTGGTCGAAGTTTCCCCGCCTTGTACCGGGACACGGTGGGATCCGCCGTGATCCAAAAGCGCCACGAGTAGCGCTCCGACCCGCCGGCGCCGGAGACACCGACCCTGGGCCCGGAACTGATCTCGGCGACTGGCTCAGGGGGCAACACCAGGCTGAAAGGTGCCGCCAGGGCATCCCGGCCACTGTCCGCGGTGGTCAGTCCGAGCGCCTTGGCAAGCCTGGCCGGGCCGCTGGCCAGGTCCGCGGCGGATTTTGACGTGGGGCGCCGGTGCCGGGCCAACTGGCGCCCGGCGGTCACCTCTCCCGCCCGCAGCAGGACCGCGGACGCTACGCCGTCGGGTCCACAGACGATGTTGGCGCAATGGTGCAGCCCGTACGTGAAGTACACGTACAGATGCCCGGCCGGACCGAACATGGGCGCATTCCTGGCAGTGGGCCCGCGGAACGTGTGCGATCCGGGATCCGGGTGCAGCGAGTCCTCCGGGCCAAGATAAGCCTCCACCTCCGTGAGCCTGACGGACACGGCACCGTCCCGGGAATCATGGGTCAGGACCGACCCCAGGAGCAGCAGGGCAACGTCGCGGGCGTCGCCGGACAGTACGTCCCGCAGCCGGGATTCCTCCGGCAGGGCGTTCGTGCTCATACTCTGACTTTATCCAAGCCTCACTGACGCGCGGCCTGGACTGGAGCAGCTTCCAAGGAACGGCCATGTCCGATTTCCGCTAGCAGGCCCGGTTCCGGGCTGGCAGGATAGAGGACATGGACTTCTGGCAGCGCTACCGTGCGATCGACGCACGCGACACACGGTTCGACGGGCAGTTCTACACCGCTGTCCGGACCACGGGCATCTACTGCCGCCCTTCCTGCCCGGCCAGGACGCCCAAGGCCTCCAATGTCACCTTTTACGAAACCTCCGCCGCCGCGCACGACGCCGGCTACCGGGCCTGCAAGCGCTGCCTCCCCGAAGCGGTGCCCGGCACGCCGGCCTGGAACATCCGGCAGGACCTTGCGGGTAGGGCCATGCGCCTGATCAACGACGGGGTGATCAACCGGGACGGAGTGGAGGGACTTGCGGCAAGGCTGGGATATTCCTCCCGCCAGCTCAACCGGATCCTCGGTCAGGAGCTGGGCGCCGGGCCGCTCTCCCTGGCCCGCGCCAGCCGCGCCCAGACTGCCCGCACATTGCTGGTGTCCACTTCCATGAAGCTTGCCGACATCGCGTTCGCATCCGGATTCAGCAGTGTCAGGCAGTTCAACGAAACCATGGTGGAAGTCTTCGCCATGACCCCTACTGCGCTGCGCGCCACAGCGAAGCACCACAAGCATGCAACCGCCGCTACGGCCTTGACCCTCAGCTTGCCGTACCGCGAGCCATTCGATCCGGGCGTTTTCTCGTTCCTGGCAGTCAGGGCCATTTCCGGAATAGAGGCCGGCACGCCCACCTCCTACGCACGCACCCTGCGGCTCCCCCACGGCGATGCCCGCTTCAGCGTTAATTACGACGCCGACGCGCCGGGACGGCCCCTGACCCTCACGGTCGGCGCGGTGGATCTCCGCGACCTGCCCGCGCTGCTCAGCCGGGTGCGGCGCCTCTTTGACCTCGACGCCGATCCAGTGGCCATCGACAACGCCTTGGCCGCGGATGCCCGTTTGGCCCCCGCCGTGTCAGGGACGCCCGGCATCAGGATGCCGGGCGCCCTGGATCCGCAGGAACTGCTGATCAGGGCCATGATCGGCCAGCAGATCACTGTAGCGGCTGCCCGGACGGCTTTGACTCAGCTGTCGGCCGCCGGAAGCGCCAGCCTGCTGCCGGGCGACGGGCTGGACCGTTTGTTTCCCACCCCTGCCCAAATCGCCGAAACGGGGTATGCGCTGCTGCGTGGCCCCAGGCGGCGGATTGAGGCCCTCCGCGCCGTTGCGTCGGCCCTTGCGGGCGGCGAGCTCGATTTTGGCTACGGCGAGGATCTGCCGGGGCTGGGGGCAAAGCTGCTCCCGCTTGCCGGCGTGGGACCTTGGACGGTGGGCTACGTGGCGATGCGAGTCCTCGGGGCCCCGGACGTTTTCCTCGCCAACGACGCCGCCGTGCGGAACGGAATCAGGAGGCTCGCCCTGCCTCCTGTGCCGTCTCCCAGCCCGGCCGCTGAGGTGCCCAGCCCGGATTTCCGCGGGGTCAGCCCCTGGCGGTCCTACGCCACCATGCACCTTTGGCGCGCAGCTGCCGCGCAGAGTGCCCCACGTTCTGAGAAATCAGTTCCAGAGAAAGCGATGCGATGAAAGCCCTGCTGTTAGTGATGTCCACCCCGGACGGCCCGTTCACCATTCTTGCCCAGGATGGTGAAGTCCTGGCATCCGGCTGGACCGCCGAGCCTGGCGAATTGACCGGTCAGATTCACCCAGGACTGCGTCCGGGCGAAGTTGAAGTGGTGACGGACCTTGGTCCCATTTCCCGGGCAGTGGAAGCGTTCTACTCAGGGGACCCCGTGCCCGCCATGAGTGTCCCTGTGAGGCAAAAGTCCGGGCCCTTCCGTGCCCATGCCTGGGACGTTCTGCGGACCGTCCAGCCCGGGTTTCCGGTGACCTACACCGAATACGCCGGGCTGTCCGGCAATCCGAAGGCGGTGCGCGCAGCCGCAAGCGCCTGCGCCTTCAATGCCGCGGCCCTGTTTGTCCCGTGCCATCGTGTCATCCGGACGGATGGCACCTTGGGTGGCTTCCGGTGGGGCCTGGCCATCAAGGAGAGCCTGCTGGCCCGCGAGGCCGCCTGAGCCCCAACCATGCGGGCGTTATTGCGCCGTTGCTATTTCGCAGTCGCTAACTCACGGTCGGCACGCCGGAGGGCCACGGCAGCAGTTCCGGGAGGTCCACGCCGTCAGCCGCGGCCGAGGCCCGCAGGCTGCCGAGGGACGGTTCGCGGCCGGCAAGCCAGGCCGCAATGTCGGTGATCATGCCGCTGACCACCGTGGAGCGGCCGCCGCTGCCGATGCTCACCGGCGGGAGTCCGAGCGGCTGCAGGACGAGCCTGTCAGCGGGGGGAACCCTGGGGGACAAGAAGTCGAACAGGTGCTCACAGAACTGCCGGCTCCAGGTCTCGGGTCCCAGGCCAGTGCCCAGGTCCGAGGCATGGATCACGAGTTCCCGCCACAGTGCCAGGCCGCCGTCGAAGACCACTCCCCCACGGTAAGAGATGGGCGCCTGCCAGCCGGGGCCGACTGAACCGGGATATTCCAATGTGTCAAAGGCGGCCAGAGCCCGGTCAAGGGCTGCCTGCAGGTCCGCCTGATGCGTCGCGGCGTCGTGGCCCGCTGCCATGCCGATCGCCTTGTTGCGTCCCTCCTGGCCACCGTCGTACAGGTCGACGGTCTCGCCGCGGGCGGCATATTCCAGCTGCCTGGCCATGGCGTTCGAGATCCCTGTCAGGTGCGCCAGGACGTGGCCCCGGGTCCAGCCGGGCAGGGCTGACGGAGCCAGTACATCCTCATCGGCGAGTTTCGCGGCGGTGGAGGTCACGGCGGCCGCGGCCTTGTGCAGTTCGGCGAGCAGGGCGTCCGGTGCGGGAGCTGTCATGGCGCTCATCCTAACCGAGGTTGCATCTTTGCTGGCATGCCGCCCGGGCCATAGAGGTGCCGAATGTGCTGCCGGTCGACGCGTGCCTGCCAGAACTCAATTTCTGCCGGCCTGACGGCGTAGAGCTGCCAGTCCGGATTGTGGCTGCCATCCGCTGCGGGCCGGGCCTGCCAGTCGGCGGCGGAGGCGTCCGCGGAGAGCTCAACCACGGCGCCGGCAACCCGGACCTGGCGGCCCTGCTCCGGCCAGTAGAAGTTCAGCGCGGCCCGCGGGTTCACGGCCAGTTCCCGGCCCTTCCGCGAGATGCGGGACGTCGCGAAGTGCCAGCCGTCGTCGTCGATATTCTTCAGGATCAACATCCTGGCGGAGGGCTGGCCATTTGTGTCCGCAGTGGCCAGGCTGCAGGCGTGCGCTTGCTGCACGCCGGCAGCAAGCGCCTCATCCAGCCACTGCTTGAACAGCTCCACCGGATCCGAAGGGGCACTGCCCGGGTCAAACCCGGGCAGGTCCGCAGGAAAGTCGGGCAGCGAACGCAGGTGCCGGCGGAAGGATTCGCTCATGGCGACATGCTAGCTGGAAGCGTTCCGCGGTTAACGCACAACGCTCTCTCAGTTGTTGCATGAAAATCGGCAACGCTCTCTCACTTTCTCGAGGAAAGTGAGAGAGCGTTGGCCAAAATGATGCAAGAACTGAGAGAGCGTGCGGCTGCTACCGCGCGTAATCCCGCACGCCGGCAAGCTCACCTTCAAGGGCGATGAGCTGGCGTTCGACGGCGGCCGGTGCGGTGCCGCCCTGGGAGTTGCGGCTGTTGAGCGACCCCTCGGTGCTGAGGACCGTGCGGACCTCAGGAGTCAGGTGCTCCGAAATGGCGGCGTACTCGTCATCCGTGAGGTCCCAGAGTTCGACGCCGCGGCTTTCGGCCTGCTTTACTGCGGCACCGGAGAGTTCGTGGGCTTCACGGAACGGCACGCCCTGGCGCACGAGCCATTCGGCGATGTCCGTGGCCAAGGCAAAGCCCTGAGGCGCCAGGGACTCCATCCGCTCGGTGTTGAACTTCAGGGTGGCGAGCATGCCGGAGACGGCCGGGAGCAGCATCTCCAGGGTGTCGGCGGCGTCGAAGACCGGTTCCTTGTCCTCCTGCAGGTCGCGGTTGTACGCGAGCGGCAGGCCCTTGAGCGTTGCCAGCAGGCCGGTCAGGTTGCCGATGAGGCGCCCAGCCTTGCCGCGGGCAAGTTCCGCCACATCCGGGTTCTTCTTCTGCGGCATGATGGATGATCCCGTGGAGTAGGAATCGTGCAGGGTCACAAACGAGAACTCCTTGGTGGCCCACAGGATGACCTCTTCGGAGACCCTGGACAGGTCCACGCCGATCATGGCCGTCACCCAGGCGAACTCGGCAAAGACGTCCCGGGAGGCAGTGCCGTCAATCGAGTTGTGCGTGGCCGAGAAGAAGCCAAGATCCGATGCCACGGCTTCCGGGTCCAGGCCCAGCGAAGATCCGGCCAGGGCACCCGAGCCGTACGGGGAAACGCCGGCGCGCTTGTCCCAATCCTGCAGCCGCTGGACATCGCGCAGCAGCGCCCAGGCATGGGCCAGCAGGTGATGGCTCAGCAGGACCGGCTGGGCGTGCTGCAAGTGGGTGCGGCCAGGCATGGCCACGCCCCGGTGCGCCGTGGCCTGCTCCACGAGGGCGTCGATGGTGGCCAGCACACCCCCGGCGATGATGCGGGCGTGGTCGCGCAGGAACATTCGCCCCAATGTGGCGATCTGGTCGTTGCGCGAACGTCCGGCCCGGAGCTTTCCGCCCAGCTGGGTGCCGGCCCGTTCGATAAGACCGCGTTCAAGCGAGCCGTGCACGTCCTCGTCCGATTCCGCTGCTGTGTACGCACCGGAAGCAACATCCTCGTCCAGCTGGGTCAGCGCCGCCAGCATGCCGTCGAGCTCGGCTTCATCGAGGAGTCCGGCCTTGTGCAGCACTCGGGCGTGCGCCACGGAACCTGCAATGTCATAGCGGGCCAGCCGCCAGTCGAAATGGGTCGACTTGCTCAGCGCTGCGAGGGCATCTGCGGGCCCGCCGGCAAATCGGCCGCCCCACAGTGCGCCCTCGTTCGTCCCCGAAAGCTCCCCGATCTCGCTCGGCTCTGCCGGAGACCCCGGCGTCAACGGGCCCACCGAGGTCACTCGCCCGCCACCCGGATATCGCGGCCGGCGGCGACCTTGGCGGACATGCCCCACAGCTCGATGAAGCCCTTGGCCTGCGACTGGTCGAAGGTATCGCCGGTGTCGTAAGTGGCGAGGTCGAAGTCGTACAGCGAGGTGCCGGAGCGACGTCCGTTGACGGTCGCCTGGCCGCCGTGCAGCACCATGCGGATGTCGCCGGAGACGTAGCGCTGGGTGTCCTCGATGAAGGCGTCCAGCGAGCGCTTGAGCGGGGAGAACCACTGGCCGTCGTAGACCAGTTCGGCCCAGCGTTGGCCGACGGTGGCCTTGAAGCGGGCCTGCTCGCGTTCGATCGTGATGTCCTCGAGGTGCTTGTGGGCGGTGATCAGCGCCATTGCACCCGGGGCCTCGTAGATTTCGCGGGACTTGATGCCCACGAGCCGGTCTTCGACGACGTCGATCCGGCCCACGCCCTGCGCGCCGGCACGGCGGTTGAGTTCCTTGATGGCCTGCAGCGGGGTGACCTTGACGCCGTCGATCGCTACCGGGACACCGGCTTCGAAGGAGATGATGACCTCGTCCGGTGCCGGCGGGAACTCCGGGGTGGCCGTGTAGTCGTAGATGTCCTTGGTGGGGCCGTTCCAGATGTCCTCGAGGTAGCCGGTTTCGACGGCGCGCCCCCAGACGTTCTGGTCGATCGAGTACGGGTTCTTCTTGGTGGTCTCGATCGGCAGTCCCTTTTCCTCGGCGAAGGCGATGGCCTTGTCACGGGTCAGGGCGAGGTCGCGGACCGGTGCAATGCATTTCAGGTCCGGACCCAGGGTCTGGATGCCCACTTCGAAGCGGACCTGGTCATTGCCCTTGCCGGTGCAGCCGTGGGCCACGGTGGTGGCGCCGAATTCGCGCGCTGCCTTGACCAGGTGCTTGACGATCACCGGGCGGGAGATGGCGGAGACCAGCGGGTAGTGCCCCTGGTAGAGGGCGTTGGCCTTCAGCGTGGGGACGCAGTACTCGTTGGCGAACTCATCGCTGGCATCAGCCACGTAGGCTTCAACGGCGCCGCAGCCCAGGGCGCGCTGGCGGATGGTCTCCAGCGACTCGCCGCCCTGCCCGACGTCCACCGCCACGGCGATGACCTCGGCGCCGGTTGCTTCACCGATCCAGCCGATGGCTACGGAAGTATCCAGGCCACCGGAGTAGGCCAGAACAATACGCTCAGTCACGGAAATGCTCCTCTTTGTTGGGGTTTGCGTTGTTTAAAGAATTGATTACAGAAAGCCTGTCATACCCGCGGCAGGTTCTTACTAGCCGCCGGCTTCCTCTGCCAACTGCAGGAACCGGACCGCCAGATCCTGACCGCCCTGCGGATCGCGGGAGACCAGCAGCACGGTGTCGTCCCCGGCGATGGTGCCCAGGATAGAGGGCATCACCGAGTGGTCGATGGCCAGCGCCAGGAAGTTGGCCGCTCCCGGCGGCGTCCGGAGCACCGCGATGTTGGCCGAGGCTTCCGCCGTGACCAGGAGTTCGCTGCACAGCCGGGCGAGCCTCGCGTCCAGGATTTCCTGGCTCACACCGCTCTTGGCCGCACGTTCGCCGCCTTCGCCGGGGACGGCGTAGACCAGCACGCCTTCCTTGCCGCGGACCCGGACGGCGCCGAGCTCCACAAGGTCCCGCGACAGTGTGGCCTGGGTGACCTGCACGCCGTCGTCCGCCAGCAAAGCGGCAAGCTCGGCTTGGGAGCGCACCGATTCGCCTGTCAGGATTGCGGTGATCCGCGCCTGGCGGGCCGTCTTCGTGGCCGGGCTGGACCCCGGCGAGGCTGGCGAAACGGACACTAGCGGCTAAGTCCCTCAGCTGCCGCACGGACAGGTGCCAGTCCTTCCACCACGGCGAGGCCGGAGCGGTGCATGAGCCAGGCCATGAGGGCCTTCTGGGCGTGCAGCCGGTTCTCGGCCTCGTCCCAGACGATCGACTGCGGGCCGTCGATGACGCCGGCCGAGATCTCATAGCCCCGGTATGCGGGCAGGCAGTGAAGGACGACGGCGTCGTCCGCCGCGTGTGCCATGGCCTCCTCATCGACGGAGTACTCCCGGAAAAGCTGCATCCTGGCCTCCTTCTCGGATTCCTGGCCCATGGAAACCCAGGTGTCGGTGGCCACGACGTCCGCGCCCTTGAGTGCCTCGGCAGCGTCGGTGGTGACCAGCACCGAGCCGCCGGTCAGCGCGGCGCGCTCCTCGGCGGCCGTTACGATCTCCGCGGCCGGGAGGTATCCTTCCGGGCCGGCGACGCGGACGTGCATTCCGGCGGTCACGCCTGCCAGGAGGTACGAGTTGGCCATGTTGTTGGCGGCGTCGCCGAGGTAGCTCATGGTGAGGCCCTTGAGCTCGCCCTTGTGTTCCTTCACGGCCAAGAGATCGGCCAGCAGCTGGCACGGGTGGTAGTCGTCGCACAGGGCGTTGATGACCGGCACCTTGGAGTTCTCGGCCATGGCCACCAGTCCGGAGTGCGCCCCGGTACGCCACACAATCGTGGAGACCATGCGCTCCAGGACCTTCGCCGTGTCCTCAACAGATTCTTTGTGGCCGATCTGGGCCTCGCCGGGGTTGATGATGAGGGCATTGCCACCCATGTCCGCCACGCCCGCAGCAAACGAAACCCGGGTGCGGGTGGAGGTCTTGTCGAAGATCACCGCTACGGTCTTGCGGCCGTTCCCGTCAGCGGCATACGGCTGGACGCTGTATGGTGCGGCCTTCATGCGGACGGCGAGCTCCAGGACCTCGGCCTGCTCTGCGGGGCTGAGGTCGGTGTCCTTGAGGAAGTGACGGGTTATGCTGGTTGACGGAACTGTGCCGGTTGAAGGAAGTGCAGGAGTCACTGGGCGTCCTTAGCTGTCTGGAGGATGGCCGGGAAGGCGGCGAGGAACGTGTTGGCCTGGTCCGTGGTGAGGACCAAGGGCGGGGCGAGCCGGATGGTGCGCGGCCCGGGGCTGTTGACGATGAAACCGGCTTCGAGGCCCGCGGTCACCACGGACGGTGCGACGTCGGCGTCCAAGTCGAAGCCGATCAGCAGGCCCTCGCCCCGGACGTCCGTCACGCCCTCCATGGTGGCCAGGCCGGCGCGGAGATGTTCCCCCACCGCCGCAACATTGGCGAGCACGCGCTGGCTTTCGATGGCGTGCAGCGTGGCGAGGGCGGCCGCCGTCGCCACAGGGTTTCCGCCGAAGGTGGTGCCGTGCTGACCTGCTGCCAGCAGGGATGACGTCTGCTCGCCGAACGTGACCAGCGCGCCGATGGGGAAACCGCCACCGAGGCCCTTGGCCAGCGTGACGGCATCCGGAACGATCCCCGCGTCCTCGCTGGCAAGCCATTTGCCGGTACGGCCGATTCCGGTCTGGACTTCGTCCAGGATCAGTAAAGCCCCCGCCTTCGTGGTCGCCTCACGAGCGGCCCTGAGGTAGCCGGCAGGCAAGGGCCGGACCCCGGCTTCGCCCTGGATCGGCTCCAGGAACACCGCGGCCACGGTTTCGTCAATCGCGGCTTCGAGGGCTTCGACGTCGCCGAACGGGAGGTGGACAACGCCGCCCGGCAGCGGCTCGAACGGAGCGCGATAGGCTTCCTTGGCCGTCAGGGCGAGGGCGCCCATGGTGCGGCCGTGGAAGGCACCCTCGAGGGCGATGATTTTGGTGCGGGCCGCGGCGTCCGTGCCACCATTTTCGGGACCGGAGTTCCGGCGCGCGAGCTTGAAGGCGGCCTCAACGGCCTCGGTGCCGGAGTTGGTGAAAAACACCTTGGAACCAGCCGGCGCGTTGCTCAAGGCCAGCAGTTTTTCGGCGAGGGCGATCTGCGTGGGGCTGGTGAAGAAGTTGGAGACGTGCCCCAGCGTCGCCAGCTGGCTCGAAATCACCGAGGTCAGAAACGGGTGGGCGTGGCCGAGCGCGTTGACGGCAATGCCGCCGAGCAGGTCCAGGTATTCCTTGCCGTCGGCGTCCCAGACCAGGCAGCCGGCGCCTCGGACAAGCACCCGCTGGGGAGTGCCGAATACGCCCATCAGGGACGTGGAGTAGCGGGCGAGCCAGTCGGCTCCGCTGGCGTGGCCTTTGCCTTCGACCAGGTCTCCCACGGGTGTTTTCTCCAGGGTGCTGGCCGCGTGGCTGCCTGTGTGTGACTGGTTCATGGGGCTACTTCCTCGTCGGGGACGACCTGCGTGCCGATGCCCGCCGTCGTAAATGTTTCCAGGAGCATGGAATGCGGCAGGCGGCCGTCCACGATGTGCGCCTGTTCCACACCTCCGTCGATGGCTTTGAGGCACGCCTCCATCTTGGGGATCATGCCTGATTCGAGCGACGGCAGCAGCCGGCGCAGTTCCGAAGCCGTCAGCGATGAAATGAGGGAGGACCGGTCCGGCCAGTTGGCGTACAGGCCCTCCACATCTGTGAGGATCACCAGCTTGGAGGCTCCCAGGGCTTCCGCCAGGGCAGCGGCAGCTGTATCCGCGTTGACGTTAAGGACCTGCCCGGTGGTTTGCACGCGCTGTCCTCGCTCGTCGGCGGCATCGCCGCCGTCGTCCTCGATTTCCGGTGCCACAGTTGAGATGACCGGGATCCGGCCTGCCGCAAGGATGTCAAGGATGCCTTCCGGATTAACACCCACCACTTCGCCTACCAGGCCCAGGTCCACTTCCTCGCCGTCGATCACGGTGCCGGTCCGGACAGCACGCAGGAGTCCGCCGTCTTCGCCGGACATGCCCACGGCATAGGGTCCGTGGGAATTGATCAGCCCAACGAGCTCGCGCCCCACCTGTCCGGTGAGGACCATCCGGACCACGTCCATGGCTTCCGGCGTAGTGACCCGGAGGCCGCCCTTGAACTCGGACTCGATGCCCAGCCTGGCCAGCATGGAGTTGATCTGGGGCCCACCGCCGTGGACCACGACGGGATGGATCCCCACGTGGTGCAGGAAGACGACATCCTCAGCGAACGCACGGCGCAGCTCGTCGTTGACCATGGCGTTGCCGCCGTACTTGATCACCATGGTGGTGCCGGCGAAGCGCTGGATCCAGGGCAGCGCCTCGATCAGCGTGCCGGCCTTGCTTTGGGCGTCAGTCATGGACGTGGTCTCGCGGGTCTGGGTGTTCATGGGCTGCAGTATCTCCAGGGGTGGCTGGTTGATCTAGCTTGAGTACGCGCTGTTTTCGTGCACGTAATCGTGCGTCAGGTCGTTGGTCCAGATGGTGGCCTCCGCATCGCCTGCCTGGAGGTCGATCTCCACCAGGACCTCCCTCGGCTCCAGGTCCACGAGGTCGCGGTCATCGCCGATGCTGCCGTTGCGGCAGATCTGGATGCCGTTCATGGCCACGTTGAGCTGATCCGGCTCGAACACGGCGTCCGTCGTACCCACTGCGGACAGGACCCGGCCCCAGTTGGGGTCCTTGCCGAAGATGGCCGCCTTGAAGAGGTTGGACCGGGCCACGGAGCGGCTGACGGTTTCGGCATCCCGCTCGCTGGCCGCGTTGAACGTGCGGATGGCAATGTCGTGGCTGGCGCCTTCGGCGTCCCCGATCAGCTTGCGTGCCAGTTCGGCGCACACCTGCGTGAGGCCGGCACCGAACGCCTCTGCAGAAGGCACGGCACCGGATGACCCGGAAGCCAACAGCACCACGGTGTCGTTGGTGGACATGCAGCCGTCCGAATCAGTCCTGTCAAAGGTGACGCGTGTGGCATCCCGCAGGACGAAGTCGAGCATTTCGGCTTCAACGTTGGCATCCGTGGTGAGCACCACCAGCATGGTGGCGAGGCCGGGGGCGAGCATGCCTGCGCCTTTGGCGATGCCGCCGATGGTGAACTCCTGGCCGTCGGCGTCAGTGCCGATGAACAGGGCTGCCTTGGGCACCGAATCGGTGGTCATGATGGCTGCGGACGCTTCCGGGCCGCCGTCCGTGCTGAGGGCCGCGGCTGCCGCCTCGATGCCGGGAAGGATCTTGTCCATCGGCAGCTGCTCGCCGATCAGGCCGGTGGAGCAGACAAAGACGTCCGTGGCAGAAATGTCCAGTACGTCCGCCACTTTCTCGGCCGTGCTGTGGGTGTTCTGGAACCCTTCGGGGCCGGTGCACGCGTTGGCGCCGCCGGAGTTGAGGATGACGGCGTCCACGCGGCCGTCCGAGACCACCTGGCGGGACCAGTGGACGGGCGCAGCGGCCACGCGGTTACTGGTGAAGACGGCGGCCGCGGCTTTGGAGGGGCCGTCGTTGACCACCAGGGCGAGGTCCGGTTTGCCCGAGGCCTTCAGGCCGGCGGTGATCCCGGCGGCCCGGAATCCCAGGGGGGCGGTAATGGTCACGGGGCAACTCCCTGCAGGTTAAGGCCGGCGGTTTCCGCCAGGCCAAGCGCAATGTTCATGGACTGCACGGCTCCGCCGGCCGTGCCCTTGGTGAGGTTATCAAGGACGCATGTGACAATCACGCGGCCGGTGTGTTCGTCGAATGCCAGCTGCATTGCGGCGTGGTTGGATCCCACCACCGCCTTTGTATTGGGCCATTGCCCTTCCGGCAGGAGGTGCACAAACGGTTCGTCGTCGTAGGCATCTGCCCAGGCCTGGCGAAGGTCGGCTGCCGTGGTGCCCGGCTTGACCTTCGCAGTGGCAGTGGTGAGGATGCCGCGGCTCATGGGCGCGAGTGTGGGCGTGAAGGAAACAGTAACGCTCTCCCCGGCAGCATTGGAGAGCCCCTGCTCAATCTCAGGCGTATGGCGGTGGCCGCCCCCAACGCCGTAGGGGCTCATGGAGCCCATCACCTCCGCGCCGATCAGGTTCACTTTCGCCGCCTTTCCCGCACCTGACGTTCCGGAGGCGGAAACGATGACGACGTCGTCGGGCTGAAGCAGCTTGCCTGCGAAACCAGGAGTCAATGCCAGAAGGGCCGACGTCGGATAGCAGCCGGGCACGGCAATGCGGGTTGCCCCTTTGAGGGCCTCGCGCTGCCCGGGCAGTTCCGGCAGGCCGTAGGGCCAGGTTCCGGCGTGGGCCGAGCCGTAGAATTTCTCCCACGCGGCCGGGTCCTCGAGCCGGTGGTCAGCGCCGGCGTCGATCACTACGGTACCCTCGGGAAGCTGCGCGGCAATCTCGGCGGAGGCTCCGTGCGGGAGTGCAAGGAACACCACATCGTGGCCCGAGAGGTTTTCCACGGTGGTGTCTTCCAGGATGCGGCTGGAAAGCCCGTGCAGGTGGGGCTGCAGCTCGCCGAGGCGGGAGCCTGCATTGCTGTGCGCTGTGATGGCACCGATGGTCACGTCCGGATGTCCTGCCAGGAGGCGCAGGACTTCTCCCCCGGCGTAGCCGCTGGCACCGGAGACGGCAACTGAAATAGTCATGCATTGAATCATACAGCAAAACTATTCATCGTGTCCGATATTTATGCACGATGTCCGCGGGCTGCTTGGCTTTCCGTTGGACACGCTAGCGTATGCTGGTTTGAGGGTGATCCTGACCGCGCAGTCCGAGTGTCGGCTGCAGCGTTGCCCGGAAAATTACGAGGTCCCGTTACATGACCACCACCCTCCCTACATCCGAGCGCCCTCAATCACGCGTCCGGCAGCCCAACGCGGTTGTCCTTAGCTATTCGGAGCTGCTGAAGAGCGTCAAGGCCGCGGGCCTCCTGGAACGCCGCGTCGGCTTCTACATCACGCTCTTCGCCAGCCTTGTCCTCCTAATGGCCGCCACCTGGTTCGGTTTCGCACTGATCGGTGACAGCTGGTTCCAGCTCCTGATCGCCGCCGCCCTGGGCGTCCTGTGCACCCAGTTGAGCTTCCTGGCCCACGAGGCCGGACACCGCCAGATCTTCGCTTCCCGCCGGGCCAATGACTGGTCCGCGAGGCTGCTTGCCACCTCCGTGGCCGGTATGAGCTACTCCTGGTGGGAGCAGAAGCACGGCGCGCACCACAACCATCCGAACGTGATTTCCAAGGACCCGGACATTGCCACGGGCGCAATAGCATTCCACCCCGAGGCCGCTGCCACCCGTCAGGGACGGTTCTCGTTCCTGACCCGCAAGCAGGGCTGGTTCTTCTTCCCGCTGCTGTTCCTGGTGGGCCTGGGGCTCCAGATCGATTCGGTCAGGTTCGTCTTCCGCCGCGCCAAGGTCACGCACCGCTGGGTTGAGATCCCCATTCTCATGGCCCGCCTGTGCCTCTTGCCGGTTCTTGCCTTTAGTTTCCTGCCGCTGGGAATGGCGTTCGCCTTCATTGGCGTGCAGCTCGCCGTCTTCGGCTTCTATATGGGTGCGTCGTTCGCCCCCAACCACAAGGGCATGCCGGTCCTGCCGGCAGACAGCCGCGTGGACTTCTTCAGCCGGCAGGTCCTGACGTCCCGGAACATCTCCGGCGGCCGCTTTATGGACATCCTGCTGGGCGGCCTGAACCGCCAGGCTGAGCACCACCTCTTTCCGGACATGGCACGGCCCCAGCTGGACAAGGCCGCCAAGATCGTGCGCGAGTACTGCCGGAAGCACCAGGTCCCGTACACGGAAACCACGCTGCTGCAGTCCTACGGCATCATCGTCCGCTACCTCAATGACGTTGGGCTTGCCGCCGGACGCCACTTCGAGTGCCCGATGGCCACCGTTACCCGGCGCTACTAAGGAACAGCCGCAGCCGGGCTGCAGCCCGGGCCGCGACTCCCGGTCCACGTTTGACCCCGAAGTGACGGCCGGTTTCCGGCCGTCACTTCGTCGTCGGCGACGGTATCCCTAGGATGGATCCATGATCCGGGCCAGGAAATCCCAGCCCGGAGAAGGAGAGGTTCCATGACGCATGCAATCGTCGCCCAGCAGCCTGGCGGCCCCGAAGTACTGCACTACGCCGAGGTTGAGCGCCCCGTTCCCGGCCCTGGCCAGCTGCTGGTCAAGGTGGCCGCCGCCGGGGTGAACTTCATTGACACATACCACCGGAGCGGCGCTTACAAGGTTGCGTATCCGTTCACGCCAGGTTCGGAAATGGCTGGGACCGTAGAAGAAACCGGCGACGGCGTCGAGGACTTTTCCGCTGGCGACCGGGTAGCCACCGCGGAAGGAGCCCGCTGCTATGCCGGCTATGCGCTTCTGGATACCAGCAAGGCACTCCCGGTACCCACCGGCGTCGATGACCTCACCGCGGCGGCGCTGCCGCTGCAGGGCATAACGGCCCACTACCTCATTAATTCCTCGTTCCGGGTGGAGCCGGGGCACACCGTTCTGACGCACGCCGGAGCCGGCGGGGTGGGCTTGCTGCTGATTCAGCTCCTGAAAGAAAAAGGCGCCCGCGTCATCACCACGGTCTCATCTGATGCCAAAGAGCTCCTTGCCCGTGAAGCAGGCGCTGACCATGTGCTGCGCTATGGCGGCTTCCCGCACCACGTCCGTGAGTTGACGGACGGAAAAGGCGTGCATGTGGTGTACGACGGCGTCGGCCGGGACACCTTCGATGGGTCCCTTTCGTGCCTGCGCACCAGAGGCGCCCTCGTCCTGTTCGGCGCGGCATCCGGCCCGGCGCCGTCGTTTGACCCCCAGCGGCTCAACGCCGGCGGATCCCTGACCCTCACGCGTCCGTCGATGGGTCACTTCCTGCTGAATGAACAGGAACGTCGCTGGCGTTCCACTGAGATCTTCAATGCCGTTGCCGATGGAAACCTCAAAGTCCGGATCGGGGCAACCTACCCCCTCGCCGAGGCACGCCAGGCCCACGAAGACCTTGAAAGCCGACGCACCACGGGCAAGGTCCTGCTGCTCCCCTAGTCCTGTTGACACCTGGTCCTGCTGGTCCAGTGCTCCTGTTGGTTCTCCAGTTGAGGTAAACGCCGGTCAAACGTCTGATGGAGCTCTGGCAAACCGCGACACTTTCTGTTCATCTTCTCCAGAGAGACTGCCTGAGTGACCGAGCAACAACTCAGCGGCTTCGGCCCCGAAGCCGACACCGCCTATCAGCCCCAGATGCCTGGAGCCGCCGCCTCGCCGCCGGCGAGGACATTGATGGATATCCTCCACGCATCTGCCGATCGGTATCCGGATGCGTCGGCCCTGGACGACGGACGTCAGTCCTTGAGCTACGCACAGCTGATGGCGGCCGTCCGGGCCGTCGGCCGTGAACTGCATCTTGCGGGGCTCGGCGCCGGCGACAGAATCGGCGTGCGCATCCCCTCCGGCACGAACCAGCTGTACGTCTCCATCCTGGCAATCCTGCTTATCGGCGCGGCGTACGTCCCGGTTGACGCTGACGACCCCGAGGAACGGGCCCGACTGGTCTTCGGAGAAGCCGGGGTGGCTGCCGTCGTGACCGCGACGGAAATCACCCTGACCAGGGAACGGCCCGCGCCGTTCCCTGCCCCGCGGACCGCTACACCTGAGGATGACGCCTGGGTGATTTTCACGTCGGGCTCCACGGGCACACCCAAGGGAGTGGCAGTCAGGCACCGGTCTTCGGCTGCCTTTGTCGACGCAGAAGCACGCATATTCCTCGCGGCCGAGCCCATCGGCCCGCAGGACAGGGTCCTCGCGGGTCTCTCTGTGGCGTTTGATGCCTCCTGCGAGGAGATGTGGCTGGCCTGGCGGCACGGTGCCTGTCTTGTCCCGGCCCCTCGTGCCCTGGTGCGCACCGGCATGGATCTTGGGCCCTGGCTCATCAGTCATGGAATTACGGTCGTATCCACAGTTCCCACGCTCGCAGCACTTTGGCCTGCGGAAGCGCTGGAGAACGTCCGGCTGCTGATCTTCGGGGGCGAGACCTGCCCCCCGGAGCTTGCTGAGCGACTCGCGGTGGATGGCCGCGAGGTGTGGAACACCTATGGCCCCACGGAAGCCACTGTTGTAGCCTGCGCCGCGCCGCTGGGCGGACCCGGGCCGGTCCGGATCGGCCTTCCGCTCGACGGCTGGGACCTGGCCGTCGTCGATACGAACGGCGTCCCGGTTGCCGAAGGCGGCGTCGGAGAACTCATCATCGGCGGGGTGGGGCTTGCCCGTTACCTTGACCCGGCCAAGGATGCGGAAAAGTATGCCCCGATGCCTTCACTGGGCTGGGGCCGCGCCTACCGCTCCGGCGACCTGGTCCGTTACGAATCCGACGGGCTGGTCTTTATGGGCCGCGCCGACGAACAGGTCAAGCTGGGCGGCCGCCGGATCGAGCTCGGGGAAATTGACGCAGCGCTGCAGGCACTGCCCGGTGTTGCCGGTGCGGCTGCCGCGGTCCAGACGACGGCGGCAGGAAACCAGATCCTGGTGGGGTATCTCGCCCCTGCCGGCGCGGCGGAGCCTGATCTCGCCGAGGCCCGTGGACTGCTCGCCGCGAGTCTCCCGGCTGCCCTCATCCCCCTGCTGACAGTCGTCAATTCCCTGCCGACGAAAACGAGCGGCAAGGTGGATCGGCACGCCCTCCCGTGGCCGCTCGCCGGCTCCGGCAAGGCGGACGCCGACAATGCCCCGCTGAACCTTCCCGACGATGCCCGCTGGATCGTCGAGCAATGGGGCGCCGTGCTGGGAAGCGCCGCGGTCAGCCTCGACGCGGACTTCTTTGCCCACGGGGGCGGGTCGCTTGCCGCCGCCCAGCTCGTCTCCGCCCTCCGGGTCCGCTACCCCACCATCACCGTCGCGGACATCTATGCCACTCCGCGGGTCGGGGCGCTGATCGATACGGCACGGCTGTCACTGCCCGACGGCGTCCCAGCCGGTCCGGCGAAGGAACGGAGCGTCCGGCCGACGGCCCTCAAATCCCAGGTCTTCCAGACCCTCATGGGCGTCCCACTGCACGTTCTGGTGGGCATGCGCTGGCTGACCTACCTGATGGTGGCAAACAACCTCCTGGCCGGCTTCGCCGGCTTCACGGCCGCCCCTACTGTGTCCTGGTGGTGGGTGGGTGCGTCGTGGCTGGTGTTCGTCAGCCCGGCCGGCCGGATGGGTCTATCCATCGCCGCTGCCCGGATCCTGCTGCGCAACGTGCGCCCGGGAACGTATCCGAGGTCAGGAAAGATGCACCTGCGGCTGTGGCTGGCCGAGCAGGTCCAGGACCTCTCCGGGGCGGTGAGCCTCGCCAGCGCTCCCTGGGTTCCCCAGTACGCCCGGGCACTCGGGGCCAGGATCGGCGCCAACGTGCACCTGCATTCGATGCCGCCCGTGACAGGCCTCCTCTCCCTCGGCAGCGGTGCCAACGTCGAGCCCGAAGTTGACCTCTCCGGCTGGTGGATCGACGGCGACAACGTCCATATCGGAGCCATCCATGTCGGCGCGGAAGCCACTGTGGGTGCACGAAGCACCCTGATGCCCGGGGCAAGCATTGGGGCAGGCGGCCGTGTGGAACCGGGTTCGGCGGTTCTCGGCAAGGTGAAATCCGGCCAGGTCGTGGCAGGCTCCCCGGCACAGCGCCGCGGCAAGGCCAAGCATGACTGGCCGGCGGCGCCCATCACCAGCACGCTGATGGGCAGGCTCTGGTTTGCCGCATTCGCTTCAGCGTCCGCTGTGCTGGCCATGATCCCCTATGTGTCCGCCGCTGCAGGTTCTGCCGTCGTGTTCCTGTTTATCCAAGGCAGCAGTTCCCTTTCCGCGGCATGGCCGCAATTGCTGGCCTCCCTTCCATTGGCCGCTCTGGCCTGGTTCGCGGCAAACCTGCTCCTGGTACTGGGAACCACCCGTCTGTTGGGACTGGGCCTGAAGGAGGGGCACTACCGGGTAAGAAGCCGGATCGGCTGGCAAGTCTGGGCCACAGAGCGGGTCCTGGACCTGGCCCGGGACTTGCTCTTTCCCATCTACGCCAGCCTCTTTACACCAGTCTGGCTGCGCCTGCTCGGAGCAAAGATCGGCAAGAACGTTGAGGCCTCCACTGTGTTACTGCTGCCGAAGATGACCACGGTCGGGGAGGGTGCGTTCCTGGCCGACGACACCATGGTGGCTTCTTACGAACTCGGCGGCGGATGGATGAGAATAGCACCCGCCAAGATCGGCAAGCGTTCATTCCTCGGGAACTCGGGCATGACAGGAGCGGGCCGGAACGTCCCCAAGAACTCCCTCGTCGCAGTTCTGTCCGCCACGCCGTCGAAAGCCAAGTCCGGCACCTCCTGGCTTGGCAGTCCGCCAGTCCGGCTGCGGCGCACGGCCATCGCCTCGGACGACTCCCTGACGTTCCAGCCGCCGACCCGGCTGAAAATCGCCCGGGCGCTCTGGGAGGCCTGCCGGTTTGTGCCTGTTGTGCTGACGGTGGGCCTTGCCGCAGGCGTGCTGCTGACCTTCGACTCACTGGCCGCTACGTTCAATTACGGCGTAGCCGCTGTTCTGGGCGGAATCGTCATCCTGGTGGCAGGGGCCGTGGCCGCCGTCAGCGCCGTGATAGCCAAATGGCTGCTGGTGGGCAGGATCAAGGCCGGGGAACACCCGCTCTGGAGCTCCTTCATCTGGCGGAACGAGGTAGTGGATACGTTCATCGAGATGGTCAGCGCGCCCTGGTTTGCACGCTCTGCCACCGGAACTCCAGCACTGGTGTGGTGGCTCCGCGGGCTGGGGGCCAAAATCGGCCCCGGAACATGGTGTGAGAGCTACTGGCTGCCGGAAGCTGATCTCGTGGCCCTTGGCGCGAATTCAACGGTCAACCGTGGGTGTGTTGTTCAAACGCACCTGTTCCATGACCGCATCATGAGTATCGGCCCTGTTACGCTCGAAGACGGGGCCACCATGGGGCCGCACGGCGTCATTCTTCCGCAAGCCCGGATCGGCCGCGGCGGAACCGTCGGGCCGGCTTCGCTGGTGATGCGCGGGGAAACAGTGCCCGAAGGAACGTACTGGATGGGCAATCCGGTGAGCCCGTGGGCCGGCCCTGATGTTCCCGCGCCCCGCCTGAAGTAGGGGCGCCCGCCCCTGGTAGAAACCGCATGTCCGTGACCGTCTGTGATTGAGGCCCGCCAAATGAGTTCCCCAGAATCAGCCAGCTCCGGAACCGGCGTGGGAACGGCTGAGCCTGGGCTCACGTCCGATCCGTACGTGGCGGACCACGGTACGGACGCCTACAGCGTGTCGCGCTACGAGCTGGACCTGGATTACCGGCTGTCCAGTAACAGGCTTTTCGGTCACGCGGTCCTGCACGCCGTGGCGGCCCGGCCAGCCTCCGCAATAGTTCTTGACCTGGCGGGGCTTCGGGCAGTCAAGGTCTACCTCAACGGCCGGCGTGTCCGGCGCTTCACCCAGCGCGCGGAACAACTTGTGGTCCACCTCGACACCGGCCTCGTCCCAGGCCATGATTTCATCCTGGACATCCGCTATGAGGGCAATCCATCACCCCGGCGTGGCCTCTGGGGCGAGGTGGGCTGGGAGGAGCTGACCGACGGCGTACTTGTAGCAGGACAGCCCAACGGGGCGCCGTCGTGGTTCCCCTGCAACGACCACCCACGGAACAAAGCCAGCTACAGGATCTCCGTCACCACGGACGTGAACTACCGGGCAGTCTGTAACGGTGTATTGGTAGGGCACAGCAGCAGGTCCAGCCGGGAAACCTGGATCTACGAGCAGGAAGAACCGATGGCTACGTACTTGGCGACGGTTCAAATCGGCCGCTATGACGCCCTGGTCCTCGATGACGGAACCGGTCCCGCCGGTGTGCTCCAGACGGTGGCCGCACCGGCAGCGCTGGCGGCGGCCGCACGGCAGGGGCTGCGCCGGCAGCCGGAAATGATGAGCACATTTATCAACTGCTTCGGACCTTATCCATTTTCCCAGTACACGGTGGTCGTGACAGACGATGACCTGGAAATCCCGCTTGAGGCACAAACATTGTCGATCCTCGGGCGCAACCACGTGGAACAGGGCTGGGAGTCGCAGCGGCTGATCGCCCATGAACTGTCGCATCAGTGGTTTGGGAACTCCCTGACGGTGGGTACATGGAGCGATATCTGGCTGCACGAGGGCTTCGCCTGCTATGCCGAATGGATCTGGTCCGAAGCCGCCGGCGTCATGCCGGTGCACGACCGGGCAGCGTCGGCCTGGCGCGGGCTCTCCCGCGCAGGGCAGGATCTCCTGATCGGCGACCCTGGCCCGGCGCTGATGTTCGATGACCGGGTCTATAAGCGTGGAGCCTTGGCCCTGCATGCCCTCCGCGTCCTCTGCGGGGACCTCGCCTTCTTCGCCCTGCTGCAGGAATGGACAAGGACCCGCCGCCACGGTTCCGTGTCCACCGCTGCCTTCATTCTTATGGCGGACCGGGTTGCGGGCATCGATTCAGAGGCACTGCTCCACCCCTGGCTGTTCGAGGAAGCACTTCCCCCGCTGCCCGTCAGCGGGCGGCCTACCCTCACCTGACGGCCGGACGAAGAGCCGGGCCGGCAGGGGTTATCCCAGTGCAACCGCCGCGGCAAAGCGTGCGGGCAGGCCAGTGTCGGAGGAGGCCAGATCGGCGATTTCGGGCCTGTTGCGGACCTGGACCGTCCGGGGATCCGTCCTCAGGCCGTCGCCCGTCACCTTGAGCCATGCCTCTTTCCGGACCCAGAGGCGGGCGCGTTCACGGAGCAGTGCTGGTCCCGTCAGGGATGCAACGGTGAGCAGTTCATCCCCGCCCAAGGCCACGCCGTCGAACCCGTCAAAGTCCAGCCGCGCAGGATCCTCGGCATCAACTCCCAGCCGCATCCCCGTGCCCGGCGAGGGCAGGCCGGCAAGCAGCACCCAGTGCCGCGTCCGTGCCATGCTCAGCAGGAGCGGCAATCGCTCGCCCCTAAAGGTATACCCGGGCCTGCCGTGGGAGAGTGCCAGGCCTGAGCCGCACCTCGGGCAGGAGTAGGAGGCCTCAAGCTCACCCGGCGGCAGGTCCATCAGTTCCGCGGCAAACCGGCGCAGGGCTGCCCTGCCCAAGATGAAACGCGTCCGCGCAAGCGGTTCCATGGCCGCAGCACGGGACGCTTCCGCCGGGTCAAGCAGGAGGGCATCCGGGAAATCCTTGATACCCTCCTGGTGACCACGGGTATCCTCCGCTTGAAGGACGAGGCCGGACTCCATGCGCATTGGCTAGCGCTGGACGGCACCGAAGCGCTTTGCGGCCAGGGCCACGGCGCTTTCCCGGGCGGCTGAAGCCTCATCCGCCGTCAGGGTGCGGTCATTGGCGCGGAACCGAAGCCCGAAGGCCAGTGACTTCTTGCCCTCCTCGATGCCCTTGCCAGCATAGACATCAAAGAGCGCCACGTCCTCCAGGAGCTCCCCGGCGCCTTCGCGGAGCGCCGAGAGGACATCGTCCGCCGGAACGTCCCGCGGAACCACCAGGGCAACGTCCTGGGTGGCCACCGGGAAAGTGGAGATGTGGCGGGCAACAATGACGTCCGCGGCTGCTTCAAACAGTGCGTCCGCGTTGATCTCCAGGGCCACCGAGCGGGCCGGCATGTCGTGCGCGGCCAGGAGCTTCGGGTGCAGCTCGCCCGCATAGCCCACCACTTCACCGGTGCGCAGCGAAAGCCGGGCGGCGCGGCCGGGGTGGAACGCCTGGTGCGCCCCTTGGCTGACAATGACCTCCACACCCAGGACATCGCCGGCAAGCCGGGCGATGTCCAGTGCGTCTGCCCAGTCCCAGGCCCGCGGGGCGTGGGCGGCGGCAGCCGGCGAATCGTGGCCGGTCAGGACGGCGGCCACATGCAGCGGCTGGTCCGGGACGCCGTCGTACAGCGCATCCAGCACCTCATCGGAGGGCTTGACGCCGAGCGGCGGAATGGACGCCGTTCCCACTGTGTCGCCCGGGAGGAACACGAGGCCGGACTCAAAGAGCGCCAGGTCGCGGAAGCCGCGGGAGTGGTTGCGCTTGGCCACCTCAATCAGCCCGGGGAGGATGGAGGTCCGCAGGAAGGCGTGTTCCTCGCTGATCGGGTTGGCCAGTTTGACGGCTGTCCGTTCAGTCCCGGCCTCCGGCACGCCGAACGTATCGTTGGACGCCTTGGAGACGAAGGGGTACGCCAGGACTTCGGTCAGTCCTGCGTCCGCCAGCGCCTGGATGAGCCGGCGGCGCTGCTGCTGCACGCGGGTCAGTCCCCGTCCCGGGGGCGCCACCGGGAGGGTGGCGGGGATGTTGTCGTAGCCCACCAGCCGGGCGATTTCCTCGGACAGGTCCTCTTTGGTTTCCAGGTCATTCCGCCAGCTGGGGGCTGTTACCGTCCAGCCGCCGTCGTTCTTCCCCACCACGGCACCGAGGTCCTCAAGTGAGGTGACAATCTGTTCTTCCGTGAAGTCGATGCCGATCCGTTTGGCGGCAAAGCCAGCCGGCAAGGCGATGGTCACAGCGTCCGGCGCGGTGCCGACGTCGGTCCCCGCCTCGTCCGCGGCGGCTCCGGCGAGTTCAACCAGGAGGTCGACCGCGCGCTGGGCGGCAATGTGTGCCACCTGCCAGTCGACGCCGCGTTCGAAACGCTTGGAGGCCTCCGACGGCAGCTTGTGGCGCCGGCGTGAGCGGGCAATTGAAACTTCTTCGAAGTGGGCGGCCTCGATCAGGACTGTGGACGTGGTGTCCGAGACCTCCGTGGAGGCTCCGCCCATAACGCCGGCGACGCCGATGGGACCGGATTCGTCCGTGATCAGCAGGTCTTCCGTGTCGAGCGAGCGCTCCTTGCCGTCGAGGGTAGTGAGCTTCTCCCCTGCCACGGCACGCCGGACTACGATGTCGCCGGACAGCTTGTCCTGGTCGTAGAAATGCAGGGGCTGGCCGAGCTCAAGCATCACGTAGTTGGAAATGTCTACCGGCAGGGAGATCGAACGGATGCCGGCGAGGCGCAGGCGGGAAGACATCCATGCCGGTGTGGGCCGCGTGGCGTCGACGCCGTGGACGGTGCGGGCCACGAAGCGGTCGCAACCGGGCTTGCCGTAGACGGGCGCGTCGTCGTTGAGCTTGACGCCGTAGCCGCCGGAAAGTCCAGCCGGAGCCTGCACTTTGGAGGCCGGGTCCGTGAAGGAGGTGCCCGTGGCGTGGGCGTATTCACGGGCCACACCACGGATCGAGAACGCGTAGCCACGGTCTGGGGTCACGTTGATCTCTGCTGCCTGGTCGTAGAGGCCCAGGAGCTCCATGGCGTCGGTGCCGATTTCCGGGTCCAACCCGAGGCGGGACAGCACCAGGATCCCGTCGTGGTCCTCGCCGATGCCGAGTTCACGCACGGAGGCGATCATGCCCGCAGACAGGTGGCCATACGTCTTCCTCGCGGAGATGCGGAAGTCACCCGGCAGCACAGCTCCGGGAAGGGTGACAACTACTTTGTCGCCCTCGACGAAGTTGTGGGCGCCGCAGATGATCCCCTGCACGCCCGACGGATCGATGCCGTCGCCGGTGAGGGTCTGCTCCTGGCCCTCCGGTACGACGCGGACCTGGCACCAGTTAATGGTCTTGCCGTTGGACTGCGGTTCCTTGACCAGGCTCAGCACCTGGCCCACCACGATCGGACCCTGCAGGGTGTCAGTGGGGCGGTGGACGCCTTCTTCTTCAAAGCCGACCTTGACCAGTTCGGCCATGACGTCTTCGGCCGTTGCTCCGGCCGGTACCTGCGCGGATTCCCGCAGCCAGGAAAGTGGGATACGCACTGTTAGATCTCCATCCCGAAGTGCTCGCTGAAACGTACGTCGCCTTCGATCATGTCGCGCATGTCGCCCACCTCGTTGCGGAACATAAGGGTGCGCTCGATGCCCATGCCGAAGGCAAAACCTGAATAGATGTCCGGATCAATACCCGCCGCGCAGAGCACGTTGGGGTTGACCATTCCGCAGCCGCCCCATTCGATCCAGCGCGGGCCGCCCTTTGCGCCCGGGTGCCAGATGTCCAGCTCAGCGGACGGCTCGGTGAACGGGAAGTAGTTGGGGCGCAGCCGGATCTGGGCTTCATCGCCGAACATCTGCCGGGCGAAGTGCTCCAGGGTTCCGCGGAGGTCAGCCATGCTCAGGTTCCTATCGATGGCCAGACCCTCGAACTGGTGGAACACGGGCGTGTGGGTGGCGTCCAGCTCATCGGTCCGGAACACCTTGCCCGGGCACAACACGTATATAGGCACTTGGCGTTCCAGCATGGAGCGGACCTGCACCGGTGACGTGTGCGTGCGCATCAGCAGGTGGGCTTCAGGCGGCTCCACAAAGAACGTGTCCTGCATCTCGCGGGCCGGGTGGTCAGGCTTGAAGTTCAGTGCGTCGAAGTTGAACCATTCGGATTCGACTTCCGGGCCCTCGGCGATTTCCCAGCCCATGCCCACGAAGATGTCCGCGACGCGGTCCTGGAGCGTTGACAGGGGGTGGCGCGCACCGGCCCGACGGCGCCGCGGAGCGGCCGTGACATCCACGGTTTCTTCCACCAGGATCCGGGCGTCATTTTCGGCTTCCAGCTCGGCAGTCCGATCGGCGAGCGCCTTGTTTACCCGTCCACGGGAGGAACCCATGAGTTTGCCGGCAACGGCCTTCTGGTCTTTGGGCAGGCCGCCGATTTCCCGGTTGGCCAGGCTCAGCGGCGACTTCTCACCGGTGTGGGCCAGTCTCACCGCCTTGAGTTCGTCAAGGGAGGCAGCGCCGGCAATGGCGGCGATGGCCTGGTCTACAGCGGCAGTGATGGCGGCTTCATCCAGAGGGTTCGGGATGGCGGCGCCCGGCAAAGTTTCAGTCATCTACTGTTCTTAGCTACGAGTCGGGGCTGATGATTTTCGTCAATGACCAGGGCAGCCGTGCACGGTTTCCCGGCAGCGCGTCCGTCACTGGCAGGTCATCTTATGAATTCACTCAAACATCAGTGCATTCAGATCAGTTCACTTAATGACCAGGTCAGGGCCAACCGGAACAAGATCGGCGGCCACTATCCCCAAGTCTAATTGAACCCTCCGGTTACCATGTCCTCATGACACCACGGCAGCGTGTGCGGGCGGCACAGCCGTTGACGGCTGTGCAGTTGACGGCTGTGCGGTTGACGGCGGGACAGCGGGCGCGGCAACTCGCCAACCTGGCCAACGGCACCACCGGGCTTGGCCTGGCAATTGCCCGGGCGGCAGGAACTGCCGTCAGCCGCGGCCCGCGCGGGTTGATCATCGCAGCGGGCTACCGGTGGCGGCTGCCCTTTGCCGGCGCATTCACCATGGGCAACGTGGTGATCTGCCGCACGGAAGCCGATCACCTGACGTCCAACCTGGCATTGCTGGGCCACGAGGAGAAGCACTGCAGCCAATATGCGTGGTGCCTGGGCCTGCCCTTCCTCCTGTTCTATTTCCTGGCCGCGGGCTGGTCGCAGGTTCGTACGGGAAACCCGGCGTCGGGGAATTTTTTCGAACGCCAGGCAGGCCTTGAAGCGGGCGGATACCGAGAGACCAGTAAACGACAGCCGGCTCCAGGCGGAGCCGGCGGAATCGAGGCATGAGCGTGACCAGTGGAAGCATCACCAGAAACATCAGCGTGAGCGGGACAGGGACAGCCGAGGCAGCCCCGGACCTGCTGACGATTTCCGTTGGCGTGGAATGCCGCCGGGACAACGTTGGGGCAGCCTATGCGGAGGCCGGGAAGGCGTCCGCCGCTGTCTCCACCGCGCTCCGGCAGCATGGCGTGTCCAATGCGGACATCCGGACGTCCGGGCTGAACGTACGGGCAGACCTCGTCTGGCAGGAGGGCGAAGGCCAGAAAGTGGCGGGCTATGTCGCCTCCAGTGTGCTCACCGTGCGGCTACGGAAGGTAGCCGGAGCGTCGGCCGCCATCTCGGACGTCGTCGACGCAGGTGGGAACGACGTCAGGCTCAACGGGCTTGAACTCGGCTTTTCCGATGAGGCGGCGGTAAAAGCCCGCGCCCGCGAAGCAGCCTGGCAGGATGCGCTCCGGTCTGCGGAACAGTATGCGTCGCTCGCCTCGGCCCGGCTTGGCGCGGTGGTCTCCATTACCGAGGAGGCAGGCGGCCAGGCACCGATACCGCTCGCCAGGATTCAGCGCGCTGTTGCCACCGAGTCGCTCAGCGTGGAAGCTGGCGAAACGAGCGTGGGGGCCGCCGTCACGGTGGTCTGGGAATTGCTGGACTGACCCTGCTCCTTACCTCTTGGGGGCCGTGACAGTCCCGGCGGGCCAGACGACGGTTCAGATCAACCCAGCGCGTCGGTCCTTGACTTAAGTTCGAACATACCTTCGAATAGAGTGCATGAGATGGGATGCACAAGCGCTGATGCCGCAACCCGCGGAAACCGCCGGAACAGGGCCGTCCCCCGCCCTGCTTCCCCTCGCCGGACTGGTCCGGTCGGTAACCACTCCCGAGTTTGCGGGAATCACCTTCCACGAGGTCACCGCAAAATCGGTGCTCAACAAAGTGGTTGCCGGTTCGCGGATGCCGTTCGAATGGACAGTAAACCCGTACCGCGGCTGCAGCCATGCCTGTGTCTACTGCTTTGCACGGAAGAGCCACACGTACCTGGATTTTGACGCCGGTCTGGACTTCGACAGCCAGGTGGTGGTCAAGGTCAATGCCGCCGAGGTCCTCCGGAAAGAGCTGGCCAAGCCGTCCTGGGGGCGCCATCAGGTGGCGTTGGGCACCAACACGGACCCCTACCAGCGCGCCGAAGGCCGCTACAAGCTGATGCCGGGAATCATTTCGGCGCTCGCCGATTCAGGCACTCCACTGTCCATTCTCACCAAGGGAACGCTGCTGGCGCGGGACATCCCCCTCCTGAAGCGGGCCGCGGCTCAAGTTCCGGTGGGTGTCGGGATATCCCTGGCCATGACGGATGAGGCCCTCTCAGAAGCCGTGGAGCCGGGGACTCCCGGACCCCGCGCCAGGCTGAAACTGATTTCCCGACTCCGGGACGCCGGCCTGCCATGCGGGGTGATGGCCATGCCCATCCTCCCTTGGCTGTCTGACAGCGACGATGCGCTGGACGCCCTCTTCGGGTCGCTGGCGGCGGCAGGAGCCACCGGGGTGACCGCCGGCGCCCTGTACCTGAAACCGGGTACGCGGGAGTGGTTCATGCAGTGGATCGCAGCGAACCATCCGGAGCTTGCGGGCCGCTACCGCCGGCTCTACGGCACGGGTTCCTATGCCTCAAAGGAGTACCGGGCCTGGCTCGCCGGGAGGATCCGCCACTTCAAGGAGCGCCATGGCTTCTCCGGCTCCCACGGCTTCAGCCATCGCGATCTCGAGGACGATCCCCGCGGCGAAGAAGCGCAGTATCCGGCTGGCAGCCTCCCTCCCGCAGGGGGATCCGGGGCGGCATCACGGCAGGCTGGGAATACCCAATCTGCCGCCGAAGGGCAGCGTCAGCAGCCCACCCTGTTCTAGCCGCATTTCCCGGAACGGCCACGCCTGCCGGCTCCTTGCCCGGAGTCCTGACTCCTCCGGGAGTCCTGCATCAGCTGCCGGTTGCTGAATCCGAGCGCACATCCAGGGATTGAAGGAGAGCCCGGACAATCGGGAAGTCGGCAGGGATCCAGGGAAGATTGAGGGCTTCATCACCGTCCGCCAGGCTGAACCACTTCACCTCGTCGTGGTCCTCAAGGGGCCGGGGTTCCCCTTGGGCAATCTCTGCCAGCCATACCCGCATGGATGCCTTCTCACTGAGGGGCCAGCCGGCAGCCGTGACGGCGTGAAGCTCAGATCCCAGCCGCACGCCGATCCCCAGTTCCTCCCGAAGTTCCCGGTGAAGCGCGGCCTCCGGCGCCTCGTCCGGTTCAACTTTGCCGCCGGGGAATTCCCACAGCCCGGCAAACTGCTCGGGAGCAGTACGCCGCGCCACCAGCATCCTTGTGGGCTCACCCAGGGAGTCCAGCACAGCTCCGCCAACTACGAGTATCTGTCCAGTCACCGCCCCAGTCTATGGGGGACAATGGGTTGGACGGACTTGTCCGCTTGCACCGGAATACCCTCCACCGCCGCGGGGTTATTAAAATATGATTTAAGCTTCCGTGGGCCGCAGCAGCGGCCTCCCAGGATCTCCCCCGAAAAGTTGGTACATGAGCAGCGTCCTCCAGACCCCTTCCGCGACCACCGCCCGGACCCCGCGCGTTGGCCCTGCCATTATTTCCCTGGCCATGGGCGGCTTCGGTATCGGTGTCACGGAGTTCACCATGATGGGACTGCTGAAGGAGGTGGAGCAGGGACTGAAGATCACCACGCCGGAGGCCGGAAACCTGATCTCGGCATATGCCCTGGGCGTGGTGGTGGGCGCTCCCTTGCTCGCCGCGGTAGGTGCCAAACTCCCCCGCAAGTACCTCGCCTTGGGACTGATGCTCTTTTTCAGCCTCGCGAACCTGACATCATTCATCGCCCCCGACTACGGCAGCATGCTGGTTTCCCGCTTCGCGGCAGGACTTCCCCACGGGGCGTTCTTCGGTGTCGCAGCTGTTATTGCCGCCTCACTCGTGTCCCCCACGCGGCGCGGCTGGGCCATCTCCATGGTCATGGCGGGCCTGACGGTGTCAAACGTGGTCGGGGTTCCGCTGGCCACCTGGGTTGGCCAAGCCTATGGCTGGCGCCTGCTGTTCCTCCTGGTGGGAGCCATAGGGCTGCTGACCCTGGGCCTCCTGTGGAGGTTTGTCCCGTTTCAGGACGCCCACCCCGATGCGAGCATCCGACGGGAACTCGGCGCCCTCAAGCGGCTGCAGGTCTGGTTGGCCATCTTGATCGGCATTGTCGGCTTTGGAGGATTTTTCGCAACCTACACCTACATTGCCCACACCATGACGGGGGTCGCCGGGATTCCGTCGCCGCTGCTTCCGATCGTAGTTGCTTTGTATGGCCTCGGAATGGTTGCTGGCAACATCGTGGGCGGCAGGATTGCCGACAGGTCCGTGATGGGAACGATCTACCGCGTACTGCCGGGTATCGCCGTCGCCCTCGTGGTCTATGCGGTGGCCGTCCACTGGCCGTGGTCCGCGTTTGTCATGGTGTTTGTGGTGGGAGCCGCCGGTTCGATGCTGGTGCCCGCCCTGCAGACCCGTTTGCTGGACGCGTCGCCGGACGCGCCGTCCCTGGCGTCCTCGCTCAACCACGCCGCCCTCAATGTTGCGAACGCCTTGGGTGCTTTCCTTGGCGGGGTAGTGATCGCCTGGGGCTGGGGCTACGTTGCGCCGGCTGTCGTGGGGGCCGTCCTGGCCGTCCTCGGCCTGGCAGTCGCCGTCATCAGCGGACTCCTGGAACGCAAAAAGCCGCTGGCCGCCTGATCCTGGGATAGGCGGCCAGCGGAAATCGCCGGCTCAAACTCCGGACTGGAAGCCCGGGAGGCAGCAATTAAGCCTGCGCGTCCTGCGGCCTGGCGCTAGTCGCCACATCGTCGCCGATCGCGGCATCCGAGCGGTGGAGATCGGGTTCCAGATAGATCACCCTGGCCATCGGAACCGCTGACCGGATCCTTGACTCGGCGTTGTCGATGGCTGCTGCAATATCCCGGCCCGAGTCGGCAGCGCCAACGGAGATCTTGGCAGCCACCAACAGCTCTTCCGGCCCGAGGTGGAGCGTCTTCAGGTGGATGACGCGTGTTCCGTCGGCCTCGATCGCTCCGAGGATCTTCGCGTGCCAACCAGCGCACCCAAGTCTTCCAGGAGAATAACGGGGAGCTCAGGCTGCTTGGCGTTCCGGACAAAATGGACCCAGCTTTGCTTGCCCCGGACGTGGTTCGATTCGATGATGGCGGTTCGAAAGGAGAAGGACTCGGCCACAATGGCGCCCACCAGGACAGCCAGCGGCACCCACCAGAAGTCACCTTCGATGGCGTGGGGATGCTGAAGCTTGCCCCACGCCTCATACAGGGCTAAGAGCCCGTCCACACTGAACAGGACAATGGACACGATAAACGCATAGATGTAGCGCTCCCGACCATAGCCAAAGGGATGCTCCGGGCACCTCTTCAGGATTACGGAACAAGACAGGGAATATGTGGAGCCGTCAGCGGGCTCCGCCCCTGGATACCGTACTTGCCGCGGCGTCGGACACACACCTCTGACAGTCAGTAAGGTTACTGACAATAAGGGTGCTGTGTGTTAGCTTGAACAATAATCGGGACGATTTCAATTCATCCCGACGAATATGAAGGAGGAGACATGGGTTTTCTTGCTTGGATTATTCTCGGCCTCATAGTAGGGGCCATCGTCAAGGCTGTCATGCCCGGCAAAGTGGGCGGCGGCTGGGTCACCAGCCTGGTACTCGGCGTGGTTGGTGCGATTGTGGGCGGCTGGATCGGAAGCCTTCTTTTCGCCAGGGGCGATCTCGCCTTCTTTGATCTGGGCACCTGGATCCTTGCGATCATTGGCGGCCTGCTAGTGGCCGGCATTTATGGCGCCATCACGGGACGCAGCGGGAGCACCCGCGCGCCCTGATTCCCGACTTCCTACCTGAGTTTCAACAGCAAGGGCCCCGGAGATGTAGCCGGGGCCCTGCCTTTTAAGTCTGCCTGGTGCCTACCCCGAAGCCGGTGCGCGGCCCTGCTGGGACCGTGCACTTGCATAGAGGCAAACGGTCGCTGCGGTGCCAAGGTTGAGGCTCTCCGCCGCCCCATAGACAGGCACCGCCACCCGGTGGTCAGCCAACGCCAGCTCGACTTCAGAGAGTCCCTGGGCCTCGTTACCGAAGAGCCACGCCGTGGGGTTCTCCAGCGCATACGCGGACCCTGTACCCGACACCGCCATACGACGGGCAGCGTTTTCGTCCTGGAGGACGTCCAGGTTGAGGTCTCCATATCCGTCCGCCGCCAGAAGGCCTATCCCCCGCGTCCTGCAGGCGGCGGCCACTTCATCGATGTCCGCACCGAGGACCACTGGAAGGTGGAAAAGCGAACCGGCCGTGGAACGGACTGCCTTGGGGTTGTAGATGTCCACGCTCGATCCTGTGAGGACCACTGCGTCGGCGCCGGCGGCATCCGCAGCACGCAGCACCGTCCCGGCGTTCCCGGGGTCCCTGACCTGGCACAGGACGGCGATCAGGCGCGGGCCGGCGTCGAGCACTTCTTCCAGGCTGACGTCCACGAAGCCGCACACGGCAATAATCCCTTGGGGGTTCACGGTGTCAGCCATGGCGGCCAGCACGTCATCCGTGGCCAGCCGGGCGTTAGTGCCCGCAGCCAAATCATCAAATTCCGGGAACCGGTCAAGGCATGCTTCGCTGGCGAAAACCTCATGCACCACGCCCGGCGCCCCAGCCGCGAGCCTCTGCTGGTGCAGCCGCAGGGCTTCGCGCACGGACTGCGGGCCCTCAGCCAGGAACTGTCCCCGCTTTAAACGGGCCGGGCGCCCGGCAAGCTTCGCCACGTCCCTGACCCGATCAGCTCGGGGGTTGGACAGTGGAAAATCTTGCGGGCGCCCGGTTTCGTTCATATAAGAACTTTAGTGTCTCTTGCCACCAGTCCTTGAACGACTACCTGTACAGGCAGTGGCCGGCTGTTACTTGGCAGCTGCCTCAGCGGCAGGCTTCTTGGCAGCAGGCTTCTTGGCGGCAGGCTTCTTGGCAGCCTTCGGCGCTGCTTCAGCCTGGACGGCCGGAGCGGACGTGTCGGCGGGCAGGGAATCCTTGGCAATCTTCACCAGAGCGGCGAAGGCGTTGGCGTCGGAAACAGCCAGCTCGGCGAGCATGCGGCGGTCAACCTCAACCTCGGCGGCCTTGAGCCCCTGGATCAGACGGTTGTAGGTGAGGCCGTTCGCGCGGGATGCAGCGTTGATGCGCTGGATCCACAGGCGGCGGAAGTCGCCCTTCTTCTTCTTACGGTCACCGTAGCTGTACACAAACGAGTGCAGCAGCTGCTCTTTGGCCTTGCGGTACAGGCGTGAGCGCTGTCCCCGGTAGCCCTTTGCGCGTTCGAGGATAACCCTGCGCTTCTTGTGGGCGTTTACCGCCCTCTTCACACGTGCCACGTGCGTACTCCTTCAGAATTCTGATCCCAAGCGTCTACTGCCGGTAACCCGGCCGGCCTGAGAAGCCTTTTTGGTAGTTGACTGCTGCCGGGTGGCAAACAGTCAGAAAACTTGGAAATTAGATGCCGAGCATCTTCCGGATGACCTTGGCGTCGCCCTTGAAGACGATCTTGTCGCCGGCAAGGCGACGTGTCAGCCTGGAGGACTTGTGCTCGAGGTAGTGGCGGCGGTTGGCCTGCTGGCGGCGCAGCTTGCCGCTGCCTGTCAGCTTGAAGCGCTTCTTAGCACCACTGTGGGTCTTCATCTTCGGCATGGGAACCGATCTCCTTACGTATCCACAGACATTGTCTGCAGTTCTTTCGTGCAGCCACCCCTGCGGGCGGCGTGCTGGTTGCTTACTGCGGGAGGACAGACCTCCAGCAGCTTTGAACTAGGTGGTCTTCTTGCTGGCGGGCTTCGGCGCCGCCTTGGGGGCGGGCCTTGCAGCTGGCTTTGGGGCTGCAGGCCTGGCCACCGGCTTCGGAGGCGAGGGAACTGCGGCTGGCCTCGGAGCTGCGGGCGCCGGGGCGGGTGCAGCTTCCGCCGGCTTAGCAGCTTCCGCCGGCTTAGCAGCAGCAGGTGCCTTGGCAGCGGGCGGCGCAGCCTTGGGAGCCTCGCGCTTGGGAGCGGCAGTCTTCGGAGCGGCCTGCTTGGGTGCTTCCTTCGGTGCGACTTCCTCGACCGGAGTCTCAGCAGCAGTGGCCACCTCAATAGCGGAAGCCTCAGCGGCCGGTTCAGCCACCGCGGCTTCGGCCGGGGCGGCCTCAACTGCGGCGGGCTCCTCGGATTCGGGTGCCTCGGTTTCCGGCTCGGTGGTGATGGCGAAACCCTCCGGGAGAAGATCCGCCAGAGACTGCGTCAGCGGTGCCTGCTCGTCGCCGGAGACGTCGATTCGGCCGCCCGAAGCCTTCGCTTCGTTCTGCGCCTTTGCTTCTGCGCGCTGCGTCGCACGGCGTGCTTCAGCCTTGGCCTCGGCCTTGTTCTTAAGCGGCCCCACGACCATCACCATGTTGCGGCCATCGATGCGCGGGCTTGATTCAACTACGCCCACGTCTGCAACGTCGTCCGCAAAGCGCTGGAGCAGGCGGATGCCCATCTCCGGACGCTGCTGCTCGCGGCCGCGGAACTGGATCATGGCCTTCACCTTGTCGCCGGCGCCGAGGAAGCGCAGTGCATGTCCGCGCTTGGTCTCGTAGTCGTGGGTGTCGATCTTCAGGCGGAAGCGGATTTCCTTCAGAACAGTGTTGGTCTGGTTCTTCCGGGCTTCACGTGCCTTGACGGCGGCCTCGTACTTGTACTTGCCGAAGTCCATCAGCTTGCACACCGGAGGCTTCGCCTGCGGTGCAACTTCAACGAGATCAAGATCGGACTCGGCAGCCAAACGCAGGGCATCCTCAATACGGACGATTCCTACCTGTTCACCTGCAGGGCCGACCAGCCGCACCTCGGGGACGCGGATACGCTCATTGATTCTTGGCTCGCTAATGTTAAAGCTCCTGTGATTGTTGTGGGTATTCCACCGACAAAATAGAGAAGGCCCCCAATTGCCGGAGCAATCGAAGGCCTCAAAGATCGGATGTACTGGCCTCTTCAGAGGCTGCACGCATGTCCCCCGGCGTACGCCTGGGGTAATGCCCGACCGGTACCCGGCAACCTTGCTTCCCTGGAATTGCTTCCGGTGGAAATCGGCTGACGCGGGTGGGAGAGAACTCCGCTTGCAAACTGCATGCCATTCTACAGAAAAAATCCCTCGCAGCGCATCTTGGCGCCGGTTGGGGATCATTCACAGCAAAATAACGACATTCAGTCGGTCTGTGACAAGCTTACCAGTATGAGTACCCCAGACAGTAATTCACACGTTTTCGCGCCCGCAGACACCCGGGGCGACGTGTCAGAACAGATCCGCGACATCTCCGAAGTGCCGGCCATTGAGGTCATCACCACGGCCGCCGTCCACCTTATGAGCGCAGCAGCCGTGAAGCTTGGCCTGGCAGCCGAGGACAACGCCGAGGAGCTCAAGGACCTGGATGAGGCCCGCAAGCTCATCACCGCCCTCGCCGGGCTGGTGACCGCTGCGGCACCTGAGATCGGTTCCCAGCATGCCGGTCCTTTGCGCGACGGCCTCCGGTCGCTCCAGCTTGCCTTCCGTGAAGAGTCCATCATCCCGGACGCTCCAGGCAAGGGTCCGGGCGAGAAGTACACCGGCGCTGTTAACTAGGCGCACAAGGGACTCCGCGTTAATTACGACGGCGGCGGGCGGGCCACACGGTCTGCCCGCCGTCGTCGTCGTTTCCCTGAGTTTTTGTCCAGATATCTGGACAAAAACTCAGGGAAGGTCAGGGCCAGTCAGACGGCCGAGCGGCGCCGCCTGCGCGCCTGCAGCAGCAGCCCCACCAGGCACAGCGCCACACCGGCCACTCCCACGGATACAAATCCGCCGGAGGATCCGATGCCGTCAATGAAGACACCAGCCAGGGGTGCCCCGAGCGCCACGCCTCCGGTCAGGGCGGAGCCATACCAGCCCATCGCTTCGCCCCGCCGTCCCTCGTCCACGAGCTCTGCCACTTTTTCAGACGCGGCCGAGAGCACGGGCGCGCACAGCAGGCCGGGCAGGAGGGACAAAAGGGCCAGCGTCCAGGTGTCGTGGGCGAATCCCATCGGGATAGTCAGGGCCGCCATTCCCAGCAACAGAACAATGGGCGAAACGGGGCGGTGCATGGCACCATAAATCAGCCCTCCCACCACGGATGCCGCACACCAAAAGAGGAAGACGATTCCGATCTCTCCCTGGTGTCCGCCGGTTTCCAAGGCTGCGACGATGCCCACGTCCGTGCCGCTCAGCACCATTCCCGCACCCGCGGCAACCGCGAAAACCGCGGCTACGGTGGCTGTGAACCAGGTAAAATTGTGCGCCATCCTGTGCCGGAGCCCGGCGCGTCCGTCCGCTGCGGATCCACGTGCTCCGGCAGGGGCGAGTTCTGCAGCAGCGCCTTGGAGGTGGGCGGGCGCGGCGGATACCACTGCCGCTTCCGCCGCGTGTTGCTGATCGGCTGCACAGTCGGCGGTTCGGACGGTGCTGCGGGTGGGTGGATTGAACCACATGAGGAACAGCCCGGCCAGTGACGTTGACACCCCCACCACAGTGAGCCCCAGTACGGTGAAGCCGCTGGTCGCCACGACAGCTCCCGCAGCAGGTCCGATCATAAACACCACCTCGGTGGTGATGGCGTCAAGGGCGAAGGCGGTGCGCCGCTGGTCGCCGTCGGCCAGGATTCCGAGGGACTGGCGCACCACACTGAAGATCGGCAGGGTCAGCAGTCCGCCGATGAACACGAGCGGCAGCAGCCATTCGTAGGACACGTGCGGAACGGCCGACCAAATAATGGTTTCTGACACCACGGATGGGATCAGGGCCTTGCGCAGGCCTACGGTGTCAACCCGGCGTCCCCGCCACGGTGCACCCACGGCGATGCCGATTGTCATCACAGCGGCCGCCGCTCCTGCCGCGGCATAGCCTTGGTCAAGTGTGAGGACAATGTGCAGGGTCAGCAGCACACCTGCCGCCGAATGCGGTATGCGGGCAATCATGCCGACCAGAAGCAGCCGCCTGATGGGCCGCACCGCCAGCAGCTCCCGGTATAGAGCGAAGTTCACGGAAATCCTTTGGTCTGCCGCCGGCAGCGCGGGGATCTCCCGGCTGACCGTCGGCTACTGTGCTGCGCGCCTCAACTTGATTTCGATCGAGTCAACCCGCTCACCAAACAATACATTCCGGGACCACACGGACTGCAGCCCTGTCACCAACTCCTGGACCGCGGCGGAGTCAAGCCCGTCCTCGAGGTACAGCACCACCTGAAGTTCGGGACCGGCACCTCCGCCTGGCAGTTGGGCGCCGGTACCGGAGGCCGTGGGGACGCCCGAGCCGGGCAGGAGCGCGATGTTTCGGACAGCAGGGAATCCTGCTGCGGCCGCGGAAACTTCCGCCGCCACCTCCTCGTCGGCGTAGGAAGGGATCCAGCCGTGCTGTTGCGCCAGCGCCCACACTGCCGGCCGGCGCACCACAAAGGTGACGTCCGAGCCCGGATCGAGGACCAGGAGTTCGGCCCCCTCCGCCACTGCAGAGAGTGCAGCACGGGCGGCGTACACGGCTACGGGCCGCGCTCCGGGGTGCCACGCAGCCAGTGCGGCAGCGGACGTGAAAGCCGGAATGGCAGTCCTGCCGTCGGCAGCCTTGAGGGTGACCAGCGCCATGTCCGCCTGTTTGTCCGCTGACAGGCCGCCTGCGCCCTCCGCCTCCTCAGCGAGCTGGGCAATGACCGGGATGAACACCCGGGCTGTGGCCAGTGAAGCCACCACGGCCGCTTCATCGCCGGTGCCGTCAAGAAGGCCGCGGACGGCGGTGACGTATCCGGCGTCGGCCGTGCCGTCGTCGTCCTCGAAGTTGTGGATCTTGCCGTCGTCTCCGGCCAGGCTCCGGCCCGCCCACGGTTGGCCTGCCGAGTCGGCAGGACCTCCGGCGCCTGCCAGGGCGGCTGCTATGTGTCCGGGAAGGTGGCGTGGTGCGGGGCCGTTTCCGGCCGCCTGCCCCTTGCCACTGGAGTCCACTGACGCAGCCTAGCGGCGGCCGGCGACGTCAAGGGCTTCAGGCAGGGTGAACGCGCCGGCGTACAGCGCTTTGCCCACAATCGCGCCTTCCACGCCCAGCGGAACCAGGGAACGCAGCACCTTCAGGTCATCGAGGCTGGAGATGCCGCCCGAGGCCACTACCGGCTTGCCGGTCTTCTCCACCATCTGGCGCAACAGCTCCACGTTGGGCCCCTGCAGCGTGCCGTCCTTGGTGACGTCCGTGACCACGTAGCGGGCGCAGCCGGCCTCTTCCAGCCGGCCCAGGACCTCCCAGAGGTCCCCGCCTTCTTTGGTCCATCCCCGCCCCGCCAGGGTTCTCCCGCGGACGTCGAGTCCGACGGCGATCTTGTCGCCGAACCGCTCAATGGCCCGGCGGGTCCAGTCAGGGTTTTCCAGGGCCGCAGTGCCGAGGTTTACCCTCGCCACCCCGAGGTCCAGCGCCGCCTCAAGCGAATCGTCGTCCCGGAGTCCGCCGGAGAGCTCTACCTTGATGTCCAGCCGTCCCACCACTTCGCGCAGCAGTTCAGCGTTTGAGCCACGGCCAAACGCAGCGTCCAGGTCCACAAGATGCACCCATTCAGCGCCCTGCTGCTGCCAGTTGAGGGCTGCCTCAAGCGGAGTGCCGTAACTGGTCTCGCTGCCGGCCTCACCCTGCACCAGCCGGACGGCCTGGCCGTTTACGACGTCGACGGCGGGCAGCAGTTCAAGAACCGGCAGATCGTGTGCGGTGGTCATCTCAAATCCTCAGTGTGTAGCGGCAGTGGTTTTAGGACTGGCGGCTGGATGGCAGGTGGCTAGCTGCCCGGCAGGGTCAGCAGGTAGGCGGCAAGCAGCGACATGCCGGCCAAGGTGTAGAAACCGATCTGGGTCCAGAGGGGTTTGTGCTGCTGCCTGAAGGACAGGGCGCCGCCCACAAGGAGACCGGCGAGGCCCATCAGGACAATCGACCACATCTAGGCGGAACCATCCGTTGATGCGGGCTTACGGAGTCCGTCCACCCAGTTGCGCAGGAGACGGGCCCCGGCATCACCGGATTTTTCCGGGTGGAACTGGGTGGCGCAGAGCGGCCCGTTCTCCACCGCGGCAATGAACGGGGCACCGTGCTCGGACCAGGTGACCAGCGGCGGAGCCATCCGCGGCTGCACCACGTCGAAGTTCCATTCCTGGACGCCGTAGGAGTGAACAAAGTAAAACCGTTCGCCTTCCACTCCCGCGAAGAGCCTCGATCCTTCGGGGACCTTCACGGTATTCCACCCCATGTGCGGCACTACGTCCGCCGGGAGGAGCTCGACCTTGCCGGGCCACTCCCCCATGCCTTCGGCTTCAGTCCCGTGCTCAACACCGGCCTCGAACAGCACCTGGAGGCCGACGCAAATGCCCAGGACGGGCCTGCCACCAGCCACGCGCCTGCCGATCAGCCGGATCCCATCCACGGCCTTCAGTTCGCGCATCACGGTTTCAAAGGCACCCACGCCCGGCACCACCAGGCCATCCGCGTTGAGCACGTCCTCCGGCTTGGCGCTGAGGATGACCTCGGCTCCGGCCCGTTCAAGGGCACGCACAGCAGAGCGGATGTTTCCGGAGCCGTAATCCAGCACCGTGACTGTGGGCTTGCCTTCAAGCGATACCGGTTTCTTCGAGGCGGCGGGATCTATTACCGCGCCGTCCCGGAGGATCTGGCCGGTCACAACGCACCCTTGGTGGAGGGAATTCCCTCCACACGCGGATCAGGCTCGACGGCTGCACGCAGGGCGCGGGCGAACGCCTTGAACTGCGCTTCCACAATGTGGTGCGGGTCCCTGCCGGCAATCACGTTCATGTGGAGGCAGATACCCGCGTGGAGGGTAATGGCCTCAAACACGTGGCGCGTCAAGGAACCGGTGAAATGGCCACCGATCAGGTGGTATTCCTGTCCGGCAGGCTCGCCGCCGTGCACCAGATATGGCCGGCCGGAGACATCCACCACCGCGTGCGCCAGCGCCTCATCAAGCGGCACGGTGGCTTCACCGAACCGGCGGATCCCGGCCTTGTTGCCCAACGCGGTACGAAGGACTTCGCCGAAGGTGATGGCCACGTCCTCCACCGTGTGGTGGACATCAATGTGCGTATCGCCGGTGGCCTTGACCGTCATGTCAATGAGGGAGTGCTTGCACAGGGCTGTCAGCATGTGGTCGTAGAACGGGACCGATGTGTCGATGTCCGATACGCCGGTGCCGTCGAGGTTGATCTCCACAAGCACTGACGATTCACTGGTGGCACGCTCCATGCGTGCGGTCCGGGCCTCGGCAGCATTCGATCCGGTGGAACTCATGGTCTGATGTCCTTTAGGAGAAGGAGTATAGGAGCAGTAACGCAGGCGCTTACAGCGCCGGTAACTCAAGTTTAGGCGGGGAGTTTGGCCTGGCGTGCCAGGATACTTTCCAGGGCGTTAAGGAACGCTGTGGTTTCCATCTCAGTTCCGGCGGTGACGCGAAGATGGCCTGGGATGCCGACGTCCCGGATGAGCACACCGGCGTCCAGCAGTTCCTGCCAGACGGCGTGGGGGCTCTCCAGTCCGCCGAAGAAAATGAAGTTGGAATCCGAGGCAGCCGGCTTGAGGCCCATCCTGGTCAGTTCCGCCACGATCCGGTCCCGCTGCTTCTTGATATCCTCAACCTCCGCCATCAGCGCCTCGCGGTGCCGGAGAGCAGCCAGGGCTGTGGCCTGGGTGACGGCTGAGAGGTGATAGGGCAACCGGACCAGCCTCAGGGCGTCCGTCACTTCGGGTGCAGCGGCCATGTAGCCCAGGCGTGCCCCCGCCAGGGCAAAGGCCTTGCTCATGGTCCTAGTGACAATGAGGCGTTCCCTGCCGGGCAGCAATGTGAGTGCACTCGGCGTGCCGTCGTGGGCGAACTCGTGGTAGGCCTCATCAACTATCACGATGGTCTGGGCGGCCTCGCCTGCCGAGTAGACGGCTTCCACCACATCCAGGCCAAGGCCTGTCCCGGTGGGGTTGTTGGGTGAACAGAGGAAAACGATGTTCGGCTGAAGTTCCTCAACCTGCAACGCCGCGGATTCCGCGCTCAGCCCGTAGCCTTCAGCACGCGTCCCCACGATGTATTCGGTGTCCGTGCCGCTGGCGAGCAGAGGATACATGGAATACGTGGGCGGGAAGCCCAGCGCCGTGCGCCCGGGCCCACCGAAAGCCTGGAGGATCTGCTGGAGAACTTCATTCGACCCGTTGGCTGCCCAAAGATTCGTGGCGTCCAGTCCATGGCCCAGGTATTCAGCCAGCGCCTCCCGGAGCTCGGTAAACTCACGGTCCGGATAGCGATTGAGTCCCGCGGCTGCTTCCGTTACGGCCGCGCTGATGGCAGCCCGTACATCCGCCGGAACGCCATGCGAGTTTTCGTTCACGTTCAGCAGGATAGGAACATCCAACTGCGGTGCCCCGTAGGGGGTCAGACCGCGGAGGTTGCTCCGGAGCGGAAGGCGGTTCAGGCGTTCTAGCTGGTCATTCACCTGAACAGTTTAGTGCCGAAGCAGGTGCCCGGAAAATGTGACGGTCCGCCGATGGCTTGCGCAGGCTGTCCGCGCAAGCGGTCTGAACCTCTGGGGGCCGGTCCCGGCTGAACGGCGGTTGCTATTTAGTGGGAACGAACAGTTGCTGGCCGGGGACCACGGACCCGGCACTGAGGTTGTTGAGCTGGACGATGTCAGCGATCACGTCCCGCGGGTCCCGCTCAGGCGCGACGGTGCCCGCTATGGCCCAGAGTGACTCGCCAGCCTGAACCGTGACGGAGACCGTACGGGTGAGGGCAAGGTCGGCGGTGGAGTCGGCTGCCTTGGCAGGGGCGTTGAGGAAGCCCACCAAGGAGAGCAGCAGCGCAGTCAGGAGCATCAGCGGGATGCCGATGAGCACGATCTTTCCCCGGCGGGTGAGGCGAAGAGGAGGCAGGGACTCCTTGCCCGGCCGGCGGCCCGGGTGGGGCAGCGACGTGAGGTGCTGGACTGAGACGAACTGCGGACGGGGATCCTGCGAAGCAGATATAGCTGACATGAAATGAGCCCTCCTGGACCATACTGTGCTGCCCGGAGTGTTCCCTTGCTTGCCTGGGGATCTGGCCTAAGCCGTCCGAAGATTCGAATTGATTCGAAGGATTCGGGCCCATCCAAGGCAATGAGTAGAACACATGTTCGAACTTTGCTTTCTTAGTTTTAGCACTTATCAACGAACATTGTCGAGACTCGCTAGAACAAATGTTTGAAAAAGCTGTGCGGCTGCCCTACGTTTGAATCAAAGAACAACCACCACTGAAGTTGATCAGCAGGGTCTGACAATCCAGGCCGGATGTTCCCGGCACCTCCTGCCGCGGAAGCCCGGGGCAACGGAAAGGCAATGGCGAATATGGCAGCACCAGCCGCCGGCGGCAGGGCGACCCAGCGGGGTCAGCAGCCCCAGAGGGCCCCTAAGGGGCTCACAGCACGCCAGAAGAAGATCCTGGAGACCATCCAGCGCTCCGTGAACGACAACGGGTACCCGCCGTCCATGCGCGAGATTGGCGACACCGTGGGCCTGGCCAGCCTTTCGAGCGTGACACACCAGTTGTCACAGCTCGAAAAACTTGGCTACCTGCGCCGGGACCCCAAGCGGCCACGGGCCATGGAGGTCCTGATGCCCCTCACCCTGGATGGCGGAACGGCCAAACCCGCGGGATCAGCCAAGCCGGCCGTCTTGCACGCCGTTGCGGGAGGGACAGTCACGGAGCTTCCCACTGCCATGGACACCGCAATGGTGCCCCTCGTTGGCCGGATTGCGGCCGGTGGGCCGATCCTCGCCGACCAGGTCATAGAGGACGTCATGCCGCTGCCCCGCCAACTGGTGGGACAGGGCGAACTGTTTATGCTCAGGGTGGCCGGAGACTCCATGGTGGACGCAGCAATCTGCGACGGCGACTGGGTGGTGGTCCGCCGGCAGGCCGACGCCATCAATGGCGATATCGTTGCCGCCCTCCTGGACGACGAAGCCACTGTTAAGACTTTCCGCCAGCGGGACGGCCACACGTGGTTGCTTCCGCAGAATACGCAGTACGAGCCCATGCTTGGGGACCACGCCACCATCATGGGCAAGGTCGTCTCGGTACTTCGCTCGCTTTAAGATCCGGTCGTTGCAGGATCCGCTCGGTCCAGGCCACTCCATACACCCAGGGCAACCCGCCCTGAGCGGTACGCTCAGGCGCTCTCCTTGGCCAGTCTTTCCAGGGCGGCGAACGCTATTTTGCGGTCTGTCGTGGGCCAGAACGGTGGCAGCGCCGCCCGGAGGAATCCGGCGTAACGCTCCGTGGCCAGCCGTGAATCCAGCACGGCAACAACGCCCTTGTCTCCGGTGGAACGGATCAGCCTGCCCGCGCCCTGGGCAAGCCGGATGGCAGCGTGGGTGGCGGAGACCGACATAAATCCGTTTCCGCCCGCCTGGGCCACGGCACGTGAGCGGGCGGTCATCAGCGGATCGTCAGGCCGTGGGAACGGAATGCGGTCGATAACCACCAGCCGGCATGATCCGCCAGGAACGTCCACCCCCTGCCAAAGGGACATGGTCCCGAACAGGCAGGTATCGGCTTCCTCGGCAAACTGCTTGACCAGGCCCGTCATGGTGGAGTCGCCCTGGCAGAGGATGCTGAGGCCGAGGCGTGGCCGCATGGCATCGGCGGCCTCTTCGGCAGCCCGGCGTGATGAAAAGAGGCACAGGGCGCCGCCCCCGGAGGCTCGGATCAGCGCTTCGAGTTCATCGAGGGCCTCCGGTGAAGGCCCGCGGCCGGGCTTGGGCAGGTGCCCGGCCACGTACAGGATCCCCTGCTTCGGATAGTCAAAAGGAGATCCCACGTCCACGCCCGTCCAGCTGGGGGCGCCGTCGCCTACCAGCCCGAGTCCGCCGGCGGTCGGTTCAAAAGCCGAACCGATGGCCAGGGTAGCGGAGGTCAGCACCACCGTGTGGCCGGCGAAGAGGCCTTCGCGCAGCTTGCCGGCGACACTGAGCGGGGCAATATTGATCAGCGCCGGTGAGCTTTCGTCAGGCTGTGAATAGCCCTGCTGCGGATCGAAGGTACTGGCCCGGGAGAACCACACCACTTCGCGGTTCTCCTTCGCGGCAATGAGCCGTTCGCAGAGTTCCAGGATCAGCAGGAGCCGCGAACGGGCCAGTTGCCGCCCGCCGTCGGCCGTTGTGTTGCTGTCCCCCTTGGAGTCCGAGAGGGCTGCCCGGCAAGCTTCACGGAGCTGGTCCACGCAGTCCAGCTGTTCATCGTTCAGTCCATTTGGGAGCAGCCCGTTGGGAACGCCCGCCAGGGCGACCTCCAGGTTTGCGGCCGCTGCGTTCAGTGCGTCAACGGTGATGGCGGTGTGCTTCCGCGCCCCGGAAGCCGCGGCGTGAACCATAGCCACCGAAAGCTGCCCGGACACAGCTCCCGTCACCCGGTCCTGGAGTTCGTGAGCCTCATCAACCACCACAACGTCGTATTCGGGCAGTACGGCAAGTCCTTCGAACGCGCTGACCGCGAGCATGGCGTGGTTGGTGACCACAACATCGGCGTCGGCAGCGTCCTGGCGCGCCAGTTCGCTGAAGCATTCCGCCGCGAGGGGGCACTTCTGCGCCCCCAGACACTCCATCGACGTCACGGACACCTGCCGCCAGGCACGGTCAGTGACGCCGGGCAGAAGCTCGTCACGGTCGCCCGTGGTGGTCTTTTCCGCCCACTCGCGCAGCCGCACCACTTCCTTGCCAAGCTGGGATGCGGGTCCGCCCGTGGCGGCGGCGAAGTGCGGCACGCTGGTGTCCTCGCCGAGGGAGAACAGCTGGCCCTCGGCGGGCTCCTCCGAGGGGAACCCGCCTTCGAGCTTGTGCCGGCACACATAGTTGGAGCGGCCCTTGACCAGGGCCACCTTGACGGGGCGGTCCAGGGCGGGGGTTATGGTTTTCAGGAGCCGGGGAAGATCGCGGCCCACGATCTGGGTCTGCAACGCGAGTGTTGCGGTGGAGACCAGAGTGGGCTTATCGCTGACGAGCGAGTGCGCAATGAGCGGAATGAGGTAGGCCAGCGACTTTCCCGTGCCTGTTCCCGCCTGGACCAGGAGGTGGTCACCTGTTTCGATGGCCCGGGCCACCTGCCGCGCCATTTCGTGCTGGCCGCTGCGGCTTTGCCCTGCCATGCCGGCCACGGCACGGTCGAGCAGTTCAATCACGAACTGCTCGCCGGCCGTGCCCGAAATCTCCCCCGCCACCAGCTCAGTCATTACTGATGAATGATTCCAGTTCAGCCGCGAGGCCCTCACGGACCATCACCACCGCCCTCGTGCCGTCCTCGCCGTGGTCAAGGGTCAGGATTTCGGCGTCGGTCTCGTGGAGTTTGCTGATCAAATCACCCCGGTTGTACGGGATGAGGAGCTCCAGCTTGACGCTGGGCCGAGGAATCGATTCGCTGATTGCCTTGAGCAGTTCGGCGATGCCCTCCCCGGTCCGGGCCGAGACCACCACGTGGCGCGGTTCGCGCTGTTTGAGGCGCTCCACCACAAATGGGTCCGCGGCGTCGGCCTTGTTGAGCACGATGATCTCAGGCACCTTGCGGGCGTCCACTTCACTGAAGACCTTGCGGACGGCAGCGATCTGGCCTTCCGGGTCCGGGTGCGAAACATCCACTACGTGCAGGATCAGGTCCGAATCCGCAACCTCCTCCAGGGTGGAGCGGAACGCCTCCACCAGCTGGGTGGGAAGCGAGCGGACGAAGCCCACAGTGTCGGCCAGGGTGTAGCCGAGCCCGTCCGCGGTCTCGGCCTTGCGTACAGTGGGATCCAAGGTGGCGAAGAGGGCATTCTCAACGAGCACCCCCGCATCGGTCAGCCTGTTCAGCAACGACGACTTTCCTGCGTTGGTGTACCCCGCAATGGCGACGGACGGCACGGAATTACGACGGCGGTTGGCCCGCTTGGTTTCCCGGGCCGGCTTCATGGCGGCGATCTCCCGGCGGAGCTTGGCCATGCGGGTCCTGATCCGCCGACGATCCAGTTCGATCTTCGTCTCACCGGGACCGCGCGAACCCATGCCCGCGCCGGCACCGCCCACCTGGCCACCGGCCTGGCGGGACATCGACTCACCCCAGCCGCGCAGGCGCGGCAGCAGGTATTCAAGCTGCGCGAGTTCCACTTGGGCTTTGCCCTCGCGGCTCTTGGCGTGCTGGGCGAAAATATCCAGGATCAGGGCTGTGCGGTCAATGACCTTGACCTTGACGATGTCCTCCAGGCCACGGCGCTGGGACGGTGCCAGTTCGGCGTCCACCACCACGGTGTCCGCGCCGGTGGCCGTCACGATTTCCTTGAGCTCGAGGGCCTTTCCGGAACCCAGGAAGGTTCCCGGATCTGGCTTGGCACGGCGCTGCACCAGGCCGTCGAGGACCTCCGAGCCTGCTGTTTCGGCCAGGGCGGCAAGTTCGCGCAGCGAATTCTCGGCGTCCGCCAGGGTGCCCTCGGTCCACAGCCCGGCGAGTACCACACGTTCCAGGCGCAACTGCCGGTATTCGACTTCGGTGACGTCTTCGAGTTCAGTGGACAGGCCTGCCACCCGTCGAAGCGCACGGCGCTCTTCGAGGTCCTGCTGGTCGCCGTCGTAACTGGTGTGCTCTTCGTCGAGCCGGGATATTGCCTGTGCTTTTCCGAACACTGACTTGTTGCCACCGTCCGCCGTCGTGGCGTTCCTGGCCGGTACGTCTTTGGAGAGAATCCGGTCAATCACAGCTTGGATTTCCTCAGGACTCATGTCCTGGGCTGCTGGATCGGATCCGGTATTGGGCTGGCTGGTCATGATCTCCTTTGAAGATTCGGCATTTCCAGAATAGTGCCGATTGCTGGTGTGTGGTGAAGTATTCGCGCTGGGCTGACGGCTTGCAGTCATCCTGGCCTCCTGGTCTGCTGCATGTGCCGGGCAAAGTAGTGGCGTGCAGCGTAGGTTCCACGTCCTGGGGAGCATGGAGAGAGTGAAAGGCGCCGGCAACGTCAGGAAGGAACACAGGAAAGCTGATCCTTCGAGTATTGCCCGGCGGTTGGACAGGCACGGAACGCCTGTCTGGTAGCGCAATTGCGGAAGGTTGATACCTGCATCGCTGCGGGGCACGGCTGCGGGACGGGTCTGAACCCGTGCCGGCTACTCGAAGATCAAGAACATGCGTTCCAGATTAGCAGACCCGGCCGGCCGCGGTTTCCCATAGGGGCCCGCCGCCAACTAATCTGGCCAGTTATGGAGTCCGCACACTATTTCAGCGCATCGCCCGCCGGGCCTTTTACCCGCAAGCCGTTAACAGTGGAACTGGCCGGGGAAACACGCAAGCTGCAGACTTCCGCCGGAATCTTCAGCCCCGACGGCATAGACAAGGGAACGGCCGTCCTCCTGGCTGCAGTTCCAGCTCCTTCGCCCACGGGCAGCCTTCTGGACATCGGTTGCGGCTGGGGCCCGATAGCTCTGACCATGGCACTCCGGGCGCCGCACGCCCGCGTTTACGCCGTGGATGTCAATGAACGCTGTATCACGCTCACGAATGAGAACGCCGCGTTGCTCGGATTGGAAAACGTCTTTGCCAGTGCGCCAGAGGAGGTGGACCCTGAACTGCGGTTTGACACCATCTGGTCCAATCCGCCCATCCGGATCGGCAAAGACGAGCTTCACTCGCTGCTGAAGCTGTGGCTGCCGCGCCTGGCGCCGGGCGGCTCGGCCTGGCTGGTGGTCCAGAAGAACCTTGGTTCGGATTCCCTGCAGCGCTGGCTTTCCGGCGAACTGGACGCATCGTTCACCGTCAGCCGTGAAGCCACGTCCAAATCCTTCCGGATCCTCCGGGTCAGGAAAGCGTCCCGCTAGCGACTATCACCGCCGGTCCGCTCAGTTCGACATGCTCGTGGCCTCCCGCTCCGGCAAAGAACTTCACGCCGACGACGCCGCCCGGCACCTTGACGCGCCAGGTGTCGGGCGCTTCGGCCCCAGCCCAGTGCCTGATGGCCACCGCTGCCGCGCAGGCGCCAGTGCCGCACGACTGCGTTTCGCCCACGCCCCGTTCGTGGACCCGCATTGTCACCATGCCAACCCCGTCGTGGACCAGGGGTTCAGCCGGGACCACAAACTCAACATTGGTGCCGTTGGGTGGCGCCGGATCAACACGCGGAGCGGTGAATAGCCGGGTCGACTCAAGCTCGGAGAGCTCCGCAAGCGCAACCACCGTGTGCGGGTTGCCCATGCTCACTGACAGGGCAGGGCGGGGTACTTCCAGGCCGTCAGCACTGACGAGTGAATCCATGGCCTTGGCGGTGGCATCCCCGGGGAAGATGAACTCCCACGGGCCCATGTCCACTGCGTAGCCGTCCCCCGTCCGGACAACGGTCTTGACGCCGCCGCGGGTTCCTATGGTGAGTGCGCCGCCGTCGGGCAGGTCAACCAGCCCTTCAGCCCGGAGGAAGTGCACAAACACCCGGACGCCGTTGCCGCACATCTCAGAGAGCGAGCCATCACCGTTTCGGTAGTCCATGAACCATTCCGCCTCCGGCGTAGCGCCCAGAAGCTCCCGGCCCTCGGGAAGAAACCGGGAAGGGACCGCCCGGATCAGGCCATCGCCGCCGATGCCGCGGTGCCTGTCGCACAACTCCGCAACCTGGCCGGCATCTATGGTGTGAACACCCTCGGGATCGGCGATCAGCACAAAATCGTTGCCGGTGCCGTGGCCCTTGGAGAAGCGGAGTCCGCCCAGCGTACGGAATGCGGGCTGGGTGGTCTCTGATGTGGCCTCTGAAGGTGATGCGTCCATGATCCAAGGCTACCGGCACGATCCGGGACGTTGAGAATCCCGGGCCACCGCTGAGTTTTTGTCCAGATACAGGTACAGTCACCAAAATCGACCTTAACTCGCGATAATCCGACTTTAACTCGCGATAAGTGGACAAAAATTCCAGCCACTGGAGGTCAGGTGCCTGGCCTCATGCGCAGAGGGCGGCTGCCTGCGGCAAAAGCATCGGATCCTGCCAGTCCAGCCAGCTGATCCGTGGATCGGCCCGGAACCAGGTGAGCTGGCGCCTGGCGAACTGTCGGGTGGCCACAATGGTTTCCTCCGCCGCCACGTCAACTCTGGCTTCGCCGTCGAGCACCTTCAGGAACTGGGCGTAGCCCAGCGCGTGCGGCGCCGTTTTCCCGCGGCGGAGCCCGGCCTCATCAAGGCGCCGCACCTCGTCCAGCAGTCCGCTATCCACCATGGCGTGGACGCGCCGGGCCAGCCGCTCACGAAGCACCTCCCTGTCCACCGCCAGACCGATCTGGACGGCAGGTTGGAAATACTCGCGCTGGGGCATGAATGAGCTGAAGGGCCGGCCGGTGAGCTGGTGCACTTCCAATGCCCTGATAATCCGTCGGGCGTCGGACACACGGCCCGCGGACACGGGATCCACTGACCGGAGTCGCACCAGCAGCGCCTCCACGCCTGACTCGTCGAGCTCGGTCTCCAGCTGTTTCCGGATCTGCGGGTCTGTCCCGGGAAATTCCAGGACATCCAGCGCAGCGCGGACGTAGAGCCCCGAACCGCCCGCCAGGATTGCCCGCCTACCCCTGGCATGGATGTCCGCGATGATGGCCCGTGCCTGCTGCTGGAAGTCGGAGACACTCGCTTCCTGGGTCACATCCAGGGTGTCCAGGAGGTGATGGGGTACTCCCCTGCGTTCGGCCATGGTGATTTTGGCTGTCCCGATGTCCATGCCCCGGTAGAACTGCATGGCATCCGCGTTGATGACTTCCCCGTCCAGTTCCAGGGCAAGGCTGACGGCAAGATCAGACTTACCGGATCCTGTTGGGCCGACGACGGCGATGACCGGTGGGCGGGCCACCGGTCAGCGGCTGCGGACGGGCAGGGTGGGCATACCCAACGAAACGCCGGTCCGGCCGGCGCCATTGCCTGCGCTGCCCTGTGCCCTGTCCCCCGGTCCAGGGGCACCACACGAATCGGCCTGTGACCTGTCCCAGGCATCCCCGGCACGGGACCGTCGCAGCGTGTAGTCCTGAGCCGTGGGGTCGGCAACAAGGTGGAAGGCGGCCGCCTCCGTGATGGTGACGGTGACGAGGTCCCCGGGGCGGGGCGCCTGGGCACCCGGGGGAACGGAGAAGTGCACCAGCCGCTGGTCCTGGGATCGACCGGACAGCCGGTGGGTCTCCTCGGACTTGCGTCCTGACTGGGCGGTGACCATGACTTCCACGCGGCGCCCGAGCTGTTTGGCGTTTTCCTCTGCAGCGATCCTGTCCTGCAGTGCCGTCAGGCGTTCGAAACGCTCCTGGACCACGGCCTTGGGCAGCTGGTCCGGGAGCTCGGCGGCGGGAGTGCCCGGACGCTTGGAATACTGGAAGGTGAACGCGGTGGCGAACCGGGATTTTTCCACCACATCCAGGGTGGCCTGGAAGTCCTCTTCGGACTCGCCCGGGAAGCCCACAATGATGTCCGTGGAGATGGCGGCGTGCGGGATCTTCTCCCGTACCTTGTCCAGGATGCCAAGGAACTTGGTGGACCGATACGACCGTTTCATGTCCTTGAGGACCTTGTCGGAGCCCGATTGCAGCGGCATGTGCAGCTGGGGCATCACATTCGGCGTCTCCGCCATGGCGTCGATGACATCATCAGTAAAAGCCGCGGGATGGGGGCTAGTAAAGCGGACCCTTTCGAGGCCTTCGATTTCGCCGCACGCGCGCAGCAGCTTGGAAAAGGCCTGCCTGTCACCGAACTCGACACCGTAGGAGTTCACGTTCTGCCCCAGGAGCGTCACTTCGATGGCGCCGTCATCCACCAAGGCCTGGATTTCGGCGAGGATGTCACCGGGACGGCGGTCCTTCTCCTTGCCTCGAAGGGCAGGCACGATGCAGAAAGTGCACGTGTTGTTGCAGCCTACCGAGATGGACACCCAGCCCGAGTAGACCGAATCCCGCTTCGTAGGGAGTGTGGAGGGAAAAACGTCGAGGGATTCGAGGATCTCCAACTGGGCTTCGTTGTTGTGCCGCGCCCGGTCCAGCAGGGCCGGGAGGGCTCCCACGTTGTGGGTGCCGAAAACAGCGTCCACCCACGGCGCCTTCCGGAGGATGGTCTCGCGGTCCTTCTGCGCCAGGCAACCGCCCACGGCGATCTGCATTCCGGGGTTGGCCGCCTTGACCGGGGCCAGCATGCCCAGGTTGCCGTACAGCTTGTTGTCGGCGTTCTCCCTGACTGCACACGTGTTGAACACCACAACGTCCGCCTGCTCACCGTCAGCCGCGATGTAACCGGCTGCCTCCAGCATGCCTGCCATCCGCTCCGAATCGTGCACGTTCATCTGGCAGCCGAACGTGCGCACCTGGTAGGTGCGGGGCTGCTGCGCCTCAAAGTCGGAGGCGGGGGCGGTACCGGATGCGGGGGAAGGAATGGTCAAACTCACCTGTTAAGGGTACCGGGTCGGCGGGCCCCACGGATCGGCGCGGCGGAATGGGGCGGCCGGAGGAGCGGAGGCCGGGCCAGCGGCTGCTGGCAGGCAGGCTGCCAGCCCCCGCGAGAAGCTACTGGTCATTGCCGGCGGCAGCGCTGGATTCCAGCACCTCAGCCACGATCCTGAATGCCTGGGCCGGCTGGTACCCCTTACGCGCCAACATCGATGCCAGGCGCCGGGTGGTCTTGTCCCATTCAGCGCGGTCCGAGAGATCGGTCCCCGCGCGCAGCTTTCGCTCCACGAGTTGGCGGGCGGCCGCTTCCTCGTCTGCGTCTGAAAGCTGCTCCAGCGCGGCAGCAGCCGTATCTGGGTCAATTCCTTTGTCGGCCAGCTCGCGGCGAAGCGCACCCTTGGCAAGCTTCCTGGACTGGGACCGGCTGCGCACCCACATGTCCGCAAACTCGGCGTCGTCAATGAGCCGCACTTCCTGAAACCTGTCCAGCACGGCCTCGGCAACGTCTTCGGGGATGTTGCGCTCCGCCAGCTTGCGGGACAGCTGCAGCCGGCTCTTGGCCGAACTGGTCAGCTGCCGTAACACTATGGCCCGCGCGACGGACGCGGGGTCCGGCTCGGCGTCCGCGGCGATCGATGAATCCGGATCAGGTCCCTCCGGCCCGAAGCCGGAACGTCCGCCGCCACGTCTTTGCCGCCGACCTGGTCCGGAGCGGCGCCCGTCCATAAGGTCCACAGTGTCCTTAGAAGCCGTCAACGGCCTTCAGCTTCGGTGTGTCTTTGGAGTCCGCTTCGGCAGGCTTGACTCCCACGCCGAGCTTTTCCTTGATAAGACGCTCCAGCTCGGCAGCGAGTTCGGGGTTGTCGCGCAGGAACCGGCGGGAGTTTTCCATGCCCTGGCCGAGCTGGTCGCCGTCGTAGGTGAACCATGAACCGGACTTCTTGATGATGCCGTGCTCGACACCCATGTCGATGATGCCGCCCTCGCGGGAGATGCCCTGGCCGTAGATGATGTCGAACTCGGCGATTTTGAAGGGCGGTGCCATCTTGTTTTTGACGATCTTGGCCTTGGTGCGGTTGCCCACCGAGTCCGCGCCTTCCTTGAGCGTCTGGATACGGCGAACGTCGATGCGGATGGAGGCGTAGAACTTCAGGGCTTTACCACCGGTAGTGGTCTCCGGTGAGCCGAAGAAGACTCCGATCTTTTCACGGAGCTGGTTAATGAAGATTGCTGTGGTTTTGGTCTGGCTCAGACGTCCCGTGATCTTACGCAGGGCCTGGCTCATAAGGCGTGCCTGCAGGCCCACGTGGCTATCGCCCATGTCACCCTCGATTTCCGCACGCGGAACCAGGGCAGCAACGGAGTCGATCACAATAACGTCAAGTGAGCCCGAGCCGATGAGCATATCCATGATTTCCAGGGCCTGCTCACCGGTGTCCGGCTGCGACACCAGGAGGGCGTCAGTGTCTACGCCTAGTTTGGCCGCATATTCTGGATCCAGGGCGTGTTCGGCGTCGATGAATGCAGCGATGCCACCCAGGCGCTGCGCATTGGCGACTGCGTGCAGGGCAACGGTGGTTTTACCGGAGGATTCCGGGCCATAGATCTCCACGACTCGGCCGCGCGGGAGGCCGCCAATTCCCAGAGCCACATCGAGGGCAATGGATCCAGTGGGGATGACTTCGATCGGTGCACGGACTTCGTCGCCCAGGCGCATGACTGAGCCTTTGCCGAACTGCTTGTCTATCTGGGCAAGCGCTGCGTCGAGCGCCTTCTGGCGATCCGGGGCTGCGGCCATGGTTCACACCTCTAATGCTTTCTCGCGTTGGAGTGGCCTCAGCGGCCGTTTATTGGTCATCTCTGACGCTAATGGCACCCACTGACATTCTCTCCGGATGACATCGGCTATGTGGATAACCCACTAGGAAAAGCATAGCTTTACCCGAACAGGTATTCGAACAATCCGGCGGCGTGTCAGCTTGAAAAGCGTCAGTCGCGGAGGGGTTTAATGTCACGGCCCAAGCGGCGCTCCGGCGGCACGTCCTGAACGTCGCAGACGGCCAGCCACACGCTCCGGGGGCTGACACCTGCGGCCAGGGCCTGGTCAGCAGTGCGTCCACCCACTCCGGCCAGGACCAGAGTACTGCTGAGGACCCGGGAATACCCTGCCCCGAACTCGTCGTCCATAAGCCGCCAATAGTCACTGATTCGCACCAATAGAGTCTCTCACGACGCCGGACCCTAGAATTGTTGCCATGAGCAACTCTCCTGACGTCCCGGCTGGTGCAGGTCCTGCAGACGACACCGTCGATGCGGCGCTGAAGTCCGTGGAACATCAGATCAGCCTATTCTGGCGCCGTGCCCGTTCCGTGTCCCATCAATTGTCGCGCCAGGTCCACCCAGACATGGAACCGGCAGCCTACGGCCTGCTGACGGTGATCCGGAGGGAGGGTCCCATCCGGTTGACTGACCTCGCGCAGAGCATAGGCGTGGGAAAGCCGTCCGTCAGCCGGCAGATCGCCTTCCTGGAAAGCATCGGCCTGATATCCAAGGAAGCAGATCCCTTGGATGGCCGGGCCCAAGCGATCCGCCTGACGGAAAAAGGCGAAGAAAAGATGCACCAGGTCCAGGATGCCAGGCGGGAAGTATTCCGTGAGCGGCTGGGCGAATGGCCGCTGGAGGAGCTGCAGACCCTCGCCGAGTACATGGCCAAGCTCAATGCCATCTACGAACGCGACGGATTCCCCAAGGACGGACCCGCGCCGGTCAACGATTCGAAATAGCGCAAAACAATGGAAGCCTCCGGCCCATGGCCGGAGGCTTCCATTTCAATCTCTTCGTTTGGTCCCTCAGGGGGCTACAGGGCGCCGGAAAGCATGCCCTTCGAGAGTTCGTTGTTAAGCTCGGCATTCAGGTCGCGATCAAGGTCGCGGCCGTAACGCTGCGAGAATTCCTGAGGAACGGTGTCCGGAACGGCAACGCCCTCGGCGACAGCGACACGGTCGCTGACCTCACGGAGCATGCTGGACAGTGGTACGTCCAGGGCGGAGCAGATAGAGGACAGGAGCTCCGATGAAGCTTCCTTCTGGCCCCGCTCCACTTCACTGAGGTAACCCAAGGAAACCCGGGCACTGTGCGAAACTTCGCGGAGCGTGCGTCCCTGGCGCTGGCGGACATCGCGCAGGACATCACCGATTTCGTGACGAAGTACAACCATCTTGCGCTCCTTCTGTTCGCTCTTGGCCTGATCGGCGAGGCCCACATCCTTCCAGCGGACAACGCCGTTAACGGATACGGGCTGCTTTACCATCTGTATCGCCTTGCTCCCTCATGAGTCCGGTCCGCCGTGGAGCGAACCGTGGTGGTTTATTCATCCTAGGCGCCTCCGCTACCCGGAAGCGACACAATGTAATAACTAATGGGTACCAGGATTTGTTCCCGGCAACTTTACGCCCGGTAGCTTCAGGAAGATAGGGCAGCGAGCAGTCTTTCCAAGGCAGCCCCGCAGGCCTGCCCGCGGATCTCCGCTCGGTTCCCCGTAAAGCCGTATTCGAAGTAGGCTGAGCCGTCCGCCGTAGCTATGCCGACGTACACGGTTCCGACGGTCTTGCCATCGTGCTCGTCCGGACCGGCCACACCCGTCGTGGCTACCCCGATGTCCGAACCGAGGATGTTGCGGGCGCCTGCGGCCATGGCTGCCGCAACGTCGCCGTCCACGGCTCCGGCGGCGGCCAGCAGCTCTGGAGAAACACCCAGGACATCCACCTTTACCGAGTTCTGATAGGCAACAACCCCGCCCTGCAGCATTCCGGAGGCTCCGGCGGTGTCAGCGAGCATGGCGGAAACCATGCCGGCGGTCAGGGACTCGGCGGTGGCGACCGTCAGTCCCCGGTCCACGGCACTTTTGACGGTTTCCCCGGCGAGGTGGTGAAGATTTGTCATGTCGGCTCCTTTGCCTCGGCATTGCGGCATGCGCGCCGCGAGTGCTATTTAGTGTCGGATTTCGTTCCGTCGCGCTTGCCCAGGGTCCGGAGCCGCAGTGCTTCCACCACATAGGCGACTCCCGTCCACACCGTGATCAGCACCGCCGCCATCATCACGGCGAAAGCCACCCACACGAGCCATGGGGCCAGGGCACCGAGGGGCACGAGATAGAGGAAGATGGCGGCGGTCTGCACCACAGTCTTCAGTTTGCCTCCGCGCGATGCGGGGATGACGCCGTAGCGGATCACAAAGAAGCGCAGGGCGGTGATGCCCCATTCCCGGACGAGGATGACCACTGTCACCCACCAGGGCAGTTCACCAAGGACGGAGAGCATGACCAGCGCCGAGCCGATCAGGAGCTTGTCCGCGATGGGGTCGGCGATTTTGCCGAAGTCAGTGATGAGGCCGCGGCTCCTGGCGATGTCGCCGTCGAGCTTATCCGTGTAGATCGCGACGGCGAACGCCAGCACGGCGGCCCAGCGCCAGAGCCCTGACTCGCTCCGCAATCCGGGGGCATCAATGAGAAGGAACCAGACGAAGAACGGCACCAGCGCGATGCGGAGCATGGTCAGGATATTGGGAAGATTCCAGATCCCCGAGTTGCTGGAGCCGGCGGCTGTTGCTTCGGTGCTAGTCACCCTCCTAGGCTACCGCCCGGTGAGTGACCAGGCGTCTTCGGAACCGTCCTCGTCATCTCCATTGGAGCCCGGCGGCGAATCGGCGCCGTCGTAATATTCGACGTTCTGGGCGCGCTTATCAAGATCCGCTGCCACGAGGTCTTCCGCATAACCACCCTGCGCGATGTTCGCGTTGGCGTTGTCGCTCAGCGCAGCGGTCTGCGAGTCGGCAACCGCCGGCACCTCCTGGCCCTTCATGGCGGCCAGCACGGCCGCCAGGTCATCGGGCTTGACCAGCACGTCGCGGGCCTTGGACCCTTCGGAGGGGCCCACCACTCCCCTGGACTCGAGCAGGTCCATCAGGCGCCCGGCCTTGGCGAAGCCAACACGCAGCTTGCGCTGGAGCATCGAGGTGGAGCCGAACTGCGTGGTGACCACCAGTTCGGTGGCCTGGAGCAGGACCTCCAGGTCATCTCCGATGTCGTCATCGATCTGCTTTTTTTGCGCTTCGGGGGCCACGTCGTCACGGTAATCAGCCTTCAGCTGGCCCTTGACGTGCTCCACCACCTTATGGATTTCGGATTCGGTGACCCAGGCCCCCTGGACGCGCATCGCTTTGGATGCACCCATGGGGAGGAAGAGGGCATCTCCCTGGCCGATGAGCTTCTCGGCACCGGGCTGGTCAAGGACCACGCGGGAGTCGGTGACCGAGGACGTGGCGAAAGCCATGCGGGACGGAACGTTGGCCTTGATGAGGCCGGTGACCACGTCCACGGACGGGCGCTGGGTGGCGAGGACCAGGTGGATACCGGCGGCGCGGGCCAGCTGGGTGATGCGGACAATGGAATCTTCCACATCGCGGGGTGCCACCATCATGAGGTCTGCGAGCTCGTCCACAATCACCAGCAGGTAAGGGTAGGGCCGGATGATCCGCTTGGAGTCGACCGGCGGCTGCACCTTGCCGGCGCGGACAGCCTTGTTGAAATCGTCGATGTGCTTAAAGCCATAGTTGGCGAGGTCGTCGTAGCGGGCGTCCATCTCGCGGACCACCCACTGCAGGGCCTCGGCAGCCTTCTTGGGATTGGTGATGATGGGCGTAATCAGGTGCGGAACTCCTTCATACGCCGTCAGCTCCACGCGCTTGGGGTCCACCATCACCATCCGCACCTCATCAGGCGTGGCCCGCATCAGGATGGACGTGATCATGGAGTTCACAAAAGACGACTTACCGGCACCGGTGGCACCCGCGACGAGCAGGTGGGGCATCTTGGCCAGGTTGGCAACGACGTAGCCGCCTTCAACGTCCTTGCCCACGCCCATGACCATGGGGTGGTCTGTCCGGCGGGCGTTTTGGCTCCGGAGCACGTCGCCCAGGGAGACGGTTTCGCGGTCTGTGTTGGGGATTTCGATGCCGATGGCGGACTTGCCCGGGATGGGGCTGAGGATCCGGACGTCCGAGCTCGCAACGGCGTATGAGATGTTCTTGGACAGTGCGGTGACCCGCTCCACTTTGGTGCCCGGCGACAGCTCGATTTCGTACCGTGTCACGGTGGGACCGCGGCTGAAGCCGGTGACCTGCGCTTCCACGTTGAACTGGTTGAGGGTCTCCGTCAGGGAAGCGACAATCGCATCGTTGGCTTCGGTGCGCTCCTTGGGGATGGAGCCGGGGGTCAGCACGTCCGACGACGGCAGGGTGTAGGTTACGTCGCCCGCCAGTGACAGTTGCTCGGTCCGCTGCGGAATGGGAGTGGGCAGCGGCGCCGGGGCGACCGGATTGGCGGGAACCTGGGGCACTCCGGCCGGAGCCTTGACCTGCACGGGGTTCAGTGAGCCCGCCGCAACCATGCCGGGCGTCACCAGGGGAATGGCCTCAGTGGGGTTCTCCCCCGCAGATGCTGCGGCAGTGCCCAGGCCCTGGGCGGCCTTGATCTTTTCGACGGCGATTTCCGCCTGCGTGGGACGGCGGACCCCCGGCGCCGGGCGCGGCCCCTTGCTTCCCTTTGCCTCGTCATCATCAATGACGGCGTGCTCGAAGGCTTCGTCGCCCACGTAGCCTTCCAGGCCGGCGTCGGGCTCCTCATCCTTGCCGAAGAAGCGCCGCTTCTTCTTTTTAGCGGGCGCAGCTGCTGCCGGTGTTTCGTCAAGATAGCTGCGGTCATGGCTGTCCCGGACCTGGTCGGGTTCCTGGAGGTCGATGCCCATGAGGTGCTCGTAGCCGGCCCGCAGGCGCCGCGGGATAGCGCCGAACGGCGTGGCTGTGATGATGAGCAGCGACACAAATGCCAGCAGCCCGTAAAGGGCCAACGGAACAGCGGCATGAATCGCTGCGAGGGGGGATGCTGCAAGGAAGCCGAGCATGCCGCCCGCCTGCCGGAGTCCGTCGAAGCCCTGGGCAACGGTAGGCTGGCCGCCCAGGATGTGGGCGAGGCCGCAGCCCGCAAAGGTCATGATGAGGAAGCCGATCCCCACCCGGTTGTTCCCGCGGCCGTCCGCCGGCTGCCTGAACAGCCTGAAGGCGCAGACAAACAGCATGAGCGGGAGCAGCAGGGACATCCAGCCGAAGGTGCCGTTGACTACGCTGTATACCGCGTCCGGGAACCATCCCGTCAGTCCCCACCAGGCGAAGGTGGCGATGAAGACGCCCAGTGCCAAGTTGAACAGGGCCGCGCCGTCGCGGCGTTCTTCCGCGGGCAGTTCGCTGACGTCGTGGCCGATCCTGCGGACGCCCCCGCCCACCATGTGGCCGATGCCCAGCCAGGCGCCGCCCACCACGCGCAGGAGCCAGGGCTGGCGCTGTTCGACGGCGGGGAGCTGGCGGGTGCGCGAGGTGGCGGAGGAAGTGCCGGTGCGGCCCGTCCTGGACGCCGTAGAGCCGGCTCCGCGGCCCGCGGAGCTGCCGGTTTTGGCAGCGGTGGTGCCCTTGGCTGTGCCCTTGGGCGCGGAAGTGGTACGAGTGGCCATACCTCCCACGGTACCCGAACAGGGCCGGATTTCCGCGGATTTCCGCCAGTTCCGGGCCTTCCATGTTGCCCGTCCCGGCGGATGACCGAACGTCTGTCCAGACAGAAAGGCCCGGTTCCGAAGAACCGGGCCTTAGACCATTTCGGCCATCTGTCCTGTGGCTGTTACGCCTCGAGCACCACAGGAATGATCATGGGCTTACGGCGGAGCTTGCGGTTGACCCAGGTGCCGACGACGCGGCGGACAACCTGCTGGAGCTGGTGTGTGGTGTGGTCCGTGCGGTTAAGCACGGCTTCCTCCAGCGCAGCGTTGATCTTGGGGATAATTTCGTCGAAGACCGCGTCATCCTCGGCAACCCCGCGGGCGTGGATCTCCGGGCCCGAGACCACCTTGCCGGTGGCGCGGTGGATGACCGTAATGATGGAGATGAAGCCCTCATCGCCCAATGTCTGGCGGTCCTTGAGGTCGGCTTCCGTGACTTCGCCGACGCTGGAGCCGTCGACATAGACGAAGCCCACCTCGACCTGGCCGACGATGTCGGCCTGGTGGTCGTGCAGGTCGATCACCGTGCCGTTGTCCGCCAGCAGGATGCTCTCCTCGGGGACACCGGAGTCCAAGGCGATCTTGCCGTTGGCGATCAGGTGGCGGGTCTCGCCGTGCACCGGCATCGCGTTGAGCGGCTCAAGGATGTTGTAGCAGTAGAGCAGCTCACCCGCAGCGGCGTGGCCGGAGACGTGGACCTTGGCGTTGCCCTTGTGGATCACGTCGGCCCCGAGCTTGAGCAGGCCGTTGATAATGCGGAAGACCGCGTTCTCATTACCCGGGATGAGGCTGGAAGCCAGAATGACTGTGTCGCCGTCGCCCACCACCACGCGGTGGTCTCCGTTGGCCATGCGGGAGAGCGCCGCCATGGGTTCCCCCTGGGAACCTGTAGACATCAGCACCACCCGGTTGTCCGGCAGGTTGTCGATGTTCTTGATGTCCACCAGGAGGCCGTCCGGAACGTCGAGGTATCCCAGCTTGGCGGCGATGGCCATGTTGCGGACCATCGAGCGGCCCACAAAGGCCACCTTGCGGTTGTGCTTGGCTGCTGCGTCGAGCACCTGCTGGACGCGGTGGACGTGCGAGGAGAACGACGCCACGATGATCCGCTTTGAGGCCTGGCCGAACAGCCGCTCCAGGGTAGGGCCGATCTCCTTTTCCGCGGTGGTGAAGCCCGGAACGTCCGCGTTGGTGGAGTCGGACATAAAGAGGTCCACGCCTTCTTCGCCCAGCTTGGCGAAGTGGCGGAGGTCGGTGATCCGGCCGTCCAGCGGCAGCTGGTCCATCTTGAAGTCGCCCGTGTGCAGGACGGTGCCGCCCGCTGTGCGGATGAACACGGCGAGGGCATCGGGAATGGAGTGGTTGACCGCGACGAACTCGCACCCGAACGGGCCGAACTTCTCCACCTGGCCTTCGGTGACCGTGAGGGTCAGTGGCTTGATCCGGTGTTCCTGCAGCTTCGCCTCAATGAGGGCCAGCGTCAGCTGTGAGCCCACCAGGGGGATGTCGTTCCGCAGGCGCAGGAGGTAGGGAACCGCGCCGATGTGGTCCTCGTGGCCGTGGGTCAGGACGACGGCGACTATGTCATCGACGCGGTTCTCGATGTAGGAAAAATCGGGCAGGATCAGGTCGACGCCGGGCTGGGTTTCCTCGGGGAAGAGGACTCCGCAGTCGACGATAAGCAGCTTGCCGTCGATTTCGAAGACGGCCATGTTGCGGCCGATCTCGCCCAGGCCTCCGAGCGGCACAATCCGCAGGGTGTCCTTGGGGAGTCTCGGGGGCGTGACAAGGCCGGGAAGGGCGGTTTGGGTCATAGTGCACTACTTTCCAGGCGGTCGCCGGACAGGTCGTAGCCGATCAGGGAACACCCGATCAGGAATAGACCAGCCCCGCTTCCGCCAAATCCTCGCGGATGGTTTCGATCTCGGCTTCGTCCGGCTCCACGAGGGGCAAACGGACAATCGAGTTGGGCAGGACTCCCTGCCATTTAAGAATTTGTTTGGCCGCAACGGCCCCTTGGACACGGGTCATCGTGGCGCGTATAACCGGCTGCAGCTCGAAGTTGATTTTGCGGGCCGTTCCGAGGTCGTTTGTATTGATGGCGTCGATGAGTTCGCGGAAGCGGCGCGTGGCGACGTGCGTGGTGACACCGACCAGTCCGACGGCGCCCAGTGCCATCCAGGGAAGGGTCAGCCCGTCGTCGCCGGAGTAGAAGAGAAGGTCCGTCTCGGCCATAACGCGGGTGGCTGCCGCCATATCGGCCTTGGCATCCTTGACTGCAACGATGTTCGGGTGCTGGGCCAGCCGGATCATGGTGTCGGGCTCGATCGGGATGGAAGAGCGGCCCGGGATGTCGTAGAGCATGACGGGCACATCTGTTGCCGACGCGATGGTCTCGAAGTGTGCGCGGACCCCGGCCTGGCTGGGCTTGTTGTAGTACGGCGTGACGAGCAGGAGGCCATCAACGCCGAGCGCGGCCGCCTGCTGGGAAAGATGCACGGAGTGTGCCGTGTCATTGGTTCCGGTGCCGGCAATGATGGCGGCCCGTCCACCGACGGCCTCCTTGACGGCGCGGAACATACCAAGGTTTTCCTCGTCAGTGAGGGTGGACGTTTCGCCCGTGGTTCCGGTAACCACCAGGCCGTCGCAGCCGTCGTCCACGAGCTTGCTGGCCAGCTCTGCCGCCTGTGCGTAATCCACTGCACCGTCTTTGGTGAAGGGCGTGACCATGGCAGTCAGGAGCGTACCCAGGGCAGGAATGTTCTCGGAATTGTGAGGCATGGAAAAAACGTTACCCTGTCCGCGGCTGGTTAGGACAATGGCGCAGACGTGATGATCGTCAAATAGCTGCTGGCGGTGTCATGGTGGCGGCGGTGTCCATGGTGGCGGGTAGCGTTCAGGGTGGCACAGTCAGGGAGGCCCTGTCACGAACACTCAGCGGAATTTCCGGAGTGCGCTCCGCTGCAGGATGGCAGTTACAACTTCAGTGCCCGTTCCGGCCGCCCTTTTCATCAGCAAGCCGTCCGGTCCCCAGAATCCGCTCAGCCCGCAGGAAGGACCCAGCGGAGTGGTTCCGCCGAGATTTGCCATGATGCCGAACATCCTGTTGTCCATCGCCCGGGCACCCAGGTGCAGGCCGAGCCGGTGCTCCTCCTCCCCCGTGTAAACGGCCGATACGGCGTAAGCGTCCGCGCCTGCTGCGGCGGCGTCAGTCGAGTGGGCGGGAACGGCGGCGTCGAAGCAGATGGCGAGCGCGATCTTCCAACCGTCCAGCTCAACCAGAACGGCACCCTCGCCGGCATCAAAAATGTCCTTCTCCTGGCCATGGAGGTGCGTCTTGAACGCGGTCTCAGTGCTGCCTTCGGGATGGATGGCCAGGGAGGCCAGTCGCGGAGTGCCGTCCGGCTCCCGGTAAGCGCTCCCCACAACGGCCGTGATTCCGGTCCGGCGGCAGATTTCACGGATATAGCCGAGCCGCTGGTCATTGGGCGCCAGCCAATTGTCCGGAGCCTCCAGCAGCGGCAGGTTGTAACCGGTCAGGGACAGCTCGGGAAATACCACCAGCCGGGACCCATGGGATGCGGCATCCTCGATCAGACGGACGTGCTCACTGGCGTTGGGGACAATACCGCCGTCGAGAGCCTGGTACTGGATAGCGGAAACAGTCAGGGCATCGGTCACACCTTCATCCTAGGGAACGGTGCCACGGTTTTCAGGATCCGGCACATCGGTCGGGACGCGGGGCCGTTCCACTACGCTCAACGGCAGGGCCATCTGACTGACCGGCATGTCCACCAGGCTGAACAACAGGCCGGCAGTACCTTCCCACCGCTTCCTCCCGCAGTCCCTCAGCCCAGGACGCCAGCCGCTGCGCCGCCCTGACGTAGTCGAAAAGCTCCATGGGCGTAAGGGCCTCAAGGTCAGTTTCGGCAAGTCGCCGTGCCAGTTCCGCTCCCGCCGGTTGCGCTGAGAGGGTGACGCCCTCCTGCTGCCATTGGACGTCCTCCGGGGATTCACCGGCTACGAGCTGCCGGAAGAGGTAGTCCACGACGCCGGGCGTCATGGCTTTCATCAGGCCCGTGGGCTGCGGCGGACCACCGCCGGCGTCCTGGGCAGCCCGCGCGGGTCCGCCAGTTGCCGGCACCTCTGTTTGGGGCAGACTCTCTGACGGGAGCCGCTGCGATGGGAGCCGGGGTGAAGGAACCCGGGGTGAAGGAACCCGGGGTGAAGGAGTCTGCATGGCGACAATTGTATTCGAACATATATTCGAATACAAGGTTCCAAAGCCACGCTGCTGCCCCGTGAGGTCATCTTGCCTGCCTGTCCGAAGGTTGGTGTGAGACGATCGGGTCATGACCTCGCGTGCCATGGCTAGACCCTCCAGGGCGCCCGGAAGCTCGTCGGCCACGGACCGCCTCCGCGGCATTGATGCGGCCCGGGGGCTTGCCCTCCTGGGCATGATGGCCACGCATCTGCTCCCCACCTTCGAGTCAAACGCCAGCCTCACCCCCACCTGGATCGGCCTCACGTTCTCCGGACGCGCAGCCGCCCTGTTCGCCGTACTGGCCGGAATCGGACTGGCCCTTTCAACGGGAAAGCAGATGCCGGCTGAAGGAAGGGCGCTGGGAGCGGCCCGCCGTGGCATCGCGTTGCGCGCAGGGGTGATCGCCGCCGTCGGCCTGACCCTTGGCGGGATGGAAGTCAACCTGGCGATCATCCTGGTGCATTACGCGGTGCTGTTTTTGTGCGTCCTGCCATTTCTGGGCCTGAAGCTGAAGCCCCTGTGCGCGTGGGCTGCCGGCTGGATCCTGGTATCCCCGGTGGTTGCCTACCTGCTCCGGCCCTGGCTCATGGCGTCCTACCCGCCCCTGAAGCTCGGGCACAATCCGAAATGGGAGGACCTCTTAACGCCGTCCCAGCTGCTCGGAGACCTGTTCTTTACCGGCGTCTACCCGGTGTTCCAGTGGCTGTCATATCTGTTGGTAGGCCTGGTCATTGGCCGGCTGGCGCTCACGAAGGCGACTGTTCCGGTGCTTCTGCTTGCAGGCGGGACGGTGTTGGCCGTCCTGGCCAAAGCCCTGGGCACGGCGGCAATGGAGAGCTGGGGCGGGAGGGCTGCGCTCCAGGACGTGCTGAACGCCCCGAACTATCCCCTGGACAGTGTGCTGCAGGTCAACCTCACCGGGGTGCAGCAGGAAGGGTCGTGGTGGTGGCTGGCATCCGCGGCGCCACACTCCGCAACCACGCTTGACCTGATTCACACTTCCGCGGTGGCAGCGGCCGTGGTGGGCGCGTGCCTCCTGCTCGGCAGGCTGGCCGACTGGCTGGACCTTGACCTGTTGCTCCCCCTGCGCGGGCCGGGCGCCATGACGCTGACGCTATATACCGTCCATGTGTGGGTGGTGGCAGGGTTCTACCTGAAGCCGCTGCCCGCCGGCTGGACCCAGGACGGTATGTACTTTGCCCACGCCGCAACGGCCATCGTTGTTGGCATGGTGTTTGTCTTGCTGAAATGGAGGGGCCCGCTGGAATGGCTGGGCCATGGGGCGAACCAGTTGGGCCGTCAGGGAAGAATCGTGCTCAGCGGCTAGGCAGGAACCTTGCTGCGGAAGAGACGGACGGCGTCACGCATGGACGCGCGGGCGCGCTTGCGGTCCCCGGCGGCGTCGTAGGCGCAGCTCAGCCGGAACCAGGAACGCCAGTCACCAGGAGCGGCTTCAGCTTCGACCCGATATTTTTCGAATTCCTGGTCCGCTGCGGAGCGCACGATCCGTCCGCCGGGAGTGCGCGGCAGATCGTCCACCGGCAATCCACCCTCGGCTTCGAGGACCTTGGCCATCTGTTCGGTGTGCGCGCCGAACATCAACTCCCGGATCATGGCCCAGGCACCGATCACGGGCAGGACCAGGTAGGCGGCGCCGATGGCCTTGGCCGCCGGGTTGTTGTCCAGGAGCAGCAGGATGGACCGCTGGAAGGACACCACCAGGTAAAAGACCAGCAGGAGCGTCACGGCTCCCACCCAGATCTTGGTGCGGTTTTTCCGGCCCGCGGCCAGGAAGTCGCCCATGGATCAGAGTCCCAGGTCCAGGTAGCCGTCCAGGCCCACCGTGAGTCCCGGGTGCGCGGCAACGTTGCGCACGCCAAGCAGCACACCAGGCATAAAGGAAGCACGGTCAAAGGAATCGTGGCGGAGCGTCAGCTGCTCCCCCGGTCCGCCAAGCAGCACCTCCTGGTGGGCCACCAGGCCACGCAGCCGGACGCTGTGCACGCGGACCCCGTCCACCTCGCAACCCCGCGCACCGGAGCGTTCGCTGGTGGTGGCGTCGGGACTCGGCGGGACGTCCGCGGCGGCGCGCTCCGCGGCGATGAGCTGGGCGGTGCGGACGGCAGTGCCGGAAGGAGCATCCACCTTGTCCGGGTGGTGCAGCTCGATGATTTCCACGGACTCGAAGTACTTGGAGGCCTTGGCGGCAAACGCGGACGCCAGCACGGAACCGAGGGCGAAGTTGGGCGCGATCAGCACGCCGGTGTCCGGGCGTTGGGACAGCAGCGATTCAAGGCCGGCCAGCCGGGAGGCATCCCAGCCGGTGGTTCCCACCACGGCGTGCATGCCATGTTCGACGGCGAACCGGACGTTTGCTTCGGTGCTTTCCGGAACGGTCAGGTCCACCACGTACTGGGCCCCGGACGACACTAGCCGGTCCAGCGAATCACCGCGGCCCAGTGCGGCGACGAGCTTCAGGTCGGGGGCGGCTTCAACGGCTTTCACGGCTTCGGCGCCCATGCGTCCGTTGGCGCCCAGCACAGCTACGAGCCTGGAGGCGGGGTGTTGTTCGGTCATGCCGTTAACCCTACCGTCGGGCCGGGGACGGGACGGAACCGGCGGCTGTGCATTACCCCGCAATCGCGTAACCGGATCACGTGCGCAGCACCGGATCAACCGCGCAACGCAGTCAGCCGCCCGCGCCTACCCACTCAACGGTGCCGTCGGCAAAGAACTGTTCCTTCCAGATAGGCACCTGTTCCTTGATCCGGTCCACCAGCTCCGCACAGACGGCAAAGGCCTGGCCGCGGTGCGCGGCTGACACGGCACAAACAAGCGCCGGGTCCCCGATCTCCAGCACGCCGATCCGGTGCGCCGCCCAGATTCGCACTGGCTGCGTGGAGGACCCTCCGGCGTCCTGTTCGCCACCCTCCTGCTCCGCCGCGAGCTGCGCAACGACGTCGGCCATCACCTGATGGGCCGTGGGGTGCGCGCTGTAGCTGAGCCGCTCGACTGCCTTGCCGCCGTCGTGATTCCTGACCACTCCACTGAAGCTGACCACAGCCCCGGCCGTCTCCGATTCCACGGCCGCAATGGCCTGGTCCACGGAGATGGGCTCTGCGCTCAGGACCGCGCGGACCACCTCAAAAACGGATTCAGTGCCCATGGCCGCCCTCCAGCTGGTCGCACAGGTGCCCGATCACCGGGTCCAGGACGGACAGCCCGTCCATCACTCCCTTGGGTGATCCTGGCAGGTTAACAATGAAGGTCTTCCCCGATGCCCCGGCATAACCGCGGCTCAACGCAGCCAGCGGGGTTTTGGCAGCTCCGGCACGCCTGATCGCCTCCATGATTCCCGGGATTTCCCGGTCCAGGAGGGGCATCGTCACGTCAGGGGTCCGGTCGTCCGGGCTGAGCCCGGTTCCTCCGCTGGTGATCACGACGGCGGGATGCTGGGTCAGGAGCGCACGCACCGCCGCGCCTACGGGCTCACCGTCCGGAACCACCATGGCAGGGAAGGTTTCGAAGCCGTGCTCGGTGAGCCAGTCGATGATGATGGGGCCGGTTTCATCCTGGTAGATGCCCGCCGCGGCCCTGGTGGAGGCGATGACCACTCCGGCCTTCCGCCCCTGCACATCCCCATGCCGGTGCGGTTCAGGCAGATTCAGGATGCTCTCGGTGGTGCCGCTCATAGCGTCCAGTCCCCGCTCTTGCCGCCGCTTTTGGCCAGCACTTTGATATCGGTAAGCACGGCGTGCTTGTCCACGGCCTTGATCATGTCGTACACGCTCAGGGCGGCTACTGAGGCAGCGGTCAGCGCTTCCATTTCGACTCCCGTGACACCGCGGGTCTTGACCGTGGCCAGGATGGCCACGGAATCGGCTGCGAGCTCGAAGTCCACCGTCACCTTGGACAGCGGCAACGGGTGGCACAGGGGGATCAGTTCGGGGGTCTTTTTCGCGGCCATGATGCCTGCTACCCGGGCCACCGCCAGGGCGTCCCCCTTCGACAGGCCACCGGAGCCCAGCAGCCCCAGTACTTCGCGGGTAGTGCGCACAGTGGCTGTGGCGGTGGCTTCGCGGGTGGTTTCGGCTTTCGCCGACACATCCACCATCTGGGCGGTGCCGTCCCGGCGCAGGTGCGTCAGCTCGGACGGGCTCTGTTCTGCATTCACAACATCCATACTTCCACCTCGTCGCCCTCCGCGAGCGCGGAGACCCCTTCGGGCACGTGCACCAGCGCATTTGAACCTGCCAGCGCGTGCATCAGATGCGAGCTTTCGCCGCCTTCCAAGCGGACGGTTCCGTCAGCCTGGAGACTGCCCCGGCGGACCTGGTGCTTGTGTCCGGGCGAAGTGAGTCCGTGGGCAAGCCTGGCACGGAGCGGGGTCCGCGGCGCAGGCGAGCCGAAAAGTTCGGCCAGAACGGGCCGGAGGAACATTTCGAAGGAGACCAGGCAGCTGACCGGGTTCCCGGGGAACCCCAGGAACGGGACGGCGTCGAACGTGCCGATTCCCTGCGGGCCGCCCGGCTGCATGGCCACGTGGCGGAACTCTGCCTGCTGGCCGTCCATGGCCTGGCGCACAACTTCATAGGCGCCCTTGCTGACGCCGCCGGTGGTAACCATGAGGTCAACGGCCGGTGCGTGGGCATGCAGAAGGGCACGAAGCTCCTCCGGCCGGTCTGTTGAGATCCCTGTGCGAAGCACGTTCAGGCCCGCCTGCCGCATGGCACTCTCCAGCAAGGTGCCGTTGGCATCGTAGATCTTGGCCGCGGGAAGAGGCTGGCCCGGTTCAACCACCTCGTCTCCAGTGGTGACCAGGAGGACCGTCAACGGCTTGTGCACCCTGACTTCGGAGATACCCAGGGCTGCCAGCAATCCAAGCTGCGCGGGCCCGAGGAAAGTTCCGCCGGCCAGCGCCAGCTCCCCCGCCGGGACATCGCTGCCCACGGAACGCACGAATGTCCCGGCCGCCGTGGCCGGCAGCCACACAGTTGCTTCAGCGCCGGGAACCGGGAACCTGTCCGGCACCGCCCGCTCCACGGGGACGACGGCGTCCGCACCTGCCGGGATCATCGCGCCCGTCATGATGGGGGCGGCTGTGCCGGACTCCAATGCCGCTGGCGTGGCACCTGCCGGAAGGGGGTCCGCCACCGGCAGGTCCGCACCGCCGTCGGGAATGTCCGCACTGTTGACGGCAAAGCCGTCCATCTGGGAATTGGCAAAGGGTGGGAGGCTGATGGGCGCGCTGACGTCATAGGCAAGCCCCCTGCCGAGGACCGCGTGGAGGGGCAGCGTTTCGGTCCGGTCCGCGGAGCGCAGGCCCGTCAGCAGCTCAGCCACTGCGGCCCGGTGCCTGGCGACTGAGTGGTCAGCGTGGGCAGGGCCGGAGTGCGCAGGTTGGGTGGAAGCCTGGGTGGAAGCGTGGCCGTGCTGGTGCGGAGGGCTGTGCATGGTCCTGCTTTCGGTTGCCATCAGGTTTTCACGTCAACTCTAATCGTGTGGAAGCCGGTGGCCCCGTCCGGCGCAACAGGCCGGCGCTCTTCGTGCTGGGGCTCGCCGGTGAGGTCCGTGGCGCGGACCTGGACCTCGTATTGACCGGGTGTGAGATCGATGCCCAGCTTCCATTGGTACCAGGTATCGAGGGAGATCGCGGTGGCAAGGTCAGCCGCCTGCCACGGGCCGCGGTTGACTCGCAGTTCCACTTTCCCGATCCCGGTGTGCTGGGCCCAGGCCACCCCACCGAACATCACTGTTCCTGCAGTCACGGCCCTGCCTCGGCGCGGCACGTCGATCCTGGACGACATCTTGATGGGTCCACGGGCTGACCAGCCACGCGGCGTCCAATAGGCGGTGTCGTCCGCGAACGTCGTCACTTTGAGTTCCGTGAGCCATTTAGTTGCTGAGACGTATCCGTAGAGGCCCGGGACCACCAGCCGGACAGGGAACCCGTGTTCCTGCGGCAGCGGTTCGCCGTTCATCCCTACTGCCAGCAGGGAGTCCCTGTTGTCCGTGAGCACGTCCAGCGGGGTGCTGGCGGTCCACCCGTCCGAGCTCCGGGAAAGCACCATGTCCGCCCCAGCCAGAGGCCTGGCCAAGGCCAGCAGTTCCCGGACGGGCCAGCCCAGCCACTTGGCGTTGCCGATCAGGTCTCCGCCCACCTCGTTGGAGACACAGGCTATGGTTACGTGCCGTTCAGTCATTGGTTTGGCCAGGAGCTCAGAGAACGTCAGCTCGATGTCCTTTTCCACCATGCCCGTCACCCGCAGCACCCATGCGTTCGGATCAATGGCAGGCACGGTAAGGGCTGTGTCTATCCGGTAGAAATCGCGGTTGGGGGTGACCAGCGGCTGCATGCCATCCAGTGCGACCTCAGCGTCGGCTGGAATGGCCGGTGCCCCTGACTGGGCGGCTGGGAGCCGCAGCCGTTCGCGGGCGTCGCTGATACCGGCCGCCGCACCGCGCCAGACAGCCGCGAGCATCCCTCCCACCGCCGTGACGGCGGCACCGCCTGCAAAGAGCTGGAGGAAGGCGCGGCGGGCCGGCAAGTCATCAGTTTCCGCCGCCGGAGTCTTCCACTCCTGGAGCCGGCGGATCAGCTGTCGCAGCAGAACCATCCCGATCAGAGCGGCCACCAGCGGTACCGCGACGGCGTTGGGAGTCACCTGCGCGCGGGTCAGGACCGCAACCAGTCCCGCCAGCCCAAAGATCCCAACTACCACGACACCGGCAAACCGCTTTCGCTGTTCCAGGACGCCGGCCAGGGCAGCCGCGGCAGCGATGACCAGCACCATCCCTGCCAGCAGGGCTACCTTGTCGGCGGTGCCGAACAGCGCGATGGCCCAGTCCTTGAGGGCAGGCGGAACGGCGTCGATTACGGCTCCGCCAACCGCTGTCATGGGTGACAACGACGGGCTGACCCAGCCAGCCAGCAGTTCCCCCAGAACCACGCCACTTCCCGCGGCCGCTATCCCGGATGCCGCCGCCCACCGTTTCTTTGTCATCGAGGGCTTGGTGTCATGGACCTTGGTGTCGCGGCTCTTGGTGTCATGGCTCCTGGTCAACCGGTTCCCTGTGTCACGCAGCATGGTACGTCCCCGGCCTCTCGGCTTGATCCGGGAGCGCATCGGAAGCGGCGGCGTTCCCATCCGCCGGGAGCCGGAGCGTAAATCGGCAGCCGCCGTCGACGTTTTCGACGCTGATGCCTCCGCCGTGGGCGCGAGCTATTCCGGCCACCATGCTCAGGCCCACTCCGGCGCCACTGTAACGGTCATCCCTTGGGTGGTCCCCGTCCCCTGTGCGCCGGCGGGCGGGATTTCCCTGCCATCCTGTCTCGAAAAGGTGCGGGAGATCCTCCGCCGGAATTCCACCGCAGCCGTCCGTAACGGTCACAGACGCGCTGCCGTGGCCGCTGCCTACGGTGACTGTGACGTTCGATCCGGGACTGCTGTAGAGGATCGCATTCAGGACAACGTTGCGGACTGCCCGCCCCACGGAGGGTCCATCAGCGAGGGCCAGGCTCTCACGCTGGCCGCCGCCGTCGAGCTTGATGTTGCGCCGGGCGGCGAGAGGCGCCAAATCGGCGAGTGCGTCACTGGCCAGGTCATAAAGATCCAGGGGTTCGGCATTGAGCCGCAGCGTACCTGCCTGGATCTTGGACAGCTCCAGGAGGTCGTTCACCATTACAGCCATCTGGTCCGTCTGGGCGATGATTTTGCGGTGGTACGCGGACGGATCGCCGGCCATGCCGTCCTCCAGCGCCTCCGCCATGGCACGCATGCTGGCAAGCGGTGTGCGGAGATCGTGCGATATCCATGACACCAGCTCCCTGCGTGACTTTTCGACGGCGGCCTCCCGCTCCCGGGATTCTTCCAGCCGGCGGCTGCTGAGTTCCAGTTCGCTGGCAAGCGCGGTCAACTCCGACCCCATCACTGACGTTGCCACGGCCGGGCTTTCACCCCGGCCGATGCTTCGCGCCGCCACGGACAGCGCGTGAGCGTTCCTCGAGACCCGTGCCCCGAGTATCAGAGCGATAGCAACGGCCACAGCGGAGGCAATGGCCAGGATGTACCACAGGACTTCCACGTCCCTGGCGGAAATGAACATGGCGCTGACAGCGGTGACGATTCCGGCGGTCAGGACGGCTACGGTAGCCAGCACCACCACGCAAATCTGCACGGCGAACGACGCTCGCTTCAGAACCTTCAGGGCCAGCAGTGCCGCCGCACCGATGACGAGTGCCCACAAAAGTGCCCAGCTGACGATGGCGAAAAGGTCATTCCCTTGCATCGGTGGCCTCGCTCAGGGCAGGTGCGGCAACGCTGGTTCCGGTGTTCTCATTTTCCGGGGTTTCAGTGTCCGGTGTAGCCGGCACATCCAGCCGGTACCCCACACCCCACACGGTCTTCAGGAGGGCTGGATGCCTGGGGTCGTTTTCAATTTTCTCCCGCAGCCGCCGGACATGGACTGTGACCGTGGAAAGATCACCGAAGTCCCACCCCCACACAGCCTTGATGAGGTCCTCGCGGCTGAACACCTGGTTGGGCCGCCGGAGAAGGAATGCCAGGAGGTCGAACTCTCGGGTGGTCAGGGACAGCACCACGCCCCGATGAATGACCCTACGCGCCGCGGGATTCAGCTCGAAGCCTGCCACCTCAACGGGTGGCTCAGGGCTGAACTCCTGCAGGCTGCGGCGCAACACGGACCTGACCCGCAGCACCAGCTCCCGTGGCGAGAACGGTTTGGTGATGTAGTCGTCGGCGCCCACTTCGAGGCCCAGGATCCTGTCGTCCTCCGTGCCAAGGGCCGTGAGCATGATCACCGGAACTGCGGTGGACCTCCTGAGCCTGCGGCAGACCTCCACGCCGTCAAGTCCTGGAATCATCCGGTCCAGGATGATCAGGTCCGGGTGCCTGGATGCCGCAAGCTCAAGGGCGGTGAAGCCGTCCTTGGCCAGGTCCACCTGGAAGCCTGCCTGCAAAAGGTAGTCACGCACCACTCCGGCGATAATCTGCTCGTCCTCGACGAGAAGAATGCGGCGGTTGCCGACGTCGGCCTTTTCCTGTGGCGGTTGGGACCTGTTCACTCCTCCAGCATAGGTTCGCCGGAGCGCGGCGGCACCGATCCTGGAGGTGACGGGCGCTACCGTTGGACTTCCGTAAGATTCACCGGCGTCATGGGCGTGATGCCGGGGCCAAAGGTGGCGTAGCCTGAATTCATGAGTGTTCAGCTAGGCATGCCGCAACCCCGTGGAGGTTCCGGTCCTGGCGCGCTGCCTGCCGCCCGGCCCGCGGACGCGCCACCGGGACTCCTGGACCGCTACGGCCGCCGCGCTACGGACATGAGGCTGTCCCTGACGGACAAATGCAACCTCCGCTGCACCTATTGCATGCCTGCCGAAGGGCTAGAGTGGCTGTCCAAGCAGGCTGTCATGTCCGCCGAAGAGATTGTGCGGATCGTGCGGATCGGCGTGGACCTTCTGGGCGTGCGCGAACTGCGCCTGACCGGCGGTGAGCCTTTGGTCCGGGCCGACCTGGCCGGCATCATCGCCGCTATCCGGAGCAACCACCCGGAGTTGCCCATCTCCATGACTACCAACGGCGTGGGCCTGGACAAAAAGGCGGCCGCGCTGAAGGCCGCTGGCCTCACGCGCATCAATGTCTCGCTCGACTCCCTGCATGAGGAGACCTTCGCCAAGCTGACCCGGCGGCCTTTCCTGGACCGGGTGCTGGCGGGGGTGGACGCTGCGTGGGCAGCCGGGCTGGGCCCCGTCAAGCTCAACGCCGTGCTGATGCGGGGCATCAATGACGCCGAATCGCCTTCCCTGCTCGCCTGGGCGCTGGACCGGGGCTACGAGCTGCGTTTCATTGAGCAGATGCCGCTTGACGCTGACCATGGCTGGACGCGGCGGAACATGATCACGGCAGCCGAGATCCGTTCCCTGCTTTCTGTGGACTATGTGCTGAGCCCGGACCCCCGCGCCCGCGACGGAGCACCGGCGGAACGCTTTGAGGTACGACGCCGGATGGCCGGGTCCGACGACGCCCAGGGAGCCGTACTGGGAACCGTAGGGATCATCGCCTCCGTCACGGAGCCGTTCTGTTCCGATTGCCGGCGAACGCGGATCACCGCCGAGGGAAAGATCATGAGCTGCCTGTTCTCCCGTGAGGAATTTGATCTCCTCGAGCTCCTGCGTACAGGCGCGAGCGACGATGCCCTGGCCGAACGATGGCAGGATGCCATGTGGGTCAAGCCCAAGGCCCACGGCATGGACCACGTAGGACTTGACGCCCCGGACTTCGTCCAGCCGGACCGCAGCATGAGCGCCATCGGAGGCTGACTTTTTGAACGTACGATACTTCGCTGCGGCACGCGCCGCCGCGGGTGTGGAAGAGGAGCGCTTCGAGCTGCCTTCGGGAGCCACCGTGGCGGACCTGCTGCAGACCGTTCTGGGAGTGGAACGTCCGGAACCGCCCCTGGGCACCCCTCCCCTGCCGCGCATCCTGTCACGGAGCAGTTTCCTGCTCAATGAAGTCGCCGTGCGGGACCACACCACTGTGTTAAATCCCGGCGACGTGGTTGATATCCTGCCGCCCTTTGCCGGGGGCTAGCAACCTCTGGCACGCCCGGTTGGTCGGAGGATATCCACATAGGCCATCTGCTGCGCCGTTATTGTCGGAGGCTCCTGGGATGCTGTGGGTATGGAGAACACGGCAGCAGTAGAGGTGCAGGAGGCCATCGAGGCTTCCGTCGCTGCCGTGGGTGCGATTGTCCGCCGGAAGGGGCCCGGGGGCGGGTCTGGTGTTGATCTACTGCGGCAACAGGCTGATGACTGGCTGGAGATCCTGGCGGAGGCTGCCCGGCTGCAAGCCAAGACGGCAGCCCTGGTAGTGCGCGCCGCAGCCGGGTTCGCCGGCACCACACGGGCTATGGCGGCGCCGGAGGCGTTGCCGCAGGAACGCACCGCGCAGGAGATGGCCATCGTCGCCGAGGTCGTCGCATGCGTTATGACCGTCAGTGAACGCACCGCCGGGGCACTCCTGTCCGAATCCCACGAACTGACAGCCTCGCTGCCCCTGACTCTCGCTGCATTGCAGGCAGGGACGATTTCGTGGCAGCACGCCCAGGCAATGGTCGACGAAACCACCACCCTGGACCCCGCCGGCGCCGCGGCACTGGAGGCCCACTTCCTGGACCCAGACGCCCCTAACCCCGCCCGCGGCGGCCCCGCAGGAGAACTCGTGCCGTCCCGGTTCCGGCACAAGGCCAGGACCTGGCGGGAACGCCACCACCAGGACAGCATCGAAAAACGGCACACCAAAGGCGCCCAGGACAGGCGGCTCGAGTACGCCCCGGACCGCGACGGCATGGCCTGGCTCTCCGCCTACTTGCCCGCCGACACCGCCGCCGGGATCTGGAACCGGGCCACCGCCGCCGCGCGAGCCCTCCAAGGCCCGACCGAGGACAGGACGCTCACCCAGCTCCGCGCCGACACCGCCGCGACCTGGCTCCTCCGCGCCGGCGGCGAATCCGTTTCCGGCCTACGCACGGCTCACCCAACGGCGGAGAACAGCACCATTGGCGGGGTCGGCCCTGGCGGGGTGCCGTCACCGGCCGCGCAGGTCCTCATAACGGTTCCGGTGTTCTCGCTGCTGGGCCTCACCGACGAACCAGCCATCCTGGACGGCTACGGACCCATCCCACCATCCATGGCCCGCCGCCTTGTCGCCGACGGGGCTGATTCCTTCCACCGGGTCCTGACCGACCCCCGCGATGGGGCGCCGTTGGAGATCGGGCGAACCAGCTACCGCATCCCCAAGGCCATGCGCCAATGGCTGCGCCTGCGCGACGGCAAGTGCCCCTTCCCCGGCTGCAGCAACCACTCCCTCGACAACGAAGCAGACCACCTCCTCGCCTGGAACGTCGGCGGCACCACCGGGATCACCAACCTCGGCCAGCCCTGCCGTAAACACCACCGACTGAAACACACAACAAGCTGGACACCCACCGGAGCCAGACCCAACGAACCACCCGGCTGGATTTCCCCCACCGGGCGCCGCTACCACAGTGAACACCAAGACTGGGAACCTCCCCACTGGCCCGCCATCATCCAGAACCAGCCGCTGCGTTCAGATCCGAGCCACGAATTCCTAGAACCTACCCCTGCCCCTGCCCGAAGATCCCTTCGCGAATGAGGCATAGCCACCGGAGTGTCTTAGAGGACTTTGGCCACCGCTTGGTAGCTGGAGTCCTTGGGAGACGGCTGCAGCACTGGAAGCTGCCCGGGACTGTCACTCGTGCTGTCGCGGGCTGGACACGCCAGCGACGACTCCCAGCGCCATGGCGAGCAGTGATGCGCGGCTTCGGACTCCACAGACTTCGAATATCTGTTTGAACTGGTCCTGGACGGTATAGGCGCCTGTTCCTTGGGCCGCTGCCATGGCCGCTGTGCTCGCACCAGCAAACGCGAGCTCCAGTAATTCCCTCTGCCGGGGTGTCAGGCCGAAGCACCTCGCAAAGATGTCCAGCCTCGCCTCGGGCGGGCATTCCTGGATGGTCACGGCCAATGGTGGAGTGCCACCCGGGGCTGCCGAATCCATCCGGCTTGCCCGGAGGATGGCCCATTTGCCGTAACCGATGTGCACCCGCGCCGCAGCTGGATGATCATCCACTCCCGCCTCACGTGCCAGTAATTGTGCAGCGACGTTCAGGACCTCTGCCGGAACTCCCTGATAGGGCCGCGGACCGGGCTGAAGTAGGTCCAGCCAATCCCTCACGGACGCGGTCTCCCCTATCACGGCCATGTCGGCGTCCAGCGTCAGCACGGCCTGCTCCGGGAGGTCATCGGTGGGAGCGCTTCTTCGCGACTCGCTGACTGTAGGTTGTCCAATCCGCGGGCTTTTCAGCGGAGCGTCCCGCCTGGATGGTATCGCAGTCGCTTCCAAGCCGAACTGTCTGGCGATGGACCGCCGCAGCGCGGGCGTCACTTCATTCGTCACTGTTGCCAGGTAGGCCATTTCGCTGGCCGTGAACGCGCCCTGCGCCGGCTCCCGCCATAGGTCGAGCCACCCCCAACACCCATGCTTGTCCGCAAATACGGTGAACAGGACATCAGAGACCCCGTGGCGTTTCAGCACCCCATCCCAGACCGGACTTTTCGACGGTTCTCCATTGCTGGCCTGGAGCAGCGATGCCACGGGAGAGGCGCTCTCGGCCAACCGCGTCCACCTGCCCATGGGTGTCAAGTACTTCAGTCGGATGAGGAGGGGGAGTTCCTCCGGGCATGGAATCCGTGCCAAAGGCGAAATTCCTGTTGCTGTTGCAGGGTCGGAAAGTGGCCAGACGCACGCGCTGAAAGGCAACATTCGGCCCAGCTCCTTGAGCACTCCTGCACGCAATGCCCGATGATCCAAGAGTGAATCGCTGAGAAGCCGGACGCGCTCAAGGCTCCGGTTCAACGCCCAGCCTGTGGTCATTCACCCAGTATGCGCTCCGGCTGGACAGCCAGCACGTCGAGGCCCGTCTTCCAGATTTCTGGGATATCGCTTGAAGTGGACTGCGCCTACGGTGAGCAGTACCAAAGGCCGTGGAACCGGTACTGTTCCGGTTCGACAGCTGGCCAACTTCTAAGGAGAATCTGGAATGTTTACGCTGCAGATCGAGCACGGAATCAAGGACTTCGGCATGTGGAAAGCGGCCTTCGACCGGGACCCGGTGAATCGCGCCCGCTCCGGCGTGGTCGCCCATCGCATCGGCCGGCCCGTCGGCGATTCCCACTATGTGGTGGTGGAACTCGATTTCACCGAACGCGGCCAGGCAGAGAAGTTGCTGGCCAATCTGCAGGACAACGTGTGGAACTCTCCTGCCGCTTCGCCTGCCCTGAACGGGGCGCCGCTGACCAGGATTATGGAATCAGAGAGCTGACCGGCGGATTTTCACCACCACGGTGTCCGTTTCGCGCTGAGACTTGGTAACCCGGGGGCTGCAGGTGTCCGTTCGCCCTCTGTGAGTCCGGACGTGGGTCAGGCGCGGCGGCACTCCGACGTCATGAACGGGACGTAGTCCTGGGCGTCGTCCAGGCGTAATTCGGCGGTGTGGCGGAGTACGCCTCCGTCCACGCGGAAGGTATGGCGGGCGGTCCCCCGGTCGCTGTGGCGCTCCACCCGGAGGACGCCGTCCACCCAGGTGCAGCGGGCCGGAGTGCCCGGAGCCGATCCCATGCTGTCCACGTAATACCAGAGAACCTCATCGTGGTCGGGATCTACGGTGAACACACCGTGTCCCTCAAAATGGGTACCGTCAGCCTCTGTGTGCCGGTAGCTCTGGACCACCGCATAACCGCCGGCGGCCCGCGAATAGCTCACTTCAGCGTCGGCAGTGCGCTCGGGCCCCCAGGCTGATGCAGCGAGGCGCGTGGTGCCGCGCCAATGCCCCAGGAAGTTCTCCAGCACTGCATGCACTGTGCCCGGCTGCGGACGGTTCATGGCTTCCTCCCGACGTCCCGGTCAGAGACCGAACGTCTCATTTTCTTCGAACGGACCCACCACGGTGACAGTCCGGGGCGCTGCGGCCAGCTCCCTGGCAAGGTCCTGGACCTCCTGCGCCGTGACCGATTTGATGAGCCGGAGGGTCTCGTCGATGTCCTGGTACTCTCCGGACACCAGTTCGGCGCGGCCCAGGCGGGACATCCGGGAGCCGGTGTCCTCCAGTGCCAGCACGATGCCACCGCAGAGCTGACCCACCGCTTTGCGGAGTTCGTCCTCGGATATCCCGCCCTCAGCCAGCTTGTCCAGCTCAAGCCCCAGCAGATCCAGCACCTGGCGGACTTTGGAGGGCGTGCACCCGGCATACATGCCGAAGTAGCCCGCGTCAGCGTAGGAGGACGCGAACGAATACGTGGAGTACACCAGTCCGCGCTTCTCACGGATTTCCTGGAACAGCCGCGAGGACATTCCCCCGCCGAGCACTGCGTTGAGCACGCTCATGACGTAGCGGCGTTCATCCGTCGCCACGATCGTGGGGCAGCCCATGATGATGTTGGCCTGCTCCACCGCGCGCTTGACCACGTGCAGGCCAGCGGTGCCGGTGATCTCGGCACGTTCGGTGGGGCGGCGCTCCACCGGAGCGGCGCTGGGCTCAAGCGGCCAGCCGGCCGCGTGGAGCGCATCCACCACAAGGCGGCAGACGACGTCGTGCTCCAGGCCTCCCGCGGCAGTGATTACCAGCTCGTCGGGCCGGTAGTACCGGCGGTAGTGATCCCATACCGAATCGCGCGCCACCGCCCTGATGGCGGCGGGCGTGCCGCCGATGGGGCGGCCCAACGGATGGGTTCCCAACACGGCCGCCACAAAATTTTCATGCGCCACGTCCGTGGGGTCATCGCTGTCCATGGCGATTTCCTCCAGGATGACGTCGCGCTCCTGCTCCATTTCGGCCGGATCCAGGACGGCACCCGTGATCATGTCCGCAATCACGTCAATCGCCATGGGAAGGTCCGTGTCCAGCACCCGGGCGAAGTAGCACGTGCTTTCCTTGGCGGTAGCGGCGTTGGACTCGCCGCCCACCTCGTCGAACGCTGAGGCGATTTCCAGCGCCGTCCGGCGTCTGGTGCCCTTGAACAGGAGGTGTTCCAGGAAATGAGTTGAGCCGTGCTGTCCCGGAGCCTCGTCACGGGACCCCACGCCCACCCAAAATCCGATAGTGGCCGAACGCTGCCCGGGCATCGCTTCGGTGAGCACCCGCACGCCGCCGGGCAACACGGAACGCCTGACAACGGAGCCGCCGTCGGATCCGTGCACAAGGGTGTCGCCGGGCTGGTTCTGCTCAAGCGGCAGGGGTACAACAGTCATTGAAGCCTTTCGGGGAGCGGCTGCCGAATCTGGCTGCCATCGTAACAGCGGCGGGGCCGGTGGATCATCCACCGGCCCCGCCGCTTTCTGCTGTGTGCCGGAAGCTGCTACTCCGCGTGAGTGGACTACTCCGCTTCTGCAGCGCCCTCTGCCGCGACGGAAGCGTGAACGGGCTCGGCTTCGCCGGCGCCTTCCTCTTCAGCCACTACGGGGGACAGCGACAGCTTTCCGCGGTCATCGATCTTGGTGATTTCGACCTGGATCTTCTGACCCACGGAGACCACGTCATCAACGTTGTCCACGCGCTTGCCGCTGGCAAGCTTGCGCAGCTCGGAGATGTGCAGCAGGCCGTCCTTGCCCGGGGTGAGGGAAATGAAGGCGCCGAAGGTGGTGGTCTTGACGACCGTGCCCAGGTAGCGCTCGCCGATTTCCGGAACCTGCGGGTTGGCGATGGCGTTGATGGCGGAGCGTGCTGCGTCTGCAGACGGACCGTTGGTGGCGCCAATGTAGACCGTGCCGTCGTCCTCGATGGAGATGTCCGCGCCGGTGTCTTCCTGGATCTGGTTGATCATCTTGCCCTTGGGCCCAATGACCTCGCCGATCTTGTCAACCGGGATCTTGACCGCGATGACGCGCGGCGCGAACTCGGAGAGCTCATCCGGGGTATCGATCGCGGAGTTGATGACATCCAGGATGTGCAGGCGGGCTTCGCGGGCCTGCTTCAGCGCTGCTGCCAGCACGGAAGCCGGGATGCCGTCGAGCTTGGTGTCCAGCTGGATGGCCGTGACGAACTCGGACGTACCGGCAACCTTGAAGTCCATGTCGCCGAACGCGTCTTCGGCACCGAGGATGTCCGTCAGGGCAGCGTAGCGGGTCTGGCCGTCAACCTGGTCGGAAACCAGGCCCATGGCGATACCGGCAACGGCGGCCTTCAGGGGCACACCTGCGTTGAGCATGGACAGCGTGGAGGCGCAGACCGAACCCATCGACGTCGAACCGTTGGAGCTGAGGGCCTCGGACACCTGGCGGATGGCGTACGGGAACTCTTCCCGGGACGGCAGCACCGGCACGAGCGCACGCTCAGCCAGGGCACCGTGGCCGATTTCGCGGCGCTTCGGGGAACCGACGCGGCCGGTCTCACCGGTGGAGTACGGCGGGAAGTTGTAGTTGTGCATGTAGCGCTTGCGCGTCACGGGAGACAGCGAGTCGATCTGCTGTTCCATCTTGAGCATGTTCAGCGTGGTCACACCCATGATCTGGGTCTCGCCGCGCTCGAAGATCGCGGAACCGTGCACGCGGGGCAGAACCTCAACCTCGGCGGTGAGCTGGCGGATGTCCGTCAGGCCTCGGCCGTCGATGCGGATCTGGTCCTTGAGGATGCGCTGGCGCACAACCTGCTTGGTGACCGAGCGGAACGCTGCAGAGAGCTCCTTCTCGCGGCCTTCGAACTGGCCGGCGAGTGAGGAAGTGACTTCGTCCTTCAACGAATCCGTTGCAACGTCGCGTTCCTGCTTGTCGGCGATCTGGAAGACGGCCGCCAGCTTCTCAGCGGCAGCGGCCTCCACAGCGGCGTACACGTCATCCTGGTAGTCCAGGAAGACCGGGAACTCAACGGTGGGCTTTGCAGCGCGGGCGGCGAGGTCGGCCTGGGCGTCGCAAAGCGCCTTGATGAACGGCTTGGCAGCCTCGAGGCCCTCGGAGACAACCTCTTCCGTGGGGGCGGTGGCGCCCTGTTCCTTGATGAGGTTCCAGGAGTTGTCCGTTGCTTCGGCTTCAACCATCATGATGGCAACGTCGTCGCCCGCGATGCGGCCGGCAACCACCATGTTGAAGACAGAGTTCTCCAGCTGTGAGTGCTTCGGGAAAGCGACCCACTGCGAACCCTGCTCGTCAGCCACGAGGGCAACGCGGACGCCGCCGATGGGGCCGGAGAACGGAAGTCCGGAGAGCTGCGTGGACATGGAGGAGGCGTTGATGGCCACCACGTCGTAGAGCTCGTCGGGGTTGATGGCCAAAACGGTCACCACAATCTGGACCTCGTTGCGCAGGCCCTTGACGAAGGCGGGACGCAGCGGACGGTCCATTAGGCGGCAGGCCAGGATCGCTTCGGTGGACGGGCGGCCTTCACGGCGGAAGAACGAGCCCGGGATGCGGCCGGCAGCGTACATGCGCTCTTCCACATCAACCGTCAGCGGGAAGAAGTCGAAGCCTTCGCGCGGGTGCTTGCCTGCGGTAGTGGCGGACAGCAGCGCGGTGTCTTCGTCGATGTACACCATGGCTGCGCCGGCTGCCTGCTTGGCAAGACGGCCGGTTTCGAAGCGGATTACACGCTTGCCGAAGCGGCCATTATCAATGACTGCTTCTGAGAACTGGATTTCGGGACCCTCCAAGAGAGTCACCTCCGTTTCTTGTTTCACGGAGTCCAGCCGCATCAACCCAGTCCAGCATCTGTCTACTGGCCTGCACTGCACCCGGTCATCGATCGAGACCCACGGGCCGGGGCTTCAGTCTTCGAAGCCGTTCCCGGGGATCACTACCGAGGACCGCGAATGCGTGATGCGGTTGATCCTCCTGTTTAGTTTTCTTTTGAAGAAGGCGGCCCGTTCCGTCGAGGAAAGGGCCGCCCCTTAAGCCTGACTAGCGGCGCAGGCCGAGGCGCTCGATGAGCGCACGGTAGCGGGCGATGTCAGTGTTCTTGAGGTAGGTGAGCATGCGCTTGCGACGACCAACCATGGCCAGCAGACCGCGCTGGGTGTGGTAATCGTGCTTGTGCACCTTCATGTGCTCAGTCAGATCCTTGATCCGCTGGGTCAGGACTGCAACCTGGACCTCCGGCGAACCGGTGTCGGCCTCGGACGTTGCAAAATCCTTGATGATGGTCTGCTTTACAGCGGCGTCAAGTGCCACAATAACTCCTAGAGATGTGCCGTGAGGCCCGAATCAGTAACTCACTGCCGGGTCTGCCAACGCGGAATTCCTCCGGAATCCAAGGGTATTCCACGCATGGCAGGAACCAGCCGCCACGGACTGCAGCCGGATCCAACGTTCAGTTTACCGGCAGCGCTGCAATCTTGTCGAAACAGCCGTACCCGGACCGGTATGGAGGCGCGTATGACGGCGGCGCGATTTCCAGCGAACGTCGCACCACTGACGAAAAGCGCTGTTGACTTGTGGGACGTTCGGCGGGCCGGAAACGATAAATGCCCTTAGCGCGCGCTAGTGACGAGGGCCTCCACCTTGCGGACTACAGCCGCCGGGTCCGGAAGAGCGAGCGTTTCTGTTCGTAGGGCTGTGACGCGGTCACGCATCTTCGCGTCATCCCGCAAGGCCGCTACTCGCTCCCTGATCACGGTCGAGTCCGCAGTCTGCGAGTCGAGCACACATCCCACACCGAGGTGCTGGACACGATCAGCGGTGAACGGCTGGTCAGCTCCCATGGGAAAGAGGATCTGGGGGGCCCCACCCAGGACGGATCTCATGAAGAGCCCGCTACCCCCGTGATGCAGAACGACGCTGGCACGTGGGACGAGGGCATCAAGGTCGACATACTGCTCCACACGCACATGCGATGGTTGGGGCCCGAATCGGGCGGGATCGAGATCGCGTCCAACTGCTACCACGCACGGAGCATCCACTTCGGCGAGTGCGTCGAGAATCCGATCAAATAGATCGCCCGATTCGGTATTGAACTCGGTTCCGAGGGTTGCCACGATCGACCCGTTCGGGTCGGGCTTGAGCCCGCGATCAGGCCGCATCCACACTGCGTGATCCGGGGCCGGAAAGTCCGGAGCTCTCATGGTCGGTGTGAACGGAACAACAAAGAGGTCGCCCTGGTATCTAATGGGCTCTGACAATCCAAGTTCTAGGCGCAATCGCTCAAGCGCATCACTGACGCGATCCGCGCGCACTAGTGATCCCGATGCGATCACAGATACAATAACGACCGGAACGCCCGCGCGTGCACCTGCGGCCATCGCCCCGAAGTCCAGCTCATCGCACACAATCAAATCCGTGCTCGAAATCACCGCCTCGATCGCTTCAGCCGACTGGCGCGCAGCATCGCCTGCGAAGTACTCAGCCACAACAGCCACCTCAGCATCCCGATCCACGGGTAGCAAAGGAGAGATCTCATCGCTGATACGGGCTCGACGATCCGGCCGAGTTTCCATCCGACGAAACATCCCCTCAGGAGCCGACCGAGCTCCAGAAGCTCGGCCGACCAGGGTCAGGTCGTGGCCCGCATCGACGAGTACCCGAAGCAGAGGAAATTGAGGAACGAGATGACCGGCGCCACCAACAAAGGAGCAAAGTATTTGCACGTTCCCAAGATTAACACCGCGGCCACGCATACCTTCTAATTTCAGCGTGGTGGAGGCTCGCGCGTAGGGTTGGAAACCGCCCAGGGATGGCGGCGCTTACGGACAGTTATGCCCCAGTTATGCCCCAGCTATGGCCGCAGTTGTTCCCTGATGGCGGCCATCCCGCGGAAGACTTCCCCATAGCTGGTGGTAAGCGGCGCCAGTCCAATCCGGAGGCCCTGCGGTGCGCGGAAATCCGGGATGACGTCCTGCTCCCACAGCGCCGCTGTCGCGTCGCGGAAGGCCGGATGGTCCAGGGTGATGTGGCTCCCCCGCCGCTCCGGATCACGCGGCGATGCCAAGTGCACACCGTGCGGTTCGAGCCATTCTTCGAACAGTTCCACTGCGTAAGCGGTGAGTTTCAGCGACTTCTCCCGGATCGCTGCCATCCCGGCGTCTTCGATGAGGTCCAAGGTACCGCGCATGGCCAGCATCCCGAAGATGGCCGGGGTGCCGCTCAGGAACCCCCGGATGCCGGGCGCCGGCTCGTAGCCCCGAGCCATCTCAAAGGCATCCTTGCGTCCCATCCAGCCCCAGACCGGCTGCCGGAGTGTGGGCAGGTGGCGGCTGTTGATGTAGGCGAACGCCGGCGAGCCCGGCCCGCCGTTGAGGTACTTGTAAGTGCAGCCGGCGGCGAAATCCACATTCGCGCCGTCCAGGTCCAGCTCCACGGACCCGGCGGAATGGCAAAGGTCCCACACCACCAGGGCTCCGGCGCTGTGCGCGGCCTCCGTGATGGCCGGAAGATCGGCCAGGAACCCTGAACGGTAGGCCACCTGGCTTAAAAGTACGACGGCGGTGCCCGGTCCGGTTGTCTGCCTCACCTGTTCGGTAGTCACGCCGGACGCCGGATCGGCTTCGATCCACCGCAGCTTGAGGCCTTGCTCGCTGGCGATGCCCTCCACAACATAGCGGTCCGTTGGGAAGTTGTCCGTGTCCAGGACAATTTCCGTCCGGGCGGGGTCGTCCACGCCGGCCAGCGCCGCACGGATGAGCTTGTAGAGGACCACAGTGGTGGAATCGGCGATGATGGTCTGCCCCGGGGCTGCGCCCAGCACGGCCCTGCCCAACTGGTCGCCGATGGTCTGCGGCAGGTCCAGCCATTCTTCATCCCAGCCGCGGATGAGTCGGCTGCCCCAGCTGTCCTGGATGAAATTGCCGATGTCGGTGATGGTGCGCCGGAGCGGACGTCCCAGGGAGTTGCCGTCGAGGTAGGACAACTCAGCATCCGTTCCGACGAAGAGGTCCCGGTAGCTTGCCAGGGGGTCTTGGGCATCGAGGTGTGCTGCCCGCTCGAGGAGCGCAACGCCGTCGGGATCTTGCATGGTTGGCCGGTGTTCCTGTGTCACTGGCCGATCTCCGTCCGGACCGCGAAGAGTTCAGGAAAGAACGTCAGTTCCAGGGCCTTCTGCAGGAATGCGGCGCCGCTGGAACCTCCGGTACCCGATTTCATGCCGATGGTGCGCTGCACCGTGCGCAGGTGCCTGAACCGCCATAGCTGGAAGTTGTCTTCGAGGTCAACAAGTTCCTCGCAGGCTTCGTAGGCGGCCCAGTTGTCCGCCGCATTTTCATAGATGTGCTTGAACAGCGGCACCAGTTCCGGGCAGAATTCGTGGGCCCGGGTGACGTCCCGTTCCAGGACGGACGTCGGCACGTCATAGCCCTGCCTGGCCAGGTAAGCGAGGAATTCGTCGTAGATGCTGGGGGCATTGAGCACCTCCTCCAGCATGGAATGTGCTTCCGGGTCCGATTCGAAGACTGGAAGCATTCTGCGGTTCTTGTTCCCTAGGACAAACTCCACCGCGCGGTATTGGCTGGACTGGAAGCCCGACGCATTGCCCAGGAAGCCGCGGAACTGCGAGTATTCGGTGGGCGTCAGGGTGGCGAGGACGGACCACTGCTCCGTGAGCGTTTTTTGGATGTGCTTAACGCGGGCGACGCCCTTGAGCGCCGAACCGAGGTCGTCTGCGCGGAACCAGGCCGCCGCGCTTCGAAGTTCGTGCAGCACCAGTTTGAGCCACAGCTCAGTGGTCTGGTGCTGGATGATGAACAGCAGCTCGTCGTGGTGCTCAGGCCGGCTGACCGGCTGCTGGGCACTGAGGAGGGTGGGCAGCTGCAGGTAGGACGCGTAGCTCATCCGGGAACTGAAGTCACGGACGATGCCCTTGTCCAGTTTTCGAGTGTTCTTCTCAACGGACACGGTGCTTGCCTTTCCTGATGGTTTCCGGGAATCCCGGTCAGCGCCGGACCAGGAGATCATGCGCCTGGACCACGTCCAGGCGCATCTGGTCAACAAGCGCCTCCGGCCCACGGTACGCCACCATGCCCCGGAGCCTCGCCACGAATTCCACAACTACTGTTTGGCCGTAGAGATCGAAGTCCTCCACGTCTTCGTGCGGGCGGTCGATCACATGGGCCTCGACCTGCCGGCTGACGCCGTCGAATGTGGGATTTGAACCTACAGAAATCGCGGCGGGCCAGCGGGTGCCGGCCTGGTCAACGAGCCAGCCGGCGTAGATTCCGTCCGCCGGAATGAGTCCGCTGGCGTTGCTGGCGAGATTGGCCGTGGGGAACCCCAGCGCACGGCCGCGGGCGGCGCCGTGCACCACCTCCCCGCGCATCCGGTGCGGGCGGCCCAGCACGGCCGCGGCCGTGGCGACGTCGCCCTCCTTCAGCGCCTCCCGCACCCAGGTGGAAGAGCAGCGGCGGTTCTCGCCGTCGTCGTCATGCAGGGGGTAGCCCTCGGAGCCGAACTCGCTGATGACCTGGACGTCGAAAGCAAACTTTTCGCCAAGCTGCTTCATGGTTTCAAGGTCGCCTGAATTGCCACGGCCGAACCGGGCATCGTGGCCGATCACCACGTGGCTGGCGTGGAGGCTGTCCACCAGGATCTGTCCTACGAACTCTTCGGCGGTGAGGCTGGCGAGGTTCAGCGAGTATTTCAAGACCAGGATGGCGTCAAGGCCGAGCTCCCCCAGTGCATCCAGCTTGTCCTGCAGCCCCATGATCAGCTCGGGCGCGGACTCCGGGCGGTGGATCAGGGCAGGGTGCGGATCAAACGTCACTGCCACCGCCTTAGTCCCGTTGCGGCGGGCGGAGCGGATGAGCTGGGACAGCACCTGCTGATGGCCACGATGGACGCCGTCGAAGTTGCCGAAAGTGACAACTGATGGACCGAAGTCCGCCGGGACCTCGGACGGATCGTTCCAGATGTAGACCATCACCCTCGCCTTTTACTGCCTGCAACTGACATGTTCCGGAACCTGACCCGGCGCCGGAACTCTCTAAGATTACCCGCAAACCCGGTGGCCGACTTCCTATCCCCCGGCGGTGGCAGGGCGCTTGCCGGGCCGCCGCCGGTAAAGCCACACCAGGCCCAGGATCGGCAGCAGCAGCGGGATAAAGGCGTAGCCCCGGCCGAAGAGGGACCAGACGGTCTCGTGCGGGAACTGGACGGCATCAAAAACGCTGAGGGCACCCACCACCAGCACGCCCACCAGCTCAACTAGCACGGCGGCCAGGGATACCTTGAACCAGGTACGGCCGGGCTTGGCCAGCGACACGGTAGCTATCACGTACACCAGGGCCGCAAACGCCGAAAGCAGATAGGCCAGCGGAGCCTCGGAGAACTTAGTAAGGATCTGGTACCCGGCGCGCGCTGTGGCCGAAATGGCAAACACTGCGTACACGGCGATCAGGAGCCGGCCGGGCCCTGTGTTGCGGGTGTCCTTGGCGGACGCGCTTGCCTTGTCCGGCGTCGCTTCGGAATTGGGTGCTTTCACAGGGCGGGACTTCACGTTGCGGGCTTCTTCCACTTAGTACCAGATCTGGTTCATTCGGGCGGCCATCACCAGGGCGGTCACCCCGACGGCGGCCAGGACAAAGTTGCTCCAGCGGGTCCGTTCCAGGATGGACCAGTAGACGGCCGCCGGCGGCAGGAGCATGGCTGTGACCAGGTAGCCCCAGAACTCCCAGGCTTCGCCTGCGATGGGTTCGCCGCTGATCACCCTCACGATGGAGCCCACCAGGTACACCAGCAATGCCAGTTCAACGGCGGCCACGGAGAGAATAGTGACGTCGTTCGGGGCCCTTTTCAGGATGCCGGCCACCAGGCAGATGCCGCTGGAGATCAGGCCGACGGCCAGGATGATGTAGAAATACGCGTCCACGCCTAGGCCTCCTGGCCTGTGGCGTTGCTGGGCGCGAACACCAGGACGGGCTTGGCAAAGCTGCCGGCATCCGCCAGCAGGGCCACCAGGCTCCCGTCCGGAGCAAAAGCCGCTGCAGGATGCTCCGCCGTTGCGGCCTGGGGACTCCCGGCGGCTGCGCCGGCCGCAATCCGCCGGCCGAAAGAGATCTCCGTGGTTTCATCCGCGGTAAGTTCCCTGTTGGGCATTAGCGCACGGGCGGCCTGGGACATTTCCAGGACGTTGAGTTCCTCGGCCAGCTGCTCCAGCGTCCGTGCCTGGTCCAGCGAATAGGGGCCGACGTGGGTACGGCGCAGGGCAGTCAGGTGCCCGCCGACGCCCAGCGCATCGCCCAGGTCCCGGGCGAGGGCGCGGATGTAGGTACCGGAGGAACACTCCACCGTCACGTCGATATCCACCACCGCGCTGCCGGGTTCCCGCCTGATGCCGTGCACTTCGAACCGGTGGATGGTGACCGGGCGCGCCGCGAGTTTAACATCCTCGCCCGACCGGACCCGCGCATAGGCCCTTTCGCCGTTGACCTTGATGGCACTGACGCTGCTGGGCACCTGCTGGATCTGCCCTGTGAGGGCCGCAACGCCGTCGTGAATCGCTTCATCGCCGATGGCGGCAGCGCTGGCGGTGGTGATGACGTCGCCCTCGGCGTCGTCAGTAATGGTGGATTGGCCCAGCCGGATGGTTGCCGTATAGGTTTTGGAGGTGCCCACGATGTAGGTGAGCAGGCGCGTGGCCTTGTTGATGCCGACCACCAGGACTCCGGTGGCCATGGGGTCCAGGGTCCCTGCATGCCCCACTTTCCGGGTACCGGCGAGACGCCGCATCCGACCAACCACATCATGGCTGGTCCATCCCTGCGGTTTGTCCACTATCACCAGTCCAGAAAGCACGCTTCCCAGTATATCGGCGGCTGTTCCCGCCCCGGCCCACCCTGCCTTCCGAGAATTCCGACGGCTAGGATGGCAGACATGCCGCAGCTTTCCGCGCACGTCCGCGACGTCCCCGTCAACCAGATCCGCGAGATCACCGAGGCAGCGTGGCGCACCCCGGAGGCGATTGTGCTGAGCATCGGCGAGCCGGGGTTCCCGCTCCCGAGGCATGTCCTGGAAGCCGGAATTGCGTGCCTGGAACGGGACGAGACTAACTACACTCCGAACGCCGGCATTCCGGCGCTGCGGGAAGCTTTTGCGGCTAGCTTCCGTGAGCATAAGGGGAGCGTGATCGGCGCGGACCGCATCTACGTGGTGGACGGCGCCCAGCAGGGCCTGCACTTTGCCATGAGCCTGCTGCTCTCGCCCGGGGATGAAATCCTCATCCCCAATCCCGGCTACCCCACGTTCGCCATGACCAGCCGGCTCCTGAATGCTGTCCCCGTGGGCTATCCGCTCTACCCCGCGCAGGATTTCCAGCCCCGAATCCAGGATATCGAAGCGCTCATCACCGGCAGGACCCGCGTGCTCATGCTGAACTCGCCGTCCAACCCGCTGGGCGCAGTCCTCGGCGAGGACCTTACCCGGGACCTTGTGGAGCTCGCCCGCAGGCATGACCTTTGGATCATTTCCGACGAATGCTATGAGTCCTTCACCTACGATGTTCCCCACGTCAGCCCTGCCCGGTTCGACAGCGATCTTCCCGGCGAGGCCCGGGTATTCACCTCGCTGACCCTCTCCAAGACGTACGGCCTCACCGGCCTCAGGATCGGCGCCCTGGTCTGCCCGCCGGGGCTGGAGCAGAAGATGAACAACGTGATGGAGTCGATCGTGTCCTGCGTTGCCTCGCCGTCGCAGTACGCCGCGCTCGCGGCGCTGACCGGGCCGCAGGACTATGTGCGGGATGCGCATGCCCACTACCGTGCCAACCGGGACGCTGCCTCCGCGGTCCTGAAAACCAAGGGAATCCGATTCCTGAGCGCACAAGGTGCCTTTTATCTCTGGGCCGATGTATCCCATGTGAGCGGCGGCGATGTCCGTAGCTGGACCGGCCGGTTCCTAGCGGACTCAGGAGTGGCTCTGGCGCCGGGAACCGCCTTCGGCTCCATCGGCGAAGGCTGGGTGCGGATCGCGCTCTGCGGCAGCCAGGAGGAACTCGTCGAAGGCTTGGGCCGCCTGCCGGCGCGTCCGCCAAGGGACGAGGGCCAATAGTTGGTGTGTCAGTAGTTGGTGCGTTTCGCGTTGCTCCGCCACGCTTCGAACGGAAGGTCCGCCGTCGGAACCTCCGTTTGCGCGACCGGCAGCAGATCAGGCCGGGTCCCGTTGAAATAGTCGTAGAACACGGCATCGTCAAAGCCTGCCGCGGCGGCACCATGGCGGTCGGCGGCAAAATATACGCGGTCGATCCTTGCCCAGAGCGCCGACGCCAGGCACAGCGGGCAGGGCTCACAGCTGGTGTAGAGCACGGCACCGTGAAGATCGAAATTTGCGGTGGCGGCGGCTGCCGCCCGGATGGCAACCACCTCGGCATGGGCCGTTGGATCGTTGTCCCTGGTGACGCGGTTGATGCCTTCATGGACACGCCCGTCCGCGGTCACCACCAGCGCGCCGAAAGGTCCGCCGCCGTCGGCTACGTTCCGGACAGCCAGCTTCACGGCGCGTTCAAGGTACCGCGTTGCGTCATGTTGATCGCTCGCCTGGGTCATAGCTAGATCCTAGCCACGGAGCGAGGATTAGGGGGCACATTAGGGGGGAAAAGCCCGCCACTTCGTCCGGCTACAGGACTAGCCTAGCCATGGGGGTAGTTCAGGTCCGCATTCACTTTGGTCTCATTGCCAGGCCCCGCCATCGGGGTGCACTTCAACTCCGGAGTATGCAATGTACAGAAAGACCACCCTGCTTGCCTGCCTGGCCGTCGCGGCCATGCTTCTTCCGGCCAGCCCCGCAGCGGCCGCCGATAGTCCATCCACGCCGGAAACTTTAGCCGAAGGGCTTGTCTCCCCGCTGCGCCTGGCCCTCGGCGCCGACGAGACAGTCCTGGTCACCCAGACCTTCGCCGGCACCCTCAGCCGCGTTAAGGACGACGACGATGGCCACGGCCAAGAACCTTTGACGGACCTCTATACAAATCCGGGCTGGAGCGTTGGCGGTGTGGAAACGAGCGGAGAGACGGCGTTCTTCGTGGAGAGCCTTGGTGCCGGCGGAGGGGATCCAGCCGCACTGGAGGGCTACCTGAAGTCCATCAACGCCCGTGGTGAGGTCAGGACGGTTGCGGAGCTGGCGACCCTTGAGCGCAGCACCAACCCGGACGGATTCCAGCACTACGGCTTCGGACCGGACGCCAGTGCGGAATGCCTCGCGCAAGCTTCGGCTATTGAGAATGCGCCGCCCGCCCAGTACATGGGCGCCATCGACTCGCACCCCTATGCAACGGCAGTGTCAGGAAACACCGTGTACGTGGCCGATGCCGGAGCAAACTCCATCACCGAGGTCAACGTGGCCACGGGAGCGGTCTCCACTTTGGCGGTACTGCCGCCCCGACCGGCAACCATTACCGCCGACGCCGCGGCTGCCCTCGGGATCCCGGGCTGCGTGGGCTTTGAATACGCCTTCGAACCAGTTCCAACCGACGTAGAGATCGGGCCTGACGGCTGGCTCTACGTGTCGTCCCTGCCGGGTGGTCCGGAAGATCCTTCCCTGGGTGCCCGCGGAGCGATCTTTAGGGTCAATCCGTGGACCGGAACCACGCGCCTGTGGGCAGAGGACATCCTTAGCCCCACGGGCCTTGCCGTCGCCGACAACGGTGACGTTTACGTGGCATCCATGTTCGGCGGGGAGATCATAAAAATCGATGCCGGGACCGGCAGGCAGTCGCAGTTCCTGGCAGAGAATACCCCGGCTGATGTTGAGATCAGCGGCGAGACTCTGTACGCCACCGTCGAGGCCCTCGGCGATCCGACGGCTCCGCCGGCAGGCCGGGTCATCGAGGTCGATATCAGGTAGACCCTGTCGGGAAGTAATCCTGGCAGACGCAGGAAAGCCCGGACCGCATTGCGGTCCGGGCCTTCCCTCATGTCTGACGGCTATTTGTTGCTGTCTTCTTCGAGTTCGTCGTCGTCGCTGAGGTCAAGGTCCTCTTCGTCGAAGTCATCCTCGTCAATCTCGACGTCCGCGGGGATGTCGCTCTTGTACGGATCGGCATCGCCGGCATGCTTGGCGTTCTCGGCCAACGCCGCCACCTCGGCGTCGCGCTTCTTCGCCGCCCGGAGGAGTTCCTCAAGGTTCGACGCGTTGACCGGGATCTGGTCCGCCACGAATTCAAGGGTCGGCGTCAGGCGGACGGTAACGTTGCGTCCCACTTCCTGGCGGAGCACGCCCTTGGCCTTCTCCAGGCCCTTGGCAGCTTCGGACTGCACCAACTGGTCGCCGAAGACGGTGTAGTAGATCGTGGCATGCTGCAGATCGTTGGTCACGCGGGCATCGGTGACAGTAATGCCCTCCAGCCGGGGGTCCTTGACCTTCCGGCCCAGAGCCTCCGCAACAACAACCTTGATCCGCTGCGCCAACTTGGCAGCCCGTGCGGGATCAGCCATGACATCCTCCTGGATAGAAATAGATAAGTTCGGGGCGCGCAGGTGACATGGCCAGCTGACGCGCGCAGCGATTGAGGGGGCCCGGGAGTGGCATCGGGCCTGCCGGAGACGGACGGCCAACGATCGTAGATCGCTGGCCGTCCGTCGTAGGGGCGGGGCCCCCTCAATCGCGAAGTGCGGGGGGCGGGGCCGCCGGAAAAATCCAACGACCCCGACCCTGTAGGGCTCAAACGACTAGACGCGCGGCTTCTCGCGCATCTCGAAGGTCTCAATGATGTCGCCTTCGTTGATGTCGTTGAACGAGCCAAGACCGATACCACACTCGAAGTCCGTGCGGACCTCAGTGGCGTCGTCCTTGAAGCGCTTGAGCGTCTCAACGGTGAGGTTGTCACCGATGATATTGCCGTCGCGGCTGATGCGTGCCTTCGTATTGCGTCGGATAACACCGGAGCGGACGATGGAGCCGGCGATGTTTCCGAACTTGGAAGAACGGAAGACTTCGCGGACCTCGGCGGTGCCAAGCTGGACCTCTTCGTACTCCGGCTTGAGCATGCCCTTGAGGGCCAACTCAATGTCATCAATTGCTGCGTAGATGACGGAGTAGAAGCGCATGTCCACGCCTTCGCGGTCTGCCAGTTCGGCAACCCGCTCGGCAGGCTTGACGTTGAAGCCGATGATGACGGCACTGTCCACTGTTGCCAGGTTGACGTCGTTCTGCGTGATGGCACCCACGCCGCGGTGGATGACGCGCAGCTGCACGCCTTCGCCGACGTCGATCTTGAGCAGTGCGTCTTCGAGGGCTTCCACGGCACCGGACACGTCACCCTTGAGGATGAGGTTGAGGGTGTCGATCTTGCCATCGGCCACGGCCTGGTCGAAGTCTTCCAGGCTGATGCGCTTGCGGCGCTTGGCCAGGGCGGCGTTGCGGTCGGCTGCTTCACGCTTCTCGGCGATCTGACGGGCGGTGCGCTCGTCGGCGGTCACAAAGAAGGTGTCGCCGGCGCGCGGCACGTTGGACAGACCCAGTACCTGCACGGGGCGGGACGGGCCGGCCTCGGTCAGCGCGCTTCCGTCGTCGTCGAACATTGCACGGACGCGGCCGTGGGCCGTACCGGCCACGATCGTGTCACCGACGCGGAGGCTACCGGACTGGACCAGGACGGTGGCCACGGAACCGCGGCCCTTGTCAAGGTTGGCTTCGATCGCGATACCGCGGGCGTCCTTGTTCGGGTTGGCGCGCATGTCCAGGGCTGCGTCTGCGGTGAGCAGGACGGCCTCGAGCAGCTCGTCGATGTTGAGGTTCTGGCGGGCAGAGACCTCAACGAACATGGTGTCGCCACCGTACTCTTCGGGAACCAGTCCGTACTCGGTCAGCTGGCCGCGGACCTTCTCCGGGTTGGCGCCTTCCTTATCGATCTTGTTCACGGCTACCACGATCGGCACATTGGCTGCCTGCGCGTGGTTGAGGGCCTCAACGGTCTGCGGCATCACGCCGTCATCCGCTGCGACCACCAGGATGGCGATGTCGGTGACCTTCGCGCCACGGGCACGCATGGCGGTGAACGCCTCGTGGCCCGGGGTGTCGATGAAGGTGATCTTGCGGTCGTCGCCTTCGTGCTTGTGCGTGACCTGGTAAGCACCGATGTGCTGCGTGATGCCGCCGTGCTCGCCCGCCATAACATCGGACTTGCGGATGGCATCAAGCAGTCGGGTCTTACCGTGGTCCACGTGGCCCATGACGGTGACAACCGGAGGACGGGCTTCGAGGTCTTCGTCGCCTTCGGCCTCGAGCTCGGCTTCGAAATCGATGTCGAAGGTGGAGAGCAGCTCGCGCTCCTCGTCCTCCGGGGACACAACCTGGAGCTTGTAGCCGAGTTCTTCACCAAGCAGGGCGAAGGTTTCCTCATCCAGCGACTGGGTGGCCGTTGCCATTTCACCAAGGTGGAACAGCACGGTGACCAGCGCGGCGGGGTTTGCCTCGATCTTGTCAGCGAAGTCCGTGATGGACGAGCCACGGCGAAGCCGTACTACGGTGTTGCCGTCGCCGCGGGGTACGCTCACGCCACCCAACGACGGAGCACTCATCTGCTCGAGTTCCTGACGCTTGGCACGCTTCGACTTGCGCTGCTTGCCACGGCCTGCGCCGCCCTTGCCGAAGGCACCCTGGGTACCACCGCGACCGCGGCCACCCTTGCCGAATCCTCCGCCTGCGGGAGCTCCGCCACCGGCACCCGGAGCACCACCGGTACCCGGTGCGCCGCCGCCTGGACGGCCCGGCCCACGGCCACCGCCACCGGGACGTCCGCCGGCACCAGCCGGTGCGGGACGCTCAGTGCGGTTGGGCATCATGCCCGGAGTAGGACGGTTTCCACCGGCTCCCGCGGGACGCGGGCCACCGGCACCTGCTGCTGGACGCGGACCACCCGGACGGGCGCCACCGGCACCCGCTGCGGGACGCGGACCACCCGGACGGGGGCCGCCCGCACCGGCTGCGGGACGCGGACCACCCGGACGGTCGCCGTCGGGACGGCTTCCACCCGCGCGGGGCATACCTTGCGAAGGAGCGAACGGGTTGTTACCCGGACGCGGAGCACGTTCTCCGTCGCCGCCACGGCCACGGGGCATGCCCTGGGATGTGGCGAAGGGGTTGTTGCCCGGACGGGGACCGCCGGGACGCGGAGCCGATCCACCCTGTGTTGATCCGCCGGGGCGGGCCGAAGCAGCGGGGGTTTCAGCCTTGGGTGCAGGCCGCGCGCCGGGCTTGGCTCCGGTTGACGGAGCACCGGCGGACGGAGCACTTGCGGCGGGTGCAGCCGGTGCTGCGGCGGCCCGGGCCGGCGCAGCAGGCGCTGCTGCAGGCGCAGCGGGTGCCTCTGCCTGGGGAGCCGGAGCGTTGGGTGCTGCGGGACGTGATTCTGCCGTTGGGGCAGGTGCTGCGGGACGTGAATCTGCCGACGGGGCAGGCGCCTTGGGCGCGGCTGCCGGTGCTGCGGACTTCGCGGCTGCGTCGGGATAGGCGTTGCGGAGTTTCCGCACCACGGGGGCCTCAATGGTGGAAGAGGCGGAGCGAACGAATTCGCCCAGTTCCTGCAGTTTAGTCACTGCATCTTTGGAAGTAATACCGAGCTCTTTTGCAAGCTCATGTACGCGGACCTTGGCCACATTTCTCCTGTCTCGGTCCGCACCGAGCCAGGCACGAACCGTCTACTTCTTACTGCGGGCCCTCGCCGCGGTTGCAGCTGAAGGGCCCATTGCAAAGCGCAACAAAGTTGTCATCGTTGCGCACTCATCGCTGGGAACTCATCGGGTTTCCATCAGATTTCTGACCCGCTTTCAGGTTGGACGGTTGGTGCTGCAGCCGCCGTGGCGCCCGCAGCGTTCGTACCTGGCTTGATCCGGCGTTCGACGTCGGCGGTCCCGGTTGCGCCGTTGAGGGCACGTCCGAACGCTCGCCGCTTGACCGCCAGAGCCAGGCACGATTCGCTGGGGTGCAGCCATGCACCCCGGCCAGCCATCCGGCGTCGTTCATCCACCAGGACAGCGGTGGAACCGCTGCCTTCGGCGACGAGCCGGAGTAACTCAGACCGCGGGCCTTTTGTCCGGCATCCGATGCAGGTACGCTGCGGTTGATTCTCGCTGTGAAGCACTTCTGCCACGGTGAGCATCTTCCTGACGTTCATATCTGCCGGCCCAGGCTGTCCCGTCCCCCATGTCAGCGGGTACAGGCACGCTCAGGGCGCACGAATGCCGGCCGTAAGGCGCGGTCCCTATACAGTCTAGCCCCTCAGGGCCTTTTCTGCCCGAAACACCGCGCCGGACCGACACCGCCAGCGCACCGGGGCGGCGTCAGTTCCCTCGCGGGTTCTCCGTCAGTTTTCGCGGGGCGCCGCGGCGTCGGAGACGATATCGATACGCCAGCCGGTCAGCTTCGCTGCGAGGCGGGCGTTCTGCCCCTCTTTGCCGATCGCCAGCGAGAGCTGGTAGTCGGGAACAACGACGCGGGCGGACCGTGTAGCTTCATCGATGATCGTGACGGAATTCACACGGGACGGCGACAGGGCACTGGCGATGAACGTTGCAGGATCCTCGCTGAAGTCAACGATGTCGATCTTTTCGTCGTTGAGCTCTGTCATGACAGCCCGGACCCGAGAACCCATTTCGCCGATGCACGCACCCTTGGCATTGATGCCGGGAGTGTTGGCCTTCACGGCGATCTTGGTGCGGTGGCCAGCTTCCCGTGCCAGTGCCACAATCTCCACGGAATGGTCCGCGATCTCGGGGACTTCCAGCTCGAAGAGCTTCCGGACCAGGCCGGGGTGCGAGCGGGACAGCGTGATGGACGGACCCTTGGTGCCCCGGTGGACGTCGATGACAAACGCGCGGAGCCGGTTGCCGTGGACGTACTTCTCCCCCGGCACCTGTTCGGGCGGCGGCAGCAGGGCCTCCACGGTTCCCAGGTTTACCTGGATCATGTGGGGATTGTTGCCCTGCTGGATCAGGCCAGCCACGAGTTCACCTTCGCGGCCCTTGAACTCACCCAGGACGTTATCGTCCTCAACATCACGCAGGCGCTGCAGGATGATCTGGCGGGCGGTGCTTGCGGCGATGCGGCCGAAGCCGGCCGGCGTGTCCTCGAACTCGCCGATGGGGGCGCCGTCGTCGTCGATTTCGACAGCCCAGATGGTCACGTGGCCGCTCTTGCGGTCCAGTTCCGCGCGGGCCTTCTCGAAGGCGCCGGGCGACTTGTGGTATGCCACCAGGAGCGCCTGCTCGATGGTGGGGATCAGGAGGTCCAGCGGGATTTCGCGCTCACGCTCCAGAAGCCTCAGTGCGCTCATGTCAATATCCATCAGGCCTCCTCAGAAGGTCCATTGTGCTCAGGTTCCAGACCAGCTTCTTCGAGGTGGCTGAATTCGATCTCGACTTTTCCGTTACGGATCCTGTCGAAAGGAAGTTTCACGGGCTCGCCCTGCTTGGGCTTCATTCCCTTTTTTACTGCAATTTCCGGGACGATAGTCACGCCGGAATCATCCACCGACCGGATCCTGCCGGTGACGTTCTCACCCTGGATGACACTGACCTTGACCATGCGGCCACGGGCCCGGTGCCAGTGCCTCGGTTCGGTCAGCGGACGACCGACCCCCGGCGACGAGACCTCCAGGTCGTAGGGGCGGCCGTCGTCGCCGGGATCGTTGTCCAGGACGTCGGACAGTACCTTGGAGATGTCCGAGATCACATCAAGGTTGACGCCGCCCGTTTCCTCCTGCGGAAGGTCCACTACTACGTGGACTACGCGGTGCGAACCGGCTACGTTGATGGCCACATCCTCGAGGTACAGGCGGTTGGCCTGGACCGAGGGTTCCAGTAATGCCCGGAGCCTGGCGGCTTCCGGATTGTAGGCAGGCGCAGCTTCAGCCCTACCCGTTCCGGTATGGTCTGATGAAGTCGTGGCTTCTGCATTACTCACGATGCCGGCCGCCTCCCGATAGATGATGTTGTGTGTACTAGCCTAACGATTTTCCGGACGCAGTGGTGCACGGAGTTTCGCATCCAGCGTGGCAACATGGTCTGTTGTGAATGACGCAAGCCAGGAAAGCAACCCCGGGGGACGCTATTTCCGGTACGCCGTTTTTTCGCTCACAGCCCTCCTTGTCCTCAGCCTCGGGATTGCCCTGATCCCCCACGAGCCCGCTCCGCCCGCCGCGCCGCCGTTTTCCGAGCAGGCCAGAGCCGCTGCGTTCGCCGACGCCATGTCGCTCAGGGCCGCCGGCCTGGACCTGGCCACCGCTGCCTCCGGCACTGGTACCGCCGCCAGCACCGACCCGCTGGACCGCGTTGTGACTTTGCTGACCATTCAGGCCAGGGCACTGATGTCGCCTGACGATTCAGCAGCTCCCGGGACGCAGACAGGACCGACGGCCGGACCACCGGACGGACCCATAGCGGCTTCGGCTGCTCCGTCTGTGTCCTCCGTCGCGGAACTTGCGGCCGCCCTGTCAGCGAGCGGGGCAAAGCGGCTTGGCGATGCAGAAACGGCCGACGGCGGCATCGCGCGCCTTCTCGCCGGCACCGGTGCGGCGCAGCTCTTGGCGGCCGAAGACATCGCAGTTGCCGCGGGTGTTCCCGCTGAAGCTACTCCTACCGCCGCCGAAGCCGGTGAGGCTGCCGAGGCAGGGAAGGCAGAAGGTAGTGCCGTCCCGGAGGAGTCCACCGGACCTGCCGCCGGCTGCAGCACCACGGAGCCGGCCTCCGGCGGAGCGAGCCTGGCGTCGGCTCTGACCGCAGCTGTTGAAGCCGAGCAGGAGGCCGTGTACGGCTACCAGGCGGCGCTGACGCGGCTGGATTCCGCGTCCGCGGCTCCGGCGTCGGACCTTCTGGAACAGCACCAGGACCTGGCTGGCGAGGTCCTGATCCAGAGCAGGATCCACTGCGCAAGCGTTCCGCCCCAACAGCCCGGCTACACCCTCTCGGACACGTTTCTTGATGCTCCGGCCGCAGGCCTGGGGCGGCTGGAAGCCGGCACGCTGCCGGTGTACGGCGATGTGGTGGCGCTGAGCGAGGGCAGCACCCGGAGCTGGGCAATCTCGGCCCTGGTGGCCGCCGCCCGGCGTACGCTCCACTGGGGTGCGGACCCGGGAGCCGTTCCTGGCGTTCCCGTGGACGAATCCCGGCTGCCACAGCTTCCTGAATGACATATGCAGGAACGGCCCCGGCCCGCACGAACGGTGCTGACACACAGGGAGCCTGCACCGCTTGTGTGGCTCTGGGCCGTTCGTATGGAGCAGGACCTGCTGGTACAGGGCCGCAAGTGGTGGTTTGCTGAATTCATGGATTCCCATGACCCGGCAGAGCCCACCGAACCGGCCGAAATACAGGCGGACAACCGTGGGCTGAAACGCCACCTGGAAAACGAGCCGCACGACAACGACGTGGCCCAGCGCCTCAACTGGCTGCGCGCCGGGGTACTGGGTGCAAACGACGGGATAGTCTCCGTTGCGGCCATCGTGGTGGGCGTGGCGGGCGCCACAGCGGCCACCGGCCCCATCCTCGCTGCAGGGGCGGCCGGACTGGTGGGCGGAGCAGTCTCCATGGCCTTGGGCGAATACGTGTCCGTGAGCAGCCAGAGCGACAGCCAGAAAGCGCTGATCGAAAAGGAACGCCGGGAACTCGCCGAAGAACCAGAGGAAGAGCTCGCCGAGCTGGCAGCCATCTACCGCGACAAGGGCCTTAGCCCGGAGACCGCCCGCGCCGTGGCGGAAGAACTGACCAGCCACGACGCCCTTGCGGCGCACCTTTCCGCAGAGCTCAACATCGACGAAGCCGGCATCGTCAGTCCCTGGCACGCTGCGTTCGCCTCGGGGGTGGCTTTCACGCTCGGCGCCATCCTGCCGATGCTCGCCATCCTCCTGCCGCCGCCGGACATCAGGGTTCCGTTGACCTTCGCCGCCGTGTTGGTGGCGCTGGCCCTTACCGGGGCACTGGGCGCCTGGATCGGCGGTGGGTCGAAGTCGCGGGCCGCAGTGCGGGTGGTGGTTGGCGGCGCGTTGGCTCTTGCTGCCACGTTCTCGATTGGCAACCTGCTGGGGGCCACCGGCGTCGTCTGAGCGTGGGCAGACCTGGTCCGTTATCAGGCTGGTTTAAGTCCGCCGCACTGCAGGTCAACTACGCTGGAGCTGATGAGACAGCAGACCGTAGTACCAATCCCTCCAGACCTGAGCGCCCGGTACAGCCGCAGCAGCGCGGGACGGGCGTGGCTGGCTTCACTGCCCGGCCTGCTCCAAGGACGGCTGGAGCATTGGGAGCTCGAAGCAGACCTGGCTCCCGGCGCCCTCCCGTGGAATGGACACGGCGGCGTGGTTGTTCCAGTCCGCCGGATTGACGGGACCCCTGCTGCCCTCAAGATTGCCTTCCCGCACGATGAAGCCCGGGTTGAACGGCACGCGCTGGCTTTGTGGCGGGGACGCGGCGCCGTCCGGCTGCTGGAGTCCGACGCCGGAACATGCGCCATGCTGCTGGAGCGGCTGGATGCGGCGCAGTCACTGCAGACCGTCCCGATGGATGACGCCGTGACGGTGTGGGGGACGCTGATGCGCCAGCTCAGCCTGGTTCCTGACGAACGGCCGCAGTGGCAGGAGTTCGGCCACATCGCCGCGCGGGCCGAGCAATGGAGTGATGACCTGCCCGCCGACTGGGAACAGCAGGGCCGCCCGTTTCCACGCTGGCTCCTGGAAGCAGCCCTGGAAGTCTGCCAGACCCGTGGGGCCGTCGGCCGCCGCTCGGGAAGGGACGTCCTGGTGCACACGGACTTCCATTTCCTGAACATCCTGGCCCGGCCCGGGGCGCAGAACAGGAAAGGTTCGCCGGACGGTGCGGGCTTCGCCGCCATCGACCCGCAGCCCATGATCGGTGAGCCGGAGTTTGCGGTGGCCCCGCTGCTCTGGAACCGGCTCGGTGACCTGCCACCCGGCAATCCGCAGGCCGGCCTCAGGCAGCGTTGCCGCGATTTCAGTGTCTCAGCAGGACTGGACGCCGAGGCTGCCCGCCAGTGGGGCGTCGCACGGGAAGTGGAGAACGCGCTCTGGTACGCCTCGCAGCCGCATCACCAAGGGGATCTGGCACGCTCACTCTGGGTTGCCAGCACCCTCGCCGGACGGACCTTGGACGGGCTGCCCGCGGCGCATTCGCTGCCGGAACCCGGGGAGAGTGCCTTCGGCTAGTACCTGCGGGCCGGCTACACGGTGCCTGCCAGGGCATCCCGCACGGCGGCCACCGCGACGTCGATATCGGCGCCGTCCGTAGACCAGTTGGTCACCGAGACGCGCAGGATGTCACGCCCCTTCCAGCGCGACCCGGACATCCAGACCCGGCCATCGGCCATGATGTGCCCAGTCACCGCCCGGGTGCGCTCATCCGTGCCAAACGCCAGGGCGACCTGCGTGTATACGACGTCGTTGAGCACCTCCACGTCGGGCAGCTCCGCAAGGCGGCCGGCCATTTCCGCGGCACACGCCGCGCGGCCGGCCACCAGGTCCGCCACGCCATCGCGTCCCAACGAACGCAACGCAGCCCAGACCGGAACACCGCGGGCCCTCCGGGAGAGCTCGGGCACCTTCTCGAACGGATTACCGGCTCCGTGCTCCTCCTGGGGCAGGAACTCGGCGTGCACCCCAATAGCCGAGCGCAGGGCGGTGACATCGCGCGCAATGACGATGCCGGCGTCGTACGGTACGTTCAAGGTCTTGTGCGCATCAGTGCCCCAGGAATCCGCCTGCCCCATTCCATCGCACAGGTGCCTGAGCGTGGGCGCAGCCGCTGCCCAGAGCCCGAAGGCGCCGTCAATGTGCACCCAGGCGCCCTGCTCCTTCGCGGCCTCGATGGCCTGTGGAAAGGGATCAAAAGCGCCGGAATGGACGTTGCCGGCCTGCAGGCACACAATCGCGGGGCCGGGGCGGGCAGCCAGCACCGACCGCAGCTCCTGGGAATCGATTCTCCCTTCCGGGTCTGTGGGCACCAGCTCCGGCCGTCCCAGCCCCAGGTAGCGCAGCCCCATGTCCACGGTTTCGTGGCGCTCGGCTCCGGCGATGACCCTGAGGGGTGGCGCTCCGCGGAGACCGTCGGCGTTGACGTCCCAGCCCGCGTCGGCCAGAAGCCGCCACCGTGCAGCCGCCAAGGCCGTGAAGTTAGCCATGCTGGCGCCAGTGGCGAAGCCGACGTCGCAGCCCTCCGGCAGGCCCAGGAGCTCAAGGAGCCACTGCCCTGCAGCCTGTTCGATGGCCGCCGTAGCCGGTGTGGCGAAGCGCATGCCCGTATTCTGGTCCCAGGCGGTGACCAGCCAGTCCGCTGCCATGGCGGCCGGCAGTGTGCCGCCCATGACCCAGCCGAAGAAACGGCCCGACTGTATGGACATCAGTCCCGGCTCGGCGTATTCGGCCAGGTAGTCGATCACCTCGGCAGGAGAAATCCCGGTAGCGGGGAGCGGTCCACCGAACCTTCGCTCGACTTCATCGGCGGTTTTCGAGGGCTTGACGGGGCGGTCCGGCAGTCCCTGGAGCCACAGTTTGGCGTGCACGGAAGCCCGGTCCAATGCCTGCTCGAAATCACGTGAATCGGCCCACATGGATGCATGCTACGCCGATAGTATTTGAGCCACCATAGCCGCGAAATTGCCGAAATTGTCCTGCCAAACGTCGTAGCCGAGTTTGATGATGAGGGCGCCCACGACGAGCAGGAAAACAATGCGGACAAAGCGGCTCCCCTGCTTCACTGCGGTCCGTGCGCCCAGGTAGCCTCCCGCCATGTTCGCCAGCCCCAGCAACAGGCCGGTGCCCCACAGGAGGGAGCCGTGCGGCAGGAAAAACAGCAAGGCGCCGGCGTTGGTGGCCATGTTGACGATCTTGGCTTTGGCACTGGCTTCCAGGAAGGCGTAGCCCATGGCGGAGACCAGCGCGATGACCAGGAACGAGCCGGTGCCTGGTCCGATCAGGCCGTCGTAGAAGCCAATCACTGCCCCTATCAGGCACGCCACCACGTAGTGTGTGTGTCCGTCGTGACGCAGCACGGTGATGTCCCCGACGTCGGGCTTGAGGGCCGTAAAAAGCGCGACGGCGACCAACGCCACCACAATGATGGGCTTGAACACGCTGACCGGCAGGCTGGCCGCCAGTACCGCACCGCCGAAGCTTCCCGCGAGGGCGATCACCGCCATGGGCAGTGCCGTCTTCAGGTCCGGCTTGACCCGCCCGTAGTACGTGACGGCACTGGTTGTGGTGCCGAAAATAGAACCCATCTTGTTGGTGGCAAGCGCTTGGACCGGAGTGATGCCCGGAACCAGCAGCAGCGCCGGAAGCTGGATCAGCCCGCCGCCGCCCACCACCGCGTCCACCCAGCCGGCAGCGAATCCAGCCACCACAATCAGGATGAGTGTGGTGAGCTGGATCGACTCAAAACCCGACAGCAACGCTGCGGGTCAGCTGCTGCGGACGGCGGTGACCACGTAGTCAACCGCCTTGTCCACTGCAACGTTTTCCGCTTCGCCGCTGCGGCGGTCCTTGATCTCCACCACGCCGTCCACGAGGCCACGGCCGACGGCCAGGATGGTGGGGACGCCCACCAGCTCCGCATCGCCGAACTTCACGCCCGGGGAGACCTTGGGACGGTCATCATAGATGACGTCCAGGCCGGCCGCTTCGAGTTCCAGGGCCAGCTTTTCGGCTGCTGCGAAGATTTCGTCGCCTTTGCCTACAGCCACGATGTGGACATCGGCCGGGGCGACAGCGCGCGGCCAGACCAGGCCCTTGCCGTCGTGGTTTGATTCGGCCAACGCTGCGACGGCCCGGGTGACGCCCACTCCGTAGGAACCCATGGTGACCACCACTTGCTTGCCGTTCTGGTCCAGGACCTTCAGCTCAAGCGCTTGAGCATACTTGCGGCCCAGCTGGAAGATGTGGCCCATCTCGATGCCCCGGGCGGTCCGGAGCGGTCCGGAGCCGTCCGGTGCGGGGTCTCCTTCGCGGACCTCGGTGCATTCGATGACGCCGTCCCAGCCGAAGTCTCGTCCGGCCACAAGTCCAAAAACGTGCTTGCCGGTCTCGTTGGCTCCGGTGACCCAGGCGGTGCCGCTCACAACCCGGGGGTCCACGAGATACAGCAGCTTGGTTGACCCTTCGCTACCCAGCAGGGGTTCGTCCGGAGTCAGGCCGGGACCCAGGTAGCCCTTGACGATGAGGGGCTGCTTCTTCAGGTCCTCGTCGTTGGCGGCCTCGAGGCTGATCTCCCCGGCGATGGGCAGGAAGGAGCCAATGTTGGCTTCCACCCGCCTCAGGTCCACTCCGCGGTCACCGGGGACGCCGATCACTACGATCTGGCGCTCACCGGTGGGCAGGGTGACGGCGAGCACCACGTTCTTGAGGGTATCGGCGGCAGTCCAGGCGCCGCCGTCGGCCTCCGCGCGGGGAGCAAGCTGGTTGGCAGCAGCCACCAGGGTTTCGATCGTGGGGGTGTCAGGGGTGTCGAGGACCTCGGCGGCGGGGGCTCCCGTGAAGTCGATCTCGGCCGGGACCACGGTGGTGACAGCCTCAACGTTGGCGGCGTAGCCGCCGGCTGAGCGCACGAAGGTGTCCTCGCCGATCTCGGTGGGGTGCAGGAACTCCTCGCTCTTGGACCCACCCATGGCTCCGGCGGTTGCGGCTACGGGAATGACTTCGAGCCCCAGGCGCTCGAAGATACGGAGGTAGGCGCCCCGGTGCGCGGTATAGCTGGCGTCCAGGCCGGCGTCGTCCACGTCGAAGGAGTAGGAGTCCTTCATGATGAATTCGCGGCCGCGGAGGAGCCCAGCGCGAGGCCGCGCCTCATCACGGTACTTGTTCTGGATCTGGTACAGGCTCAGCGGCAGGTCCTTGTACGAGGAGTACAGGTCCTTTACCAGGAGGGTGAACATTTCCTCGTGGGTCGGTGCCAGCAGGTAATCGGCACCTTTGCGGTCCTGGAGGCGGAACAGGCCTTCGCCGTACTCGGTCCAGCGGTTGGTGACCTCGTAGGGTTCCCGCGGCAGCAGCGCCGGGAAGTGGACTTCCTGTGCGCCGATGGCGGCCATCTCCTCGCGGATGACTGCTTCGACTTTCCGGAGGACGCTGAGCCCCAGCGGCAGCCAGGTGTAGATGCCCGGCGCCGCGCGGCGGATGTACCCGGCACGGACCAGGAGCCGGTGGCTGGCCACCTCTGCGTCGACGGGATCTTCACGCAGGGTGCGCAGGAAAAGCTGGGACATTCTTAGGACCACGGGTGGGTATCCGTTTCTTGGGAATTGCTGCTGAAAAGCAGTGCCGGGTAATCGTCTGGGTACTAATCTACCGGCAAGCACGCACATTCCCCGCTGTGGAGGACGGGCCGCGGTCCGGCCGGGAACGGTACGGGCCGGAAAAGCAATAGAGCCACGCCCGGCGGTGCAAAGCCCCTGGCCCCCATCGGGCTGGTCATTGCTTCCGGGCGTGGCTCCATGGCCGTTGACGCCTTGTTACTGGTGAGGACTGGTGAGACCGCCCACGCCACTCCAGCGCAGCTAGATCGAACTTATGTGATAGCCGCCACGTTGACAAGGGTTTTTCCATTCCAAAGTTTATTGACGCCCGCGCAGCTGGGGCCGGAAGACGGATGGCTAAACGCGCTGGGCTGGAACAGGACCGGCTAAAACAGCACCGTGGCAAAAGTGCCCACTTCACGGAATCCAACGCGCTGGTAGGCGGCCCTGGCACGGGAGTTGAATCCGTTGACGTACAGGCTGGTGACCGGTGCGATCTTCCTGGCCTGTTCCACCACCGCAGCCATGTACCCGGAGCTCAGGCCCTGCCCGCGGTAGAGGGGGTTCAGCCATACTCCCTGGATCTGCGTGACGTCCGGCGTGACGGCTCCCAACTCGGCTTTAAACACCACTTCGCCGGCCGGGTTGAGGTGGACGAGCGAATGGCCCTGCCGGATCAGGCCCTCCACCCGGCGGCTGTAGAACTCCCTGCCGCCAAGGAAAGGCGAATAGCCCACTTCCTCTTCGAACATGGCGGCGCAGGCAGGAAGGATGCGGTCAAAATCGGCGAGCCGGCCCAGTGCCAGTTCCCTGTTCGGTTCCACTGACGGGGGCCCGGAGAGGGTCATGAGTGGCTGTTCGGCCCGGACCTCGTGGGCCGTGTGGCCGAGCCCCGCCAGTTCCGCATGCAATGCAAGGACAGGCTCAGCGGGGCCAAAAGCGGAGGCGTAGCGGCGGCCGGATACGTTTGCTGCCGCAGCCACGAGGCCGGCAAAGGCTGGGTCGAGCTGTACCGGAACCAGGTTGGCTCCCGTCCAGCACGCGCCCACCAGGATGCCGTCGTTGAAGATGCCAATGACGGCGGCACCGCCACTGGTGGGCGCCGCGGTACCCGCCGCCCTCAGGTGGGAGAGGATAAAAACGTTCGCTACCGGATCCTGCAGGGCAAGGCGCCGGAGGGCAGATGTATCCGACCCGCCCAAGGTTCGTACGGAGGTGCCCGCGGGTGCGGTGCCGTCCTTATGAGACGCTAACCACGGGGCTACCCTTGACAGCATCTTCGCCATCGGCCTCCCCCATCTCTTCCGCGATACGCATGGCCTCTTCGATCAGTGTCTCAACAATCTGGCTCTCGGGGACAGTCTTGATGACTTCGCCCTTCACAAAAATCTGGCCCTTGCCGTTGCCTGATGCCACACCAAGATCGGCTTCGCGGGCTTCCCCGGGTCCGTTGACCACGCAGCCCATCACAGCCACACGCAGCGGGATTTCCATGCCCTCCAGGCCGGCGGTGACCTGCTCGGCCAAGGTGTAGACATCCACCTGGGCTCGGCCGCAGGACGGGCAGGAGACGATTTCAAGCTTGCGCGGGCGCAGGTTCAGGGACTGAAGGATCTGATTTCCCACCTTGATCTCCTCCACCGGCGGGGCGGAAAGCGAAACGCGGATGGTGTCACCGATGCCTCTCGACAGCAGCGCCCCGAAGGCGGTGGCAGATTTGATGGTTCCCTGGAATGCGGGCCCGGCCTCGGTGACGCCGAGGTGCAGCGGCCAGTCGCCCTTTTCTGCCAGCATCTCGTAGGCGGCCACCATAATGACGGGATCGTTGTGCTTGACGGAGATCTTGAAGTCGTGGAAGCCGTGCTCCTCGAACAGCGAAGCCTCCCACACGGCCGACTCCACCAGAGCCTCGGGAGTGGCCTTGCCGTACTTCTTCATGATGCCCGGCTCAAGGGAACCCGCGTTAACTCCGATTCGGATGGAGGTGCCGTGGTCTTTGGCCGCCTTGGCGATTTCCTTGACCTGGTCATCGAACTTGCGGATGTTGCCGGGATTAACCCGCACCGCGGCGCACCCTGCCTCGATGGCCGCGAACACATATTTGGGCTGGAAGTGGATGTCCGCAATGACCGGGATCTGGGACTTGCGGGCGATGATGGGCAGCGCCTCGGCGTCGTCCGCTGACGGGCAGGCCACACGGACAATATCGCAGCCGGAGGCGGTGAGTTCCGCGATCTGCTGCAACGTGGCATTGATGTCCGTGGTGGGCGTGGTGGTCATGGACTGGACGCTGATAGGCGAGTCCGAGCCGACTCCCACAGATCCAACCTTGATCTGGCGCGTCTTGCGGCGGGGGGCAAGGACTGGCGGTGGTGCTGACGGCATTCCCAGGCTGACCGAGGTCACGTGGACTCCTAGTTTCTTAGTGGCTTGAAGCTCTGCGGGTTAGGCGTTGTAGCCGGAAAGGAGGCCGATGACGGGCGTCCACTCCGTGGTGCGGATCCCGGCGATGGCCTGGGCTCCCGCGTAGGGATCCTGCTTGAGGATCTCGTTCAGCTCGGTTTCGTCCGAAGCGCTGAAAATCAGCAAAGCGCCGGCACCGTCCGCGTAAGGTCCGCTGGTCAGGAGCTTCCCCTCGCCGGAAAGACCGGAAAGCCATTCCCGGTGGGCCGGGCGGTGCTTGTCTCGGGCTTCGGTGGAATCAGGTGCAAAAACGTACTCAACGGCAAAAACAGTCATACCGCTACCCTATCGCCATGGCTGCCTCCTTCCCATCCGGGCGGCAGCCACCGACGATGTTCAGCGCAGGCAACAGGGAGCTAGCCGGGCCGCGGTGGAGTCACCGCTTTCCCATCAAAGGCACCAGGCCGCCCGTGGCGCACAAGCTTGCAGCGAGTGACGCCAGGACTATCGGGCCCAGGAACCCTTGGGCCGCTCCGAAGCCGACGGATCCCATCGCTTGCCCACTGGCCAGAGCGATGAACAGGATCGAGGTGCCTGCCCCTCCGTTGCCCGGCCAGGCGTGACGGGCCCACAGGATGAGCACCGCGGACAGGCCCATGTAGCCGGCGCCGAAGAGTGGAGCAAACAGGCCCACCCCGAAACGAGCCATCCCATAGGTGGCGGCAATCAGCAGCATCCCCGCCACCGCCACGCCCATGCCAGTCCCCCCTCGGCGGCCCACGTCTGCGCTCGTCATCACGCCCCTCCCTGGGTATAACGATCGTTCCACCATAACGAACCGCCTCGGAACGCCCCGCACCCGCAGACGGGCAGAATGACCCGGTATTCGAACCGCCGGCCCCGGAGGGGCACTCAGTGAAGGAACAGCACCTTCACAATGGCGGCAATGCCGGCAGCCCACAGCATGGACGTGAGCGTTCCGATGATGAACCGTTCAGCGGCCACGGGAGTTTCCTTCAGCTCAGCAAACCTGCCGAGGCCCTTGATGGCCACAACGTAGGCGATGGCCACCGGTTGGCCGGTCAGGATGGCCAGGCAGACGGCCAGGCGCTCCAGGATGCCAATGATCGCGCCGCCGCGGAGGATCCGCTTGCCTGAAACCCCGGATGGCTGGCTTGAACCGGACGACGACGGCTGGCCGGGTTCCGCTGTGAGCTCGCCATCGACTGCCTGGCCGGCGCCCCCTGCTCCCGCTGGGACGCCGGCGACGGTGTCCACCGTGACATCGGCGGACGGGTCCTCAGCGGCTTTCCTCTCGGCATCATCCGTTGCCGTCGCCGCGTCTGCTTTGTCGTCAATGGTCCTGGCCAGCCGGAACACGAGCGCCGTCACCGGCCATCCCACAAATCCGGCCACCAGCAGGGCCGCTGCAATCCAGAGTGCGTTCACCGGTCTCCTTCGTTAGGTGTTCCAGGCCCCGCAACAGTCCGGGGTGTGAGGATCTGGGAATGGGCGTACTCCAGGAGCATCGCCGCTGCGGGCCTGGCAGCCCATTCTTCCTGCCAGCCGGACCTGAGCACGGCACGGCTCACCGACTGTTCCGTTATTCCCAATTCCTTGGCCACGTGCTTCTGGCTGCCATGCTTGCCGCCACCGGCTTGGACAACACTGCGCAGCCGGTCAACAACCTTCCACTGGGCGTCCGTGCGTTCCTGGACCAGACGTCCGATCAGGCGGAGCACCGCTTCGGCGTTGGCGCAGGCCCTGGCTCCTTCCCTGGCATGCTGTGGCACCTCCATTCCACGGCCAATACTGCCCGACACCACTGACAATGGGACCTGGCCCGCCGCGCTCTTGGCATGCTCAACTGCCTTCCGGGCAGCCACGAATCCGCTTCCGGTCCCCTCCCGGGGGCTTGCGGCGACCGCCAGCTGCACTGCGCCGATTCCCACTCCGACGTACCAATGTCCGCTGCGCAATGCGTGCAGGGCGATGTCCACAACGTCATCGGCCCGCTCCAGGACGCCTTGGAGTTCATCGCCGACGGAGCGCTCAAAGGCGGCCGAGGTGAGGCCGCGCAACTGGGAGATAAGCTCCGGGACCCGGTCGACGTCCGCGCTGCTTCCGCGCTGATCGATCGTCATGACATACATGGCTTAACCATATGCGGCTTACTTGGCGATATCAATCATAATCGGCTGATTATTAGATATCAGTCGAAATAAGCTGATATTGAAAGATCACCTCTGGGAGTATCGGGTGCCTAGCCAAACAGATTGACGGGTTTAACGATGTCTGCGTAGATCAGCAGCGCGCTCATCCCCATCAGCAACGCCGCGACCACGTACGTCACTGGGAGGAGTTTGGCGATATCGAAGGCGCCCGGGTCCGGCTTGCCGAAAAGCTTGGCCACGCGCCGCCGGGCACCCTCGTATAGCGCGCCCGCAACATGGCCGCCGTCGAGCGGAAGCAACGGGACGAGGTTGAAGACCGCCAAGGCAAAGTTCAGCCCGGCCAGCAGCCCCACCAGGGCCCCCAGCCTGGACTGCAGCGGCACCTGTTCCATGGCGGCGACCTCGCCGGCCACCCGGCCCACGCCCACCACGCTGATGGGGCCGTTGGGATCACGAGGTTCCTCGCTGAACGCTGCCTTCGCTACACCCACCACCCGGGCCGGAAGGTTGAAGATGACACCGGCCACCTGGCTGATATTTTCTCCAGCCATGGGCAGAACGGACGACGCCGGCTGGGGCACCAGTTCGGTCTGCGCACCAATGCCCAGGAAGCCGACGTCCTGGTACAGGAGGTTGCCTGCGTCATCCTTCGCCTGGCGCCCGTCCACTCCGATGATGGGCCGCGCGGACAGCACCGGCTTCACGGAGGTGGTGACGGGCGCGCCGTCGCGTTCCACGGTGATGCTGACTTCCCGGCCGGCCGACGCGCGGATCCATTCCGTCAGCTGGTCCCAGCCTGCCACCGCTTTTCCGTCAAAGGAGGTCACCGTGTCGTTGGGCTTGAGTCCGGCGGCAGCAGCAGGCGTCAGCTGGCAGTCCGGGGAATCGGGATCAACGGTCTCGCCGGCAGCCACCTGGCATTTGGAGACATCGGAGATGGTGGTGGTTGCCGTGGCGACGCCGAACCCCATCAGCAGGACGGCCGTCAGCACCAGGCCGATCAGCAGGTTCATCGCAGGCCCGCCCAGCATAACGATGATCTTCTTCCACACCGGAAGCCGGTAGAACACGCGTTTCTCGTCTCCCGGCCCCACCTCCTCGTGGGCCATGGACCGGGCTTCCGTGGCCAGGGTCTGGAACATGCCGGTACTTGAGGGACGAACCGTCCCGTCTTCCTTGTTGGGTGGGTACATGCCGATCATGGACACGTAACCGCCCAGCGGAATGGCCTTGAACCCGTATTCGGTCTCGCCTTTTTGCTTTGACCAGAGGGTGGGGCCGAAGCCGATCATGTACTTGGTGACGCGCACCTTGAAGAGCTTGGCGGGCACCAGGTGCCCAACTTCGTGCAGCGCGATGGACGCGGCGATGCCGATCGCCACGAAGACGACACCGAGGACAAAAAGGAGAACGGGACTCATATCTGTGGTTCTGCTGCTTCCTAGAGACTGCTGACTGCTAAACGTTCGTGGGTGCGCGCACGTGCCCAGTTTTCAGCATCCAGCACTGACTCAACCGTCAGCCCGGAGGATCCTGAATGTTCACTGAGAACGGAACCGATGGTATCCACGATGTCCGTGAACCGGATGCGGCCATCATGGAAGGCCGTGACGGCCTCCTCGTTGGCAGCGTTGAACACTGCGGGGAACGTGCTCCCCTGCTTGGCGGCGTCTTTGGCGAGGTCCACGGCCGGGAACGCACCGGCGTCCAACGGCTCGAACGTCCAACTGGTGGCCTGCGTCCAGTCGCACGCGGAAGCGGCCTTGGGCACCCTGTCCGGCCAGCCCAGCCCCAGCGCGATCGGCAGCCGCATGTCAGGCGGGGATGCCTGGGCAATAATGGAGCCGTCCACGAACTGGACCATGGAGTGGACCACTGACTGGGGGTGGACCACAACGTCGATCCGGTCGAGCGGGATGTCGAAAAGCAGGTGCGCTTCAATCAGCTCAAGGCCCTTGTTGACCAGGGTGGCCGAATTGGTGGTGACCATCAGGCCCATGTCCCAGGTGGGGTGGGCCAGCGCTTCCCGGGGTGAGACGTTGTGGAGCTCTTCCTTGGTCCGGCCGCGGAAGGGGCCTCCGGATGCGGTCAGGATCAGTTTTTCCACCTCGTCCGCGGAGCCGGAGCGCAGGCATTGGGCGATAGCCGAATGCTCGGAGTCCACGGGCACGATCTGGCCTTCCCGTGCGGCGGCCTTGACCAGTGCTCCGCCCACGATCAGGGATTCCTTGTTTGCCAGCGCCAGCGTGGCACCCGATTTGAGGGCAGCCAGCGTGGGAGCAAGCCCGATGGAGCCGGTGATGCCGTTGAGCACCACGTCCGCGTCCACCTCCGCGATGCGGGTTGACGCATCATGCCCTGCGATGATGTCCGGCCGGTAGTCCGGCATTCCTGCGGCCCTCGCCGCTTCTCCAATGAGTTCCCCAAGCCGCCTCGCGTCCCCGGCGGCAATGCCCACTGCCCTGGCGCCCGTGTGGACAGCCTGGCTGGCAAGGAGCTCCAGGTTCCCTCCCCCGGCGCTCAGCGCCACAACTTCAAACAGGTGCGGGGCGCCGTCGACGACGTCAATCGCCTGGGTGCCGATGGAACCGGTGGATCCGAGGATGACGATTCTGCGTGGCTGCATTGCTTAAGTATCCCGCACGGTGATGGAGTGGATTGGCAGCTGCAGGTCAGGCCGCTGCCAGCTCCACAAATCCCTTGGCCAGAGTGGAGACGGCTCCCAGATAGGCGATGGCCACCACAATCCCGCGGACAGCGCCGGGCCGCACCCGGCCGGTCAACAGGTCGCCGGCAACTATTCCGGTGATCATGGCGGCCAGGATCCCCAGCCACTGCCAGCCCTCAAGGGCCGGCACGTGCCCGCCGGAGAGGACGTATTTGCTGACCAGGGACGTCAGGCCGGTGGTCACGAAGTAGGGCTGCAGGGTGGCGCTGAAGCTTTTCTGTTCCCAGCGGGTGGCGATGGCGTAGGCGGTGATGGCCGGGCCGCCCACACCTGCGGCCGCGTTCATGAGTCCGCTCGAAAAGCCCAGCGATACCAGGGGAACCGGCCCGCTGGCATGCCACGTGCTCCGGGTCAGCCGCTGGGATGCCAGCAGCGCAAAGATCAGCAGCACGCCGATGCAGATTTCCAGCGGAGCTTCGGGGACGTTGCTGGCCAACCACGCACCGGGCAGCACCCCGGCGACGGCGGCGAGCGCCAGTCCGAGATACCGCCGCCAGTGCACATCCCGCCAAACCCTGGACAGGATCAGGAGGGATGATGTTGCGCCGCACAGGTTGATGATCATAACGCCGTCGAAGGGTCCCAGGAGTACCACCAGGACAGGAGAGACCAGAAGCCCGAACCCCAGGCCGGCCAGCCGTTGGGCCAGTGCCCCTGCGACGACGGCAATGAGCACCCATGCGAACATCATCCGATCCTAGTGGGCGTGCAGCGGATGGCGGGCGTAACGTGGAATGCGTGGACTGGGTTTCCTGGTTCGATGCGCCGGAGTATGAATTTGCCCGGCAAGTGCTGCAGCGTGGCGTCGCGGCGCTCTACTTCGTTGCGTTCCTGTCCTCCCTCAACCAGTTCCCGGCACTCCTGGGCGCACGCGGGCTGCTTCCCGTTCCCGATTATCTGGAGGCGTTCAGCGCACGCGGCAGGCCCACCCTGTTCCGCTGGCGCTATTCGGACCGGCTGCTCCGCGCAGTCTGCGGGACCGGGCTGGCCATCTCCGCGCTGCTGGTGGCCGGGCTTCCCCAGCTCGGGCCGCCGTGGCTGCCGATGATTGCTTTCCTGTCCCTGTGGCTGCTGTACATGTCGATCGTGAACGTGGGGCAGACGTTCTATGGTTTCGGGTGGGAGATGCTCCTCCTGGAAGCCGGCTTCACGGTGGCTTTCCTGGGTTCGGACCAGACGGATCCGCCGCGCACCATCCTGATCCTGGTGGCCTGGCTGGTGTTCCGGCTGGAGTTCGGCGCCGGCATGATCAAGATCCGCGGAGGGCGGGAGTGGCGCGACCTCACAGCCCTCTACTACCACCACGAGACCCAGCCGATGCCGGGGCCGCTGAGCCGGCAGGCACATCTCCTGCCAAAGCCCTTCCACCGCCTGGAGGTGCTGGGCAACCATTTCGCCCAGCTTGTGGTGCCCTTTTTCCTCTTCGCTCCCCAGCCGCTCGCAAGCGCCGCGGCAGGCATCGTCATCTTCACCCAGCTGTGGCTCGTGGCCAGCGGCAATTTCGCCTGGCTCAACTGGATTGCCATTGTGCTGGCCTTCGCCGCGGTCAGCGATCCCGTGGCACATGCAGTGCTGCCGGTCATTCCCTTGGACTGGCATCCGGGGGACGCAGCCGGGGAGACTCCCCTGTGGTGGCTTGTCATCACCCTCGCGGCGACTCTCCTGCTGGTGGTCCTGAGCTACTGGCCGGTGCGCAACCTGCTCTCCAGGCGCCAGCTGATGAACGCGAGTTTCAACCGCTGGCAACTCGTGAACACCTACGGCGCGTTTGGCACGGTCACCAAGCAGCGGATCGAGATTGTGGTGGAAGGCACCCTGGACGAAGACCCGGACGAGTCCGCGGACTGGCGCGAGTACGGCTTCAAGGGAAAACCCGGGGACGTGCGCCGGCTGCCGCGGCAGTGGGCCCCCTACCATCTGCGGCTGGACTGGCTCATGTGGTTCCTGCCGCTCCGCTCGGTGCACGAGGAATGGTTCTATGCCTTCCTCGCCAAGCTGCTGGAAGCGGACAGACAGGTGCTGCGGCTACTGCGCCACGACCCGTTCGACGGCGGGCCGCCGCGCTGGGTGCGCGCCCGCAGCTACCTGTACCGCTTCGCCACCCGGACCGAGTTCCGTGATACCGGCGAACGATGGATCCGGACCCCGCTCTATGAAGCCATCCCGCCGCTCTCGCTCCGGCGATCGCCCGGGCGCAGGATGTAGGGCCGGATGCGGCGGCTGATGAAGATGATCTAGGCGTGGGCTCCGGCGCGGCGGATGGTGGCCTCTGCATGCTTGAGGATGGGGCCATCGACCATCTTGCCGTTGTACTGGAAGACGCCTGATCCAGCTGTTGCGGCGGCGTGCAGCAGCTCGGTTGCCTCCGCGACGTCGGCCTCGGAGGGGGCATAGGCGCCCCGGACCACGTTCACCTGGGTGGGGTGGATGCAGGCCTTGGAGCTGAATCCCGAGGCCACCGCATCGCCGGCCTCCAGGGCCAGGCCTGCGAGGTCCGGGATATTGACGTACACGGCGTCCACGGCTTCTTTCCCGAAAGCGCCTGCGGCCAGCAGCACCGAGGACCGGGCGTGGAGCGCGACAGCGCGGTAGCCGCCGTCGTCCTTCCTGCTGGAGGTGCCGCCGAGCGAAGCCAGCAGGTCCTCGGCCCCCCACATCAGCGCCACCACGTTGGAGGCTGCGGCAATGGCGGGGGCATTCAGGACCCCGGCGGCAGTCTCGCACAGGGCGATCACATGGAAGTCCGCGAGGGCTTCCAGCTGTTCGGCGCTCTCCGTCTTGGCCAGCATTACGGTCCGGTAGGGTGTGTGGGCCAGGCAGTGGAGGTCCTTTTCGAACTCTTCGGTGCCGGACGGGTTGATCCGGATGATGGTGCGGCTGGGATCCAGCTCCGGCACTTCGGCCTCCGCACCGAGCTGTGCGAGGATGGCGCCCCGGGCCCGCTGCTTCTCCGCGGGAGCCACGGCATCCTCCAGGTCCAGGATGACGGCATCGGCGCGTTCGGCGGCCTTCTGGTAGCGCTCGGGCCGGTCGGCCGGGCAGAACAGCAGGGCAGGTCCCATCACAAAGGTCATAGGGCCATTGTCCCCTTTCCGCTCCCCTTTTTACTCCCCTCTTGGCTGTCCTCTTGGCTGCGGGCGTGGGCGTCCCGTGTCCACATCAGGCAGGTCCTGGTGGCCCGGGCCACTACCGTGCCGTCCTGGTTCCTGCCGGTGTGGATCATGGTCACGATTCCCTGCCCCGGCCGCGATTCCGATGGCCGCTTCAGGATGATCACGGTCTCGGTATAGAGCGTGTCACCGTGATACAGCGGATGTGGAAAAGAGACGTCGGTCAGTCCAAGCTGGGCGATGATGGTGCCCTGGGTCAGCTGCGACACTGACTGGCCCACCACCGTGGCCAGCGTGAACATCGAGTTCACCAGCCGCTGGCCAAACGGTTGCCCCGCACTCCAGGCGGCGTCGAGGTGCAGCGCCTGGGTGTTCATGGTGAGGGTGGTGAAGAGGACGTTGTCCGCTTCCGTCACAGTCCGGCCGGGACGGTGGGCATACACCACGCCTTCCTCCAGCTCGTCAAAGTAGAGGCCGCGCTGTTGGATGACGCGCGGTTCGACGACGCCACGCTCGCTCTCCTCCGGCCCAGGCATACCCGTCATACCGTCAGTTCCCGGTCTTCTTCGAAGAGCTCCGCTCCGGTGGCGGCCGCCACGTCTTCAATGGAGACATTGGGCGCAAGTTCGCGCAGCACCAGCCGGGAACCGCCGCCCTCGGTCACGACGTCGATCACCGCGAGGTCAGTGATGATCCGGTCAACACACCCCTTTCCCGTCAGGGGCAGGCTGCACCGCTCCACGATCTTGGGGTTGCCGTTGCGGTCCACGTGTTCCATCATGACAATCACCTTCTTGGCCCCGAAGACCAGGTCCATGGCCCCGCCCATACCCTTGACCATCTTGCCCGGGATCATCCAGTTCGCCAGGTCCCCGTTGACGGCCACCTCCATGGCGCCCAGCACAGCCACGTCCACGTGCCCGCCGCGGATCATGCCAAACGATGATGCGGAGTCGAAGAACGCCGCGCCTGGTTTGACGGTGACCGTTTCCTTTCCCGCATTAATCAGGTCCGGGTCCACCTGCTCCTCCGCCGGATACGGGCCGACACCGAGGATCCCGTTTTCCGAGTGCAGCACCACTTCCACGCCAGCGGGAATGTAGTTGGGGATCAGCGTGGGCATACCAATGCCCAGGTTGACGTACTGACCGTTGCTGAGCTCCTGCGCCACGCGGGCGGCGAGTTCGTTCCGTGTCCAGCCTTTGCTCTCGGGAAGGGTGCCGTCCTGGTGCGCGACGGCGGCGCGCCGGTATTCGTGGCGGACGCCTTCGGGGCGGGGCGCCTGTGGGGTGTTCGGATCCATCGCTACGCTCCTGCCTGTGGGGCCTGTTGGGCGGTTGTTGCGGGGCTGCCGTACCCCGACGGGGCGGTCAGTGCCACGGTCCGCTTTTCAATGCGCTTCTCCCCCTGGGCCGCAACCACCACGCGCTGCACAAAAATGCCTGGCGTGTGGACATGCTCCGGATCCAGTTCCCCCGGTTCCACCAGTTCCTCCACCTCGGCGATGGTGATCCGGCCTGCCATGGCGCAAAGCGGATTGAAGTTCATGGCCGTTGCGTGGAAGACCAGATTGCCGTGGCGGTCGCCCTTCCAGGCATGGACCAGGCCGAAATCGGGCGTCAGTGACTCCTCCAGGACGTAGTCCACACCGTTGAAGGTACGCACTTCCTTGGCGGCGGAGGCGACCGCGATGCCGCCGTCGGCGTCGTACTTCTGCGGAAGGCCGCCGTCGGACACCTGCGTACCGACGCCCGCCTTGGTGTAGAACGCCGGGATCCCGGCCCCGCCCGCCCGGAGTTTTTCCGCGAGCGTTCCCTGCGGGGTCAGCACCACCTCCAGCTCACCTGACAGGTACTGGCGGGCGAACTCCTTGTTTTCGCCGACATAGGAACTGACGGTGCGCCGGATCCGGCCGTCGCGGAGCAGGACGCCCAGGCCCCAATCGTCCACGCCGCAGTTGTTGCTCACCGTTTCAAGGTTTGTGGTGCCGTTGCGGTGCAGTGCCTCAATCAGGGCCACCGGAATCCCGCACAGGCCGAACCCGCCCACGGCCAGGGACGCGCCGTCGGGAATGTCCGCAACTGCCTCCTCGACGCTGGCAACAACCTTGTTAATCATCAGTGATCCTTTCAGGCCGGCTACAGTCCCAGTTCGCGGGCGATAAGCATCAGCTGGACCTCTGTGGTGCCTTCCCCCACTTCAAGGATCTTGGAGTCGCGGTAGTGACGTGCCACAGTGAATTCGTTGATGAAGCCATAGCCGCCGAACACCTGGGTGGCGTCCCGCGCATTGTCCATGGCTGCCTCGCCTGCGACCATCTTAGCGATGGCCGCCTGGGTCTTGAACGGCTTGCCGGCGAGCATCCTCGCGGCGGCGTCGTAGTAGGCCAGCCGGGCCGTGTGGGCACGGGCCTGCATGCGGGCAATCTTGAAGGAAATGGCCTGGTACTTGCCGATATGGTGGCCGAAGGCACTGCGCTCCTTGGCGTATTTCACGGACAGGTCCACACAGCCCTGGGCGGCTCCCGTGGCCAGGGCAGCAATGGCGATCCGGCCCTCGTCCAGGATGGAGAGGAAGTTGGCGTACCCGCGGCCCTCCTCACCAAGCAGGTTCTCCTCCGGGACCCGGACGTCCTTCAGCGTGAGGGGATGCGTGTCCGAGGCATTCCAGCCCACCTTGTTGTAGGCCTTCTCCGCCTTGAAGCCCGGTGTGCTGGTGGGCACCAGGATGGTGGAGATCTCCTTCTTGGTGCTGCCGTCCTTGCGTTCTTTCCGGCCCGTCACCGCAGTGACCGTGACCAGGCGGGTGATGTCGGTCCCGGAGTTGGTGATGAACTCCTTGTTGCCGTTGATGACCCAGTTCCCATTCTCACGCCGGGCATGGGTCTTGGTGCCGCCGGCATCAGATCCCGCTTCGGGCTCGGTAAGTCCAAAGCCGGCGAGCGCCTTTCCGGAAGCCAGCAGCGGCAGCCACTCCTTCTTCTGTGCGTCCGTGCCGAAGCGGTGCACGGGCATGGCGCCCAAGGAGACGCCTGCCTCCAAAGTGATGGCCACGGACTGGTCCACCCTGCCCAGCTGCTCGAGGGCGAGCGCCAGGGCAAAGTAGTCGCCGCCCATCCCGCCGAACTCCTCCGGGAAGGGCAGCCCGAAGAGGCCCATGTCTGCCATCTGGGACACTACCTCGTAGGGGAAGCTGTGTTCCTCATCGTGCTTGGCGGAGACCGGTGCCACGACACTGTCCGCAAAGTCCCGGACGGTGTCGCTGAGGTCCTGGTACTCCTCGCTGAGTTCAAAATCTGCCATGGCTAGGCTCCCTGCCTGTGTTGATTGGATCCTGATGTATCTGCCCTTGCTCCGAGTGCGGCTCCGGCTCCGCCGCGGGGTCTGGCTCCGGGTGGATGGTGGCGAGAACCTGGTCCGCTTTCACGAGGTCGCCTGACCTGATGGTGATGTGCACCGTTCCGGCCAGCGGCGCCAGCAACTGGTGTTCCATTTTCATGGCCTCCACAGAGAGCAGCACCTGGCCGGTTTCCACTCGCTCGCCGTCAGCTACGGAGACAGACACCACCGTGCCAGGCATCGGCGAGCGCACTTCCGGGTCAGCCGCGCCTTCCTCACGTTGGATGGCGGCCAGCACGCGTGCCAGCTTCGCTTCACGGCTCAACACCCGGAGCCCGCAGGACCAGCCGTCACTGCCCAGGAAGAGCTCCGTGGGCGCGCCGGGCTCAGGATTGCTCCAGCTCGGAGTGACCGGGCCTGTGTAAACCGGCGCGACGGCATACTCCCGGGCCTCACCGTCGAGGGTCAGCACGGTGTGGTGCCGGGCACTGAAATCCAAGGACGCCGTCCGTTCCGGCCCGCCGTCAACGGACACCAGAACGTCACCCGCTGTCACGTCACCCTTCAGGGCGACGACTGCAATTCCGCCGTCGGAGGTTCCCAGGCTGATCCGCCGCGGAACCCGGACGCCCAGCCGCCAGCCCTCCCGGCGCTGCCAAGGTCCTGCTGCCGGTTCGTTCCTTTCCTGCTCCTGCACCTTGGCCTGGACGTACATGGCGGCAGCCACGAATTCGGCGTCCCCGATCCGCCGGAACTCGAAACCGGGCATCTTCCGTTCGATCAGACCCGTGTCGAGGCGCCCGGCCCGGACGTCGGCGTCGTTGATCAGCAGCCGCAGGTATTCAACGTTGGTTTCCACACCCAGCACCGTGTAGCCGGCGAGCGCCGCGTCCAAGGTGTCCAGGGCGGCTGTCCGGTCCCCGCCCCAGGCAATGACCTTGGAGATCATCGGGTCATAGCTGGAAGATATTTCGAGGCCATCTAACAGGGCGGAGTCCACGCGGACGCGGCCGCTGCCGGTCTTCGCCTCAACGCTGGCGGGGGCACTGGGGCGCTGCTTCGGTCCGGGCAGTTCGTTGAGCAGCAGCACTGTTCCGGTTGATGGCAGGAAGTTCTTCTCCGGTACCTCCGCATATACGCGTGCCTCCACCGCGTGTCCGTTGAGTTCGACGTCGGCCTGCGCCACGGTGAGCACCTCGCCAGCGGCGATCCGCACCTGCCATTCCACAAGATCAACACCGGTCACCATCTCTGTGACTGGATGTTCGACCTGCAGGCGGGTGTTCATCTCCATAAAGAAGAACTCGTCCGGGGCATCGTCCGAGACCAGGAACTCCACTGTGCCGGCTCCGCTGTAGTGGACGCTCCGGGCCGCCTGGCAGGCGGCCTCACCGATCCGGGCCCGGGTAGCGCCGTCGTCGTCCAAGGAATCCAGCAGCGGCGACGGCGCTTCCTCGATCACCTTCTGGTGGCGCCGCTGCAGGGAGCACTCACGCTCACCCAGATGGATCACGTTGCCGTGGTTGTCGGCCAGGACCTGCACCTCGATGTGCCGAGGTGCAGACACCAGCCGTTCCAGGAACAGGGTGTCGTCGCCGAAGGCGCTCGCCGCTACCCGCCGGGCCGTGGCCAGGGTGGCAGCCAGTTCCTCGGGACGTTCCACGATGTGCATGCCCTTTCCCCCGCCGCCCGCGGACGGCTTGATAAGCAGCGGGAACCCGACGCCGGCCGCGGCCTCGGTGAGCTGGCCGTCGGTGAGTCCCGGCTCCGCGATGCCGGGGACGACCGGAACGCCGTAACCGGCCACATGGTTCTTGGACCGGATCTTGTCCCCCATCACGTTCAGGGACTCGACGCCCGGCCCGATGAACGTGATGCCGGCCCCGTCCAGGGCGCGGGCAAAATCGACGTTCTCGCTCAGGAAGCCGTAGCCGGGGTGGACAGCTTCGGCGCCGGTGTCGCGGCAGGCCTGGATGATTGCCTCGATCTTGAGGTAGCTCTCGGTTGCAGCGGCGGGCCCGATCCGCACCGCAACATCGGCTTCGCGCACGTGGCGGGCGCCGGCGTCGGCATCGCTGTACACGGCGACGGAACGGATGCCCATGGCGCGCAGGCTCCGGATCACCCGGCAGGCGATCTCGCCGCGGTTGGCCACGAGCACGGTACCGAACAGCCCAGGCTTTACCGGTGCTTCGGTCATCTGGGGTGCCTCAGTCATCTTTGGCTCACATCCTGAACAGGCCGAAGGAGGTCTCCGGCAGCGGGGTGCGGGAAACGACGTCAAGGGCCAGCCCCAGGACGGTGCGGGTGTCCGCCGGGTCGATCACGCCGTCGTCCCACAGCCTGGCCGTGGAGTAGTAGGGGCTGCCCTGGTCCTCGTACTGCTGGCGGATGGGTGCCTTGAACGCTTCCTCATCCTCAGCGGACCAGTCCTCGCCGCGGGCCTCGTACTGGTCCCGCTTTACAGTGGCCAGGACGCTGGAAGCCTGGTTCCCGCCCATGACCGAGATCCGCGACGCCGGCCACATCCAGAGGAAGCGCGGCGAATAGGCCCGCCCGCACATGGAGTAGTTGCCTGCCCCGAAGGACCCGCCGATCACCACGGTCAGCTTCGGCACCCGCGCCGTGGCCACGGCGGTGACCATCTTCGCGCCGTTCTTGGCGATACCGCCCTGCTCCGAGTCCTTGCCCACCATAAAGCCGGAGATGTTCTGCAGGAAGAGCAGCGGAATGCCCCGCTGGTCGCACAGTTCGATGAAGTGGGCGCCTTTGAGGGAGGACTCGCTGAACAGGACGCCGTTGTTGGCCACGATCCCCACGGGGTGTCCGTGCAGCTTGGCAAACCCGGTGACCAGCGTAGTGCCGTACTCTTTCTTGAACTCGTGGAACCTGCTGCCATCCACCAGCCGGGCGATGACCTCGTGGACGTCATACTGGGCGTTGACGTCCGTGGGCACCGCGCCATAGAGGCCGTCCGGATCCGCCACGGGTTCGACGGCGGTGTCCACCTCCCAGGCCGGAGCGGCCGGACGGGGCAGGGTGGCCACGATGTCCCGGATGATCTGCAGGGCATGCTCATCGTTTTCGGCGAGATGGTCCGTGACGCCGGAGATCCTTGAGTGCACGTCTCCGCCGCCCAGCTCTTCCGCGGTGACGATCTCCCCGATGGCCGCCTTTACCAGCGGCGGCCCGCCCAGGAAGATGGTGCCCTGGTTGCGGACGATGACGGTTTCATCGCTCATGGCCGGAACATAGGCACCGCCGGCCGTGCAGGAACCCATCACTGACGCTATCTGCGGGATCTTCGCAGCGGACAGCCGGGCCTGGTTGAAGAAGATCCTGCCGAAATGCTCCTTGTCCGGAAACACCTCGTCCTGCTTGGGCAGGAAAGCCCCGCCCGAGTCCACCAGGTAGATACAGGGCAGCCGGTTCTCCAGCGCGATCTCCTGGGCCCGTAGATGCTTCTTCACCGTCATCGGATAGTACGTGCCGCCCTTGACGGTGGCGTCGTTGGAAATCACCAACACCTGGCGGCCGTGCACCAGCCCGATGCCCGCGATGACGCCGGCGCCCGGTGAATCGTTGTTGTACATCCCGTTCGCGGCAAGCGGCGCGATCTCCAGGAACGGGCTGCCGTCGTCCAGCAGTTGGTCGATGCGTTCCCGCGGCAGCAGCTTCCCCCTGGCAACGTGGCGTTCGCGCGACTTTTCCGGTCCGCCCAGGGCCGCTTCCGCCAGCTTGTCCCGCAATTCGCCGGCGAGCGCCAGCTGCGCCCTGCGGTTCGCCGCGAAGGCATCGCCCGTTGCGTCCAGCCGGCTGACGAGGGTCTCCATGGACTGGGTCCGTTCCTGTTCCACTCAGAGCCACAAGGGGCCAACTCGGTTAGTGTTGTGTAACTGGGATTTAGGTTAGTCTCTATTAACTGTGATGTCCAACACACGGCCGCCTTGCTAGAATTTGCAGGTCCAAGGAGGAAATGTGCCAACCACCCAGGCCACGCAATCTGGCCACCGGGGCCAGGCGACCGAGCGCAGCCAGGCCACCCAGCGAAGCCAGGCCAAGGAGAACCGGCGCCAGGCCCTGTTGGCCGCGGCTGCCTCCCTGTTTGCCGCGAACGGGTTCAACCGCGTCTCGTTGGAGGATCTTGGCGCCGCGGCCGGGGTCAGCGGACCGGCGGTGTACCGTCACTTCCCTGGCAAGCAGGCCGTACTGGGAGACTTGCTCCTCACCGTCAGCCGCGAACTGCTCGACGGCGGCCGTCGGGTGGTGGCCGAAGCGGCGGATCCGCTCGCTGCCCTGGGCCGGCTGGTGGAGTTCCAGGTGGATTTTGCCCTGGGCAAGCCGGACGTGATCCGCGTCCAGGACCGTGACTTCAGCAATCTCACCGAGCAGGACCAGGCCGACGTCCGTGCCCTGCAGCGCAGCTACGTTGAACTCTGGGTTGAGGTACTCGCAGGGCTGCACCCGGCCACCGACGCCGCCGAACTCCGGATGCGGGCCCACGCCACCTTCGGCCTGATCAACTCCACGCCACACTCGGTTCGCAGCCATGGCCGCAAGATGGCACCAAGGACTGCCCGGCCGCTTCTGGAGAGCATGGCTTTGGCGGCCCTGACCGTCGACGTGAAGCCGGCTTCCTAGCACGAACGGCCCAAGCCCGCATGACCGTTGCTGGGCAGCAACGCTCATGCGGGCTTGGGCCGCTCATGCGGGGTCAGGGGGCTAGACCATCGTCAGGACCATGCCGGGCTCGGCCAGGATCGTGCCGATGTCGGCCAGGAACCGCGAACCCTGTTCGCCGTCCACCAGCCGGTGGTCGAAGGACAGGCTGAGCGTCATGACCTGGCGCAGGGCCACCTCGCCCTGGTACTCCCAGGGCGCCTTCCGGACCGCCCCCATGGCCAGGATGGCTGCCTCGCCCGGGTTCAGGATGGGTGTTCCGGCATCGATGCCGAAGACCCCGATGTTGGTGATGGAGATGGTGCCCCCGGACAGGCCGGCCGGCGATGTTTTGCCTGCGCGTGCCGTCTCCGTCAGTTCGGTCAGGGCTTCTGAAAGTTCGGGCAGGGACAGCGCGTCCGCGTCCTTGATATTCGGGACCGTGAGTCCACGCGGTGTTGCCGCGGCGATGCCCAGGTTCACGTAGTTGAACTGAATAATCTCCTGGCCCGCCTCGTCCCACCGCGAGTTCAGCGACGGATTCCGCCGGAGCGCAATCAGCAGCGCTTTGGCCACCAGGGTCAGCGGAGTGAGCTTGTACCCGGCAAAAGCACGGCTCGCCTTAAGCTTGGCGAGCAGCTCCATGGTGGGCGTGACATCCACGGTCAGGAACTCCGTCACGTGCGGCGCCGTGAACGCACTTGCCACCATCGCGGCGGCCGTGAACTTGCGGACGCCCTTGATGGGAGTGCGGACCTCGCGCTCCCGGGGCGCCCCAGGCCGCACACCAGTCTCCGGCCGGTCCGGAGCCGCGGCAAGGTGGTGCGCTGCGGCCGGAAGATCGCGGCCGCCGACAAAGTTCCGGACATCGTCCCTGGTGATCAGCCCGCCTGCTCCGGTGCCCGCGACCTCGACTAGTTCCACTCCAAGGTCTTTGGCCAGTTTCCGCACGGGCGGCGTGGACCGGGGACGTTCACCAGCCGGCGCAGCAAGTCCCGCCGTTGACGTCTCAGCAGCAGGTGCGCTGGGAAGAGGAGCCTCAGCAGCTGCTGGGTTGGAAACCAAGTTCCGGGGCCGCCGCACCGGGGGGCTTAAACTTTCGACGACGGCGCCATAGCCCACCAGGTTCGGTTGCCTTTTGGACGTCCCCGCCTCGGCTGTGCCCGCCCCGTTGGCGCTGGTCCCGTTCGTACCGCTCCCGCTCGTACCGCTCCCGGCCGTACCAGGTCCAGCGCCTGACCCGGCCACGCCCCCTCCAGCGGGCGCGGCGGCTGGCGACCCGCCGTCGTCGTCCGCTACCTCAAAGGAGACGATCGGCTTGCCCACCTCCACGATGCTGCCGGGCTGTTCATGGAGGGCCGTGATGACGCCGGCGAAGGGGGATGGCAGCTCGACCACGGCCTTGGCCGTTTCAACCTCAGCAATGACCTGGTTGAGGCTGACGGTGTCCCCAACCCCCACTTTCCAGCTGAGGATCTCGGATTCCGTGAGGCCTTCGCCGAGATCGGGGAGCCTGAATTCCTTGATCATGGTAGCGCTCATCCCTCCAGCCCGCTGAGCGAGTTCGGACGGCCCATGGCGCGGTCTACGCCGTCAAGGATCCTGTCCAGTCCGGGAAGATGATGCATTTCCAGCTTGGAATACGGGTACGGGATGTCGAAGCCGGTGACGCGGACCGGAGCAGCTTCCAGGTGGTAGAAACACCGTTCGGTGATGCTGGCCGCCACCTCGGCGCCGAGGCCGCCGGACTGCCCGGCCTCATGGGTGACCACCAGGCGGCCCGTCTTCCGCACGGAGGCCTCCACCGTGGCGTAATCCACCGGTGCCAGCGAGCGCAGGTCGATGACCTCGATGGACACGCCCTCATCCGCGGCGGCGGTGGCGGCGTCACGGGCGGTTTTGACCAACGGGCCGTAGGCCACGAGCGTCACATCAGTGCCTTCGGTGAGCACCCGGGCCGTGTCCATGGGGAGGGCGGTACGGGGATCGAGCGACTCGTCAACCTCTCCTTTGTCGTGGTAGCGGCGCTTGGGTTCGAAATACAGGACTGGATCATTGCAGGAGATTGCCTGCTGGATCACGGTGTGTGCATCCTGCGGATTGGAAACGCTCACCACCCGGAGGCCGGAGGTATGGGTGAAATAAGCCTCCGGTGATTCCGAGTGGTGTTCGGGAGAGCCGATGCCGCCGCCGAAAGGCACGCGGATGGTGATGGGCATCTTCACCGCACCCTGCGTCCGATAGTGCAGCTTGGCCACCTGGCTCACGATCTGGTCGAAGGCCGAGTAGACAAACCCATCGAACTGGATTTCAACCACCGGCCGGTAGCCCCGGTAGGCCAGGCCGACGGCAGTGCCGATGATCCCGGACTCGGCCAGCGGAGTATCCACCACGCGGTGTTTTCCGAAGTCCTTCTGGAGCCCGTCGGTCACCCTGAACACACCGCCAAGAGTGCCGATGTCCTCCCCCAGCAGGATGACCTTGGGATCGTTCTCGAGTGATTTGCGCAGGCCTGCGTTGATGGCACGGGCAAAGGTCATCTGGGTCATCAGCGTGCACCTTCTTCTGAAGCGGCTCCCGCGGGGTCACCGAAGGAAGCCAGGTAACGGGAGTAGTGGTCCTGCTGCCGGTCGAGCCAGGTGTTGGGTGCGCTGTAGACGTGCTTGAAGATGTCCAGCGGCTCCGGGTCGGCCATGGTGGTGCAGCCGGAGCGCATCTCGCGGGCCACGGCGTCGGCCTTGTCCCGGACATGCTGCTGCAGCTCTTCGGTCAGCAGGCCCTTGCGCTCCAGGAGCGACGCGACCCGGGAGATGGGGTCTTTCGCTGCCCAGTCCTCAAGCTCGTTGGCGTCACGGTAGCGGGTGGGGTCATCGGCGGTGGTGTGCGGACCCATGCGGTACGTGACGGCTTCGATGAAGGTGGGTCCGCCCCCGCGCCTGGCACGGTCCAGGGCTACGCGCGTGGCTGCCATCACGGCCAGGACATCGTTGCCGTCCACCCGCATGCTGGGGATACCGAATCCGGTGGCCCTGTCCGCGAGCTGGACGTGCGACTGCAGACGGACCGGCTCCGAGATGGCCCAGTGGTTGTTCTGGCAGAAGAAGACCACCGGTGCCTGGAAGCTTGCGGCGAAAACCATGGCCTCGTTGAGGTCACCCTTACTGGTGGCACCGTCACCGAAGTACGTCATGGCCACGGAATCCGCGCCGTCGTTCTGGATTCCCATCGCATAGCCCACGGCATGCAGGGTCTGTGCTCCGATGATGATCTGAGGCGTTGCCATGTTGATGGTGTACGGGTCCCATCCTGCGGACGCGTTCCCCCGCCACACCCGGATGATGTCCGTCAGGTCCACCCCGCGGCAATAGGCAACCCCGTTCTCCCGGTAGCTGGAGAACACAAAGTCATCTTCGCGCAGTGCCCTGCCTGAGCCGATCTGGGATGCTTCCTGCCCGAGCAGCGGCGGCCAAAGGGCCAGCTCACCTTGACGCTGGAGGGCCGTGGCCTCAACGTCGATCCGCCGGATGACAGTCATGTCCTCGTAGAGGGAGCACAACTGTTCGTCCGCGATGTCCTGCACCCAGGGGTCGAATTCCGGATGGCTGATCCGCTCCCCCGCCGGGGTGACCAGCTGGATCAGGTTCCTGCCGGATCCGCCGTGGTTTTCTGCACTGTTGCCGGGGCCTTCGGCGCTTGATGCGCCCTGGCCCGCTTCGTCTGTAGACACGATCGCCCGCAACCTTCTCACGTCGTTTGACCGGCTCCTGAGGACTTATGGTCCCGCCGGCCGCCGGCCGCCCGGGCGCCGTTGCCCCGGATAATTGTGACCATACTCACAATGCTCAATGGGTACAACCGCTGCAGCAATAACTGAGCAGAATGCTATGTTTCGTGGTCCCGGACCGTGCTAGCCTTGCGCATTATGCAAGCATTGGATGGCACAGACACCCGGCTGCTTTCGGCCCTCGCCGGCGACCCCCGACGGACCGTCGTGGCGCTGGCCCAGACGCTGGGCCTGTCCCGGAACACGGTGCAGGCCCGGTTGGCGCAGCTGGAGAAAAAGCACGTCTTCCTGTCCTTCGAACGGCGGATCAACCCTGTCTCCCTGGGGTATCCCCTGATGGCCTTCATCTCCGTGCATGTGCAGCAACAAAAGCTGGGCCAGCTTGCCCAGGACCTCGCCGGTGTTCCGGAAATACTTGAAGGCTACGGCCTCACCGGATCCGCCGATCTTCTCCTGCGCGTGGTGGCGGTGGACGCTGAGGATCTGTTCCGGATCAACGGCAAGATCCTGGCCTGCGACGGCGTCGACCGGACGGACACGGCCCTGGCCATGGGCGAACTCATTCCCTTCCGCATCCAGCCGCTGCTGGAGCGGAGATCCGGAGACGGCTAGGACGTTCCTGCCCTCACGTGCGGCTGGCTGCGCCATCCAGCGATACACAGCCCCTGGAGGCTGGGTTATAGGCTGGTCCAAGTTGAATCGATGGGGCGCCGGTCAGCGGGTCCCAGCAATAAGGCAGTGCACGTGCACGTTGCCGGAAAGGCTCCATCTTGAGCAATCCTCAGGAACCGTACCAGCCGGGTCAGACCGGCGCCGTGCCGCAGCAGCCACCGGCACCGCCACAGCAGCCACCGGCACCGCCACAGCACCAGCCCGCAGTACCGTACGGCACGCCGCAATATGCAGAGCAGCAGCCTCACGGCACACCCCAGTACGGTGCGCCCCAGGCCCCGCAGGGAGCACCAACCCAGGGCCAGTACGGGGCGCCGGGCCAGTACCCGGCCGCGCCCTTCGGCCTTCCTGGCCAGCAGCCGCCGGCCAGGGACCGCCGGAAGCTGTGGGTCATCCTGGGAATCGTGGGCGGAGTCCTGCTTCTGGTGGTCCTGGGTGTCGTCATTCTGGTCAACGTAGTGGGCGGGGCGGCCAACCAGGCAAAGGGCCTCGCGGATGGCTTCACCAAGCTGGTCATCGCCGGGGAAAGCTCACAAGCCTACGATGACTACCTGGACCCGGCCTTGAAGGAGCAGCTGTCCAAGGAAGACTTCATCGCCGGGGTCCAGAGCCTGGAAATGAATGACAGCTGCAAGCCGGCGTACAACGACGTCAAGGTCAGCTCGGAGAACGGTACCAACTCTGCCGATGTGGCCGGCCTCATCACCTGCGACAACAACAAAGCGGTTGAACTTGCCTACCGCTTCGAGGGCAAGGATGCGCCCAAGATGATCAACATCAAGCTGCGGCCCAAGGCTTAACCGCACTTCCCACCCATCCGCACGAACGCATGGTCCGAATTGCTTCCTGAGGGTTCCATCCGGGATCCCACAGTCTGGCTGGGATGGCAGATCCCCGCCCTACCGGAAGGATTCGGGCCATGCGCACATCTCCGAACCGTCTTATCGCCACCGTCTTCGGTGCCGTCTACCTGCTTGTCGGCCTCCTGGGCTTCGCGGTGACCTCGGGTATCGGCTTTTTCGCCACCGAGGGCAACAACCTCATCATTTTCGAAGTCAACCCGCTCCACAACGTCATCCACCTGGCCATCGGCGCTGCCCTCCTCTACGCCGGCCTCAAAAGCACCGCCACGGCCCGTACTGTGAACGCCGGGGTGGGTACGGTGTACCTCCTGGTGGGCGTGGTGGGCCTGTTCCTGCTGAGCTCGCCGCTAAACATCATTGCCCTCAACGGGGCGGATAACGTGCTGCACCTTGCCAGTGCCGTGCTCCTCCTGGGTGTGGGCCTGTCCCTGGACAAGTCTCCCGCCACCGCACGGGCCTAGGCCGTCATGGCTCCCCGGGGTTTGGGGGGATCCGTGGAGGGATGGGCAGCCGCCGCAGTCCGGCTCTTCGCCGGTTTCGCAGGGTTCGGGGCGGGTTCAGTGAACCTGGCTGTCTCCTCGAGCCTGCTTGCGGAGCGGGCGGGGGCCGGCAGCTCCGGGCAGGCAGCGTTCGGCATCCTGGCCGGGCTATGGGGAGCGGTGCTCGTCCTGGGGACCGTCTTCTCCCTGAACCGTGGCCACTTCCCCGCGCCGGCTTTGTCGGCCACGCTGCTGCTGGTTGCTTCCGGAATCCATGTCGCGGCCATTTGGCTCGGCCGTGGACCTTCCTCAGGCCTCAACCTCAGCCACCTTGCGGCGATGCTGCTGACATTGATGATTCTGGCCTCGGCCGCCTGGCTTCGGCGGAAGGAACAGGACGCGAAACAGCGCCGGGTGGGCCCGCAAGGGAAAAGCACTGACGACGGCGGATTTCCCGCCGCCGTCCGGCCCGGCCGCCTCCTGCTGGCTGCCTTTGCCGGAGCGGTGCTTGTTGCAGGAATCGCGACGCCGGGGCTTGCCGCTTCCACCGCCGGACAGTATGCCGTCCCGCACGGCCAGCACGGGGAACAGACAGACGGAACTGGCCATCTACCGAGTCATCATCAGCGCTGAGGGGAGGGAAAAGTCCCCGCACAAGACGGAAAGAGTCCCTGTGCCGTGGCACAGGGACTCTTTCCGTCTTGGCTTAGCCTGTCAGCCCTTCCGCTGACGGACTCCCGTGTCTCAGTGGTCCACGGCCTTCTCGGCGCCGACCCCGGTCAGGGACCTGACTTCCATTTCGGCCTGCTTGGCGGTGTCCTCCCGCTTCTTGTCCAGCACGGTGCCAAGCCAGCCCAGCAGGAATGCGAGCGGAATGGACACGATGCCGGGGTTGCTCAACGGGAAGAAGGCGAAGTTGGCACTCGGGATCATGGATGTCGTGGCACCGGAGACCACCGGTGAGAAGGCGATCAGGATGATGGCCGACCCCAGGCCGCCGTACATGCTCCACACGGCCCCCTGGGTGGTGAACCGGCGCCAGAACAGCGAGTAGACGATGGTGGGGAGGTTGGCCGAGGCGGCCACCGCAAAGGCGAGCGCCACGAGGAACGCCACGTTCTGCCCGTTGGCGAAGATGCCGCCGATGATGGCCATCACGCCAATCACCACAACGGTGCGCCGAGCCACCTTGACCTCAGTGTCGGCGTCGGCCTTGCCCTTGGCGATGACGCTTGCGTAGATGTCGTGGGCAAAGGACGCGGCGGCAGTGATGGTCAGCCCGGCCACTACGGCCAGAATGGTGGCGAAGGCCACCGCCGAGATGAAGCCGAGGAGCAGCGGTCCGCCGAGATAGAAGGCCAGCAGCGGTGCAGCCGAGTTAACGCCGCCCGGAGCGGACTTGATGGTTTCTGCCCCCACCAGGGCGGCTGCGCCGTACCCGAGGACCAGCGTGAACAGGTAGAACAGGCCGATCAGCCAGATGGACCACACCACTGACTTCCGGGCTTCCTTGGCCGTGGGGACGGTGTAGAAGCGCATCAGGACGTGCGGGAGGGCCGCCGTGCCCAGGACCAGGGCCAGTCCCAGCGACATGAAGTCCAGCTTGGACGTTTCAGACTTGCCGTACTGCAGGCCGGGGTTCAGGATGGCCGGGTTGTTTGCAGTCTCAACGGCACCGCCGAGCAGAGCGGAGACGTTAAAGCCATAGATCGCGAGGACCCAGAAGGTCATGACTGCGGCGCCGGCGATCAGCAGAATGGCCTTGATGATCTGCACCCACGTGGTGCCCTTCATGCCGCCGATCAGTACGTACATGATCATCAGGGCACCCACCACGATGATCACCAAGGCCTGTCCGCCCCAGTCGCTGATGCCCAGCAGCAGCGAAATCAGGCTCCCGGCGCCGGCCATCTGGGCCAGCAGATAGAAGAAGCACACGGCCAGCGTGGAGATGGCCGCTGCGATGCGCACCGGACGCTGCTTCAGCCGGAAGGAGAGGACATCCGCCATGGTGAACTTGCCGGTGTTCCGGAGCAGTTCGGCCACCAGCAGCAGCGCAACCAGCCAGGCCACCAGGAAGCCGATGGAGTACATAAAGCCGTCGTACCCGTTGATGGCAATCGCACCCGTGATTCCCAGGAACGATGCGGCGGACAGGTAGTCGCCTGCGATCGCCGTTCCGTTCTGCGATCCGGTGAATGAACGCCCGGCCGCATAGTAGTCCGCTGCGGTCTTGTTGTTCCGGCTGGCCCGGAGCACGATAATCATGGTGACGGCCACGAACAGGCCGAAGATCCCCATGTTCAGGAGCGTGGTGTCCTTGAGGGCGGCAACATCAACCGCCGTGGCAATTCCGATCATTTGGTCACTCCGCTCACGAGGTTGCCATGCTTATCAAACTCATGGCCTTCGATTTCGTTGCGGATCTCCGCCGCAATGGGGTCCAGCTTCCGGTTGGAGTAGCTGACATACCAGCCGGTGATGGCGAACGTGGAGACGAACTGCAGCAGGCCCAGGATCAGGCCGACGTTGATGTTGCCCCACACTTTGGTGGACATAAAGCCGACGGCGTAGTCAGCCAGCAGGACATATGCGAAGTACCACAGCAGGAATGCGATGGCCATGGGGAAAACAAAGCTGCGGTGACGTTTGCGCAGTTCCTGGAACCGCTCTGTCGACTGGACCTGTTCGAAGTCCACGGACGCCGCTGCGTCCGGAGTCTGGGCATCATTACCCATCATTCCTCCTCATTGAGACTTGCCTGGTTCACACCGGCTGAACAGAGCCCTGCCCATGTGACTGCTATCACTATGCGTGGTGGCGTGCGCTGCACGCCAGAGCCAGCGCGGGAACGGTCGCTCAACGGTCTCGATGCTGCGGCAAACGGCACGCGCCGCTACGCTGGGCACCATGCCGGACTCCCCGCTCCTGACCGCCGCCGCCGTCGCCGTGATCGCCTTGGCGATTGCCGTCGTCGTCGGCGTGGGACTCAAGGTGCTGCGGTCCTTCCGCGAGCTGGGCACCGATGCTGAACGCGCAACCTACAACACCCTGCATGCCGCGTCCCGCGCGGGCCAGCACCTGCGAACGGGACTGAACCAGGCGGGCGCCGCGAAAGCGAGCCGGCAACTGCGGAACCTGCTCGGCTGTGATGCGCTGGCCATCACTGACACCGCGGACGTACTGGCGTGGGACGGGTCCGCGGAGGAACTGAAACCGCTGCTGATGGGCCTCGCCGCGGACGTGCTGGTCGGCGGCAGGACCACCGTGCTGCAGCCGGGGGGATCTCGTTCCCGGCGGCGAAGGCGGACGCGGCCGGGCCGCGGAGGGACGGCATGCCGCCGCCATGGCCGCGGTCATCGCGCCGGTGCGGGCCGGCTCGCGCGTGGTAGGGGTTGTAGCGGCATTTGCCCCGTCAGCGGGTGCGGGGCTGGTCCGGGCCACCAGCGAAGTGGCAGACTGGGTGGCCGTCCAGGTGGAACTGGCTGAACTGGACGCGTCCCGCACCCTGTTGATGGAAGCAGAGGTACGTGCCCTCCGGGCCCAGATCAGCCCGCACTTCATCTACAACTCGCTCAACGCCATCGCCTCGTTCATCAACACGGATCCGGTGCGTGCCCGCGAACTGGTGGTCGAGTTCGCCGACTTCACGAGGTATTCGTTCCGGCGCCACGGCGATTTCACCACGCTGGCCGAAGAGCTCCGCTGCATCGACCGGTACCTGCTGCTCGAGCGCGCCCGCTTCGGCGACAGGGTGCAGGTCAGCCTGCAGATCGCACCGGAAGTCCTAAGCACTGTGATCCCCTTCCTGAGCCTGCAGCCCCTTGTGGAGAACGCTGTCCGGCATGGGCTGGAGGCCAAGGAAGGCCCCGGCCATATCAGCATTACCGCCAACGACTCGGGTGCCTTCGCGGAAGTGACCATCGAGGACGACGGCGTGGGCATGGACCCTGTCCAGCTCCAGTCAATGCTGGCCGGCCACAGCGACGGCGACCATGTGGGACTGCGGAACGTGGACGCCAGGCTCCGGCAGGTCTACGGGGACGAACACGGGCTGGTGATCGAGACAGCCCCTGGCGAAGGAACCCTGATCACCATGCGGGTGCCCAAGTCCCAGCCGGGCCACGACGCCTGAGCTCTGTCCGGCTAACGCAACGCAGCTAATGTAGGAACCATGATTAATGTCCTCGTCGCCGACGACGAGCTGCCTGCCGTGGAGGAACTGGCCTACCTCCTGGGCAGGGACGACCGGATCGGCATCATCCACCGGGCGTCCTCCGGCAGCGAGGCCCTGCGCGCCCTCAGCACGGAAACCGTGGATGCAGTCTTCCTGGACATCCACATGCCGGCGGTGTCCGGCCTGGATATTGCACGCGCCATTGCCCGCAGCAGCCACCCGCCGGCCGTCGTGTTCGTGACGGCGGACGAGGAATGCGCCCTGGAAGCCTTCGAGCTCGCCGCGGTGGACTACCTGCTCAAGCCCGTACGTGCCGAGCGGCTGGCCCGTTCCGTGGGCCGGATCAGCGAACTGCTGCGCGATGGCGGACCGGCTCCTGAGATGATCACCGTGGACCAGGGCGGCACCACCCGGATGATCAGGCGCGACGACGTCACGTACGTCCAGGCGCAGGGTGACTACGCGAGACTGCACACGGCGGATGCCAGCTACCTCATCAGGGTCCCGCTGGCCGATCTGGAGCAGCAGTGGGCCGAGGCCGGCTTTATCCGCACGCACCGGTCCTACCTGGTGGCCCTGAAGCATGTCACCTCCATGAAACTGGCGGCGGACAAGCCCAGCGTCACGGTGGCTGGGGCCAGCCTGCCCATCAGCCGCCGCCACCTGCCCACGGTCCGGGAGAAGCTGGAAGCCACCCGCATCCGGCCACAGGCATGACACGCGTGCGGGTCACGGCCCCGCGGTCCCCGGCCAGGCCGGCCAGGGACACGCGCGAGGCAGCCGAGGAATCGGAAGTAGGCCAGGTCTTCGTCCGGTCCCTCATCCGCTCCCAGCTTCGATTGGCCCTGGTGGTGGCCGGCGGGTTCCTGCTGATCCTGGGCGCGTTCCCGCTGCTACTTGCGGCCGTCCCCGGCCTTGCGGAGACCCGGGTGGCGGGCATCCCCTTCGACTGGCTGCTGATCGGCGCGGGCATCTACCCGGTGATCGGCCTGAGCGCATGGCTGTTCATCCGGACTGCAACGCGGAACGAGGCCAGGTACCGCGACCTGGCCGAGGACCAGTGAGCCGGCCGTGAATCCAGCAGTAGCCATTGTGGCGCTCACGGTAGTTTCGCTGGCCACGGCGGTGATCGGCTTCTACGGCCTCAGGATTTCCCGCACCACCGGAGACTTTTATGTGGCCTCCCGGACGGTGCGGCCGTGGTGGAACGCCTCCGCGATCGGCGGCGAGTATCTGTCCGCGGCAAGCTTCCTGGGCGTGGCGGGACTCATCCTGCTTTCGGGCACGGATGCGCTCTGGTTCCCGGTGGGCTACACCGCCGGATACCTGATGCTGCTGCTTTTTGTCGCCGCCCCGCTGCGACGGTCCGGCGCCTACACCATCCCGGACTTCACCGAGGCCCGGCTGGACTCGCTTGCCGTCCGCAGGGTGACCAGCCTGGTGGTGGTTGTGGTGGGATGGCTGTACATCGTCCCGCAGCTCCACGGTGCCGCGCTGACAATCAGGATCACCACCGGTCTGCCGTCCTGGGTGGGATCTGTCGCCGTGGTTGTGGTGGTCTGCCTGTCAGTGGTGGCCGGCGGCATGCGTTCCATCACCTTTGTCCAGGCCTTCCAATACTGGCTCAAGCTCACCGCCCTCGCCGTGCCCCTCATCTTCATCGCGTTTGTCCTGGCGGGCAACGGGACTCCCGCCGTGGCCCAGGCCGCCGTCAATCCCACCGGCCTCGCACCTGCCGGACCGTACCAGAACATCTCGCTGCTCGTGGCGCTGCTCTTCGGGACGCTGGGGCTGCCGCATGTCCTGGTGCGCTTCTACACCAACCCTGACGGGCAGTCGGCGCGCCGGACCACCCTCATCGTGCTGGGGCTCCTCTCCGTCTTTTACCTGTTCCCCACCGCTTACGGGCTGGCTGGCCGGCTGTTCGCCCCGGACGTTGCCCGCTCGGGGCAGGCCGATGCCGTGGTGCTGCTGCTGCCTGGGCAGCTGGTCGGCGGAACCGCCGGCGATCTGCTGTCTGCCCTCGTGGTCGGCGGCGCTTTTGCCGCCTTCCTGTCCACCACCTCGGGCCTGGTGGTTTCCCTGGCCGGTGTGATCAGCCAGGACGTCCTCGGTGGAAGCGTCCGGGGATTCCGGCTGGCCGCCGTGATCTCGGCAGTGGTCCCGTTGGGTTTCTCCTTCATGACGGACTCGCTGGCCCTGGCAGGCAGCGTGGGCTTGGTGTTCGCCTTCACGGCCTCCACTGTCTGCCCGGTGCTCCTGCTGGGAATCTGGTGGCGGGGGCTCACGGACGCCGGCGCCATTGCCGGGATGGTAACCGGCGGCATGCTGTGCGGCGGAGCCATGATTTATGGTGCGGCCGCGGGAGCCGCCGGCACCCCGTTCTGGCTGGCCCAGCCGGCAGCCTGGACCGTGCCCGCCGCCTTTGCCGTGATGGTGCTCGTATCGCGCGCCACAAGGGGGCGGGTGCCCAGGACCATGTCCCGGGTCATGACCCGCCTGCATACTCCAGAAAGGCCGTTGGTTACGGAACGTTGAGGTCTGTCCGTCAGGGCCGCTGCGGAGCAGTTCAGCCGATTCAGTCGATGGCGGCCATCAGTTCAACCACGCGGTCCAGGAATGCATCAACCTGGCTTTCCTCGTACCCGTCCTTGCCTGCCGCGGGCCGGAAGACTGCCCGGCGGACGTTGTCCACGCTGAGCGGCTTGTCCTCTTCCAGGTAGCCGATGAGGTCGCGGCAGAGGTTGTCCACGTCCAGGGTGTTGTAACTGCGGGTCTTGTTCTTGGCCGGGCGCCGGAAGCGCTCACCGTCCGGCCTGTGCAGCCGGCCCCGGAGGATCCCGGACAGGCGGCCGATCTCGCGGAGCCACGCTTCCTCGCCGCCGGCAGCAATCAGTTCGTCCCGCTCGCGGCGCGCGAAAGCGTCTTCGAGCCTGTCCAGGGCGGCATCCACCACGGCGGCCGAGTACCCACCCTTGACGGGGTCAAAGGAGACGGCACGGACGTCGCCGCTCTTGATGCCGTGGACCGCCGTCTTTGGTGATTCCAGCGAGACCCGGGCCCGCTGGAGAAATTGGTCCACCTGCTTGGCGTTGTAGCCGTACTCGTTTCGCTGCACGCGTTCAAATGACGCGGGAATCTGCCGTTGAAAATCCACTGCCACTATGTTTCCTTCAATGCTCTTCAGCCGGATCGGTTTCGCACCAGTCTATTGGGGTTGCCGGAGTTCTTGGGTGCCGGGCAGGTCTGGTCATGCTCCTGCGACCAGCCCGTAGAGGACAAACGCCACCGGCGACGCGAAGACTATGGAGTCCAGCCGGTCCATCACCCCTCCGTGGCCCGGGAGAATGCTGCTCATGTCCTTGATCCCCAGCTCACGCTTGACCATGGACTCGGCGAGGTCACCGGCAGTGGATGCGGCAACGAGGCCTACGGCCAGGACCACGCCCACCCACCAGGGTTTGCCAAGCAGGAAGATGCTGGCGAGGACGCCGATCAGGATGGCGCCGGCAATGGATCCGGCGAATCCCTCCCAGGACTTCTTGGGGCTGATCTTCGGCGCCATGGGGTGCTTGCCCAGCGACGCGCCCACCAGGTAGCCGAAGGTGTCGTTGGAAACCACCAGCAGGAGCATGACCGCAACCTGCCAGGCACCGTGGGGCACGGTGCCGCCCGGCCAGAGGCCCACAGTCGTGACGCCGCCTGATGCATGCAGCGGCAAGGCGGCGAAACTGATGAAGAACGGGACCCAGCCCAGGGTGAAGACGCCGGCAAAAATGCTGTTGGCCGATCCGGCCGCACTTTCGATCGAACGCCACAGGAGCACCGCTACGCAACTCAGGAGCATGGCAAAGAGGAGGCTTTCAATCCCGCCGAAGTAGGCCGCGAAAGGCATGGCCACGGTACCGGTCATCACCGGCACAATGGGCATCCTGGTCCCGTTCGCCTCGAGGGCACGGAAGATCTCCCACACCCCGAAGACGGCAAAGGTGGTGGTCACTGCAACGAAGCCGAGCGGCAGGAAGATCAATCCGCCCAGGACGGCGAAGAGCATCGCCAACCCCACCACGGTGGCCGCCGGAAGGTTCCGCCCGGCCTTCGGCGTCGGGTTCCTCCGGGGCTGTTTCCCCTTCGTGCGCGCCCGTTGTGCGGGGGCCTGCTCTGCCTGGCTCATCAGACTTCGAGCAGCTCTGCTTCCTTGCGCTTGAGCAGCTCGTCGATGCCGTCCACGTGGGATTTGGTCAGGGCGTCGAGTTCCTTTTCGGCACGGCTGCCCTCGTCCTCGCCGGCTTCGCCGTCCTTGACCAGCTTGTCCAACGTTTCCTTGGCCTTGCGACGGATGTTGCGGATGGACACCTTGGCGTCCTCACCCTTGGTTTTAACGATCTTGACGTATTCCTTGCGGCGTTCCTGGGTCAGGTCCGGGATGGTGATCCGGATGACGTTGCCGTCGTTGGACGGGTTGGCGCCTACCTCGGAGTCGCTCAGGGCACGCTCGATGTCCCGCAGGGCAGTCTTGTCGAACGGGGTGATGAGGATGGTGCGGGCGTCCGGAATGGCGAAGGACGCGAGCTGCTGCAGCGGTGTGGGCGAGCCGTAGTAGTCCACCAGCACTTTGTTGTAGAGGCCGGGATTGGCCCGCCCCGTACGGATCGAGGCGAAGTCTTCCTTGGCTACCTCAACAGCCTTGTCCATCTTGTCTTCGGCTTCGAGCAAGGTATCTTCGATCACGGTCTCTCCTCAGAAGTTGGTGCAGTCCGGGATGCCGGGTCCATGCACGATCTTGGTTCAGTGTTCCTGGATCAAGTCCCCGTTCCATCCGTTGTCCGGCCAGGGGGAACTGTCCTAAAACATCCTAGCTGCAGCTAGGGTGTCACCAGTGTGCCCAGCTTTTCGCCGAGGATGGCACGGGTGACATTGCCTTCGCCTTCCATTCCAAAGACCACCATCGAGAGGTTGTTGTCCTTGCACATGGTCATTGCGGTCTGGTCCATGACTCTGATGTCGCGGCGTAGGGCATCGTCGTAGCTCAGGGTCTCCAGCTTCTCGGCGGCGGCGTCCTTCTTGGGGTCTGCGGTGTACACGCCATCCACGCCGCTCTTGGCCATCAGAACAAGATCCGCGTGTACTTCCAAGGCCCGCTGGGCCGCCACGGTGTCAGTGGAGAAGTACGGGAGACCGGCGCCGGCACCGAAGATGACCACGCGGCCCTTTTCCATGTGCCGGATGGCCCGGCGCGGAATATACGCTTCCGCGACCTGCCCCATGGTGATGGCGCTCTGGACCCGCGTTTCAACGCCGGCCTGCTCCAGGAAGTCCTGCAGGGCCAGGCAGTTCATGACGGTACCGAGCATGCCCATGTAGTCTGCGCGGGAGCGGTCCATGCCGCTTTGCGACAGTTCGGCGCCGCGGAAGAAGTTACCGCCGCCCACCACGATCGCCACCTCGACGTCGGGGACTGCTGCCGCGATCTGCTTGGCGACGCCGCGGACGGTATCGGGGTCCACGCCCAGCTTGCCGCCGCCGAAGACCTCACCGGACAGCTTCAGGAGGACGCGGCGCCTGCTCTTCTCTGGCTGGACTGAAGTGTTGACGGCTTCCATGGTGCCTTCCCGTTGGTGAACTCTGAGCTAGGTTATCGTGCTGGGCGGCCAAAGGTCTCATCTGACATTTAGCCCGTGCATGCAAAAGGGGCGGCCACCGAAGTGGCCACCCCCTTGCAGATTCGACTAGGAGCCGACGCGGAAACGCGTGAAGGCAGTTGCCTTGACGCCTGCCTCTTCGAGGACCTGCGCCACGGACTTCTTGGCGTCCTTGGCGAACGCCTGGTCAACCAGGACCTCGCCCTTGTAGAAGCCCGTCACTCGGCCTTCCACAATCTTGCTGAGGGCAGCTTCGGGCTTGCCTTCAGCCTTGGCCGTCTCTTCGGCGATACGGCGCTCGGACTCGACCAGCTCGGACGGAACGTCTTCGCGGGTCAGGTAGTTCGGGGCCATGGCTGCAACGTGGACGGCAACGTCGTGGGCTGCTGTGACAGCCGCTTCGCCTGCACCGTCAACTGCAAACAGCACGCCGACCTGGGCCGGGAGGTCCTTGGAGGTCTTGTGCAGGTAAGCGTCAACCGTGCCGCCCTCGATGCGGGAGATCCGGCGGACAACTACCTTTTCGCCCAGGACAGCGCCCTCTTCGACGACGACCTCGGACAGCGGCTTGCCGTCAACTTCGACGGCCAGGAGGGTGTCGAGGTCGGCAGCGCCGGACTCCACAGCCACGGCCAGGACCTTGTCGGCCAGCTGGATGAACTTGTCGGCCTTAGCCACGAAGTCAGTCTCGCAGTTGACCTCGATCATCACGCCGACGCCGTTGTTGACCTTGGCAGCAACCAGGCCCTCGGCGGTGGAGCGGCCTTCGCGCTTCGTAGCGCCCTTCAGGCCCTTGATGCGGATGATCTCGATGGCCTTCTCGGCGTCACCGTTGGCTTCGTCAAGAGCCTTCTTGACATCCATCATGCCGGCGCCGGTGCGCTCGCGCAGAGCCTTGATATCAGCGGCAGTGTAGTTCGCCATGTGAACCCCTCTGTCTAGAAAATGTATGTGGTGTACGGACCGACAGGACAGCGGCTCACCGGGTGAGCCGCCATCCTGTCAGGTGCCGGGGCGCTGCAAGCAGCGCCCCGGGATCCAGATTTACTTTTTACTTGTCGGCGTCGGCGTCGGCCGAAGCCTCAGCAGCCGGGGCTTCCTCGGCGACCGGGGCAGCTTCTTCGGCTGCCGGGGCAGCAACAGCTGCAGCCGTGGCTTCCTCGGCGACCGGAGCAGCAACAGCTGCAGCAGCCTCTTCAGCCTTGCTGCCTTCGAGGAGCTCGCGCTCCCATTCGGCCAGCGGCTCTTCCGGAGCTTCGGTGGTGCCGGTTGCACGCTGGTTGCGGGCGATGAGGCCCTCAGCAACAGCGTCAGCAACAACGCGGGTCAGCAGGTTCACGGAGCGGATGGCGTCGTCGTTGCCCGGGATCGGGAAGTCGACTTCATCGGGATCGCAGTTGGTGTCCAGGATGGCAACAACCGGGATGTTCAGCTTCTTGGCCTCGTCAACTGCGAGGTGTTCCTTCTTGGTGTCCACGATCCAGAGCACAGAAGGTGCCTTGGTCAGGTTGCGGATACCGCCAAGGTTGGTCTCGAGCTTGGTGAGTTCACGGCGAAGGAGCAGCAGCTCCTTCTTCGTGTACGCGGAACCGGCGACGTCGTCGAAGTCGATCTCTTCCAGTTCCTTCATGCGCTGGATGCGCTTGGAAACGGTCTGGAAGTTCGTCAGCATACCGCCGAGCCAGCGCTGGTTCACGTAGGGCTGGCCAACGCGGGTTGCCTGCTCAGCAATGGATTCCTGGGCCTGCTTCTTGGTGCCGACGAAGAGTACGGTGCCGCCGTGTGCAACGGTCGCCTTCACGAACTCGTAGGCGCGGTCGATATAGGACAGCGACTGCTGAAGGTCAATAATGTAGATGCCGTTGCGCTCCGTGAAGATGAATCGCTTCATCTTCGGGTTCCAACGGCGGGTCTGGTGTCCAAAGTGGACGCCGCTGTCAAGCAGCTGGCGCATAGTTACGACGGGCATGCCGGCGCTCCTTCCGGCAGGTCATTCATGAGAAAGCCCGAAGGCCCTCTTACCCTGCCAATAGTTGACGGTTATTTAGCTTGGCCCAAGGCGGGCCGTGCTCCTGGCATCCATTGCGCTTCTCAGCAGGCCCGAAGGCCTGACCGCGAGAGGCACAATCCTCCTCAAACGAAGCCGATGGCTTCGGAGTTGGAGGGCTGGATGCGCGTAGTCAGCCGCCGCTCCCCCGCACTTCTGAATGAGACGTGCTGACGCGAAATGCGTTGAGGGCACAGCAAACTGCTCCACCAAGTGTACTACAGGCACCCCCTCCCTACGGACAGCTTCACCGCTGCCGGGAGGGTTTTCCACATAACGCGGCCGGGCGTTCCCGGAGCCCCGTCAGGCGCGGCATGCTGGGCAGATGAAAGCACCGGCCCTCCTCGCAGCGCTCCTTCTGCTCCCGGCGTCCGTAGCGCCCTCCGGGGAAGCCGTTTCGGCCGGACCGGTTGCCTTGAAGACGGCTGCCTCCTCCCCGGCGGCAACCACAGGCGCGGGACCGGCAGCGCCCCGCCCCTCGTGGGACTGGCCGCTCTTCCCCAGGCCCGAGGTGCTGCGCGCTTTTGATCCGCCGGACAGGCCGTGGATGAGCGGCCACCGCGGAGTGGACCTTGGGGCAACGCACGACGGCGTTCCGGTCACTTCCCCGGAGGCAGGCACCGTCAGCTTTGTGGGCGTGGTGGTTGACCGGCCGGTGATCACGATCGATCACGGGAACGGCCTGAGGAGCAGTTTTGAGCCCGTCGAGAGCGACCTGGCTGCCGGGACCGTGGTGGCGAAAGGCTACGCAATCGGCACCCTGCTTCCAGGCCACTGCGGATCCCTCGCCTGTGTTCATTGGGGCGTCAGGCGTGGAGACGAGTATGTCAATCCGCTGGAGTTCGTGGTGGACCTCCGCCCGTCCATCCTCCTGCCCCTGACCGGGCCGCCTTAGCCGAGGCCTGTGACACGGATGCAGGGGGGGGCGGCTAAACGATGGCCGATATCCCGGTGATGGCGCGCCCCGTCACCAGGGTGTTTACCTCATGGGTTCCTTCGTAGGAGTAGATGGCTTCCGCGTCGGCGAAGATCTTGGCCATCTCGAAGTCGGTCACAATGCCGTTTCCACCCAGGAGGCTGCGGCCGATCGCCACACTTTCGCGCATCCGGGCCGTGGTGAAGGCCTTGGCCAGGGCCGACTGTTCATCCTTCGCCTCGCCGGCGTCCTCCAGCTGGGAAAGCCGGACCATCATGCCCATGGAGCTGACAGCATTGCCCAAAATCTGTACCAGCTGGCTCTGGACCAGCTGGAAGGACGCCAACGGACGGCCGAACTGGTGCCTTTCAACAGCATAGCGGCGGGCCACATCAAAGGCTGCCAGCTGCTGCCCCACCGCCTGCCAGGCAACGGCCAGTCGCGTGACCTTAAGGACCTTGTTGGTGTCGCGGAAGCTGTTGGCGTTGGCGAGCTTGAAGAAGTCGGGAACCACCACGTTATCCAGGACGATGTCCGCGTTCTGGACCGTGCGAAGTGATATCTTGTTTTCGATTTTCGTGGCGCTGAAGCCTTGAAGTGCCGTGTCCACCATGAAGCCCTTGACCTGGTTATCGGCGAGGTCCCGCGCGTAGACAACCACCCAGTCGGAGAACGTGGCGTTGCCGATCCACCGCTTGGCGCCATTGAGGACCCACGTATCCCCGTCCCGCTGCGCTGTGGTGCGCGAACCTCCGGCAACATCGGAACCGCCCAGGGGCTCGGTCAGGCCGAAGGCGCCGATCTTCTTCAGGGAGTAGATGTCCGGAAGCCAGGCTTCCTGCTGCTCCTGCGAGGCAAGCGCCTCGATAGAGCCGGTGAACAGGCCGTCGTGGACACCCATGAAAGTGGCGATGGAAGTGTCCGCACGGGTTGCCTCTGCATGGACCAGACCGGCGAAGAGGTTGGAATGGCCCTGCCGCCTGACCGGGCTGACCAGGTCGATCTCGGCAAGCTTGGGAATGAGCTCCATAGGAAACTCACCGCGGTTCCAGCAATCCACGGCAATCGGCCGCACTTCGCGGGCCAGGAACCCGCGGATCTCCGCGAGCCGGTCCTGCTCCTTCCCGGTGAGCAGCTGCTCAAAGGAGAAAAAGTCACCATCGGCGTACGGAAGGTTGTTGATGTCAACGGCGTCTTTGGACATGGTTCCCTCGCAAAGGATCGGCAGTGGCCGGGCGGGCCCGGCCTCAGCGGCAGCGGTAAGTTACTGGTGAGTAACTTACCGCAATTCGTCGCTGGAACCAAAAAAGAAACCGCGGCCGACGCTCCACGCCGGCCACGGTTTCTCTGTCCTTCAAGGTCTGGTACTTCGGTAGGGCTACTCGGACTTGAACCGAGGACCTTAGGATTATGAGTCCCGCGCTCTAACCAGCTGAGCTATAGCCCCGTGCCCCCGCCACAACGTGGTCCGGGAAGGACTTCGGTTTCAGCAGGGCAAAAACACTCTAGCAAACCGCGGATTGCCTTTAGACCACCTTGTCCTCGAAACCGGCTCCCCGGTAGAGATCCTCGAAGGTCTGAAGCGTCCCCTGCATGCTGTGCGGCTCCACCATCCGGCGGCTGGCCTTGCCCATGGCCGCAAGCTCCGCCGGCGGCAACTCCAGGATCCGGGTGATCTTTGCGGCAAGGTCGTCGCTGTCATTGGGCGTGAACAGGTATCCGTTTTCGCCATCCCGCACGAGGTGCGGCAGGGCCATGGCGTCTGCCAGCAGCACCGGCGTCGAAGCGGACATGGCTTCAAGCGTGACCAAGGACTGCAGCTCGGCGGTTCCCGGCATGCAGAACAGGTCCGCCTTGATGTAGGTCTCGCGGAGCTCGTCATCACTGGCAAGCCCGAGGAACTTCACCCGGTCTCCGAGCCCCAGCCTGTCCACCAACGCTTCAAGGGTCTGGCGCACCTCCCCTCCGCCCACAATTTCGAGGTGGACGTTCAGCTCTGTGGGCGTCTTTGATACCGCCTTGATCAGCACGTCCACGTGCTTTTCCTCGGCGAGGCGTCCCACAAACACCACGGTGGGGTGCGGGTGGCGTGCGATGACCTCCCCCGGCTTCAATTCATAGGCGGAAGAGTCGATGCCGTTGGACAGCGGGAGCACCTTGCGCAGGAAAGCGTGCCGGTGCATGGCCTTGGCCGCCAGCGGCGTCGGTGTGGTGACGACGTCGGCCTTACCCATGACCTTCCCCATGTCCTTCCACGAGATCCGGCCGATGATGTCCTTGAACCATTGCGGGAACGGCAGGAAGGGGTTCAGGTTCTCCGGCATGAAGTGGTTGGTGGCCACAATCCTGATGCCCCGCTTCGCGGCTTCATACAGGACATGCTCGCCGATCATGTAGTGACTCTGAATGTGCACTACGTCCGGCTGGATGCGGTCGAACAGCAGCTTGATTTCCTTCTTGATTTCCCATGGAAAGCAGATGCGGAAGTACTCGTGCGTGAACACGCCGTGCGAGCGCAGCCGGTGCACGGTGGCCTCGGAACGGAACTCCGTGAAGCTCTTGCCGTTGTCCGCACGGCAGGCCAGCACGTGCACGTTGTGCCCGCGCCCGGTCATTCCCTTGGCCAGGCGATAGCCGAAGGTGGCGGCTCCGTTGATGTGGGGCGGATAAGTGTCCGCGGCAATCAGGATGGTCAGGGATCGCTGGTCAGCGGGCGTTGTCACGTGGAGAGCTCCTGATGGTCACGGCGCGGCAGCTGACGCTGACAGCACCGATTGGCCGCTGGCACGGTGGTGCCGGGCCTCTTAGTGAAAATCGGTTGGTGGATATCGGCTAGTGGGACGCCCTTCCCGCGGCCTTCCTCGCATCCTTCTTGCGCTTGGTGACCTCGGGATGGTGTCTGGAAAGGGCGATCACCCCAACGATAGCAAGGGAAGCCGCCGTCCCCATGGAAATGGCCGTCACGGCGTGGACGTCCGGCCGGAGTTCACCCAGGATGACGATGCCGATCGCGATGCCCACGATTGGATCGATGACGGTGAGCCCGGCAATGACCAGGTCCGGCGGTCCACCGGAATAGGCGTTCTGCACAAACCAGGAACCAAGCCCGCCGGCGGCGGCGATGGCAACCACGGAATACCACTGGACATTGAGCAGCGCCAGCCCGTTCGGGTCCAGCAGGTGCTTGCCGATGATCCGCGTCAGGACGGCCACAAAGCCGAAGAGGACACCGGCCCCGAGGATGTAGATGAACGCACTCATCCGATGCCTGAACATGGCCGCCAGCGTGCCGAAGAGGCCAACGGCCAGGGCCAGCAGCAGCACGATGGTGAGCTCGTCCTCCTGGCTGACGTGGTGGTTCTCCTGCGTCGCGTTAACTGCCAGAAGCACAAAGAGAGCCGATCCTGTGACACAGGCGGCGATGGCCACCACTGTGGCCCTGTTGATGGTCAGGTCCTGGTCCCGTGCGTTGACCACTGTGGTGATGACCAGGGCGATGGCACCGATGGGCTGCACAACCGTCAGCGGTGCCGACACCAACGCGACGGCGTTCAAGCCCATTCCGGTACACAGCAGCAGCAGGCCCAGCATCCAGCGCGGGTTCCGGAGCAGGCGGAGGAAGCCGTTGGAGCTCAGGGCAAGCCCGCCGGTATCGGCCTTGACTGCGCTTCCCTGGCGCTGCGCCCCGACGGCGAGAAAGAACGCGCCAAGCACAGCAAGCACAACAGCCACCCACACCATCAGCTGGTGCCGCCGTCGGGATGTGACTGCATTCTGCCCTTCCGCAGGATGGCCCAGAAATAGTTGTAGGCTGCGATCCAGTGACCGGCCAGGCCAAGTCCCAGCACTGTCCAGGCCGCAACGTACAGTGCATCGGCTGACGGCACATCCAGCCGGGACAGGACCAGCAGTGGTGTCCCCAGGAGCAGGAGCCCGGTGCGGATCTTCCCGATCCGGCTGACGGGCAGGTCGGGGTGGCCGTGGAAGTAGGACAGCGTCAGGACCAGGAGCACAGCGTCCGGGATCACCAGTGCGGCCAGGTACAGCCAGTGGACGACGCCGGCGATCACCAAGGTGACAGCGACTGCAATCAGTGCCAGCCGGTCCGCAATGGGATCCATGACCCGGCCCAGCTTGGTGGCCTGGTCGAAGCGGCGGGCCACGTAGCCGTCAATCCAGTCCGTGCTGGCCATGACTGCCAGCACCAGGACCGCGAAGCCGTATTCCTTCTGCACGAGGACCAGCCAGATGAAGAGCGGCACCCCCATAAAGCGCAGCACGGTGAGCACGTTGGGGACGGTGAGGACAAGGTCATGATCGACCTGCGGGCGGCCCGGACGGGAGCCAGCGCCGATAAACCTCATCCCGTCCCCCTTTCCTTCCCGCGCGGCCCGTATGGGCGTAAGTTTTCTGTTGTGAATCCGCCGGCGTAGGACCGGCTGCCCTGCGCCGGCTCCAGCGGCCGGCGCATACTGCTTACGGGTTCTTAAGGAGTTTGCGGACCAGCACCACAAACACGGTGGCAGCGGCGGCGAAGGCTGCCAGCGGTTTCCAGCGGGACCCGGCCCCACCCGGGGTTTCGGACAGTGCGGTAATCTTCCGCTCGGCGAGCGCCCTGCCGCGGTTCACCAGCGACTGCCCCTCCCTCGCCTTGTCCTGGGCGGCGCCCAGCAGGTACTGGGCCTGCGTCTTGACGTCGAGTTCGGTGTCCAGCTCGTCACGGACTTCGGCGAGGTGGCGGCGCCGCTGGTTCAGGCGGCGGTGCAGCTCAGGTTCGGAAGCGTCCGGGAATTCCTTCTCGTGGGCCTCAGCCTTGGCTTGTTTCTCGGCCTTGGCTTTCGCCGCAGCTTCCGCTTTGGCAGCCTTGGCGGCCTTCGCTTCGGGGCTGGCGGGATCAAGGAGGGCGGCATTGAAGTCCGAGCCTTCCTTTGCGATCCCAAGGTCGTGCTTGATCCCGCGGATGGTCTCCTCCGGAACCAGGGGCATGGCCTTCTTGAATTTGCGGATGCCGATCAGGGCCCCGATCAGGGCGATCAGCAGGAAGGCAGCGCAAACCAGCAGGGCTGCCAGCCAGGCCGGCATGATGGTGGCCAGCCCCATGATGGCGGCAACGATGAGTCCAACCACCAGGAAAGCGGCAAAGACGAGCGCGACAGCGAAGAAGGCTGCGGCAACTCCGAGCTGGATGCCCTTGCGCTTGATCTCTATCTTGGCGAGTGCGATCTCGTCATTAAGCTGTCGAGGGGCCAACCGGAAAAGGAGTTTCAACGTCTTAGGCAGCGCAGTGATGCGCTGCCCCTGGCTGGTCCGCCCGCTGTGACGTCCGCTCATCGGTTCCGCCTAACTGGTTTCATGATCGATTCGGCTTCCGTGTGCTGCGGGAGAGTGCAGCTGCACAGTCCCCGCCCACAAAACTATCATTCACGTTCAGGGGGAACTTCGGGGCACAGGGTGCGGCGCGCCTCCAACGCTGTAAAAGGAACATGTTTCAGGCCTAGGATTGATCTCCGTGACCATTCCCACCAATCCGGGCGATTTGCTGAGCCGCCGTCGGAAAATCCTGTACATCCTCCTCCTTGGTGCACTCACCGCTTTGGGACCCTTCACAATCGACTTGTATCTTCCGGCGTTCCCGGCCCTGGAAGCCAGCCTGGGAGTGTCCGAGGCCGAGGTCCAGCTGACCCTGGCCGGCACCACTGTGGGCTTCGCCCTCGGCCAGCTGGTGGTGGGACCCTTCAGCGACAAGTTCGGCCGCAGGCTTCCCCTCATCCTGGCCACCGCGGTGCACATCGCAGCCTCAGTGGGCGCAGCCCTTTCCACGGACATCGGCACCCTGGGCCTTTTCCGTGTCCTGATGGGCGTGGGCGCCGCCGGCGGCGGCGTGGTTGCCATGGCCATGGTCCGCGACCTGTTCGCCGGTTACGCGATGGTCCGTATGTTCTCCCGGATGGCTCTGGTGAACGGCCTGGCTCCCATCCTGGCGCCGGTCATCGGCTCGCAGCTCCTGCTGGTGATGCCCTGGCCCGGGATCTTTGTGTTCCTGGCCTCCTACGGCACGCTGGTGATAATCGCCGCGCTCTTCCTGGTCCGCGAAACCTTGCCTCCGGAAAAGCGCGGCCAGTCGGGCATGACGGCCCGCCAGCGCTACAAGGTCCTCTTCAGTGACCGCGTGTTTGTGGGGCTGCTGCTGGTTGGCGGCATGAACTTTGCCGGGCTTTTTACCTATCTCTCCGCGTCACCGTTCCTCTTTCAAAACGTTTTCGGCTTTTCGCCCCAGCAGTACGGCCTGCTGTTCGGCATTAATTCCTTGGGCATTGTGGCCGGCGTACAGACCAGTGCAAGGCTGATAAGACGCGTGCCGCCGCAGTACATCCTTGCCTGTTCCACGGCCTGGATGTTCCTGATGTCCGTGCTGATCGTGATCTTTGACCAGGTGGGGCTGGGGCTCTGGGGCGTCATGGTGCCGCTCTGGTTCTACATCTTGGGGACGGGCTTCACCTTTCCGTGCGTTCAGGTCCTTGCGCTGGCCAGCCATGGCGCCCAGGCCGGAACGGCGGCCTCCCTGCTGGGCGCGGCCACGTTCCTCATGGCCGGGCTCATCTCGCCGGTGGTGGGGTGGCTGGGCATTGAGACCGCCACCCCCATGGGTGCGGTGCAGGCGGCCTGCATCCTGTTCGGGATTGCTGCCCTGTGGCTGGTTGTCAGGCCCCGCACCGTCCCGTCCATCCACTGAACGCCATCCGCTATGAAGAACATCCGCTAAAGCGCGCCAGTATGGTGGAACGATGACACGCAGGCCGCACCGGAACCGGAGGGGACTCTTCCTCGGCGCGGTGCTGGGCGCCGTCGTGGGCTATTTCGCCGGCCGCGCACTGGGCAATCCCGCCATCGGCGTTGTCCTGGGGATGCTGGCGGGCTCCGCCCTGCTGTACCGAGTCAACCCCGGCCCCTGGAACCGCCCCTAACCTTCCGGCCGGGGCTGGGCAGTCCACTGGGCTTGCACTGGCGTCTGGGTGCCTGGCCACCCCTGCCATCGGGGACCTTTCCCGCGATAAAATGGGTCCGTGCCCAGATGGCAGGCCCAACCGCCGCTCCCGGCCACGTGGCAACGGTGCGACTCCGGCATTTTGCCTCTGTGGTGGGAGCGCCTCTGCGCCCAGACCGGTCAGCAGTCCGCAGCGCTCTACGCCGCAGGGTTGTTCACGGAGGACCGCCGCCGGCCCATCGCCCAGTGGTTCAACCCCGCCTTCAATGCTGCACTGCTGGTGGCCCCGGAAACCTCGCCTGAGTGGCCTGTCCAGCGCTTCGGCATCTTCTACGCCCCGCCGGGCTCTGGCTTTACCCGCGTGCATTCCGCTCCGCATGAATGGCACCCCCGCGAGCCCCGCAAGTCCCCCACTGAACACGAGGCGTTCCTGGCAGCGATCGCGGAAGCCGAGCGCTTCCTGCAGGTGGAAATGGACTTCGTCTGAGGCCTGCTTTTGCAGGAGCAGACGCGCAGCAAACCCAAAGCAAAGATCCCCGCCCTCACGCTGGAGGACGGGGATCTTTTCGGATTGCTCCTCCTGCTGGACTTGAACCAGCAACCCTTCGATTAACAGTCGAATGCTCTGCCAATTGAGCTAAGGAGGAATGAAGCAGGTATGACATTAGCAAAGGTTTCACGCCTATGGGAAATCGGCGTCCTGAGTGGCGGAAATACCCTCCCGGGGTATAAAAAAGTCCCCGTTCCGGAAGGCCGGAACGGGGACTGCGCGCTCCTCCTGCTGGACTTGAACCAGCAACCCTTCGATTAACAGTCGAATGCTCTGCCAATTGAGCTAAGGAGGAATGAAGCGGCTACAAGCCTAGCAAGGCCCCGCGGGGAAAGTGAAATCGGGAAATGAATGAAAGCGGGTCAGGCGCTCTCAGGCATCAGAGCGGAGCGCCCGGCGCTCCATCTCCAGCATCATGAGTTCCCGGTTCAGCCGCTGGAACTCCTCCGGATCAGCGGCAGGATCCAGCCGCTGCAGCTGGCCCATTTTGTCCGCCTTCACACGCGTGATCTGCAGTTCGAACAGCCGCGAGAGAATGTCCTTGCAGTACTTCTGGACCGCCTCCGCGGTGCTCGCCGGAAGAGGAACCACGGAGAGCTCGGAAACCAGCGGCCGGAGCGGTTCCGGTACTTCGTGCATGACCTGTTCCACCCAACGAAGGGGTTCTCCCGTCAGGCCGGGTCCGGATGCACGCATGGCATCGTGGACGGCCTGGAAGGCCGGCGTGGCGAACCGCGCAGCCGAGAAACGCTCCCAGATGCCACCGCCCAGCAGGGCGGGCTCCTGAAGCGCCACCTCAAGCGCCTGCCGCTCCATGGAGGCCACGGGGTCGCGGGGGTCAGGGCGGTGATAGGAAGGGACAGCGCCCGACGCCGGCCCGGCAGCCACGCCGGGTGCGCCGGCCTGCGCCGGAGTCGCCGGAGCCTGGGTCCCGGAACCCGGGGGACGTACCTGGTCACCCCGTTTCACCGCGGCGCTGACCATCCGCAGCACCTCATTAGGGTCCGGCATGCCCAACCAACCTGTGAGTGCCTGACAGTAACCCGTCCGCGTTGAAGCGTCCCTGATAGCAGCAACAACGGGCACGGAGGCCTTCAGTCCTTGCACACGCCCTTCCACGGTGTCCAGATTGAACTGCTTCAGGGTGGTGCGGATGGCGAATTCAAACAGCGGCCGGCGGGAGCGCACCAGTGAGTGAACTGCCTCGTCGCCCTTGCTTTGGCGCAGCTCGCAGGGGTCCGCCCCGGAGGGTTCGACGGCCACGTACGTCTGGGCCGTGAAGCGCTGGTCCTCTTCGAAGGCCCGCAGGGCCGCCTTCTGCCCGGCGGCGTCGCCGTCGAAAGTGAAGATGACCTCTCCGCCGGTGCCGTCGTCGGACAACAGGCGCCGGGCGATCTTGATGTGCTCGGTGCCGAACGCCGTACCGCAGGTGGCCACCGCCGTCGGGATCCCCGCCAGATGGCAGGCCATCACGTCCGTGTACCCTTCCACCACCACCAGCTGGCGGTCCTTGGCGATGCTCCGCTTGGCGAGGTCGATCCCGTAGAGGACCTGGGACTTTTTGTAGAGCGTGGTCTCCGGGGTGTTGAGGTATTTGGGGCCCTGGTCGTCCTCGTAGAGCTTGCGGGCACCGAAGCCGATGGTGTCGCCGGCGATGTCGCGGATGGGCCAGATGAGGCGTCCGCGGAACCGGTCATAGATGCCCCGGTTTCCTTCCGAAAACATCCCTGTGAGTTTGAGCTCCTGGTCCGTGAACCCCCTCCCGCGGAGGTGCTTGAGGAGCGCGTCCCAGCCCTGCGGGGCGTAGCCGACGCCGAACTGCTCAGCGGCGGCGCGGTCAAAGCCGCGGCCGTGCAGGAAGCTGCGGCCTTCAGCGGCGCCCGGCGTCAGCAGCTGGGCGCGGAAAAATTCGTCGGCGATCTTGTGGGCGTCCAGCAGCCGCTGCCGCCGGCCCACTTCCTCGCGGTTGGGGCCGGTGCCGCCGTCCTCGTAGCGCAGTTCGAAGCCGATGCGGGCGGCCAGCTTTTCCACGGCCTCCTGGAAGGACGTGTGGTCCTGTTTCTGCACAAAGGCGATGACGTCGCCGTCCTCGCCGCAGCCAAAGCAGTGATACCTGCCCACCTGCGGGCGGACCGTGAACGACGGTGACCGCTCGTCATGGAAAGGGCACAGGCCCTTGAAGGTCCCCAACCCGGCACCCTTGAGCGTGACGTAGCCGTCAACCACTTCCTTGATGTCCGAGCGCTGGCGTACTTCGTCGATATCTTCACGTTTGATCAGGCCAGCCACAGAGCCATCCTAGTACCGGGTTCCAGCAGCGGCAGCCGCCCTATGACCGCGGAAGCCGAGCCAACTGTCACCACAGCGATGGCAGGCTGCCCACCAGCCGTTCATACATGGCCAGCGCGGAACCGTCGGTCAGCGACGCCACCTGATCGATCACCACCCGGAGCCTGGCGCCGTCGTCGGGCGCGTCCCTCCAGTCTGCGGCGAACATCGGTTCCAGATGGCGGTCCCCGGTGGCGCTGAGCGCCGTGACCAAGGCGTGGAGCACCTCACGCTGGCGCTCATAGATGGGCTGGCGGTGTTCGGTGGTCATCACAAACGTGGTGGCCAGGCCCTTCATCACGGCGATTTCCATGACCGTCTCATCCGGGACCATGAGTTCCGCGTTGTAGCGGGTCAGGTTTTCCGGGCCGTACAGCGCCCGCGTTGTCTCCAGGGCGCTCTGGCAGAACCGGCCGATCAGCTGGCTGGTCATGTCCTTCAGGGCCGCCATGGACTTGCGGCTGCCGTCGGCTTCACGCACCCAGACGTCGGTTGCTTCCAGCCGGGCCAGGGCCGCATCAATGGCTGCGGGGTCGTTGTGCGGGAGATACCACTGCTTGGCGTAGCCCACCACGCGTGCACGGTGGTCCGGGTTGTCCATCCAGCGCAGCTGGAAGTGCCCGGCCACGATCGCGTCCTCGACGTCGTGCACGGAGTAGGAAATGTCGTCGGCGAGGTCCATGACCTGGGCCTCGAGGCAGGACCGGCGCACCGGCGCACCTTCCCTGATCCAGTTGAAGATCGGCAGATCATCCTCATAGGCGCCGAACTTGCTGGTGCGCTGCCCGTGGATCACGGGCGCATCCAGGGCCGACCAGGGATACTTCGCCGCCGCATCCAGGCTGGCGCGGGTAAGGTTCAGCCCGGCGGGCCGGCCGTCAGGGGCCAGGACCTTGGGCTCCAGGCGCGTGAGAAGCCGCAGGGTCTGGGCGTTCCCCTCGAACCCGCCGATGGCGTGTGCCACCTCGTTGAGCGCGGACTCGCCGTTGTGCCCGAAGGGAGGATGCCCCAGGTCATGGCTCAGGCAGGCAGTATCCACCACGTCGGGGTCGCAGCCCAGGGCACGGCCCAGTTCGCGGCCCACCTGCGCCACCTCCAGGCTGTGGGTCAGACGGGTCCGGACGAAGTCGTCCGTGTCCGGTGCCACCACCTGGGTCTTGGCGCCGAGTCGCCGCAGGGCGGAGGAATGCAGCACCCTGGCGCGGTCGCGCTCAAAATCGGAGCGGTAGTTGCTCTTGGGCGGTTCCTCCACCCAGCGGGCGGAATCGTGGGGCTCGTAACCGGGCAGGGCCGGTGCTGTGGTGCGGGTCTCAGCCACCGGAAACGTCCAGCTCCGCGGCCGAGATGTCCCGTGACTGCTCGGCGTCCATCACACGGTCATTCAGCCAGTCCTTGGGCAACGCTGGCTTCTTGGGAGATCCTGCACGGCCCCGCGGTCCCTCGGCGTCCACGCCGGGATACGGGGAGTCCAGGTCCAAATGGTCCAGGGTGTCGCGCAGCACTTCCAGGCTGGTCACCATGGCAAGCCTGGTGCGCAGTTCGCTGCCAACGACGTAGCCCTTGAAGTACCACGCCATATGCTTGCGGATTTCGCGGAGCGCCTTGCCTTCGTCGCCAAAGGTTTCGATCATGAGCTGGGCATGGCGGTAGACGCCTTCGGCAACCTGGCGCAGGGCCGGCTTGTGGCGCTCATCGCTGCCTTCGAAGGCAGCCATCAGGTCCCCGAACAGCCACGGGCGGCCCTGGCAGCCGCGGCCCACCACTACGCCATCCACCCCGGTCTCGCGGACCATCCGGACTGCATCCTCCGCGGACCAGATGTCGCCGTTGCCCAGGACCGGGATGTCCGGGAGTGCTTCGCGCAGGCGGGCGATGGCTGCCCAGTCGGCCTGCCCGGAATAGAACTGTGCCGCTGTGCGGCCGTGGAGTGCGACGGCGGCCACTCCGGAATCGCGGGCGATCCGGCCGGCGTCGAGGTATGTCAGGTGGTCTTCATCGATGCCCTTGCGCATCTTGATGGTGAGTGGCACGTTGCCCTTGGATGCTTCCTTGACCGCCGTCTGGACGATGGAGGTGAAAAGGTCGATCTTCCAGGGCAGAGCCGAGCCGCCGCCGCGCCGGGTGACTTTGGGTACGGGGCAGCCGAAGTTCAGGTCGATATGGTCCGCCCGGTTCTCCTCAACGAGCATCCGCACGGCCTGGCCCACCGTTACCGGGTCCACCCCGTACAGCTGGACAGAGCGGACTTTTTCGTCGTCGTCGTGCGAGATGATGCGTAGGGACTCCGGGGTGCGTTCCACCAGGGCGCGGGAAGTGACCATCTCCGCCACATACAGGCCGCCGCCGTACTCACGGCACAAACGACGAAAGGCGGAATTGGTGATGCCGGCCATGGGGGCGAGGATCACGGGGGTGTCCACCGTGATGGGACCCAGCTTCAGGGGCGGGAGTTCCAGCTTGGGGGCGGGAGGCGTTGCTACAACAGTCACCTGTCCATTGTCGCAAAGCCGGGCAAATCGTCGCACCGCCGCTCTTGCCGCCTCCCTGCAGTCTTGGGAGTATCCGTCAGCCGCGGTCTGCCCGGCGGCCCCGGCGTGTGTCGGCCGCTTCGGAACCTTCCGGGGGCGTGTGCCTGGAACGGCTGCTGGCCGCGGCCGCGGCGAGCGCGCCGGTATCGTCGACGTAGTCGGGGTTCACTGGGTGGGTGACGGTGCCCTGGTCACCGGGAGCCCCGCCTTCCGGAAGTCCGGCAGTGCGGATGCCGGTGGCCTTGACCACCAGCACGGCAATCAGGGTGGTGACGGGAATGGCAAGGACCAGTCCGATGGAGCCCACCAGGGTCCGGATGACTTCCTCGGACAGCTCCGCGCTGGTCAGTGTTTCCCCCAGCGGACGGTTGTACAGCATCACGATGATAAGGATGGGCAGGGCCGCGCCGGCGTAGGCGAACGCGATGGTGTAGACCGTGGAGGCGATGTGGTCGCGGCCGATCCGCATGGCGGAGGTGAAGAGTTTGCGGGCGCTGGTGCCGGGGGCCAGCTCGTAAAGTTCCCAGACAGCCGATGACTGTGTGATGGTGACGTCGTTGAGGACACCGAGTCCGGAGATGATAAGGCCGCAGAGGATCACGCCGCTGATGGAAATGCTGTCGGAGGTATTGATCAGGGTCGTGGCGTCATGGCTCCCCACGCCGGCAAGGTTGGCGGCGTCCGTGGCCCACGCCGCCAACAGTGCGGTGATGCCCAGACCAAACATGGTGCCCAGGAGCGCGGTGGAGGTCCTGGCCGAGAAGCCATGGGCAAAGTACAGGACCCCGATCATGATCACCGTGGAGCCCACCAATGCCAGCAGCAGCGGCGGCTTCCCCTCCACCAGGCCCGGCAGCATAAAGCTCACCAGGACAAAGTAGGCCCCCACCAGCCCGACCAGTGCCCGGAACCCGCGCCAGCGTGCCACAGCGATGACCACGAAGGCGTAGAGCAGCGCCAGGAACACAATAGGCATGGTCCGTACAAAGTCCACAAAAATGTAGGCCGGGGACCCCTGGGAAGCCGACGCTCCCTGGGCGTTGGACAGGTTCAGGTACCGGATCTGGTCCCCCACCTTCACGCCGTGGGACTTGGCCACATCCGGATTGATGACCACCTTGACCGGACTGCCGCCCTGGTCCGGCTCGGTGAAGGCGAACGTGCAGTCAGACCCCTGCTGGCCCGGATCCTGCTGGGCCTGCTGACCGGTGTCCGACGTTGGGCCCGACGCGTTGGAACCCTGCATGCAGCTTTCCACCGCTACGCTCTGGATTTTTCCGGTGTCGAACGTCACGCCGGGTGCTGCAGAGTAAGGATTGGCGAGGGAGATGCCTTCCTTCGTTCCGGAAGGCCACAGCATGGCCATGGCGACGAGGGTGAGCAGCGTCAACGGAACCAACACGGCAGCGAGGATGCGGTTGGCCCTCCGCCGGGCAGCAACTGCCTGCGACGTCAGCTCTGAATGGCCCATGGAAGCGTGGGAGTGACCGGACCCCATCAGCAGTTAAACCTCATGACTTGAACTCTACTTCGGGCACCATAGGGTTGATAAATGGAGCATCAGGACCCCGGCGAGCCCGGCGTGGCCAAGGGCAGGACTGAGGGGAACGGCAAGCCCCGCGCCGGCGGAGGCGCGTCCGGGCCCCTGCAACAGGCGGTGCTCACGGTGCTGAAGGCCTCCGGCCCCACGCTGGGGGTGGCGCTGGTGCTGCACGGCGGCCGGTCCAACAGCTATGAGCGCGTGGAGGCCCGCCACCTGAGCCCGGCCAGGATGGTCCCGTTCGCCAGGCACCTGCACCGGGCCGGGAAGAACCACGGGCTGGCCGTCTGGTCCCTGCGGAACAGCGTCCGCGGCTGGAACGGTCAGGACATGACCCCGCTACAGGATGCCCGGTGGGCCCTGAAGCGGATCCATGAGCAACACCCCGGCGTTCCCCTCTATCTGTTGGGGCATTCGATGGGAGGGCTGACGGCCGTCTGCGCTGCCGATGATCCGCAGGTGGATGCGGTGGTGGCGCTGGCCCCGTGGCTCAACGCGGCTACGCCTGCCTCACGGGTTGCCGGCCGGAAGGTCCTGATTGTGCATGGTACCGGCGACCGCTGGACCAGTCCCTCGGAGTCCCTCAAATTCGCCCGCCGCGCCGCCGATGATGCAGCGTCCATGCAGTATGTGTCCCTCAAGGGGGCCGGGCACTTTATGATCCGCCGGGTGCGGCTGTGGCATGCACTCGCCACCGGCTTTGTGATGAAGGCTTTCAGTGAAACGACCGGAGCAGTCCTGCCTTCATCCCGTTCCTTTGATGAGCTGTTGCCCGAGTCCGCCATACAGGTGACCCTGTGAGCCCTTTCCGTCGCCACCAGGGACTCACGTCATCCACAAAAAGGAGCCGCGGCCTGCCGTGGAATCCCGGGCCCAGTGACCGTTTCTACCGGTTGATCCTCCGGACCGGCCAGTTCCTCCGGTGGGTGTTCCGGATTCGGGTCGTTACCTCCGGGCTTGAGAACCTCCCCGTGCCGGGTCCCCGGAAGGGGACCTCGCGCGCAGCAACGCCGGGCAGCGGCGCCATCATTGCCATCACGCACTTTGGCTACCTCGATTTCGCCTTTGCGGAACTTGAGGTGTGGAAACACGCGCGGGCGCAGATGCGGTTCATGATCCACCAAGGTGCGGCGGACCATTGGCTTGCGGGCCCGGCCATCCGCGGCACCGGGAACGTGGTGGTGGGCTTCACATCCCGCACGGAGGCCTATGATGCGGCGGTGGCAAAGTTGCGGGCGGGTGAATACCTCGCTGTGTTGCCGGAAGCAGGTGTCAGCCGGAGCTTCAAGGTCCGGGAATGCAAAACGGGGGCCGTCCGAATGGCCGCCGAAGCCGGGGTTCCGGTCATTCCGGTGTCCGTGTGGGGCGCCCACCGGCTGCTGACCCGTGGCCACGGCTTCTCGCTCCGCCGGGCCTGGCGCGCCCCGGTGAGGGTCCAGGTGGGCGAGGCGATGCGGTTCCCGCCTGACGTGGACCCGGAGGCGGCCACCGCGGAGCTCCGGGTGCGGCTGCAGGCCGGAATCGATGCCTGCATTGGGGACTTCCCGGTGCCAGCGGAACCCGGAGCGTGGTGGGTGCCGGCCGACCTGGGCGGCGGCGCCCCGACTGAATCCGAGCGGCGCAGGCTGGACGCTGAAGACGCAGCCAAGGGCCGCCGTCGTGGTCCCCGCTCCAACTGACTGGCACTTAACGTCGTCATTCCGCGTTTTGAGTGCGTTAAGTGCGAGTCAGTTGGATGGGTTGGGTCAGTCCGAGACGATCAGCGTTTCGGCACCTGCCAGGTGTGCCTTGCCGGTTTCGAGTAAAGGCTCGACGGCGGCGCGCAGCGCCGTCATGGAATCGTCCAGTTCCAGCATGACCGGGTGCTGATATGCGATGAGGGACAGCAGGTCGCGGACAGCCTCCGCGGCATCATCGGAGGTGAGCGCCGGTTCGTGCCCCAGGAACACATCAGTGGCCGGGGCCTTGGAGTCAGCCGGAACATCCTGGGCCAACGGATCCTGCGCCGCTTCCGCGTAGCTGACGGCGAACGCACGGATCCGGCCCTTCTTGGTGGGGGCGACGCCGGCGCCGAACGCGGACTCCGGCTCGGCGCGCAGCACGATGGCACCGTGGGCGCCGGTCAGGTCGTCCAGGAACAGTTTCTGCACCTGTCCCATGGAGAGCACACCAGGAGAATCCCAGCCGTGGATGGACGTGTAGTACCGTCCCACCACGTCGGTCAGCTCAACGGAGCCGGTGGCGAGGTCCATCACCACATCCGAGCCTGCGTTCTCGTCGTTCGCCGGCCTCCCGCCGTCGTCCTTAGCGGGGAAAACCGGCAGCTTCAGGGCGCCGGGCTCCACAACAACCAGCCGGGACCGCTGGATGGGCGACAGCCCGAACGCTTCGGCAAAGGCAGCGCCGGGGGTGCCCGGCTGTACCTTTGCCCGGAGCCTGGCAACGCCCGACGGCGACTGTTCGGCTTCGCGGCGCAGCATGGTCAGGAGCGTGGCACCGATGCCGGAGCGCCGGTGGTCCCGCGCCACTTCGATGTACGTCCAGAGCCTCTCCGGATGCAGCGATGCTTCATAGACCACTCCTGCCGCCACAGGAATGCCAACACCGTCCAGGACATCCTCGGCCACGATGCAGCGGCGCCACGGCGTCCCGTCGGTGCCTGCCGACGAGACGGTCAGGGCACCGCGGAACTGGCTGGCCTGGAACGTCTCCGGATCTCCCCAGATCTCCAGCAGCGTCAGGTCATCGCCCTCACGCCATTCCCGGTATTCAATGGCCACCGTTACGCCCCAATCAGGCGTGCGGCCAGGTAGCCTTCCACCTTGTCCAGCGAAACACGTTCCTGGGTCATGGTGTCGCGCTCACGGATGGTCACGGCCTGGTCGTCCAGGGTGTCGAAGTCCACGGTGATGCAGAAGGGGGTGCCGATCTCGTCCTGGCGGCGGTAGCGGCGGCCGATTGCGCCGGCGTCGTCGAAGTCGATGTTCCAATTCTTGCGCAGCTGGGCGCCGAGATCCTTGGCCTTGGGCGAGAGGTCCTCGTTGCGGCTCAGCGGCAGCACCGCTGCCTTGACCGGCGCCAGGCGCGGGTCAAGCTTCAGCACGGTGCGCACGTCCACGCCGCCCTTGGCGTTGGGCGCCTCATCCTCGGTGTAGGCGTCAACAAGGAAGGCCATGAACGAGCGGGTCAGGCCGGCGGCCGGCTCGATGACGTACGGGGTGTAGCGCTCGTTGGTGGCCTGGTTGAAGTAGCTCAGGTCCTGGCCGGAGGCTTTGGCGTGGGTGGAAAGGTCAAAGTCGGTGCGGTTGGCGATGCCCTCAAGCTCCCCCCACTCCGAACCCTGGAACCCGAAGCGGTACTCGATGTCCGTGGTGCCCTTGGAATAGTGGCTGAGCTTGTCCAGCGGGTGCTCGAAGAAGCGCAGGTTTTCCTCGCGGATGCCCAGGCCCGTGTACCAGGACATCCGCTCCTTCATCCAGTACTGGTGCCACTCTTCGTCCGTGCCCGGCTCCACAAAGAACTCCATCTCCATCTGCTCGAATTCGCGGGTGCGGAAGATGAAGTTTCCAGGCGTGATTTCGTTGCGGAACGACTTGCCGATCTGGCCGATGCCGAACGGCGGCTTCTTCCGGGAGGTGGTGAGGACGTTGCTGAAGTTCACGAAGATACCCTGGGCGGTCTCCGGCCGGAGGTAGTGCAGGCCTTCGTCGCTGGCCACGGGGCCCAGGAAGGTCTTCAGGAGTCCGGAGAACTCCTGGGGTTCGGTCCATTCACCGCGGGTACCGCAGTTGGCGCAGGCAATGTCCTTCAGGCCGTTTTCGGCCGGACGGCCCTTCTTTTCCTCGTACTCTTCTTCAAGATGGTCTGCACGGTAGCGCTTGTGACAGGACAGGCATTCCACGAGCGGATCAGAGAAGACGTCGACGTGGCCGGAGGCTTCCCATACCTGGCGGGGCAGGATGACGGAGGAGTCAAGGCCCACTACGTCTTCGCGCCCGCGCACCACGGACTGCCACCACTGGCGCTTGATGTTTTCCTTCAGTTCGGCACCCAGGGGTCCGTAGTCCCAGGCAGAACGCGAACCACCGTAGATCTCACCGGCCTGGAACACGAAGCCCCTCCGCTTGGAAAGGGAAATGACCTGGTCGAGAACGGATTTTGCTGCCATGGTGGAACTCCAATTTCTACAGGGCCGCTGGGTGCGGTCCGCGGTTATCTGGCCCCACGGCACCAGTGGTGTTTGCACCTTTGGTTGCCGGGCGGGGCGGGCGAAGGAATAGATGCAGAAAGCTGCGTGTCCTAGCCTACCGGCCGCTGCCTCCGGAAGGCGCCCCGGGGCCACGGCAGGGTGGCCAGCACAATCGCGGCCAGGGTCAGCAGTGTGCCAAGCACTGTGGCCGGGGCCACCACCGTGCCCGGGGCGGGAACCAGCAGGTCAAGGCCCAGCGAACCCAGGAGCTGCCCGGCAATCATGCCCAGCCCGGTGACCAGGACGCCCAGGCTGCGGACCAGCAGCGCGCCCAGGCCGATGAACACACAGCCCATGGGACCGCCGAGGTAGTACCACCAGTCCACCGGCAACGCGTTCCCAGCGCCGGCGACGGCAACTTTGATGCCCCACGCGATCCACAGCACCACGGTACCGGCCACAAAATTCATCAGAGTGGCCGCGATCGGCGTGCCGTAAGTCACCGTGGCGGTTCCGTTCATGGCCTGCTGGAAACTCATGAGGAACCCGGCCAGGACGGGCAGCAGGAGTGGAACGAGCAGCGTCTCCGGCCCTCCGGCGGACGCGCCGCCGGGCGCTGCGAACCTCGGCGAGACCGCCCACGCCACAGCAGCAATGGTCAGGACGCAGCCGATGACCCTGATGCCGGTCACGGACTTCTTGCCGGCCGGTCCGATTCCCAGCCGGTCCACCAGCAGGCCGCTCATGGTCTGGCCTGTCACCGTGGCCACAGTGAACAGGGCCACGCCCAGGAGGCCTACGGTGAAGGACTGCGCAAAGACAAACAGTGCCCCGATCCCGCCAGCCAGGACGTACACACGGGGAAAGGCGCGGCTGCGGACCGCGGGAACGATCCTGGCCAGACCGGCGCGTCCCCTGGGCAGCACCAGCGAGATCAGGATCATCAGCACCAGGCCCGTGCTGAAACTGACCACCGCCGCCGCGATCCCGTCATTGAGCCGGGCACCGAGCGCACCGTTGATCCGCCCCTGCACCGGGATAGCAAGCCCTGCCCCTACCGCCAGCGGGAGCCCGGCGAGCAGCGGCAAGCGTGCGGTGTGGGTCATTGAATTCACCTTATGTCAGGCATCATTGCTTGTATGAGCAACCAGGACATTGAAGAGATCCCCATCCGCGACAGCATGATCCGCCTTGGCCAGCTCCTGAAGCTCGCCAACCTCGTGGAGGACGGCGTGGAAGCCGCGGAGCTCATCAAGAACGGGCTCGTCAAAGTCAACGGCGAGATCGATGACCGCCGTGGGCGCCAGCTGCACAGCGGCGATACTGTCACCGTCAACGGTCAGACCGTCCGGGTAGTGGCGCCGGAAGCCTCCTGACTTACTTCTTCAGCACCTCATGCGTGAGGAACTCGGACACGTGCCCGATCTCCTGCTGGTTAATGCCGTGCCACATGCCGGTATAAAGCACCTTGGTGAGCTTGACGTGTTTGCGGACCCAGCCCATGGTGAAGTCGATTTTGTCCGGCGTGATCACCGGATCCTGCTGGTCCCGGCCCCAGAACAGCGGGACGGAGCCATCCAGCTCACCGTCGCGGAACGTGGGATCGTCGCCGGCATCCACCACGAAGCCGGAAAGCCCGACGACGGCGGCAAAGTCCGCGGGGCGCTGCCGGAGGAGCGTGGTGGCCATGGCCATTCCCATGGAAAAGCCGAGCAGCGTCACCGAAGAGTGGCCGGCCTTGATGGTGTCGATCCAGTCGAGCACGTAGTCGGTTGCCTTCTTGACTGCGTCGAGTGAGTAGTCGATGGACGCTGTCAGCGGGAACCAGGTAAAACCCTCCCCCATGGCCAGCGGCGCCCGGACCGAGGCCACGGCAAAATCTCCGGGAAGCAGGTCCGCCAGGCTCAGGAGGTCCTGTTCGTTGGCGCCGTAGCCGTGCAGCAGCACCAGCAGCGGCTTTCCGGCACGCTGGTCCTCCGGCTGGGACCACAATATTACGGGGGCGGGAAATACTTTGGCGTCAGTCATGGTTTACATTCTTACAGTTACCCCGCGGTAACAACTTACGGTGGCGTAGCTGAGAGGCGGAAGGCAGGATAGGACCGTGAGTGAAGCAAGAGCGATGCAGAATCCCGCGGCCACCGTGGAATCCCACCCCTGGAGCCGGTACGTGGCCCTGGGAGATTCCTTCACGGAAGGTATCGGCGATCCCGAGCCTTCAAGCCCAGGCGGCTACCGCGGTTGGGCGGACCGGGTAGCCGAGGAACTGGGCCGCGGCCACAGCGATTTCGCCTACGCCAACCTGGCCGTCCGCGGCAGGCTCCTCCAGCAGATCGTGGACCAGCAGCTCGCCCCGTGCCTGGCCCTGAAGCCGGACCTGGTGACGCTTTCCGCCGGCGGCAACGACCTCATCCGTCCCGGCGGCGATCCCGATACCCTGGCGGAAAAACTCGATTCGGTGGTCCAGATCCTGGGCATGGGCGGCGCCACCGTGGTGCTGTTCAACGGACCGGACACGGGATCGTCTGTCCTTGGCCGGATCCGCAGCAAAGTGGCCATCTACAACGAGAACCTGCGGACCGTTGCGGCCCGCCACGACGCCGTCATCGCCGACATGTGGTCCCTCCGGCAGCTTAACGATCCGCAGATGTGGGACGAGGACCGGCTGCATTTTTCGCCCCTGGGCCACCACACCATCGCCGCCATGGTCCTTGACTCCCTTAACGTCCAACACACCCTCGAACCGCTGCTGCCCAAGCCGCTGCCGCCACGGACCTGGCGTGAAGCCCGCACCGGTGACCTGGTGTGGGCGCGTGAATACTTCGTCCCCTGGGTGGTACGGCGGTTGCGCCACCGCTCGTCCGGTGACGGGATCACGGCAAAACGCCCGACGGCGGGACCTGTGTTTGGCCCCGGGGTCCCGTTGGGATCCGGCGAAGGTCCGCTGGGCACCACCGACGCCGGCCGCCGCTAGCTCGAGCCTCCGAGGCAGCGGAAGTACATGGTCCCCGGGATGGATCCGGATGAGGTGGTACGGCTGCGGCTTGGCGGCCAGATGCTTCGGGAGCCGGCGGCGGCTTCCCCTGAGGATGCCCTCCGGAACCTGCTGGCCGTGCAGGCGCAGGAATTTCCGTATGCCCGCTGGACTCTGGCCCAGCGGGCACCGTCCGCCACCGCGGCCGATGTGGAACAGGCTGTAGCCGACGGGCGGATCCTGCGCACCCATATCCTCAGGCCCACCTGGCATTTTGTCCACCGGGATGATCTGCGCTGGCTGATGGCGCTGTCCGCACCCCGGCTTCACCAGGGAAACGCAGGGATGTACCGGCGGACGGGTATTGACGCGGCAACGGCCCTCCGGGGCGGGCAGGTCCTGGCTGAGGCTGTCAGCGGCGGGAACCATCTGACCAGGGAGCAGCTCGCGGCCACCCTGCAGGATGCCGGTTTCGCGGCGAAAGGGCTGGAACTGGCGTACCTGATCATGAATGCGGAGATCAGCGGGGCCCTTGCCAGCGGCTCTCCCGTGCGGAGTGCAGGCGGAGCGCTGAAGCAGACCTACGCCCTCTTCGACGAGCGCGTGCCGGCCGGGCCTGCGGTGCCCTTGACCCGGGCGGAAGCCCTCGCCGAACTGACCCGCCGCTACTTCACCAGCCGCGGTCCGGCCACCGTCAAGGACTGTGCCGACTGGTCGGGCCTGACCATGGCTGATGTCCGGCAAGGCCTGCAGCATGCCTTGGACGCCGATCCGGCTGTACTGGCCACCACGGTGATTGACGGCGTCGCGTTGTACTTCAGGCCTGGGGCGGACACAGGCGAGGCCGCCGGACAGGCGCGGCCCCGAATCGACCTGGTCCAGTGCTACGACGAATACATCATGGGATACTCCGCCACCAGGCACTATATGGGAGGCAGGGCACCGGCCTTCCCCGCGGCTGACGCCCCCATACATGTGGTGCTGCTGGACGGACGGATGATCGGATCGTGGCGGCATACCCTGCTGCCCGGCCGCTGCGAAGTGGATGTCCGCCTGTCCGCATCCGCTCAGCAGTTCAATGCTGCGGTGGACACTGCGGTGGCAGGATACGCGGCCTTCCTGGGAACGCCGGCCGTGCGTGTGCAGTCCGGGGCTAAGCTGGAAGCACACATATGAGAGGCACGGCACCGTGAACAATCTGTTTTTCTGGATCATCGTTTTGTCGTTCGTGATTCCCATGGCGATGCGGATGTACCGGAAATCCGTCAACCGCCGGAACCAGGAACAGAGTTTTTCCGGCCGCTACCCGGACCAGTTTCCGGGTGCGGGGCCAGGCCCGCAGAACAGCCAGCCCCGCGACGGCTACACGCAGCAGGACTACATGAGCGGCGGCTTCCGCCAGCTCGACAGGCCCCAGCCGTTGCCGCCCAGCCATCCCCTGCCACCGCTGAACGAGCAGTTTCCGCCGTATGGGCAACCGCTGCCTCAGCAGGACGCGGAACCACAGCAGCAGCCGGCCGCCCCGGCGACTCCCCCGCCGCCGTCAGCCCCGCAGGGCTACCGGGCCCGCAAGCTGGCCGAACTGGACCAGCAGTACAGCAACGGCGAGCTGGCCATGGATGAGTACATGAAGCGGCGCTCAGACATCATGAACGGCTGACCACCTGGACCTGCGGATATCGACGGTCAGACCAGGAACGCATTCCGGAGCTGGCTGCCGAGCTGGCCGATCTCGGTGAGGAAGCCGTCGTGGCCGATGGGCGCTTCAATAAGGTGCACGTCAACCTCTCCGGGCAGGGCAGCCGCCAACTCCCTTGACTGGGACGGGAAGTACAGCCGGTCGCTGTCCACGGCAGCCACAAAGAACCGGGCTGAGGCGAGGCCAAGGCTCTCACGCAGTGAACCCCGGTTCCGGCAGACGTCGTGGCTCATAAGGGCCTCGGTGATGGCAATGTAGCTGTTGGCGTCAAACCGCCGGACCAGTTTGTTGCCCTGGTGGTCAAGGTAGCTTTCCACCTGGTAGCGGCCGCGGTCCCCCAGCGCTGCCGCCTGGAATGGCGTTTCCGGGGCCTGGGCTGACCGGCCGAAGCGGCCGTCGAATTCCTGGGCGGAGCGATACGTGATGTGGGCGATACGCCGTGCCAGCGCCAGGCCGCCCTCCGGGAAGGGACCGCCGTAGTAGTCGCCGTCGTTGAAATTGGCATCCTGGCGGATGGCCAGAGTCTGTGCCTGCGCGAAAGCGATCTGTTCGGCGGTGCTCGCGGCTCCGATCGAAATCACGGCACACCGCTGTACCCGCTCCGGATAGGTGACAGCCCATTCCAGGGCACGCGCCCCTCCCATGGAGCCGCCAAGGACGGCGAACCAGCTGTGGATGCCGAGCTGGTCGGCGAGCCTGGCCTCCGCGGCCGCACTGTCACGGAGGGTAACGAGTGGAAAGCGGGAGCCCCACGGCTTTCCGTCCGGGGCTGGTGACGAAGGTCCGGTGGAGCCGTAGCAGCCGCCCACCATGTTAACGGAAACCACAAAGAACTTGTCGGTGTCCACGGGCGCACCGGGTCCGACCAGCTGTTCCCACCACCCGGGTTCGTCGCTGTCTCCCCGCGTCACGTGGGTGCTGCCCGTCAGGGCGTGCTCAATGAGGACGGCATTGGAACGGTCCGCGTTGAGCGTGCCCCACGTTTCATAGGCCAGCGTGACTTCCGGCAGGAAACCGCCGGCTTCGAGCTGCAGTCCGCCGATGGAGGCGAACCGGACCACTCCGTTTTCAGGTACGGCTGTGCGGGAGACAGTAATTGTCATGTGAGGACCTTTTCTACGCGCTTGCCCGCCGTCAAGTGACCGGCAGGCCAGGTCTTCACCCGGGGCACCCCACCGCGGAAGGAGGGTTGCCGGCCAGCAAGCCGGGGCTGTCACTGGCACTCATGACCTGGTTCGAGTGTACGAAACAGCTGCGGCTTATGGCTAAGAGTGTGACCGGTTATGACTTTCGGAGTCCAGGTTCCGGCGCAATGTCCACTCATGACACAAGGTCAAAGTCGGTAAGGCTACCCTTAGCTGAGAGCCGGATCACAAAGTGCCAAGATGATGGCATGCGCATGGATCACGTCTCTTACGCCTGTGAACACGATGGCCTGGCAGCCACGACCGAACGTATTTCGTCCGCCCTCGGCGTTGAAGCCGTGAAGGGCGGAGTGCACCCCCGTTTCGGAACCCGGAACATGATCATCCCGCTCGCCGGCCACAAATATCTTGAAGTAGTGGAGGTGCTTGACCACCCCGCATCGGACAAGGCCCCGTTCGGACAGGCTGTCCGGGCACGGTCCGCGGCCGGCGGAGGCTGGATGGGCTGGTGCGTCGAAGTGGAGGACCTCGCCCCCTTCGAACAGCGACTGGGACGGGCCGCCGTCAATGGCAACCGCAAATTCCCGGACGGCCGCGAACTGGTCTGGAAGCAGATCGGCATCCTGGGCCTCATCGCCGACCCCCAGGTTCCGTACATGCTCAAGTGGGAAGGCGATCCCGCCCTCCACCCGTCCAACGCCTATGAAAGCAACGTCAAGATGTCCTGCCTGACCATTGCAGGTTCGGCGGAGCGGGTCACCGAGTGGCTCGGCGAGCCCGTCGAGAAACCCCTCGAGGATGTGGCAGTTGACTGGGTGGCTCCGCACGGAACCCCCGGCATCCTGTCCGTCACCTTCGAAACCGCTACCGGAGCAGTCACCATCTGATTGCTCCCTCCGGCCGGATTCCGGCCATCCGGGCAGAACACCACCAGATAGATGCCCGGCCAATCTTCGGCCGCCATCAGCGGGTGCCAACGATGTCACCCACCGATGGCGGCCGAATTCTTTAAGGCCGGGTTCTCAAAAGTCAGCCCAGGCCCACAGCCTTGCCGAAGAGGCTGAAGCCGACGAAGGCCACGATGTCCAGCAGGGCATGGGCAATGACCAGCGGCATCACCCGCTTGGTCCTGGTGTAGAGCCAGGCGAAAACCACGCCCATCACGGCATTGCCGATGAATGGTCCGAATCCTTGGTAGAGGTGGTAGCTGCCCCGCAGCATCGAGCTGATGAAGATGGCCAGGGGCATGCTCCAGCCGAACTTCCCGAAGCGGTCCAGGAGGTAGCCCACCACAATGACCTCCTCCACCACGGCGTGACGCACTGCGGACAGGATCAGCACAGGAACGGTCCACCAGTAGGCATCGAGTGCGCTGGGGATAATGGCGGTGGTGATTCCCAAGGCCCGGCCGGCCGCGTACAGGCCCAGGGACGGAATCCCGATCACCGCTGCGAGGCCGAGGCCCTGCAACAGGTCCCGGCCGGGCCGGGCGAAGTCGAACCCCAGCTTCCGGAAGGCCGAGCCGCCGTGGAGCCCGGCTCCGGTGCTCGACTGCCGCTGGTCCGTGAGGAAGTAGATCACCAGCAGCACCGGCACCAGGGCGAAGACGATGTCCAGCAACTGGTAGGTGAGGTCAAAATATTCGCGGGTGCTCTGCGAGCGGTTGAGGGTGGACGTGCCCTCCGCCAGCGGGGCGCGGGTCATCTTATCCAGCAGCTGCACCACCGAGTAGACCGCGGACTGCCCCAGGGACAGTCCCAGCACAATCCAGACTTCAATCCGCAGGCGACGGCGTGAGGGAACCAACATGTTCCCATCTTGCCTGCAGTTTCTGGATCTTCGCTGGTGACGGACACGATGGCGCGCCGCGACGTGCGGGGCGTCCGGCTCGGGGTGAACCGTGCGTTCCACTCGCATCACATGGACCCGGTGCTGGACGGTCTCCGGGCGGCCTTCGAGGGGATGCAGCTCCGGCTTCCCCCCGTCCCGATGGTCTCCGACGCGACCGGCGAACCCGTCGGCACCTGAGGTGGCCACCAGCGACTACTGGGTCCGGCACACACGCGAGCCCGTGCGGTTCGGCGGCGCTCTGAACGGGCGCCTACACGGGCGTCTGCTCCGGCACCGTCACGGGCGCCACCTGCCGTCGCGCCCTCTGGCGCCCCTCCGGCGCCCGCAGCCAGCGCGGCGCCCACCAGTTCGCCTCGCCTAGGAGCTTCACGCTCGCCGGGAGCAGCACGAGCCGGACGATCGTCGCGTCGACGAGGACCACGAGCGCCATGCCGAGGCCGACCATCTTGAGGTAGACGACCCCCGACGTGAGGTACACGAGGAACGACAGGCCGAGGATGCCCGCGGCCGTCGTAACGAGCGGGGCCGACATCTGCAGGCCGCGCGCGACGGCGTCCTCGAGCCGGCGGCCGGCGTCGTGCTCCTGGAGGATGCGCGACAGCAGCAGCACTTCGTAGTCCATGGAGAGCCCGAACGTCACGCAGAACATGAGGATCGGGATGGACAGGTCGAGGGTTCCTGTCGCGGTGAACCCGAGCAGAGTGCTCAGGTTCCCCTGCTGGAAGACCCAGACGAGCACCCCGCCGAGGACCGACAGGCTGAGCAGGTTGAGCACCGCCGCCTTGAGCGGCAGCACGATGCTGCGCACCGACAGCATGAGCACGAGCGTGCTCACTAGTAGGACGACGAGGAACACCCACGGCAGCCGCTCGACGAGCGCCGAGCGGTAGTCGTCGAGCACGGCGGGATACCCGCCGACGACGGCCTGGGCGCCCTGGCCGGCACCCGCACCCCAGGCGTCGGCCGCGGTGCGCACGTCGGAGACCAGCCCGTACGGATCGGCGTCCAGGCGGTCCGACGTCGGGACGACGACGATCGGCGCCGCGAACGTCTCGGGCGACGGACCTGCCGCAGCGCCGTCGACGTACCGCTCGCCCCCGCCGTGAGCCTCGGCGACGCCGTCGACCGCGGAGAGCGCCTTAGCGAACCCGGCTGACTGCTCCGCCGTCCAGGCGACACCCGAGCTCGGGAGGGCAAAGAGGCTGTCGGCCACCTCGCTGTCGAAGTCGGCCCGGATGGTGTCCTGGACCTGCCGGCTGGTCGTCTCAGCGGGCAGGATCCGGTCGTCCGGCGGGCCGACCCGCAGCCCGAGCAGCGGCGCCCCCAGCGCGAGGACGAACACGCCGGCCAGCGCCGTGTACACGACGGGGCGCCGCATGGTCCGCCGCGCGACGCGCTCGAACCAGCCGGTCGGCGTGGTCGGCAGGGCAGCGCGCGACAGGTCGAGCCGCTCCCCCATCAGCGCCAGCACGGCAGGCAGGACGACGACGGCGCCGAGGGTCGCCGTCGCGACGACGGCCACGCCGGCGTACGCGAACGAGCGCAGGAACGGGAACGGGAGGAGCAGGAGTCCGAGCAGCGACGCGGACACCGCGGCGCCGCTCACGAGCACCGTCATACCGGCGCCCCGCACCGCGTCGGCCGCGGCCCGCGCGGGCGAAAGGCCCGCCGCGCGTCCCTCCGCGTGCCGGGCGATGACGAACAGGCCGTAGTCGACGCCCAGGGCTATCGCCATGACGAGCACGAGGTTCGCCGCGAACGTCGAGACGTCCGTCAGCGCGGCGACCACCCGTAGCGCACCCATCGACCCGATGATCGTGACGATGCCCAGGGCGAGGATCAGCGCCGCGGGGACGACCCGACGGAACACGAGGACAAGCAGCAGGAACACGCCGGGCAGCACAATCGCCTCGGCGAGGCCGAAGCCCCGTCGCGCCTCGTCCGAGACCTGGCGGAACACCTCTTCCTGCCCGCCGAACGCGACTGTGACGGGTCCGCGGTCACCGGACCACTCCGCGGACAGTTCGCCCACGAGCGCGCGCGCCTCGGTGGGGTCGCCTGCGGCCCGCGCGACGATCAGCGCCTGACTCCCGTCGCCACTGCGGAGCACCTCCCAGTCGTCGGCCGACCAGTAAGAGAAGACGTCCTCGATGCCCGGCTCGGCGGCGAGCGCCGCCTCGACCTCGCCGGCCGCCTCGGCGACCTCGGCCTGGTCGACGTCGCCGTCGCGTGCCGTGACCAGCACGGTGACGTTGGGCGGGCCGCTGCCGAGGCCCGCGAGCTCTTCCTGGGCGAGCACCGCGGGCGACCCGGGGGTCTCGAAGCGGGCGAGCTGGAGCTGCGGGAGGGTGCCCGCGGCGAGGACCCCGGCGACCACGAGGAAGAGGGCGCCGATGAGCAGAACCCGCTTCGGTCGCCGGGTGACGGCCTCGCCGAGCCTGCCGAGCGTGTCGTTCCGTTCCATCAGAGCCTCTCTTTGTCGAGCCGGGAGGCGAGCCCGTCGAGGGCTGCCTCGTGCTGGCGGGCAGGGTCGAAGTAGTGGCCGGCGTCGGGCACCTCGACCAGTGTGGTCGGCGGTGCGCCGACGAGCAGTGTCTTGTGCACGCCGCCGAGCTGCACGCGCGCGCCTTGCTCCCCGTAGACGAGCTGCACGCGCGCGCCTTGCTCCCCGTAGACGAGCTGCACGCGCGCGCCTTGCTCCCCGTAGGGGAACAGGACGGGCACGTCGATCTCCCGCAGCCGCTCGGCGTCGACCATCACGCCCGCGAGCTGGGAGACCATGTCGCCGCGCTCGTCGACGACGCCCGGCGGGACGTCCAGAACGGGCTCGTCTGCCGCGGTCGCCAGCTCCGTGCAGGGAGCCTGTTCTGCCAAGGGGGCGGCCACGGCGGGCCCTTCCCTTCCGACCCCCGCTGGGACGACGAGGGCGGCGTCTACGAGGGCGAAGCCCTGGGTCCTGCCGCGATGTGGTGTGCTCATCAGTGCTGGTTCCTTCACCTCTCGGGTACGGTCCGCCGGCGGGTTCGCCGGCATCGTCGTGCGGATGCCGTCGGAGCGGCTCACAGGAGCCCCTCCGCCCGGTACCAGGCGGCCTCGTCGTGGAGGGTGTCAGCAGCCGGCCGGAACTCGACGCCCAGCTCCCGCCGCGCCCGGTCGGAGCTGACGCGCGCCTTGTCGCCCTGCACGAGGACCTCGGCTCCGGCCCGGTTTGCGACGTCCTCGCGGCCCGTCAGGCGGTTGAGGGTGCCGAGGGAGGTCGCGAGGGCGAGCGTGAGCCCGCCGGGCAGGGCGTGCGGGGCGCGGCGCCCCGTCTCGCTCGCGATCACTGCGGCGAGGTCGCGCAGGCGCTCCCACCTGCCGGCGGCGACGTACCGACGGCCGCTGACCCCCATGTCGAGCACACGGACGCAGATCTCGGCGACGTCGCGTGCGTCGACCATGCTGTTGCCGACGTCGGGCAGGACGGGCAGCTCACCTCGGGCGATCGACAGGAAGAGCCGGCCCGACGACGTCGGGCCGCTGTCGCCGGGGCCCCACATCCAGCCGGGGAGGACGAGCGGGACCGAGGGGCCGCGCCCGTGCGCCACGTGCGCCTGGACGACCGCCTCGGCGGCGACCTTGCTGGCCGCGTACCCGTTCACGGCGTCGGCGGGCGGGGGCGACTGCTCATCGGCGGGTGCCGACACCTCGCCCTTGGCGAGCGCCGCGGTGGAGCTCACGTGCACGACGGTGCGGATGTCGTGCCGCTCGGCCACGGCCAGGAGGCGCCCGAGCGCCGTCACGTTGGTCTCGTACAGGAGCCGCGGGTCGGCGCCCGGCAGGTAGAACTCCCGGAAGTACGCGGCGGCGTGCACCACCGACCTAACGTCGGGCAGGACCTTGTCCCACACGTCCGGGTCGACGGTGTCGCCGACGACGACCCGCACCTCGGGCGGCAGGAGGCGGGCGGCGCGCTCGCCGTCCCGGGTAAGCACGGTGACGGGCCGGCCGTGCTCGACGAGCCGGCGCACCACCGACGAGCCGAGGAGGCCGGTGGCCCCGGTGACGAGGACGGGGTCATTCATCTTTCCTCCGCGGTGGTGGCGGGCACGGGCACGGCGACGCCGGGGGCCGCCACGTCCTCCGGCGCGGTGACCAGCAGCACGACGTCGGGGGCCGCCTGCGGGACATGCTCCTCGACCGCCGCGGCGACCAGCGACGACTCCGCCTCGGGGTCGGTCACGCCACCCGCGCCCAGCCGGCTCTCCACGCCGCTGCCACGCACGCTGCCCGGGGCGATGAACACCACCGCCGCGAGGAGGAGCAGGCGGGGGCGCCGTGTTGCTAGGGCACCGATATTGTTGAACATCGAAGGCCTCCGTGTGCGCCAATAGTAGATTGTATCGATGATAGGCCTGGCGTATGGATGTCCGCAACGTTCACGGCAGCGGTCATCAACGCCATCAGAAAGGAGCTGGCAGTGGGAATCTCAGAACAAACGCCGCTGTCACAGACCATCGGATACCGCCTGATCAAGGTGGGCGAGATGGTCATGGAGACGGCCGAGCAGGTACTGGCACCGACAGGGATCAAGCCGAGGCACTTCAACGTGCTCTCCACCCTCTCGGTCGACGCGACCCTGTCCCAGCGCGAGCTGAGCACGGCGCTGGGGATCGACCCGAACGTGATGGTCGACCTCATCGACGAGCTCGAGCGACAGGGCTTCGCCCGACGTGAGCGGAGCCCGGTCGACCGCCGTCGCCACATCGTGGTGGTCACCCCGAAGGGGAAGGCGGTGCTCACGAAGGCCCAGGCCGCGGTCAACGAAGCCGAGGAACGGGTCCTCGGCGTGCTGACCTCGGACCAGCGTCAGGTCCTCTTCGAGGCCGCCGGCGTACTCCTGGGCCTGGCCCCGGTGCCGCGGGCGGGATGAGCACCCCGCCCGCGGCAGAGCTCGCGGCACGCCTGGCTGCGAAGGATGCCAAGGGAACGCGGAAGCGCGCCATCAGCGAGAACCCCCGCTACACCGGCATCGCGAACGGGTTCCGGTTCCAATGCACCGACTGCGGCGGAGGGTTCGAGGACGAGAACGAGGGCATTCACGCGGACGCCCGCTGCCGTGTCCCGGGTGCCAGGAGTTCGGGCCGGCTGTAAGGCTGACGATCAGAGCGGGTCAATGCTCTTCGCAGCCGCAGAAGTCGTTTTCTGACTGCTTCCGTCTACACCATCTTGTAGAACCAGTGCCCGAGCAAGGTGGGCTCCGGGTGCGATTCAGTTACCGGGTAGGGCCCCAGGAGTGGCACCGGCTCTTGCAAGGGCATGATCCGATATCCGTTCGCTCATAGAACGACGGCACCCCGTTGCGCTCATCCATGAAACCGGTCATGTGCGAGACACCTTCGCTGCGGGCGTTGGCTTCAACGGCTGCAAGCAGGGCTCGACCGACGCCTTGGCCGCGCATGTCCTCGCGGACCGCTATCGAGCCGAGTACGGGCGAACGCGGGCCAAACCGCGGGCGTATTCCTGCCCTCCACGCTGGGCCGCGATCTGAATCAGCATGGAAACTGCGCTGCGCTGGCCCATCCTTTTCTTCCCGGAAGGCCAGCCGCTGAAGGACACTGCCCCGGGAGCTGCCCTTATGCTTGGGGCTTATGAGTGCGCCCGGGAAAATCATCATGATCCGGCACGGCCAGTCCGCAGCCAACGCCGATACCTCCATCTACAACCGCGTCCCAGATTACCGGATACCCCTCACTCCCCTGGGTGTGGAACAGGCCAGGGCGGCCGGCGAACGCATCCGGAGGGAGCTGGACGGCCGTCAGGTCTGTGTCTACGTGTCGCCCTACCTGAGGGCCCACCAGACCCTCGAAGCCCTCAACCTTGGAAGCCTCACGGAAAGGGTGATCGAGGAGCCGCGGCTCCGCGAGCAGGACTGGGCCAACTTCCAGATCAGCGGCGAGATCGAGGACCAGAAGGAACTCCGCAACGCCTACGGCCACTTCTTCTACCGCTTCCGCGAAGGCGAGTCCGGCTCCGACGTCTACGACCGCATCTCCTCGTTCATGGAGACGCTCTACCGGCATTGGTCCAAGCCGGACTACGCACCCAACACCCTGCTGGTGACCCACGGACTCACCATGCGGCTGTTCTGCATGCGCTGGTTCCACTGGTCTGTGGAGTACTTCGAATCGCTCAACAATCCGGACAACGCTGCAGTGCGGACCCTGGTCCGCAGCGACCAGCACAAGTACGAACTCGACATTCCGTTCAGCCAATGGGTGGACCGCAGGGTGGATGAGACTGTCTTGGACGCGCCGCCCGTGGTCTTTTAGCCTTCAGGCGATGTGGGGAGCAACGATGACTTCCGTGCCCGTGGCCTCGAACGCTGCCTTGTCCTTGGCCGAAATCCCGGCATCGGTGATAAGGCGTGTGAACTCGTAGCCGTCCATGGTGGCGAAGGCCCGGACGCCCACCTTGGATGAATCCGCCAGCACGTACGAGATACGGGCCCTGCTGGCCAGCAGGGCATTTACTGATGCCTCACCCTCCCCGGTGTTGGTCGGTCCCACCTCAGGGTCAATGCCGTTCACGCCGATGAACGCGATGTCCAGGACCACCTTCTGCATGATGATGTCGGTGTATGGCCCCACCAGTTCATAGGAGCGTGGATTGAGGATGCCGCCGGTCACCATGACTTTAATGTTGGGCCGGACGGCCAGCTGCGAGGCGATGTTAATGGCGTTGGTGACCACTGTCAGCGTGGACTGGTTTGACGGCGCGTTGAGGTCTTCGCGGGTTGCCAGGATCTGGGCCAGGGCGGTGCTGGTAGTGCCTCCGCAGAGCCCGATCACCGCACCGGGGGCAATGAGCGCAGACGCCGCCTGGGCAATCTCTTCCTTGGCCACAGCATGGTCGTCACGGTTGTACCGGCCTGGGAGGTCATAGGCGAGGGCGCCCGTGGTGGCGCCGCCCCGGGTCCGGGTCAGCAGCCGCCGCTTGGCGAGGCTGTCCAGATCGCGCCGGGCCGTGGCCGGTGAGACGCCAAGCCGGCCGACGATCTCCTCCACCTCCACCTGGCCGGTTTTGGCGAGGAGGTCCAGGATGGCCGTGAGTCGGTCGGTGCGGGTCATGGTGCCTCTCGGAGTGAAACAGTCACCGATAAGTGACGTTTTCTGATCATAACAGACACCAAATGATCATGTAACGTCACACAGGCCCTCTGCGGCTACCGCGCCCGGACCCCCGCCCGCCATACAGCGTACGTGAGCGGCATGCCCGGGCGGTAGGCGAGGTGGCTTGCCGACGGCGCATTCAGGACGTGCAGGTCCGCCCGGTGTCCGACGGCGAGGGATCCCACCGCCCGTTGGCCGTCGGCGTCGTTACCGGCCTCCCGGTGCAGCGCCAGCGCCCCGCCGTACGTCGCCGCCCGGACAGCCTCATGGACGGTGAGCTGCATCTGCAGCACTGCCGTGGCAACGCAGAAGGCCATGGAGCTGGTGTAGGAGGTTCCCGGGTTGCAGTTGGAGGCGAGGGCCAGCTGCACCCCCGCATCCAGGAGCTTACGTCCCGGGGCGAGCGGCTGCCTGGTGGAGAGGTCGCACGCCGGTAGGCAGGTGGCCACGGTACCGCGTGCGCCGGCGCCGGACTCCCAGCCGGACCAGCTTCCGGCCAGCGCTGCCACGTCACCGTCCGACAGGTAGTTCACATGGTCAACACTGGCCGCCCCCAGCTCCACTGCAAGCTGCACGCCGGGACCCTCGCCCAGCTGGTTGCCGTGTACACGGATGCCCAGCCCGGCGTCCCGGCAGGCCTGGAGTACGTGGCGGGCCTGCTCGGCGGTGAAGGCACCCTCTTCGCAGAACACGTCCGCCCACCGCACATAGGGGCGGACGGCGTCAAGCATGGGTCCACAGACCAGCTCGGTGTACGCGTCCGCGTCAGCCCCTGCGGGGACCAGATGGGCACCGAGGTAGGTCACTTCATCCGCCACGGTGGAAGCGATCCGGGCGCTCCGGGCTTCGTGCTCGGTGTCCAGCCCGTACCCTGTTTTGGTTTCGAGGTAGGTGGTGCCTTGCGATACGGCCTCAGCCACCCGCCCCATCGCCAGCCGCGTGAGGTCATAGTCGGACGTGCGGCGCGTGGCGTCCATGGTCACGGCGATGCCTCCCGCTGAATATGATTCCCCTGCCATCCTGGCCTCGAACTCCGCGGAACGGTCGCCCGCGAAGACCAAGTGCGTATGGGAATCCACCCAGCCAGGCAGCACGGCGCGGCCACCGGCGTCCATCGCGTCATCAGCCGCGGGGGCATCGCTGGCCGCCCCGATCCATTCAATCCGCTCACCGTCGATCACGACGGCGGCGTCCTTCAGGACCCGATGCTCCATGTCCTGGGTCATCAGTTCGGCAATGTTGGTGATCAGCGTGCTCATGAGTCCATTCTTCAGCCCCGGATGGACCAGCGGCTTGCGGCGAGCGCCTGCGCTGTCCGGGATACCGGATGCGTGCCGGAATCCTGGCCCTGACCTGCCAGGATCTGGGCGGCGGCCAGCTCCGCCATGGCCGCCGACGTCTGGAAGCCGTAGCCTCCTTGCCCGGCCAGCCAGTAGAAACCGGGAGCCTCGGCGTCGAAGCCTGCCACCGGGATGCCGTCGGCCGCCTCGGTCCGGAGGCCGGTCCACGCAGTCCGGACGCCGCGGATCCCGAGCGTGGTCACCCGGTTGAGTTTCGTCACCAGCCGCTCCACATCCCCGGGGCGCGGCCGCGCATCCTCCGGCCCGCTGGGAACCGTCTCCGACGGCGATATCAGCACATCGTTGCCGTCGCGGCGGAAGTAGAAGGAGTCGTCCGCGGCGGCCACCATGGGGCTGTACTCAGGCAGCGGATGTTCGACGTCGACAATCGCCGCGGTGCGCCGGTACGGCTGCAGGCCGAGCTTCTCCACTCCGCTGATGACTGCCAGTTCGTCCGCCCAGGCGCCGGCGGCGTTAACCATCACCCCGGCCTGGAATGCTTCCTGCCCCGCCCCGATCTCCCAACCGGAACCCAGGCGCTGGGCGGAATGCACCCGCGCACCGGTGATGATGTCGGCTCCGGCGGCCTCCGCCCGCAGCCTGTAGTCCGCCAGCAGCAGGGGCGCGTTACAGCCGAAGGATCCCGTGTCCAGGCCTGCGGCAGAGAAAGACTCCGGGACCAGGGCCGGGCACAGATCAAGGGCCTCCGCGTGGGAGATGGGGCGCATATGCCCGCTGCTCTCTGCCCGCACCGCTTCCTCCGTGCCGATGAGCATAAAGCTGCGTGGCGACAGGACGGGCTCGGGCAGTTTTGCGTCCCTGGCGGCCATGAGCTCCAGTGTGCGGACCGTCAGTTCCTGGACAACCGCGGGGCCGTAGCTGGGAATCAGGTTCCGGGCGGAGCGGGAGGACGTGTGGTATGCCAGCTCCTGCTCCGCTTCCACCAGCGCCACGCTGCAGCTGCCCGCAAGCACCGAGGCCAGGGACAGGCCGGCTATGCCGCCGCCCACAATCAGGACGTCGTAGTGTGCTGTCATGCGTCCATCCTTGCAGAGTTGCCGTGTGGCCGGGCCGGCAGTCCTACGCGGCTACTGCGGCACGGCTGGCGACGAAGGCACTCACGCAAGCCTCGACGTCGTCCGCTGAGTGTGACGCCGAAAGCTGCACCCGGATCCGGGCGGCGCCGCGCGGGACTACGGGAAAGCTGAAGGCGGTGACGAAGACGCCATGCCGGAGCATCTGGTCCGCCACTTTGGCAGCCAGCACGGCGTCGCCGAACATCACCGGAACGATCGCGTGCTCGCCGTCCAGGAGCTCGAAGCCCTCCTCCGTCATCCGGCGCCGGAACAGCTGTGCATTCTCGAAAAGCCGGGTTCGCAGCTCGCCGGAACTTTGCACCAGGTCTAACGCTTTGATGGTGGCCGCCACGATGGCGGGGGCCAGGGAGTTGGAGAAGAGGTAGGGGCGGGCCTTCTGGCGGAGCATTGCCACCACCTCGCTGCGGCCGGAGACGTATCCGCCGGAGGCGCCGCCCAGCGCTTTGCCGAACGTTCCGGTGTAGATGTCCACCCGGTGGGACACGCCGGCGTGCTCGGGCGTCCCGGCACCCGTGGCGCCCATAAAGCCCACTGCATGGGAATCGTCCACCATGACCAGCGCATCGTGCTGCTCAGCGAGGCCGCAGATGGCTTCCAGCGGTGCGAGGTAGCCGTCCATCGAGAAAACACCGTCCGTGACGATGATTTTGCGCCGGGAGTCCTTCGCCTCAATAAGCTTCGCTTCCAGGTCGGCCATGTCCTGGTTCGCATAGCGGAACCGCTGCGCCTTGCACAGCCGGATGCCGTCGATGATGGAGGCGTGGTTCAGGGCGTCGGAGATGACGGCGTCCTCAGGCCCGAACAGCGACTCGAAGACGCCGCCGTTGGCGTCGAAGCAGCTGGAGAAGAGGATGGTGTCCTCCGTGCCCAGGAAGCTGGAGACGCGGGCTTCCAGTTCCAGGTGCAGGTCCTGGGTGCCGCAGATGAAACGGACACTTGCCATGCCGAAGCCGCGGGCGTCCATGGCTGTCTTGGCGGCCGCGATGATGTCCGGGTGGTCGGCCAGGCCCAGGTAGTTGTTGGCGCAGAAGTTCAGGACGTTGGCCCCCGGCTGGCCGATCTGCCCTGCCGTGACATGGCTGGACTGCGGTGAATTGATGCTTCGTTCGGTCTTGAAGAGTCCGGCGGTGCGGATCTCCTCCAGCTCATCCTGCAGCTGGTCCTTGATCGAGGTGTACATGGCGCTCCTTAGAGTTCGGTCCAGTCGAGAACAACTTTGCCGCCCAGGCCGGCCCGGGCAATGTCAAAGCCTTTTTCCCATTCCGCTGCGGGAAGCTTGTCCGTCACCACCGCGGAGATTCCGGCGTGCAGCACCGGGTTGGAGGACAGCATGGCACTCATGGCGTACCAGGTCTCGTACATTTCCCGGCCGTAGATGCCCTTCAACGTCAGCATGTGCGTGACCACCTTGCCCCAGTCGATGGTGATGGACTGGGTGGGCAGGCCAAGCATGGCAATGCGGCCGCCGTGGTTCATGTTGTCGATCATCTCAGGCAATGCCGTGGGGTGGCCGGACATTTCCATGCCGATGTCAAAGCCCTCGCGCATGCCCAGCTCCCGCTGCGCATCCCGGACCCGCGTGGTGGAGACGTCGATGGCCAGGTCCGCGCCCAGGCGGCGTGCCAGGTCCAGGCGGGGCTGCGAAACGTCGGTGATGGCGATCTTGCGGGCACCGGCATGGCGGGCCACGGCAATGGCCATCAGGCCGATGGGGCCCGCGCCGGTGATGAGGACGTCCTCGCCCACGAGCGGGAAGCTGAGGGCGGTGTGGACGGCGTTGCCGAAGGGATCGAAGATGGCACCGAGCTCCGGCGTGACCGACTGGCCGTGATGGACCCAGACGTTGGTTTCGGGGATGACCACGAACTCTGCGAAGGCGCCGTCACGCTGGACGCCCACACTGACCGTGTGGATGCACATCTGCCGGCGGCCCGCGCGGCAGTTGCGGCAGATTCCGCAAACCACGTGGCCCTCGCCGGAGACCCTGTCGCCCACTTTGACGTCACGGACATCCACGCCGACCTCCACCACCTCGCCGTAGAACTCGTGGCCAGCGATGAGCGGAGCCTCGATGATGCCCTGCGCCCAGGCGTCCCAGGCCTGGATATGGAGGTCCGTCCCGCAGATGCCAGTGGTCATCACCCGGATTTTGACCTCGGCAGGCCCTGCCTGCGGCTCCGGACGGTCCACCAGTTCAAATCCGGCCTGCGGCCCGGCCTTGTACAGAGCCTTCATCGGCTTTCCTCACTCTAGAAACTCTTCGGCATGACGCTGCCCACCCCATTACAACGGGGAAAACGCATTAGCACAACAGAAAAATTCTCAATCGACGATGTAGGCGCGGCTAAAGCATAGGATGGACAGATGGAAATTCATCAGCTGGAGATCCTCCGCGAACTTGGGGCCCTGGGCAGTGTCAAAGCCGTGGCGGAGACACTGATGGTCACGCCTTCGGCCGTGTCGCAGCAGCTGTCCCTGCTGCAGCGGACCGTCGACGTCCCACTGACCAGGAAGGACGGGCGGAGCCTGGTGCTGACCGAAGCCGGCCAGGTGCTCGCAGACGCCGGCGCCGCCGTCGTCAGCGCCATGGCGGACGCCAGGACGGCGATCGGCGCGTATCACGGCTCCCCGGTGGCCGCCGTGACACTCAGCGGATTCCACAGCGCCGGGCAGGCTCTTTTTGCTCCGCTCGCCAGAATGCTCGACGCGCCCGGCCAGCCGCGGATCCTGCTCTCCGACGAGGACGTGGCACAGCACGACTTCCCCGCCCTGACGGCCCGGTACGATCTGGTACTGGCGCACCGCATGGACCACAGCCCACGCTGGCCGGAGGAAAGGGTGGCAGTGATCCCGCTGGCCCACGAGCCGCTGGATGTCGCGCTTCCGGCCGGACACCGGCTGGCGGGCCAGGCCGCGGTCACAGCGGACGACGTCGTCGGCGAACCTTGGGTGACCAGCCACACCGGCTACTCCCCCGCGGACGTGCTGTCCGCCGTCGCCGCGGTTTCCAGCAAGGAACTGAACATTGTCCACCGGATCAACGACTACTCCACCGTGGCCGCGCTGGTGGCAGCCGGCGGCGTGGTGGGACTGCTGCCGCGGCTTACGGCGCGGCCGGTGCTCAGCCCGGACATCGTGCTGCGGCCGCTGGAGGGCATCAGCACCCGGCGGCGGATCGACATCCTGGCCCGCCCCGAGAACCTGAAGCGACGTTCGGTGATGATCGTCTGCGAGGCGCTGCAGGCCATTATGACCGGGCTGGTGGACCAGGCCTAGTCCCAACTGGGTAGCAGTAAATGTCGTTATGAGGGCTCAAAACGACGCCTGCTGCACCTACTTTGCGGGAATTGGCTTACCGTGGCCGTGCTCCTTGCCCAGTCCCTTGCCCAGGCCTTTCCCGAGACCCAGTCCCGGGCCGGATCCCGCGCCTTCCACCAGCTTGCGGGCCGTGACGTCGCTGCCGTTCTTGACTCCTGAAACGCCCACTGCGTCACCCGTGGCGATTTCCGCGATGGTGACGTCTGATGGCTTCAGTCGCTTACCGTCGTCGCCCTTTGCCGGGGTGCCGTCCGCCGCGGGGGCCGGGAACTTGACGATCCTGGTTTCGGCGTTCACGGCGTAGCTCTGGGTAAACCCGTCCTCGCTTTTGACGGTGACGGAGGATTCACTCACGGCGTCAACGGTTCCGCGCTGGCTCAGCACCGTCTCGAAGGTCCCGTCGCTCTTCTTCACTACGCTCTCGCTGTGCAGATGCTGGGCTTTGGCGGCCTTGTCCTTGGCAGGCTTTTGCTGCCCATTGCCCTTTCCGGGGGCGGAGTCCGACGGCGATGGTGATGGCGTGTCTGTGGCTGCCCACGTGATGGCGGTGCCGGTGCCGGTCAGCGCCAGTGCCACCACCCCGGCCAGCAGTGCCTTGCGAATTCTCAGCGGCTCTCGGACTGTCATGGCGATCCCTCTCGCAGCACCTGCAGGACCTCGGCGCCCTGGGATTTCAGTGTACGGCCGGGAGCCGACGCTGAACACGAGTACTTTTCGGGGCCGGAAATGAATACTTAAAGCCCAACTGGGTCGCAATTAAGGTCGTTATGAGAGCTCAAAACGACGTTAACTGCGACCCAGTTGGGTTAAAACCGAGTACTCAGCCCTCGACGCCGAGTTTTGCCAGGATCAGTTCTTTGACGCGTCCGGCGTCGGCCTGCCCGCGGGTGGCCTTCATCACGGCACCCACGATCGCCCCGACGGCCTGGATCTTGCCGCCGCGGATTTTGTCCGCAACGCCCGGCTGTGCAGCCAGCGCAGCATCAATGGCCTCCAGCAGGGGACCGTCGTCGGAAACCACGGCCAGGCCGCGCTTTTCCACGATCTCCGCGGGGGTGCCTTCACCGGCGAGCACGCCGTCCAGCACTTCGGTGGCCATCTTGTTGTTGATCTTTCCCTCTGCCACCATCTTGCTGAGCTCGACGATGGTGGCCGGCTGGACGCCGAGTTGGCCCGGGTCCACGTCCGCGTTCTTGGCGCGGCCCACGATCTCGCCCATCCACCATTTGCGGGCGACGGAGGCGGAAGCACCGGCGGCGATGGTTTCCTCGATCTCGTCCATGACGCCGGCGTTGACCACGTCGCGGAATTCGAGGTCGGAGTAGCCCCAGTCCGCCTGCAGCCGCTTGCGGCGGGCAGCGGGCGGCTCGGGCAGGGTGGCGCGGAGTTCCTCAACCCATTCGCGCGACGCAACCACGGGAACGAGGTCAGGCTCGGGGAAGTAACGGTAGTCGTCGGCGTCGGACTTGGGACGTCCCGAGGTGGTGGTGCGGGTGTCCTCGTGCCAGTGGCGGGTCTCCTGGACCACAGGCTGGCCGGAGTCCAGGACGGCGGCGTGCCGCTGGATTTCGTAGCGGACAGCGTGTTCGACGGCGCGAAGGGAGTTCACGTTTTTGGTTTCGGAGCGGATGCCGAAGCGTTCGCGGCCGTGCGGGCGGAGCGAGACGTTGGCGTCGCAGCGGACGTTGCCGCGCTCCATCTTCGCGTCGGACACGCCAAGGTTCTTGACGATCTCCCGGACAGCGGCCACGTAGGCCTTGGCCAGTTCCGGAGCCCGGGAACCGGCGCCCTCGATGGGCTTGGTGACGATTTCCACCAGCGGAACCCCCGCACGGTTGTAGTCAACCAGCGAGAAGTCGGCACCCTGGATGCGGCCCGTGGCCCCGCCCATGTGGGTCAGCTTGCCGGCGTCCTCTTCCATGTGGGCGCGTTCGATCTCCACGCGGAAGACCGTGCCGTCCGAAAGTTCGATGTCCAGGTAGCCGTCGTAGGCAATGGGTTCGTCATACTGGGACGTTTGGAAATTCTTGGGGGTGTCCGGGTAGAAGTAGTTCTTCCGGGCAAAGCGGCAGGCTTCGGCGATCTTGCAGTTCAGCGCCAGGCCGATTTTGATGGACGATTCCACGGCGGTCTTATTCAGCACGGGCAGGACACCGGGCATGCCAAGGTCCACCTCGTTGACGTTCGTGTTGGGCTCATCGCCGAAGACGTTGGGCGCGGACGAGAACATTTTGGTCTTGGTGTTGAGCTCCACGTGGACCTCGAACCCCAGGACGGGGTCGTACTTCTCCATGGCCTCTTCGAAGCTCAGGATTGTTTCAGTCGTCATCATCAGTGTGAACCTCCGTGGCTCGGAACGGCGCCGGCAGGCGAAGGACCAGTCAGTGCGGTCAGGTCAGGGGCTCTGTCCAGCAACGGGCCGCCCCACGTGGCCTCGAGCAGGGACTCCAGGACGGCACCCACCCGGTACAGGCGTGCGTCCTCGCGGGCCGGAGCCAGCAGTTGGATGCCAACCGGCAGCCCGTCCTCATCCGCCAGGCCGCCCGGGAGGGACAGCCCGGGGACACCTGCCAGGTTGGCCGGGATGGTGGCGACGTCGTTGAGGTACATCGCCAGCGGATCGTCCAGCTTCTCCCCCAGTTTGAAGGCCGTGGTGGGCGCCGTCGGCGAGATCAGGACGTCGGCCACAGTGAAAGCGGCGTCGAAGTCGCGCTGCACGAGGGTGCGCACCTTCTGGGCCGAGCCGTAGTAGGCGTCATAGTAGCCGGCGCTCAAGGCGTACGTGCCCAGGATGATGCGGCGTTTGACCTCGTCGCCGAAGCCAGCCGCGCGGGTGGCTCCCATGACGCGTTCGATGGTCATCGGTCCGTCCTCGGGCAGGACGCGCAGGCCGTACCGGACCCCGTCGAACTTGGCCAGGTTGGAGGAGGCCTCAGACGGCATGATCAGGTAATAGGCGCCCAGGGCGTACTGGAAGTTAGGGCAGGAAACCTCAACGATCTGGGCACCGGCCTGCCTCAGGAGATCCAGGGACTCCTTGAAGCGGCTCTCGACGCCGGCCTGGTAGCCCTCGCCGTGAAGCTCCTTGATGATGCCGATCCGCATGCCCTCAACGTGGCCCACGCCGGCGGCGGCCACGAGGTCTGCCAGGGGGTCGGGCAGGGAGGTGGAGTCGAAGGGATCGTGCCCGCCGATGACCTGGTGCAGCAACGCGGAGTCCAGCACAGTACGCGTTACCGGCCCGATCTGGTCCAGGGAGGAGGCCATGGCAATGGCGCCGTACCGGGACACGCTGCCGTACGTGGGTTTGACGCCAACGGTGCCGGTGACGGCGCCAGGCTGGCGGATGGAGCCGCCTGTGTCGGTGCCCAGGGCCAGCGGGGCCTCAAAGGCGGCCACTGCGGCTGCGGAACCGCCGCCGGACCCGCCCGGGATCCGGTCAAGGTCCCAAGGGTTCCGGGTGGGTCCGTACGCGGAGTGCTCGGTGGAGGAGCCCATGGCGAATTCATCCAGGTTGGTCTTGCCCAGGATGGGCATTTTGGCGGCGCGGAGCCGCTTGACCACCGTGGCGTCGTAGGGGCTGTGCCAGCCCTCAAGGATCTTGGATCCGGCCGTGGTGGGCTGGCCAATGGTGACGATCAGGTCCTTGACGGCGATGGGTACGCCGGCGAGCGCGTGGAGTTCTTCGGCGGCGGCGCCGCCGGCGGCGGCCCGGATGGAGTCAACTTCGGCAGCTACGGAGAGGGCTTCCTCGGTGTTGACGTGCAGGAAGGCGTGAACGCCCCGTTCGCCGCCGTCCACGGAAGCAATTCTGTCCAGGTGCGCCTGGGTGACTTCGACGGCGGAGACCTCGCGGGAGGCAAGCATTCCGGCCAGTTGCGCGGCGGAGGAGCGGATCAGGCTGTTGTTGCCGTTGGAGTCGCTGGAGTTCAGTTCAGTCATGGTTATGCCTCATCCAGGATTGCCGGGACCTTGAAACGGTTCTCATCGGAATCCGGAGCTCCCGACAGTGCCTGGTCCGCGGTGAAGGTGTGGCCCACAACGTCGTCGCGGAACACATTGCTCAGCGGGATCGGGTGGGAGGTTGCCGGGACGTCGTCCCCGGCGGCTTCACTCACGGATTTGACCGAATCAACGATGACGGCGAGTTCGCCGGCCATCCTGTCCAGCTCTTCAGCACTCATCTCGATGTGAGCGAGCCGCGCGAGATGCGCGACGTCGTCACGGTTGATCGCAGCCATGGATCTCCCCTGCAAGTTCGAATTGTTTTCCGGACCAGTCTAGTGGGGAAACGTCGGTGCCCGTCTGACGACCCCCAGCGGGCGTCAGACGGGCACGTCGGTGCCGTGGTCCCGGCCACGAGGGCCAGCCACAGGCAACATCAGACTAGCCGATACCGATAGCTCCGGTCAGCATCCCCACGCCAAGCATGACCAGGGAAATTACCGCGGTGCGCCAGAGGACCTTCTTGTGGTGGTCGCCGAGGTCCACCTTGGCGAGAGAAACCAGCAGCAGGATGGCCGGAACCAGCGGGCTCTGCAGGTGGAACGGCTGGCCGGTGATCGAGGCGCGGGCCATGTCCGCGGCGCTGACGCCGTAGTGTGCGGCAGTTTCGCTCAGGACGGGCAGCACACCGAAGTAGAAGGCATCGTTGCTCATGAAGAACGTCATGGGGATGCTGAGCACACCGGTGATGACAGCCATGAACGGGCCCATGCTGGACGGGATGATCTGGACCAGCCAGGCGGACATGGCCTCCACCATTCCGGTTCCGGTAAGCACACCGGTCAGGACTGCAGCGGCCATGACCATGCTGACCACGGCCACAATGGACGGTGCGTGGGCGAGCAGCTGTGCGCCCTGGTCCTTGACCTTGGGGAAGTTCACGAGAAGGGCGATGGCGGAGCCCACCATAAAGACATACGGCAGGGGTACGACGTCGGCAACGAGCACCGTCATCACGGCGACCGTCAGCCCAAGGTTGAACCAGAGCAGCTTGGGCCGGAGGGTGGAGCGGTTGGGATCCAGTGCGGTGTCCGCCATGGCGGAGTCGCGCTCGTCAACAAGCATTTCCGTACGATCGAGCACAGCGATTGATGGACCGGCAACGGAACCGCCGACGGCGGGGCTTCCGGTTCCGGGGGCAGGTGACCCGTTGCGGCCGGTACCGGCCGTGGCGGCGGCGGTGCCGCCGTCGAACGCCTCCGGAGAATCCGGCGCTCCCCAGATCTCGGGAGCGATGGCGCGGAGGCGGTTGCGTTCCTGCAGGCCCAGCAGCCAGGCGAAGACGAACACCACAACCAGGCCGGCAATGAGGGAGGGGATCATGGGAACAAAAACGTCGTTGACGTCGATCTTCAGCGCAGTGGCGGCACGGGCGGTGGGACCGCCCCACGGCAGGATGTTCATGGTGCCGTTGGCCAGCCCGGCCACGCAGGTGAGAACCACGGGGCTCATTTTAAGGCGGAGGTATACGGGCAGCATGGCCGCGGTGGTGAGGATGAAGGTGGTGGAGCCGTCTCCGTCCAGTGACACGGCCGCAGCAAGGATGGCAGTGCCCAGCACCACTTTCGCAGGGTCATTGCCCAGCTTGCGGAGAATGAACTTCACCAGCGGATCAAACAGCCCGACGTCGATCATCAGGCCGAAATAGATGATGGCGAACATCAGCAGGGCTGCGGTGGAGGTCATGGACTTCATCGAGTCCATGACCATGTCCCCGATACCCAGTCCAGCCCCGGCAAAAAGGCCAAAAACAGTTGGGACAATGATCAGCGCCAGCACTGGCGTCAACTTCTTCGTCATGATCAGGACCATGAATACCGCGATCATGGCGAATCCAAGTAATACCAGCACGGCCGGCTCCTTCTTGTGAACAGCGGCACACCGGTGTGACGCGTGCTACAGACGTTATAGTGGCGGCCGTCACGGCTGTGCCTTTGGCTCAATTGATTGGCATACTGCTTATTGGGAGCATTTTGCGCATTGTGCTCACGCTGGCCAATGCGCCCTGAATCGAGGAGGATCATGCAGCGTTCCGGGCCACGGCCGCCGTTGCGGTTCTCCACCCAGACCCTGCTCCTGCAGCTGGGGGTTGTCCTGCTGGTGGTTCTGCTCAGCGCGGCCGTCCACGCCTGGCTGACGTATGACAGGCTCGGCACCGAAGCCGAAAACCAGGCCCTGACACTGGCCCGGACCGTCGCCTCGGACCCGTCCGTCCGGACCGATGTGCTGGCCATCAGCGAACAGCCCGGCACTCCCCCGGCCGCGGAACTCCGGTCAGGGCCGCTGATGGCCGAGGCAGAAAGCGCACGGATCCGGACTGGGGCCCTTTTTGTGGTGATCACCGACGAAACCGGCCTGCGGCTGGCGCACCCCGATCCAGAGCGCCTGGGCGAGAAAGTCAGCACCGATCCCTCCGACGCCCTGTCCGGCAAGGAAATCACCACCCGGAACACCGGAACCCTGGGCCCCTCCGCAGGTGCCAAGGTGCCCGTCTACGCACCGGGCACCAGCACTGTGGTGGGAGAAGTGAGCGTCGGCTACTCCATGGAGACCGTTGGCCAGAGCGTGGCCCGGGACATCGGACCGGTGGCCCTCACCGCTGCGGGGGCGCTGCTCGCCGGCGTGCTGGCATCCTTCCTGCTGCGTCGCCGGCTGCAGCGGCTCACGCTCGGCCTGGAACCGGAGGAAATCAGCACCCTGGTCCATGACCAGGTGGCCGTCCTCCAGGGCGTGGACGACGGCGTCGTCGGCGTTTCCGCGGATGGCCGGATCAGCGTGTTCAACGCTGCCGCACAGCGCCTCCTGGGGCTGCCGGACCTCGCCGGGACCCTGTGGGCTGACGCGCCGGTGCCGGACCGGCTGAGGTCGCTGACGCGGCCGGACGCGGAGGAGGCGGACGCGCTGGAACTGGTGTCTGCCGGGCGCGTGCTTGTGGCCAGCGCACGGAAGGCCCTGCACCGCAACGAGGACCTGGGCTGGGTAGTGATGCTCCGTGACCGCACCGAACTGCAGCAGCTGACCCGGCAACTGGACGCCGTAGGCACCATGTCCACGGCCCTGCGGGCCCAGCGCCACGAGTTCGCCAACCAGCTGCACACCATCGCCGGCTTCATGGGAATGGGGCAGCACCAGCAGGCACGGGAGTATCTGGCACGGCTGGCCGCCACGGGCCCGCTGAAATTCCCGGTGGACCAGGCGGAGCTGCTCCAGGACCCCTACCTGCAGGCCTTTGTGGGTGCGAAGGGGGTGGAAGCCGACGAACGCGGTGTCACCCTGCGGATCGGACCGGAGACCCTGGTACGCGGCCAGGTCACCGAGCCGCAGGACGTGACCACAGTGCTGGGCAACCTGATCGACAACGCGGTGAACGCCGCCGTCGCCGGCTCCGCCGCGGACCGGTGGGTGGAGCTGGAGGTGCTTCATGAACCGGACGACGGCGGCGGGACCCTGCACATTGTCGTCGCCGACTCCGGCGACGGGCTGGGGCCCGGAACGGATCCGGAAGCCGTATTTGCGGAAGGATTCACCACGGCCGCAGGTCCGGTGAACCCAGGTCCCCTCCGGGCCAGTGGCGGCCAGGGACTGGGGCTGGCACTGGCCCGGCAGCTGGCACGCCGCCGCGGCGGCGACGTCAGGGTATTGGAGCCGGGCTCCGAGGGCGGGCCGGGGGCTGTGTTCATGGCCTCGCTTCCGCGAACAACGGCCGGGAGTCCGGGAAATGGCGTCAAGGACCTGGCTGGAAAGGACAACAATGCCTGAGGATTACCGGGTGCTGATCGTGGACGACGACTTCCACGTGGCCAAGCTCCACGCCGCCTACGTGGATTCGGTGGCGGGGTTCCTGTCCCTGGCGCCGGTGGGTTCGGCGTCGCTGGCGCTTCAGGCCATCCACAGCCTGCGCCCTGACCTGGTGCTGCTTGACGTGTATCTGCCGGACGCGTCGGGGCTGGACCTGCTGCAGCAGCTGGACGTTGACACGATGATCCTCAGCGCGGCGTCTGACGCAGCGTCGCTCCGGACGGCGTTCCGCAGGGGTGCCCTGGGATACCTCCTGAAGCCGTTCACGGCCGATTCCCTCTCGCAGCAGCTGCGGTCCTACGCCCGGTACCGCCGCATCCTTGGCCAGGCGGGGGTGCTGGACCAGGAATCGGTGGAGCGCGCCAAGCGGGCGCTGATTCCCGGCGACGTCACGCCCTCGGCCAAGCCCCGCTCCGCCACCGAGGCCGCGGTGCTGGAATCGCTGGTCCCCGGCGAGCAGTACTCGGCGGCGGAAGTCGCCATGCGTGTGGGCGTTTCCCGGGCCACGGCGCAACGGTACCTGTCCTCGCTGGCCGATGACGGCGCCGTCGACATCCAACTGCGCTACGGAACAACCGGCCGCCCCGAACACCGCTACGGCCTGCCGGGCCAATAGCTCCTCCCCCTCCGGCGCGAACTGGCAGGTAATGCCCGCAAAATAGGGATTTGAGGTCATTAGCTGCCAGTTCGCGCCGGGATGGGAGGGAACTAGCTGGCGCTCTTCTGGGCTACGAGTTCGATCTCCACCAGCATTTTCGGATCAAGGAACGGCAGCACGTGGACCAGGGACAGCGTGGGGCGGATGTCGCCGAAGACCTCACCGTGGGCACGGCCGGCGTCTTCCCATTTGCTGATATCCGTCAGGTACAGCTTGGACTGCACGACGTCGGCAAAGTCGAACCCGGCATCAGCCAGGACCGCCCCGAGCTTCTGCAGGATGTACTGGGTCTGCGTGTAGAAGTCATCGCCCACGATGCCGTCCTCGCCGCTGGCAGCCGTGGCGGAGATGAAGAGCATGTTGTCCACCCGGACGGCGCGGGAGTAGCCGAGGGTCTGTTCCCAGACAGAGCCGGTGCCGAATGTTTTGCGCATGGTGGGCCTTTCAGTCCTGAAATGAGTCGGCACCACTCTAGGGCGGCTAGACGTCCAGCCGGTAAACAAGCAGCTTTATGTCAGTGCCCGGAACAAACCAGTCACGCTCCGGGACGCGCCGGAACCCGGTCTTCCGGTAAAGCCCGTGGGCACTTTCCCAGGTCTTGCCGGTGGTGAGCGCCACCGCTTTGATGCCGTCCAGTGACCGGGCCAGTTCAATGATGGCTTCCACCATGGCCTTGCCGGCTCCGCTGCGCTGCACTGCGGGGTCCACCACCAGCATCCGGAACTCCAGTTCATCCGCCAGCGCGATGTCCGCATACGGCTCACCGGCGACGGCCAGCGTCACCGAACCCACGACCTCCCCGTCGCGCTCCGCCACCCAGATGGTGGCCTTCGCTGCACGCTCCGCAACGTCCTGGACCTGCCGCATGTAGGGGTGGTCGGGGCTGTCGAAGTAGCCCGCGGCCAGGTACGAGTCCCGTGTGATCCGCGCAACGGCGTCGAAATCTGCCTCAACGGCGGGACGGATGGTTATCTGCGGCTGCACCTCACCATGCTAGTGGCGGCCCGGTGATGCTCGACGCGAAACAGTCGTTCACGCGATTGAACTATCACTAGGCGCCGGCAACGCCCCGCCCAAAGGTGGGATCAGTCCCGAGCGATCAGTCCAGCGGAAAGCGGCCGGAGAACTCGATGCTTCCGGCACAGGTCCAGGCTGCCAGCCGTTCGTCATCCGACGGCCCGCCGTCGAGGGGGCTGGTCAGCCTCGGCCTGCGGACCCAGCAGCCGGCCTCTTCAGCGATCAGGGCGCCAGCGGAAAAGTCGTGTTCGTTAAGTCCCCGCTCGCCAAAGGCGTCGTGGGTGCCATCGGCCACCATGCACAGGTCGAGCGCGGCGGAGCCCAGGCGGCGGACATCGGCGAACCCGTCCATCAGGCCGCCGAGCAGCAGCGCCTGCTCGGCGCGGACGTCCGGATCGTAGCTGAAGCCGGTGGCCAGGATTTGCCCGGTGCGCCCGGTGACCGGTCCGCTGAGCCGTGTCAGGTTGCCCTGCTGTTCCAGCCAGGCCCCGTGTCCCCTGGCCGCGTAGTACACGCGTCCAAGTGCAGGTGCGTTGACGACGCCGGCCAGCCAGGCGCCGTCGGAATCGACGACGGCTACCGAGGTGGCGTAGTAGACGATGTTGCGGATGAAGTTGGTGGTGCCGTCCAGCGGATCGATGGACCAGCGGCAGCCGCTGGGGTCCTCCGGGAGGGTGGTGCCGTTTTCCTCGCCGGTGATGGTGTCCCGCGGCCGGGCGGCGGCGATGACATCCCGTACGGCGTTCTCGGCGGCGAGGTCGAAGGCTGTGACCCAGTCGCCTGCTTCGCCCTTGTTACTGACGTCAAGCGTGGCGCTGTTCCGGCCGGACAGCACTGCGGCCCCGGCAGCAGCCGCCGCCTTGGCCACATCAAGCAGCTCCAACGGATCCGGCATCATTCGGGGCCCTCCCCGGCATCGGAGCCAGCTTCCGCGTCCTCACCGGAACCGGCGCCGGCACTGTTGATGATGGGACCGTTGGTGATGGGACCGTTGGCGAGCAGTTCACGGAACCCGTCCTCGTCCAACACGGGTACGCCGAGCTGCTCGGCTTTGTCCAGCTTGGTGCCAGCGTTCTCTCCTGCCACCACGTAGCTGGTGTTTTTGGACACCGAACCGGCCGCCTTGCCGCCCCTGGTAAGAATCGCTTCCTTGGCCTCGTCCCGGCTGAAGTTCGGCAGCGAGCCGGTGACCACCACGGTAAGTCCTTCCAGCGTCCGCGGCGTGGATTCGTCACGTTCGTCTTCCATCCGGACCCCCGCAGCTGCCCAGCAGTCGATGATTTCGAGGTGCCAGTCCTCGGCAAACCATTCCTTGAGCGCAGCGGCAATGGTAGGGCCCACGCCGTCCACATGTGCGAGTTCTTCCTCGGAGGCCTGCCGGATGGCGTCCATGGTGCCGAAGGCCTGCGCGAGCGCCCGGGAGGCCCGTGGGCCCACATGCCGGATGGAGAGTGCCACGAGCAACCGCCACAGCGGCTGGGCCTTGGCTTTTTCAAGCTCCCGGAACAGTTTCTCAGTTGTGGCAGTCGGCTTTGAGGGAGTTTTGGCTGTGCCTTTGCTCCAGAAGTACGGCACCAGCTCAAACTCGCCGGTGGCCACGCCCTTGGAGCGTTTTTCACGCCTGATGCGCACATCCGCCAAGGACTCCGCAGTGAGGTCGAAGAGGGCGGCTTCGGTGGTCAGCGGCGGCACCTCTGGCTCAGCAGGCTGGGTCAGGGCGATGGCCGCTTCCCAACCGAGCGCCTCGATGTCGAACCCGCCCCTGCCGGCCAGATGGAAGACCCGCTCCCGCAACTGGGCCGGGCAGGACCGTGCGTTGGGGCAGCGGATATCCACGTCCCCTTCCTTGCCGGGGGCAAGCGGCGTTCCGCAGGAGGGGCATTCGGTGGGCATCACAAAGTCGCGAACCGGCGGATCCTGCTGGTCACGCAGGGCCAGAACGGGGCCCACGATTTCCGGGATGACGTCGCCGGCCTTGCGCAGGACCACAATGTCGCCGATTTTCACGCCCTTGGCCTTCACTACGTCCTGGTTGTGGAGGGTGGCCATTCCCACCGTGGAACCGGCCACCTTGACGGGCTCCATAATGCCGAACGGCGTCACCCGCCCGGTCCGGCCAACGTTGACGGCGATGTCCAGGAGCTTCGTGTGCACTTCCTCCGGCGGATACTTGTAAGCCACTGCCCAGCGCGGCACCCGTGTGGTGTATCCCAGCGCCCGCTGGGTGGCGAAGTTGTCCACCTTGACCACAATGCCGTCGATTTCGTGCAGGAGGCTGTGCCGCTGGTCGCCGTACTTCCGGATGAAGCCGAGGACCTCCTCCAGGCTGCCCAGGACCTCGAAGTACGGGCTGACCGGGAGGCCCCACTTCTCCATGAGGGTATATGTTTCCGACTGGCTCAGCGCGCCCAGGCCCTCGCGCGCGCCGATGCCGTGGACGAACATCCGCAGCGGACGCTTGGCGGTCTCGGCCGGGTCCTTTTGCCGGAGTGAGCCGGCCGCGGCATTCCGTGGATTGGCCAGCGGAGCCTTGCCGGCCTCGATCAGGGCTTCGTTGAAGTCGGCGAAAGCCTTGGACGGTATGAAAACCTCACCGCGGATCTCCATTTCGGCCGGGAAGCCGGTCCCGCTGAGTTCCTGCGGGATTTCTTTGATGGTCAGGACGTTGTGGGTGATGTCCTCCCCCGTGAAACCATCACCGCGGGTGGCCGCGCGTACCAGTTTCCCGTCGCGGTACAGCAGGTTGACGGCCAGGCCATCGATTTTCAGTTCGGTCAGCCAGACAGGTCCGGCGGTGCCGTTCCCGATTTTTGCGACGGATGCTTCTGCTTTGGCAAGCCAGGCCTCCAGCTCCTCAAGGGAAAAGACGTCCTCCAGGCTGTACATGCGCTGCAGATGTTCGACGGCGGCAAACGCCGCCGAAACTTCGCCGCCAACCTCCTGCGTGGGTGAATCATTTGCCACCAATTCCGGATGCAGCGCCTCAATCTCCTCCAGGCGGCGGAACAGGCTATCGAATTCGGCGTCCGAGACCAGTGGCTCGTCTTCCTGGTAATAGGCAAACCTGTACTTCCTGACCAGGTCAGCGAGGTTCTCATACTCCTCGCGGACTGACTCCGAGGGGATCACCGCGGGATCCGTCATTCCGGGCTCAGTCCTGGTGGTTGTCTGGTCTGCGGTTGTCTGGTCTGTGGTTGTCCGGTCTGTGGGGCCTGATGCTGTGCTCACAGACCTATCTTGCCTTACACCCCGGACATTCTGCCGGTGCTTCGCTACCCCGATGCTCTGGGGACAGCCAGCGACCGTTGCCCCCGGATCTGCTCAGTGGGTGGAGAGGCGGTTACGTCCCCACCAGGCGAAGGCCAGGCCGCTCAGGCCCACCAGCAGCACCCCCGCCATGACACTCAACAGCCCAGGGCCTCCGAGGCCGGGACCGTCTGCCCTCGAGAGAACGGCGGCCTGGGTGGGGCTTGCGGACCTGGTGAGCGGCCTATTCCAGTTCGACTCCGTTGACGGGCTTGCCGACAGAATGGCACCCGGGGCACTGGTGACCGCCTCGGCAGACGGCGCCTCCTGAACGGCGGTTTCGCTCGGCTCAGGGGCAAGAGTGGGAACCGGCGCAAGGGTTGGTGCCTCGGGCAGCGGCCGGGCAGGAGGTGCTGGCGACCCAGGGGGTGCTGGCGATCCGGGGGGTGTTGACGGCTGTCCGGGGCCGGAGGGCTCCGCAGGGGGCTTCGGCTCGGGTTTCTGCTGGACCTCCGCGGGTTCAGGATCAGTGGTGGGCTGCGGGCAGGCCTCTTCACAGGAAGTAGCCGTGGGGTGAGCTGTCGGCGATTCCGCGTGCGCACCCCCCACGGACAGGCCCACTGACAGAGCCAGAACCGCAGCAGCCGCCGTCACGGAAACGGCGCGAAGCACAGAGGACGATCGGCTCATAGGTACCTTTTAGACAGCGTGCGGCCCCGTCCGCGGCAAACCAGTGTTCCAGCAAGTCTGCTACAGCACGCCGAGGAGCCGCAAATCCCGGAATTACGGCCCGCCACGTCTAAACGAGGGGTTGAGCAGGCTTTCGCCTTCGGTATCAGCGGGTTTGATCAGCGACCGTTGCCACCGGATCCGCTCAGTGGGTATAGAGGCGGGTACGGCCCCACCACGCGAAGGCCAAGCCGCCAATGCCCACCAGCAGCACCCCCGCCATGACACTCAACAACCCCGGGTCTCCGAAGCCGGGACCGTCGCCCTTGGGGGCAGCGGCGGCCTGCGTAGGGCTTGCGGACCTGGTGAGCGGCTTATTCCAGTTCGAATCCGTTGACGGGCCAGTGGACGGAGTTGCACCCGGGGTGCTGGTGACAGCCTGGGCGGACGGCGTCTCCTGTACGGCGGTTTCGCTCGGCTCCGGGGCAATAGTGGAAACCGGTGCAGGGGCTGGCTCTGCCGGCTGCGGCGGCGGTGGGGGCGCCTGGGTCGGCGCCGGCGGTTGCACCGTGGCGGAAGGTTGTTGCCCGGTGGGTGTCGGTCGAGGACTGCGTGGTTCCGACGGGCCCGGAAAGCAGATCAAGCCGCAGGTGGGTGAAGGTTCGGACGTTTCAGCGTCCGCAGGCGCCACTGCGGATAGGCCCACCGAGAGCGCCAGAACCGCAACTGCCGCCGTCGCTGACATGACGCGGAGCACAGAGGGGTGTCTGGTCATGGATACCTTTTCGACAGCGCGCGGCCCCCAACCGCGCCGCACTAATGATTTCGGTAGTCTGCTACAAGTGTTCCAGCCAGTCTGCTAGAACACGCCGCGCAGCCGCAAATCACCCGGATTCGTGTAACCCCACCTCAGCCTGCCTTAGTCCCTGTTTTCCGGAGGCAGCGCGATCTGCAGTTTCCGCGCTTTGCCGCGCCCCACGATGTACCCCCGGCCCGGAATAAACGCCGGGCTGACCCGGCCCAGCGAGGTGTTGAGCAGGCTGTCGCCTTCGATATCACCCGGGTTGATCAGCAGGCCGCGGCGCCCGGATTTGAAGGGCTGCGACAATGACCAAGCGGAGGACCAAGTGGACGTTTCGGACTCGCCGATGACCCACTGGTCGGCCTTGATGGAAGCCGTCACCAGTTGCCCCACGCCGGATTCCGCCACCGTGTCCGTGAACTCGGTCAGGCCCTCGATGAAGATCCCCAGCATGCCCGGATTTCCGGATGAGTGCTCAATCAGGTCCTCGACCACGTCGGACAGATCACTAGCCCCCACCACGGATCTGTTCCAGATGGGCAGCGAGGCGACCGCGGAGCGCCGCGAGCCAATGTAGATCAGCTCGGTCTCCGGGTTGGAGCGCCGGAGCGCATACGCCAGGGTCACCAGCGCGACGGTCCGTCCCGCACCCGGCGGGCCGGCCAGGAGCAGCGGGCCCTTGGCCAGGATCTCGGCGGGCCGGAGCGTTTCGTCGTCGACGCCGATCACCGGCAGGTCCGGGCTGCCTGCGGGCAGCACATTCAGTTCCACCTGCTCGGGGAGGCGTTCGATCTTGGGCGCTCTGTCCAACCCTTGGCGCAGCATCGCTTCGCTGAGCCTGTGGACTTCCCGGGCCTGCAGCGCCAGGTTGGAGTTGCCTCCCAATACGGCCAGCTGGACTTCGAAACCGGCCAGCAGGCCCCGGCCTGGAGGCGACGTGTTGCTGAGGACGTCCCTCGGGACATCCAAGGTCATGTAGTCGTCTTCGGACGAAAGGCGCAGCACCAGCCGGCGTTGGATGGACGCAAGCAACGACGCCGGCACTGCGTTGGGTCGGTCCCCGGTAACAACAAGGTGGATGCCAAGGGGACGGCCGTCGGTCGCCAGCTGCAGGAAGATGTCCCAGAGTGCTGACAGGCGGCTGTACTCGTACGTCTCGCGAAAAGCGGACATGCCGTCCACCAGCACGAAGATCCGCTTTTCGGCAGGGCGGTTCGCCAGCGTCCGGTACTCCACGATCGTGGATGCCCGGACCTCGGCGAACCGGGCGGATCGTTCGTCGGCGATGTCCCGGAGCAGGCGGAGGAGGCGTCCGACGCGTTCCACGTCGTCTCCGCTGATGATTTCGCCCACGTGCGGCAGCTCGTCGAGCATCTTCAGTCCTGAGGACCCGCAGTCGATCCCGTAGACATGCACAGGGCCGCCGCGGGGTGTGACAGCGGCGGCTATCGCAATCCCGCGGAGGGCAGCGGATTTTCCGGAGCCGCCGGTTCCGTAGATGGCCATGTTGCCGTCAGTGTCCGGCTCATAGAACACTGTGGGCTGCTCCTGGCGCGTGGGATCGTCCGCCACGCCCAGCAGCAGCCTCTCGTCCGTACGCGGATTGGGCAACTTTGAGAAGTCGTAGGTCTTGGCGAGTTCGTCCAGCCACGGTTTCCGCGGCGGCCGAATGGCCAGCGACTCTGCCGCCCTCACGATGTTGGTGGTCATCCGGGCGATGTCGTTTGGTCCGGCCGGAGCCTCCTTCACCGGCTTTTCCGGAGCGGGCGCGTCCCAGCTGGGCCCGGATCCAAAGGCCATTTCCACGATGTCGATCTGGGGCCTTTGTGGTTTCTCCGTGGTCCAGCCGCCGGCATAACCGGTCTGGAACCCCTGGATCCGGCCGGGACCGGTCTTGGCTGCGCCGCGGCCCGGGATGGACGGGTCAAAGTAGGCGGCGTCGGGTACCCCGAGAATGTCGGTGGCATCATCCTCGTCCGCCATGCGCAGGGCAACGCGGAGGTTGGTGTTGGCGCGGAGGCTGTCCTTGATCACTCCCGCCGGGCGTTGCGTGGCCAGGATCAGGTGAAGTCCCAGTGACCGTCCCCGGGCAGCCACATCCACAACACCGTCGACGAATTCCGGAACTTCGGTGGCCAGCGCCGCGAACTCGTCCACAATGATGATCAGGTACGGCGGCGCTTCAGGATCGGCTTCGCGCTGCAGGGCCAGCAGATCCTTGGCTTTTTTCCGGTTCAGCAAGTGCTCCCGGTAATGGAGCTCCGCCCGGAGCGAGGTCAGGGCGCGGCGCACCAGGTGCTGGGACAGGTCGGTGACCAGGCCCACGGTGTGCGGCAGGTGGAGGCAATCGGCGAATGCCGCGCCGCCTTTGTAATCCACAAAAAGGAAGCTCACCCGGTCCGGGCTGTAGGCCGCCGCCATGCCCATGACCCAGGACTGCAGGAACTCTGATTTGCCGGCACCCGTTGTGCCGCCCACCAGTGCGTGCGGTCCCTCATTCTTCAGGTCGAGGTACAGAGGTTCAACCCCCTTGGAACCCACCAGCGCGCGGAGCGTTCCGTTATCCTTGCGGTTGGCCACCGCCGTGGCGTGTACGGAATTGTTCTCTTCCCACCGTTCCGCCACAGCCTGCGGGCTATCCAGGAAGTCCTTCCCGATCAGGGTTGCGTAGGAGACGGCGCGGGGCAGGTCTGAATCGTCGCTCACCGGCTTGCCCACGTCCACTACGGGGGCCAGCATCCGGGCCAGCTGCCCGGCGAGTTCGGCGTCGAGGCTTTCGCAGCTTACGGGGTAGCTGTGCCGTCCCAGCCGGACCTGGCCGGTGGTGGTGCCGTGGTCTCCGTCCACCACCATGAAGTCCCGGCACGCAGCGGGGAGTGCCTGGATGTCGGTGGCCACCCACATCACGTGGACGCCCGAATCCGGGCCGCGCTCCGCCAGGCGCGTCAGGCGGCCACGGTCAACCGGTGCGTCGTCCTCCACAATGACCAGGACAGCAGGCAGCACCGGTCCCGGGATCTCGTTCTTGGCGGGGTCCAGTTCCGGCCTAAAGTCTGGTCCGGAGCGCTTGGCTGACGCCTCCCTGGCGTCCAGCAGGTCTTCGAGTCTGGCCAGGAGGGATGACCCGCTGGCGGAACCCGCGGCCAGGTGGTCACCGCTGAGCGGGCTGTGGCCGGAACCGACGTGGGGCAGCCACTGCAGCCAGTTCCACCGCTCCCTGGACTGGGCGGACGTGATGGCTGTGACCACGGCTTCGGCCGGGGAATGGAGTCCCACAAGCTGCAGGACCATGCCACGGGCAACGTCTTCAACAAGGCCCCGGGCCCCCGCCACACCAAACGAGCCGGCGGTGCGCAGCTGTGAGACCACAGGCACGCCCTCGATGACCTGGAACTGCTTCAGGCACTCCTGGATCTCCCGCATGTATTCCACTTCGGTATCGTTGCTCGTCGGCTCCTCAAGGATGATGCGCGACGGCGCTGTGCCCAGCCCGAACCGCAGGCCCAAAAAGCCTTTGTGCTCGGGACGGTGGGTCCAGAGCAGCGGCCCCAGCTTATAGATGGAATCAACGGTGTCGCTGACGGACGGAGCCTCCTGCAGGCGGACGGCCCGTTCCACATGCTGAAGCTCGGTGATGTCCTGCCGGAACGCGGCCATGGATTCACGGAAATGCTTGAGCTGTTCCTTCTGCTGGCGCTTGGTCTGCACTCTGTGGTCCACGTAGTGGCCAATGATGAAAAGCGGCATCATCATCATGAACACCACCGAGAGCATGTTCCGGGTCACCGCGAACATGATGCCGCCCATCAGCAGGGGCGCGATCAGCATGATGTACGGGAACGGCTGGTGGTCCGGCCGCTTGGGTCCGGCGGGCAGAACACGCTTGGGTTCATCGAAGCGGGGAACCACGCGCGGTGACCGGTTGAAATCGACAAGGGGCGACGTCGGTGCTGCCGCCTGGTTCCGCCCCAGCGGAACCACCGTTACGGTGGTGTCGCCGAGGGTCACCGTGTCAGAGGAGTTCAGCGTGGCCCGCGTCACCGGCAGACCGTCCATCAGGAGGCCATTGGCGGAGTTGGTGTCCACGATCTCCACGCTCTCACCGACGGTGATGCGGGCGTGGCGTTTGGACGTCATGGGATCGGTGAGCCGGATGTCCACGTCCCTGTCCCTGCCGATGTAACTGGTGCCGGAAGGAAGGGAGAACTCCTGGCCGACGTCGGGGCCGGAGAGAATCCGCAAGGTGGCGGCGGCGGGGCCGCGGTTGGCGCCCGGGACGTCGAACTGCTCGCTGACCTGGGTCAGCGAGACCACAGAGCCGGGGCGGAGGCCCGATTCCAACAGGTTGTCCGTGCGGGTCAGCACGATTCCGCGCATGCCGCCGGCAACAAAGGCCTCGTCAATACGCAGGGAGAGATTTTCCGGCGCCGGCGTACCCTTGCGGTCCGGGTCCGCGGCCCACAGCTGGGTGGCGATGTCGGCCACCGTCGCCAGGCCGTCCACGATGACCGCGAGGTCCTTGGTTTCCGCCGGGTCCCGGCGGAGTGTCAGCCGGATCCTCATCCTTCGTCCACTTCCCTCATCTTTTCGAGCAGGTACAGGTCATCAGGGGTGACCAGGTGGGACGTAACGGCGTGTTCCACAAGCCTGGCCCGCCTGTTGGTGGCCAGTTTTCCGCCGCCGCCCCGGAGGCCCACCACGCCCACACGGTCCAGCTTGTCGCAGACGTTGTCCAGCTTCCGGTTGAAGCGCGTGAGTGCCCAGCCGAGGGTCTTGGCCGCAGCGGCCGACGAAGGGATGGCGCTGAACCCTGTCCCTTCGCGACGGAGCATGGGTTCCGCGAGCGCCACGATCAGGGCCTTCTGGGAGTCGGTGAACACCACTGGTCCGATGGTGGTGTCCCCGTTGCTGTCGCCGTCGCGCGCCTCCTGGCGGAACGACGGCGTCTTGAGGTGGACAGCGAACTCGTAGGTGGTGGGCCCGGCTGTGAAGACGATGTTCGTGTGGCTGAAGACGAGTGGAATGCGGGCGCCGGGCGACAGCCAGGCCTGCATGCCGCCTGATCCGTCCGCTACGGTGGCGGAAAGCATGCTGCCCACGTTGCTGAGCCACCAGATCCCGTCATAGTTGGCCACCTGCAGGAACTGCCGGTGCAGGTACGGGTTGTCGTCCACTTCGAGGTCGCCTTCGCGGCCGATGTTGAAAACCTCCTGGTCCGACGGTTCGTACCACTCACCACAGAAATCTATTGCTAGATCCCCCATATTCCGTGCCTCCTCGTAGGGCAATGCCCGCGGGCGTTTAGCGTGTCCGGTGCTCCGTGTCATTCTCAGTTGCGGACGCAGGCGATCGAGTCCTGCTCCAAGGGGGAAGAATGTCCGTCGCTCCGGACGATCATCACCTGGATACAGGTCGGTTCCTTGGGATTAACCGCCACCTCCGCGGTGGGCTGGGCGGTGGACTGGTATTCGCCGCTTCCCCCGATCGCGTAGACCCGCCACTTGTAGGCGTCACCTGCCTTCGGCTGCGGATTGGTCCAGGTGAACGTCACCTTGCCGCTGGCATCCAGCTTCCCCGCCAGGTCTGCCACATCCGGAACCGTCCCGTTGTCCAGCGCGTCCGGAGGTGCCACGCTGACCTGATCGGTCGGAAGGACTTTAGGCGGCGGAGCGGACGATGCCACCACGATTCCTACGATGACGGCGAGCACCAGCAGTGTGCCGCCGCTGATGGCCAGCCACAGATTCCGCTTGCTGCGGTCTGCTGCGGGGGCCTCGGGTAGGGCTTCGTCGCCAAGGGCCGGCCGGCTGACTGTGGCATCGAGTTCCGGTTCCCCAGGGCCGGGCCGCTTGGCCCCGCGCTCCCCCGCTGGCAGTCCGGCCGCTGCCCGCTGCCCGGCATCAGCGGGCCGGAGGGCGGGCCGTGGGATGGTCGCATCCTTCGCCACGCCGTATTCGCCAGCCGGTGTGCTGCCCCGGAGCATGGTGGCGTGCGCCCACTCCGGGGAGGGTTTTCCGTTGGCCTCCTGGCCCGTAAAGAGGTTACCCGGGACCTGCGGCCGGGCGGGACCCGCGGGCGGCGCTCCTGCCGGAGAGACAGGGTTTGGGACTTGTGGCCTGGTCCTTGCCGGGAAGGTGGGGGCGCTGCCGGTCCTTTCCGGATCGATGGCCGCAATGCTCCGGACGCGGGTCTCTTCGAAGCCGTCGTCCGGGTGGTTTTCCTCGTGATGAGGTTCTTCGAGCACCTCAAAGGGAGTGACTGACAGGTTCAGCTCAGCCTGGATCCGCTGCAGGGCCAGAGCGAAGGCATGGGCCGAGGAATACCTGGACGCTGCGGATTTCGCCATGGCGGTGGACAGCGCCCGTTCCAGCGATTCAGGCACATCGGCACGGCCAAGGCGGGGCAACGCCGTGGTGCTGATGCGCGAAATGAGCTCCCGCTGGGAGTTGTCGGCGCCGGGAATCACGAACGGGGACCGGCCCGCGAGCAGTGTGTACAGGGTGGCCCCGAGCGCCCACACGTCCACCATCACGCCGTCGATGGGGCCGTCTGTGAACTGTTCCGGCGGGGACCACGGGATGGACATCCCGGCGTCGTCGTCGGCATCGGCCCCCAGCGTGCCCGAGATTCCGAAGTCCGTCAGCGCCGGACGGTTATAGTCGGTGACCAGGATGTTCGCGGGTTTGATGTCCCGGTGCGCAATGCCGGCCCGGTGGGCGGTCTCGACGGCGGACGCCACCTGGATGCCGACCGCCAGGACTTCGTCCACGCTGAAGCGCTGGCGCCGGTAGCGGACGTCCAGGCTGGGCCGGGAGCAGTATTCCATGGCCAGGTAGGAATGCCCGGCCTCGGTCACCTCCGCCTCGAAGATGGTCACGATGTACGGGTGGGAGGAGAGCTGGGCCATCAGGTTGGCCTCGGATTCGAACCTGCGCCGGGCTCCCTCGGTCTTCAGGTCGGACAGCAGGACCTTGACGGCAACCTTCCGCCGGGGCCGGTCCTGCTCATAGAGGTAGACGTCAGAGAATCCGCCGGAGCCCAGCAGGCTGATGTAGGTGAACCCCGGGATGTGGGGCGGCGGCGCAACTGGCCGTTTGGAGCTCAAAGAATCTCCTCAAAACGCAATGAGATATCGTCACCCAGTTCTGCGATGTCTCCGTCGAGCAGGATGGCCATTTCATTCTGCGCGAGGCGGCGGGGCTGCTGCCCTTCACGGACCAGGACCGTACCGTTTGTGGCTTTGAGGTCGCACAGCATCACATGCCAGCCTTCAAGCCGCACCTCCACATGCGAACGCGAAATGTCGCCGCTGGGACTGGCCACCTGGACGAGCCTGGGCATCACGCCACCCTGGACGCGGGAAACTGAAGGCTGCCGTCCGATGACCAGCGACTGGTCAAGGTCCAGCAGTTCACCCGTGGAAACACGCATCCGGCCCAACCGCGGCCGCGCCACCTGGACGGCGTCGGACGGCAAGGGCAGTCCGCACGCGGCGCACAGCGAGTGTGTGGGCGGATTGGCGTGGCCCTGGCCGCAGACGCGTGCGAGCACCCGAGGGCCAGCGGCATCCGGGTCCGGCGCTACGGCAGGAGCGGGATGCGCGGCCATCCCTGCGAGATCACTCTTCATGACGGTGTGGCCGTCGTGGTCTCCGTCGAAGCCGAGGGGATCCGCGCCTGGCAGCTCCGGGGTCACGGAGGGTGGCTGGCTGCCCGGGCCCGGGCCTGGGGCGCCAGCGGGAATGGCGCCGGCGGGAGTGTTGAACGACGGCGAAGCCTGCGGGCTCCGGACGTTGTTTCCCCCGGTCCGCCACGGGACCGAGTCGATGAGTCCACCGGCGGGTGCCGGCAGGGCAGTCTGCGGCTCCGAAGCGGGAGGGTCAGGAAGGACGCTGCCGGTTTGGAGCTCCGCAGCGGCCGGCGCCTCCAGTGCTGCCTGCCCGTCTGCACCGTCCTCCTCCGCCGGTGCCAAAACCTGCGCATCCCCATGGTCCATGTCCGGATCGTCGCGGACTGCAGCGTCTTCGATGCTGCGGACGACGGTGCGCTCCCAGAGGTGGTCGTATGTTCCAGTCAGTTCGTGGGCAGGCACCTGATCTGGCCCCTCATCCGGCCGAGACTCGGGTTCCACGTCCTGCCAGGACTCCGGCATTTCCGTCGCAGAGTCAGGATCCTCGTCGAGGACACCAATGACAGTGTCCGCCGACGCGCCATGTTCAGCGGCTGACGATACCGCTTCCAGCCCAGGCTCGGGTTCAATCACAGGCTGGGGTCCAACCACAGGCTCGGGTTCAATCACAGGCTCGGGTTCGACCACAGGCCCGGGTCCAACCACAGGCCCGGGTTCAATCACAGGCTGGGGTCCAACCACAGGCTCGGGTTCAATCACAGGCTCGGGTTCGACCACAGGCCCGGGTCCAACCACAGGCCCGGGTCCAACCACAGGCTCGGGTTCAATCATGGATTCCAACGCAACGCCAGGCACTGCAGTTTCGGCCTCAGTCACAGCTGTTTCAGCCACGCCAGTTTCAGTCACAGCAGTTTCACTCACCGCAGTTTCATTCACGGCGTGCGCAGGCACAGCAGCCTGAGTGGCCGCAGCCAGGGCCACAGCCGGCTCGGCGGCGTCTGCCATCGGGGTGCCGGCCACTGCCACAGTCAACGACTGCAGCAGGACCACGCCTTCCCCCAGGGGCAGCTTCTGGCCCTGGGGGCCACCTCCCGGGACACTGACGCGGTACCACTCCGGGGCCACGAAACTGCGTTCGGTCCAGGTGGTCACATCGCGCCCGTTCAGATCTACGGGACCACCGGCCAGCTGGACGGTCAGATCCAGGTCCCCGCGGAGGAAGACCCGGAGCGAGTCCCGGAAGCCCACAATTCCGAACCACGGAATCTGCGCCAGCGAAAGGCCGAAGCTGCTCGTGACCGCGTGAAGCACTTCGTGCACTTCCGGCCCGTTCTCCAGCAGATCCCACAGTGAGTGGACCAGGGCGGGTGGGGCGTCGGGTCCGAGGAGGACGACGGTCCGGGACCGGACAATGCCCAGCCAGGTGCCGGGCGCGTAACTACTGGCGGCCATCTCCGGGCTCCTCGCTTTCTTCTTTCTCGGCTGATGACTCGCGCCCGTCCACAACCTGTGCCCGGGGCAACGTGACTTCGTCTTCCGCCTCAGCGGAGGTGCGGGGGGCGGTGGTGGCGAGTCCGCCGTCGTTCATGACGTTCTTGGCGTCCACCACAATGACGGTGATGTTGTCCCGGCCGCCATTGCGAAGGGCGGCTTGGATGAGGGCGTCCACGGCGTCCTGGGGGTGTCCCACCGTGCTGAGGATGCGGAACATGTGTTCGTCCGTCAGCTCACCGTTCAGTCCGTCCGAACAGACCAGGATACGGTCACCCTCTTCGACGGGAAGCAGCCAATAATCAGCTTCTGTCTCGTCTCCGGTGCCCAGCGCCCTGGTGACCACGTGGCGCCGGGGATGGACCGTAGCCTGCTCCGGCGTTATTTCGCCTGCATCAACAAGTTCCTGGACCTCTGAGTGGTCCACGCTGACCTGGGCGAACTCTCCCTGGCTCAGCCGGTATGTGCGGGAATCACCGATGTTCAGGACCAGCCAGTACGGCATGCCCATCTGTTCCACTACGACGGCCCCGGTCAGCGTGGTTCCGGCGCGTGCTCCGGTGGCGTCCCTGATGGAACTGTCAGCGCGGACCAGGTATTGCTGAAGGACGGCCGCCGTGACGCTACGCTCGCCGGTGGCAAGCTGCGGCATCGCCGCCAGGGCACGCACGCACATGCCGCTGGCAATTTCACCTGCTTCATGGCCACCCATTCCGTCAGCCACGGCAAAGATGGGGTCGGAGGCGATGAAGGAGTCTTCATTGAGTTCGCGGCGCAGGCCGCGGTCCGTGCCGTACCCGTAGCTCAGACTGAGCCCGCGTTCATGGTCTGCCGCAGGGGGGACACTGGCGGGCTGTGAGTTCATGCCTGTCCTAGGTGGAAGGTGCGGTCACCAAAATGGACAGTGGATCCCGGGCTGACAAATGCGGGCACACCCGGCTGGAGCGGCGTGCGCCGGCCGTCCGGGGTGGTGACGGCACTCCCGTTCGTGGAGTTCCTGTCCGTCACCCAGATCCCTGCGCCGTCGGTCAGCAGGTGCAGGTGCGTCTTCGAAATCGAGCGGCCGGGGTCGGTGACCGCCAGCAACTGGGCCTGCCGCTCACCAGCTTGACCTACGGGGTCCCGGCCCACCAGAACGCTGCGGTCGAGCTGGAAGTCCCGCCCGTCGTCGAGCCTTATCCGCAGGACAGCCACCGGGGCGGCCTCACGGACTCCGCCGCGCATCTGCGTGCGGTCGTGATCATCATCAGGATGGCTTGGAGCGGGCGAAGGGGCCGGGGACCCAAAGGACTGTGGGGTTGCGGGAGCCTGGGGCACTGCCGGAGCCTGCGGCACATTGAACGGCTGCGGTGCCGTGTAGGGCTGGACTCCACCCAGGCCTGTGCCCTGGCCTGCCGCCGGCTGCCACTGGTCCGGACTCTGGTTTGGCTTCAAAGGTGCCTGGGCGTTAATGACCTGTGGCGTTTTGGAGGCACCGGCCACGGGCGAAGCCACCTGCTGGACCGGCGGCAGGTCCAGCGGCGCGAAACTGTACGGGCCTTGGATTCCACCCGAGGAGATGGGGTTCCGTCCAGCCTTGACGTCAAAGACCAGGGTCTTTGCCGCGGTGTCGTGCCAGCCACGGAGCCGGCTGTTCTTGTCCCAGGTGTTGGATACCACCACCAGGACCGCCCACGCGGCGCCGATGGCAGCCAGCGGAGCAAGGATCAGAAAGGCTGCGTCGAACCACTTGAAAGCGACAACAAGAATTGCGGCAAGAGCTGCCAGCAGTATCCCGGCGCCGGTGATCAGCCCGCGGAGGAAAACGCTGGCCCCTCCTGGCGCGTAGCCGTCTTTGTCTGCACTTCGGATGCCCATGAGCTGGTTGCCGATGGTGTTACCGGAGCGGCCTTCAATGGCTGCCAGGACAACCACGTAAACCAGCGTCAGTCCGAGGCCGATGCTGCCGAACAGGACCAGCGAGCCCGTGTCGTAGATGATGAATCCACTGCTCTGCGTGCGCGTGACGCCGGCGAAACCGATGGCGAAGGTCACCACGAGGACTGCGAGGGGACCAAGCCAATCGAGCACAGCGGCACCAAGGCGTTTGCCCGCCGAGCCCGGAACAAGCTCAAGATTCACTGCCATTCCCGCTCCTCCCCCTCGACCGTGGCCCACCTGCCCGTTACCAGCGATACCAGCTGATTCGTGAACGACTTGCCTGTTACCGTGGCCGGCATCGCCCGGGCCCCGTTGTACTACCGGGATAGTACCGGGAATCCGGCCTGCATGCTCAACCCCGCTGTCCACCAGCGCCCTCTGCGCCTGGTCAATGTTGCGAACGTTGCGTGCGGCCCTGTTGGGCAGCGGAGCACCGCATGCCGTGCAGAACGTTGCACCGCTGCGGATCAGCTGCTGGCAGCGCTGGCAGCGCTCGGCGTCGTGGATCATGGTTCGGTGTGGTTCTTCCTGCCAGGGTTCCTCAGAACAGTGGACTCGTCAGGATCAGTGGGGCCCGGCGTCGAACCGTGTCCCGCGTCCTGTGCTGCTTCGGCCCTGGTGCTGATGGGTGCTGCAGCGTCCGGACCGTACTCCACCCTACCGGCGGCCGGCTGTTGTGCGGCGGAGCCCGGGCCGGCAGGCAGCCCAAGTTGCGGCAGCCCCAGCCGGACGCCGCGCAGTTTGAGGGCGTTGCGGCCGTCAGCCAGCAGGGAACGGGGCGAGAACCTTGCCTGCTGCCTGCGCCAAAACCCTACGGTCCCAGTCATTTCCTTCAGCGAACCGTCCACGATGGCCCAGTACTCCCGAACCTCTTCCTCGCTCGGCTGGCCGGCGCCGAAGATCGAGGCATCCGCCCGGTGGGCAAGCATGGTGGTGGTGGCTCCTGTTGTGGGGAAAGTTTCAGCAACCACCGCTGCGCTTTCGCGCCTGGTTGACCGGGTGTCGATTCCGGCACCCATGTCGGTGGCCAGGCTCACCACTTCGTTCCAGCCGCCTCCCACGCGCTGGGCAGGATGCCCTTCGGAGAAGCGCGCCTTCCGGCGTCGTGTTTTGAGGAAGGCGATGAGCAGCAGCGGCAAGGCCAGGATCGACAGCGGAATGAGGGCAACCCCCAGGGCACCAAGGAGCGCGCCCCAGAAAAGCCAGGGATTGTTCTTCTTCTGGTCGGCGTCCAGCGCGTCCGGGGATGAATCCGGCGGCAGGTCCGCCGGTTCCTGTGGCGGGGGCGGCGGCTGTAGCACCTGGGGCTTGGGCTTGGACCTGTTTTCCGGGTCCGGCGGGATGGGGATGTTGTCCTTGGGCGGAGTGGGATCAAAGCTGACCCAGCCCACCCTGTCGAACGCCACTTCCACCCAGGCGTGAACGTCCTTGCCCGTGATCTTTACTTCGCCTGCACCGTTTTCAGGGCTCGTGGGCTCGGGGTAGAACCCCATCACCACCCTCGACGGGATGCCCAGGTGGCGGAGCATCAGCGACATGGCTACGGCATATTGCTCGTCGTCGCCGAGCATCTGCTTTGCTGTCAGCAGGCTCTTGATCCGGGCCGCACCATGGCCGGACACGCTGGGCAGCTGGCCTTCGGCGACCAGGCCGTTGCTGAAGGCGCCGGTTTTCTGGAAGTGTGCCTCGATCTGGCGGACCCGGTCGATGGCAGTCGGCGCATCGGCCGAGAGGTCATTCGCCTGGGAGCCCACTACCGGGGGAACTTCAATGGCGTCCGGAAGGGTGACCTTCGCGAAGTCGTACTGCGTCAGCTGGCCGTGCTCGAGCTTGACGGGATCGGAAACCTGGACGCCGTAGGAATCACCCTTGGACAGGCCCTTGGTGGTGACCGCAGTGTCCGTGCCCGAATTGAAGTAGAGGCCGGAAGCAGCCGCGGAGGCGCTCTGGTCAAAACTGAGGCCTGTTGTCTTGCGGCCGCCGGGGACGAAAAAGCCCTGGTAGTCCTCCAAGGTGATGGCCATCGAGTAGTCGTTGGTGGGCACAACGCTTGAAGTATCAGCCAGTGTGTTGATGGACTTGGTGTCTCCCACCTTGCTGAAGTTGCCGGAGCCGTTCGGGTCCATGTTGTAGTTCGTGCCGTTGAAGGCGTCGAGGGCGCCCAGGCGGACGCGGCCGTCCCTGGGCAGGCCCTTGACCACAAAGAGGGTGTCGTCCTTTTTGTCCTTGACGAAAGTCCGGAAGCTTGCCAGTGGCGTGATGTAGTCCTTCGGATCGAACGGCGGAACCACCACGTTACGAAGGACTTTGCGGTCATCGCTCGCGGTGACCAGGGGCGCTGCCACCGCGGTGATGGCCACGCTTGCCGCGATGACGGCCGCTGCAGTGCCGAGCCGGCGGATTTTGGCGCGCCGGGCGGAGGTGCTGTCACCCTGGGGACTATTGACCGACACCTTCCGCGTGTCGCTGCGCCGCAGGGCATCCCGGCGGAACGTGGCCCAGGCGATGGCGACCACAGTAAGGGCGATGCCGCGCTCAACCGTGAGGAATGCGGCGTTCGTGCTGAACGCAATGCCAGTGACAAAAAGCGCCAGCACCGGAAGCAGCGGCCAGTAAGGTCCCTTCAGCCGCCAGATCAGGATCCCGGCCGCCAGCGAGGTGAGCAGTGAACTCAGGAACGGGACAATCAGGACCCCGCCGGCGGTGCCCACCGGCACGCCGACGGTGAGCATGTCTTTCCAAGCGAACATCACGCCCAGGAGCAGCGTCTGCAAGGAGTCCAGGCTGGGAACGAAGCCGGCAATGGCGGAATCAGGCACAGCCAGGGCTGTCCCGAACGCAAGGTAGGCCGCCAGGGCGACGGCCGAGGTGATCAGCAGCCCCAGCCGCAAATGGGCATTGCAGGCGGCGATGGCCAGGCCCAGGAAGATGCCGCCGAAACCGGAGATGAGGTAGTAGGGATCTCCGCCGAAGCTGAGGCTGAAGCCGAGGACCCCCAGCCCCAGCAGGACGGTGAGCGCACCGGCGTCGAGCACAAAATGCCAGACCGGCTGGCCGTCCGCGAACGCGGATTCTTCCTGTGGGCGATGCTGCCTCCGCGGGCGGAAGTCGGATGCGGAGCTCATGCGGCCGCCTTTCTCAGGATGATGGCAAGATCGGAAAGATCGCCCAGCGTCAGCACGGTCAGGTCTGCGATGTTCGCCCGGGCCGGTGCGGCTCCGGCCTGGAGCCGGACGGCAAGGCAGCGGACGCCCAGCGGCACGGACGCCGCGGCCGAGCGAAGCTGGGAGGGGGTAACGTTGCTGCCCACCACAATAAAGACCACCGAGGCGTTCGGGACGGTGTCGGTGAGCGTCCGGGCCAGGTCGACGGCGGTCCGGCGCATGGGTGCGCCCACAATCCGGGTCATGTCATCGAGCATGTTGCGGCCGGTTTCACAGCGCAGGGGACCCTTTTGGGTGAGGACGTCCAGCTCACGCTGATCCCGGATGGCCTGGCGTCCGATCGAGGCGGCCGCCGAGATGGCCATCTCGAATTCCTGCTCTGAGGCGTATTCATCTGTGTTGATGGACAGCGAGATCGCCAGGTGGGCCCGGCGGGTCTCCTCGAACTGGCGGACCATCAGCTTGTTGGTCCGGGCCGTGGTCTTCCAGTGGATGTGCCGCCGGTCATCGCCCGGCACGTAATCGCGCAAGGCGTGGAAGGAAACGTCTGCGCTGGAAAGATCCGTGGTGGGCATGCCTTCAAGGTCGCGGATGAAGCCGGCAGCCGAACCGGCCAGAGCGACGGTGCGCGGATGGACGTACAGATCCTCGGGCTCGGTCCACAGGACCTGGCGGCGCAGCAGGTGCAAAGGGTCGGCCCGCACGGAACGGACGGGTCCCACAACTATGACGGCGCGGCGCGCGGTGGGAATGGTGAAGAGGTCCTCATGGACCTGCCCCGGCTTCATCCTGGGCAGGTGGAAGACGGCGGCGGCCGCGCCAACCGGCAATTCAAGGGCAGCCGGCAGCAGCGGGCGGGCGCTGGTGTTGGAGACCGCGATGCTTCCTACGGCACTGTCCCCCACCGCCACCCGGGTCCGGGCGAGGTCCAGGACCACGCCGTACGAGGATCGGCCCAGGATAAAGCCGATGGCGATGACAAAGAGCACAAAGGCGGCAATCGCCGCAGCATGGGCTTCCTGCCAGCCGAAGGCCTGCCCGGCCGTCCACAGCAGGATGGAGGCAGCCAGCACCGACCAGCCCAGGATACTCACCACGGACAGGACCGGCCAGGCATAACGCCGCCAGAGGCCGCGGGTTCTGTGCCAGGCCGGGGCGAGGGCGAGGCCGGCCGTGCTGGCGGCTTCGGTCCAGACAGCCGGGACATGGAAGCTGGTGGGTCGGCCGGGCCGGCGCAAGCGTTGCCGGAGACGTTCTGCAAGCCGGGTCAACGGGGTGCCGCTGGACATAAGTGTGCCTTCATTTGTGCTGGGTGGTGGTCTGCCTGTGGTACGGAAAACGTCAGGCGCTGGTGCGCTGCTGGGGGGCGGCGACGTCGGACAGAACCCGTGCCAGGACGGCCTCCGGCGTGGCGCCGGAGAATTCCGCTTCCGGATCCATCACAAAGCGGTGCGTCCACACCACGGGGGCGAGTTCCTTGACGTCGTCCGGCAGGACGAAGTTCCGTCCCTGCCCTGCAGCCCAGACCTTGGCGGCGCGGACCATGGCGATTGCACCGCGCACGGAGACGCCCAGCCTGGTCTCGGGTGCGTTGCGGGTCTCCTCGCAAAGCCGGGAGATGTACTCAAGCACCGCGGTGTCAACGTGCGCGGTGGCGGCAAGGTCAGCCATGTCCGCGACGGCCTGGGTGGTGATGACCGCTGAGATTTCCTTGGAACGGTCCTTCAGATTGGCCCCGCCCAGCAGCCTGACCGTTGAGGCATGGTCCGGATAGCCGATGGAGGTCTTGATCAGGAACCGGTCCAGCTGCGCCTCCGGGAGCCGGTAGGTGCCGGCCTGCTCAATCGGGTTCTGGGTGGCCATCACCATAAAGGGCCTGCCGGCCTCATAGGTGACGCCGTCCACCGTCACGCGGGATTCCTCCATGACCTCCAGCAGGGCTGACTGGGTCTTGGGCGAAGCGCGGTTGATTTCGTCGGCGAGGACGATGTTGTTGAAGATGGGTCCCTTGTGGAACTCGAACTTCTGCGTCTTCTGGTCGTAGATGGTCACACCGGTGACGTCCGAAGGCAGCAGGTCGGGGGTGAACTGGATGCGGTTGTTGGAGCCCTGCACGGTAGCTGCCATAGCCCGGGCCAACATGGTCTTGCCGGTGCCGGGGGCGTCCTCGAACAGCACGTGGCCCTCGGCGAGCATGGCGGTGAATGTCAGCCGGATGACGTGTTCCTTGCCGAGCACCGCCTGGCCTACGTTAGCAACGAGCTTGTCGAAGGTGCCTGCAAACCATACGGCCTGCTCAGTTGTCATGGTCATGGGATAGATCCTTTTCTTCTGGTGCTGGTGAGTGGAGCGGTCAGGGGCCCGGCGATTAGTCTAATTAGTTGATTTGGTCAGCACCCGCCGGGTCTGGATCCGTACAGGTCCACCGTCGTGGACTTTACGTACCATCCGGCCTTACCTTCGGTCAGCCGGTACCAGGGTGTTCCGTTGCCATAGATGTCCTTGGTGCAGTCAATTGACAGCTTGCCCCAGGAGCGCTCCACCCAACCGGCACCACAAGTCTTGGGTGGACCCTCGCTATATGTATCACTTCGGTTTGGCATGCCTGGGCAGGTCCGGACGCTCGAGGCGTCCACCTGGATCTGGGATGCCGGGGGCGGAGGCGTTGGGTCGGCGCCAGCGGTTGAGGTTGCGGATCCTGCAGGACCGTCCACAACAGTCACTGCTTTGACATACAACCTACGGGTGTTGCCCCAGCCCCCGCCGGGTGCGTCAAAACTGTTGGCCTTGCCCACGTTCTGCCACCCGCCATCGTCCACCCTCACCTCGTAGTGGTCCAGCGGGCGTCCGTTGGTGTTCGGGTTGTTCCAGGTCCAATGGACCTGACCATCACCGGTGGCTGACGTTCGGCCGTCCACGTTTGGAGCATTCGGCGGCCCGTAGGGGTTGCCGGAGCCGATGTTGCTGGCGTCACCGGAGACGTTGTTCTTGGTGGAGGTGGCAACGATGGTGACGGTAATGTCCTTGCCGTCCGTCAGCCCGTTGATGTTTCCGCCGCCAGCCGGGATAGCTCCCGATTTGCCGTCCGCGTTGTAGGTGTACCGGATTTCACCTTCGGTGGACCCGTTGCGCTGGGCCTGGGTAAGCGGCGTGAATGTCACTTTGAGCTGGCCGCTGTTGCCAGTATCCGCCACGGTACCGCTACTCACCTGGCCTGGCTTGCCGGCCGCCCGGATCTGGGCGGACGGGCTGCTGGTGCCGCTGGTGCCTGCCTTGTTGGTGGCGGACACCGTGAACGTGTAATTGGACTCGGAGTTATCCACCGTAACGTTCTGGGAGGTGCCCGACACCTGCTGGCTGGTCACCGGGGCCCCGCCCCGAAGGGTAGTCAACGTGTACGAGGAAACGGCGTCACCGTTGTTGTTCGGCGCCGACCAGCTGACGTTGAGCTGGCTTTGGGCCCCCACGGAACCCGCCTGTGAGGCCGTCGGTGCAGCGGGTGTCGCGGGGGCACCTGCCGGCACTTCGGCCGCCGAGTACGCGCTCCATTCCGACGGGTCCTTGGCATCGCTCCGGGCCAGGACGCGGACCTTGTAGGCCACACCGTTCTGAAGGCCTTTCCAGACGTAGCTGACCGCGGTCAGGTTCTGGATCTGGGCGTTCTGACCGGCGGGAGCGGGAGAGATCTCAAGGTCGTAGGACTTGACCGGTGACCCCCTGGTGGCAGGTGTTGCCCAGTTGACGGCGAGCTCCTTGTCGCCGAACTTCAGGGTGGGTGGAAGTGGGGTATCAGGCTTGGCGTCCGGCCGGACTTCCGCGGAGGCCGGTGACTTTTCGGAGTCGCCGAATTCGTTGGTGGCCGTCACCTGGAAGTGGTACTTGGTGTTATTGGTCAGCCCGTTCAGCGTGCAGGTGTTGGCCGGGCAATCCTGCTGGAAGCCGCCCTCCCCGTACACCGTGTACTTGGTGATGGGTGAGCCGCGGTCTGCCGGGGCGGACCAGGTGAGCAGCGCAGTGCGGTCCCCCACGCTCTGAGCCTGTGGCGTGGTGGGCGCCAGTGGCTCGTCCTTGACCGTCAGCCGGATGCGGGCCGTGGCGTTACGGGAGTCGTCGCCGGTCTTGTCCGCCACGGAATACGCCACGATCATAGTCCCCGTGAACCCGGCTGCAGGCGTTACGGTCACGGAATCACCGGACACTACTGCACTCCCCTGTCCAGTTTCAGTGGTCGCCGAGATGATTTTCAGTGCGGACTCGGGGAACGGGTTGGCATCGTTGGCCAGGACGTTCACGGTGACGGGCTTGCCTGCGGCCGCGTTGGGTTCGAGGTCATCGTTGGCCACCGGCTTCGGCCGGTTGGAGGCCGTGACCGCCAGCTGGTACGTCGCCGTCGATTCCAGGCCGCGGGAGTCCTTCGCCTTAACCTGGACCGCCCCCGTCGTTCCTGAGGCTGTGCCATCAGCGGCGGATACTTTCAACGACTTGCCCTCGATGTTGGCGCTGAATCCGGCGGGCGCGCCTCCCTCCAGCTCGTACTTCATCTTCTCAAGGTCGTCGCGGTCCGGATCGGCCGTCAGCTTGCCCAGGTCGGTGCTGACGGAATCCCCCTTGGGCACGTCGACGTTGGCGCCGAGCAGTTCCGGCGGGTTGTTGCGGTTGGGATCGGGCAGGACCTTGGTCCGGATGGACAGCGTTGATTTGAGCCCGGCCGGATCATCCGGACCGGTGCCGTCGGTCACTTCGAAACTCAGTGAGCCCGGACCAACATAGTCAGTGCCAGCGGTGTATTTGAGGGCGGTGCCATTCCCGGAAACTGGGTCGCCGCCGTCAGCGCCGATGAGCTTGATCCGGTCCGTCTGGGTCAGGCGTGGTGAGCGCCCTTCACGGACCTTCACCCACTCGTTCAGGTTCACAGTCAGGGACTGCCCGGCGATGACCTCAACAACCTCGTTCTTGGCCAGGGTTGGCACCTGCTGCCCGATGCCCGGTACCCAGATGACGGCCGTAGACTTCTGGCCGTCCACGTCCTCCACCGTGTACGGGATCAGCTGCGGCTGCTCAGTCAGGTCCACGATCATGTTCCCGTCGGCACCGGGGCGGGCCGTGGTGGCCTCGGCCCTGATCTTGAGGTTTTCGCCCACACCGTCAGGATCCTCATCGTTCTTCAGGACAGGAACATCCACGGCGGTCTTGCCGAGGGTTTGGGCCGAGGTCACCCTGTCGTCACGGGCAATAGGGGCCTGCAACGGAACCTCATTGTCCACCACCATGCGGATGGCGGCCTGCGCGGAAGCGTCGCGGTCATCAGCGATGGTGTACCGGACGTTGACCGTCCCGACAGCGCCGGGGGCCAGCAGGATGATGCGGCCGCTGGCTTTGCTGACGGTGGCCTGGAGCGCGGAGTCCGCCTCGATGCCGTCCGTGAGGATGCGGATGAGGTCGCCGTCGGGATCGGTGTCGTTGCCGGTGGAGTCAACGGCGATCTGGCGCCCGGGACGGACCTTGACCTCGTCATCCACGGGAGTGGGATTCTGGTTGGTTTCGCCTCGCGGTGCGATGCCCACAGTCACCGTTCCGGTGTTGACAGCGCCCTGGCGGTCCACCACCTTGTAGCGGAAGGTGTCGGTTCCGGCGCCGTCTCCTGCTGCCGTGAAGTCGATGAAATTGCTGCCCACGGTGGCCGTTCCCATGGCTGGGGTGCTGTCGATGCCCGTAAGCTGCACGGAGTCGCCGTCTGGATCAATGCCGTCCAGCGGAACCGGGATCCGGACTGTTCCGGCAGCAACCACCCTGGCCGTCAGGTTCTGCGGCTGCGGACGGGAGTTCTCGGCTCCTTCGAGCGGAAGTATGTGGATGGTAACGGCAGCGGCGCTCTTCTGCCCCTGCGGGTCCACCGCGTTGTAGATGGCCCTCACGGTCTTGGGCTGCGCCCCGGCGATGAAACGCAGCGTGTTCTCTGAAACAAAGCTCTTGCCATCGGCCTCGTCCACGCCCTGAGGCAGAACCGGATCAACGGTGAGTTTCTCGCCCTGTGGGTGCGTGTCGTTCTCCAGCACCGGAATGGTGACCACGTCGTTGACCCGGACGTTCACTTCATCCGGTTTGGGCTGGGGTGCTTCGATAATTGCGGGAGCCGGCACGGGGACTACCGAGACACTGCCGGTGGCTGACTTCCTGCCGTTGGACATGGTGTATTCAAAAACGAAGGGGTCCTTGGTGCCCAGCACGTCAGTGATGCGCAGGACGCTGTGGTCGATCACGCTGACGGACGCGGTGATGTTGTCCGGAAGCTTGACGGACTGCAGGACCAGCACTCCGCCGGAAGGATCGGAGTCGTTGGCCAGCGGATCCAGGAGGACGCTGCCGCCAACAGGCATCAGGGCGACATCGTGGACAGCCACAGGGTCGCCGCCGTCTTTGCCGGACTCCACGTCTACGCGGATCAGTCCCTGGCTGCTCTGCGGCCCGTTGCTCGCAATGTAGGTCAGGTAGACGGGCCCCGGAGTTGTACTCCGGAAGGTGAAGGTCCCGCCGTCGGTAACGGGCCCCAGTTCGGCCGGGCCGTTCGCTTCCACCTGTGCCAGGCGCAAGGCGCCGCCGTTGGGGTCGACGTCGTTCTTCAAAGGCGCGATCACCAGGTCCTGGCCCACCACCGCAGTCACGTGGTCTGCATTCACTACCGGTGCCAACGCTCCCGGCGGCTGCACGTTCACCACCACTTTTCCCGTGACCGTTGCGCGGCCGTCCCAGATTGTCACGGTGACGTTCTTCTTGCCTGCGGTGGCCCCGGAATCCTGGAAGGTCAGCAGCCCGTCGCGGCGGACTTTCACCTGGTCCTGGTCGTTGTCCGCTTTGGCGTCCATCAGGACGAGATCGTCGCCGTCGGGGTCCATCCAGTCCGTGAGGATGTTCTGGCTGACGGTCTTGCCCTGTTCCACCAAGATGGTGGTGGCGTCGCCGCCGCGCTTGAACTGCGGCGGCCGGTTTTCCTCCGGGCCCACCACACTGAGCGTGACCTGGCCGCCGGCGGACAGGCCGCGGCCGTCAGCGGCGTTGTAATCGAAGGTTTCCGTGCCCGGCTTCGCGTCCGCCGGGACGGAGACCTGGAAGGCCGTGCCACCATATATGTTCTCCAGGCTGCCGGATTTGGGGCCGGAGTTTCCGACGGCGGCCGTCAGGACGTCGCCGTCGGGATCGGAGTCGTTGTCCAGCACGCTGAGGACGGTGGTGCGTCCCGGGCGGACGCCCACAGCGTCCGGTTTGGTCTCGGGCGGCCGGTTGGGTTTGGTGCGGTCAGGGAGCACGTTGATGGTGTTGTTGTCCGCGGACTCCTGGTCCTGCTCATCGGACTCGTTTTTGGGCGGGATGACGTCGTCCCAGTTGTTCACGAGCTGCATGTTCTGGTTCACCAGCCACACGTTCCCGGAATTCACGTCGTTGAGGACCACCAGACCGCGGTTGACCCGGAAAACGTACGACGGCGACGCACTCGCCTTGGGGACAGCCACGTTCTTGTCGTCCGCATCATTAGTGCAGTCACGCACGTACTTGTTCGCACCGGACCATGCCGCATGGACACACCCGCCCAGCTGCACCGGCGCTGCCGGTATGCCTTCTCCGTCGAAGGTCACCGTCTTGGCCGTTGAGCCGTCCAAGGGCTGCTTCAGCAGGGCCTTCTGGGTCGATATCGCCACAAAGTCACTGGCCGGTCCGCCCTGCTGCAGCTTCGCATCGCGGGCATTGTCGAGCTGCAGGCGCTTTCCGCCGGGCAGGAACAGCTTTCCGCTGGCGGCGTCAAGGACCACCGGCTTGTCCCCGACGACGGCGAGCTGCAGGTCCCCTGAGCCTTTCAGCTCACCCCAGGTGCTGGACTCAGACGACGTCACCTCACCGTTGGCATCCACCGCCGTCACTGTAACCACGCCGGACTTCGGATCCGCCGAATAGATCCGGTCATCGGCACCCACGGCGGAGACCAGGCCCTCCGAGCCCACCATCACCGGTTCGCTTGCTTCCTCGTCAAAGCCGTTGACGGTGGAAGGTGACACCGCCCAGACCTTCCCGGACGCGGGATCGGTCACCGAGATGACCTCGGACCCAAAGCTCACATCGGCGGAACCCGGCAGCTGCTTGTCCCCGCCCAGGCGCATGTTCGCAGGAGAAACCTGGTTCAGGGTGGAACCGGTCTCATCATCCACAAACACCTCCCCCGCGTTTTGGAGGATGTCGAACGTTGTGCTCGCCGGCGTCACGGCCCCGTCAAGGACACGCGACGGATAGTTAAGCCTACCGACAGCGTTCTTGGACTTGCTGACAACCCACACGCCGCCGTCGTTCAGTTCCACTTCGGTGGTTTTGAACCCGGGATACAGGACCGCACCGGTGACCAGCACCACAACAGCAGCACCAAAGGCGGTACCCCTGAAGAGCGCGCGGCGTTTTTTTGAACCCGGCTTCCTGGACCCCAGCATGGCGAAAAGACGTGTCACAGTTTCAGATTTCCTTCAAGATTTCGATTTCCCCCGGCGGGCCTTAGACGAGGCCCCGACTTCCCGCGACAGCCTACCGATTGTTCCCGTGGCAGGCGATGGGGAGTTCTACCCGCCTTCCGGGCGACGCCGGCTATGGTGTATCCCCTACCGGGAAGGTGCAGCGCGGGACGCCGCTCTGCCCGGGCGGGCCAATCAAGGTGTGTGTGGAATCGACCCAGCGCGTCGCGTTCGGCGAACCACGCATGATGTAGTACCACTGGCCGTCCCCGCTGTACGGGGTGCCGTGCGGCTTCCAGCACATGATGTCAAACGCGTCGAACCGTGACATCCAGGGTCTGGTGTAGCCCGACTTTCCGTCACAGGTACGAGCATTCGGATCATAGGACGTGGGTCCGGGCAGATCGGTGCAGCTGCGGTCCATCCCGTTGTTAAGCTTTGTGGTCCAGCGGGTCTTCGCGGCTCCGGACTGGGCGGACGCCGAGGCGATCGGACCGCCGGTGCCCCGGGAGTTGACGGTCTGGACCTGGATCGAGTGCGGCTCGCTGAAGCCGCCGGTGTTGACTGTCCGGCTTCCCGAGGCGGCCACTCTCTCCCAGCCCCCGCCGTCGATGTTGATCTGGGTGTAGGCGACATCGTTGGTCGAGGTGGACGGCGAGTTCCAGCTGAAGCTGAGGTTCTTTTGGTTCTCTGCCCCGTTCTGCCCGGCGGCCGACGGCGTTCCGGGCGCGCCGTACGGACTCGCGCTCGCTCCGGCACTGGCGTCGGAACTTGGCGCCACACTTGAGTTGGCGGTCACGGTGATAGTGGTGGCGGCACCGTTTGTGAAGCCTCCCTTGGTATCGCCGGGCCTGACGGGCCCGGACTGGCCGGTGGTGGCGTAGTAGGTGTAGCTGACCTCGCCATAGGCCGAGCCGTTGCGTTCCGCCGCGGTCAGTTCCCTGAAGTTGATGGTCACCTGCTGGCCGGCGCCGCCGGTGTTGGCCTCCGTGACGCTGACCCCGGACACCTGGCTTAGCTTGCCGGTGGCGCGGCGCGGAGCGGAGGGCGCGCTGACCGCACCCTTGCCTGCCTTGTTTTCGGCCTGGACAGTGAAGGTATACGAGGCCTCCGAGTTGTTGGCGGTGAAGTTCGCTGTCCGTACCGTCCCGGCAACCATCTGGGTCTGCGGCGCCCCGCCGCCGCCGCTCATGGTCACGTAGTAGTTGCTGATCGCATCGCCGTTGGTGTTCGGTTCGGTCCAATTGACCTTCAGCTGGTTGGACGTCCCGACGGCGGACGCAACCGACGTCGTCGGAGCTGCCGGGGCAGTCGGAACTCCGGCGGGGTTGTCCTCGGCCGAGTACATGCCCCATTCGGAGGGCCCCAGCTCGTTGACGGCCTGGGCGCGCACCTTGTACCGCACGCCGTTGGTGAGGCCCGGCCAGGTGTAGGTCAGTCCGGCCACGCCGTTCTTCACCGCAATCCCGCTGGCCGGCGGCGGGGAGATCTCCAGGTTGTAGTTCTTCACGGCGGAGCCCTCGGTCTTCGCCGCGGGCCAGGTGATCACCATGTTCTTATCCCCGGCCTTGACGGCGGGAGCCTCCGGCGGAGAAGGCTTCTCGTCCGGCCGGATCTCGTTGGAGGCCTGCGACGGCGCGGACTCCCCTACCTCGTTGGTGGCGGTGACCGTGAAGACGTACTTCACATCATTGGTCAGTCCGCTCAGCGTGCAGGTGGTGGTGGCACATTCCTGGCTGAACCCGCTGGAGCGCACCGTGTACTTGCTGATGGTGGCACCGTTGTCCGAAGGCGGAGTCCACTTGAGCACGGCAGTGCGGCTGCGCACGTCCGTTGCGGTGGGCGCCGAGGGTGCGTCCGGCTCGTCCCGGACCGTGATGCGCACGCGGCCATCGGTCTGCCGGGAGACGTCCTCGGTCTTGTCCATCACGGTGTAGCGGAGCACCATGACGCCCTTGAAGCCGTTGGCCGGGGTGACGGTGATGGAGTCGCCGGCCACCATGGGCTGTCCGGCCGCGGAGCCGGTTTCCACCGTGGCGGCCACGATCCGCAGCGGGGTCTCGCTGAAGGGGTTGAAGTCGTTGGCGAGGACGTTGATGGACTCGGTCTTGCCGGCGTTGGCCTTCTCGATCACGTCCTCGTTCGCGACGGGCAGTGGCCGGTTGGACGCCACCACCGTTGCCGTGACGGTGGCCCTTGCCGGCTCGGAGCGGCCGTCTGTGACCTTGAGCGGAATGCTGCCCTTCCAGCCCGCACCCCTGCCGGAGTCTGCGGTGACTTTGAGGGTGGCACCGTCCAGCGTGGCCTTGAAGCCTTCCGGCAGCGTGCCGTCCAGCTCAAACTTGAGTTTCTCCTGGTCGTCTGGATCCACGTCCTTGGCCAGGTTGCCCAGCTCCAGGCTGGCGGACTCGGCCTTGGGCACGTCGAGGGAGGTCCCGCTGAAGCTTGGCGGGTGGTTGGCGTTTGGATCCGGGATGACCTTGGTGATGATGCTGAGGGTGGATTTGAGGCCCTCCGGATCCTCGGGGCCGGTACCGTCGGTCACTTCGAAGGTGACTGATCCGGGGCCCACGTAATCCTCGAGCGCCGCGTAGCGCAGGGCGCTGCCGTTGCCGGCCACGACGTTCTGCGAGTCGGCGCCCTGCACCCGAACCTTGTCCACCTGGGTGATCCGTGGGGTGCGGCCCTCCCGTACGCGGACGTATTCGTTCAGGTCCAGGTTGCTCTCTTTGCCCGCCATCACTTCGACGACGTCGTTACGGGCCAGCGTGGGGTGCTGTTCGCCCTGGCCCGGAACCCAGATAACCGCCGTCGCTCTTTGTCCGTCGACGTCGGTAACTGTGTACGGGACCAGCTGGTCCTTCGGAGCGAGGGTCACAACGACGTTTCCCTCGCCGCCGGCACGGGCGTTCGGATTTCCGTCCGGCAGGCCGATCTTGAGCTCAGCGGCCACGCCGTCGGGATCGGCATCGTTCTTCAGGACCGGGACATCCACGGCGGACTTGCCCAGGGTTTCGGCGGGGGTGACAACGTCGTCCTTCGCAAGGGGCAGCTTGAGGGCGGCGTCCGGGCTGACCCGGACACGGATCACGGCGCCGCCCTGGGCCTTTTTGTCGTCCTGGATCTTGTAGGCGACGCTCTCGTTGCCGGCGGTTCCCGGGGCGGTGAGGAGCACCTTGCCGCCGTCGGCTGCCTCGACGGCGAGTTCCGGCCGGGATTCGAAGCCGTTGGACACGAGGCTGATCGGGTCTCCGTCGGGGTCCGAGTCGTTGGTCAGGGCGTCGACGGCGATCTTGCGGCCGGGCCGGACGTCCACGGCGTCATCGATGGCGATGGGCTTCTGGTTGTTGGCTTCCTGGGGTGCGACGCCCACGATCACTGTGCCGGTGTTTTCGGCGCCGATGCGGTCCTGAACGCCGTAGCTGAAGGTGTCCGTTCCGGCTGCCTTTCCGCCGGCGGTGTATTCGAGGTAACCGTCCTTGACCACTGCCGTTCCCATCGACGGGGCCTTGTCTACGCCGGTCAGCTGGACCGAGTCGCCGTCGGTATCCACGCCGTCGAGCGGAACAGGGATCCGCACCGTCATGCCGGCCACCACGCGGGCGGTCAGGTTTTTGGGTTCGGGGCGGGTGTTGCGCTCGTCGTCGCGGGCCCGGATGCGGATGGCCACCTGTTGGGAGTCCGACTGGCCGGACGCATTGGTGACCTTGTAGATCGCGTATACGGTCTTCGGGATCTCGCCGGCGATGAAGCGCAGCATGTCGCCGGAGGTGAAGATGCGGCCGTCGGCGGGGTCCGGCTGCTGGGCCAGGACGGGTTCCAGGGTCAGCTTGCCGCCGTTGGGGTCGGTGTCGTTCTCCAGGACGGGGATGGTGACGACGTCTCCGGCGCGCACTGTTGCCTCGTCCGGTTTGGCTTGCGGCGCCTGGAGCTTGGAGGGCGCCGGGACCACAAGGACGGCGATCTCCCCGCTCGCGGAGGACTTGCCGTTGGAAATGGTGTACTTCACGCTGAGCTGGCCTTCGGCGCGGATGTCGGTGATCCGGACGACAGAGTGGTCCAGCACGGAGACGCTCACCGGCAGTCCGTCGGCTGCAGTCACGGACTGCACCACGAGCACTCCGCCGGAGGGATCGGAGTCGTTGCCGAGGACGTCCACCAGCACGCTGCCGCCGCTGGGCAGCAGCGCGGTGTCGCGGACCGCCACGGGGGCGCCGTCACCGCCTCCCGGGACGACGTCGACGCGGACCAGCTGCTGGGCACTGGCCGGACCGTTGGTGACGAGGTAGGTCACGTAGTGTGCGCCCTGGGCGGTCGAGTTAAAGGTGAAGGTCTGCTGGTCCGCGCCCATCGTGGCGGTCGACGTGCCGTCAGGAGTGACCTGGGCGAGCCTGAGCGCACCGCCTTGCGGGTCTGAGTCGTTCTTAAGCGGGGTGATCACGGTGTCCACCCCGGCGACGGCGACCACGTGATCCGCGTTGGCGATCGGCGGTAGGGCCCCTGGTGCCCGGACGTCGACGGTGACCTTGCCCTCGGCGGAGGATCGTCCGTCCGAAACGGTAACCGTGACGGTCTTGCGTCCGGGTTCCGAGCCGGCGTCCTGGAAGCTGAGCAGGCCGTCCGGCCGGACCTTGACCTGGTCGCGGGGATCGCTGCTGGCCGCACCAACAACGAACAGGTCGTCGCCGTCGGGGTCGATCCAGTCGGTGAGGATGTTCTGGCTGACGATTTTGCCGGACTGGACCACCAGCGTGGTGTTGCGGTTGGGCTTCTGCCGCGGGGCCGAGTTCTCCCCCGGCGGGACGATGCTCAGCGAGACATCGGCAGCGGCGGAGAGCCCGCGGCCGTCGTCGGCCGTGTATTTGAACGTTTCCGAGCCGGTCTTGTCCGCGCCCACGCTGACCTGGAAGCCGGTGGCGCCGTAGATGGGCGCGAGCAGCCCGGATTTGAGCGGGTCCGGCGCGCGGACGGTGAGGATGTCGCCGTCGGGGTCGGTGTCGTTATCCAAAACGGGCAGGATGGTGGTCTTGCCGGCACGCACACCGAAGGTGTCGGGTTTTGCGGCTGGCGGGCTGTTGGGCTTGGTGCGGTCCGGGAGCACGGTCTGCTGGACCTCGTCGGCCGAGTCCTTGTCCGCGTCGTCGGAGGTCTGTTGCGGCGGGATGACGTCGTCCCAGTTGTTCACGAGCTGCATGTTCTGGTTCACCAGCCACACGTTCCCGGAATTCACGTCATTGAGGACCACCAGGTCACGGTTGACCCGGAAAACGTACGACGGCGACGCACTCGCCTTGGGAACGTCCACGTTCTTGTCATTGGCATCATTGGTGCAGTCACGCACGTACTTGTTGGCACCCGACCAGGCCGCATGCACGCAGCCGCCGAGCTGCACAGGCGCCGCCGGCACGCCCTCGCCGCCGAACGTCACCGTCTTTGCGGTGGAGCCGTCCAGCGGCTGCTTCAACAGGGCCTTCGGCGTCGCGACCGCTACGGCATCCGAGGCCGGGCCGGACAGTTGGAGCTTCGCGTCCCGCGCGTCCGGCAACGCAAGTTCACGCCCGCCGGGCAGGAACAGCTTGCCCTGGGCCGCGTCCAGGACCACCGGCTGGTCCCCCACAACCGCCAGCTGCAGCTCGGCCGCGCCCCTCAAGCCATCCCAGGTGCTTGACCTCGCATCTATGCGCTCGCCTGCGGCGTTGACCGTGGTTACCGTCACCTGGCCGGACTTCGGATCCACGCTGTAGATCCGGTCATCAGCCCCGACAGCGGAGACGGTTCCGGCCGAACCGGCCATCACCGGCTCGGTGTTTTCCTCATCAAATCCGTTGACCGTGGAGGGAGAGAGCGCCCAGACCCTGCCCTTGGCCTCGTCCGTTACCGCGATGACCTTGGAGCCAAAGCTCACCTCCGCCGAGCCAGGCAGCTTCTTGTCCCCGCCCAGGCGCATGTTGGCTGCCGAGACCTGGTTCAGCGTCGACCCGGCGTTGTCATCGACGAAGACGTTTCCGGCATCCTGGAGAACGTCGAAGGTGGTGCTCGCCGGTGTCACCGCACCGTCCAGGACGCGGGAGGGGTAATTCAGCCGCCCTACCGCGTTCTTGGATTTGGAAACTACCCACACCCCGCCGTCGTTCAGGTCCACTTCGGTGGTCTTGAATCCGGGGTAGAGCACAGCACCCGTCACCAGGACCACAACAGCGGCACCAAATGCGGTACCAGCAAGCCACCGCGAACGCGGCAGGCCCCGGACTTTGGTCCTGGCTGCATTCCGGTTTTTTGCGCGCGCTTGCCTGCGAAGATTCATGGCTGTTCCCTCAGTGATGCTCCGGCACGGCCGGTGACCGGCCCGCTTCCGCCTGGCACCACTGACTATATCGCTATTACCAACAAATGGATAAATTCAGTGAAGGCGCGAAAGCTCAGTCCAGGACAAGGCCTTTTCCTTGCCCGCGGCTGAGCAGGACGGGGTGGATTTCGCCGAAGCCGCGGACGTTTTCGGCGGGCTGCGGCAGCAGGACAAAACGCTCATCCTGGTCGAGTGCGGATGCCGTCATGGAATCCACCAGCACCGTCCCGGGATCTGCGAGGGTTGTCAGCCGGGCAGCGAGATTCACCGTGGGGCCGTAGATGTCCCCGAGCCTGGACAGTATCCTGCCCCAGACCATGGCAACCCGGGCCTCCGGCAGGATTTCATCCTCAGTGAAGGCCTGCGCCAGGGCCAGCGAGATTTCGGCACCCGCGGCCGGAGTCTCCGCTATGTAGAGGACTTCATCGCCAACGGTCTTGACCAGGCGGCCGCCACCTACGGAAATGATCTCAGCGCACTTGTTCTCGAAGCGCTGGACCAGCCGGGCAAGCGTCTTTTCGTTCATCCTTCGGGACAGGCTGGTGTAGGAAACCAGGTCAGCGAAGCCCACGGCGCGCGCGAGTGGCAGCGGGGCGTCATCCTCATCGCCTTCGCGGCCCTCCTCACTGGCTTGAAGGCCTGCTTCGGCACGGACGGCCAGCCGCTGGACACCCGCGTTGAGCTGGCGCCGCCATGAGTACACCAGCATCTCCTCAAGCGCATCCACCAGGGTGGGCAGTTCGTTCACAAGTCTTTTGCGGGCCACCGCGTCCGTGACGCCCTGCTCATGGACCATGTCCTCAACCAGTGCCTCGATCTGCCAGACCACCATGCGGTCAGTCATCTGGCCGATGGACCGGGTCACCGAAATTGCGGCCTCCTCCGTCAGCATCCCGGACCTGACCAGATCCACCACAGTGGAGAGCGCCGCCTGGTCGCGCTCAGTGAAGGCGACGTCCTCATCACCGAAATTGGGGAAACCAAGGGCACGCCAGAGCTTGCGCGCTGACAGGAGGGAGAGCCCGGCGCCGGCCGCGACTTCGCGACGCCGCAACTTCCGCTCACCGCCCAGCAGCCTGGTTTCGAGCGCCTTGGCTGCCAGCCGTTCCACTGACAGGGTTCCGGTTGGCGGGTGCGCCAATGCCGGGTTGGGAAGCTCAGGCGCGACCGGAGCAAGGGGGGCCGGCTGCTCCTGCTGGTCCTCATCGTTCATCTCGTCCACCTTCTCTCAGATCCCACGGCAACGTCTCGTCGGTGTAGTCCGATATCTCATCCGTTTCACTCTCCCCGCCCTCGGGGAGCTCGTCGATCGCATCCAGGACAAAGTCCCGGAACCGCAAGGCTTCCGGCATATCCTGGAAAGTGACGACACCTTGGTACCCGGTATCCAAGGATATATTCCCTGAACGCAATATGCGCTGCAGCACCGATTGGTTGACCATGAGGTTGCGCACGGCTGCCAGGTTCACCTGCTGGTCCCGCCGCCTCAACATGCCATATCTGGCAACTATCCTGCGGCTGGTGAGTATGTAGCGGGTGGCCTGCCACCGCATCAGCCGTGGCAGGCAATACGCCAACCATATCCATGCGACGCCGAGGACGCATCCCGTCACAAGCCAGGGCGACCACTGCGGCGAGAGAGCAGGGATCAGCCGGGTGGCCTCCCCGCGAATGATCCAGGCGCTGGCAAACGCCGCCGCAGCCGGCGCGGCGATGAAGGCTGCGGCAGGTCCGGCCAGCTTCCTCGGCTGCGGGCGGGTGGCCACGATGACCTGTTCGCCCGGCGCGAGGTCTTTACGCATAGCCGCCTTCGTGACCCTGCCCCGGCGGGGTCCAGGGGCGCAGATGAACCACGTCGCCGGCAGTCACCACATGTTCGCGGGCTTCACGGTCCACCACCATGAGCGAGCCGTAGTCATCCAGTCGGGACGCATGCCCGATGATCTCGTGGTCACCGGGCAACTGAGCCCGCACCTGCTTGCCGAGCGTTACCATCACCGCCTCGACCCGTTTATGAAGGGACGGTCCGCCGGCGATTCCGGCCCCCGGGTCGCCATCGGCATTGCAGAAGCTGCGGTACAGAACCGCGAAGTGGGAGAGGTAGCTCTTGAGCAGCAGGGTGCGGTCCGTCGTGAGCGGCTGTTCCAGGGTCACGGAGGTGGCCGTGGGGACGGGCAGTTCATTCGAATTTAGGTTAACGTTCAGGCCGGTGCCGAGTATCACCGGCGGAACTGAGCCGTCACCCATGGGTCCCAGCTGGGCGAGGATTCCGGCTATCTTGCGGCCGCGGACCAGAACGTCGTTGGGCCATTTGAGTTCTGCGGGGATCCCCGCCGTCTCCAGGAGTGTCTCGCGCAGGGCGAGCGCCGCCAACAGCGACAACCAGGAGTAGCTCTGGGTGGCAAGAGGCCTGCCCTCGGCGTTGGCGGGCCGCAGGACGATGGAGACGGACACCGCACTGAGGGGAGGCGCCTCCCAGCGCCGGTCCAGCCGTCCGCGGGCAGCCGTCTGGTATTCGGCCGTCAGCACGGACAGGTCAGGCCACAGCTGTGGCTCCACTGCCACCGACCGCAGGAGGTCGGCATTGGTGGAACCGGTCGAGTCCACCACAACCAGCTTGGGGATCCCGGTGGCAGACAGGAAATCCTGGTCGGCCAGTGCTCCGCGGTTCAACGGGGCCCCCTGGGCGTGTGCGTCATCCATAGTTGAATCCTATCGACTTGCGCGCGTCCGGCGGCTGACCCCACGGCTCAAGGTTCCCCGCGACCGGCCACTCAGAGAAAAATGTCAGGAACCAGCTGGTCTTCGGCGGCCCCAAGGCTGTAGGGCCGGAAGTCAGTGACCCCCGCAGCGGCCAGTACCTGCTCGTCGGTGTAGAAGTTTCCGGTGGATGAACCACCGGGAGCGTCTTTTCCGGCAAGGTTGCTGCCGGTCAGCACCGCGTGCGCGGCGTCGGCCATGATCTGGGGTCCACGGGCGGCCTGGACCATGGCTTCGCCACCGGGCATGTTACGGATGGCGGCGGTGTCAATCAGGGTGCAGGGCCAGAGGGAGTTGACGTTGATGCCATCGCCCTTGAGTTCTTCTGCCAGGCCCAGGGTTGTCAGGCTCATGCCGTATTTGGCCATGGTGTAGGCAAGGTGCTTTCCTGCCCATTTGGGGTCAAGGTTCAGCGGAGGCGACAACGTCAGGATGTGGCCGCCGGCCGATTTACGCAGCGCAGGCAGTGCCAGCTTGGACAGCAGGAACGTGCCGCGGACGTTGATGTCCTGCATCAGGTCGTAACGCTTCATGTCCACGTCGTCAGTCGTGGAGAGGTCTATGGCGGATGCGTTGTTGATCACGACGTCGATGCCGCCAAAGCGCCCGATTGCTGCGGCAACAGCACCGGCAACGTCGTCGTCGTTGCGGACATCGCCCACGAGGGGCAACGCCTGCCCGCCGACCGCTTCCAACTCTTCGGCGGCACTGTAAACAGTGCCCGCCAGTTTCGCGTGCGGCTGGCCCGTCTTGGCCATCAGGACGATATTGGCACCGTCACGTGCCGCCCGGGTGGCAATGGCCAGTCCGATGCCGCGGCTGCCGCCGGATATCAGAATGGTGCGGCCCTGAAGGGAACCGGCGGCCTGGTACGGCGCTGCTGCGGTACCCGAAGCATCGTTGCTCGTAGTCATGGCACCACTGTAGCGGAGTAATGTTACTGACGAGTAACATAGCGGTGTATGCGACGGCTGCATCGAAAATTGTAGGTTTTCTACAGCCGTTCCGGTCTGGAGCGTCACTAGACTAGCCAGCAGGGTTCGTCCTTTGTGCGGAAGCTACTTAAGTCTGCGCCGGACGGGCCAACCACCAACACAGCACCACATTCTTAAGCACCACATTGTTACAGCACCAATCTGCTACAGAGCCGGAGACAATTGATGAGCCACGATCTGACAACGACAGCGGGAAAGATAGCTGACTTCCGCGACCGCCAGGCCCGTGCAGAACAGCCCTCCGGCCCCGAGGCCATCGAAAAGCAGCATGCCCGCGGCAAGAACACGGCCCGCGAGCGCATCGACCTCCTGCTCGACGAAGACTCATTTGTCGAATTCGACGCTCTGGCAGTACACCGCTCCACCGCCTTCGGCATGGAAAAGAAGAAGCCCCTCGGCGACGGACTGGTCTCCGGCTACGGGACCGTGGATGGCCGGCCGGTGGCCGTTTACAGCCAGGACTTCTCCGTCTATGGCGGATCCCTAAGCCAGGTTAACGGTGAGAAGATCGTCAAGGTCCAGGAATTCGCCCTGCGAAACGGCTGTCCTGTGGTGGGGATCCTCGACGGCGGCGGCGCCCGCATCCAGGAAGGCGTCGCCTCACTGGCCATGTTCGCGGACATTTTCCGGAACAACGTCCATGCCTCCGGCGTGGTGCCGCAAATCTCGCTGATCATGGGCCCGTCCGCCGGCGGCGCGGCATACTCCCCGGCACTCACGGACTATGTGGTGATGGTGGACAAGACCTCTCACATGTTCATCACCGGCCCTGACGTCATCAAGACGGTCACGGGCGAAGACGTGGACATGGAAACCCTGGGCGGCGCCCGCCAGCACAACGCCACCACGGGTACGTCAACCTACCTGGCCTCAGACGAGGCGGATGCCATCGAGTTTGTCCGCGAGCTGCTGGACTTCCTGCCGTCCAACAACCTCTCCGAGGCGCCGGTACTGGAACACCAGCAGGAGCTGGAAGTCGACGACGACGATCTGGCCCTGGACACGCTAATCCCTGACTCCGCGAACCAGCCGTACGACATGCGCACTGTCATTGAGCAGATGGTGGACGATGCGCATTTCCTGGAGATGCAGGCGCTGTACGCCCCGAACGTGATGATCGGCTACGGCCGGGTTGAAGGGCACACGGTAGGGATCGTGGCCAACCAGCCGCTGCAGTTCGCCGGGACGCTGGACATCGCCGCCTCGGAAAAGGCCGCCCGCTTTGTCCGGCACTGCGATGCGTTCAACATTCCCATCATCACGCTGGTTGACGTTCCCGGTTTCCTGCCGGGCAAGGACCAGGAGTTCCAGGGCATCATCCGCCGTGGCGCCAAGCTCCTGTACGCCTACGCGGAGGCCACGGTTCCCAAGCTGACGGTCATCACACGGAAAGCCTACGGTGGTGCGTACATCGTGATGGGCTCCAAGAAACTCGGCGCGGACCTGAACCTTGCCTGGCCCACGGCGCAGATTGGCGTGATGGGTGCGCAGGGCGCCGTCAATATCCTCTACCGCCGCGACCTGGCCTCCGTTGCCGAGGCCGGCGGGAACGTGGAGGAACGGCGGGCCGAGGTCATCCGGCAGTACGAGGAGGAACTCCTGAACCCTTATCAGGCCGCCCAGCTGGGATATGTGGATGCTGTCATTGCACCGTCCGAAACCCGGCCACAGATCATCAAAGGCCTGAGGGCGCTGCGGGACAAGCGGGCCAGCCTGCCCACCAAAAAACACGGGAACATCCCGCTGTGAGCGAACTGGACAGCGACCTGAACCCGCCAAACCCGCCAGCCGCACCATTGTTTTCGGTGGTGAAAGGGCAGCCGTCGGCCGAGGAGCTCGCGGCCCTGACCGCCGTCGTGCTTTCCCTCGCTGGTGCGGAAACCGCGGACACCCGCAAGCCCACCGTCCGCCATTGGGTGCGCCGGCAGCAGCTCAGGCTGGCACCCACACCGGGACCCGGCGCGTGGAAGCGGAGCCGGGGCTAAGGGCCCTGCAAGGATTCCATAACCACATCGGCGCCGTTAGTCTCGTGGAGTGACTACCGAACCTGCACCCCTCGCCCGACCAAAATCTGCCATCGATGCCGTGGCGGATGAGTACACAGACACCCTCATCCGGCTGAATCCCTCGTTTGCCACCACGCTTGGCCTGCCGGGACATGAGAGCGAATACCCGGACTACTCCCCTGCCGGAATCGCGGAATTCGCCCAAGCAGCCCGAACGGCACTGGCGGCCCTGGACGGTTTGGAACTCCAGGACGACGTCGACGCAGTAACGCTCGACGCCATGCGGGAGCGGTTGGGCCTCCAGCTGGAAATCCACGAGTCCGGCTGGGACGAAGCCGAACTGAACAACATCGCCTCACCGGCGCAGGACATCCGCGCCATCTTCGACCTCATGCCCACGGAGACCAGCCGGCACTGGGAGCATATTGCGGGGCGTGCCCTCAACGTTCCGGGCGCAATCAGCGGCTACATCGACTCGCTGCGGCAGGCCCGGGATTCCGGCCGGGTTTCGGCGGCACGCCAGGTATCCATCGTCATTGAGCAGGCCACCAAATACGCCGCCGGGGACGGATTCTTCGCCAAGCTGGCCTCAGGCGCGAAAGCCGCCACCGGTTCCCTTGACGGGGCCGTACAGGAAAAGCTCGACGCCGGTGCTGCCGCCGCCCGGAGTGCCTACACGGAGCTCGCAGAGTTCCTTCGCACTGAGCTGCTGCCCTCTGCCCCGCAGAAGGACGCTGTGGGCAGGGAACGCTATTCCCTCGCCTCACGCTCCTTCCTGGGGGCTACCGTGGACCTGGAAGAGACTTACGCCTGGGGCGTCCAGGAACTGGACCGCCTGATTGCCGAGCAGGAACAGGTGGCTGCCACCATCAAGGCCGGTGCCAGCATTGCGGAAGCAAAGGAAATCCTCAACAACGATCCTGCCCGCCAGCTCAAGGGCACCGAGGCCCTCAAAGCCTGGATGCAGGAGCTCTCGGACAGGGCTGTTGCAGATCTGGCCGGGGTGCACTTTGAGATCCCTGACGTTATGAAAAAGCTGGAATGCCTGATTGCCCCCACAGACGAGGGCGGCATCTACTACACCGGCCCCTCCGACGACTTCAGCCGTCCCGGCCGGATGTGGTGGTCCGTTCCTGCCGGCGAGGACACCTTCACCACCTGGGCCGAAACCACCACGGTTTTCCATGAAGGCGTCCCGGGCCACCACCTCCAGGTAGCCACGGCAACCTACCGGCGGGAATTGCTCAACAACTGGCGGCGCAACGTCTGCTGGACCTCCGGCCACGGGGAAGGCTGGGCACTGTACGCAGAGAAGCTCATGCAGGAACTCGGTTACCTGTCAGACCCGGGCGACCACATGGGCATGCTGGACATGCAGCGCATGCGCGCCGCCCGCGTGGTCTTCGACATCGGCTTCCACCTTGAACTCGCGGTCCCGGAACGCTGGGGCTCCGGAGCCTGGACAGCAGAGAACGGCTACGAATTCCTGAAGGAGAACCTGCCCATCAGTGAGGGCCAGCTTAATTTCGAGTTCACCCGCTATCTCGGTTGGCCTGGCCAGGCGCCCTCCTACAAGGTGGGCCAGCGCCTCTGGGAACAAATCCGCGCCGAACTCGAAACCCGGCCGGGCTTTGACCTGAAAACCTTCCACACCGAGGCTCTGAACATCGGCTCCGTCGGGCTCGACACCCTCCGGCGTGCCCTGCTTTCGTAAATCCGGATGTCCGACCGGGAGGGCAGACACCCTCGGCGTGCTGCTCCTTCGTCGCTTTGACGCACGCTGCCGGGTGCCTCCCCTCCCGGTCGTCGGCGGCGAGACTTTTGCCACACCCGGCCCGGGAATTACTTCACAATTAGTTGCTCCGACGCCGGATTTACGGGGATTTTCCGTTATCCAGGACCAGATCGCGGCGCAACATTTCTCAACGTGCGTTCGTGGTGGTACGTGAGTGACGCCTAGCGTATTCGGGTGAGCACTCAAACCCGCACCCCCGATTCCGCAGGAAAGACCGGCTTCCAGCTGCCCAAGTGGGCTGGCTCGTTCGGCTTCCAGATCATCGCCGCCCTCATCGTTGGCCTGGGCCTCGGCCTGCTGGCCAAGTACACCGGCAGTACCAAAGCCAGCCCCAATGGCCTTGGCGCCACGCTGCAGACCATTGGCTCCAGCTACGTGTCGCTGCTGCAGACCGCCGTGGTGCCGCTGATCTTTACCGCGGTGGTCAGCTCCATCTCCAACCTGCGGCAGGTTTCCAACGCCGCCAAGCTGGCATGGACCACCCTGCTCTGGTTCGCCATCACCTCACTGATCGCCGTGCTCATCGGCATCGGGCTGGGTGTCCTCCTGCAGCCTGGCGCCAATACGGGGATCACTGAGGAAGCCACGTACTCGGGCAAGTCCGGTGACTGGTGGTCCTTCCTGGTAGGGCTGTTCCCCAAGAACTTCCTGGGCCTCGGCGCCAACACCACAATCACCGAAGGCGTAGCCACCACATCCGTCAGCTTTAATGTGCTCCAGATCCTGGTGATCGCCATCGCCGTGGGCGTTGCCGCGCTTAAGGTAGGGAAGGCAGCAGAGCCGTTCCTGGCTCTCAATGCCTCGGCCCTCGCCGTCATCCAGAAGGTCCTTTGGTGGATCATCCGGATCGCTCCGCTGGGCACTGTTGGCCTTATCGGCAACGCCGTAGCCGTCTACGGGTGGGACACCATCGGCTCACTCGGGAAGTTCACCTTCGCCATTTACGTCGGCCTGGCTCTTGTACTCTTCGTCGTCTACCCGGTCCTCGTCCGCAGCCACGGCCTCTCCGTGAAGCAGTACTTCTCCGGCGTGTGGCCCGCCGTGCAGCTGGCGTTTGTCTCACGCTCCTCCATCGGCACCCTCCCGCTGACCCAGCGGGTGGCCGAGCGCAGCCTGGGCGTGCCCCGCGCGTACGCTTCCTTCGCCGTGCCACTGGGCGCCACCACGAAAATGGACGGGTGCGCCGCGATCTACCCCGCCGTCTCGGCCATCTTCGTGGCCCAGTTCTTCGGCATCCAGCTGGACTTCAGCCAGTACCTGTTGATCGCACTGGTATCTGTTCTCGGTTCGGCCGCAACGGCAGGTACCACCGGTGCCGTGGTCATGCTCACGCTGACCCTCTCCACGCTGGGACTGCCCCTGGCCGGCGTCGGACTTCTGCTGGCGATCGACCCCATCCTGGATATGGGCCGCACCGCCGTGAACGTCGCAGGCCAGGCGCTGGTTCCGACAATCGTGGCGAAGCGCCAGGGCCTCCTGGACGAGGCACTCTACAACGCGCCCCGCAACGGGGCTCCCTTTGTGGACGACGACGCCGACTCCGCCGCCACTGATCCCTCCGCGGCATCGGCTCACGCAGCCAGCCGCGAACTGGAAGACGCAAAATCCTAGCCTACGGCGAATGCCCTCACCGTGACTGCGACAGCAGCACTGAAGAAGTCCCCGGGTTCTCCCGGGGACTTCTTTTTGTGGGGGCGTCCCGACGACGGCCGTGCGCCTGAGCTAGCGGCCGCCTCCTCCGATCACGCCGGCCTCGACTGCTTTGGTCACAGCGTCCGCTTCGGCCTGGGTGAGTGTGCCGTCGGTGACGGCCTTGTCCAGCCTGGTCTTGAGCGCTGCAGCTTTTTCGGCCTGGGCCTCACTGCGGAGTTCCGCAAGGGCCGTGGTGACCTTGGATTCGTCGATGCCCAGCGCCTGCGCGAGGGACTTGGCGAGGGCCGCATCCCTGGTAGCGGCGTCCGGCTTCCCGCCCTCAGCTGGCGGAGTAGTGGGCCTGTTGGCTTCACGGAACGCCTTCAGCGCGTCCGTCACCTTGGCCTCGTCCACGCCGAGCTTGGCGGCCAAGGCGGAGGCCTGCGCGACGCCGCGCTCACCGCCCCGGCCGCCGTGCCTGCCCTTACCCTCGGTGGGAGCCGTGCTGGCGCCTCCGTCAGCGGAAGTACCGGAGCTGGCGCTGGGTGTGGGGGTCGGCGTCGTGGTTGCGGAGGCCATGCCAGCCACTCCGATCCCGGCGCCAAGGGCAAGCGCCGTTGCCGAAAGGCCAAGGGTGATTCTCTTAGTACCTGACATCTTCTTTATCTCCTGGATCTGCCGTGCAGCGACGGCTGCTCATGGTGATTCGCCTCTCCCGAGGCATACCAAGCATCCAGCGGCAGGTTCTGGAAGAGCTGTTGGGAACCTTTCATCTACCTGTGAATGTGGAATTCAAACCAATTTTGTCCCGGAGACGTACTCCATCGCCTTCACGAATACAGGATCCGTGGCACGTTCCATAGCCTGGTCCTCAGTGAGTTCCAGGACGCGGCACTGGATCCACCACAGATTGCCCAGCGGGTCAGGCACGCGGCCCACCCTGTCCCCCCAGTACATCTCAGTCATTTCCGTAACCGCTGTGGCGCCTGCCGCGAGCGCCTTCGCAAACGTTGCGTCCCCGTCGTCGACGTAGAGGCGGAGGAACGCCGGGGTGTCAGGCCACTCAGGGCGTGAGTCGAAGGCAAGGATGGTGGAGTCACCGATCCGGGCTTCTGCATGGCCGATCGATCCGTCGCCCATCGGTACCCGGAAACTCTCCTCTGCCCCAAATGCCGTGCTCATGAAGTCCAACAGGGCCGCAGTGTCCCTCGAAATGATCCAAGGCTCCACTGCCTTATGTCCCGCCGGGATCGGCTCAACCCCCTCGGCACGGGCTGGCGAAGGCAGGTTTCGGATGATGGCCGGGCAATCGTCGGGATGGTTTCCCTTGCCCCTCATCGCCTGGTCGAAGGAGCGGATGGCATACTCCATCCCGGCCGCGTACACAGGAGCGTTCCAACGCGCCTCTGCCTCGTCCGCAGGGACGTCCTCTACCTGGGACATGATCCACCAGATGTTCCCCAGAGGATCACGGACGCGGGCGCCACGGTCACCCCATGCGCTGTTGCCCAATTCGGTGACCATGGTTGCGCCGGCGGCGCACGCGCGGCGCACGGTGTGGTCCGCATCGTCCACGTAGATCCTGAGGAGTGCCGGCGTTTGCGGCCAGTCCGGCGCGGCGTCAAATCCCATGATGACGCTGTCCCCGATCCGCGTCTCGGCGTGGCCGATGCGTCCGCCCCCGATGTCGAGGCTGAAGGGATCCTGCGCCCCGAACGCCGTGGCCACAAAGTCCAGCAGCCCCGTGGTGTCCGACGAGATGATCCACGGGGTCACGATTCCGTACCCTCGGGAGCCGTCCTGAGAGTGGTGTTTTCCTTCGTCACGGTGGTCTCCTTGTTCCGGGTTGGTGTGTATGTCTCCACGGTAGAATCGAAGTAGGACAACTTGTGGCCTATATCCACGGTGAAATTATCCCGAGGTGAATGAGAAGATGAGCGACACTCCTTCCCGGCTCCTGCGGTTGCTCTCCCTGTTGCAGACGCCGCGCGAGTGGCCGGGCAGCGAACTGTCGGCTCGGATGGGTGTCAGTGCACGTACGGTCCGCCGGGACATCGACAGGCTGCGCCAGCTGGGCTATCCGGTGGAAGCGACCATGGGGGCCGCCGGTGGATATCGGCTGACATCCGGCGCCCCCATGCCTCCTTTGATCCTGGACGACGACGAGGCAGTGGCTATCGCGGTGGGCCTGCGGGCAGCAGCCGGGCAGGCCGTTGCGGGAATCGAAGAGGCATCAGTCCGCGCCCTGGCTAAATTGGAACAGGTGTTGCCGTCCCGCCTGCGCTACCGGGTACGGTCCTTAGGCAATTCGACAGTGCAGCTTTCGGCACCGGGCCCAAAGGTTGATCCCGGGATTCTCACCGTTCTGGCCGCCGCCATCGCAAATCACGAACGGGTACGGTTCCGCTATCAGTCAGCAGCCTCTGCCGAAGCCGGCCGCCACGTGGATCCCGACCGGCTTGTTGCAGCGGGGCGCCGCTGGTATCTCGTGGCCTGGGATCACGACCGGGCGGACTGGCGGTTTTTCCGGGCCGACAGGATCACGGAAGCGCGCGGCACAGGGGCCAGGGCTACGCCACGGCAGCTCCCGGCCGAAGACGCCGCGGCCTTCCTGAAGGAAAGAATGTTCGCCCTGGCACCGGTCTTCGCAGCAGACGTGACACTGCACATGCCAGCTGAACAGGTGGCAGACATCCTCGGAACGGCGCAGGGGCAGATTGTTGCCCTGGGGCCTGCCACCTGCCGCCTGCACGGCCTGACCGACACCCTGGAATGGCTAGCCACCCGCTTGGCCACCCTGGGCTGTGAGTTTGACGTGCATGGGCCTCCCGAACTGATCGACCACTTCCGAACTCTGACCGCCAGGTTTGAAAGGTCTGTGCGGAAGGAGAAAGAATAGTTGCGCAGAGTGCAAAGATGCACGTAGTGTAACCGGATGCCTCAACCTCAGCCGGCTCCCAGCGCTGCCCCCGGCGGAACGGCCCCGCCGCCGTCGCGCCGTGAAAAGAACAAGGCCGCCACCCGCCAGGCCATTACCGATGCGGCACTGACACTCCTTCGGAGCAATGGTCCCGGCAATTTCACAGTGGAGGACATAGCCGACGCCGCAGGGATCTCCCGGCGCACGTTCTTCAACTACTTCGGCAGCACAGAAGCTGCGCTGGCGTCGATGACCCACGGCTTCCTGGACAACGCCCTCCAGCAGTTCCGGCTGCGGCCTGCAAGTGAACCCATCCTCGAATCCGCCCGCGCCGCGCTGATGGAACTTGCCGACCCCATGACTGTTGCTCCCCTGGCCGAGCTGTTCACGCTCATTGAACAGAACCCGCAGCTGTCCCGCTCCGAACTGGAAGCGTGGGACCACTGCACCGAACAGATCATCGCCGCAGCCAAGGAACGCAACGCAGGAACTCCTGGCGCAGTGATCGATGAACTGTATCTGCGCGCCCTGGCAGGTTCGGCGATTGCCTGCGGGAAAGCGGCCATGGACGTGTGGTTTGCGCGGTGCAGTGGCGACATGTCGCCGGCCTCCCTCTCCGTGCTCCGCCAGCTGCTGATCGATGCCATCGGCCATCTTGGCGCCGGCTTCGACGGCGGTGCACGCGCCACCTCCGCGTCCCCCACCCCAGGCTCCCCCACCCCAAGCTCCCCCGGCACAGACAGGCTCTGAAATGGCTCTACTGCTTTACCGCCTTGGCAAGTTCTCCTACCGCCGCCGCTGGCTTGTCATCGCGTTGTGGCTTGCCGTGATGTTGGCCGTGGGCGGCGCTGCAACCGCCCTCCACGGCACCATGTCCAACAATTTCCAGATCCCGGGTACCGAAACCCAGCAGATGGCGGACAAGCTCAAGACAGGACTCCCCGAATCCTCCGGCGGAGCGGCCGGCATTGTGTTCGAGACCAGGGACGGGAAGTTTACCCAGGCCGGGAAGGACGCCGTATCGGCTGCCCTGGCCAAACTGGAGTCGCTTCCCGACGTCCGGGGCACTGTGGATCCGTTCGCCGCGCAGACGCAGCTGGACAAGGCGGCTTCGGACCTCGCCGCGGGCGAACAGCAGGCCGCGGCGGGCAAGGCGGAGCTCGACAAGAACAGGGCCGGGCTCGCGGCCAGCGCGGCGCAACTGGCCGAAGCCGAGCAGCAGCTCACCGCCGCAGGCACCCCAGCCGCCGTCATCGAAGCCCGGCTCGGACAGCAGAAAGCCGCCCTGGCGGCTGGACAGCAAAGGCTCGACGCCAGCGCGCAGGAGCTTGCGGCCGGCGCGGCCAAGCTGGACCTCGCCAAACGCCAGCTTGCAGCATCGTCCGGCCTGCGTTTTGTATCCGAAGACGGCACCGCGGCCTTGGCTCAGGTCCAGTTCAGGACCTCCATCAACGGCCTGGAAACCCAGCGTCCGCCAGCAGGTCCAGGAAATCGCGCAGGAAGTCTCCGCAGCAGGCGTGACTGCGCTTGCCAGCAAGGAAATCACTGAGGATGTTTCGGAGCTGTTCGGCATCTCCGAAATCCTGGGCATTGCGATCGCCGCCCTGGTCCTGATCGTTATGCTCGGCACCCTGATCGCTGCCGGCCTTCCGCTCCTGATGGCCCTGATAGGCGTGGCCGTTGGAGTAGGCGGCACCTTCGCCCTCAGCGGGGCTGTGGACATGAGCTCCATTTCGCCCATGCTGGCATTGATGCTGGGGCTTGCCGTAGGCATCGACTACTCCCTGTTCATCGTCAACCGGCACCGCAGCCAGCTCCTGGCCGGCATGGACGCCGAGGAATCCGTTGCCCTGGCCACCGGCACCTCCGGCAACGCCGTGCTGTTCGCCGGCCTCACTGTCATCATCGCCCTTGCCGCACTGGTGGTCCCGGGCCTGCCGTTCCTGGCCGTGATGGGCCTTTCCGCCGCAGCGACAGTCGCCGTCGCCGTTGTGGTGGCGCTGACACTGACGCCGGCCGTCCTCTCGCTGATGGGCCGCAGGCTCATTTCCCAGCGGGCCTGGGCCAGGGCAGCCAAACGCGATGCCCACCCCGGCCACGAAGCTGAGGACAGGGCCAAGGAAGAACACCGCAGCAGTCACGGCTGGGGCGGCCTGGTCACCCGGCACCCCGTTGCCGCCCTTGTTGCGGGCGTGCTGCTGCTGGGCATCGTGGCCCTGCCGGCCAGCCAGTTGCGGCTCGCCCTGCCCGACGGCGGTTCGGAGCCGGTGGATTCGCAGGCCTACCACGCCTATGACGTCACCGGCAGGAGCTTCGGCGAGGGGATGACAGGGCCCATCGTGGTGGTGGGTGAGTTTCCGGCCGGCCTGAGCGAAACGGAAGCACAAACCAGGCAGCTGGATGTGGCCGACGTCCTGCGTGGCATGGACAACGTAACTGCAGCAGTGCCCGTAGCCCTGAGCGAGGACCGCCGCACCGCCGTCTTCCAGGTGGTTCCCCAGGAAGGACCGGCCAGTGCCAGCACCGTCCAGGTGGTCTCCGAGCTGCGTGCCAACAAGGCCGGGATCCAGGAGGCCACCGGTGTCAGCATCGGGCTCACCGGCCAAACGGCAGGCAATGTGGACGTGTCCACCAAACTAGCTGAGGCCCTGCCCCTGTACCTGGCCATCGTGGTGGGACTTTCCATGATCCTGCTGCTGCTGGTGTTCCGCTCCGTCGTGGTACCGCTGCTGGCCACAGGCGGCTTCCTGCTCTCCCTGGCCGCTGCGTTTGGAGCGGTGGTGGCGGTGTATCAGTGGGGCTGGCTGGGAGCCGTGTTCGACGTCGCCAACCCCGGCGCTGTCCTGAGCTTCCTGCCCATCATCCTGATCGGCGTGCTCTTCGGACTGGCCATGGACTACCAGGTGTTCATCACCTCCGGCATGCGCGAATCCTACATGCACGGCGAGTCAGCCAGGCACGCTGTGCGCAGTGGCTTCAGCCATGCGGCGGCCGTGGTCGCAGCTGCCGCCATCATCATGGTCAGCGTATTCGCGGGCTTCATCTTCAGCCACCTGACTATGGTTCGTCCTTTGGGATTTGCCATGGCTTTCGGTGTGCTGGTGGACGCGTTTGTGGTGCGGATGACCATCGTGCCGGCAGCGATGTACCTGTTGGGCAGCAAGGCCTGGTGGCTGCCCACGTGGCTGGAACGGATCCTGCCGGACGTCGACGTCGAAGGTGCCAGGCTGCGCCAGGACGCCACCTCCGCGCCGGCATCGACGGAGCTGGTCCACCAGGCCTGAGCAGGCCCGTTAGGCTGGAGCCCGTGACCCGCTTGATTCTTGCCTCCCAATCCCCAGCCCGCACCAAGCTCCTGGCCGAGGCCGGCATCAGCCACTCGGTTCTGGTGTCCGATGTGGACGAGGACGCCGTACAGGCCCGGTATGGCATTACGGACCCCCACGACACTGCCCTGCTGCTGGCACGGGCCAAGGCCGAGGCCGTGGCGGCACTGCCGGAAGCGGAGGGCGCGCTGGTGGTCGGCTGCGACTCCGTCTTTGAGTTCAGTGGCGAGGCGCACGGGAAGCCATACACAGCCGCCGTCGCTCGCGAACGGATGCTCAGGATGAGCGGCAACAGCGGGGTGCTGCACACCGGGCACTGGCTGGTGGACTGCCGGGACACCACCCCCGACGACGCCACCACAGCACCTGGGTCAGGCGCCACCATCGGTGCAGTCGCCTCCGCCGAAGTCCACTTCATGGCTATGGATCCTGAGGAAATCGACGCGTACATCGCCACGGGTGAGCCGCTGCACTGCGCCGGGTCCTTCACCATCGACGGCCTGGGCGGCGCGTTCATCCGGAAGGTGGACGGCGACCCGCATGCCGTCGTCGGGCTCTCCATTTCGACGCTGCGCAGCCTCCTGGCCCAGGCGAATGTGCGCATCACGGAGCTGTGGCCGGCGTAGTAAACAGACCCGATTTCGGTGGAACTTGTAGCTTCCCTACAAAGCTTCGGCCGTTTACACGCGGAATCCGCAAGTAATATCGGGGGAACCCTCAAAATCGCGCTAGGCTCCCTGAAGGAAAGAAGGAGACGCCTTGTCAGCAAATTTGGAGCAGTCCGCAAGTCCCGTGCAGTCGAACCTCACAAAGGTGCTGATCGCCAACCGAGGCGAAATCGCAGTCCGGATCATCCGCGCTGCACGTGATGAAGGCATCGCCTCCGTGGCTGTCTACGCCGAGCCGGACCGCGACGCACTGCACGTCCGGCTTGCGGACGAGGCCTACTCCCTTGGCGGAAACACTGCTGCCGAGTCCTACCTGGTCATGGACAAGATCATCGATGCCGCCCGCCAGTCCGGCGCTGACGCCATCCACCCCGGTTACGGCTTCCTCGCAGAAAACGCCCAGTTCGCTGCGAAGGTCATCGAGGCCGGCATCACGTGGATCGGCCCCTCCCCCGAGGCGATTTCCGCTTTGGGCGACAAGGTCCAGGCCCGCCACATCGCCGAGAAAGTGGGCGCACCGCAGGTTCCCGGCACCGCCGACCCGGTGCAGTCCGCCGAGGAAATCCTCGACTTCGTGGACAAGTTCGGTCTGCCCGTGGCCATCAAGGCTGCGTTCGGCGGCGGTGGCCGGGGAATCAAGGTTGCCCGCACCCGCGACGAAATCCCCGAACTGTTCGACTCTGCTGTCCGTGAGGCCGTCGCCGCCTTCGGCCGGGGCGAATGCTTCATCGAACGCTTCCTTGACGCGCCCCGGCACGTCGAAACCCAGTGCCTCGCAGATGCGCACGGCAATGTGGTGGTGGTATCCACCCGTGACTGCTCGCTGCAGCGGCGCAACCAGAAACTCGTCGAGGAAGCCCCCGCACCGTTCCTCACCGAGGACCAGAACCGCCGCCTCTATGAATCGTCGAAAGCCATCCTGAAGGAAGCCGGTTACCTCGGCGCAGGTACGTGCGAATTCCTGGTGGGCCAGGACGGCACCATCTCCTTCCTGGAGGTCAACACCCGGCTCCAGGTGGAGCACTGCGTTTCCGAAGAGGTCACGGGAATCGACCTGGTCCGCGAGCAGTTCAGGCTGGCCCGCGGCGAGGAGCTCGGCTATGACGACCCCGAGGTCCGCGGCCACTCCTTCGAATTCCGCATCACCGGTGAGGATCCGGGCCGCAACTTCATGCCGGCACCTGGCACCGTGCGTGTCCTGAAGAACCCCACCGGCCCGGGAATCCGCATCGATTCCGGGATCGAGCAGGGCGATGTCATCAGCGGCAACTTCGACTCCATGCTTTCCAAGCTCATCGTGACCGGCGCCAGCCGCCCGCAGGCGCTGCAGCGCGCCCGCCGTGCGCTGGAGGAAATGGTGGTGGAAGGGATTCCCACGGTCATCCCCTTCGATCTCGCCGTTGTTTCGGACCCGGCCTTCGCACCTGCCAGTGGACCGTTCAGCGTCCACACCCGGTGGATCGAAACAGAATTTGTCAACAACCTTCCCGCCTGGACCCCGGATGGAGCCGGGATCGATGATGACGACGCCGGCGCCCGCCAGCGCGTGGTGGTTGAAGTAGGTGGCAAACGCCTCGAAGTGGTACTGCCGGCATCGCTCGGGACGCTGGGATCCGGTTCCGCGGGTACCGGAGCGAAGTCCGCCAAGTCCAAGAAGCGCACCCGCGCGGGGGGGTCGGCGGCGGCCGCTACCGGCGACGCGCTGACTTCACCCATGCAGGGCACCATCGTCAAGGTGGCAGTGGCCGACGGCGATGTTGTGGCCGAAGGCGACCTGGTGGTGGTACTCGAGGCGATGAAGATGGAGCAGCCCCTCACCGCGCACCGCTCCGGGACCATCACTGGACTCAGCGCACAGGCCGGTGAGACGGTTTCGGCCGGCGCCGTCATCGCCACGATCGAAGACTAATTTACTGCCGGAGGCACCCATGATCGCACCAAGTTTTGAAGAAGAAGTGGACCGTTACCACCTGGCCGTTCCAGAAATCACCCGGGGGAATCCCGGACCAATCAAGGAGCTATATTCCCGGCTGGATGACGTCACCCTGGCCAACCCCTTTGGCGGCATCGCCCGCGGCTGGGCGCAGGTGGAGGCCCGGCTTGACCAGGCCTCGAGGCATTACCACGAAGGAGAAATGCTCGGCTTCGACACCGTCACGTCCTACACGGCCCGCGACACTGCCTACCTCGTGGAGACTGAACACTTCCGGGCACGCGTGGCAGAGGCCGCCGTCGTGGAGGAATTCGCGCTCCGCGTGACCAGTATCTTCCGCCGTGAAGAAGGCTACTGGAAGCTGGTACACCGGCATGCGGACCCCGCCGCCCAGCCGCAGTCCCGGCGGTCCCTGGCGGAGGCCACGGCCCTCTGAGCGCACGCAACCCTCTGGCATGCGCCGTAGCGGCGGGGCACACTTAGCCTGTGAAGCCTTTCCTGCTCCTGGCCTCCCGGGCCGAAGACACCGCTGCCGAGGACGAGTACGCCGCCTACCTCAGATATGGCGGGCTGGCATCGTCGGAGCTGCGGCGTATCAGGCTTGAGGCCGGTCCCCTGCCGGACCTTGACCTGTCCGGCTACTCGGGCGTGATTGTGGGCGGCAGTCCCTTCACCTCCAGCGACCCGAGCGACCATAAAAGCCCCACACAGCACCTGGTCGAGCGTGAGCTGTCCGGGCTGCTGGACAGGATCGTGGCAGAGGACTTCCCGTTTCTTGGTGCCTGCTACGGGGTTGGGACCCTGGGCACCCATCAGGGCGCCGTCATCGACAGGACCTTCGGCGAGCCACTGGGCGGGGTGGAGATTGAACTCACGGATGCTGGTCTCGCCGATCCGGTGCTGCGCGGGATGCCGCGCCGCTTCATCGCCTTCACGGGCCACAAGGAGGCAGTCAGCTCGCTGCCGTCCCACGCAGTGCTGCTGGCATCGTCAGAGGCCTGCCCGGTGCAGATGTTCAGGATCAAAGAGAACCTTTACGCAACGCAGTTCCACCCCGAACTGGATGTGGAAGGCCTGGTGACCCGGATCGACATTTACCGCCATGCCGGGTATTTTCCGCCCGAGTCCGCCGAGGAGCTGATGGCGGGCGCCCGGCGCTTCACCGTCACGGAACCCACTAACATCCTGAAGAATTTTGTGGCCCGCTACGCTGGCTGACAAGCCAGGCCAGAGCCGTTCCTGCTACGGCCTCCGGGGTAGGGTCCCGCCACGCCTGGACCCCTCCCCACCCCGGTGATTTCGGGTACGTTAAACGGATGCGAGCGTGGAAGAACCTGGCCGAAGCCTATGAAGCATCGTTCGGCCGGCTGTGCGCGGGGACGATCGATTCGATGCTCCAGGTACTCGAGGACCCCGCGACGCCGTCGACGTTTCCTCGGCGACTCCTCGACGTCGGCAGCGGGACTGGCGCGCTGGCCAGGGCAGCGGCGGCTTGCGGATTCAATGTCGAAGGCGTCGACCGGGAGCTCTCCATGGTCGACCTTTCCACCCGCCGAATTCCTGGCGTCCGGTTCGGGGTCGGAGCCCTTCCGGCATTGCCTTACCTCGACGGGATCTTTGACGCCGTCACGGCGAATTTCGTTATCAACCACGTTGCCCGGCCAGCAGCCAGCGTTGCAGAGCTGGCCCGGGTCTGCGCGCCGGGCGGAACTGTTGCCATCACTATCTGGCCAGCCGGGCCGAGCCCGCTGTATGACCTCTGGAGTGACGTGACCGCCTGTGCCGGACCACCACGGGGCACACGGATCCATCCGGATCAGGACTTCGAACGATCTGAGGCCGGGCTGGCCCGTCTGCTCGAAACTGCGGGGTTGGAGGGCGAAAAGGCATTCACGGTCAGCTGGACGTTCAGCATCAGACCCGAGGACCTATGGCTCGGCGTAGTAGCTGGGATCGCCTCCATCGGGGAGACGTACCGGAGCCAGCCTCCCGATGCCCGGGCCAGCATGCAGAAGGTCTTTGCCCGCCGCACTGCCCAGCTGAGCCGGGACGGTCTGTTACACCTGAGGTCCACGGCGGTCCTGGCGAGCGGCCGGGCCACCTGAAGGTACCGTTCTGCCGCGGCCCCGCCGTGCCTCCTGTCGTTTGCACGGTTGAGTTTGCACGGTTGAGCCTCCCCTGACGCAGCAATGCCCGGCGAATCCAAGGGACGCGCCGGGCATTGCCGTCAGTAAACGGGCTGGGACGTCAGGCCACGTTGTTTTCGTAGTCCAGGTCCCGGGTCTCCTTGCTCACAAACAGTGCAATGAGGGTCAGCACCGCCATGGCAGTGAGGTAGACACCCACCAGTACCGGGCTGCCATCAGCCTGTTCCCAGAGAGCGACGGCGATGAACGGCGCCACCGCTGCGCCCAGGATGCTGGAGACGTTGTAGCTCACGGCGGATCCGGTATACCGCACGTTGGTGGGGAACAGCTCAGGCAGCAGCGCGCCCATGGGACCGAACGTCAGCCCCATCAGTGAGAAGCCGATGACCAGGAGCGCCATGGTGCCTACGAAGCCGCCGCTGAACAGGGGGACGAACAGCAGGCCGAAGACGAAGATGCCTCCGGTCACGGCCAGCAACATCTTGCGGCGGCCGTACTTCTCGGCCAGCGGGCCGGACACCAGGGTGAAGATGCCAAAGAACACGACGCCGGCGATCAGCATCCAGAGGAAGTCGTTGCGGGTGAAGCCCAGCCCGGGAACGAACGCCGCGGCCGCAGCCTCGGTCATGGGCTTGCCGGCCTTCTCCGCTGCTGCCTTGGCGGCGTCCAGCGAGGCGGGCCGGGTGCCGTAGGTCAGGGTGAACGTGGTCATCAGGTAGAAAAGCACGTAGGTGGCGAGCATGATGAACGTGCCCAGGATGAGCGGACGCCAGCTCGTCTTGAAGACCCGGGCAAGCGGCAGCTTGGCCACCTCGTTGGATTCGAGCACCTTGGTGAAGGCCGGCGTTTCGATCAGCTTGAGGCGGACGTAGAGGCCGATGATGACCATGACGGCGCTCAGCAGGAACGGCACCCGCCATCCCCAGGCCTGGAAATCGGCCGGGGACAGGGCGTAGCTGGCCACCAGGAAGATCACGTTGGCGATGATGAAGCCGATCGGTGCGCCCAACTGCGGGAACGTGCCGTAGATCGCGCGCTTGTTGGCCGGCGCGTTCTCCGTAGCCAACAGTGCCGCGCCGCTCCATTCTCCGCCGAGTGCCAGGCCCTGGGCGAAACGCATCACCACGAGGAGGGCGGGCGCCCAGAATTCCCATCCGGGAACCAGCGCTGTGGGCAGGCAACCAATCAGGAAGGTGGCAATACCCATGGTCAGCAGCGATGCCACCAGGGTTCCCTTGCGGCCGAATTTGTCGCCGAAGTGCCCGAAGACGATTGAACCGAGGGGACGGGCGACAAAGGCCACACCGAACACGGCGAAGGAGCTCAGCAGCTGGGTGGTCTCGTTCTGGCCGGGGAAGAACAGCTGGGGAAAGACGAGGACCGCGGCTGTGGCGTAGACGTAGAAGTCGTAGAACTCAACGGTGGTGCCGATGAGGCTGGCAACGATGACACGTCCGCGCGTGTTCACCGCCTTGGCAGATCCTGGCTCCATTGAGGTTTCAGTTGAAGACATGTATGAACACTTTCGTGAGAACCGGCCGGACGTGGGTAAGGCCCGGCGTGCAGTAGTTAGAGTCCAATATTAGTTCCCCTCGTCCAGTCAATGGACGAATAGTCCACGATACGGACCCTTGGGATTTGTCTCACATCCCGTTCCTCACGCCCCTCCAAAGCGGCCGATAGGCAAATGTCACAGCGCGTTAACAAACCGCGACCGTCCACGAAACGCGCCTTCTCTACCGTGGAAGTACAACATCCCCCAGAGGAGGTAACACCGTGACTGTTGACCGCAGCGCAGATGCCGGCACCGGCAATTCCGTAGATGTAGACACCGACCCGTTGCCTAAAGGCGTGTCCACATCCGCCAGCGCGCAGCCCGGCTCCACCAGTACAACCGACGCGCCCGCCCTTGAATTCCGCCCCGGCCGCTGGATCGCGAACTGGAATGCCGAGAACAAGGAGCAGTGGGAATCCGGCGGCCGCACCATCGCCCGCCGCAACCTGAACTGGTCCATCTTCGCCGAATTCCTCGGATTTGTCGTCTGGCAACTCTGGTCCATCGTGGTGGTCCAGCTCCCCGCTGCCGGCTTCACGTTCACCACGTCGGAAATCTTCTGGCTGATCTCGATGCCCAGCCTGGTAGGTGCCACGCTCCGCATTCCCTACACCTTTATGGTTCCCCGCTTCGGCGGCCGGAACTGGACCATCGTGTCGGCACTTCTCCTCCTGATCCCCTCCATCGGGCTGGGGCTCTGCGTCTCCAACCCGGAAACCCCGTTCGGGGTCATGCTGCTGGTGGCAGCCTTGGCCGGCTTCGGCGGCGGCAACTTCGCCAGCTCCATGGCCAACATCACCTTCTTCTACCCGGCACGTGAAAAGGGCTGGGCCCTGGGCCTGAACGCCGCCGGCGGCAACATGGGCGCGGCCGTCGCCCAGCTGGCCGTCCCCATCGCGATCACCCTCTTGGCAATGGGCAGCGTCAACCTGCCGATGGCCGGCTGGATGTGGGTTCCGTTCATCCTGATCGCTGCCTTCGGCGCCTACAAGTACATGGATAACCTCACCAGTGCCAAGGGAGACGTGGCCGGCTCGGTTGCCGCCCTCAAGGAACCGCACCTGTGGATCATGGCGCTGCTGTACATCGGCACCTTCGGCTCCTTCATCGGCTTCGCCGGCGTGTTCCCCAAGCTCATCAAGGACTACTTCCCCGCCTTCTCCTCCATCGGAGTCGGAACCGTGGCACTCTCGCTGGCCTTCCTCGGCCCGCTGGTCGGCTCGCTCGCCCGTCCCTACGGCGGACGCATGGCTGACCGCATGGGCGGCGCCCGGATGACCGTGGCGGCATTCGCATCCATGGCCGTCATCACGCTCACCATGATCTGGACCCTTCCGCTGAAGAACTTCTGGCTCTTCCTGGTCCTCTTCCTGATGCTCTTCACGGCCAGTGGCTTCGGAAACGGTGCAACGTACCGGATGATCCCCATCATCTTCGCCACCTCCAGCCGGGCCGCGAAGGCAGGCGCCAGCACGGTGGAGACCCAGCGCCTGGCATCCTCCGCCCTCGGCCTGATCTCCGCCATCGGCGCCTACGGCGGGTTTGTTATCCCGCAGGTGCTGAACGCCTCCAACACCGCCAGCGGTTCCTACACACCGGCCTTCTACGGCTTCGTCGCGGCCTACGCGGTGATGCTGGTTGTCTGCTGGGCCTTCTACATCCGCAACGCCAACCGAAATGCGATGGGACACGTCTAACATGACCAAAAGCGCCGACACGCACTGCCCTTACTGCGCCCTGCAGTGCGCCATGACGCTCAAGTCTCCAGCGGAACTGACCCCGGCTACCGAGCCGGGGTCAGTTCCCGTGCCCGCTGCACCTGCCCCTGACCTGCCTCTCCTGGAGGTCAGCGGAAGGGATTTCCCCACCAATCGTGGCGGCCTCTGCCGGAAGGGCTGGACCTCAGCCACCCTGCTGAACCACCCCGGCCGTGTGACCGAACCGCTCCTTAAGGGGGCCGACGGCATCCACCGCCCCATCGGCTGGGACCAGGCCCTGGCCTTGGTCACCACAGCCGTCAAGGACACCCGCGCGAAGTACGGGGCCGATGCCGTCGGCGTTTTCGGCGGCGGCGGCCTCACCAATGAAAAGGCCTACCAGCTGGGCAAGTTTGCCCGCCTGGCCCTGGGCACCTCACGCATCGACTACAACGGCCGGTTCTGCATGTCCTCCGCAGCGGCCGCCGGAATGCGCGCTTTCGGCGTGGACCGCGGGCTCCCCTTCCCGCTTGAGGACCTGGACAGCGCCAGCACCATTCTGATGCTGGGTTCCAACGTCGCCGAAACCATGCCTCCGTTTGTGCAGCACCTCAAGGGCGCCCGTGACGCCGGCGGGTTGATCATCGTTGATCCCCGCCGTTCCGCGACGGCAGCCTTCACGTCCGACGGCGGCGGCCTCCACCTCCAGCCCCTGCCGGGCACGGACCTCACCCTCCTGCTGGGCCTCTCCCACGTGGTGATCCACGAAGGCCTGGCGGACCAGGACTTCATCGACCAGCGGACCTCCGGCTACCAGGCCGTGGTCCGGAGCGTGAACTCTTTCTGGCCCGAACGCGTCCAGTCACTCACCGGTGTTCCGGCGGAGCTCATCCGCGAAACCGCCCGCAGGCTTGCAGACGGGGCGCGCAAGGGCGGCAGCTACATCCTTACCGGCCGCGGAGTGGAACAGCATGTGGACGGCACGGACACCGCCACCGCCGCGATCAACCTCAGCCTCCTGCTCGGCCTCCCCGGCTCCCGCCGCAGCGGCTACGGCACCCTCACCGGCCAGGGCAACGGCCAGGGCGGCCGCGAACACGGCCAGAAGGCCGACCAGCTTCCCGGCTACCGCAAGATCACCGACCCCGCCGCCCGCGCCCACGTAGCCGGCGTCTGGGGCGTTCCGGAGGAACTGATCCCCGGGCCGGGCCTGCCCGCCGTGCAGCTCCTGAAATCGCTCGGAAAGCCCGACGGCGTCCGGTGCCTTTTTGTCCACGCCTCCAACATCGCGGTGGCCTCTCCGGACGCCAACTCCGTCATCGCAGGGCTCCGCAGCCTGGACTTCCTGGTGGTCTGCGACTTCTTTATGTCAGAGACCGCAGCCGAAGCCGACCTCATCCTGCCGGTGCTCCAGTGGGCGGAAGAGGAAGGTACGCTGACCAACCTCGAGGGCCGCGTCCTGCGCCGCCGCCGTGCCCTGCAGCCGCCGGCCGGGGCCCGGAGCGAGCTCTGGATCATGGCACGGCTGGCAGAAGCCCTGGAAGCCCCGTCCACCTACAGCGAGGACCCGGAAACGGTCTTTGAGGAACTGCGCCTGGCCTCCGCCGGCGGGCTGGCCGACTACTCCGGCATCGACTACGCCATGCTGGACCGCGGAGAAGCCGCGTACTGGCCGTACCCGGCCGGCAGCACCGGCACCCCGCGTCTCTTCCTGGACGCCTTTGCCCACAGCGACGGCAAAGCGGTCATGACCGCGGTGACGCCCCGCCGTCGTCGTACGCCGGCCGCCAATCCGGACGCCGCTGCCAAAACCATGACCCTCATCACCGGGCGTCTCCTGGAGCACTACCAGTCCGGCGCACAGACGCGCCGGGTGTCGGAGCTGCTTGCCAGCCAGCCGGAGGCCAAGATGCAGATCCACCCGGCCGCAGCGGCGGATATGGGTATCACCGCTGGATCCCTGGTTTCTGTGGCCAACGAACGCGGCGAGGTGGTGTGCCGGGCCGAGCTCAGCACGGCCATCCGCCCGGAAACAGTCTTCCTGCCGTTCCACTTCCCTGAACTCGAGAGCGCCAACCGCCTGACGGAAGCCGCCACCGATCCCATCTCCGGGATGCCCGAATTTAAGTTCAACAAGGTGTGGGTCCGGCTGGCCGCGAACCAGCTGGACCAGCCCCAAAACAGTGTTCTTCAGACGACGGAGGCCTCATGAGTGAGCAGATTGTCATTGTGGGTTTTGGCCCGGTTGCAGCCCGCCTGATCGATGAGCTGATGCCTGCCGTCCGCAGCGGGCAGGTCCAGCTGACAGTGGTGGGCGAAGAATCAGAGGCAGCCTACAACCGCGTCCTGGTCGCCGACCTGGGCGTCGGGCGGACAAGCGCTGACGCCCTGGCCCTCTCGGATGCCGCGGCATTGGTGGCCGAAGGTGTGGACGTCCGGCTCGGCGTGCGGGTCCGCCGCGTTGACCGTGCGCGGCAGCAGGTGGTCCTCACGGACGGCTCCTCCGCCCACTATGAGCGCCTGGTGTTCGCGACAGGTTCGCGCCCGGTGATCCCCAACCTCACGGGCATCAACCCCGATCCCACATCGCCCGTGCTTCCCGCCGGCGTGACCGCGCTCCGGGACCTCAGGGACGCTGAAGTGCTCCGGCAAGCCGTCAAAGGCGGCAAACGCGTAGTGGTGCTGGGCGGTGGCGTCCTGGGCCTGGAGACGGCGCTGGCCGCGGAAGAAGAAGGAGCCACCGTCACCGTGGTCCACAATGGCCCGCATCCCCTGGGCCGCAACATCGACCGCGGCGGCGGCGCGGTGCTCGCCGCAAGCCTGCGCCAGTGCGGCGTGAAGATGGCGGCCAATGCCCGGTCCACCGGTGTGGAACACAACGCTCCCGACGGCGGTTTCTCGGCCCTGCTGCTCGCTGACGGTTCCGCGATCGACGGCGACCTCCTGGTCATCTCCTGCGGCGTCCGGCCCCGGACCGAACTCGCTGAAGGCTGCGGCCTCTCCACCGCCGCCGGCATCCTGGTGGACCACCGCCTCCGCGCCCACCACGAACCGCACATCTTCGCCATCGGCGACTGCGCAGAGGTCCGCTGCCCGGATCACGCGTGCTCCGAGTGCCGCAGCGCCACGGGCCCGTCCGGCCTGGTAGGCCCAGGCTGGCGGCAGGCAGAGTGGCTGGCCGAGTACCTGACGCTGCTGGCCACTGGAACGCAGGAGGACGCCGACGCGCTGCCGGCACTCCCCCAGGAAATGCCGGGAGTGGTTGTGCTCAAGGCGCGCGGCCTGAACATGGCCGTGGCCGGGGACAACGCCGCCGAGCCATGGGACGAGGAAGCCCTGTCAGCGGGAGCGGTGAATGGAAGGCCGCGCCTGCAGATCGCCCAGTGGTCGGACCCCGAACATGGCCGCTACGTGAAAATGACCACCCGTGGAGGGGTGCTGGAAGGCATCGTGGCGGTAGGCATGCCGCGTACTGCCGCGGAGCTCGTGGGGCTTTTCGAACGCAGCGCGGAACTGCCGGCGGACCGCTCGCTGCTGCTCCGCCTGGACGGACCGGACCAGCTGGCATCCTCCGGACCCGCCGATCCGCAGGGCACAGTGTGCCGCTGCGCGGGGGTCAGCGGGGCCAAGATCCAGGGCGCCGTGGAGGAAGGCTGCTCCACTGTGGGTGAAGTTTCCAAGGCAACCCGCGCCGGAACCGGCTGCGGCGGCTGCCACGAGGACATCAAGGGCCTCATCGAAAAACACTTCCAGGCGGCTCCAGCCGCCTGAGTGAGGCGTGTGCGGGGCCGCAGGAATCAGGCGGGGGCCTTGGGGATCATGATCCACAGCGCGATGTAGACCAGTTCGCCGATTCCCACCAGGCCGAAGATAACAAATCCCAGCCTGACCAGGAACTTCGGGATCCCGAAACGGGCTGACAGCGCTGCACACACGCCACCGATGATTTTTCCGCTGCGCGGCCGTTCAAGAGCTGTAGTCATGCCCGCCACGCTACCGCGATCCGCGGTGGGCCACCAGCTTTCCGGCCACTGGCTCCAAGCCGTTCGATTTACATGTGGACGTGCAGGCGCCGCGCCGCTTCTGAGATGGAGCCGCTGAGTGACGGGTAAACAGTGAAGGTGCTGGCGACGTCGTCGACGTGGAGTTTCTGCTTCACCGCGATGGAAATGGGGAAGATCAGCTCGGACGCGTTCGGCCCCACTACAACGCCGCCAATGACGGTGCCCGAACCCTTGCGGGCAAAAATCTTGACGAAGCCATCCTTGGCGTTGCGCATCTTGGCGCGGGCATTGCTCTTCAGGAAAAGCTTGACGATGTCGCCCTGGTATTTTCCGGAATGGATCTCGTCTTCGGAGACGCCCACGGAGGCGATCTCCGGCGAGGTGAAGATGTTGGACGCCACCTGGTGCAGCTTAATGGGCGTTACGCTGTCGCCGAGGTAGTGCGCGATCGCGATCCGGCCCTGCATCGCCGCGACCGAGGCCAGGGGAAGGACACCGGTGCAGTCGCCGGCGGCGTAGATGTTTGGCGCCGTGGTGCGGGAGACGCCGTCGACCTTGATGTGACCGCTTTCAGTGAGCGCAACCCCGGCTTCCTCCAGGCCGATGCCGGCGGTGTTGGGGATGGAACCGACGCAGACCAGGCAGTGGCTGCCGGTGACCATGGACCCGTCACCGAGAGTGACCACCACGCCGTCCTCGGTCCGTTCCACAGTCTCTGCGCGGGAGCGGGACAGGACGGTCAGGCCGCGGCGCTCGAAGACCTCCTCCAGCACCTCCGCGGCGTCGGTGTCGGAACCGGGCAGCACCCTGTCGCGGCTGGAAATCAGGGTGACCTTTGAGCCCAGGCCGTTGTAGGCGGAGGCGAATTCGGCACCGGTCACACCGGACCCCACCACAATAAGTTCCTCAGGAAGCTCGTCGAGGTTGTAGATCTGGGCCCAGTTCAGGATGCGCTCCCCGTCGGGCCGGGCGGTGGGCAGCTCACGCGGGTGCGCTCCCACGGTCAGCAGGACAGTGTCCGCTACGACGGTTTCGGTGCCGTCCGCTGTCAGCACCTCTATGGTGTGGCTGTCCACCAGCTTGCCCGAACCGATCAGGATCCGGACGTTCTGGTGTTCCAGGCCGGCAGTGATGTCCCGGGACTGTTGGCGGGCCAGGCCCAGCAGGCGGTCATTGATGTGCTTAAGGTCCGCGCGCATCACCGGCACAAAGTCGCCGCCGTCGACGTCGAACTTCACTCCCAGCTCCCCCGCCTCACCGACGCGGGTCATCAGGTCCGCCGTCGCGATCAGGGTCTTGGAAGGAACGACGTCGGTGAGCACCGCCGAACCACCCATCCCGGCGCGCTCGATGATGGTGACCTGCGCACCCAGCGAGGCAGCGACCATGGCTGCTTCGTATCCGCCCGGGCCACCTCCGAGGATTGCGATCCGGGGTGAGTTGAAATCAGGATGCGTAGTCACAATCAACCATTCTCGCTTATGCGGTGCCGCACCACCAATAAAGAGGTCCGGGTCGCCTGCCGCCCTGCTGGTAGACGTAAGCGACGCTGTGCACAACGGCACCGGCACGATAACTTGTACCAGTGAGTAATACAGACTTCCTGAACACGGATCCCTTCGCCGCCGCACGCGCCGCAGCCGACTACATCGCCCAGGAAACCGGGGTGGACAGCCACGACGTCGCCCTGGTCCTGGGCTCAGGCTGGGGCGAAGCAGCCGAGCTGATTGGCGACACCACAGCCACACTCTCCGCGGATGAGGTCCCCGGCTTCCACGCCCCGGCGGTGGAAGGCCACGTGGGCACCATCCGCTCAATCCTCACGAAGGAGGGCAAGCGCGCGCTGGTACTTGGCGCCCGGACCCACTACTACGAAGGGAAGGGCGTGCGCGCCGTGGTCCATGGCGTGCGCACCGCGGCTGCTGCCGGCTGCAAGACCCTGGTCCTCACCAACGGGTGCGGCGGCCTCAACGAAGGCTGGTCTCCGGGCACCCCTGTACTCATCAAAGATCACATAAACCTCACCGCGGCATCCCCGCTGGAGGGTGCCACGTTCGTTGATCTGACAGATCTTTACTCCTCCCGCCTCCGTGCCCTGGCCCGTGAAGTGGATTCCACCCTGGACGAGGGCGTCTATGCGCAGTTCACCGGCCCGCACTACGAGACCCCGGCCGAGGTGCAGTACGCCAAACGGATCGGCGCCGACCTGGTGGGCATGTCCACCGCCCTGGAAGCCATCGCAGGCCGCCACGCAGGCATGGAGGTGTTCGGTATTTCGCTGGTGACCAACCTGGCCGCGGGTATCAGCCCCGTGCCGCTCAGCCACCACGAGGTCATCGAGGCGGGCCAGGCCGCAGGCCCCCGCATCTCCAAGCTGCTGGCGGAGATCATCGCCAAACTGTAGGCGTTTCAGGCCAGGCGGGGCTGGTTCTGGCCCCTGGCACCCACGAGTTCTCTGACAGTGGCCTCCTTGGCGTCCGGGAAGCGCCGCTCGATGGACGTGGCGATCCCGGCAATGGTCTGCCGGGAAAGCTCCGTCCGCCAGGTGACTTCGGCGTGGCGCATGGTCTGTGAAATAAGGCACGTCCGCGCATAATCGACATCCATGGCGCCGCCGGGGGCGTCCTTGAGGATGCCTTCGCAGCGGAAGGAATCGTCTTTTCCCTCAATGGCCAGGACCACGTCCAGGACGGAAATCTGGTCGGGACGCCGGGCGAGCTGGAAGCCGCCCCTCGGCCCTGAGACGGACGCCAGGATCCCGGCACGCACCAAGGCCTGGAGCTGCTTGTTCAGGTAGGCGGCCGGAAGCTTGTAGAACGCGGCAAGGCGGGCACTGCTCACCGCCTCCCCTACCGGGGTCCAGGACATGTTCACGCAGCTGTGCAGTGCCCATTCCACACCCTGTCCCATTTTCATATTCGCGACATTACTTGTCCAGAAAAATGGCTGTCAAGGATTTCCCCGATTTTCCGGGGCTGCGGGCGAGTGTTCGGGGAGTGTTCCCGGGCAATAACGATAGCGTTGACCCCATGACCACCTCCCATGCCGATTCCCGCCTGTTCAGCCAGGCCCGCGAATGGGCAGCCCAAGACCCGGACTCCGCGACATCCGCTGCCCTCACCGAACTGGTCCGGCTCTCGGAGGACGGCGCCCCGGCCGCCCGGCAGGAACTGGCAGACAGCTTCAACGGCACCCTGCAGTTCGGCACCGCCGGGCTCCGCGCCCCCCTGGGGCCCGGCCCCAACCGGATGAACCGGGTGGTGGTGCGCCGCGCTGCGGCAGGAGTGGCGGCATTCCTGCTTGAAGCGGTCGGCGAGACTGCGCCGGGAACACGGCCACGCGCCGTCGTCGGCTATGACGCCCGGCATAACTCGGACATCTTCGCGGAGGAAACCGCTGCGGTCTTCACTGCCGCCGGGATCGAAACGTTCCTGATGCCTGCCGCCCTGCCCACCCCCCTGCTGGCGTTTACGGTGCGGGCGCTCGATTGCGACGGCGGCGTGATGGTCACCGCCAGCCACAACCCTCCGCAGGACAACGGTTATAAGGTCTACCTTGGCCGCCATGCCGTGGAGGAAAGCGGCAGGGGCGCGCAGATCGTGGCACCGTACGACGCCAGGATTGCCGCCAAGATCGATGCCGTGGGTCCTGTGGACTCGATCAGCCTTGCGGCTGGCGGCTGGAGCGTCCTTGACCGGTCGGCTGCGGAGGACTACAAACGCGCGACGTCGGCACTCGCCATTCGCGCTGACTTCCCGGCGCGTGACCTGCGGATTGTCCTCACGCCCCTGCACGGCGTCGGCGGGGAAACGGCGGTGGCAGTCCTGAACGCCGCTGGCTTTGCCGATGTCACCCTGGTGGCGGAACAGGCTGAGCCGGACCCTGATTTTCCGACCGTGAGCTTTCCGAACCCGGAGGAACCAGGCGCCCTTGACCTTGCCGTGGAAACGGCCTCCCGGGTGGTGGCAGACATTGTGCTGGCCAACGATCCGGACGCTGACCGTGCCGCGGTGGCCGCCAAGGACCCCGACACGGGTGCATGGCGGATGCTCCGGGGCGACGAGGTGGGTGCACTCCTGGGGGCGCATATTGTGGCGAGGCTTGCGGCCGGCGGTGAGAAAGAGGGCGACGGCAGGGAAAAAACCCATGGGGTGTTCGCCAATTCGATTGTTTCCTCGCGGCTGCTCTCCCGCGTCGCCGCCGCCGCCGGTTACTCGCATGAGGAAACGTTGACCGGCTTCAAGTGGATTTCACGGGTGCCCGGGCTGCGCTACGGCTACGAGGAGGCCTTGGGCTACTGTGTTGCGCCTGAGCTGGTCCGGGACAAGGACGGGATTTCGGCGGCTGTCCTGATTGCGGAACTGGCTGCCACGGCCAAGGCGGAGGGGAAAACCATCTTCGACACCCTGGATGAGCTCTATCTGCAGCACGGCCTGCACGCCAGCGACCAATTGAGCATCCGGGTGGCCAACCTGGGGCTGCTGTCCGCCATGATGAACCGGCTCCGGGTCAGCCCGCCGGATTCATTCGGCTCGTCCGCCGTGGAGACCTTCGTGGATCTGTCCGAGGGCAGCGAAAAATTGCCGTCGACTGACGGGCTTCTATACCTGACGCGGGACCTGACCCGGGTGATCATCCGGCCCAGCGGCACCGAGCCCAAGCTGAAGTGCTACCTGGAAGTGATTCGCCCGGTTGAGTCGGCGGCGGAACTGCCCACTGCAAGGCAGGCGGCCCGCGCCGCCCTGGACGAGGCGCTCGACGACGTCCGTGAAGCCCTGGGCCTTTAGGACATCTGGGCCTGGAGCCTAGAGTTCAACTTCGACGTAGCCGTCGGAAACGCGGGTACTGAAGGTGTCCAGGCGCAGCTCCGGCGTCCCGAAGCATTCGCCGGTTTCCAAGTCGTAGACCTCTTTGTGCAGCGGTGAGGCGATGGTGGGACGGGCGCCCCGCGATCCAATGATGCCTCGGGCCATCACGTGGGCGCCGGTGGCTGGATCCTCGTGCGCCACAGCGAAAACCTCACTGGGTCCGGTGCGGAAGAGGGCCACCTGGTGGCCTGCGATGAGGGCGGCCTCGCCCCAGGCAAGCTCAAGCTCATCCAGCACGCAGACACGGTGCCAGCCTGTTGCGGTTCCGGTGGTCAGTTCCCCAAGTTCCAGTGTTGCCGTCATGTCGGCTCCTCTCCCTGCGCTTCAATGCCTGTACCTCATGGCCACCTGATGCGGCCGTATTACCAAGCTAGGCTGCAGGTGTTTCAACGGCGTGCGGTGAATGTGTCCGGCGCGTAAAAGAGACCTCACCCGCCCCGAAACGCGTTCGTGATGCAGAAGTTAAGTTCACGAAACAATTGGGAAACTGAAGCGAAACTGCGGCTGCCTAGTCTGGATGGACAAGCTGCAGAGAACCGTCTGCCGCCCATGCGAAAGGCCCACAGTGACCGAACAGACTTACAGCACAGAGAATCCGCGCCGCATTGTCGTCGCCGGCGGCGGTCCGGCGGCCCACCGTTTTGCGGACGCGATGCATGCCCGTGGCCTCGATGGCTGGCATGTCACTGTCCTCACTGAGGAAGCCCACCTCCCCTATGACCGCGTGGCCCTGAGCAAGGCCTTGACCGAGACGGACTACGACCTCACCTTGGGCGACGCGTCCATGTGGGGCCACGAGGCACTGGAACTGCGCACGGGCGAGCGTGTGGTTAAGGTCAACCCCGAAGCCAAGTCCGTGGAGACTGCAGCCGGCAACACCTATTCCTACGACGCCCTCGTGGTTGCGACGGGATCGAATGCGGCCCGCCTGCCGATCCCCGGCGCCGAGCACACACACGTCTATCGCACGCTCGAGGACGTATGGGCCATCAATAAGGCCATTGCCGAACTCAAGGAAAAGCTTGGCCGCAAGGTCAAAGCAGTCACTATCGGCGGCGGCCTCCTGGGCCTGGAGTCGGCTGCCGGCACGGAGCAGCTGGGAGCCAGCCCGGTCGTCATCGATGGCGCAGCGTGGCTGATGGCCACGCAGCTCGATGAGGGCGCAGGCCAGGCGATGGGCCGGCTTATCAAGGCCAAGGGCTTCGAAGTCCACAGCGGCGTGTTCCCCTCCGAGGTGTTGTCCGACGACGACGGCCAGGTCACCGGCGTCCTCATGGCTGACGGCCGCATCATCGACGCTGATCTTGTGATCGTCGCGATCGGCGTTCGGCCGCGGGATGAGCTCTTCCGTGCAGCAGAGGGCGAGGAGCAGATCTTCTCGCTGGGCCCGCGCGGCGGTGTTGTTGTGACCGACGGTTGCGAAACCGAGATCCCCGGCATCTTCGCCATCGGTGAAGTCGCGAACTTCGGCGGCATGTGCCTTGGCCTGGTGGCGCCCGCCAACACCATGGCGGAGATCGTCGCTGACCGCCTTCATGGCGGTGAGGCCACCTTCCCGGGCTTCGACACAGCCACGAAGCTCAAGCTGTCCGGCGTCGACGTTGCCAGCTTCGGTGACGGATTCGCCAAGACTGAGCACGCACTCGAAATCGTCTACGCCGACCCCGCCCGCGGTGTCTACCAGAAGATCGTCACCACCGATGATGCCAAGACCCTCCTGGGTGGCATTTTCGTCGGCGACGCTACGCCGTACACCAGCCTGCGCCCGCTCCTGGGCCGCGAACTCTCGGCTGAGCCCGGCGCCTACCTGACGGCTGCCGGCGGCGGCGAAGCACCCGACACCGAACTCCCGGATGACGCCATCCTCTGTTCCTGCAACAACGTGACGGCAGGAACAATCCGCGACACCGTCAACGGCTGCGGCGCCTGCGAAGGTAACGCTCCCGTCCAGGAGCTTGGCGAGCTGAAGGGCTGCACCCGCGCCGGGACCAGCTGTGGTTCCTGTGTCCCGATGCTGAAGAAGCTCCTGGAAGGCGAGCTGACCAAGTCCGGCGTCGAAGTCTCCAAGGCCCTCTGCGAACACATCGAGCTGTCCCGCCAGGAACTGTTCGACGCCATCCGCGTGCTGGAGCTCACCTCCTTCGAAGAGATCATGGCCAAGTACGGCACCGGCGCCGGCTGCGATATCTGCAAGCCGACCATCGCCTCCATCCTCGCCAGCCAGCACAATGCCTACGTCCTGGACGCAGGCCGCGGCACCCTGCAGGACACCAACGACCGCGCCCTCGCCAACATGCAGAAGGACGGCACCTACTCGGTGGTTCCCCGCATTGCCGGCGGCGAGATCACCCCGAAGAAGCTTGGGGTCATTGCCGCCGTGGCCGAGAAGTACAACCTGTACACCAAGATCACCGGCGGCCAGCGCATCGACATGTTCGGTGCCCGGCTGGAGCAGCTTCCCGAAATCTGGAAGGAACTGGTGGACGCCGGCTTCGAATCCGGCCAGGCCTATGGCAAGAGCCTGCGGACGGTAAAGTCCTGCGTCGGTTCCACATGGTGCCGCTTCGGCGTGCAGGATTCGGTGGCCATGGCCATCCAGCTCGAACTGCGTTACCGCGGCCTGCGCAGCCCGCACAAGCTGAAGATGGGCGTCTCCGGCTGTGCCCGTGAATGCGCCGAGGCCCGCGGCAAGGACGTCGGCGTGATCGCCACCGCGGACGGCTGGAACCTGTACGTCGGCGGCAACGGCGGTGCCACCCCGGCGCACGCCCAGCTGCTGGCCAAGGACCTCGACGACGAAACCCTGCTGAAGTACATCGACCGCTATTTCATGTACTACATCCGCACCGCTGACCGCCTGCAGCGCACAGCGCGCTGGCAGGAGGAGCTCGACGGCGGCATCAAGCATGTCGAGGACGTTGTGATCCATGACACGCTGGGCATCGCCGAGGAGCTCGAGGCCGCCATGGCCAAGCACGTTGACACGTACGTGGACGAGTGGGCAGACACCTTGAAGGATCCCGAGCGCCTGCGCCGGTTCCGTTCCTTCGTCAACGCCCCGGACCAGAAGGACGATTCCATCACCTTTGTTCCCGACGAGCGCGGCCAGTTCCGTCCGGCCACGGCAGAGGAAAAAGGGAAGGTCCTGATCGGATCTTCCATCCCGATGAGGCCCCGCGATGAGAACGAGGTATAGGCATGCAGCTCAGCATTGATCTCACCGGCCGCGAAGTCCTGGTCACCGGCTCGGACAACGCGGCTCGCCAGGCGGTCCGCCGCTACGAGGCGGCCGGCGCCGTCGTCTACCGGCTCAGCACCCCGCAGGGTGCCGCGCATGACGGCCCGCTGCCCGAACGTCCTTTCCTGGTGGCGGCCGTCAACGACGGCCAGCCCGGCTGGGACGCGCTCTTTGACCGCTGCAGGGAAACCGGCATCCCCGTGGCTGCCGAGCCTGCCGCCGGCCCGGCAGGCCACGTCACCTTGGTGGGCGGCGGCCCGGGCACTACGGAATTGCTGACAGTTGCCGCAGTCAACGCACTGCGCGACGCCGACATTGTGTTCTATGACCGTTTGGCTCCGTACCAGGAGCTGCCGTCCTTGGCCTCGGCCGAACTCGTGGACGTGGGCAAGAAGCCCGGACACCACAAGGTCAGCCAGGGAGACATCGAAAAGCTGATGGTCGAAAGCGCCCTGGCTGGCAAGAACGTTGTGCGCCTTAAGGGCGGTGACCCCTATGTCTTTGGCCGCGGGGGCGAGGAAGTTGCTGCCTGCGTTGCCGCGGGCGTCAAGGTCCGTGTGATCTCCGGCGTCACCAGTGCGATCTCCGTTCCGGCAGCCGCCGGAATTCCTGTAACCCACCGTGAAGTCAGCCACATGTTTACGGTCGTCTCCGGCCATGCGCCGCTCACGGCGAAGGAACACGAGCACCTCGCAGGCCTGGGCGGCACCATTGTGGTGCTGATGGGCATCGGCACCCTGCACCAGCTGGCGGCCGGGCTGCGCAAGGCGGGCATGCGGCACGACATGCCCATGGCCGTGGTGGAACGCGGCTACCGCCCCGGACAGCGGACCACCATCGCGGACCTGGGCACGATTGTGGGCGCGGCCTCCGGCTGCACCAACCCTGCGGTCCTGGTCATCGGCGAGGTGGTTCGGGTGGCTGAAGCCAACCGCGGGCATGCTGAGGCCGCCGCCGACCTGGACAGGCTGGCGGCCTCGCTGCTGGGGTCATGAAAGGATTGGACCCCATGAATGCACTTGCACCGGCCGAACCGCCGCAGCTTGAAGAGGCACCCGCGCAGGAGGGTGCGGATTCCCCGCTGGAGGGCTTCCGCATCGGAGTTACCTCGCACCGGCGCTCCCGGGACCTCATTGAGGCCCTGGAACGCCGCGGCGCAGAGGTACTTCACGCCCCCGCGCTGAAGATCGCCCCGGTGCAGGAGGACATCCGCCTGATCGAGGACACCAGGGCCATCATCGCCGCCCGCCCGGACCTGTGCATCGCTACGACCGCCTACGGCATGCGCCGCTGGTGTGAGGCTGCCGACTCGTTTGGCATCGGCGAGGAACTGCTGGAGACCCTTGGCGCGTGCCGGATGTTTGTCCGCGGGCCCAAAGCCCGCGGCGCCGTCCGTGCGGCTGGCCTTGCCGACGTCGGAATCAGCAGCGACGAAACCACCGCGACACTGGTGGACATGCTGCTCGCCGAAGGCGTACGCGGGAAAACCGTCGCCGTGCAGCTGCACGGCTATACGGACGTCCGGCAGCTGGAGCGACTCCGTATGTCCGGCGCCACCGTTCTGACCGTCACCCCGTACCGCTGGGTCAAGCCCGACGGCGAGGACCGGCTTCCGCGCCTCATCGAGGCGGCCTGCAGCGGCAACCTGGACGTACTGACGTTCACCAGCGCACCCGCTGTGGACGCCATGTGGAGCACCGCGCACGAGATGGGCGTCTACAAGCAGCTCATCGACAGCCTCAAGACAAACGTCACCACCGCGGTGGTGGGCCCCGTGACGGCACAGCCGCTGATCGACGCCGGCGTCACGCCGCTGATTCCTGAGCGGTTCCGCATGGGCGCGCTCATCCGGCTGGTGGTCGAACACCTCGCCCTCAACCATGTCCGGCGGCTGGACACCAGGTCCGGCAACATCGAGCTGCGCGGACGCAGCCTGAGGATCGATGGGAAGCCCGTGGAGCTTGCGCCTGCTCCCCTGCTGCTGCTCCGCGCGCTGCTCGGCGCAGGCGGCGCGGTCCTGTCCCGCGAATCGCTGTCCGACCTGCTGGAACTGCGCGGCTCAGTCCATGCACTGGACATGACTGTCAGCCGCCTCCGCTCGTCGCTGCCGGACGGCCGGCTGGTGGAAACCGTGGTCAAGAGGGGCTACAGGATCCGCGTCTGACTGTGCTTCAGCGCGGTTGTCAGCGCGCCGGGCCTGCCTCGTGTGTCGCTTTCCGTCCGGATGAGACGCAGGTCACCCGACCTGTTACCGGCCGGTAAACGTTGGCGAAAATGGGCCGTTATTCAGGCAACAACGGGGAAACACCGCGGAAAAGGCGGAGGCCTACGCTGGGGTTCATCACGAACTCCCGGCCGCGCACGCAGGCGGCCGCCAGCGAAAGGGCCAGCACATGTCCGCTCCGGCACCGTCCACTTCCATCTCCGCAGCTCCCCGCATCCTCATCGCCGGCGCAGGGCCGGCGGCGCAGGCCCTTGTCAGCCAGCTGGAACGCGCCCGGTTCAGTGGAACCATCACCCTACTCAGCAACAGGGACGACGCACCGGAGGAGCTCCTGGAGCTTGCGGCTTTGCCGAAGGTATCGGTCCGGTTCGGCCAGCCGGCCAGCTTCATCGATCCGGACAACCGCCGGGTCACCACGGCGGACGGGATGGAATTCAGCTACGACCAGCTGGTCATCGCCACCGGATCCGCGCCTGTAGCGTCCCCGGTTGAGGGTGCCAACCGGTGCCTGAGCTACTCCACCATCGACGACGCCAGCCGCATCGGCGAGGCAGTCAAGGAAATCACCCGGGAACTGGGCCGGCGGCCCTTGGGGATCCTGGTAGGCACCGGTGCGGCAGCAGGACAGGCAGAGGCGGTGCTCCGCGCACGGGGCGTACGGCCTATCCGCACCACCGTCCGCCCGGCATCGGTGGTGGCTTCCATTTCCGGACTGGCCGCGTCTGGAATCGTCTTTGAGGACGGAAGCAGCATGAACGGTGATCTGGTGGTCCTCGCGGAGGAGAGGGTTCCCCGCGACGGACTCGCTGCCAGCGCAGGGCTCCGGACGGCACCCAACGGTGGCATCGTGATCAGCCAGGACTTCCGGACCTCCGTCCCGGGCGTATGGGCAATCGGCGACGCAGCAGTGTTCGACGGCGTGCGGCTTGGACTACTGGTTGCAGCGGCCTCCGCAGCAGGGGCCTGCGCCACCCAGCTGATGACGGCGGCGTCAGCCGGGCAGCAAGTGCAGGAGGCCGCATAGCAGCCAAGTTCCCCGGGCAGATGCCGGCCAACCCCTGTGGCAAGATGGTCACCTGAAGAGCCATGGACATCATGGCGCCTGCGGCCCACAAAGCCACTGGAAAGGCCCCCTGGAAGGAAAACAACATGAGCAACGAAGCCACCCCTTCCGTTCACGCTGCCGGAACCGGCACCGCAGGCTCCGGCAGCATCGCTTCCTTCATCGACCACACCCTGCTTAAGCCGGAAGCCAGCGAGGCCGACATCCTCAAGGTGTGCGCCGAAGCCGCCGAGTACCGCTTCAAATCCGTCTGCGTTAACCCGATCTGGGTGAAGACGGTCAAGACGGCGCTCAAGGGAACCGGGGTGCTGACCTGCTCGGTGATCGGTTTCCCGCTGGGTGCCTCACCCACCGATGTGAAGACCTTCGAAGCCCGCGGCGCCGTGCTGGACGGTGCAGACGAAATCGACATGGTCATCAACATTGCCGCCGCACGCGCCGGAGACAAGGGTGCCCTCGTGGAGGACATCGCCGCGGTGGCAGAAGCAGTCCACGCGAGCGGGGCCATCTTGAAGGTCATCATCGAAACCGCGCTCCTTGATGACGCCCAGAAGGTCCTGGCCTGCGAGTCAGCGGTGGAGGCCGGTGCGGACTTCGTGAAAACCTCCACCGGGTTCAACGGCGGCGGTGCCACGGCTGAGGACGTCGCGCTCATGCGGCGGACCGTTGGCCCTGATCTTGGTGTCAAGGCCTCCGGCGGCGTACGGTCCCTGGCCGACGCTCAGGCTATGATTGCTGCAGGTGCAACACGTATTGGTGCCAGCTCCGGGATTGCCATCGTCAAGGGTGAACAGGGTTCATCCGCGTACTGACGGGCACCGGAAGCCGCCACAGTTTCAGCCCCGCGGGGCCAAGGAGGAACGAATGTCCAGCAAGACTGCAGTGTCCAGCGAAAGCGCAACGTCCGGAAACACGGTCCAGACGCCCCAGAACGAGAACAGCCCCGTGACCAGCATTGCCCTGTTTGTGGTCATGATGGCACTGTTCCTGGGCTCCATCTACTCGCTCTCCTTCCTCACGCTGGACAATCCCTGGCCCATGGCCGTCTGCCTGGTTCTCTTCGGCCTGGCGTTCTGGATCCCGCAGACCGTGCTGGGCCGTTCAGATTCCGCTGGCGAGCACTAGGACCAGCTGAAGCCCAAAGGCTGAGGCCCCGGATTTTCCGGGGCCTCAGCCTTTTAAGCGTCTTCGCGTTCTTGCCCGGCTCTTGGCTCAGCCAGCGCCGAACAGGCTGCTGACCACTGTGCTTCCGAGCGCGAGTGCGGCAGGAAAATGCGCCTGCGCCAGCGCCCAAGCGGCCACGGACATGCCCACCATGGCGTAGGCACTCACGGGGATCAGCACCAGCCACTCGCGCCGGGAGCCGGCCCTGCCCAGCAGCGGCAGGGAAAATGCGCCGTTGGCCTTCCACACGTCATTGAGCACGGGCAGTTTCCGCAAGAACCTGGGTGGCTTGATCACGATCGGCCACAGCAGCGGCACTCCCCCGGTGGTGATCATGTCCCCCACGATATGAACCACCACTCCGGTCAGCATCGAGACCGGGAGCCAGGTCCACTGGTCCGGCGCGAACCAGGTGACCAGCCCGGCCATCGTCAGGGCGAAGATCCAGTTGCTGACGAAACCTGATTTCGGGAACAGCTTCAGCGCCTTGGCGGCAATGTTGATCATGAACATGCACAGCAGGCCGGCGCCCACCGACAGCAGGCCCCAGTCGGTCTGCAGCTGGATCTGGCCCGCCATAGTGGCCAGCACGACGAAGAACACCGCCCCGAGCACCGAGTGCGTTCCCTGCCGGTGACCGCCGCTGGCGTTTTCAATGCCAACCGCGATCACGTTGGACAGTGGCGGCAGCGACTGGGCCACGGTGCTGTGGCGGTGGTCCCAGTCGCACACCAGCGCGGTTCCGGCCGTTGCCATGCCGCCGATCAGGATGCCGGTGGCATCCAGCGGATACCAGCCGAAGGTGTAGGGCCCGGTTGAGGCAATAGCCACCCACGCCGCGGCCCCAGACGCGGCGTGGTGTCCTCCCATCACGCGGCTAACCGACTGTCAATGGGGCGTCGGAGAAAATATTGCGGATGACCCCGTTGGCCCAGTCGAGGATCTCGGCGTCCTGCAGGTCGCGGCCACCGATTTTTGCGGTCTTCGGCTTCGGAATCAGCACCGCGTCCAGCGCAGGCTTGGACTGGGCGCCGGGGTACATCCGGGTCAGGCGCATCAGTTTGGATTCCGGCAGCTGCGCCGGCGAGAATTTGATGAAGTTGCCCTGCAGCGCCACGTCGGACAGGCCTGCTTCGCGGGCCCCCACCCGGAAGCGCGCCACGGAGATGAGGTTCTGCGCCGGCAGGGGCGGCTCGCCGTAGCGGTCCACCAGCTCGGCCAGGACCTCGTCGATGGCCTCGTGCGTCAGTGCCGACGCCAGCTTGCGATAGGCCTCCAGGCGCAGGCGCTCCCCCGGCACGTAGTCGTGCGGCAGGTGCGCGTTCACCGGCAGCTCGATCTTCATCTCGGCGGCCTTTTCCTCCGCGTCGCCGCGGTAGTCCGCCACGGCCTCGCCCACCAGGCGGATGTACAGGTCGAAGCCCACGCCCTGGATGTGGCCCGACTGCTCCCCGCCCAAAAGGTTGCCCGCACCGCGGATTTCGAGGTCCTTCATTGCCAGCTGCATGCCTGCCCCGAGCTCGTTGTGCGCAGCAACGGCCTTGAGCCGTTCCAGCGCCACCTCGCCCAGCGGCTTCTCGGCGGGGTAAAGGAAGTAGGCATAGGCACGCTCGCGGCCACGGCCCACGCGTCCGCGGAGCTGGTGCAGCTGGGACAGTCCATATTTGTGGGCACCATCAACGATGAGCGTGTTCGCGTTGGAAATGTCCAGGCCGGTTTCGATGATCGTGGTGCACACCAGCACGTCAAATCGCTTCTCCCAGAAGTCCACGATGATCTGCTCCAGCCGGCTTTCGGACATCTGCCCGTGCGCCACCTCCACCCGCGCCTCCGGAACGAGTTCACGGATCTTCGCCGCGGTCCGCTCGATGGTGGACACCCGGTTGTGGACAAAAAACACCTGGCCTTCACGCATCAGTTCGCGGCGGATGGCTGCGGAGGACTGCTTGTCCGTGTACGGCCCCACATAGGTCAGCACGGGATGCCGCTCCTCCGGCGGCGTGGCCAGGGTGGAGGTCTCCCGGATGCCGGTCAGTGACATCTCAAGGGTCCTGGGAATAGGCGTGGCGCTCATGGCCAGCACGTCCACGTTGGTGCGCATCTTCTTGAGCGCTTCCTTGTGCTCCACGCCAAACCGCTGCTCCTCGTCCACGATCACCAGGCCGAGATCCTTGAAAGCGAAGTCCTTGGACAGCAGCCGGTGGGTGCCAATCACGACGTCCACGGAGCCGCTCTTGACCCCCTCCACGGTCTCCTTTGTTTCTTTGGTCCCTTGGAAACGGGACAGTGCCTTAACCCGCAGCGGGAAGCCGGAGAAACGCTCGGTGAAGGTCTCGTAGTGCTGCTGCGCCAGCAGGGTGGTGGGCACCAGGACCGCAACCTGCTTCCCGTCCTGGACGGCCTTGAACGCCGCGCGCACGGCGATCTCCGTCTTGCCGTAGCCGACATCGCCGGAGACAAGCCGGTCCATGGGAATCTCGCGCTCCATGTCCGCCTTGACCTCGTTGATGGTGGTCAGCTGGTCCGGCGTTTCCACGTAGGGGAATGCCTCCTCAAGCTCCCGCTGCCACGGAGTGTCCTGACCGAACGCGTGGCCGCGGGAGGCCATCCGCGCCGAGTACAGCCGGATCAGCTCGCCGGCGATCTCCTTGACAGCCTTGCGCGCCCTCGATTTGGTGCTCGCCCAGTCCGAGCCGCCCATCTTGCTGAGCACGGGGGTGTCACCGCCGACGTAACGGGTCACCTGGTCCAGCTGGTCGGTGGGCACAAACAACCGGTCCCCCGGGGCGCCCCGCTTTGACGGTGCATACTCCAGGACCAGATATTCGCGCACACCGTCGCCACCGCCGGCCACCTTGCGCTGGATGAGCTCAACAAACCGGCCGATTCCGTGCTGTTCGTGCACCACGTGGTCACCCGCGATGAGCTGCAGCGGATCCACGGCATTCCGCCGCTTCGACGGCATGCGCCGCATGTCCTTGGTTGACCCCGCGGAGGTCCGTCCCAGCAGGTCCGCCTCCGTCAGCAGCCCGAGTTTGAGGTTCTCCAGGACAAAACCGCGTCCGACGGCGGCCGTGGTCACCTCGATGATGCCGGCCTGCGGCTCCTTGTCCAACGTGTCCACCCGGGCGCACGGGATGTCGGCGTCGTGGAACAGTTCCGCCAGCCGCTGCGCCGGGCCGGGGCCTTCAGTGGCCACCACGATCCGCCACTGGTCCCGCACGTGCGAACCGATGAAGTCCATCATTTCAGCCACATCGCCCTGGTAGCCGCGGGGTTCCCGGGCGTGCAGATTCAGGACGTCGACCTCCGGCAGCAGTTCCTCGTCGGTAGCCAGCGACGTGATGGACCACCATGACACCTCATGTGCCAGGGACGAGCTGCGGGTCTCGGTCAGGGAACGGAAGCTCGCCGAATGCAGGGCAGCCGATGCCTGGGAGCTCAAGTCGAGCGGTGCGGTTCCGCCGTCCGATGCCGTGGACCACGCCGCTTCCAGGAATTCCTCATTAGTCGCGGCGAGGTCATGGGCACGGGTGCGGACCTTCTCCGGCTCGATAACCACCGAAATCGAGCCCGCCGGCAGCTGCTCAACGAAGGGCACCATCGCGTCCACCAGCACTGGTGCCAGGGACTCCATCCCTTCCACTGCGATGCCGCCGGCAATCTTTTCCAACATGTCCGCAGCCGCGGGCAGCTGGGCCTTCAGGGTTGCGGCGCGGGACATGACCGACGGCGTGATCAGGATTTCGCGGCAGGGCGGGGCGTGCAGTTCGCCGGGGTGGTGGACGCCCGCCCCTGACAGTGAACGCTGGTCTGCCACGGCGAACCAGCGCATCTGGTCCACCTCATCGCCGAAGAAGTCCACCCTGATGGGGTGGTCCTCCGTAGGCGGGAAGACGTCAATGATGCCGCCCCGCACGGCGAACTCGCCACGGTGAGTGACCATGTCCACCCGGGCATAGGCTGCGTCGGCCAGGCTCCGCACCACCTCGGAGAACGGCACCTCCTGCCCAACCTTCAGCGTGACCGGAACCAGTTCACCCAGTCCGGCGACCAGCGGCTGGACCACAGCGCGCACCGGAGCCACCACAACGCGCAGCCGGCCCGCCGTCGAGCTTTCCGGGTGAGCGAGCCGGCGCAGTACGGACAAGCGCCGGCCCACAGTGTCCGAGCGTGGCGAGAGCCGCTCGTGTGGAAGGGTTTCCCAGCTGGGGAATTCGGCCACCGAATCGGCGGGTAAGTAAGCCCGGAGGGCCGCAGTCAGATCTTCTGCCTCGCGACCCGTGGCGGTGACGGCCAGAACCACAGCCGGCGTCCCGCCGTCGCGCTTACCATCCTGATCGGCAAACCCCGCCAGGCCGTCCGCCATCTCGGCGAGGAGCACAGCCCGTAATCCTGCAGGCGCACTGATCTGGTAGTCCTGGCCTCGGACAGCGAAACCCCTGGCGGCTTCGGCCTGGACACGGGCGAAGGTCTGGTCTCCGGCGAGGACACGGCGCAAACCGGTGAGAGAGGGGCCGTTGAGGCTCATGACTGAAGCTCCTGATGGGATCACGGGGATGCAGGCAACACGAATACCCGAAATTCGTGAGAATTCCGGGTGCTCCCAGCCTACCGCGCGGCAGTGGAAGGTGCGCCCGCGGCCATCCCTCCGGCCGCCCGGACAATCCCCGGGCTGGAACCCGGTTCGAAGAAGGAGCAGGCATCACCGTAGGATGTGTGGGAGCAAAAAACGTTCTGACCCCAACTTCCTGGAGGACCCATGGCACTGAGTGCAACCACCACCCTTCCGCACGCCGTCGGCAGCGTCGCAGCTGTCTTCATCAACGAGGATTTCCAGCGCCACACGAGTGAATTCGTTGGCGGAACCCTGGAATCCTTCGCCGTGGCCGGAGACCCTGCCGGGGCCTTCAGCACCACGTCCGTCCGCACCCTGCCCACCACCCGCCTGCCGGAAATTGCGCGCAAGTTCGTGGGCGAAAAGCTGACAGTAACCCAGGTGGAAAACTGGGACGCCCCGGCCGCTGATGGGTCCCGCCAGAGCAACATCACCCTGAAAATCGCCGGCGCCCCCCTCGATGTAACCGCCGTCCAGCGCCTTGTAGCGGAGGACGGCAGCACCCGCGTTGAGCTGGAAGGAAACGTGACTTCGTCCGTGCCCTTCCTCGGCGGCAAGATTGCTGAAGCGGCGGAGCCCATGGTGTCCAAAGCACTGAACATCCAATCGCAACAGGCGCAGGCCTGGCTCGAAAGCCACTGAGGCCATGCAGCTCCCCCTGTTCGCGGCCTTGATCCTGGTCATCGCCGGCGTCTGGTCCCTGGTGGTCTGGCCGCAGTTCCTGCGCCGCGTCATGAAGGACTCCAGGGCCCGGGACGCGGCCGGCAAAGCCACCAAGTTCCTCACCGTCCACGTTGTGCTGGTGGTTGTCTCCATGGTTCTGGGCGCCGCCACCGCGGTGATCGGGATTACTGCCATGCTCGGCTAGACTGGAAAACAGGTGCGCCGGGAAGTCTGGTCGGCAATAGTTTTGCCGACCCCTTTAGACTCCAGGAGCCTTCATGGCGGACCGCCCTCACCGTCCCTTCCTTGCTGTCAAGGTCCTCAGCCGTTCGAGCTACCCCGAGTACTTACGGATCTCCGAGATCCTGCGGCTGGAGACGGTTGGCGGAGCACTGCTCCTGGTGGCCACCGCAGCCGCTTTGATCTGGGCGAACTCGCCGGCGGCCGCAGCCTACTTTGAGCTGCGCGACCTCAAAGTGGGGTATGAACCCTGGCACCTCAGCCTGTCCCTGGGTCATTGGGCCTCAGACGGCCTCTTGGCCATCTTCTTCTTCATCGCCGGTCTGGAGCTCAAACGCGAGTTCGTCGCTGGCGAGCTACGCACTTTTTCCAAGGCAGTGGTTCCGGTGGCCGCGGCGGTGGGCGGCGTGGCCGTCCCCGCCATCATCTATACCCTGATCAACCTGGGCCAGGGAGCTGACAGCCTGCGGGGCTGGGCCATCCCCACAGCCACCGACATTGCCTTTGCCCTGGCGGTACTGGCGGTCATCAACACCCACCTTCCCGCAGCCCTCCGCACGTTTCTGCTGACCCTGGCGGTAGTGGACGACCTGCTTGCCATTGGCATCATCGCCTTCTTCTACTCTTCCGGCCTGCAGCCTTTCCTGCTTCTGGCAGCGCTGATACCGCTGGGCCTGTTCACCCTGCTGGTCCAGAAGAGGGTCCGCAGCTGGTACCTGCTGCTCCCGCTGGCAGCGGCAACCTGGGCGCTTGTCCATGCCTCAGGAATCCACGCCACCGTAGCCGGCGTCCTGCTCGGCTTCGCCGTGCCTGTGCTGGCCTCCAGGAAGCGCGGTGAAACGGGGGCTGGGATGGCCGAATCCCTGGAGCACCGGCTCCGCCCGCTCTCAGCAGGATTCGCCGTGCCGGTGTTTGCCTTCTTCTCGGCGGGCGTGGCCATCGGCGGACTCCAGGGCTTCCAGTCGGCGCTGGCCGATCCTGTGGCACTCGGCATTGTGGCGGCGTTGGTGGCCGGAAAAACGATCGGCGTGTTCGGCACCACCTATGTGCTGACCAAAACAACCAGGGCAAAGCTCGATGATGGCCTCGCCTGGATCGATGTGGCGGGCCTTGCGCTGCTGGCGGGGGTGGGCTTCACCGTCTCACTGCTCATCGCGGAACTGAGCTTCGGATCCGGATCAACGCATGATGACCACGCGAAGGTGGCAATTCTCTCCGGTTCTCTCATCGCTGCCCTGCTGGCCACCGTTGTGCTCCGTCTGCGGAACAGGCACTACCATGCAGTGCAAGAGGCAGAACGGAGCGACGCCGACGGCGACGGCGTGCCTGACCTTTTCGAGCGCAAGTCCTGACAGCATCTGTGGTCGGAGCCGGCCCAGGCGGTGACGCGTCCCGGTTCTTCGGCTGTGCCGGAAGGATGCCGGATGGATGCCGGACGGATCAGGAGGCCTGGTTCAGGGCGTCCTCGGCTGCTACCCAGGAGATCATGGCGCATTTGACGCGGGCGGCGTAGCGGGACACTCCTTCGAACGCCGCCGCATCCCCCAGGATTTCAGGATCTGCGTGGATCTTGCCCCGGGACCGCAGGACTTCGCGGAAGTTGTCGATTATCTCGTGCAGTTCCGCCACGGACATTCCTTCGGCCATCTCGCTCAGGACGGACGCCGACGCCATGGAAATGGAGCAGCCTTCACCGTCCCAGGAGATCTGCGCCACCTTGCCGCTGTGAACGGCTACGCGGAGGGTGACTTCATCGCCGCAGACGGGGTTGAGCTGGTGTGACTGGCCGGTGGACGCGCCCTGGGGGGCTGCGGTTTCGGCAAGTCCGCTGCCGTGCCGGGTTTTGGAATGGTCAAGGATGATCTGCTGGTACAGCTGGTCAAGGCTCATGTTCACATACCTTCGGTGGGCCGGGCGCTATACGCGGAAGTACGTGCGGACCCCGGAAACGGCGTCCAGGAAAGCATCGACGTCGTCGGTGGTGTTGTAAAGATAGGCGCTGGCCCGGGTTGTAGCGGTGAGGCCCAGGCGGCGGTGCAGCGGCTGGGCGCAATGGTGCCCTACTCGGACGGCGATTCCCCGGGAATCCAGGAACTGTCCGACGTCGTGGGCGTGCACGCCGTCAACGTCGAACGCCGCGAGGCCTATCCTCTCCTGCCCGGCGGCCGGCCCCAGGACACGGATTCCAGGAATGGCTTCCAACCCAGAGACCATGCGCTGGCCGAGTTCCGATTCCCAGCGATGGACGCGGTCCAGGCCGGTTTCGCTGAGGTAGTTTGCGGCCGCGGCCAGGGCTATCGCCTGGGAAATCCGCTGCGTGCCCGCCTCGAAACGCTGCGGCGCCGGTAGGTACTCGGCCCGCTCCATGGTAACGGTGGTGATCATGGAACCGCCGGTGAGGAACGGCGGCAGGGCATCCAGGATGTCCGCTTTCCCGTACAGGACGCCGATCCCGGTGGGCGCGAGCATCTTGTGGCCGGAGAAGACCGCGAAGTCAACGTCCAGTCCCTTAACGTCCAAGGGCAGGTGCGGGGCTGACTGGCAGGCGTCGAGGACCACCAGGGCCCCCGCCTTCCGGCCCAAGGCTACCAGTTCCCGCACCGGGTTGATGGTTCCCAGCACGTTCGACGCATGGGTAAAGGCGAGCAGCTTGGTGCGGTCTCCAAGGATGTCAGCGGCTAGGTCCATCCGCAGGGCGCCGGCGTCATCGATGGGGATATAGCGCAACGTGGCACCGGTACGGAAAGCGAGCTCCTGCCAGGGGATCAGGTTGGCATGGTGCTCCATTTCGGTGACCACGATCTGGTCACCGGGACCCACTGCCAGCTCCTTCAGCCGTGCGTCCCCTCGGCCCTGCGCGGCCCACAACGCGGCATTGGACAGTGCATAGCTGATGAGGTTGAGGCCCTCGGTGGCGTTGGAGGTCCACACTGTTTCCGCGTAGTCCGCCCCGATGAACTCCGCTACCGTCTGGCGTGCGTCTTCGAAGACCTCCGTGGCCTCCACGGCGAGGTGATGCGCACCGCGGTGCACCGCCGCGTTCCGCTGCTCATAGAACTCCTGCTCCGCCTCTATCACGCTCAGCGGGTTCTGCGACGTGGCCCCCGAATCCAGGTAGACCAGCGGCCGTCCGTTCACCAGCTGGTCCAGCACGGGGAAATCATTCCGGATCCGCAGAACCTCGGCGTTATCCATGGCCGGCAACGCGCGTTCCAGCGTGGCAGGCGTTGATACTAAGGCCAAGCTAACTCCTTGAGATGCCAATTGATTGACACTCAATTGTCCCACAGCACGGCTGTGGCGGCCTCCCCAAGGGGTTAGCCGCCACAGTCGCTCCGGGCTTCAGCCGTCGGAAATGAGGGCCGGCGACGGCTGGGGGGAGAGCCTCGGTCTCAGAAGACTCTAACGTCGCCGGCCCCGTCTGCGTCCGGCCCCTGCGGGCCGGGATGTTGGTGCAAAAAGAGGCCTGGAATGTCTATTTGGCAGGATCTGCGGCCTCGTCTGGCTGCTTTTTCTTGCCTCTCTTAGTAAATCGTGTGGAGCACCGGAGTACACGAGTAGGCGGTACTCGTCTTTTCCGGAGCCGTACTCGGGACACGCCCAGCCGATACGCGGATTTTTTGATCCACCACCTACTTGATCCACCACGTAGGAGTGCCGCCTGCGCATGGACCATCACGGCGGGCCCACCGGAGAACGGCGGACGGCATCGGAAGCAGGACTGCCGGCCTACTTACTTGGGAAGTGCAGAGGCCAATTCGTCGCGGCTCCGCACGCCCAGCTTGACGTAGGTGCGGTACAGGTGGCCCTCCACGGTCCGCACAGACACCATGAGCTTCTGGGCGATCTCCCGGTCCGAAAGACCCTGCAGAGCCAGCTCCACGATGTCCTGTTCACGGCGGGTCAGATGCACGGCGGGCGCGGCGGCGATGAAATGTCCCTCCCTGAACCGCTCCCCCAGCTCGTGGTCGCACTTCTCCCGCAAGGCAACCGCCTGCCTGGCACGGCGGCGTTCACCCGACTGCTCGAGAAGGGTGCTTGCCCTCGCATAGGCCTCCCGGGCAAGGTTCACAAATCCGGAGGACTCGAGGCTGGCGGCCGTAGCCATCAGGGAATCGGCATCCGCGGACTCCCAGACCCGGGCCAACGTCAGCATCGCGGCCGCCCAACGTCCTTCGACGTCCTTCGCGAGGGAGTGCACCAGGGGAATCACCGAGTGGTCACCCAGATCCCAGCAGATCGCCAGGAACTCGAGCAGGGTTCCCGCCTTGGCGGAGACCCCAGGAGTGGTGGCCAACGTGTGGAGCGAGGCAAGGCCCTTACCATCGCGCGCGAGGTACTCGGAAGCGGCAGCGGCATAGGCCTTCGCCAGGAGTTCGTGGGCCTGCCCGTGATTTGAGTCCTTATAGTCCTGCTCCAGGCGTTTCGCTTGGGCGGAGTCGCCGAGTCTCGCCGCAACGTAGAAGCCCAGCGCGGAACCGAACCGGAACAGCTGCTGCGGGTCATTGAGCCTAAGTGCCTCCACCGCTGGCAGCAGCATCTGGTAGGCGCGCTCAATCCGGCCCTGCCGCAGAAGTGAATAGCCGCGCAGGACCTGGACACTGCCGCCGAACGTGGCGGCTCCCCGCGCCTGCTCGGCGACGTATTTGGTCAGATCCCGTTCGGCGGACTCCCAATCCCCCGTGGACACATGACCGGTCACCAGCCTGCCCAGGACGAATTCGGTGAAGAAGAACAGACCGTCCTGGAGGGAGGGAAGCTCGGAGTCCGCCTGCAGTGCAGCATCCAGCCCCTCGACGGATCGCCCTGCGGCCGACAGCGTTTGAGCCAGAAGTGTCAGCCCCAGCGTACGGAGCGCGTCGTCGCCGGGTGCTCCGGGGTTGCGGTTCCTGATGTCCTGGACTTCCCTGCCCAGGGCCTCGTGGTTGCCCGCTGCCGCGAGTTCAAGCAAGTAAAGCATCTGGTCCTGCCAGGATCTGGGGGCGGGGTCGGAAGGGCTCTCAGTTGTTCTGTCCGAGGTGTTGTCAGCTGGGGGCGGCGCCGGGACGCTAAGGCCGGCCTGGTCAAGGAGCTCCCGGGATTCTGCCGCGAGGGCTTCCATCGGTTTGCCCAGAGCCTGATGGGATAATGCCCTGAGCATCAGTACGTGTGCGGCTTCGGAGCTCCCCGCCAGCTGGAGCCAGCATCCGTCCAGGACGCTGGCGGCCTCCGCGTAATTGCCCTGGTTGAACAACGCACGTGCCTGGACGGCCTGGGCATGCGGCACCAGGACCGGATCGTGCACCCTTGCCGCAATAAGCCGGGCGCTTTCGTTGCGAAACCGGGCCACGGCGGTTCTCGCCGCTTCGAGCAATTCGGCGTCGGACACGCGCTGTCCGCATTCCAGTGCCCATTCCACGGCCCTGAGCCGGCCTTCGGCACCGGCTGGCGCATCACGCTGGCCGCGGACCTTCTCCAACAGCTGCAGGCTCCGTGAGACGGAGATGTTTGTCCTGAATGCCTGGCCGACCAAGGCATTCCACATCCGCAGCCCGGCAGGGTGGCCGGAGTTCTCCACAATCATTTGCTGGTCCAGCAAGGAACGGACCACTTGGGCTCCGCAGATGTCCTCTATCACCTTGCGGGACACGGGCTCGGCCAACGCGGTGAGTTTAAGGGCTTCCTGCTCGTCGTGGCGGCGCCCGAGGAGATCCTTCGTGACAACAGCAGTGAGCCTTGCGCCGTCCGCCGGCAGTGGCCCAAGCAGCATCCAGATCCCGTTCCGCTTGGCCAGCAGCCCCCGTTCGGCGGCGTCATGGAGCACTGCGTCCAGGATCCGGGGGTTTCCGCCGGAAGCGCTCCAGATGGTGTCAACCGTTCCGGCAGGGACGGTTCCGTCAAGTACGTGGGCGAGGACTTCTTCGATCTGTTCCCGGTTCAGGGGCCTGAGATCCACACGGTCCGCCAGGCCGTCGTACCAGAGCTGGTCCAGCGGCTGCGGGAGTCCTGGGCGCGGCCTGCCCGCCGCCACCACACTGGCCCATCCGGCTGAAATCATGTCTGCCACGATGCCGGCCGATGCGTCATCCAGGTGGTGGGCGTCGTCCACCACCAGCAAGAGCGGCGTGTCCTTGCCGGCCTTGAGTTTCTCGAAGTAGGTCCACACCGACCTCAGGACCGCCACCGGGGAAACAGAGTCCTCAGCCGTCAGCTCCGAGGTGTAGGGGGCCAGTACACCGAAGGGAACCCCGGCCAGCGACGAGCTTCCGTGGATGTGCACAATGATCATTTCCGCGGAAAGGCGCTCGGTGATGGCTTCGGTCAGGGCCGATTTGCCGATGCCGGGCCCTGCCATCAGGAACACCGCCAGGCTGGTGCGGCTGCGGATAACGTTGCAGATCCGGTCCAGCGGTTCCCGCCGGCCCGTCAGCATACGATATGCCGATCCCGGTTTCGGAGTGTGGCCATTAGACGAGTCCAGTCAAATCACCCCTGGAAGTTACCCCTAGTTTGGTGAAGACCTGGTACAGATGGCCTTCCACGGTCCGGACAGAGACACCCATCTCCAGCGCGATGTCCCGGTTGGATGCCCCCCTGCCTGCGAGCCGGGCAATCTGCCGCTCCCTGCTGGTCAGGAGTGGGCTGCCGCTGCTGGGCACGATCGGCAGGCTCGCCACGGTGGCAGCCAGGATATCAAGCCTTGCCTGGGCTGTCCTGGCCGACAGCGAATCCCCTGACTGGCGCGCGTAGTCCACTGCCAAAGCCATGCATCTGGCTTCCACCGCATCAAGTTCCAGCGTCGCCGCGAGTTCCCCGCCGGCAAGGAGGGTTTTGGCGTCCTTTGTCCTGCTCCCCACTGCGATCAGGCGTGAGATTTCCGCGAGCGGACCCTGCCGGTGACCCGCCACTTCCTCCATGAGCCGGAAGTCAGGCTCAGTCCCGTTGACGGTCGCCCCCAGCAGACTGATCCCGGCCAGGGTGTATCTTCGGGCCGCGATGTTTTGCCGGGCTGACTCCCTGAGGCGGGCAACGGCGTCGCCCTCCCCCAGCCAACGGCCGGCCATGTCAGCGCAGAACTCAATGATGCTGCGGGTGGCAAAGCTGCAGGGTCCGGCTGGCCGTCGAAGCTTTTCCAGGTACTTGCGTGCCTGCCCGGCATTGCCGAGCTGGGCATAGGCCAGGGCAGTGGCGGCATAGGCAGCATGCAGCGCGCTCTGCACAGGCCGCAGCTCCAGCTGTGCTGCTGCGGACAATAGCGGATCCAGGGCAGCCGCACCCCGGCCCGAATACACGTAGGCGGTTCCGGCTGCCAGCTCGGCGGCAGCGCTCCGGTATGGGAGCCGGTGCGCTTCACGGGTGGCGGGCGGGTCCAAAAGGTCAATGCACCGGCGCCACTGCCCGGCGGTCAGCAGCACGGAGTACGCCTGTTCAGTGAAGTGCTCACGGAGACCAACGATCTGGGCGGCGTCGGAGATCTGGCCCCCCAGCTGCCTCATGAGGCCCAGTGCGTCCATTTCGCGCCCGGTCAAGGACAAAGCGGTCATCAGGATGACCGCCGAGTTCATCCGGAACCCGATATCCGGGTTCCGGGCGGGATCCGAGGCCTCTTCAAGGGCAGGGATCATGGAAGCATAATCGCCCACGAAGCCCTTGTACTCGAACTCACTGAGGCTGATCCGGTTGGCGGCCATGGCCAGCGGGGCCGGCCAGTCCTCTGCCGCCCCGGCGGCGACTCCAAGCCTGCTCCTTGCCTCCTCCAGGAGTTTCGGAACCCTGTCCGTAAGTTCCGGCAGCCACACCATAACCCGTGACTTCGCAGCAACGACGCGGGCATATTCCTCAACGCCTAGGTTGTCCAATTGCGGCTGGGAGATGTCGTCCAGGGCTGCCATGGCCTGCACCGGCAGGTCAAGCAGAAGGTAGGCGGCGGCTTTCTGCCGCTGGCCGGGAACCCACTGCGGGTCGTTTCTCTTGAGCGTCTCGGCGTAGGTCAGGGCAAAATGCGGGTCAAAGAGCTGGACGGCAGCCTCCGCGGCCGCCAGTGCCATGGCCGGATCCAGTTCGGCCTCGCACTCGTGGGTCCAGGCGGCAAAGGCCATCAGTTCATCCACCGTCATGGATGACGGATCCGGCACCGTGCCGTCCAGGAGCACGTCCCGCAGCTCCCGGCGGCGGGCGATACTGAGCCAGGACCGGACAACATCGCCAAGATATTTTTCCGTGAGCGACACCCAGCGGCTGTCCGAATCGTCGATATCGAGCAGGCCGGCATCCTCCATGTCCGCCACGATTCCTGCACCGTAAAGGGCAGTGAGCCGGGAAAGCTCCACGCTTCTGGCGCAGGACAGCATCTCGATGACTTCCCGGGTCTGGGGGGTAGTCCTGGCCCACCGGGACCTGACGATGTCCTCAAGGCTGGCTGCGCCGTCGAGCACCACCTTGTCGCGAAGGGTCCATACCGAATCCGCGAGCACCAGGTTGCCGGATTGCTGCTGTTCGGTGACGAGCGCTTTTAGCAACAGCGGATTTCCGCCCACCATACTGTGGCAGGTACTCACCAGGGAGGCGGAAACGCGATGCCCCAGCAGGGACAACAGCACCTGGCGGGTCTGGAGCTCATTTAGGTTGTCCAGCCTGACTTCGGTCAGCCGGCGGTCCGTGAGGAGCCAGTGGAAATCAGCTGGAAGATCGCTGCTCTTCGGTGCCACTGCGACGATGCGGGCTGTCCCGGTCATGAGGACGTTCAAAAGCACTCCGGCGCTCATGTCGTCGATGCTTCCTGCGGCGTCGAGCGTGATGACGCAGTGGCGCCCGGCGGCATCGCTCTTAATGAGAGATGTGATGCCGCGAAGGATGGCGGTTGGCGAGCCCATGTACGCCTGCGGAAGCCGCGCCAGCAGGAAGGCCAGGCATCCATAGGGAGTCTTCGCAGCGGTTGTCCCGCTTCGCAACTGCAAAGTCCAGACGTCGGGGCCGAGCTCAGATACAGCGGTCCGGGCCAGGGACGACTTGCCAACACCCCGGCCGCCGGTAATGACCACGCCCAGGGAGTCCTTGCTGGTCAGCGCAGTCCGGACAGCTTCCAGGTTGGCGCTTCTGGCAGGCGCCGACCATCCTTGAAGCTCCGAAGTGCCAGCGGTGTCCGTGTGCGGCCCAACGTCGTTGAGCGTTGACCCACGTCTCCAGCTGAGTGGCTCGATTGACATGAACTTATCCCCTACATCCCGCTAAAGCGGGATTTAAGCCCCATCGCTCCCCCGCCTACGAAGAAGACTACCCCCTGGCACAGACAGGTAAACAGGGAAGAAGGCGTTTAAGTTATTTTTGCTACAGTTCAGACTTCGCCGGGTGGAACTTTTGCTGGGCTGCCGTCAGGCCGTTCCGGACCAGCATGTCCACTGCGTCCGCAGCCTCGTCCAGCACGAACGGCAGCTCTTTCCGCTCAGCTGCGGCAAAATCACGCAGGACGTAATCGGCGGTGTCCATCCTGCCGGGAGGCCGGCCCACCCCGACGCGCACCCGCAGGTAGTCCTTGGTGGAGAGTGCCTTGGAGATGTCCCGAAGTCCGTTGTGGCCGCCCTCGCCCCCGCCGGTTTTCAGTTTCACGGTGTTAAAGGGGATGTCAATCTCGTCGTGCACCGCGACTACGTGGTCTGGTCCGATTCCGTAGAAATTCGCAAGGGCCGCCACCGGCCCGCCGGAGACGTTCATGTAGCTCATAGGTTTGGCCAGGACAACCCGGGGGCCGCCGATCCCCAGGCGCCCTTCGAGCACCTGGGCACGGGCCTTATGGGTCTTAAAGCTGGCGCCCATCCGGCTGGCGAGTTCGTCCAGGACCATCTGGCCGACGTTGTGCCGGTTGCCCTTGTACTCGGCCCCGGGGTTCCCGAGGCCAACGATCAGCCAGGTGTCAGTCATGGGTTAATCCTAAGGTGGTGCGGAAATGGCAGTGGCCGGACCCCGTCAGGGATCCGGCCACCTGTGCCATTGAGCCGTGATTACTCGGCAGCGGCCTCGGCGGACGCCCCAGCGGCAGTCTCGGAAGCTTCTTCGTCGGTGACCTCGGTGGCCTCGGAGATGTTGACTATCAGGGCGTCAGCGTCGGTCAGCAGGACCGAGCCCTGCGGAAGGACCAGATCGGAGGCGTGGATGTGCTCGCCTGCGCTGCGGCCTTCGATGTCAACCTCGATGGAGGTAGGCAGGTGGGTTGCCTCGGCCTCGAGGGAGATGACCGTGAGTTCCTGGTTGAAGACGTTGCCCGGGGCAAGCTCGCCAACAACGTGGACGAAGATGTCCACGGTGACCTTCTCGCCCTTGCGGACCGTCTGCAGGTCGATGTGCTCGATGATCTGCTTGATGGGTTCGCGCTGGATGTCCTTGACCAAGGCCAGGTGGTCTTCGCCGTTGATGTCCAGGGACAGCAGCGCGTTGGCCACGCGGACAGCCAGCGTGGTTGACTTCGCCGGCAGGGTGATGTGGATCGGCTCGGCGCCGTGGCCGTAGATAACAGCAGGGATCTGGCCGGCCATGCGGGCGCGGCGGGCGAAACCCTTGCCGAATTCAGTGCGGACTTCTGCTGCGAGCTTCTGCTCAGACATATGTGTAACTCCTCGTAACTAAAACGGTGTTCAGCAAGGGCGGAGGTCTGTTGCGACCTTCAACGCCGGGCGGCCCGTAGGCGGCCCTTCAAGAAGGGAGATTCAGACCCAGTCGATAACGGAGACATGCAGTCCGGTTTCCCGGAATGCTCTCCCTCGCCAAGGTATCGTCAAGAACTTTACCAGCGTCCCACCCCAATACTGAAAACGGGCCCGGCGGCAACCGGCTAAGTTCTGGCCACAGCAGGAATCAGGCGTTGCCGTCGAACAGGCTGGTGACGGAGCCGTCGTCGAACACTTCGCGGATGGCCCGCGCGATCAACGGTGCGATGGACAGCACCGTCAGTTGCGGGAAACGCTTGTCGGCCGTAAGGGGCAGCGTGTCGGTGACCACGACTTCCCGGGCGCCTGACTCGGAGAGCCGGCGCGCCGCCGGATCCGAGAAGACGGCGTGGGTCGCGGCGATGATGACATCCTTGGCGCCTGCGTTCTTGAGCACCTGGACGGCCCCGGAAATTGTTCCGCCGGTGTCGATCATGTCATCGATCAGGACGCAGGTGCGGCCTTCGATCTGGCCGACGACGGTCTTGGACACGGCCTGGTTCGGGACAGTGAGGTCGCGGCTCTTGTGGACGAATGCCAGCGGGGCGCCGCCGAGGCGCTCAGCCCACTGTTCAGCGACACGGACGCGGCCGGTGTCCGGCGAGACAACAGTGATGTTGTCCGCTGCCACCCGCGTGCGGATGTAGTCCGCCAGCAGCGGGATGGCCATAAGGTGGTCCACCGGGCCGTCGAAGAATCCCTGGATCTGCGAGGTGTGCAGATCAACGCTCATGATGCGGTCGGCCCCGGCGGTCTTGTACAGATCGGCCACCAGGCGGGCGGAAATCGGCTCGCGGCCGCGGCCTTTTTTGTCCTGGCGCGAGTAGGGGTAGAAGGGCGAAACCACGGTGATGCGCTTGGCGGATGCCCGCTTCAGCGAATCAATCATGATCAGCTGCTCCATGAGGTGGTTGTTCAGCGGTGCCGGGTGCGCCTGGATGACGAAGGCGTCGGTGCCGCGGACGCTCTCTCCGGCACGCACGTAGATTTCCCCGTTGGCAAAATCGTAGGCATCTACCGGCAGCAGTTCAGTGCCCAGCTCCTTGGCGATCTCCCGCGCAAGCTCGGGGTGTGCCCGCCCAGCGGCGAGAACCAGCTTCTTCTCGCCGCGCGCCGTAATTTCGCTCATTGTTGCTTGCCCTCTTCTGTAGGTGCGTGGTCTATAGGTGCCTGGGTACTTGAGGAATCTGCGGAGGCTGCCTGGGCCAGTTCAGCGGAGCGGGAGCCCGGGCGGTTGGCGATAACCCAGCCCTCGGCGTTGCGCTGGGCGGCAATGGACAGTGCCAGGGCTCCGGCCGGTACGTCCTTCCGGACCACCGCGCCGGCGCCGGTGTAGGCACCGTCTCCGACGGCGACCGGCGCAACAAACACTGTGTTGGACCCTGTGCGGACGCCCGAGCCGATCACCGTGCGGTGTTTCTTCTCGCCGTCGTAATTGGCGGTGATGTTGCCGCAGCCGATGTTGGTGTCCTCGCCGATTTCGGCGTCGCCGGCATAGCCGAGGTGGGACAGTTTGGAGCCGCGGCCGATGGTGACGTTCTTCGTTTCGTAGAACGCGCCGATCTTGCCTGTCTCACCCAGTACCGTGCCCGGACGGAGGTACGTGAAGGGGCCGACGGCGGCTTCCGCACCGATAACGGCCCCCGTGCCGTGCGTGCGGGTCACGGTGGCGCCCTCCCCGATGCGGACATCCGTCAGGGTGGAATCCGGGCCGACGACGGCGTCTCTGGCCACCGTAGTACTTCCATGCAGTTGCGTGTTGGGCAGGATGCGGACATCTTCGTCAAGGGTGACCGTCGAATCGATCCACGTGGTGGCAGGGTCCACCACGGTTACGCCAGCGCGCATCCACGCCTCCACAATCCGGCGGTTCAGCTCTGCACCCAGGGCAGAAAGCTGCACGCGGTCGTTGGCTCCCTCAACCTGCCAACGGTCTTCGGTGACGACGGCGGCAACCCGCCCGCCTGCCTGCCTTGCGAGCCCCAGCACATCGGTGAGGTACTTTTCGCCCTGGGAGTTCTCGGTGGTGACATGGACCAGCGCGTCGCGGAGGACAGCGGCGTCAAAAGCGTAGATTCCGGAGTTGACCTCGCGGATGAGGCGTTCCGTCTCCGACGCGTCCTTGTGTTCACGGATGCCCGTTACTGTTCCGTCCTCGCCGCGGAGGATCCGTCCGTACCCCGTGGCGTCATCGAGCACAGCCGTCAGCACCGTGACCGCGTTGGAGTCCCGTTCGTGGGTGGCTACGAGTTCCGCCAGCAGGTTGCCGCTGAGCAGCGGAACATCTCCGTAGGTCACCACAACGGTGCCGGTGAGGGTCTCGCGCGCATCCAGGGTCTGGAGGGCGACCTCGACGGCGCGTCCGGTGCCCGGGATATCGTCCTGGTCCACGATGACAGCCCCAGGGTCCAGCTCGCCAAGATGCCCGGCCACGAGGTCACGCTCATGGCGGACCACAAGTGCCAGCTGCTGTGGGTTGATGCTGCGGGCGGCCAGCAGTGCATGCCCCACCATGGAGCGCCCGCCGATCTCGTGGAGGATCTTGGGGGTACGGGATTTCATCCGGGTACCGGCTCCTGCTGCCAGAACAATTACGGCGGCTGGGCCGGCAGTCTCGGGGATCACGTACGGGCTCTCCTTGCTCGGTTGCGCATTGCGCTGGGCGCGATACCGTCCGGACCTGCAGCCCGGGGCGGCACCCAATTCATCCTACTGGACGCTTATCGCACAGCAGTTCCGCCCATAGGATTCGAACCTATACTCCACGGCTCCAAAGGCCGGGGTGCTGCCATTACACCAGGGCGGACCATGCCGCTGGCGCGTTAGGCCCGGGGCACAAGTATTTATTTTGCCATGGGTTCGGGGCGGGAAGCGACATGGGCAGGATTCAGCGTGCAGCCACCCGCCCCCACGCAGTAGTGCATGATGGAAATGTGAGCAACAACCTTCCGCGGACACGGATGACCGGCGTGCAGCGGCGTAGCCAGCTGATCGAAGTGGGACGTGGCCTCTTCGCCGTCCGTGGGCTCGACGGAACCACCATCGAAGAAATCGCCGGCTACGCGGGCGTCTCCAAACCCGTGATCTACGAACACTTCGGATCCAAGGAGGGCTTGTACACGCAGGTGGTGGACGTTGAGTTCCGCATCTTGCTCGACTCGATCAACAGCGCCCTGACGGAAGAGGCCAAGCCTCGTGTCCTCGTGGAACGCGCTGCCCTGGCCCTGCTCACCTACATCGAGGACCGCACGGACGGCTTCCGGATCCTGATTCGGGATGCGCCTCCGTCACAGCCCGAAGGCGCCTTTTCCTCGCTGCTGTCGCAGGTCACCGCCCGCGTGGAACACATCCTTTCCGACGAGTTCCACCGCCGTGGCTTCAGCGCAGAGGACGGCGCCATGTACGCCCAGATGCTGGTGGGCATGGTGGCCATGACCGGCCAATGGTGGCAGGACAGCCGCCGGCCGGACAAGCACACAGTGGCGGCACACCTCGTAAACCTCGCCTGGAACGGCCTGACCGGCCTAAGAAGGGACCCGGAGCTGAAGTCCGAGGGCTGAGTCTTCGTTCACGGTCCACCTCCGCGGGTGGCCACCTTCGCGGCGCAGGCGCCCTTCGCCGTCGTCCGTGGTCACCTACGCGGCGCAGTGGCCCTTCGCCGTCGCTTAGACACGACGCATAGGTGACGTTACGGTCGCTGGGCGACCTCCACGCCACGATGCGCCGCGATGCGCGACTACGCGAAGGCCCCCTGCACCACTATTGCGGAAGGTTCCGTTCGGGGATGCCTGCTGTTCCACGGCGGCAAGGTGACGTTCCTTGCCGGAGGCGGTCCTTCGAAAAGGAGCGCATCGCGACGCGTCAGGGCATGGAGGTCGCCCCGCGACCGGAGTGCCCTCTACGCGGCGTAAGCGTCGTCCCGAGGGCCCCGACGCGAGCTTGCGAGTGTTGGGAAGGGACCCACGCGCTAAGCGACGTCGAAGGGGCGGCTCCGGCACCCAGCCGAGCCCGAAGTCGGTTGTGACGCTTACTCGCCGAGGACCTCTAAGGCTTCGAGCCATTCGAGTTCCAGGGCTTCGCGTTCTCCGGCGAGGTCCTTGAGCTTTTTGTTTTGCTCGGCCAGGGCGTCGAAATCGTTCTCAGCGGTGCTCTTGACCATCTGGTCGTGGATCTTCTTTTCCTGCTGCTGGAGCTTGCCGAGTTGGCGGTCGATGCGGTTCTTGGCCTTGCGGGCGTCGCGCTTTTCAGCTTCTGATGCCCCCGGGGCCGCAGGAGCGGAACTGCCGCTCGCAGCAGTCACAGGGTTGCCGCCGCCGGTGATGGTGGAGCCGGCGAGAGCCCCTTCCCGCAGTTCGAGGTACTGGTCAACGCCGCGCGGCAGGGCGCGGATCTTCCCGTCGCCCAGTAATGCCATCTGGTGGTCCGTCACGCGCTCCAGGAGGTAGCGGTCGTGGCTCACCACCACCAGGGTGCCGGGCCAGCCATCGAGCACGTCCTCCACCGCTGCCAGGGTGTCGGTGTCGAGGTCGTTGGTGGGCTCATCGAGCATCAGCACATTGGGTTCCCCCACGAGCAGCCGCAGCAGCTGGAGACGGCGGCGCTCACCGCCGGACAGATCCTTGACCGGGGTCCACTGCTTCTGGTTGGTGAAGCCAAGCTGCTCCACGAGCTGGCCGGCCGTGAATTCCTTGCCGCCGACGTTGAAGGAGCGCTTTTCACGTTCGATGACCTCGATGACGCGCAGGTCAGCAACGTCGTCGAGCTCCTTGACCTCCTGGGTAAGGACGGCGGTGACAACCGTCTTTCCGCGCTTGACCTTGCCGGAGCTCGGCTGGATCTCGCCATTGAGTAGTTTAAGGAGCGTGGTTTTGCCTGCGCCGTTGACGCCGACGAGGCCAAGCCGCTCGCCGGGCGCGAGCCGCAGCGTGATGTTGTCGAAGAGTTTCTGGCCTTCGTCACCGCCCAGGAAATCAAGCGTGACGTTTTCCAGATCCAGGACGTCCTTGCCCAGGCGTGCAGTGGCCATCTTGCTCAGTGCCGTCGAGTCGCGTGGCTCCGGGACGTCGGCGATCAGGGCGTTGGCGGCTTCGATGCGGAACTTCGGTTTGGCGGTCCGGGCCGGGGCGCCGCGGCGCAGCCACGCCAATTCCTTCTTGACGAGCTGCTGCCGCTTGCTTTCCACCACGGATGCTGAACGGTCGCGCTCGGCGCGGGCCAGCACATAGGCGGCGTAGCCGCCGTCGAACGGGTCCATGATGCCGTCGTGGATTTCCCAGGTCTTGGTGCAGACTTCGTCGAGGAACCAGCGGTCGTGGGTGACTACCAGGAAGGCGCCCTGGTTGGCACGCCAGCGGGTCTTGAGGTGCCGGGACAGCCACGCCACGCCTTCGACGTCGAGGTGGTTGGTGGGCTCGTCCAGCATGATGACGTCGTGGTCCTCGATGAGGAGCTTGGCCAGGGCCACCCGCCGCTTCTGGCCGCCGGAGAGGGCATGGACGTTCGCGTGCCAGTCGACGTCGGAGACCAGGCCGCCCATGACTTCGCGGATCTGCGGGTTGCGGGCCCATTCGTAGTCTGCCTGGTCGCCAACGATCGCAGCGCCGACGGTGAGGTCGCCGTCGAGCACGTCGCTCTGGTCCAGGTATCCGATGTTGACCTCGCTGCGTTTGGTCACCCGGCCGGCGTCCGGGATGGAACGCAGCGCCAGCAGCCGCATGAGGGTCGATTTTCCGTCACCGTTCCGGCCTACCATGCCGATCCGGTCACCCTCCTCGAGTCCGAGGGTGATGCCGTCCAGGACGGTACGCGTTGCGTACGAAACCGTGAGGTTTTCGCCGCCAAGAAGGTGTGCCAAGAGGACTGCTTTCTGCTGCTGAATTAGTACTGGACGCTTAAAGGAGGGTATCGGAGATGATGCGCGCACCATGCACTGGGCCGTGGACGGCGATGGCCGTCAGCCCGTAGTGAAGCAGGTCAGCGGCCAGGCTTTCGGCGGCCGACGGATTGTGCGTCAGCAGGGCCACCGTGGGACCCGAGCCCGAGACGATGCCCGCAATGGCTCCGTGGGATTCGCCGATTCCCAGCGTATCGCGGAGCGCCGGTGCCAGCTCAATGGATGCCCGCTGCAGATCGTTCACCAGGACCCGGCTGAGGGCGTCGGCATCCCCGCCCCGCAGTGCCTTCAGGATCTTGGGGTCGACTCCTGTGGGCTCAAGCGCGTCGATGCCTTCCGCCTCGCGCAGCCGGTCCAGGGTGCGGTAGACCTCGGGTGTCGGCAGCCCGTAGTCTGCGGCCACAAGGACCCAGTCGGTCTGGGCTTTGGCCAGGGCGGGTGAGAGTTCGTCGCCGAGACCGAGCCCCACCGCGGTTCCGCCAAGGAGCGAAAAAGGGACGTCGGCGCCGAGCTCGGCCGCCAGGTGCGCCAGCTCCTCCCGGGAGAGGCCACTGTTCCACAGAGCATCGCAGGCCAGTAGCGTGGCCGCTGCGTCCGCCGACCCTCCGCCCATGCCTCCGGCCACGGGAACCCGCTTGGTGATCTCCAGATGGACGCCGGTTGGGTGCTCGGAGACCTCAGCCATGATCGCTGCCGCCTTGTAGGCAAGGTTTCTTTCATCCAGCGGGATATCCACATCATCAAGGTCCAGTGTGCTGGCCGGACTGATGCTGACCGTAATGCCGGGGGTTTCCGTGGTGGTAGCTGCTACTTCCTCGTAGAGGGAAACAGCCAGGTAGACACTGGCCACCGAGTGGTACCCGTCAGGCCGCAGGGGGCCCACATCCAAGGAGACGTTGACCTTCCCAGGCGCCTTCACCTGTACGGTCCGCGCGGCAAAGTGTCCGGCCCGCGCATTCACGCCTTGGCCTCGCGGGCCTCGGCGATTCTGGCGAAGGCCGCTACGTCAATGACTTCACCCCGGGCCGTGGGATCAACTCCGGCCGCGAGCAGGCAGCGTTCGGCCTCGGCAGCGCTGCCGGCCCATCCGGCTAGGGCCGCCCGCAGGGTTTTGCGGCGCTGGGCGAACGCCGCATCAATGACTGCGAAGACCTGTTCACGGGTGGCAGTTGTCACGGGCGGCTGCCGGCGGGTGAAGGCTACGAGGCCCGAGTGGATCTTCGGTGCCGGCCAGAACACGTTCATGCCGATCACTCCAGCCTTGCGCATGCTGCTGTACCACGCCGCTTTGACCGATGGCACTCCGTAGGTCTTGGATCCCGGACCCGCGGCCAACCTGTCGGCCACCTCGTCTTGGACCATCACCAGGCCGTGCTGAAGGCTGGGAAAGTGCTGAAGCAGGTGCAGGACCACCGGGACGGCCACGTTGTAGGGGAGGTTCGCCACAATGGCCGTGGGTTCTACAGGAAGGGAGGTCACTCTCATGGCATCGGCCTGGACGAGATGGAAGTCCCCCGCCGACTCCGGGCGCCATTCATTCACCGTCTCAGGCAGCTTCGCCGCCAGAACCGGATCAATTTCGACGGCGACCACAGACTTCGCAGCGTCCAGCAGCCCCAAGGTGAGTGAACCGAGGCCGGGCCCGACTTCCAGCACTGTCTCATGCGGACCAATGTTCGCGACCGACACAATCCGGCGGATGGTGTTGCCGTCAATGACGAAGTTCTGGCCGAGCGTCTTGGTGGGCCGGATGCCGATTTCTTCCGCCAGCCGGCGTATGTCGGAGGCACCGAAGAGGGGTGCGGGCGCGGCGGCGGTCGGTTCAGTCACCTAGGTATCCTATCCCGCCAGCCTTGCGGTGCCATGCGGGTTCCTTGCCGGCCATACGTGTTAACGACTGCGGCCGGACCCGGAAATTCCGGGCCCGGCCGTTGCATGCCATGGGCTCTACCCGCGCGGCTGTGGTCAGCTTCCGCACCAGGCTGGCGCCTCAGGCGTGACGTCTAGCTGGAGGCAGCCCAGCCGCAGCCCCATGGCTGCAGGCCACGCTGCGCGTATACACGGTTTGCGATGTCTATCTGCTGTGCCTTGGTCGCAAGGCTGGCATTCGGGGCGTAAGCGCCGCCGCCTGAGCCGATCCAGGTCCGGATATCAAACTGCAGGCCGCCGTAGTACCCGTTGCCCGTGTTAGCGGCCCAGTTTCCGCTGGATTCACACTGGGCGATCTTGTCCCACATTGCCTCGTTCATCATGGCAGGTGCAGCGGCTCCGGAGTTTGCGGCGGCTGCAGTCGCTGCAACGGGCTTTGCCTTGGTGCCTACGGTGACTTTCTCCGTCACGGGCTGTACGGAAACTGTTTCGGAGACCAGGGTCCGTGAAGCTTCGCGTCCGTCCACCAGCACCAGCTTGAAGGTCCTGTCCACTTTTCCGGCTGCGCCGGCCTGGGTTACCTTCTTTTCGCCCTTTAGGAGATCCGCGCTCTCGGTGGTCAGAGTCTCGAACTGGACGTCTTCCGTGGTGGCCTCGGTCTTGCCGGTGTCCACACGGGACACCTTGACCACCATGTTATTGACCACGTGGGCATTTCCCGGCTGCGAGGAGCGGTCGTTGACGCCAAGCGTCACGCCTGCGTCCTCAAGCACCTGGCCGACGGTGGCCGCCGTCGTCGTTGCCGTGGACACCTTGCCGTCGGCAACGATGCTGACACTCTTGGGCGTCGAGATGGAAACAAATGATCCGTCCACGGAAAGCTGGGAGTCCTTCGGGACGGAGACGGAGGAGGCGCTTGCAACGCCGAGCTCGGTCACGAGGCCGGCGACGTCGGGAGCGGTGGTGCTGACCGTCTTTTCCGAGCCGTCAAGGCTGACCTTCACCGCCTTGGCCATGTTGACGTTGATGACGGTGCCGTTTTCCACTGTGGCATCCACCGACGGCGAAACGCGGTCAGCGGGCTTCAGCTCCAGCTTGGCGCTCTTCACGACCTGGCCCACTGTGCCGCCGAAGGACTGGACCGAGGTCACTTTCCCATCGACGTTGAGCGTGATGGTTTTGTTATTGCCGACGAAAGCAACAAGTCCGAGCACCAGTGCACATAGCACCAACAGCTGGGTGCCAACCTTGAGGAAGCTGAACTTGCCGTCCGATGTGAAAAACTTGACCACGATTGCCCGTAACTCTAGGAGCGTCCGGGCACGGGGAAAAACGCAGGGAAGCACCCGGCGCAGCACCCTGGGGCAGCTCCGGGCACCGTTGCGCCGCCACACTCCTCACGCCAGGCACGCAGGCTTGGAGCCCTGCAGGGTCCTGTTACGGATGAGTGAAATTATCCGAAGGCCTTCCCCGACCCCGGCTAATAGTTTCCCACTGTAACCGTAGCGTTATAAAGCAGCCAAGAAATTTACATACCAGGTATGTCTTGGGCGGGCCGGTTCGATTGCCGGATCAAGCCCATTCACCGTACGCCCGCAGGGTATTTGCGCTGAGCCGGCCACAGAGTTCCGCAAGGTCCGTTCCTGTCAATTCGGCCATGGCCCGGACCGTGTACGGCACCATGTAGCTTGCATTCGGACGCCCCCGGTGCGGATGGGGCGTAAGGAAAGGCGCGTCGGTTTCTACCAGCACGAGGTCCGGGTCCGCCACCGCCAGCGCAGCCCGGAGGTCCGCCGAGTTCCTAAAGGTCACGGTGCCGGCGAAGGACATGTTCCAACCCGCCTCATTGCAGATCCTGGCGAGGCCCTCATCCCCCGAAAAGCAGTGGAAGACCACCCGCTCCGGAGCCCCCTCTTCGCGCAGCACTTGCACAACGTCGCTGTGGGCATCCCGGTCATGAATCTGGAGAGTCAGCCCGAGCCGTTTGGCGATGTCAATGTGCCGCCGGAATGAGTAGCGCTGAGCCACCAGCCCCTCCCCTTCGGTGCGGAAGAAATCCAGCCCTGTCTCGCCGATGGCCCGGATGCGGGGATGGCTGGCCAACCGCTCGATCTCCGCCAATGCGTCTTCCAGCTCCCCGCGAAGGGCGTACTCCGGTGCGTCGTTCGGGTGCAGCGCCACCGCTCCCAACAGCCGGCTGTCCAGCTCAACGGCCTCAACGGTGAAACGTGAGGAGGCCAAGTCACAGCCCACCTGGACCGCGCCCTGCACGCCCACGGCCTCAGCTGCATCCAGCGCGGCGGCGATCCCCACCGGCGCGTCGCCGTTGGGGAAGTCGAGGTGCGTGTGGTTGTCCATCACCGGCGCTGGCAACGGCTCGGGCGCCGGCGGAAAACCCTGCCTCCCGGAACGCCCGGTTCCGGCTGCTCCGTCCGTTCCGGAATCGCGGTAAGCGGCGGGACTCAGCGAATTGCACATCACTCAAGCCTAGCCGCGGCGGATGCCTGCAGAATTACCGGAACTCTCTGTCAGCCATGGCAGTTGTGTTAGTAGTCTGGTAACGAACAGTATGCGAACGCCCACCGACGGGCGAAGGCAGGCTTTGCTGACCCGTCCCAGGTGATACCCGGGCTGAAAGGTTGCCGATGGATACGCACCGACGCACCGCCGTCAATGAAATAAACCCTGCCAGCCGCAACTTCACCGAAGTCACCGAACCGGTCAGCCAGTTGAACGGACACAAGGCACCGGCCATGGACGCCGCATCCTTCCATTCGGCAAGTCAACGCATCCTGGACGCAGTCAACACGGTGATCGACGGAAAATCGGAAGCCGCCAAGCTTGCCCTGACTGTGCTGTTGGCCCAGGGCCACCTGCTCCTTGAGGACGTGCCTGGCGTGGGCAAAACCCTGTTGGCCAAGACCCTGGCACGGACCATCGATTGCACGGTCAGCCGGATCCAGTTCACCCCGGACCTCCTTCCGTCCGACGTGACCGGCGTTTCCATCTACAACCAGTCATCACGCCTGTTCGAGTTCCGCCCGGGCGCGGTGTTTGCCAACATCGTCATTGGGGATGAAATCAACCGGGCCTCGGCCAAAACCCAGTCAGCCCTGCTTGAGTGTATGGAGGAGCACCAGGTCACAGTGGACGGCGACTCCTACAAACTCGATGAGCCTTTTATGGTGGTGGCCACGCAGAATCCGATCGAGATGGAAGGCACCTACCCCCTTCCGGAGGCCCAGCGTGACCGATTTATGGCCCGGATTTCCATGGGTTATCCGGACAAGGACTCCGAAATCGAAATGCTGGAGACCCACCAGGCCACGTCGCCCTTGACCAAGGTCTCAGCGGTGGTCACAGCTGCGGACGTCGCCGCGATGATTTCCTCCGTCCAGCAGGTCTACGTATCACAAGCCGTCAAGGAGTACACCGTGTCCGTGGGCAGGGCCACCCGCGAGAGCCCCCTGCTCCGGCTGGGCGCAAGTCCACGCTCCCTGCTGCAGTTGCTCCGTGCCGCTAAGGCCACCGCGGCGCTGGACGGACGCGACTTTGTCCTCCCGGACGACGTCGTCAATCTTGCGGAATCCGTGCTGGCCCACCGGATTATCCTGGACCGCAAAGCGGCCAGCGCCGGCGAGACGCCGCACAGCGTCATCCGGGGCATTCTGTCCAGGCTGCCGGTGAGCCAGGACCTGGCGGATGCCTCGGCCCGGTCGGGAGCCCGGACTCCTCCCGCCTCCGGGTTGCGCCGGAACCACTAGGCAGGAATCGCCATGGCGCTGCTGGACCGACTGCCCCGACACATGTTCAGCCAACGTGGCTGGGGGCTCCTGGCTGCAGGTGCCGTGGCCCTGTTGTCTGCGCAGATCATGGGCCGACGGGACCTCCTGAGCCTCAGCGTCCTGCTGATTGTCCTTCCTTTGGTTTCCCTCGCCGGAATCAGGCTCGTCAAGCCGCGGTTCCAGGTCTACCGTGAGTTCAACCCATCACCGGTGGAAACGTCGGCCGCCACTACTGTCCGGCTGGCCGTGGCAAGAACCGGCTTCGGCACAGGCCGCGCCATCATGGAGGAGCGGCTCCCCCAAAGGTTTGGGGAGTCTCCGGCGTTCCGATTCCCGGCGCGGTCCGCCACAGGAGGCACCAGCAGGTACGAGTACCACCTGCGTTCCACCAGACGCGGTCAGTTCGTCATCGGTCCGGTAACGGCCGAATTCACGGATCCCTTTGGACTCTCCCTGCACCGGCAGGCGATCGACGGCGGCGACATCCTCACTGTCACGCCGGCCGCCGTCGAGCTTCCCGTTACCGGGCTGGCGGGTGCACGCGGCAACGACGGGATCACAGCCACCAGGATCCGTGCGAATCCCAGCGACGACGACGTCATGACCCGTGAATACCGCCATGGCGACCCCATGCGCAGGGTCCACTGGCCAGCCACCGCGCGGCATGGCGCGCTGATGGTGCGGCAGGAAGAGTCCGTGACCACGCCGGAAGCCACCATCATCCTGGATCAGCGGTTTGGGGCGTTCTCCGGTGGCCCCGGGACCGGCTCCAGTGGAAACACTCCCGCTGACGGCCGCGAACCGGTCAGCAGTGACACGTTTGAGTGGGCCGTGGTGGCCGCCATCTCCATCAGTTCCCACCTTGTAGAGCGCAACTATGCCCTCCGTCTGCTCGATGCCCGGGGTGAGCCTGCATTCATGAAATCACCGTCCGCGCCCGAGCCGGAAATCGAAGAGTACAGCGGCACCGGCGGACTCCAGTCCATCGCCGAAAGCCTCGCCGCCATCCAGCTCTCAGGACCGCCCCATGGCCGCCGCGACGCCGGCCGCAAGGAAGCAGGCGGTCACGGCCACGACCACGGCGGCGCCCAGGACTCGGGCCCCCCGCCCTTCGACGACCTCCTGATGGACAAGCTGTCGGCCCACCGCATGCGCGGCCCCCTCATCGCGCTCCTCGGCCGGATCTCGCTCATGGAAGCAACTGCCCTGGCTCCGGCGGCAGGGTACGGGGCTAACGCCTTCGCCATCATCGTGGCCGAGAGGCCCTCGGAATTCGAGGAGGTTCTCGAGGCACTGCGGCAGGGCGGCTGGCGGGCTGCCGCTGTGTCTCCGTCTGTATCCGTCCCCGCGGCATGGAGCCACTTTGACCAGGGCGGACCGGCTCTGGCCGCAGCGGCGGCTGACGTCCGGCGCGGTGTGGGGGTGGCGCGATGACGCTGGCACCGCACAAGAGTTCAGCCGGCCAGGCGCAGGCGGCACCGCCACCTGGCCCTGGGCAGGCGACCGTACTCGGACGGGTGGGAGCATACCCCTGGGCTATGGCCTTGGCGGTGGCGCTGTCCGTATCCGGCGCGGCCCTTTCCCTCAATGGAGTCCTGAGGGGCTGGGCCTGGTACCTTCCGGTGCTGACCACGGTTTTTGTGGTCTCGCTGACCATGGCTGCCCTGCGGGCGCTCAGGGCTCAGCCTCTGCTGGTCACGGCCGGCGGGTTTGCCTCCCTTGCCAGCATCCTGACCTTCACGTTCTTCCGACCCACAAGCATCGCCGGCTTCATCCCTTCCGGGACCACCATGGCCGATTTGGACCGGTTCATCCGCCGTGCCAGCGAAACGGTGTTGGCCGAAAGTGCGCCCGTGGCTCCCAACGCCGGGATTGTGATGGTCACGTGCGCCGTGCTGGGTCTGACGGTCATACTGATCGATGCCCTTGCAGTCCCGCTCGGCATGCCGGCGACCACCGGGTTGGGCCTCCTGGCCATCCTGGTTGTTCCGGCCATGGTGAAACCGCAGAGCGTGGGCGTCTGGGGCTTCGGTGCCACGGTGGCCGGCTATCTGCTGATCCTGGCCTGCAGCCAGTGGTTTACGCCCGATGCCCGGACACCTGCCGACACCGCACGCAACCCCGGCCAGATGAGGCGGGCCGCGCTCACAGGGGGTGTGGCACTGGTTGCCACCCTGATCGTTCCGCTGGCCATTCCGGGTTTTGACCAAGGAACGTTTCCCCAAGGCTCCCGGGTGAACCCATGGGGCACCTCCACCGGCCTGAACCCCATGATCACGCTGGGAAACAGCCTCCGCACCCCTGCCGGGAGCGGACGCATCACCTACGCCACCAACGCAGGTACCCCGCTGTATCTGCGGTCGGTCACCGTAGACAATTTCGACGGCGACTCCTGGGGCCCGGACGACAGGGGCGCTTCGCGGCGGCCCGTCGGGGAACAGATCGAGACAGGTTACGAGGTCCTTGCCGATGAACAGCTCCGCCAGGTCACGGCGGTGGACACGGGCACCTTCACGAGCCCCTACCTTCCAGTGCCTTACGCGCCCGAGTCGGTCCGCGGGCTAAGCGGTCGCTGGACCTGGGATCCTGCCACACTCAGCATCAAAGGGTCCGACACCAATTCGCGGAGCCAGCAATACATCGTGGTGTCGTCCGCGCCGAAGCTCACAGCCGGACTCCTGGTGCAGCAATCCGGTGCCGTGCAGGGAGTACCTGATGACTTCACCAGGGTTCCCGGCAACATGCCGGATATTGTCAGGACAACCGCGGATTCAGTGACTGGCTCCGGCGGCACGGCCTACGCGAAGGCCATGGCGATCCAGAAATACCTGCGGTCTGCCGAGTTCACCTATTCCCTTCAGTCCCCGGTCCAGGGCGGCTACGACGGCAACGGGCTATCGGTCCTTGCGGATTTCCTGACGCAAAAGAGCGGGTACTGCATCCACTACGCTTCGGCCATGGCCGTGATGGCGCGGCTCGAAGGCATCCCGAGCCGCATCGCCGTCGGCTACGCCCCGGGCAGGCTGACTGGTGCCACAGTCTCCGTAGCCGGGCAGGGGGCCCTGCCCGAGTATGAAGTGGACGCCAGGGATGCCCACGCCTGGCCCGAACTCTACTTCCAGGGTCTCGGCTGGGTTGCTTTTGAGCCCACGCCGTCACGTGGCGTGGTACCGGCCTACGCCACCGAGACGTCCACGCCTGGCGCCGGTGCCATTGAAAACAACGACGGCCTCATTCCCTCGAGCGACCCGTCGCCGACTCCGGCGCCAAGCACCACACCGGTGCCTTTACCCGGTGCTGGCGGCGGCAGCGAGGCAGGCCCCCAACTGCTGCCCTGGCTGCTGGGCACTGCCGGCGTCCTTGGCCTGATGCTCGTTGCGGCATCTCCGCGGCTGGTCCGGATGGGCCTCCGTGCCAGGAGGCTCAGACGCCAGGACCCGGCCTCCGACGATGCTGTTCCGCCTGCCTGGTCCGAATTCCTTGACCTTGGCACGGATTACGGGCTACCCCCGCATCCCAGTGAGACGGCCCGGGTGTATTCAGCCAGGCTCCGCGGCTCGTCCCTGCTTGGTGAAGCCGGCGGAATGGACGACGCCGGGCACCAGGCTGTCATTTTGCTCACCACCGATTTCGAACGCCGGAAATACGGGCCACGGGCACGGCAGGACACACCGGCAGGTGACGCGCCGGGGAGTGACCGCGCACCGCTCCGCATCGCAGCGGTGCAACGCTCGCTGCGTGCAAATGCCCCGCTGTCCCGGCGGCTGCGCGCCGACTGGCTGCCGCCGTCGGTCATGCGCCGCCTGGGGCGGATGCTCACAGCCCCTTTCCGGGCGCTCGGCGGTCTGGCCCGGCGGACGGCACACGCCGCCGCGCGCTCCTGGTCCTGGGCACGCGAGGGCCTGCGGCATCTGAGCGAGGGCTAGGCCTGTCTCCTGAAGCGGCCGGCCAAACAGTGATTGCGCCGAGGACAGCGCGGCCGCGGTAGGTGAGTGCGCCTTTGTCGAAGCGGGTGGCCAGGCCGCGCCATTGCTTTGAAAGTGTTTGAGTTCCGTTCAGCAACGTTGCGGCCTCTGGAGTCCTCCTTGTCGAAGCCTGGTGGGCTGCCGCCGGCGGAGAAACAGGGTCCTCTGATTTACCCTGGGTTTCGTCGGGTTTTGGCAAAACTGTATAGCTGTTATACAGTTTTGAAATGCTAAATGAAGCGGTGACAGTTGCCGACGCTGTCCGTACCCGGCTTGAACGCAGCCTCTTGGCCGGAGACTACTCTGCGGGAGCCCAGGTTAAGGACACCCACGTGGCCGAGAAGTTGGGCGTGGCCAGGCCTACTGCCCGCGTTGCGGTACAGGGCCTCATCGCTGACGGCTTCCTGGAACGTGAAACCGGGCGAAGCGCAAGGGTCCGTCGTTTCTCCGTCCAGGACGTCGCCGACATATTTCGCGTGCGCCGGCTCATCGAATTTGAGGCGGTCCGCTCGGTCTGTCAGGGCGCCGATACAAGGCCGATCCGGGAATCCTTGGCGAGGTTTTCAGAGGTCAGGGATGATCAGGATTGGGAAACTGCGGCACAAGCTGACATGGGCTTTCATGCGGCAGTCGTGGCAGCTGCAGACTCACCACGGCTGAGCAGGCTCTTTCAGACGATTTCCACAGAGATCCGCCTCCTGATGGCACTTCTTCGGCCCCGGTACCACCAGGTATCCACCCTGCACGATGAACATACTGTGCTTCTGAATGCGCTGATCGCCGGCATCCCGGAAGAAGCATTGCAGCTTTGGGCGGTCCATTTGAACGACGCCGAAGCGTTCCTGAGCACCAGAATCCCGGAAGAACCCTCCCGAGAGCACTAAGCCGGCACAGCTACCCGCTGCCGATCACGGGCGGACGTCCCGCCGGTACTCCCCTCAATGGCTTCTCGATTTCATCAATACCGTTCCATGACAACCCAAGTGGAAAGCACACCATGCACTCAAAGCTCACCGCCCCGGAACATGCACCGGTTCTGGAAAGGCTTCAGGCCGCGGGTATGCCCGTGGAAGCCTCCGGTCACCGGCTGGCCGCATACTCCTACGATGCGTCCAATTACCGGATACCGCCTGTCGGTGTTGTGTTTCCGCGCAGCGTCGAGGACGTCGTCGCTGCCATGGCGGCGTGCCGCGAAACCGAAACTGCCCTGATAAGCCGGGGCGGAGGGACGTCGATGGCTGGAAACGCCATCGGCCCGGGCATCGTGCTGGACTTCTCGCGGCACATGAACCGGATCATAACCATCGATGAGACGACAGGAACGGCCGACGTCGAAGCCGGCGTTGTGCTTGCCCAGCTCACCCGCGAAACCGAACGCGCAACGGGCGGCAGCCTCACGTTCGCCCCCGACCCATCCTCAAAAAACCGTGCCACCATTGGTGGGGCCATCGGCAACGACGCGTGCGGCAACCACTCGGTCCGCTATGGACGGACTTCCGACCACGTCCACGAGATCGACGTCGTCACCTCCGATGGAGCCCTCCTGACCGCATCAGGCCAAGGCGTGCGGGCCACCAACCCGTCCGACGCTTACTCCGTATCCCGCGCGTTCGTGTTGGGCGAAGACCTCAAAAAGCTCGCACAGGACAACCTGGCTGCTTTCCGTCGTGAACTTGGCCGCATCCAGCGCCAGGTTTCCGGCTACCACCTTGCCAATCTGCTGCCGGAGAACGGCCTGAACGTTGCCAGGGCACTGGTCGGCACCGAAGGAACCTGCGCCGTCGTCGTCCGCGCCCGCATGAAACTCGTCCCCAAGCCATCCAGTGCACTGCTGGTCTGCCTCGGCTATGCCGACGTAGTCGATGCCGCAAAGGACATCGAGACCATCCTTGACTTCTCGCCGGCAGCGGTCGAGGGCATCGACGAGGCCATCGTGGATACCATGCGGCTGCGCCGCGGAGACGACTCCGTCCTGGGGCTTCCCCGGGGCAAGGCGTTCCTGTACGTAGACCTCGACGGCGACGACCCGGACGAAGTGGCCCGCCAAGCCGCCCTGCTGCTGGAACGGCTCGCCGCCAACGGCCGCCTGGTCGATGGGTGTGCCGTTCCGGACTCTACTGAACGCGCTACATTGTGGCGGGTGAGGGAAGACGGCGCAGGCCTGTCATCAAGGCCCGCCAGTGGCGGAGAATCCCAGGCCGGATGGGAGGACTCCGCCGTTGCCCCACAGAACCTTGCAGCCTATCTGGCCGACTTCCGGACGCTCCTGGACGAGTATGAGCTGACCGGGATCATGTACGGACACTTTGGGGCGGGATGCATGCACATCCGCATCACCTACGACCTGCGCACGGAAAGAGGCCGCAGCGTGTTCCGCAAGTTCACGCAGGCCGCCGCCGAACTTGTTGTCCGCCACGGAGGTTCCTTGTCCGGAGAACACGGCGACGGACGTGCCCGCTCAGCACTGCTTTCGCATATGTATTCCCCCGGTATGCTCGCCGCGTTCGAGGAATACCGCAGGCTATGGGATGAGGCAGGGATCCTGAATCCGGGTTTGATCACCGATCCAGATCCGTTTGACGCCAACCTGGCGCTCGAGGGGGTCCCCGAGCGTGAGTGGAGAACGCACTTCGAGCTCCGGCCTGTCGAGGCTGCCGCGGCCGGAGCGGACCCCTGGGTGCATGCCGTCCAGGCTTGCATCGGCGTCGGTAGATGCCGTTCCGACACCGGTGGGGTGATGTGCCCGAGCTTCCGGGCCACTGGGGACGAGAAAGACTCAACGCGTGGACGGTCCAGGGCGCTCCAGGACATGGTCCGGGGTGCCCGGACCATCGACGAAGGCTGGAAGTCTGAAGATGTCCGCGAGGCATTGGACCTATGTCTGGCCTGCAAGGCCTGCTCCAACGACTGTCCCGCCGGCGTGGACATGGCCAGCTACAAGTCCGAGTTCTTCTCGCACTACTACGAGGGCCGGCTCCGGCCGATGTCGCACTTCTCGCTCGGGTGGCTGCCCAGGTGGCTGAAGCTCACGTCGCGAATCAGCCCGATGGTGAACTTGGTGCTGGCCAGCCCGCTCGGAAACGTCGTGGCAGCTGCCGGTGGCCTCACCACCAAGAGGAAGATGCCGAAGTTCGCCTCCCGGAAGATGCTTCGCGACGCCCTCGCCCCGTACAGCGCCGCCTCCCGGACAGCCGACGCCGTGCTGTTCGTTGACTCGTTCACGAAGGGTTTCAGGCCCGAAGTGGCCGGGGCAGCAGCCCGGGTCATGGAAAGCACGGGAAGGCAGGTCGGCTGCGAATCCGACGCCTGCTGCGGCCTGACCTGGATCTCTACGGGTCAACTCGACACCGCGAAGAAGCTCATGGGCAAGGCCGTAGCGAAGCTCGATGACGGCACCGATGCACCGATCGTCGTCATCGAACCAAGCTGCGCCGCCGCATTGAAGAAGGACGCGCCGGAACTGCTCGGCACCGAGGCCGCCGAACGCGTATCCCACAGGATCCGCAGCTTCGCCGAAGCGGTGAAGGAATGGGTCGACGCAGGTTGGCCGCCACCGGCCGTACCTGCGGACGTGACTGTGCAGACCCACTGCCACGAGTACTCAACTTTTGGGGCGACAGTACAGAGGAAAGCATTGGCGGCCCTCGGCGTCGCGAATGTCACCGAGGCAACCGGTTGCTGTGGTGTAGCGGGAAACTTCGGCTTCGAAGCAAACCACTACGACATCTCCATGAAGGTGGCGCAACAGGCACTTGCTCCTGCCCTTGAAAGCACTGCGGCAGACACACCTGTCCTTGCCGACGGCTTCAGCTGTGCGATGCAGGTCAAGCAATTGGAACCGGAGCGCAAGAGCCTTCACCTTGCCGAACTCCTTGACCCCAGGAACACCGTCCCTTAGAGCAAGCCATAACCGAAAGAGAGAACCAATGAGCGTCACAACCAACGTCGCTACTCCGCTGATTACGGCGGACGCCGACAGCCTCCGCCACGCGGATGAGGTCATCCAATCCATCAAGCTCCCGGGCCAAGGCATCGCTGTCCAGGACCCTGCCACGGCCGAGACCATAGCCCATGTCCCTGACGCTGATGTCGAGGCTGCACTGGAAGCTGTTGGGAAGGCCGACGCGGCAGGAGCTGACTGGTCAAGCAGCACGCTTCGTCAGCGCGCCGACGTGCTGCACGCCTGGTACAACAAGCTCGTTGCCCACACTGAAGATCTCGCACACCTGATTTCACGCGAAATGGGCAAGCCACTTGCAGAGGCCCGCGGCGAGGTCAAGTACGGCACCGACTTCGTTCGCTGGTACGCCGAGGAGGCCGTGCGCCCCGCAGGGAACTTCCGGGAAACCCCAGACGGCGGGGCGAGCCTCCTGACGCGCCGCTCCCCCGTGGGCCTGGCGGTGCTGATTACGCCCTGGAATTTCCCCCTGGCCATGGCAACCCGAAAGATTGCACCGGCGCTGGCAGCAGGTTGCCCCGTAGTTATCAAGCCTGCCACCCTTACTCCCCTGACGACGTACTTCGCTGTGCAGCTCGCCATTGAGGCAGGAGTGCCTGAAGAACTGATCCAGGTCATCACCACCTCAAAGTCAGGGGCGTTCAGCGAAGCCGTCCTGCTTGACCCAAGGGTCCGGAAGGTTTCGTTCACCGGGTCAACGCCGGTGGGCCGTCAGCTCCTGAAGCTTGCCTCCCAGAATGTGCTCCGCAGCTCAATGGAGCTCGGCGGCAACGCACCGCTCATCGTCTTCAACGACGCCGATCTTCAGCGCGCCGTGGACGGAACGTTTGCCGCGAAGCTGCGCAATGGCGGACAGTCCTGCATTGGAGCCAACCGCATCTACGTCCAGGACGGAATAGCAGATGACTTCGTGTCTGCACTCACCGAACGCTTCGCCCAGGTCGCCGTCGGAAGCGGCCTCGGAAAGCAGACCGCACTTGGTGCACTGATCGACGATCGCGCAGTAGCACAAATGCAGGCGTACACCGAGAATGCTGTGAGTCTCGGTGCCACGCTGCTGACCGGCGGCCACGGGTATGACTCGCCCGGCAACTTCTTTGCCCCGACCGTCCTGGACCGGGTCACGGAAGACTCCGACGTTGCCCAATCCGAGATTTTCGGCCCAATCGCCGCGATCCAGCGGTTCAGCTCAGAGACCGAGGTAATCAACCGGGCCAACGCGACAGAATTTGGCCTCGCAGGCTATGTCTTCACCGAGAACCTCGACCGCGCACTCAATGTCGCCGATCGACTCCAGACAGGAATCGTGGGCATCAACCAAGGCGTACCATCCAACGCTGCCGCCCCGTTCGGAGGCATCAAGCAGTCAGGCCTCGGACGCGAAGGAAGCGCCGAAGGCCTCGAAGAATACGAAAACATCCGCTTCTACAACGTGGCGCGACGCGCCACTGCCTAGTCCTCGCTCCCGGAACGCGTCGGCCTGACCCCAGCGGGGACAACTGACCCTGTCTGGAGCGATCACACCATCTTTGAGACCGGCGCCAGTACTGGCGCCGGTCTTATCGATGAGTAGCCCGGCTGCCCCGCCTTAGTCAGCCGGCGTAGGGATCGGCGATGCCGATGTATTGCGTGTAGAGGTACTCCTCAATGCCTTCGAGGCCTCCCTCGCGGCCCAGTCCGGACTGCTTGATGCCGCCGAAGGGTGCTGCGGCGTTGGAGATCACGCCGGCGTTCAGTCCCAGCATGCCGGTCTCCAGCCGCTCGCCCATCCGCAGTCCCCGGTTCAGGTCCTTCGTGAAGACGTAGGCCACCAGCCCGTACTCGGTGTTGTTGGCCAGGCGGATGGCGTCCTCTTCGGTGCCGAACGTAGTAATCGGGGCGACGGGTCCGAAGATCTCCTCGGACAGGATCCGGGTGCCCTCGGAGACACCGGTGAGGATGGTGGGCTGGTAGAAGTAGCCCGGTCCGTCCACCGGTGCGCCGCCCAGGACGGCCCTCGCTCCGGAGGCCACGGCGTCGGACACGAGCTCGTGGACTTTGTCGCGGCTCTTGGCGTCGATCAGCGGCCCCACCTTGGACTGCGCTTCTGTGCCGCGGGCCGTGGTCATCTCGGCCATCTTCGCGGCGAACTTCTCCGCGAATTCGGCCGCCACGGACTCGTGGACAATGAAGCGGTTGGCGGCGGTGCAGGCCTCGCCCATGTTCCGCAGCTTGGCCAGCATCGCCCCGGCGACGGCGGCGTCAAGATCAGCGTCCTCGAATACCACGAACGGCGCGTTGCCGCCGAGTTCCATGGATGTCCGCAGCACGGTTTCGGAGGCATCGGAGAGCAGACGCCGGCCCACCTCGGTGGATCCGGTGAAGGAGAGCTTGCGCAGCCTGGCATCCTTGATCAGCGGGCCCGTGGTGGCACCCGCGGTGGATGTCGGGATGACGTTCAGGACGCCGGCGGGCAGGCCGGCTTCCATCATGACGGCGGCGAACAGCTGGGAGGTCAGAGGGGTCAGGTTGGCCGACTTCAGCACCATGGTGCAGCCTGCGGCCACGGCCGGGGCGATCTTGCGGGTGGCCATTGCCAGCGGGAAGTTCCACGGGGTGATCAGCAGGCACGGACCCACTGGCTTCTTCGTCACCAGCAGCCGGGACTTCCCGTCCGGCGAGACCGAGTACCGGCCGAACGCGCGGACGGCTTCCTCGGAGAACCAGCGCAGAAACTCTGCACCGTAAGTGACCTCGCCGCGGGCTTCGGCCAGCGGCTTGCCCATTTCCAGTGTCATCAGCAGCGCGAAATCCTCGGCGCGTTCAGTAACGAGCTCAAAGGCCCGGCGCAGGATTTCGCCGCGCTCACGCGGCGGGACCTTCGCCCAGGACTCCTGCGCCGCAGCGGCGGCGTCCAGTGCAGCGGCGCCGTCCTCGGGACCGGCATCGGCAATGCTCAACAGGACCTTGCCCGTGGCGGGATCCTCAACGTCAAAAGTCTTTCCCGAGGCGGCGGGCCGCCACTCACCATTGATCAGCAGGCCCGTGGGGACAGAGGCCAGCAGTTCACTCTCGCGCTCTGCGGTAACAGCTGGCAGTGCAGTAACAGTCACGATGACTCCCTCGTCAGTAGGGTTGTTGCAGCCGTGCGTCGGAGGCCCGGAATGGCCCGCTCACTTGGCTGATTAACTGTCAGACTACTGCCGCGCCCGCCGGGGGTCTACGCCTGGACGCACTACCGAATACCGGGTCTGCTGTGCAGGTGCACAGCAGACTTCGGTGGGCCTCCGGTAGTCTCCACGCGGCGTCGGCGAGGCTTCAGCGCGCAGCCAGCACAGCTGAGTACAGCTCCCTCTTGCTCACCCGCACGTCCTCCGCGACCGCCGCCACGGCCTCTTTGAGCCGGATCCCCTGCGACACCAGTTCGTTCACGGCCGCCACATGGTCTTCCGGCGTGCCGGATGCCTGCTCGGGCGCCCCACCAAGCACCACGGCAATCTCCCCGCGGACCTCATTGCCCTCCGCCCACAGCAGCAGTTCACCCACGGACCCCCGGATCACTTCCTCGTAGGTCTTGGTCAGTTCACGGCAGACAGCGATCCGGCGGTCCGCGCCGAAACGCTCCCGCAATGCCCGCAGCATTGATTCCAGCCGGTGCGGCGCTTCGAAGAACACCATGGTCCGGCGCTCCGCCGCGAGGTCCGCCAGGCGCGACATGCGCTCCCCTGCTTTCCGTGGAAGGAAGCCTTCAAAACAGAACCGGTCGGTGGGCAGGCCGGACAGGGCAAGGGCAGTCAGTACGGCCGACGGCCCCGGGACGGCCGTCACGGTGAGCCCGGCGGCCACTGCCCCTTCCACCAGCCGGAAACCGGGGTCGGAAACTGACGGCATGCCGGCGTCGGTGACCATAACCATGGTTTTGCCTCCGCGCACCTGGTCAAGGAGTTCGGCGGTCTTAGTCGCCTCATTATGTTCGTGGTAGCTGATCACGCGGCCACCGACGGTGACTCCCAGGCTTTGGACCAGGCGATGCAAACGCCGGGTGTCTTCCGCAGCCACAATGTCCGCCGTGGCCAGCAGCTCGATGAGGCGGGCCGAGGCATCCCCGGTATTGCCTATCGGTGTGGCCGCCAGCACCACCCGGCCTGGACCTGCGGCGACGGAGCCTGACGGGCCAGAGGATTCTGGCGTGCTGGAATCGGGAAGGGTATTGGGGTTAGGGTCCACGCCACCAGCCTACTGCTGGCAGGCAGCACCAGCTGCAAAAGGTAGCATGGGGCACGTGACGCAGACCTCCACCCGGCCTTCCGGGGCCGGCCAAACCGCCCCGGGGGCATCCGCCCCCGGCTCCCCGGAAAGCGCCGCTGCCGGAGGCGCCCTTGCCGGCCGCCCCTGGATCAGCCGGCCGGCCCAGGCCTTCTCCGCCGAAGCCCTCCAGCAGCGGCTCATCGGAAATATCCGCAGCTGGCGGGACTACCCGCCGTCGCTGCGGCTTTGGTTCTGGCTGGTACCGGTACTTACGGCGGTGATCGGTGGAATCCTCCGCTTCGTCCGGCTGGAGACACCGCGCAGCCTGATCTTTGATGAGACCTACTACGTCAAGGATGGCTACTCGCTCCTGATCAGCGGCTATGAGCGGAGCTGGCCGGATAAGGCCAATGATGCCTTTAATGCAGGGAATCCGGCCGTCCTTCTGGACACACCCGAATACGTGGTCCATCCGCCCGTGGGTAAGTGGATGATCGCCGGAGGCATGTGGCTCTTCGGCGCCGATAATCCCTTCGGCTGGCGTTTCGCGGCGGCACTGACCGGGACCGTGTCCATCCTGCTGCTCACACTCATTGCGCAGAAACTCTTCCATTCCCTTCCGATGGCGGCTGCTGCCGGCCTGCTGCTGGCTGTGGACGGCCATCACCTGGTGATGTCGCGGACCTCGCTGCTCGATATCTTCCTGATGTTCTGGATTCTGGCTGCTTTCGGAGCGCTGCTGATGGACCGCGACGACGGACGCCGTCGGCTGGCCATCCGGCTGGCAAGCCGGGCCGCCGCTGCCAAAGACGGCCGGCCCTCCGTTAAACAGCTGCTCGCTGGCCCGTGGCTCGGCATCCGCTGGTGGCGGATTGGTGCGGGTGTATGCCTTGGCCTTGCCGTGGGGACGAAATGGTCCGGGCTGTTTTTCCTTGCGGGGTTCGGGCTGCTTTCGGTCCTCTGGGACCTCAACGCCCGGCGCGTTGCCGGAATCCGCGGTTGGGTCAGCGGCGGGCTCATCAAAGACGGACTGCCGGCCTTCATGAGCGTCGTCCCTGTGGCCGCCCTGGTGTACACAGCCAGTTGGACGGGCTGGTTCCGATCGAACGACGCCTACTACCGTCACTGGGCCGAGAGCAACCCCTCGGCGGAATGGGGGTGGCTGCCGGATGCTGTCCGGTCCCTGGCCCACTATCACCAGGAGGCGTACAACTTCCATCAGGGACTCAGCTCCGACCATCCGTACGAGGCAAGCGCCTGGAGCTGGCTCGTGATGGGCAGGCCCACATCGTTCTTCTACGAGTCGCCCGGGCAAGGAGCCCCCGGATGCAACGTATCGAACTGCGCTTCTGCCATCCTCTCGGTGGGAAATCCCATGGTCTGGTGGGGCGCAGCCATCTCCCTGGTGGTCCTCCTCTTCTGGTGGGCCGGCCGCCGGGACTGGCGGGCGGGGGCATTGCTCGCCGGAGTGGGCGCCGGCTATCTGCCCTGGTTCCTGTATCCGGAGCGCACCATGTTCTACTTCTATGCCGTGTCCTTTGAGCCGTTCCTGGTGCTGGCCCTGGTCTATTGCCTGGGCCTCGTGCTGGGGCGGGACACCGATCCGCCCTGGCGCCGGCGCTCCGGCTTCTACGTCGTGGCGCTCTTCGTTGCGGGGGCGGTCCTGCTTTCCGCCTTCTTCTACCCGGTCTGGACCGCCGAAGTCATCCCTTACCAGGACTGGCGATACAGGATGTGGATGCCGTCCTGGATCTAGGGCAGGATTGCAACAGACCTGACGATGGAGCCGCGCGCAGCGGTGAGGCAGCGGAAAGGAGACCGGCCGTGAGAGAAGCAAGCACAGGACTGCTGATGGAACTTGATCCCGACAGTAACGTCACCGATCTCCTGCTGCAGCAGCGGGCAGCCAACCCCGCCCACGCCCTCTACTCTCGCAGGGGTCCCAACGGCTGGACGGATATCCCGGCGCAGAGATTCCTGCACGATGTCAGTGCCCTGGCCAAAGGCCTGATCGCGGGCGGCTTGGAGCCAGGGGACACCGTGGCCGTAATGTCGTCGACAAGCTATGAGTGGACACTGGTGGACTTCGCCGTCTGGTTCGCCGGCGGCGTGACCGTGCCCGTCCACGAAACCTCTTCAGCCAGCCAGGTGGAGTGGATACTGCACGACGCTGGTACCTGGCGTGTTTTTGCCGAGGACCGCGAAAAGACAGAAATGCTCGCCCAGGTCCTGGGCTCCTCAGCCCTCCTCAAGGACCGCCTGGTGAATGTGGTCAGAATGGACTACGACGGCGAAGCCCCCAACCTCGCCAGCCTCGCCGGTGCAGGCGCCGGCGTCACGGACGCCGAGCTCGAACGCCACCGCACCGCCGCCGTGCTGGACGACGTTGCGTCCATTGTCTACACCTCCGGATCCGCCGGCCATCCCAAGGGCTGCGAGATCACGCACGGCAACTTTGCCCTGGTGGCCACCAACATCGTGGCCTTCCTCCCCGAGCTCCTGAGACCGGAGAACGCCCGGACGCTGATGGTCCTGCCCGTGGCGCATGTGCTGGCCCGCACCATCCAGGTGGCCTGCCTCAACGCCGGCGCCACCCTGGGCCACGCCGGCAACGCGGTGCAGCTCCTGGAGGATCTGGGCACCTTCAAACCGACGTTCCTCATGGTGGTGCCGCGCATCTTCGAGAAGGTCCGCGCCGGTGCGGCGCGCAAGGCAGCATTGTCTGGCAGGGCCGGGATTTTCAGCGCCGCCTCTGCCGCCGCGGTCCGGTACTCCAGGGAGCAGGACAGCGCAGCCCGTGGCCAGGGCAGCGGGCCCGGCCTTCTTTCCCGGGCCCGGCACGCTGTGTTCGACAGGCTGCTGTATGCCAACTTGCGCCAGGCACTCGGCGGACAGGTTCGCTACGCGATGTCAGGCGCCAGCCCTTCTGCTGAGGACGCACACTTCTTCCGCGGCGCAGGCATCCCTGTCCTGGAAGGCTATGGGCTGACAGAAACCACAGCGCCCTGCACCGCCAACACCCCCACGCGCACCAAGGTAGGCAGCGTGGGCATCCCGATTCCCGGCACTACCGTTCGCGTCGCTGAGGACGGCGAGATCCTGGTTAAGGGCATCGGCGTCTTCAAGGGCTATCACACCGACGAGGCCGCCAACGCGGAAGCGTTCGTGGACGGCTTCTTCCGTACCGGGGACCTCGGCGAGCTGGACTCCGACGGCTTCCTGACCATCACCGGCCGCAAGAATGATCTCCCCTCAAACCCGGGCATCTGACGCCCTCGGTCAACTTCAGGAAATGGCGGCCGGAGTGGTCCGGTCGCTGCTGACCAGGCCGCGACGCCGGCGTGTAGGCCACGTCAGGATCAGCGTCACCAAAGCGGCAAGCAGGACCAGCGCTGCGATCACGATTCCGGCGTCAATCCAGAACTGGCCCGGGAACAGCCTGATGAGGGTGTCCTGCAAGGAAAACGTCCATGACCCGCTGGCGAAGAAGATTCGATGGAACTCGGTGAAGAACTGCTGCCAGCCCAGCACCGCCAGCGCGCCCAAGGCCAGGATGACCACCAGGGCCACGATGGAGCCGGCGAACAGTCCTCTGCGCGCTCCTCCGGTGCTGCGGCGGCGCAGGTAGGTGATGGCCACGACGCTCAGCAGGATGAGAAGCGCACCAGCACCAAAAGTGGACAGGATCACGAGCTTCACATCCGCCATGTGGCTGACTTCGCCGTCCTTGAACAGCTTTTCGCCGCTGCGGTTGACAAGCTCGCCCAGATACCGCGGGCCTGACCAGTTGCTCAGGTAGTCAACGGCGTAGGAGCCGTACGTCATCCTGTCATCGGTGCTGAAGCCATAGCCGTCACCGGGGAATCCCGGGCGGTTGTATTCCACCCACAAGAACAGGGGACTGGCCACCGCCCGCACCGCCAGCACCAGAAGAATCAAGGGATAGAACACGGCGAGGAGGACCTGAACGATGCGCGGCGCCAGGGGCTTGGCGTTCGCTGCGCTCTCACGCTGGGCGTTGCGCCGCTCCACCTCCTCCTGCGGTGGACGCACCTGCAGCGCCGACGTGGGGAGCGGTTCATTGAAATGCGGTTCGCTCCCCTGCCCTGAAGATTCAACACCGGAAGGCTCGACGGCGGCCTCCGCCGCTTTGCGGTCTGCCCGGCTTTCGGGCTGCGGGTGTGTTGCTGGTCCGGGGTCGGAACCGGTGCCCGGAGTGGCGCCGCCGCCGGGAACGGGCGTCTTCAGCCATTCAAACGCGTGCTCATCCGAGTCCGCCGAGGTGTCCAGGACGGGATCCGGCTGCGGCTCCGTGCGATTGGCAGGGTTCGGAGAATTGTCTTTCACTGCAGCGTCACTTCCGTTGGGGTCCGCACCCCCGGCTCACGTCCGGGCAGCGCCATGCATCTGTTGACGAGCCTACCGTCCGGGCCTCCAGGAGGGCGAGGAGCCACCCCGGGAGGCCAGGGATTCACGCAGCGATTTCGGTGTAGCCGGCATCGTCCGAGCCAAGGTCCCCGCGGGCCCCCGCCAGATAGGCCCGCCTGCCCCAGATCAGGACGTAGAGCCAATACGATGCGAGCACGGCGGAGCCGATGCCAATCTTGACCCACACCGGCAGCGTGCTGGGCGTAACAAACCCTTCAACAAGACCCGACACGAACAACACCAGTATCAGGCCCAGCGCCACCGTGATCAAGGACCGGCCTTCCTCCGCCACTGCCCGGCCCCTGGTGCGGGGCCCCGGCGAGACCATGGCCCAGAAGATCCGCAATCCGGCAGCGCAGGCGATGAAGACCGCGGTGAGCTCCATCAGCCCGTGCGGAAGGATATAGCTGTAGAAGACATCGGTCTTGCCTGCAGCCGCGAAAATCCCGGCTGCGATCCCCACGCCCTGGGCGTTGCTGAACAGGATCATGGGCACCCAGATCCCGGTGATGCCCAGGGCTACGGCCTGCGCGCTGATCCACGCGTTGTTTGTCCAGACCGCACCGGCAAAGGAAGCTGCCGGGTTCTCCGAGTAGTAGTCGATGAAGTCCTTTTCCACATACTTCCGGATGGCGGAATCGGTGGCCAAGGTCCGCAGGGCGTCGGGGGAATTGCCGATCCACAACGCGTAGGCGCCGCCGATCAGGAGGAAGGCGGCGCCGCAGGCCAGCGTCAGCCAGCTCAACCGGTAGAGCGCAGCCGGCAGCGCGACCACAAAGAAGCGGGCAAGGTCCGCCATGAAATTCGACCGGGCACCGGTGAAACGTGTCCTCGCCTGGGCAAGCGTTGCCGACAACGCCGCGGACAAGCCGCTTTCCGGGGCCAGGGACCGGATGAGGGAAAGATGTGCGGACGTGGACTGGTAGAGCCGCAGGAGTTCGTCGGCCTCCGCGCCGCTGAGCCGGCGTTTGAACGCCAGCTCGTGCAACCTCGACCATTTGTCCCCGTTGACGGCGGAGAAGGCATCCATATCCACGGCACCAGCCTAGCGGCACCGCATTAGACTGTGAGCGTCCGCAGGATGATGCGCGAAGAAGGGGAAACGTGCTTTGGGTTCAATAGTCACCGGCGAAGCCGTTGTCCTGGAACTGCGCCCCGCGTCCTTCGCGGCCCGTGCGCTCGGCCTTCTGCTGGATGTCACGGTTAACGTTGTGCTGCTGGTCCTGATCCTGCTCGGCTTGTCCGCTGCCGGCCAGGAACTTGATGAGGCAGCGGCGCGCGCGCTGACGCTGGTCAGTGTGGTCTTCTGCTTCGTGATTGTCCCGATAGCCGTGGAGACGCTGAGCCGTGGCCTCTCGCTTGGAAAACTGGCAGCTGGCCTGCGCGTTGTACGTGACGACGGCGGAGCCATCCGCTTCCGTCATGCCCTGATCCGGGGGCTGACTGGCTTCCTGGAAATTTATCTCACCCTCGGCGGCCTGGCCATCGCAGTAGCCCTCTTCAACGACCGGTCCAGGCGGCTCGGGGACATCATGGCCGGCACGTATGCGCTGCGCAGCCGGGTGCCCGTTGAAGGGGCAGTCCCCGTCTACGTTCCGCCCCAGCTGCGGGCTTGGGCGGCAGCGGCAGACATCGGGCGGATCCCTGATGCGGCAGCCCGGCAGGCCACACAGTTCATCCGGCATTCCGGACGGATGTCTCCACTGTCCCGTGCCGGCATGGCCGCCTCGATTGCCACCGAGCTGGCGGGACATGTGGCGCCTCCCCCGCCGCCGGGAACCAGCCCCGACGACTACCTGGCGGCGGTCATCGCAGAACGGCGCACCCGCGAACTGGCGAGGCTCCAGCAGGCCCGCCGTCGCAACTCCGCAGTGGGCGAGCGGCTGGGCCGCCTGCCGTTTGGGTCCTGACACCCCAGGAGCTGTACTTGCCTGGTTTGTGGTACCGGCCTGGTCGTCGTCCGGGCCTGGTTCCGGCCCCTAGTTGTCGTACTCGGTCCAGGGGATGTTCCAGTCACCGTATCCGTCATCGTGGGCGGCGTAGTCTCCCTTGGTGTTGATGACCTGGACGACGTCGCCGGTTGTCATGTTGTTATAGACCCAGGCTGCACCTTCAGGGGCGAAGCCAATGCAGCCGTGCGAGACGTTCTTGTTCCCGATGAAGGGGTACGCGGACTCCAGAGCCTGGTGGATGTAGGCCCCGCTTAGCGTGAGGCGGATGGAGTACTCCACGTCCACCTCGCCATAGTATGCGGGATCGCCGGGCTTGAGCCCGATACTGGCGGCCCTGAAATGGTCGTAGCGGTTCTTCTCCATCAGCACTGCATAGCCACGGGCCGAGGGGAAGCGCTCGTCGCCCATGCTGACGGGGAGCGTCTTGACCACTTGGTCGTTGACACTCAGGGTGAACGTGTGCGCGGCGGAGTCGGCAATGGCCACCCGCTTGTCACCAATATTGACGTTCACTTTTTTGTTGAAGTTGGCGATCTGGCCGTTTCCGAGGTCAACGCCGAAGAGCTGCATGTCCATGGTGACCGTGGTGTTCGCGGCCCAGAACCCTTCGGGCCGGTACCGGACCATGGTGTCGCTGAACCAGTGGAAGGCTCCGGTCTGCCCGGCGCTGGAGGTGACTTTGATGGCCTTTTCCACTTCAGCCCGGTTGACCACGGGCTCACTGAAGATGACCTGGAGCGGCTGGCCGACGCCAACCTTCATGCCATCAAGGGGGTAGATGGCGGCGTCGGCCTCATGGGAACTGGAGACGGTGCTGAACGAATGGGTTGTGCTCTTTTCCCGACCTGCGCCGTCGGTGACCACATACGTATAGCTGTACTCCGTATTGAACTTCAGGGGTCCAACCGCGGACCAGCTGCTGCCGTCGCCTGCGAAGGTGCCCTGGACGGCCTCGCCGCCGGTGGTGGTGAGAGTGACACCCTCGATCCTGCCATTGGTGACCTTGAGCGAAACAGGTGCCGCCGGGTTGACTTGCTTGGCTCCATCATCCGGCGAGACGTCCAGTTTCACCGGTGCAACCACGGGCGACGCCACGCCCGGCGCGGAACGTACGGCGGAGCCCGCCTCCGACTCCATGGAACCGCGGGCAAACCCCGGCGCGACCGCGGCGAAAACGCCGCCGCCGGCAGCCAGGATGCAGACCACAGCCAAGAGGGCTATCTTCTTGACAGTTCCCCCGCGGCGCGGTCTTAACCCGGACGTTGACTCAGTCTCCATGCAATGATCTTAAACCGTCCGGCAGGCTCCGCCGCACCAGCCCCCGTTAATGCGCGTCACGCCTCAGTAACGATAGTGCTCCGGCTTGTACGGGCCCGCCACGTCGAGGTCCAGGTACGCGGCCTGTTCCTTGGAGAGCTCGGTCAGCTCAACACCGAGTGCGTCGAGGTGCAGCCGGGCGACCTTCTCGTCAAGGATCTTTGGCAGCACGTACACCTGGTTTTCGTACTCCCGCTCACCGTCCGGCTGATCCCGCTTGGTCCACAGCTCGATCTGCGCGATGGTCTGGTTTGCGAACGAGTTGCTCATCACGAAGGAGGGGTGCCCGGTGGCGTTACCCAGGTTCAGCAGGCGTCCCTCTGAGAGGACGATGATGGAGCGCTGGGAGGAACCGTCGGCGCTATCGGCCTCAAAGACCCACTCATGCACCTGGGGCTTGATCTCGACCTTCCTGATGCCCGGGATACGCGCCAGGCCGGCCATGTCGATCTCGTTGTCGAAGTGGCCGATGTTGCCCACGATGGCTTTGTCACGCATGCCAGCCATGTGCTCCGCCATGATGACGTCCTTGTTGCCGGTGGTGGTGATGAAGATGTGGCCTTCGCTGAGCACTGACTCCAGTTTTGCCACCTGGTAGCCATCCATGGCGGCTTGGAGCGCGCAAATGGGGTCGATTTCGGTGACGATTACGCGTGATCCCTGGCCGCGGAACGCCTCTGCGGCGCCCTTGCCGACGTCGCCGTAACCGCAGACCACGGCCACCTTGCCGCCCATCAGGACGTCGGTAGCGCGGTTGATACCGTCAGGGAGGGAATGGCGGATGCCGTACTTGTTATCGAATTTGCTCTTGGTGACCGAGTCGTTGACGTTGATGGCCGGGAACAGCAGCTTGCCCTGCTCCGCCAGCTGGTAGAGGCGGTGTACACCGGTGGTGGTTTCCTCGGTGACGCCGAGCAGACGCGATCCGATGCGCGTCCACTTCTGCGGGTCCTCCTGCAGGGAAGCGCTGAGCACGGCAAGGAAAACGCGGCCTTCGTCGGACTCGTCATCGGAAGCCGGCGGCACAGCGCCTGCGGCTTCGAACTCAACGCCCTTGTGGACCAGCATTGTGGCGTCGCCGCCGTCGTCGAGGATCATGTTCGGGCCCAGCTCCGGGTTGGTCTGGGCACCCGGCCAGGTGAGGATCTGCTCGGCAGTCCACCAGTACTCCTCGAGGGTCTCGCCCTTCCACGCGAATACCGGCACACCCTGGGGATCCTGGGCTGTCCCCTTGCCCACTACAACGGCAGCTGCCGCTTCATCCTGGGTGGAGAAGATGTTGCAGGACGCCCACCGAACCTCGGCGCCGAGGGCCGTGAGGGTTTCGATGAGTACAGCAGTCTGCACCGTCATGTGGAGCGAACCGGCGATACGGGCACCCTTGAGGGGCTGGCTGGGGCCGAACTCCTCGCGGAGCGACATCAGGCCGGGCATCTCGTGTTCGGCCAGGCGGATCTGATGGCGGCCGGCCTCTGCCAGCGAGATGTCGGCAACCTTGTAATCAAAAGTCATGGGAATCCTTTGCTCTGTCCGATTGAGGCGAGGCCTTGAATCGTCGGCGGTGAATCGTGCGGGTGGGTGCTCAGGCAGTTTCGGCCGGGCGGGAAGGTGAGTCATGCTGGGCTGAGTCGTGCTCGTCCGAGCCAGCTGCGTTGGCGGCCTGCAGCAGTTCCGGCGGCAGAAGCAAGGGTATGCCGTCCTCGATCGCGTAGCGCAGCTTAACGCCGGACTCCCCCGCCGCCGTCGAGACGAGTTCTTCGCCTTCCTGGATCAAGGGTGATCCAGTCACTGGGCACCTCAGGACGGACAAGAGTTCAGGACGGATCTTTGGCATGGTTGATGCTCCCTGACGGGCGCGACTGCGCCGGTGGCTGACTGATTAGCAGCTTCCAGCCTACCGCCAGATCGGTGTCAGGACGGTTCACGCAGGACGCGGAGATGGCCACGGCGGGCGCCTTCGATCCCGGCGGGAGCCTCCAATGCTGAATGGACGGAGCGCTGGGTCTGGGACGGCTGGGCCTGCGCTGGAATGGCCGCCGCTTCCCGGACAGCATTTGCCAGAGCAAGCAGGTCATCCGGCCCGGGCTGCTGGGGGGTGGACGGCATGGCCAGGCGGAGGACTTCCCATCCCCGCGGCACAGTCAGGGACTCGGCATGCTGGTCGCACAAATCGTAACAATGCGGCTCTGCGTAAGTGGCCAGGGGCCCCAGCACGGCTGTGGAATCGGCATAAACGTACGTCAGAGTAGCCACCGCCGACTGGCGGCAGGCTGACCTTGAACATTGACGGATAGCTCCCACGACATCCCAGACTACTCCGTGTCCCGGCAGGTTCGGCGTATTGCCCGCCGCAACGACGCGCCGTGTGGGCCCGTGCGTATTTTGTCGCGTAAATCTCCCGCCGGGTTTACAGTCAATGTATGCAGTCATCGAACCATGATTCAGCTTTTACGGTCCGGTTGGCTGACCCGGGTGTCCGCAATGACGGCACTGGTTCGGGCCCGTTGGGCAAGAGCTTTGCGATGCGCCGCAGGAACCGGCACGGCCGCGGCCTGCGCGGGGAACTCATGCTGCCCACGCATCCCGGTTACCGCACCCGCTCCGACCGCTTTGACGACTTGGTGCTGGACTCCGCACAGCGGCTCCACGACATCTGGGGCAAGACCCTTGATGGAGTGCGGTTTGCCGTTGATGAGATTCCACCCCAGCTGGAACAGCTCGTGGCCGATGCTGCGCCAGCGCCGATGGGCTCCTACACGCCCGCAACAGCCGACGAAGGTCCGGTCATTACCCTCTACCGCAGAGTAGTGGAACAGGGCTGCGGCAGCCGTGAGGAGCTGCAGGATCTTGTCCACGACGTTGTCGTTGAGCACACCGCGGAGATGCTGGGTGTGGCTCCCGAGACCCTGGATCCCGTTTACAGGCGCCGTTACTGATCCTGCCGCTGCTTGTCAGCACCCAGTACCCGCCTCAGCGCTCAGTACCCCAGCGTGACCGGAACCTTTTCCTGACCGGACGCTGCAGGCGTGAAGGCCAGCGTGGAGATGTCCTCCCGCCCACCCTGCTGGATCAGCAGTGCTCCGTAGGCAGCGGAGCCGGAAGCGGACACCACGTACCCCACAACCACTGACTCTTCCACCTTCTCCGGGACTTCGATGGACGTTGTAGTTCCCCCGGCGATGTCAGCTGAGGCCGCCCCGTGGATCCTACCGTCAGCCGTAATGGCCGAATACGAGATGGTGGCGCGATCCTCCAAGGCCCCGAAAACCAGCACGCGCCCGCCGCCCTGGGGCACCGGCACCACATGCTGGCTGCCCAATCTGCCGCCCGATGCCGACCAGGCTACATCGGAGGCCTGGTCGTTCTTGAGGCCGCGTGTGACGCGTGAGGCAGCGACAAACGACACATCGGAGCTCGTGGATACCGTGTACTGGCCCGCCGGGACCCCGGCGAGGGACACTTCTGTCACGGCGCCGGCCTTCGCGGTGACCACACCGCCGCCCGGAAGCGCCTGCTGGCCGTCCCGTCCGAACAGCTTGATCTCCACCACGGCGTCAGAAGCCCCCGGGACGGTCAGCTGAAGCGCAGGTCCGGCATCCTCAAAGCCTCTCTCTGCCGTGAGGGCAGCGATTCCGCCGGCATCCTGGATGTCCACCCCGGTCGTGACCTGGCGTGTCGCCGGGCCTGTCCCCGGTGCTATGAAGTCAACCCCGCCGGGCGTAAGTCCCCTGAGGACGCTCTGCTGGATAGCTGCAGCGACGGGGCCTCCTGCGCTGCGCAGGTGTACGCTGAGCCGGGCTTCGCCGGGCGCCAGACCGGCCAGGACGACTGACCGGGTGGTTCCCGGGGCCACGAGGAGACCACGGCTTCCCGGCGCCTGGATCTGGCCTTTGCTGCCGTAGAGTTCCAGGCTGACGGTGGCCGGAGTGCTGGAGGCATTGCTGAGGACCAGGACGGATGTGCGCCCCAGCGTGGTGCTGGCACCGGCAAGCCACATGTCGTTGGCAGGCTGCTGGCAGTTGGCCGCCGCTGAACCCTGCAGGTCACCGTCTGTGGCCGTATATTTCATCAAGGCGGCCGCCGATGCCTTCTGGTTGGCCACTGCATCGGCGCTCAGGACGCTGACGCCGTCCACGGCATGCCCGGCGACCACACCTGCCAGCAGTTCCTGAGGGCCAGCGGCCGCGCTTGGCTGACCGGAGTCCTTGGCGATCTCGACGGCGGTTGTCCCGTCCAGTGCTGACAGCCGGCTGCCCGGCAAAACGCCGCCGGCAGTGCTCAAAACGGCGCCTGTAACGGCGCTGGCGGCCGTCTCCGATTCAGGGCTGAATTGCGGATCAGTGCCCGCCACCGTGCCTTCGAGCAGCCGGGCGGGCCCGGGACATACACCCACACTGGAGCCGGCAGGAACAGCAGCCAGCGCGGCCGGGAAGCTGCGGCTCCCTTGCGGCTGCGGCGACACCGAGGCAGCGGTCACCACTCCTCCCGCGGCGGCAAGAATCAGCGCAGCGGACAGGATTCCGGCGAAGACTCCGGTGTGGGGGGCCTTGCCAGTCACAGGACGGTGCTGTGCCTGAGCACCTCCTGCGGGAGCCGCATCAATCGAGACCTCGTCAGTCGGCGCTTCGTCTGTCGAGTCCGCCCGGGCAGTGTCCTTATGCATTCTGGTGTTCCTTACGCAAGGAGCCCTCGTCCCTGGACAGTCCGGTGTTCGGCCGGCGGGCAGGCATGGGGATGGCGAGCATAACGGTGAGTCCGACCACCGTGACCTGCGCGATTCCGGACCACACTGTCCACGGGTTCTCGTAGCGGATGGTCAGCTGACCCGCGGAGGGCGGCAACGTGAAGGCCTGGGCCCAGCCGGACGTTGTGGGAGTGAGCTTCCGCCCGTCAAGCCAAGCCGTCCAGCCGGGATCGGACCGTTCAGCAAGCACCACCAACCGTCCTTCCGGTCCCTTGGGAACGTCGGTGTCGACGTCGTCGTATCCGGAAGGCAACAGCGCCACCGTAGCGCCGTTACCATCAATAATCCGCACGCGGTGGGCCACGTCGGCCGCCTGGAGCACCGGCTGGTTCAGGGGCGTGATCCGCCAGAGCCAGCCGACGTCGGTCTGCCCCACGGCTACGAGCCCAGGCACGGCGTCCATCCTGCTTGCAGTCAGCTGGGCGGCGGTATCAGCTGAGCGCAGGACCACAAAGCCTACTCCCAGCTGGTCCAGTTCGGGCCGCGGGTCGACACCCTGCGCGGCCACCAAAGTGGCAACCACGGAGCGGATGGTCGAGGTAACATCGTCATCTTCCCTGACCGTTTCGGTTCCCGGCCCGCCCAGGATGTTCCGGGCGGCGGCAATGGCAGAGAGACTGTCCAAAGTTGTCCCGGCGCCCCGCATCAGGGCGGCATCAAACGCGCCGTTTTCCTTCGTACTGATCAGCAGGGTCCGGGTCTGCTCGGACCCAGTGCCTCGGTCAACTGCGGTGGCAGGGAGTGTACGGGTGCTGCCGGCCTCCACAAGCCGCGGCGTGCCGAGTGGTTCCTGTCCCGTGCCCCCCGCCTGGGTGCCCGCACTGGACCGGAACAGGTTCTGGGCCGACCACGTGGCCATGCCAGCCAAGGGGCCGGCCAGCAAGAGGACCATGGACAGCGCGACGGCGGAGCGGAGCACGACATTCCGCCGCGTACTCGCAGAGGACGCCCGGTCTGCGATGTCGAGTAATCGTTCCGCACCAATGAGTCCGGCTCCGAGCAAGGCGAATCCGGCCGCTGACACCGAAGGCCCGGTGAAAGGAGTCACGAGAGTGTCCGCATTGGCGCCGGTGGCAACGTGCCCGGCCAGCCAACCGACGACAAGGATAATCAGCGCGGCCACCCAAAGGGCACGCGGCATCCGGGACGGTTTCCCCGGGACGAAAAGCGCTGCGGTTGCGAGGAGCAGCATGGGCACGCCCACCAGCAGAGCCAGCAGGAGGGCCCACGGTACTGCCCCGCCGGTGAAATAAGGCAGGCCGGCCAACCCGCCGTCGGGCGTGAACAGCAGTGGGCGGCCCAGAATTTGCTGCCATAGAGGGGCGGCATCAAAGCCCAGCGGAAGGCCGGGGTCGGCGAGTATTGCGCGCGGTCTGTCGATCACTGACAGGCCGAAGGGAATGAACAGTGCTGCACTCGGCAGCAGCGCCCACCACACCGTGCGGCCACGGCGGCCGAGCATAAGTCCGCACAGGATGATGATGACGGCTGAGGGGATCAACAGGGATGGCGCCGAAGCGGAGACAACGGCCAGGGCCAGCCCTGCGGCGGCCGCTGCTGTCCAGGACGGCACGCCGTTGATTCCCGGCCGCGCCGGAGGCCTTTCGGTAAAGCGCCGCTCTGTGGGCGAAGGAAGCACAAAGCGACCGTGGCCCACGGCAGTACCCGTTGCGCGCAGCAGTGCCAGGACCAGGAGCGGAATCATGAGGTGGGCCAGCAGGGCTCCTACCCGGCCTTGGTTCAAGGAAACCTGCAGCGCGGGGGCCGCAGCCCAGAACAGCGCGGCGACCAGGCGGAAACGGCGCCGGACGGTCAGTGCCCCCGCGGCGAACCAGGAGGTGAGCGCTGACAGGGGCGCGGCGAGCAGGAGCAGCCACGCCATGGCCGTGTTGGCGTCACCTCCGCCGAGAAGGCCCAGAATCCACAGCACATACCCGAACGGGTCACCCCTACCCGGAAGACCGGCGCCAAGGCTGATCCACCAACTGGACGCGTGGTGCCAGATTTCACCGAGTGTTGAGGAGACCGGGATGAGGCCACCACCCGTGACAGCCTCCGCCCGGAACAACCCGGACAGCCCCATGAGGGACGCAGCAGACGCGATGAGGACAGCGGCCAGTGCCCCGCTGCCCACCCAGCCGCGTTTGGTAGTGGTCAGGGCCGCGAAGTCGTCGGCCGAATCCCCGGTGGGTTGATCAGCAAGAGGATCCTTCTCCAGGCTGTCGCCGGACGAGTCATCCGCCCCGAGCGCCTCTATCAGCGACCGGCGGTGGTTCCAGACCTCGCGCCGGGGCGTCTGCAGCTTCCTGATCACGGAACGCCGGATCCGCCGGGTCCTGGCAGCCGCCCGTCTGGCCCTTGCGACGGCGCCGGGCCGCCCAAGGGCCGCGAAGGTGGCAACAAGCTGGGAGAAGCCGTGCCCCGGGTCCTTAACGGCGATGCTGAGCACCAGCTTGAAGATACTTCCCAGCAGCGCCCCTGCGGCATGGAGCGGGACCTTCCACAGGGGGGCGTGCTTGAGCCGCAGATGGACCTGGGCCTTCCTGGCAGCGGAGGCGTTGCCAAGGGCATGGGGCCTGTGTGCCACATGGAACATCCGTGCACTCGGGACCACCACCACGCGGTGTCCGGCCAGACGGTTGCGCCAGCAGAAGTCAACGTCGTCGCCAGTGCCGGGCAAGGCAGGGTCAAAGCCCTGCAAGTGCTCCCAGACGTCACGTCGGACCAGCATGCCTGCCGAGTTCACGGCGAAAGTGTCGCTGCGGCCGTTGTATTGGCCTTGATCCATTTCGTCTACGTCGATCAGGGTGAGACGTTCGGCCCACCCGCTGGTGGACAAGCCGACATCGATCAGCCGGCGACTGGCGTGCCAGTCCAGCTGCTTGCAGCCGGCGACCGTCACCGAGGGTGCACGCTCCACCGCACCCAAAAGCTCGGCCAGCGCCTCCGGGTCGGGGGCGGCATCGTCGTGGATGAGCCAGATCCAGTCGTTGGCGGCACGTCCGGATTCACCGGTCCATGGCGCCAGCGCTTCGAGGCCGGCGCGGACAGCACCTCCCAAGCCACCCTTGCCGTGCGGACGGTGGATGACGTTGGCTGCGCCGATGGCGCGCTCAAGCAGGGCAGCGGAATCGTCACGCGAACCCGTATCCACGCCGATTACGGTGTCCGCGGGCCGGGTCTGATCCGCCAAGGCAGCCAGCGTTCTGGGGAGATAGTCGCTGCCGTTGTGGGACACCACAACGGCAGTGACATGCACTTCCTGAAGAATTAGATTGCTCGCTTCCTTAGCCGCCGGCGTTCGCGCTCGGACAGGCCACCCCAGATGCCAAACCGTTCGTCGTTCGCCAGTGCATATTCAAGGCATTGCGACCGTACGTTGCACGCGCCGCAGACCTTCTTGGCGTCACGCGTCGATCCGCCCTTTTCCGGGAAGAAGGCTTCCGGATCCGTTTGGGCGCACAACGCGTCGGTCTGCCAGCCGAGCTCACCTTCGTCGTCGAAGTCCTGCTCGAAAGGCAATCCGATCCACACCGGCTGGGAAGTTGTCCCGGCCGTGACTTCGCGCAGTTCCATGGGCGGATCCAGGTCGTCATCATCCTGGTCATGTCCGCCGCCAAGGAGGGCTTCATGGGCCGCCAGGAAGGCAGTGGCCTGGTCCTGGAGGGATTCTTTTGTGTTGCGGTTGTACCGCTCCGCGGCGTCAGGATCCGCGGGATCCACGTACCAATCGCTTGGCACGCCCCTTGCGCGGTATTTTGCCGTTGCCTGTCCGGCGACGACGGCATCTTCATGGATACGCTCTACTTGCCCCAATGCGACCCTCCCCAAATGTTGCAGCCCTTGACTGGATACTTGGACACTCGGTTGTGTGCCGTATTCGCGCAATGGCCTTCGATATCTAATTACACGCGTGTAACTACTGGTGAGTCAAGCCGCGGACGGGATAATAATCAACTTCCTCCGCCAACCACGGTCACGCCACGCCCGGGAATTTTCCAGCGCCTCGCCTCCCACAACGCCAGACCGGGTCCCGGCTTGGGCAATTTGGGCCCTACATCCCATGTATTCCGGGGAAAATACAGCCTGGCCTGGAAATACGCAAGCGAAAGGAGGAGCCCCTGTGAGAAAAATCACAGGACTTCGGGGCTGCTTCGAGATGTGGGGAGCAGCCGCGGGGGGCCGCCTGGCCCAGTGACCACCTTCGGCCGCCGTGGCAAGATGTAGCCATGAGCATCCCGGCGATCGAACTGATGACAACCCTGCGCTCCGGCCACTCCACATCGCCCCGCTTGACGTGGTACGGCCCGGAAGCCGAGCGTGTGGAACTCTCCGGCCGGGTGCTGGACAACTGGGTCGCCAAGACGAGCAATTTGCTGCAGGATGAACTGGATGCCGCACCCGGAATGCGTGTGCGCCTTGACCTGCCTGCGCACTGGAAGTCACTGATCTGGGGCCTGGCAACGTGGCAGCTGGGCATGGAAGCTGTCCTGGAAGGCGCCGATGCGGACTACCTCGTCACAGACAGGCCTCCATCGTCAAAAGGAAACTACGACGCCATCATTGCTGTTGCGCTGCCGGCCCTCGCCATGAGGTGGCCGGGTGAACTGCCTGCCGGTGCGATCGACTACGCTTCCGACGTGCGCTCGCACGGAGACGTTTTTATGGCACATGCCGACCCCGCTGCGTCCACCTGTGCAGTCCACGGCCATGACGGCCAGCGTCACCTTCACGAAAACCTGCTGGACAGTTTCGCGGCCTCGCATGAGGAGGGCGTCCGGCTCCTGGTCCCCGCGGCCGACGGTCTGGAGGCGGCATTGGCGAACTCGCTGGGCGCCTGGCAAAGCGGCGGCTCCGTGGTCCTGGCACATCCGGACGTGGAACTGACGGACCACCTCCTTGCCACCGAGCGGATCCACGGCAGCTAACGCGAGGGAAATGCCGCTGGTCTACACCGCTGGACCAGGCCCTGGACTAAGGCTGGCGACTCTCCGGTGCCCGCTCTCCGCCTTCGGCCGCTGTCGTAGCCCCTTCGACTGCCGCGGGAGCCTTGGCGTGGTGGTGGAGTTCGATGAGCTCGTGGTCGTGGGAAAACTCCGGTTCCTGGTCCAGTTCCTCGTTGAAGACAAGGAACCGGTAGGCGAAGAAACGGACCACGGTTGCTATCAGGATTCCTGCCACTCCGGCTGCAAACAGCATGTTCTTGTCCGTCACATTAAACGAATACTTGGCGAGCGCCGTAAACCCCGTGGAGATGCCGATGCCAATCCCGTTAATGAGGATGAACATGAGGAATTCCCGAAGGACATTCGCCTGACGCCGGTGCCGGAAGGTCCATAGCCGGTTGGCGACCCAGGAGAAGATGGTGGCAATGCTGGCGCCGACAAAGCGCGCCTTCGCTTCACTGTCGGTCATCGGGCCGTGCATGAGGTAGTAAGTCAGCCCGTTGTCAATGACAAACGCCACACCGCCCACGGCTCCGAATTTGGCCACCTCACGCCAAAATAGGGAGGCAAGCCCCCGGATACGATCTGCAAGTGTGCTAAACATGACCCTCCATGGCCGTCGAAACTGTGGGCCACTCGGCCAGAGGCCATTTTAGCCTTGATTCACCGAACCAACCCACGGGCGTGGGCGGCAGACAGCCAAATTACCGGAAAAACCGCCCCGATGGCGGCCGAAAGCCGGGAACCCGTGAGCTTTTCGGTAGGCTGGCCCTTGTGACTTTTCCAGTAATCGGCGTGGTTGGCGGCGGCCAGCTCGCGCGCATGATGGCCCCTGCCGCCACCGCTCTTGGCTTTGAACTCCGTGTCCTTGTTGAGGGGGAAGACGTTTCTGCCTTCTCGGCAGTGTCCACCTCTCCGGTAGGCGACTACAAGGATCTGCAGACCCTGCTCGAGTTCGCGGACGGCCTGGACGTGATGACGTTTGATCATGAGCACGTGCCCACGAGCCACCTGCGCGCGCTGCAGGACGCCGGGGTCAACGTCCAGCCCGGACCGGACGCCCTGGTCAATGCCCAGGACAAACTGGTCATGCGGGCTGCGATCGACAGGCTGGAACTTCCCAACCCCGTCTGGGCCGCCGTTGCTGACGTCGCTGCCCTGGTCACATTCGGAGACGAGACCGGCTGGCCGGTCGTACTGAAAATGCCCCGTGGCGGCTATGACGGCAAGGGTGTGCGGATCATCGAATCCGCAGAGGATGCCGCGGGTGCGGCGGAGTGGTTCGAATCGATGAGCCCACTCCTCGCGGAAGCCAAGGTTGACTTCAGCCGGGAGCTGTCAGCACTGGTGGCGCGTACCCCGGACGGCGAGGCCCGGGCCTGGCCTGTGGCGCACACGATCCAGGTTGACGGCGTCTGCGACGAAGTGATTGCGCCGGCCCTGGACATCCCCTTGGAAGTCGCCGCGGCAGCAGAGGACGCGGCCTTGCGGATCGCCTCCGAACTCGGGGTCACCGGAGTCATGGCCGTGGAACTCTTCGAAACCCCGGGAACCGGCGCGGGTTTCCTCATCAACGAACTGGCCATGCGCCCTCACAACACCGGCCACTGGACCCAGGACGGTTCGGTGACCTGCCAGTTTGAACAGCACCTCCGGGCGGTCCTGAATCTCCCCCTGGGTGCCACTGACGTGCTGGGCCCGGTGGTGGTGATGAAGAACTTCCTGGGCGGCGACAACCAGGACCTGTTTTCCGCGTATCCCGCCGCCTTGGCCAGTGAACCCGCCGCCAAAGTCCACTGCTACGGAAAATCTGTCCGGCCCGGCCGGAAGATCGGCCACGTCAACCTGGTGGGAGCAACCGCCGCCGATGTGGACGCCCTTCGCCAACGTGCTGCGAGAGTGGCCAGCATCATCCGCGACGGCCGGGTTCCGGCTGAAGAATCACCACGGATTTCTGAGGAGAAAGCATGACCGCCGAAACCACCGACGCCGCCAGCAGTTCTCCCCCCAGCCCCATCGTGGGACTGGTCATGGGCTCCGATTCGGACTGGCCAGTCATGGAGGCGGCGGCGGATGCCCTGGCCGAATTCGGTATTCCGTTCGAGGCTGATGTGGTTTCTGCGCACAGAATGCCCACCGAGATGATCCGGTACGGCCAGACAGCGCATGAACGCGGACTGCGGGTGATCATCGCCGGCGCCGGCGGTGCGGCCCACCTGCCCGGCATGCTTGCGAGCGTCACTCCGTTGCCTGTCATTGGGGTGCCTGTCCCGCTTAAGACCCTGGACGGCATGGATTCGCTCCTGTCCATTGTCCAGATGCCCGCAGGGGTTCCGGTGGCCACTGTTTCGATCGCAGGAGCGCGCAACGCCGGCCTCCTTGCGGTGCGCATACTGGCCTCCGGAACTGACGAGCTGGCTGCATCCCTTCGCGCAGACCTCCTCGAATTCGCCCAGGAGCTCAATGACGTCGCCACCCGCAAGGGCGCCAACCTCCGGCAGAAGGTCAGTGAAGTCTTTGCCGACGGCAACGGCGTTCTCCGGGGCAGCCGTTAGGAAAGCGCGACATGACCAGAAGCGAAACGCAGCAGCCCGAACCCGGCACAGTCATGACTGATCCCGTTCGGTACCCGGTGAGCGCATCATCCCCTGTCCGGACCAAGCGGGCCTTTGTCCTGCTGCTCATGACCCTCCTCGTTCCGGGGAGTGCCCAGATTGTGGCCGGTGACCGCAAGCTTGGGCGCACCGCCCTGCGGGTGACTCTCTGCGTCTGGGCGCTGCTCGTCCTGGCAGTGCTGCTGCTGGTCCTTAACCGGTCGCTGCTCATCAACATCATCACCAATTCGTTCGCTTCGCTGCTGATTATTGTGCTGCTCGCGGCCCTCGCCGTCGGCTGGGCAGTCCTGTTCATCAACACCCTGCGGCTCATCCGTCCGGTACTGCTGGCACCGCCGGTTCGTCCCGCCGTCGGCGTTGCCCTGGTCCTGGCGCTGGTCCTGAGCAGCGGGTCCCTCGGCTATGCGGCCTATCTGCTGAACGTGAGCCGGAACGCCATCGGCAGCATTTTCAACGCCACCGGCCCGGCCATCGATCCCGTCGACGGCCGCTACAACTTCCTCATGATGGGCGGGGACGCCGGCGACGACCGCACCGGCCGACGCCCGGACAGCCTGTCGGTGCTCAGCGTGGACGCCAAGAGCGGACAGACGGCCATCATCTCCATCCCCCGCAACCTCCAGAACGCCCAGTTCAGCGAGGACTCCCCCATGCGCCAGATCTACCCTGATGGCTACGACTGCGGCGACGAATGCCTCATCAATGCCATCAACACCGAGGTCACCAACGAACACGCTGACCTGTATCCAGGCGTCGCAGACCCCGGCGCCCAGGCCACCCTGGAGGCGGTCTCCGGCTCACTGGGCATCACCGTGCAGGCCTACGTACTGGTGGACATGGACGGTTTCGCCAAGCTCATCGATGCCATGGGCGGTATCAGGATCAAAGCCGGCGGCTGGGTGCCCATCAGCGGTGACACCGTGGATGAGGCCAGCGGAATCCATGGGATGCCCCTGGGCTGGATCCCCGCGGGCGAGCAGAAGCTCGATGGCTACCAGGCCCTCTGGTACGGGCGGTCCCGCGAATTCGTTGACGACTACGCACGCATCCAACGCCAGCAGTGCGTCCAGCAGGCCATGCTCAAGCAGCTTGACCCCGCCACGCTCCTGTCCAAGTTTGAAGACATCGCCAACGCCGGAACCAAGATTGTTGAATCCAACATCTCACCCTCCCAGCTGGGAAGTTTCGTCGATCTCGCCATGAAGGCCAAGGGCCAGGACGTCAAGCGGCTCACCATCGGGCCGCCGGACTTTGATGCCTCCTTCTCTACCCTTCCGGACTTTGGCATGATCCATGAGCGTGTGGACCAGCTGCTCGCCTCGGCGTCAGCGGCACAGTCGGCAGGCGCCCCGGCGGACACCTTCGTGGAACCGGCCGTTTCCGGCGGCCGCCTTCAGGCGTCCGGGCCGCAGCAGCCGGCATCCCTCCTGGCAACTGGCAGAACCCAGGCACAGCCGTCGCCGTCGCCGTCGTCGGACTTCACCCCGGTGACCACCACACCGGATGGCGAACCGATTACGGAGGCCATGCTTAACCAGTTCAAGAGCGAAGGCAACGAACAGGCCATCCGGGATCTCGTGGCCACCAATGGCCAGTGCGCCCCCCTGTAGACACTTGGGGGCCCGCTGCAGCCCAGCGGGCCCTGGACCTAGACCTGCAGACCAAAGAAATGGACACCTGCTGTGTACGAAATTGAGAACGTCCTCCGCTCTTACGCTTGGGGTTCGACGACGGCGATCGCCGGGCTCCTGGGGCGGCCCGAGTCCGGCATGCCGGAAGCCGAACTCTGGATCGGTGCCCACCCGGACTCCCCGTCTGTCGTCCGCCGCGCTGACGGGTCCAAGGTCCCGCTGGATACGCTGATTGCCGAAGACCCGGAACATTTCCTGGGCGGGACGTCCGTGGCAGCGTTTGGCCCCCGGCTCCCGTTCCTGACCAAAATCCTGGCGGCGGCACAGCCCTTGTCGCTGCAGGTCCATCCCAGCCTCGAGCAGGCGAGAGCCGGTTTCGCACGGGAGAATGCCGACGGCCTGGCGCCGGACGCGCCCAACCGGAACTACCACGACGACAACCACAAGCCGGAAATGATCTTCGCCCTGACGCCGTTCCAAGCGTTGTGCGGATTCCGGCCCGCGGCAGAGACCCGGGAAATCCTGCTGCACCTCGCGGCTTACTTTGACCTGGTGGAATCGGACATCCCGCAGCTCCTCAACGAGCTGCTGGACGACCTTGCGGATCCCGACGAAAGCGCCGGACTCCGGAAGGCCTTCGAAAGGCTCATCGCGGGCGGTGAAGCAGTGTCAGAAGCCACAGGATTAACCGTTGCGGCAATCCTGTCCGGCGCTTCCCTGGCGCCCTATGAGTCCGAGCTGTCCACTGTGATCAGCCTCAACGAGAAGTATCCCGGCGATCCGGGGGTCCTCATCTCGCTGCTGCTCAACAGGATCTCGCTGGCACCGGGCGAGGCCGTCTACCTCCCGGCGGGCAACGTTCATGCCTACCTGCACGGCCTGGGAGTGGAGGTTATGGCGTCATCGGACAATGTGCTTCGCGGCGGCCTAACGCCGAAGTTCATCGATGTCCCTGAACTCCTGCGGACCATAGAGTTCCAACCGGTCGGGGTTCCCAGGCTGACCGCGGAAATTTCCGGGCTTGGCCAGGAGCTCTACCAGCCGCCGTTCAGGGAGTTCCAGCTGCAGCGGGTCGAGCTGGAGCCGGAGGCAGCTCCGGTTCCGCTGGCACAGTCGGGTGCAGCCGTCGTGATTGTCGTTGACGGCTCTGTCTTCCTGGATTCGCCCAAGGGTGACCTGCAGCTCACCAGGGGCGGCAGCGCGTTCCTGCCGGCGTCCGAGGCGCCGGTCAACGTCCACCCAGTCGCCGGTGCCTCGGATGTGGCCATCGCCTTCGCCGTCACAACCTCCATGAAGGGCTGAACGGTGGAGTATTTCCTGCAGACTCAAGCCTGGGCAGACTTCCAGGCCTCCCTCGGCCGCCGGGTCCACCGGCAGTCCGGCCCGGGGTGGAGTTTCCTGGCCGTGGAGGAAAGGAACCCGGCAGGGAAGGTGCTGTACGCACCCTACGGTCCAGCGGCGTCTTCCCCCGGAGCGTTCGACGCCGCCCTGGCCGCCCTGGAGGACGTGGCACGGTCCTGCGGTGCCGTGTTTGTCCGGATCGAACCGGTGTCCGCCGGCCTGGAGATGCCGGCAGCAACCGAGGAGCTCCGGCGCCGCGGTCTCCAACCGGCCCCGGTCAACCAGCAGCCCGAGCTCAGCTGGATAGTTGACCTCGACGGTGACTTCAAAGAGGTCCTGGCGGCGATGAAGCCCGTCAACCGGAACCTGTACCGGAACATCCACAAAAAGGGCGTCACCTTCCGTACTTCGCAGGATCCAGACGACATCCGGATCCTGCTGAACTTCCTGCACATGACCGCCAGGCGCAACGGGTTCAAGCCCCAAAGCGATGAATACCTGACCCAGGTGGCCGGATCGCTGATGCCTGCTGGCGCTGCCACGCTCTTTATCGCCGAGCTGCACGGCGGACCCATCGCTGCCGCCCTCGCCTATGACTCTGCCGACACGCGCACGTACGCCCACGCAGCCCTGGATGACTCCCACCGGAAGCTGAGCGCAGGCATCCCGCTGCTGGTTACCCTGATGGCGGACGCGAAGGAACGCGGACTCAAGCACGTGGACCTCTGGGGTGTGGCCCCGGCGGACCAGCCAGACCACAAATGGGCAGGCTTCACCGCGTTCAAGAAATCCTTCGGGGGGCGGGAGGTCTCCTACCCTGGAACCTGGGACCTGCCCGTGAAGAAACTCCGCTACTCGGCGTACCAACTGGCCCGTAAACTGAGGGACAAGCTCCCCTCCCTCCCGGCGCGAACTGGCAGCTAATGCCCTCAAATTGGCTTCTTGGGGTCATCAGCTGCCAGTTCGCTGCGAATCTGCAGGCGCGGACACGCCGCTGAAAAATGCCCTGAGCCTTTCGACGACGAACGGGCGGTCCCCTTCCAAGTCACCTTTTTGCACGCGGAGCTCCCGCCAACCCAGACTTTCAGTCAAGGCCTGCCGTTTGATGTCGCGACGGTACTGGTCCGGATCGCCCTGATGCCCGCCGTCGTACTCAAGAGCAACCCGATATTCCGGGTAAGCAGCATCAGGCCACACCACAGGATGGCCGAGCCCGTTGCGTAGGACAACGTTCAAGAGAGGCTCGGGAAGCCCGGCCTGCACGAGCGCCAGCCTCATCATTGTTTCTGGAGCCGAGTCCGCTCCCACGCGGATCAGGTCCAGGGCCAGCCTCGCCTTTTTCACACCGCGCATCCCGGGGTGCTGGCCTACTATCCTCCACAGATCGGCGATCGAAGCCAACTGTTCCCGCGGCACCGGAAACTCATCCCCGTGTTCGACGACGATCGAGTCACCGGCCGCAACGAGTTCTTCGACGCTCAACATCGCGGCAAGGTCGAGCCAAGTGCGCGCAGGCGAAGTGATGCAACGCCGTCGAACATCATGACCTCCCCCGGTTTGAACGACAGCTGGTGCCCCACCACGTTCCGGCGGCGCGGCTTACAACTGTCAGCGGGGCGGGAAATATGGATTCGCCAGTCCTGATCCAGCCAGCCAGGCAGGCAGATGCCACAGATTCTGGCGCCGGTGGAGTGCGTCAGGATGCAGCCCGGGTCCAGCTGGCTATACGCGCGGACGTTGTCTGCCACGGTTCCCTTGCTGTTCAGCGGCAGCCTGATCCCGCGGGACGGCGTAAAGATGCCATCCCGACTGAGCTGTTTCCGGGTAAGGCCCAGCACGTCGGCCTCAGCAACGAGAAATGATCCATGCGGTATCTGGGGAGGCATTTCCGTCCGGGGCATGGTTCATTCTGGACCGGAACCGGATGCTCTGACAGGTTATCCACAGGACCGATTGCGCCCTAAACGCGAACTGGCAGCTAATGACACCAGATCTGGGATTTCGGGTCATTAGCTGCCAGTTCGCGCTAAAAAGAGGGGACTAGCTCTTGCGAGCGTAGCCTTCCCACTTGCTCGCCTGGTGCTCGCCGTCCACAAAGCGGATGGTGCCGGACTTCGACCGCATCACGATGGACTGGGTGAGAACCTTGTCCTTGGAGTACCGCACGCCCTTCAGGAGGTCGCCGTCGGTGATGCCGGTGGCTGCGAAATAGCAGTTGTCGCTGGAGACTAGGTCATTAGTGGACAGCACGCGGTCAAGGTCGTGGCCGGCGTCGATGGCCTTCTGCTTCTCATCATCGCTTGTGGGCCACAGGCGCCCCTGGATCACGCCGCCGAGGGACTTGATGGCGCAGGCCGCCACGATGCCCTCGGGGGTGCCGCCGATACCCATCAGGGCATCAACGCCGGTTCCGGAGCGGGCGGCCGCGATGGCGCCGGCGACGTCGCCGTCCATGATGAATTTCGTGCGGGCTCCCGCTTCGCGGATCTCTTCCACCAACGGACGGTGACGGTCACGGTCAAGGATCATGACGTTGAGCTGGTTGACCTTGACGCCCTTGGCCTTCGCGATAAGGTGCAGGTTCTGCTTCACGGGGAGGCGGAGGTCAACCATGTCAGCAGCTTCGGGGCCGGTGACGAGCTTCTCCATATAGAACACGGCGGAGGGATCGAACATGGAGCCGCGCTCCGCCACTGCCAGGACTGCGAGGGCGTTGTTGATGCCAAGGGCCGTCAGGCGGGTTCCGTCGATCGGGTCCACGGCGACGTCGCACTCGGGGCCGGTGCCGTCGCCAACGTGTTCGCCGTTGAACAGCATGGGGGCTTCGTCTTTTTCGCCTTCGCCGATAACTACAACGCCGTTGAAGTGGACTGTGTGAAGGAAGGAGCGCATGGCGTCAACGGCAGCACCGTCAGCCTTGTTCTTGTCGCCGAAGCCAACCCAGTGGCCGCCCGCGATGGCCGCGGCCTCGGTAACGCGGACGAGTTCCAATGCAAGGTTGCGGTCCGGCTCATCGATGCCCACAGCCAGGGACGGGGAGAGCGTGGAGTACTTCTGGGTCATGGACGCTGGTGACACGTGAACCTCTTCTTCGAGTGGCGATCATTGAGCCCGCTCCGCCGGATTCAGCAGACGCGGTGATTCCTCTGGTACTGATCATAGTCGGCGCGGCCATCCGGTGGCGGGCGTGACGCCATCACGCAATATGACAGCCCGGAACGTGGCCCCGCTCCGAATGTGAGTTGAGCCCCTGCATGGGCGACTATAGAGGGGTGAGTGAAATGCAGGAAAAGCCCAGCCCCCGGACAGATCCCTCCGATTCCGGACGCGATGCTGAGGCCACGCCGGCGGAGGGTGAACTGCCCGTCCGGCCCGTTATCCCGGCGGCAGCTGCGAAGCGCGCCAACGCATCGGTGATGGGCATGATCATTGCGCTGGTGGTGTGTATCGCCGCTTTCCTGCCCATCGTCCTGATGAACCCCTCCCCCAAGAGCGACGGTTTCCGCCCGGACATCGACGTGAGCGCCGTTGCCCGGAACGCCGCTGATGTGGCGGGATTCACACCCGTCGCACCGGAAACCGGAAACACATTCACCTCCAACTACGCCAGATGGGAGTCCGGCAGCGGAAGCGGCGTCCCCACGTGGGAGGTGGGATACCTGACGCCCAAACAGTCCTTCATCGGGCTAGTCCAGACCCGCCAGGCCAATCCCACCTGGCTCCTCCAGCAGACCCGGAGCGCCCCTGTCACCGGATCCCGGACTGTTGGCGGCCAGGAATGGGAGCTCCGCGACGCCGGCAAGGGTGAGAAGAGCATGGTGCTGGACTACCGCGGCACCACCGTTGTCCTGACCGGGACCGCGCAGCTGGACGAGTTCGCCGTGCTTGCGGACGCCGTCGTGAAGTCCCTGGAAAGTAACCCCGCCGTCACGGTTTCACCCTCGGCGGCCCCCGCATCGTAAGGTAGGGCCGTGGCAACCTATCTGACTCCGGCCCTGGCCTGGCGGCGACTCCGCGAAGGCAACGAACGCTTCGTTAGCGGCGGTTCCTCCCACCCCAACCAGGACGCCTCCCGGCGGTCGTCGCTGGTGGAGAACCAGCATCCGTTCGCCGTGATCTTCGGCTGCTCCGATTCCCGGCTGGCAGCAGAGATCATCTTTGACCTTGGCCTGGGTGACGCCTTCGTGGTGCGCACCGCCGGCCAGGTGATTGACGACGCCGTGCTCGGCTCGCTGGAGTACAGCGTCGGCGTGCTCGGCGTGCCGCTGATCGCCGTCCTGGGGCATGACAGCTGCGGCGCCGTCAGCGCCACCAAGAACGCCGTGGACACCGGGGAGATGCCGGTGGGCTTCATCCGCGACCTGGTGGAACGCATCACGCCTTCCGTCCTGACCTCCATGCGCAATGACCAGCACGAGGTCAATGACATGGTGGTGGAGCACGTGAAGCAGACGTCCCAGCGCATGGTGGACAGTTCGCGTGTGATTTCCGCCGCAATTGAAAAGGGCCGTGTCGCGGTGATCGGCCTGTCCTACAGCCTCGCTGAGGGCCGCGCGAACGTTGTTTCCGGGATCGGCGAGCTCTGAGCGCCCGCTGAAACGCAGCCCGTCGCATGCGGTTCACGGTTTTCGGTGCGGCCGCTGTGCGTCCTAAGCTAGCCCCATGACTTCCACTGAAGAATTCCGCATTGAACACGACACGATGGGCGAAGTCCGCGTCCCCGTGAACGCCCTGTACCGTGCACAGACGCAGCGTGCAGTTGAAAACTTCCCCATCTCCGGCAAGACCTTGGAACGCGCCCACATCGAAGCCCTCGCCCGGGTTAAGAAGGCAGCCGCCCAGGCCAACGCAGAACTTGGAGTGCTCGACGGCGAGCTGGCCAAGGCGATTGCAGAGGCCGCCGATGAGGTAGCTGCAGGCAAGTACGACGGCGATTTCCCCATCGACGTCTTCCAGACCGGCTCCGGCACGTCGTCGAACATGAACACGAACGAGGTCATCGCCGAATTGGCCACGCGCGCCCTCAAGGCCGCCGGCAGCGACAAAGTTGTCCACCCGAACGACCACGTCAACGCCTCGCAGTCCTCCAACGACGTCTTCCCGACGTCGGTCCATGTCGCCGCCACCTCGGCCCTGATCAACGACCTCGTCCCGGCCCTCGGCTACCTTGCCGAGTCGCTGGAGCGCAAGGCCGTGGAGTTCAAGGATGTGGTCAAGTCCGGCCGCACGCACCTGATGGACGCCACCCCGGTGACCCTGGGCCAGGAGTTCGGCGGCTACGCAGCGCAGGTCCGCTACGGCATTGAGCGCATTAATGCCTCGCTCCCGCGCGTGGCCGAGGTCCCCCTGGGCGGGACCGCTGTTGGGACCGGCATCAACACGCCGGCCGGATTCCCCGAGCGCGTCATCGAACTGCTGGCCACTGACACCGGGCTCCCCCTGACCGAGGCCCGCGACCACTTCGAGGCGCAGGCCAACCGCGACGGCCTCATCGAAGCCTCCAGCCAGCTGCGCAACATCGCGATCTCCTTCATGAAGATCAACAACGACCTCCGCTGGATGGGCTCCGGCCCCAACACGGGCCTGGGCGAAATCGCCATTCCGGACCTGCAGCCGGGATCCTCGATCATGCCGGGCAAGGTCAACCCGGTTATCTGTGAAGCGTCCATCATGGTCTGCGCCCAGGTCATTGGCAACGACACGGCGATCGCCTGGTCCGGCACCAACGGCGCCTTTGAACTGAACGTCGGCATCCCGGTCATGGCCGCCAACCTGCTGGAGTCCGTGCGCCTGCTGGCCAACACCAGCCGCGTCATGGCGGACAAGATGATCGACGGGATCACCGCCAACGTGGAGCGCGCCCGCTTCCTGGCCGAGGCGTCGCCGTCCATCGTCACCCCGCTGAACAAGTACATCGGCTACGAAAACGCAGCCAAGATCGCCAAGAAGGCCGTGGCCGAGGGCCTCACCATCCGCGAAACTGTGGTAGCCATGGGCTTCCTGGAGCGCGGCGAAGTCACCGAGGAACAGCTGGACACCGCCCTGGATGTTATGTCCATGACGCGTCCGCCGCACAAGGCATAGGTCCCCACCGCCTCCTTTGCTTCGCTCCGCTCAGCCAGGGAACCGTCGGCGACGGAGGCCCGCATACGACGGCGGCCGCCCACCTTCCCAGCGAAGGCAGGCGGCCGCTGGCGTTAAGGCTGCGGATAATTTGGGCAAGCCGTGGGGCCGCAAGTGCCCGTTCGTCCGGGAAGTTGCATCAGGCCGGGTCTGTTGTTTCCGGGTCAGGGCTCGAAGTGCGCGGCTTCAACCGGGGCGAGGGCCCGGCGGATGCTGGTGAGGTGGCCCGGCATCAGGTCGGGCAGTTCGTCCAGTCCGAACCACCCCACGGCCAGCGATTCGTCGTCGTTAACCCTTGCCGTACCGGACACGTAGCGGCAGCGGAACACAACGTCCAGGAATTCACAGACGTCGCCGTTCGGGTAGGTAACCGGGCCAACAGCGCCCACCGACACCACCTGCTCCGGTTCCGCCACTACCGCGGTTTCCTCGAAGATCTCACGCACGAGTCCCCGCGCCGGGTGTTCACCGGGCTCCAGCATTCCGGAGATGAGGGCCCATTGGCGATTATCAACACGCTGGGCCAGGAGTACGCGGCCCTGGCCATCCAGGACCACCCCACGGACGCCAGGGACCCACAACGGGTCATTGCCGATCTTGTTGCGGAGTCTGAGGATATAGTCAGGAGCTGGCATTCTGCCAGCCTAACTGATGTTCTCTGGCGCTTCAGGCATGCGGCTGGGATGTGGCAGGCCGAGTGGTGCCGCTCATCTAGAGGACGCGGTTCGGCCCCGAATCCGTTAGTTCAACGGTGCCGTGCTTGTTCGTCAGTACCAGCGATCCTCCGGCCAACTCCCAGCCAACCGATTCTTGGAAAAGTCCATGCGTCCATGATTCAAAGCCGCTCTCCGGTCCCAGGCAAGCCATGGCTGTCGAGATCGTGTTGCCAGGGACCAGCAGGCTTCCTTCCACGGACACCTCGACACTCAAATAGTTGCATGGAGTTTTCACTCCTATCGTCCAGGTTCCATTGATGAAAACCGACGACATCACCAGGGGCTGGGAGTGCAGCCATTCCAGCTCGCCTGTGCCATCCCGTCCGCTGACAGAGGTATACGTGCGGCAGCCGAAGGGCCCGCCTTCGCAGGTGGGACGCGGATTGTGTGAAGGCGTTTCCGTCGGGACAGGCAATGCCGCCTGGCCTGATTCGGCCGGCCGACTTGGTTCCGTGGGCCAATCAGGGGGCACCGGAACCTGCGAGGCGCTTCCAGTAAGCGGTCCCGTGGGTTCCGGGGCCTGAGCCCCTGGATTTGACGGGGGCGCTCCACCACAACCACACAAAACGAGTGTCACCACGATGACGCCTGCCACCCTGCTGAACAGGCGCGTCATTTTCATGGTCTCCCCCGAATTCGCCGGTTGGGCTTTGGATTTTGATTTCCTAGCCCAGTCTCCTCTGACGGCGGCTTGCGCGGGAGGGCAGGCATGTAACGGTAAGGCCTCGTTCTGACAGTTTGCCCGGGTGGGCAAGCTCAGGCCGGCAGCAGCATTGCTGCTGCCGCACCCGCAAGCATGAACGGGCCGAAGGGGATGGACGACTTCAACGTGCCGCGGCGTGCCGCCACGAGTGCCAGGCTCCAGAGGCCGCCCAGCAGGAAGGCCGCGAAGGTCCCGGCAAACACGTGCGCCCAGCCCAGGTAGCCAAGGTACATGCCCAGGACACCGGCGAGCTTGACGTCGCCGAATCCCATTCCGGGCGGATACGCCATCCGCAGGACGAAGTAGAAGGCCCAGAGCACCGCCCCTGCGGCCAGGATCCGGAGGGCAGGAACGCCCAGAAACCCGGCAGCGCCTTCCGGTATCGCTTGGAAGACGGCAGGGCCCGCAGCGAACTGCACAATGGCGGCCGTCAGCAGCAGGACACCGGCCACTGCGTAGGAAGGGAAAACGATCCGGTTGGGCAGGAGATGGTGGCGGACATCGATGACCGTGAGCCGGACCGCCATCACAGCAAAATAGGCACACGCGGCCAGCACCAGCCAAAAAGCCAGCGGGGTGGCATCCCAAAGTTCATCCAGACGTCGGATCATTCCTCGGATGCTACTGGATTTATCCTCCGTCCGCAGAGCCCGCGCGTAAACTGTGGATATGGCGACATGGGACACCAGGCACCGGCCCGATCCGGACAGTGGCGCCGCGTCCGCTGACCTGACCACCATGTTCCGGAACCTCAGCAGGTCTTCACCCTGGAAGTGGCAGTCCCTGCGGTTTGAATACTGGGATGAGCCATTCGCTGAAGCGCCCGATCCCGCAGCGCCCCTGGTCCGGGCCTGGCTGCGCCGTCCCGGGGCGCTACGGCTCGAAACCGCCGATGGACTCATCCTGCATAGCACCACCGGGATCAATGACTCCAAGGACGGGTTCTACGTCAGCGCCACCCGGAAGTCGTGGCTGCTTCCGCCGCACCTGGTAGCGCCCGTCTACGACGACGCGGGCCTCGTCAGGCGCCGCCCCGAGGCTGCCTACGGGGAACCGGGCTTTGGCAACGGGCGTTTCTCTGCGGCCCTCGACCCTGTGGAGCTCGCAGGGAACGCGCCCGTTCCGCTGGAATTCCCGGGCAGCAATGCAGTGGAGGTCAACGGCGTCCGCCGCGTTGACCACGACGGAAGGCCGGCACTTGAGGCAGTGGTCACCCCTACCGCGACCTACCATCCTGCAGATCCTGCCGCTCCGCTCTGCCTGCCGGGAAGCACCCGGGTTCGGCTGGACCTTGGCACCGGTATCTGCCTGTCCAGCCAGTCACTCGTGCCGGCAACGCAGGACTACGGGCACTGGCTTCGGATCATCGCCGTGGACGAGTACATGCTGGATGACCTGTTCCTGGCTGAATCGATGAACCTTACCGACGTCCGACGGCACATCAGCTGGGACATATCTGCCTGATCGGCGGCTGCGACACGCCCGGCTCCCGGACGTGGGCTAGGCTTCCCTGATGACCGAGCTGACTTCCCTCTGGCCCCTCTTCGACCTCTCCCTGACCACACCCCGGCTGGTCCTGCGGCCCATCACCGATAGTGACATCCCGGCTGCTGTGGCAGCAGCCCGGAGCGGAGTCCACGATCCAGCACGGAACCCCTTCAGCACACCCTGGACGGAGCTCCCCGCAGAGGAGCTGGGGCCGAACATGGCGAGGTGGTATTGGCGCTGCCGGGGTGAATTCACACCCGAAAAATGGACCCTGCTCCTGGGCATCTGGCATGAGGGCGAGTTCATCGGCTGCCAGGACGTCGGAGCCACGGATTTCGGCACCCTGAAAACCGTCTCAACAGGCTCCTGGCTCAAGCAGTCCGTCCACGGCCGGGGACTCGGCAAGGAGATGCGGGCCGCCGTCGCTCTTTACGCCTTCGACTGGCTCAAAGCAGAAGTTGCCGAATCAGAAGCCGCCACCTGGAACGAAGCCTCCCTGGGCGTGTCCCGCTCCCTGGGCTACGAGTTCAACGGCGTCACCCGGCACTCCTGGGGCGACAAAGTAACGGACGTCCAGAAAGTCCGCCTCACCCCGGAATCCTTCAAGCGCCCGGACTGGACCTTGGAAGTTAGAGGCCACGAAGCAGCAGCCAAATTCCTGGGCATCAACTGAGAACGGCGGGCCCCGGGCCTTCTCCTAGGAGCGCATCGCGGCGCATCGGGTCCAGAAGGTCGCCCAGCGACCGAAGGGCCCCTATGCGTCGTGTCTAAGCGACGGAGAAGGGCCGTGGCCCGACGAACCGGACCACGGCCCTCGCGAACCGGAACGTAGGGCTAGATCTCCGCCCCTTCGAGCAGTTCCGTCACCAGAGCGGCGATGGGTGAGCGTTCGGAGCGGGTCAGGGTGATGTGGCCGAAGAGCGGGTGTCCTTTCAGCGTTTCGACGACGGCGGCGACGCCGTCGTGCCGTCCGACGCGCAGGTTGTCGCGCTGGGCGACGTCGTGCGTGAGGACAATCTTGGAGTTCTGGCCGATGCGGCTCATCACGGTGAGGAGCACGTTCTTCTCGAGCGACTGGGCCTCGTCAACGATCACAAAGGCGTCGTGCAGGGAACGTCCGCGGATGTGGGTCAGCGGCATGACTTCCAGCATGCCCCGGTCCATGACCTCCTCCACGACTTCCTGGCTGACCAGTGCGCCCAGGGTATCGAAGACCGCCTGCGCCCACGGGTTCATTTTTTCCGATTCGGAGCCGGGAAGGTATCCAAGTTCCTGACCGCCCACGGCGTAAAGGGGCCGGAACACAATCACCTTCCGGTGTTCGCGGCGCTCCAGCACGGCTTCCAGCCCGGCGCACAGAGCCAGGGCGGATTTGCCTGTCCCTGCCCGGCCGCCGATGGAAACGATGCCCACGGCAGGGTCCATCAGCATGTCGATTGCGAGCCGCTGCTCGGCGGAGCGTCCGTGCAGCCCGAAGACGTCGCGGTCGCCCTTGACGAGCCGGACCTGTTTGTCCGTTCCAACCCGGCCCAAAGCAGATCCCCTGTTGGAGAGGAGCACCAGCCCGGTGTTCACGGGCATCTCCGCGGCGGCGGGGATGAACACCGGCTCGTGGCCGTAGAGCGTGGAGATCTCGTCCTCGCTGGCCTCCACCTCAGCGATTCCCGTCCAGCCGGAGTCCTTGACCAGTTCGTTGCGGTACTCGTCGGCGGTGAGCCCCATGGCGGACGCCTTCACCCGCATCGGCAGATCCTTCGAAACGACGGTGACGTTCCGTCCTTCGTTCGCGAGGTTCTTGGCCACCGCCAGGATCCTGCTGTCGTTGTCTCCGCTGCGGAACCCCAGCGGAAGCACCTCCGCGGAAACGTGGTTCAGCTCCACCGTGAGGGTGCCGCCGTCGTCGCCAATTGGTATAGGCCGGTTGAGGCCGCCGTGTTTAACCCTGAGGTCATCGAGGAGCCTGAGTGCCTTGCGGGCAAAGTAGCCGAGTTCGGGGTCGTGCCGTTTCGCCTCCAGCTCGCTGATGACAACAATCGGGACGATGACGTCATGCTCGGCGAAACGCAGCAGGGCCCGGGGGTCCGAGAGCAGGACAGAGGTGTCAATCACGAAGCTGTGAATGGTGGCTTCCCTTCCGGAGACAGCAAAACCGGCCGCAGCTTGTTCATCTGCCGGACCGGTCTTTGAGGTAGCTCGCGTGGCGCGAGAGGTAGCTTTCTGTCCCTCGTCAAAAACGACTTCGGGCAGTTGTTCAGAAATAGCCACATCGACTCCAGCCCCGGGCGCGCCCGGAATTGTTATTGGTGAGGCGGCTCGGCCTGAAGGCCGGACTCGGCCCCCCATACAACCGGTGCGAAAATTCGCTCCATGTACTGGCCTCCCCGATCAGCCGGCGGTTTTGCCTGCTGATGGATACAACGTTAATCCACCGCCGCTAATTTCCAATTCCCTCACTCGGCGATTCCTGTTGCAACCGTGTGAACTCCTGATGAATGCAGCCGCGTCAGGCGCCGAAGCGGCGCTGCCGGCCGGCGTAGTCGCGTAGGGCGCGGAGGAAGTCCACTTTGCGGAAGGCAGGCCACAGGGCTTCGCAGAAGTAGAACTCGCTGTAGGCGCTCTGCCACATCAAAAACCCGGAGAGCCGCTGCTCACCGGAGGTCCTGATCACCAGGTCCGGATCCGGCTGGCCCCTGGTGTACAGAAAGCGGGAGATGTCGTCCACGCTCAGGTTGTCCGCCAGCCTGGTGATGTCCGCTCCCTTGGCGACCGCATCATGGAGCAGCTCGCGCACGGCATCCACGATCTCGCGGCGTCCGCCGTACCCCACCGCCACATTGACATGGATTTTTTCGCGCGCCGGAGTGCGGGCCGTCAGCTTGTTGAGCCGCTCAGCCAGATAATCCGGGAGCAATTCGGGGGCACCCATGGCATGGACGGAAATATTAGCGTCCTCGTCCAGCCGGTCCAGCGTATTGGCGATGATCCCCATCAGGAGGTCAAGTTCCTCACTGGAGCGGTTCATGTTGTCCGTGGACAGCATGTACAGCGTGACCACCTTGACGCCGAGTTCCTGGCACCAGCCCAGGAACTCATGGATCTTGTCCGCGCCGGCCTGGTGGCCCTGGCTGGTGGGGGCATTGAACTGCTTGGCCCAGCGCCGGTTGCCGTCAACCATAACGCCGATGTGCCCGGGGATGCGGTCTCCGGCGAGGCTCCTGAGCAGCCTGCGCTCATAAAAGCCATAGAGGAACCCGGACAATTCCACGCGGAGACTCACCTGACTTCCTTGCTGAACGACGGCATGCACATCCTAGGCTACCGTCCGCAGCCGTGAGGATCGCGCCGCCGAGCCCCTGGCGCTGGACGCAAACCGGTTACCCATAAGTAACTTGCTGGTACGCAGGTTATTGTGGAGGCATGACCAGCGAGACCCCGGACGGCCCCCGCGGACCTGAAACGGAGCCCGGACCGAGCGCTGTGGATGATGCCGCCGTCCGCCTGGCCGAACTCCTGACGATCAAGCCCAAATGGCGTGGCTGGATCCACACCGTCACGGCGCCGCTGGTACTCCTGGCCGGGATCGTCCTGGTGGCGCTGGCCCCTACCGCCGACCGGAAAATCACCTCAGCCATCTACGCTGCCACAGGCGTCCTGCTCTTCGGCATCAGCGCCATCTATCACCGTGGCAACTGGTCCCCGGGCGTGAAGATCGTCCTGAAACGCCTGGACCACACCAACATCATGCTGGTCATCGCGGGCAGCTACACACCCCTGGCCTGGTCACTGCTCGAGCGGCCCAAAGCAGTCCTGCTGCTCTGGGTCATCTGGTCCGGCGCGATTCTCGGGGTCCTCTTCCGGCTCCTGTGGACACACGCCCCGCGCTGGCTGTATGTGCCCATCTACATAGCCCTGGGCTGCGGCGCGCTGTTCTATCTGCCGGAATTCTTTGCGGCCAGCGTCGCATCGGCCGTCCTGATCTGTTTGGGCGGGGTCCTGTACATCACCGGCGCGGTGTTCTACGCCCTCAGGAAGCCGAACTTCAGCTACCAACACTTCGGCTTCCACGAGCTCTTCCACGCCCTCACCGTGCTTGCCTTCAGCGCGCACTTTCTGGCGATCGCCATAGCCGTCCTCAGCTGACGTACCGCTTTCCGCAGGTTCGCCGGCAGCCCGCAGGCCCGGTTGAAGCGGAGTGCCTCATCCGGTCATCGCCTGCAGCCGCTTCCGAAGATCCTCCGGCGTGCCGACGGGCAGATCACACACCATGTTCCGGCACAGGTACACCAGCGGGGAACCATCGCGTGCCGGAGGCCTCCCCTTCAGCAGGGGTACGCCTGCGTCCCCGGAAGGTGCGCCCGACGGCGGCACTGAAGGGACGCCGTCGTCCTCCACTGCGATCACCAGCCCCGGGCTGGCGGACTTCAGCAGTTCCCGGTGCAGGGCAGTCCTTTCAGGACTCTCCGGCCCGACGACGGCGGCCTCCACCGGCCCTGCGAGGGCGGCCTGGGCGGTCGCCAGCAGCCAGCCGGCCACGCGGGGGGCCCGCCCTGCGAGGGGAGGGAGGAGCGAGAGCACATGTGAGGCCATCCCGCGGTGTTCTGCAGACCCCGAGAGCGCCGCATAGCTCAGCAGGACCCCGGCAAAGGCAGCGGCACCACTCGGTGTGGCGTTATCAAAGGGATCGAGGCCGGACTGCCCTCCCTGCGCGGAACGGACCTGTCCGGAGCCGCCGGACGAGTCCACCAGCCGGCCTGCCACTACGAAGCGGCGGCAGGCCGCCTGCACCAGCTGTTCGGCGAAGCCATACCAACGGGTCCTGCCGGTGACCGCGTAAAGGGCGAACAGCCCTTCGGCGCAGAAGGCGTAATCCTCCAGGAGCCCGCCGATCCCGCGTGCAGTCCCGGCGTGTGAAACGCGTATCAGCGCGGGCGGACTGTCCTCCGGATCTTCCGGATCCCCCGGCTTCCCAGCTGCCGCGCTTCCCCCGGCCTTCCAGTGAACCCGTTGCAGATATGCGGCAATGGCCTCAGCGGCGGCCAGGAAATCGTCACGGCCAAGCACGGCACCAGCTTCCGCGAGGGCTGCGACGGCCAGCCCGTTCCACCCTGCCACGATCTTCTCGTCCCGCTCCGGCTGCGGCCGCAGCCTCCTTGCGGCCAGCAGTGCAGGCCTGGCGTGGGCCCACAGTTCCGCTTCTGCGGCGTCCAGGGTCCTCGCGGGGTGGAGCGGCGAGCCGAAGCCGGACACGGTTCCTTCCGGGCCCACGTTCATCATCCGGGCAACCGCAGCCCCGGTGTCAGCGCCAAGCGCGTCCTGGAGCCCGCTGATTGTCCACAGGTAACTGGCACCTTCATGGTGTTCACCGTCCACCACAGAATCTGCGTCGAGCGAGGATGCCAGGGCTTCGGGCTGATGCTCCGTGGAAGGATCCGTCGCGTCCGCCCCAGCAAGGCCCAGTGATCCGAGCATCCATCCGGCGGTTCGGGCAGCAACCTCGGCGGCCTCCGCCGCCGAAAAGACATCGTTTCCGCCGAGCCGCACCCAGTGCACGTAGACGCGCAGCAACTGGGCGTTGTCATAGAGCATCTTCTCAAAATGCGGAACGGACCAGTCGCGCGTGACGGAATACCGGGCAAAGCCGCCGTCCAGCTGGTCAAACAGTGCTGACCGCGCCATCGCCGCCAGCGTCCGGCCCGCCATGTCTCGGGCCGCCTCTGCGGTCACTGAGCCGGCGGTGGCGGCAGCGGCGTGCCTGATGAGGAACTCAAGCACAGCCGACGGCGGGAATTTCGGGGCGGCCCCGAAGCCGCCGTCGGCCTGGTCTTCTGAGCGTGCCAAGGACGCGACGGCAAGAGGCAGGAGGCCGGGATCAAAGAGCGGAGCGGGACCGGCCACCGTGACAGCCGCGGTCAGCTGCGCCTCGCCCATGCTTTCTGCCAGGCCGCGGGCATTCTGCTCGACGGCGTCGCGGCGTTCCTGCCACGCTTCCCGGACTGCTTCCAGGACCTGGCGGAAGGACGGCCTGCCCGGCATCGGGCGGGGAGGAAAGTACGTTCCTGCGTGGAACGCCCGGCCATCGGGGGTAAGGAAGACGGACATAGGCCAGCCACCCTCGCCGCTGATGGCCTGCGTAGCCGCCATGTAGGCGGCATCCACGTCCGGGCGCTCTTCCCGGTCCACCTTGATCGCCACGAAGTGGGCATTCAGGTAGTCGGCGGTTTCCTGGTCCTCGAAGGATTCATGGGCCATGACGTGGCACCAGTGGCAGGCCGCGTAGCCGATGGAGAGGAAAACCGGGGCGTCGCGGGCGGCGGCGACAGCGAAGGCTTCATCGCCGAACGGCTGCCAGTGGACTGGATTGTTGGCGTGCTGGCGGAGGTAGGCCGAAGGCTCCCGCCCCAGGAGGTTCTGCATCCCGCGGGGGTCTTCGCCTGAACGGGCGCCGGCGTCAGCGTTCTGGCCGGCCTGCATCGCCGTTCGATTCCGGCTGGGCCGGTTCAGCATGGCCGTAGGGAACGGCGTCCTCACCGGCGGTGTCTGCCGCGGCCGCTGCAGCCATGCGCTCTTCCTCAACCTGGGCCCGGTAGCGGACGCGGCGGATGCGGCGAACCATGTCCACGATCAGCAATGTTGTGGCCAGCACAAAGAAGGCAGTCATGATGAACCCCCACAGACCAGGGGTTATCTGGTCCTCCGAGATACCCTCGCGGAGCGACGGGCCAGGCGAGGGTGTCGGGGTGGTGGCCATTACGAGGAGCAAGTGATGCACGTTCAAAACCTTCTATGGGAACTGATAGGCAGCCGGCTGTGGATTCCGGGCACGGACCTGCCGGACCCGGCTCATCTTCTACGCGGCATAGAAATTGCCTGCTGTCTCTATCTTAGCCCCGCGAAGAGATCCTTCTCCGGGAGTACGGCCGGGATCCTGGACTCGATCAGGGAGTAGTCCTCCCAAGGCCACGCACGGCGCTGCATCTCGGACGAGACGGCGAAGAAGAACCCGAGCGGATCCACCTGGGTACGGTGCGCGCGGAGGGCGTCATCGCGCGCCTCGAAGTAGTCCCCGCAGTCAATCTGGGTGGTGGTGGGATGGGCCGCCGGGGGCGGGGTGTGACCTTCCGCGTCGGTCTCCAGCCACGCCGCCAGCCTTTCCGCATAGGGGGACTGCAGTCCGGCCTCTTCGAGGGCGAAATGCAATGCCCGGAACCGCTCCGGGCTGAAGGCCTTGTCGTAGTACAGCTTGCTGGGTTCCCAGGCCTCGCCGGTTCCCGGGTAGCGGTCCGGGTCCCCCGCTGCCGCGAACGCTTCCACAGCCACCCGGTGAGCCATGATGTGGTCCGGGTGGGGGTAGCCTCCGTTTTCGTCATAGCTGATGATCACCTGCGGCTTGAATTCGCGGACCAGCCGCACCAAGGGTGCCGCAGCGCGCTCGAGCGGCTGGGAGGCGAAAGAACCCGCGGGCAAAGGCGGGAGAGGGTTGCCTTCGGGAAGCCCGGAGTCCACGAATCCAAGCCAGCGCTGCCGGATGCCCAGCACTGCCGCAGCCCGGTCCATCTCGAGACGCCTGGCGCCCGCCATGTCCCGCTTGGGATGCGGCTCCCCCTCCACCGCAGGGTTCTGGATATCGCCCCTGGACCCGTCAGTGCAGGTAGCAACCATGACCTCAACCCCAGCATCGGCATACATGGCCATTGTGGCCGCGCCTTTGCTGGACTCGTCATCAGGATGGGCGTGGACGGCGAGCAGCCGGAGCGGGGCCGAGGGTGTGCTGGACGCTGTCATCGGGGACGGCTCCTTTTTCTTCTGTAGCTGCTGTTCCGGCTGCCTGGGCCGGGTGTACATGTGGAGGCAGTGGTGTGGGGTGCGGCAGGACTTCCCGGCCCGGAGAACCATCGCCTGGATCCGCACTAAACTGGACTGGTGACTTCCCAGGACCAGCCGGCCCTTTCCCCGCCAGCAGACACTAGCCTAGCCAATCGCTACGGCAGCCAAAAGCGTCGGCTCTCCGGAGCGGCGAAACGCGCCATCGGCATCGCCGCACTGGCAGCCGCAGTAGGCTTCATGGCCTGGGTTTCCACTTCCTCAGCCACCTCCGGCGTGACATTCAAGGACATTGGCTACAGCATTCCAGACGCCACCCAGGCAGAAGTCGATTTCCAGGTGACCCGGGAACCGGGCACCGCCGTCAAGTGCGCGGTTAAGGCGCTGGACTCCAAGTTCGCCATAGTTGGCTGGAAAGTGGTGGACATCCCGCCCGGAGAGCCGGACGGGACGGCCGACGACGGACGCACGGTCTCCCAGCGGGTGGTCCTTCGGACGGAGTCACTTTCCGTCTCGGGATTGGTGGACAGCTGCTGGGTTCCTGCCGCCGGCACCTAGAAACTGTGATCTGCACCGCTTCCTTGTTGGGTTTAATCCACGGGATTGATTACAATGGATCAATACCTTTACCCCGCTGAGCTGGTTACTGAGTTCCACAAGTGGCCACCGTGGCGGGGTCTTTTGCTGTATGACCCAAGAGGAGAAGTCCGTGTCTACCACCAACAGCGCGCCTGCAGCCTGGCTTACCCAGGAAGCTTTTGACCGCCTGAAGGCAGAGCTGGACCACCTTTCCGGCGCCGGCCGGGCAGAGATCGTCCAGAAAATTGAAGCAGCCCGCCAGGAGGGCGACCTCAAGGAAAACGGCGGTTACCACGCTGCCAAGGAAGAGCAGGGCAAGATTGAGGCCCGCATCCGCCAACTGACGACGCTGCTGCGCGACGCCCATGTAGGGGAAGCCGCCGCGGATGACGGGATTGTAGGATCCGGCATGATCGTTGTGGCCAGGATCGCCGGAGATGAGGAAACCTTCCTGCTGGGATCCCGTGAAATTGCCGGCGATTCGGACCTCGACGTGTTCAGTGAAAAGTCACCGCTCGGCGCCGCCATCCTGGGCCATAAAGAAGGCGACAAACTGAGCTACACAGCACCCAACGGCAAGGACATCACGGTGGAGATCCTCTCCGCCAAGCCCTACGCCGCCTAGTAAACCAGCTGCATCGGAAACACCGGCCACCCCTGAGGGCGGCCGGTGTTTCCGTTTCCCGGCTGGTCCCCCTGGAGGTCAGTAGCGGCGGAGGCCTGCGGAGCCGCGTGGGCGCAACAGCATGGCGGCAACCACGCCGCCCACGGCCCCGCCCAGATGTGCCTGCCAGGAAATGTATCCGGCAACAAAGGGCAGCACGCCCAGCAGGATGCCGCCGTAAACCATGAACAGCACAATGGACAGCAGGATCTGCCACCAGCTGCGGTTGAAGAAGCCGCGCACCAGAAGGAAGGCGAACAGGCCGAACACGAGCCCGGACGCCCCCACGGTGATCCCGCCGTCACCGATCAGCCAGACGGTCAGGCCGGAGCCCAGCCAGCTGAATGCCAGCGCTGTCAGGAACACGCGGAGGCCTGAGAGGAATACCAGGAAGCCGAAGATGATCAGTGGCAAAGTATTGGACAGCAGGTGGTTCAGGCTGGCATGAAGCAGCGGAAAAGTGAAAATGTCCAGGAGCCCGTCCAGGCTTCGGGGCCGGAGCCCGAATGTCCTGTTCAGGGCGTGCAGGGTGAGCATGTTGATCAGCTCGATCACAAGAAGCACAAGGGCGAAGCCGCCCACCACCACCAGCCCGCCCTTGGCACGCGAAGCAGTGATCGCACGGCTCCTTGGGCTTCCGTCCCCCATCGAGTCAAGCATGGCCGCCCCCTAGTGCACCACGATGGGCTGGAAGCCCTCCGCGCGGAGGGCACCAAGCACCTTCTCGCAGTGTTCGTGGCCCTTGGTTTCGAGGTTCACCGTGATGGAGACGTCTCCCATGCTGATGGAGCCGCCAACGCGCGTGTGGTCCAGGCCTGTCACGTTCGCATCGTTCTCCGCGATGATGCGGGCGATCGTAGCCAGGGAACCCGGCCGGTCGTCGAGCATCATCCGCACAGTCATGTAGCGCCCGGCGGCCGACAGGCCCCGCTGGATGACCTTGAGCATCAGCATGGGATCGATGTTGCCGCCGGACAGGATCACCGCCGTGGTGCCGGGATTCTCGATCTTGCCGTCCATCAGGGCCGCGACCCCCACGGCCCCCGCCGGTTCCACCACCAGTTTGGCCCGTTCCAGCAGGAAGATCAGGGCGCGTGCCAGTGAATCCTCACTGACGGTCACCACATCGTCCACCAATTCGCGGATGATGCTGAACGGCAGCTGTCCGGGACGGCCGACGGCGATGCCGTCCGCCATGGTTGATACTCGCTTCAGCGGAACCAGGGCATCTGCCGCCAGCGACGGCGGGTAGGCGGCGGCGTTCTCGGCCTGGACGCCGATGATACGGATTTCCCGTCCCAGTTCCTTGGCCCGCGCCTTGACGGCGACGGCAACGCCCGCAAGCAGCCCGCCGCCGCCCACCCCCATCAGGATGGTGTCCACGTTGGGGATCTGTTCGAGAATCTCAAGACCCACGGTGCCTTGGCCCGCCACAACGTCCACGTTGTCGAACGGGTGGACAAAAACCGTGCCGGATTCATTGGCGTAGCGCTGCGCCTCCGCGAGCGCCTCATCAACGTTGTGGCCGTGGAGGATCACCTCCGCACCGTGGCTGCGGGTTGCGGCCAGCTTGGGGAGGGCGACGCCCTGCGGCATGTAGATGCGGGCCTTGATGCCAAGGCTCTTGGCCGCCACGGCCACACCTTGGGCATGGTTGCCGGCGGAGGCTGCTACAACTCCGCGCTTTTTCTCCTCCGGTGAAAGCCTGGCCATGCGCACGTACGCCCCACGGACCTTGAACGATCCGGCCCGCTGCAGGTTTTCGCATTTGAAGTAGACATCCCCGCCCACCATGTCCCCCAGGGCCCGCGACGATTCCACCGGTGTCCGCGCAATAATCCCCTCGAGCAGCTTCTGCGCCTCCAGGACATCGTCCAGCGTGACGGGAAGGGTTTCAAGGATGTTCACGAACTATTCTCCTTTGGCGGATTCGGCTCCGGCGCCCGGTCCCGAAGGTCCGGTCTGGGCATCCGGATTGTGTGCTTCCGTGCTGGCTGCGGCATCCTTGCCGCGCCTGAACCTGACGCCCGGCAGGTGGACCTCCTTGAAGGTGTCGTCAGGGCCCGCGCCAAGTGTCACGGCCCCTCCGGGGGTTGCCAGCACTTGTTCATGTTCCCACGTTCTGGCCGCGATGTAGCGAATCGCCGAGTTTGCTACAGCAAGGATGGGTACGGAGAACAACGCTCCGGGGATTCCGGCAAGGTATGAACCTGCCGCCACGGAAAGGATCACTGCAACGGGGTGCAGCGCCACAGCCTTGCCCATCACCAGGGGCTGCAGGATGTGACTCTCCAGCTGCTGGACGAGCAGGACGATGGCCAGCATGATGAGGGCGTTGACCGCTCCGTTGGCCACCAGTGCCAGGAGCACCGCGATGGCCCCGGTCACCAGGGCACCCACCACCGGGATGAAGGAGCCGATAAACACGAGAACGCTCAGTGGCAGCGCCAGGGGCACTCCAATGATGGCTGCTCCGACGCCGACGCCCACTGCGTCAACAAATGCAACAAACATCTGGATCCGCGCATACATCACCATGGAGGTCCACCCCCGGCGTCCGGCGCCGAACGCTGCGGGACGTGCTTTCTTCGGGAGCAGCCGGACCAGGAAGGCCCAGATCCGGTCACCTTCGAGCAGGAAGAAAATGAGGATGAAAAGCGCCAGCACAAGGCCCGCAGCGAAGTGTCCGGCGGTGTTGCCGAAGGACAGTGCGCCGCTGAGGATGCTGCTGCTGTTGCTCTGCAGGGCCGCCGTGGCTTCCTTGAGGTACTGGTCCATCTGGTCCGCCGTCAGGTGAAGCGGGCCCTCTGCCAGCCAGTCCTGGACCTTTTTGACGCCCGCCAGGGCTTCGGACCACAGTTCGCCAAAGCCGGTCACGAGCTGTCGGCCCACCAGTGCAAGGGAGCCCGCGATGAGGCCGATGAAGCCCAGCACGGTGACCGCCACGGCCGCCCCATTGGGGAGCCGGCGTCTTCTCAGCCAGCCCACCACGGGACTCAGCAGCCCGGCAAGCAGCGCAGCCACCATGACGGGGATGATCAGGAAGCTGATCCGGCTGAGCAGCCATACCAGTGCGCCGCCCACCAGCAGGATCAGTCCCAACCTCCACGCCCATGAAGCCGCGATGCGGACGCCGTAAGGGATGTCCCGGTCAAGTTCCCGGTCCGCCAGTACCCGCCGCGGCGGGGGCGTGTCGGTTGCGAGGGCAGTTTCAGCCTGTCGGGCAACGGCTTGGTTCGATGGGGTGGCGTCCTCTGCTGGCGTCATAGCCCTAATACTTCCCCAGCCGTGGCCTTATGGGAAACCGCTACCCGGCGTCGCCAAGCGTGGCATCGATCCCCCAGGAGATCGCGAATGATTCCCCGGGCGGCAGCCACCGGAGTCCGTCACCGGAGTTGAAGGCGTTGGCCGGTCCGGTCATGGGTTCAATCGCCACCGCCCGTGACCGGCCGGGGAATTTCGTGTTGACATAAACGTGGACATATTTGCACGCATCGTCCTGCCAAAGGGAGACGCTGCGGCCGTCCGGAGCGCGCAGTGTGTGGCGCGCCACGCCGCCGTCGAACGCTATGTCCGTCAGGGCGACATCGACGTCGAGGCCCCCTACCTTCCGGCCCGAGCGAAGGTCGGTCTCGCCACCGACGGGCTCCGAACTGCGCGGGATCAGCCGCTCATCCGCCACCAGTCGGGTGTCAGCCGCAACGGTCAGAACAAGTTCGTCCACGTCAACGTCCCCCAGCCGCAGGTAGGGATGGGCCCCAATAACAAAGGGAGCCGGCGTCCTGGAGTCATTGATCAGCGTCTGCCTTACCACCAGGCCCAGGTCCTCCGCCAAGAGGTACTGCACGCGGTGCCGCAACAGGAACGGGTAACCGTGCTGCGGGAAAACGGTAGCCTCAAGGGCCACCGAGTACGGGGACTCGTCAACCAAGGCATAGGAGGCGTTGCGCAGTAGTCCATGGCTCGCGTTGTTCTTTGAGACCTCCGTGATGTCCAACTGTTGTTTCTTCCCGTCCAGGTACCAGACCCCGTCCTCCACCCTGTTCGCCCAGGGTGCCAGCGTGATGCCTGCGCCCCCGGGCGGGATCTCGGCGTCTCCGTAAGTCTCGGTGAGCAGCACGTCGGACCGGCTGTAGAGACGCAGCCCCGCCGCAAGCTCGGTGACCACGGCGCGTGCGTTTCCGCGTCGGATTTCGTACTGGCGCCCCGTTGCACAGGCCCCGAATCCGTCGGCGGACGAGCTGGGATCCGGAATTGAACTGGAAGTCATGAGCACTACCGTACATGGCCGCAGGAGTGTCCAGCATCACCGAGGAATTGTTACCTTTTGTTTGAAACCATTCCTTTTTGGGAGAAATATGCCACAATTGGGAGTACACGTGGCACCCGGATCAAAAGGAGCAATCCATGCTGGCAGCGCAACGGCAGCAACTGATCCTCCAGGAGCTCCAATCGGCGGGAACAGTGCGGGTTGCTGCCCTCGCCGAGGACCTGGGTGTTTCCGAGATGACAGTGCGCCGGGACATCGATGCCTTGGACGCAGGCGGCCTGCTGCTCCGGGTCCACGGAGGGGCTGCCCGCACCGACGGCTTCAGCGCCCTGGAGCCTGCCTTTGCCAGCAAGTCAACGCGGGAGCTCGCCGCCAAAGCAGCCATAGCGGCGGAGGCCGTGCGGCTCATCCAACCCGGCATGACCCTGCTCATTTCGGGCGGCACCACCACCTTTGAGCTTGCCAGGATCCTGCCAAGGGACCTTGATCTTACTGTGGCCACCAACTCGATCATGGTGGCCAACGCCCTGGCAGCTGGCGTCGGGTCCGACGGCGGCGGAGCCATCCGGACCCTGGTCCTCGGCGGGGAACGCACTCCGTCCGAGGCCTTGGTCGGCCCCTTGGCCGCTCAGGCTGTGAGGATGGTGAACGCCGACCTGTGCTTTATGGGCGTCCACGGCATGGAGCTCCAGGCGGGGATCACCTCACCCAACCTGCTCGAAGCCGAGCTCAACGCAGCCATGATCGACGCTTCCAGGAAACTCATCGTCCTCGCGGACGCTACCAAATACGGGCTGGTCGGCCTTGCCTGCATCGCCCCCGTGTCCGCCGTCGACACTTTGATAACCGACGTCCGCATCGCGGAGGTCCCAGGAGGCCAATTGGCCGCCCTGCGTAAGATAGTCGCCGATGTCCGGATCGCCGGGCACCCGGCTGACCGGGACCGGCCAATGGAACACGCCACCACGCCGGGGGCCCAGCAGCCCCCGGTACCAGCACCCAAAGGACACCAGCCATGACAGGTATCACCAGCACCAAGCTTGCCGACGGCCGGGAGCTGATCTATTTCGACGATGCCGCCACGCCCAAGCCGCGCACCGCCGAAACCACCACGGACCACCGCGACCTTCCGGAACGCGGGGAGCCAGGGGAAGTCAGGTTCGACGCGCTCACCGGCGAGTGGGTGGCGGTGGCCGCGCACCGGCAGACCCGCACCCACCTGCCGCCCGCGGACCAGTGCCCCATCTGCCCGACGACCGACAGCAACCCCTCGGAAATTCCCGCGCCCGACTACGACGTCGTGGTATTTGAAAACCGCTTCCCGTCGCTCGGCCCTGCCCTGGGCCCGGTACCGGAAGATCCTGCCTGGGGCACCAGCGGCCCCGCCTATGGCCGTTGCGAAGTGGTGGCCTTCACCCCCGAGCACACGGGTTCATTCAGCGGCCTGGGCGAGGCCCGCGCACGGACCGTGGTGGAAGCCTGGGCGCACCGCACTGAAACCCTGAGTGCGCTGCCGGGCATCAAGCAGGTCTTCCCGTTCGAGAACCGGGGAGCCGACATCGGGGTTACCCTCCACCATCCCCACGGACAGATCTACGCCTATCCTTTCGTCACGCCCCGCGCCGGGGTCCTGGGCGCCGCTGCCCGCAAATTCTATGATGAGTCAGACGGACGTCAGACGCTCACGGGTTCGCTGCTGCGCGCCGAACGTGAAGACGGCAGCAGGATGGTGATGGAAGGTGAAAACTTCAGCGCCTACGTACCCTTCGCTGCTCGCTGGCCATTGGAAATCCATCTGGTCCCGCACCGCCAGGTCCCCGACCTGGCGGCCCTGAGCGGCGAGGAAAAGGACGAACTTGCCCACGTTTACCTGGACCTGCTCAAACGGCTTGATGCCCTCTACCCCACGCCAACGCCGTACATTTCGGCATGGCACCAGGCCCCGCTTGACGATCTCCTGCGGCCCGCCAGCTACCTGCACCTCCAGCTGACATCACCGCGCCGCGCTGCGGACAAACTCAAGTTCCTTGCTGGCTCCGAGGCGGCAATGGGCGCCTTCATCAACGACACGACTCCGGAAAGCGTGGCGGAACGCCTCCGCTCCGTCATCGTCCCGGATTCCACCCCCTCCCCCGCCGCCGCCTTGGCCGCCGTATCCGAAGGAGCACGCGCGTGAGTGCCGCACCCCGCCCCCTGACCACCCCGGCAGTCCCGCCTACCACAGCGGAGCTGGCTGGCCGCTTCGAAAATGAATTCGGCAGGCTCCCCGACGGCGTCTGGCAGGCACCGGGGCGCGTCAATCTGATTGGTGAGCACACGGACTACAACGAGGGCTTTGTGCTCCCGTTCGCCATCGACAAGACAGCACGGGTTGCCGTTGGAGTCCGCGCGGACTCCTCCGTCCGACTCCTGTCCACCTACGGCGACCAGGGGGTGTTCACCACGGACCTTGGAAACCTGGATGCCGCGGCCGCCAAGGGCTGGACCAAGTATCCGCTGGGTGTCATCTGGGCCTTGCAGCAGCGCGGAATCACCGTACCGGGACTGGACCTGCTTCTTGATTCCAATGTGCCGCTTGGTGCCGGGCTGTCCTCATCGCACGCCATCGAGTGCGCGGTCATCTCGGCATTGAATGAGTTGACGGGCGCGGGCCTGGGTCCCGAAGAGATGGTCCTGGCCACGCAGCAGGCAGAAAACGACTTCGTGGGCGCCCCGACAGGCATCATGGACCAGTCCGCATCGCTGCGCGGTTCAAAGGGCCACGCTGTATTCCTGGACTGCCGGGACCAGAGCGTGCGCCTGGTTCCTTTTGAGGCGGAACCCGCAGGTCTGGTGATGCTGGTGATCGACACCAAGGTCTCCCACTCCCACGCCGACGGCGGCTATGCGTCGCGCCGTGCCGCCTGCGAACTCGGCGCTGAGGTTCTTGGCGTCAAGGCGCTCCGCGACGTCAAGGTGGGCGAGCTTGAAGAAGCCAGCGGCCTCCTGGATGAGGTGACCTTCCGGCGCGTGCGCCACGTGGTCACCGAAAACGACAGGGTGCTCCAGACCGTGGAGCTGCTCGCGGCCGAAGGCCCGGGCTCCATCGGCGCGCTCCTGGACGCCAGCCATGTGTCAATGCGCGACGACTTCGAGATCTCCAGCCCTGAGCTTGACCTCGCAGTGGACACCGCCCGGGCAAACGGCGCCATCGGTGCCCGGATGACCGGAGGCGGCTTTGGCGGGGCGGCAATAGCCCTGACTCCGTTGGGGGCAGAGCAGCAGGTGCGCACCGCCGTCGAACGCGCTTTCTCGGAAGCCGGGTTCACCGCTCCGGACATCTTCACGGTGACGCCGGCAGCCGGGGCCATGCGCATCTCCTAGGGCCCGCAGGCGCACAACAGGAGAGGGCCCCATCTGCTTGAATTGCAGGTGGGGCCCTCTCCTGTGGAAAGTACGACGGCGTCACACGCCCTTGGGTGCTATTCGTCGCCGCGCAGGATGGCCAGCAGGCGGATGATCTCCACGTACAGCCAGACCAGGGTGACTGTCAGGCCGAACGCTGCCGTCCACGAGAACCGCTGGGGAGCACCACTCTGAACACCGGCTTCGATGCTGGTGAAGTCCATGATCAGGGAGAAGGCGGCCAGGCCGATGGCCAGGATGCCGATAGCGACGCCTACCCATCCGCTGCGCAGTCCGAACATGTCGGTCTGGAGACCCGTCATCATCAGGACGAGGTTTACGACCGAGAAGAGTGCGTAACCGATCATGGCGATCATGAAGAACTTCATGGCCTTGGGCGTGGCGCGGACCTTACCGCTCTTGAACAGCACGAGCGTCACCGTAAAGACGGAAAGGGTTCCGATGACAGCCTGCAGGCCGACCCCCGGGAACATACCGTCAAGGATGCGGGTGAGGCCGCCGAGGAAGAGGCCTTCAAGGCCCGCGTAGGCCAGGATCAGTGCGGGCGATGGCTGCTTCTTGAAGGTGTTCACCAATGCCAGGACGAAGCCGCCCAGTGCGCCGACGATCATCAGCATGCTCGCAAGTCCCATGCTGACGAACAACGTCACAGCGGCGCCAGCCAACAGGACGCCGAGGCAGGCAGCGGTCTTGACGATGACGTCGTCATACGTCATGCGGCCGGTGTCGGCAGGACCGGCGGCCGGCTGGTTGTACATCTGCTGCAGCTGCTCATTGGTCATGTTCTGCGGCTGGGATCCCCAGCCGCCCTGCGGATCAATGACGGGGCCGGGAGCCCGGCCGGGTACCTGCTGGCCGTACTGGCCGTAGGGCTGCTGGCCGTAACCAGCCTGACCGTAGGGAGCCTGCGGGACAGGCGGTGCCTGGGTGGCTCCCACGGAAATTCTTTCCGTTGAAGATCGGGTTTCCGCCAAGTGCCATTGCGGGTGTCCTCCATATAAAGGGGTGGATACTGAACTTAAGGTTTACGTTACCAATTTCCACGTGCTGGCGCCTCTGATAGTTCCCACGCACGCGGGCCGCAACCCAACTGTGACTTCATGCCGGGGAGCGCCCGGTGACATTCGCCTGTGCCAGCGGGCTGACTGTTAAGAAATACCGGGGATCAACAAAAGTTTCTTTAGTTTTTCTAATCTGGCCTGCCATGCCTGCTTCACAGTTGTTATCTGATCGCTACCGGAACGCTTGATTTGGCGGCAAATAATGCCCCTGACGAGCGGTAACATAGGCCACACACGGTGACGGATCTCACAGAATTAATGGTTCGGCGAACCGAGTGCGCACCACCATCCGCCCCGTGTTGTTCGCAGTGGTTGCAAAGGCGCAGCCCAGACCACCCCCCAAGTGGAGGTTTTTCAATTTGAGAAGTACATCCAAAGGCCTGCCGCACAGACGGCTCGGCGGATTGCTGAAAATGATGGGGGCAGTCTCCGCCTCCGTTCTGGCAATCCTGCTCGTTGCCGCTCCGGCGTCCCAGGCCACTTCCCCGTCTCCGACGCCATCCCCGTCGAACCAGACCTTCCAGAACAACATCAGCGGCTTCCTCCGGGATGATGCCCGCGCACCTATCGCAGATGTGACCATCACCGCCAAAAGCGGAGACTTCGAAGGAACCGCAAAATCCGGTGCCAACGGAGCCTGGTCCATTGGAGTCCCGGTCCAGGGCACCTACGAAATCGAACTGGACGAATCAACCCTGCCGGAGGGCATAAAGCTCGCGGACGGTCAGGAAAATCCCCGCAGTGTCACGTTCAGCCAGACCTCCAACCTGTCGGTGATCTTCGCCTTTGGCAAGGGTATCGTCGTCCAGCAGCAGGACTTCGGCCAGAACCTGCTCAACAGGCTTGTAGCGGGACTCAGCTTTGGGCTCCTCTTGGCACTCGCCTCCGTCGGGCTGTCCCTGATCTTTGGAACCACGGGACTGACCAACTTTGCGCACGGTGAAATGGTCACCCTGGGTGCAGTGCTCGTCTTCACGTTCAACGCGGTCGGCCTTCCCTTCTGGCTGGCGATCATCCTTTCCCTGCTCGGCGGTGGACTGTTCGGCTACGTCCAGGACGCCGGCCTCTGGAAGCCGCTGCGCAGGCGCGGGACGGGCCTGGTTCCTATGATGATCGTCAGCATCGGCCTCGCCCTCGCCGTCCGCTACGTCATCCAGTTCTACTTCGGCGGCGCCACGCAGCAGCTGCCCTATGCACAGAGCACCGAAATCCAGCTCGGCCCCGTCTCCATCTCGCCCAATAACCTCTGGTCCCTCATCATCAGTGCGGTCGTGATGGCGTTGCTTGGAATCATTCTGCTGAAGACCAGGCTGGGCAAGGCCACCCGCGCTGTGGCCGACAACCCGGCCCTCGCCGCTGCCTCCGGCATCGACGTAGACAATGTCATCCGCATTGTCTGGGTGGCTGGCGGCATGCTGGCCTCCCTCGGCGGCATTCTGTGGGCGTACTACCGCCCCGGCGTCACCTTCGATATGGGATCCCAGATCCTGCTGCTCATCTTCGCCGGCGTGACGCTCGGCGGCCTGGGCACGGTCTTCGGTGCCCTGATCGGATCAATCATCGTCGGCATCTTTGTGGAGCTGACCACCGTTTTCGGCCTCGCGGCCGACCTCAAGTATGTGGGAGCACTGTTCATCATGATTGTTGTCCTCTTGTTCCGGCCCCAAGGCATCCTGGGCCGTCGCGAGCGCGTGGGTTAGGAGACAGCCATGGACTTAGGATTCATTTTTTCAAGTGCTGCCGGTGAACTGTTCAGCCCGACGACGGCGGCCTACGCGCTTGCTGCTCTCGGACTTGCCGTCCACTTCGGTTACTCGGGCCTGCTGAACTTCGGCCAGGCCGGCTTTATGGCGGTGGGAGCCTACGGCTTCGCCATCTCCACCCTCACGTTCGGCGTTCCGTTTTTTGTCGGACTTCTCATCGCCATCATCTGTTCGGCCATTTTCGCCTTATTGCTGGGTATCCCAACCCTCCGGCTCCGGGCTGACTACCTGGCAATCGTCACCATCGCCGCTGCGGAAATCGTCCGGTACATTGTCACGACCAACCAGCTCACATCCGTGACGGGCTCCGCCAATGGACTGGCCGCGTTCGAGGGCGGGTTCTATTCGATGAACCCTTTCCCGGAGGGATCCTACTTCGGCATGAACAATAGGGATCTCTTCATCCGCGTTGTCGGTTGGGGACTTGTCATCGTCTGCTGCATCCTCGTGTGGCTCCTGATGCGCAGCCCCTGGGGCCGTGTCCTGAAGGGCATCCGCGAAGACGAGAACGCCGTCCGCTCCCTCGGGAAGAACGTGTACGCGTATAAGATGCAGGCCCTCGTGATCGGCGGCGTGCTCGGCGCTCTCGCGGGCATGGTCTTCACGCTGCCCCGCGGCGCGGTCCAGCCCGCCAACTACGGCACGGAACTGACGTTCTTCCTGTACACCTGCCTGCTGCTCGGTGGTCTTGGTACAGTGCTCGGTCCTGTAGTGGGTGCAATGATTTTTTGGGTGGTTCTTTCCCTCACTCAAGGCATCCTGTACGGACTGATTGAATCCGGGGCCGTCACCTGGCTGAATACGGTCCAGGCCGGGCAACTGCGTTACATTCTGGTAGGCATCGCCCTGATGCTGCTGATGATTTTCAGGCCTCAGGGCGTCTTTGGCAACAAAAAGGAGTTGGCGTTCGCATGAGCAATCACAGCGAAAGTTCTGCAGAGAAAAACGTCGATTACATGACGGACGACCGTCCCATCGCCGCTGGGGAGACTGCTCCGGGCTGCAAAAAACGGGACCCAATCGTGGTGGCGGAGAACGTCACAAGGAGCTTCGGCGGCATCAACGCGGTGGACGTCGAATACCTTGAGATTCCGCGCCACAAGATCACGGCGCTGATCGGCCCCAATGGTGCTGGCAAGACCACACTCTTCAACCTTCTCACCGGGTTCGATACTCCGAACTCCGGCAAATGGCAGTTCGAAGGCAACAGCCTGGCTGGCATCTCACCGTACAAAGTAGCAAGGATGGGCATGGTGCGCACGTTCCAGCTCACCAAGGTCATGGGCAAGCTCACGGTCATGGAAAACATGCGTCTTGGCGGTTCGGAGCAGCCCGGTGAGCGGCTGTCCAAGGCGCTGTTCAAGGGCATGTGGGGCGGCCGGGAAAAAGAGATAACCGCTCAGGCAGGCGTCCTGCTGGAGAAGTTCAAGCTCGACGCCAAGAAGGACGACTATGCGGCGTCCTTGTCCGGCGGACAACGCAAGCTGTTGGAAATGGCGCGTTCCCTGATGGTCCGGCCCAAGCTGGTGATGCTCGATGAGCCCATGGCGGGTGTCAATCCAGCACTCACGCAATCACTCCTGGACCACATCAAGAACCTCAAAGCAGAAGGCATGACCGTGTTGTTCGTTGAACACGACATGAATATGGTCCGCCACATTGCCGACTGGGTGGTGGTGATGGCCGAAGGCAAGATTGTTGCCGAAGGCCCGCCGGGTGAAGTCATGAAGAACCCCGCGGTGATCGATGCCTACCTAGGCGCGCACCACGATGTCGATTTGGGCGACGCCGAGGGAATCAAGGAACTTGCAGCCGAACTCGTAGCCGACGAGGAGTCCATCGTCGGCACCGAAAACGCCGGCATCATCGCCCTCGACACCGTCGCAGCAGAGTCCGACGAGCCCGCATCCGGGAAGAAGGACAGCGAATGAGCGCCACCAGCGCGGCGCCCGCGGCAAGCAGCGCAGCAGCGCACGACTCCGTCGTAATGGTGTCCGACCTTGTAGCCGGGTATCTTCCTGGCGTGAACATCCTCAACGGCTGCAGCATCGAAGCCCGCAAGGGCGAACTGATCGGCATCATCGGCCCCAACGGCGCGGGCAAGTCCACACTGCTCAAAGCGATGTTCGGTCTGGTGAAAGTCCATTCCGGTACCGTTGTGGTACGCGGCCAGGACATCACCGGACTAAAGGCCAACAAGCTCGTCTCCAAGGGTGTGGGTTTCGTCCCGCAGAACAACAACGTGTTTTCCACCCTCACCATCGAGGAAAACATGCAGATGGGCATGTTCCAGCGGCCCAAGGACTTCGCCGAACGGTTTGACTTCGTCACTAGCCTCTTCCCTGAGCTCGGCAAGCGCCGTGCCCAGCGGGCGGGCTCGCTCTCCGGTGGCGAACGCCAAATGGTTGCCATGGGACGTGCCCTGATGATGGAGCCGGCAGTGCTGCTGCTCGATGAGCCATCGGCAGGCCTCTCCCCCGTCAAGCAGGATGAGACATTCCTGCGGGTCCACGAGATCAACCGGGCAGGCGTATCGGTCATTATGGTGGAGCAGAACGCGCGCCGCTGCCTGCAGATCTGCGACCGTGCTTACGTGCTGGACCAGGGCAAGGACGCATACACGGGCACCGGCCGGGAACTCATGAAGGATCCGAAGGTCATCCAGCTCTACCTGGGAACCCTGGCCGACGAAACCTAGACCGGGAGTTCCCGCCTCCGGAGCCCGTCCCGGAACACGCAAAGGGGGCCGTCACCAGCCGGTGGCGGCCCCCTTTGCGTGCCGCCCCACGTCCCGGCGTCGCCCGAACGCACAGAAGCCCCCGTCCGGGTTTGAACGGGGGCTTCTGTGGTCTGTGGAAGCGGCTTACAGCTTGCCGAATTCTTCCTTGGACGGCTTGTAGTTGTTGTCGTCCTGGTACTCGTAGATGCCAATGTAGGCTTCCGTCGGGTCGCCGGCATCGGAGAAGGTCACCGGACCGGACTGTCCGTCGTAATCGATATCCTTGCCATTGCGGAGCAGCGTGACGCACGATGCGTAGTCGGTGCACTTTTCGCCGGCTTCGGAAACCGCCTTGAGCTGCTTCGCGATGTCGGTGCCCTTAGTGCTCTGGGCGGCCTCAGCAGCCAATGCAATCAGGTTGACGGCATCGTAGGACTCGCCTGCGTAGCTGAAGTCCTTCAGGGCCGGATCAATGGCCAGCATCTTCTTCTTAAAGTCCTCCTTGGCGAACGTGCCCGGGATGGTGCCCTGGGCGCCCTTCAGCGTGCCCGGCTGGAAGTCCTTGCTGTAGTCTGACGTGTTGCCGTCAACCAGGAACATCTGGGTTGCCTTGACACCCTTGCCAGTCATGAGCGGCACAATGCTCTTGGCTTGATCGAAAGTGATCAGGGCAATGGCGTCGGGCTTGGCTGCAATGATCTTATCCACCTGGCTGCTGAACTGGGAGTCACCCTCATTGAACAGCTCCTCGGCGACAATTTTGCCGCCTGCTGCCTCGAAAGCGGACTTGACGTTCTTCGCCAGGCCGGTGCCGTAGGCATCATTGAGGACGATCATGCCCACTGTCTGCGCACCACAGGTTGCCATGTAGTTGCCCAGGACCTTGCCCTGCAGAACGTCTGAGGGCGCGGTGCGCCAGTAGAGTCCCTTGTCATCCCAGGCGGTGAAGTCCGGGGACGTGTTTGCGGGCGAGAACTGGATAACGCCTGCACCGGTGATCTGGTTGATGACAGTCTTCGACACGCCGGATGATGCGGCGCCGATAATCGCACTGACGCCCGAGCCGAGCAACGCTGTGGTGGACTGGGTGGCGATATCGGTCTTGGTGTCACCGGAGTCGCGGTGGATCACCTCAACGGGCTTGCCAAGTACGCCGCCTGCGTCATTGACTTCCTTGATGCCAAGGTCGACACCGGCGATTTCGGGCGGGCCAAGGAACGCCAGCGAACCTGTCGTCGGCAGGAGCGATCCAAGCTTGAGCGGTGTAGGTGTAGTGGTGGTCGAGGCCGGAACAGGGCCGCCGGCGCCCGGCTTAGTTGTGCTTCCGCCGGACGGGCCGGGAGCCGGGCAGGAAATTCCGGATGCCGCCGGGGTGGTGCCGGTTTCCGTGGAGCTAGGGGTGGAGGTGCCACCACATGCTGTAGCCAGAAGGGCGACGCCGACGCTAAGCGCTGTGAGCTTAGCAACGCGGGGCGCCGCAGGGGGGAGTGTAATCATTGACAATCTCCTGGATCGAAAGGTGCGAAACGGCCTTTGACGCGGATCATCAGGTGTTCCTGATATAACTTCAAGCTATTGCATATCCGGTGCGAACATAAGTGACTGAGGTCACATCCTTATAACAGTCGTTGCATATCCGAAATTAAGTGACAAGATGTCCCTCGCGGAGGGTGCCGCAGACCTAAGGCGCCAAGGGGAATTTGTGCCCCAGGCGAGACTCGAACTCGCAACACGCGGATTTTAAGTCCGCTGCCTCTGCCAATTGGGCTACTGGGGCGCCCGGTCAATGGTATCCCGTCATATCCTGTCGAAGGGCGCGGCATACCGGAATGTCCCGTGAACTCCCCCGGGCCACACCGCCAGCGGCAACAGTTGGAAGAGGTCACCCCATGTTCGCTCCGGCGGGAGCACTCCCAGGGATGTAGCCGGGACGAAACCGAAGCGGGGATAGTAGTCAGTGCTGCCAAGCAGCGCGATGCCGCTCTCGCCCGCGGCGTTGGCCCGCGAAACGGTTTCGTTCATCAGGGCCGTACCAATGCCGTGCCGCTGGAGCCTGGGAGTCACGCCGATGGGCCCGAGCCCCAGCAGCTTATGGTCGTCCACCCAGCCCCGCGTACTGATAACGTGGCCCACCACCTCCCCGTCCAGAACCGCCACAACACTGAACTCCGGCAGGTATTCCTCGCACTCGAAGAGCTGCCGGAGCAGCTCGACTTCCACGGGTTCCCCGTCTGCAGGTAGGCCGGTGGCCGGCGAGATGGCGAAGGCCTCCGCGGTCAGGGCCAGGATCTGTTCCCGGTCCGCCACGGACTCATTGCGCAGCAACAATTCAGGCCGCGGCTGCCGGCTGCTTTCCGCGGACAGTTCTGCCAAGGCCTCGAGCGCACGGGCGGTGTCCGCGACCGGCACCAGAAGGTGCTCGTGATGGAAACCTGCCAGCACATTGCAGCTGATCCTGGCATCGGTCAGGGCCTTGCCCACGGCAGCGGTCAAGCCGATGGCCTCCAGCTCGGAATGGACCTGAAGTGTGATCCACGCAGCCACGAAGTCGTATGAAAGGCCCAGGCTGTCTGCTTCCGCACGGGGCAGCACCACCGTGAGCCCCTCGGCCTCGCGCACTGCCGCCTCGATACCCGGTGCGAGCGGCCTGCCGTGGGGCCAGAGGACGTAGACGTACTCCCCTTCCCGCAATTCCGGGTGGACCGAGGCCAGCAGGGTCTGGAGGTTCTTTTCACCAGTCATGGTGCCAGTCTAGAAGCGGCGGGCGCCCGCGAAGGAGCGCGGCGCACCGCCGACGTCACCCAACGCAAACGGCAGCCACCCCCCCCTTCGGGGACGGCTGCCGTCGGACGTTTGCTGCAGAGTGGCCCTCAGGAAACCTGGGACTACTTGGCGTTGGCACTCACTGACTGCTTGGGATCGAAGCTTGCAGCGGCGGCGGATCCGGGCTGGCCGGCGCCTGGAGTGGCGCCAGGCGTGCTGGGTGCGCCGGAAGCGGCCGGCTTGGGCGCCGGTGTGGCAGCTGCCACGAAGGCACCGCGGGGGTTGTCGAGATCAATCAGCTGGGTGGTATCGCGGCCCATGAAGAAGGCCAGGATCCAACCGAAGATGACGCGGATCTTGCGCTCCACCGTGGGCATGGCCAGCCCATGGTAGCCGCGGTGCGCCAGCCAGGCGAGGCCGCCCTTGAGTCCGATGCTGCCAACCAGATTAATGTTGGCAACGCCCTTCCATTCGCCGAAGCCGGCAACGGCCCCCAGGTTCTTGTGCTTGTAGTCCTTGAGCGGCTTGTCCCAGCGGGAAGCCCACAGATTCTTGGCGAGGCGCTTGGCCTGGCGGAGTGCGTGCTGTGCATTCGGGACACAGGTCCCGTCCGGCAACCCGCCGCCCGCGAGGTCAGGAACGGCTGCGATGTCGCCGGCAGCCCATGCGTTCTCGATGATGCCCTCATCTCCGGCGATGCGCAGATCCGTGAGGACACGTACGCGGCCACGCGGCTCCAGTGGGAAGTCCGACGAGCGGATCATCGGGTTTGCCTGCACACCGGCAGTCCAAACCAGGGTGTCTGCCTCGAACTCCTGGGCAAGGGACTTATCCGGGAGGTTGATGAGTTTGAGGGAGCCCTCGGCGCTGTCCAGGGAGGTGTTCAGCAGGACCTCGATGCCGCGGCTGCGCAGGTGCTCCACAACCCACTCCGCCTGTTTGGCGGTGACCTCGGGCATGATGCGCCCCATGGCCTCGACCAGAACGAAGCGGACTTCCTCCTGCTTGATGCGCGGGTTGTTCCTGACGGCAGCGCGGGCGAGGTCTTCCATCTCCGTGATGCATTCGATGCCGGCAAAGCCGCCGCCGACCACTACGAAGGTGAGGGCCTTGGCACGTGCCGCGGGATCGGAAATAGTGGACGCAGCTTCAATGCGCTCCAGCACCTTATTGCGCAGGGCTACGGCTTCCTCAATGGTCTTGAGGCCGATGCCCTTGTCTGCCAGTCCCTTGATGGGGAAGGTGCGGGTGATGGCGCCTGCGGCTACCACGATGTCAAAGTAGGGGACTTCGATGTTCTCGCCGCCGGCCGCAGGGGCCACGACGGCGGTGCGGTTGGCGTGATCGATGGAGGTGACGCTGCCCTGGATGAGCTCGGTCTGCTTGAGGTGCTGGCGGTGGGAGACCACTGCGTGGCGGGCCTCGATGTTGCCGCCCGCAACTTCCGGCAGGAACGGCTGGTAGGTCATGTAGGGCAGTGGATCAACGAGGGTGACAATGCCACCGGCATTCGCGATCTTCTTCTGCAATTTAAGTGCTACGTACAGGCCGACGTACCCGCCGCCTACGACGAGTACCCGGGGACGGTCCTGGAGCTCAAGGGTGGTTGCCATGATTTAAGAGTACATTACTTTGTGAAAATCTTCACTAGCTAGCTTTACCGCCTGAATCCACGGTATTCAGCACTCCGGTATCCGGTTCTTCCCCTGCGAGCCGGGGGTTCCGGGCAGCCTTGCGCAACTGGAACACGGCTGCCGCAATGATCGCCGCGAACAGCGCCGCAAAGCCAATAACGACGGCGGCGCCCAGGGCAGAGTCTCGCTGCGACGGTGCCTTCGCCGCCGGCACAGTGGCTTCCGGGAGCGTCGGGACGGCGCTTGGCAACTCACTGGTGGGAACCGGCGCGGGCGAGCCCAGGTTCCCACGGCGGTGCACCCTGATCCACTCCGAGATGGAGCCAAGCGGGTTGCCCGCCGTCTCGGGCACGGGGTCCTTCAGGGCAGCTTCAGCATTGAGTACCCCGAAGCCGTAGAGCGGGTCTTTGCCCGGCGCGCCCGTGTCCTTTGCGGTGCTGACGATCCGGTTGATGACCTGCTCGGCGCTCATGTCCGGCCACTTGGAACGGATGAGGGCCGCAACGCCCGCAACGATAGGAGTGGCTCCCGAAGTGCCCGCCCACTCTGCATAGCCGCCGCCGGGCATTCCGCCGAGCAGGTTCTCCGCGGGGGCCGCTACGCCGATACTGATTCCCTGCGAGGACGAGTCGTTGCTCGCAACCCCTTTCCGGTCCAGGCCTGCAACGGTGAGAACGCCCGGGATGGTGGCCGGGGCACCCACCTGGATATTGCCGCCTACCCGGTTTCCGGCCGCGGCGACAATCACCACGTCCTTCTGCTCCGCATACAGGAAGGCTGCATCCCAGCTTTGGGGCCACTGCGGGGTGGTGCTGCCCAACGAAATGTTGATCACCTTGGCGCCGTTGTCCACGGCCCAGCGGACAGCTTCCGGGATCTGGTCCTGGTCGGTTTTGCCGGCGGGATTCGCCGAACCCAGCCACGTGGAGACGGACAGGATCTGCGCCTCCGGGGCCACGCCTACAATGCCGTCCGGACCTGTGCTGGATGCATTGGGGCTGGGAGAGGCCTTGGCATCCGCCGGCTGGTGGCCGCGGCCGGCCAGCATGGTGGCCACCAGTGTCCCGTGTTCCGGCTTGCCTCCGATGCTCTTCTGTCCATCCGGGTCTCCGGCACCTGAGACGTCGTAGCCGCCCACCACGGCGCCCTTGAGATCGGGGTGGGCGGCGTCCACACCGCTGTCGATCACGGCAACTTTCACTCCGGCACCTTTGGAGACCTGCCACGCCTTGGTAATGCCGGACTCTGCGAGCCAGTATTCTTTGTCCCGCCAGGAGTCGGCTTGTGCCGCGGGTGCCGCCACAAGGCCGGCGGCCATACTGCCGCCGGCAAGGATCATCGCCACAAGAGCGGAGGCGGTCCGGCGGAACCGGGCTGTTGCTCTGGTCATTTGGGGTCCCCCATGGTCGGTTAGCTGATACTCAAGGCAATGCCGTCAAGGATGTCGTGTTCACTGGCGGTGGCCGCGACGACGCGGCCCGCGGTGAGCTCATTAAGCCGCTCCAGGATGCGGCGCCACACCAGACCGCCGGCACCGATCACGTCCACCCTGCCAGGATGCATGTACGGCAGATCCGCGCGTCCGGCCCTGCTCATTTCCAGCAGGTCCGTGGCCGCCCCCCGGATCGCATCGATGGACAGCTCGGTACCGTGTATCGCTGCCGGCGAATACTCCGGAAGGCGCAGCGCGTGGGCGGTGATGGTGGTGACGGATCCCGCTACCCCGACGACGGCGGTGGCGCGCTCCAGCGGAACGTCCAGTCCCGCACGGGTGATGGCGGCGTCGACGTCGGCCTCTGCGGCGGCGATCTGTTCGGCTGTTGGCGGGTCGTTCCGGAGGTGCCGCTCGGTCAATCGGACGCATCCCACGTCAACGGATTTGGCCGCTGTCACGCCGTCCGCCGTGCCGAGGACAAATTCCGTGCTCCCGCCGCCCAGGTCGACCACCAGCACCTGGTCGCCGTCGAGGATCGGCAGGACGCTACTGGCGCCGGCGAAGGACAGCGCCGCTTCCTCGTCACCGGAGATGACTTCGGGTTCAACTCCGAGGAGCCCTCGGATCCCATCCACAAAGACCTGGCGGTTGCGCGCGTCCCTGCTGGCCGAGGTGGCCACAAAGCGCACGGCTCCGGCACCATGTTCACGGATCAGCCGCGCGTAGTCGGCAGTGGCTGTGAAAGTGCGTTCCAGCGCTTCGGGAGCCAGTTCGCCGGTGGCATCCACACCCTGGCCCAGCCGTACTACGCGCATTTCCCGGACCACGTCGGTGAGCTTCACTGTTCCGTTGCTGCGTTCGATATCGGCGATCAGCAGGCGGATGGAGTTGGTGCCGCAGTCAATGGCGGCAACACGGGTCACGTGCCGCCCCCTGCCGTGTCCGCGGCTTTGCGGACCGGGGCGGGACGGCCCACGATTTCCGGCAGGCCCTGTGGCCCGTGGCGGCTCAGGTCCCTGGACGGAGCGTCCCCCGTGGTGTCCCAGGCGCCGTCGCAATAGCAGCGGTCGGCTGTCCACCATTCGCTGATACCGGCGATTGCCTCATCCCCCAAGGGATTTACCCCTGGCCCGGCGGCCAGCGAGTGTCCCACAAGGACGTGCAGGCATTTGACCCGGGTGGGCATGCCGCCGGCGGAAACGCCGTCAATCTCGGGGACGGGGCCGATGGCCGAACGTTCACCGATGGCCCACCGCGCTGCCAGGTAGTGGTCGTGCGCCGAACGGTAGGCGGCGGCAAGATGTTCGTCGGCAGCCAGGCGTTCGTTCATGTCATTCATGAGTCCGGCCGCCTCCAGGCGGGAGACCGCTGAGGTGATGACGGGGTGCGTCAGGTAGAAAGTGGTGGGAAAAGGCGTGCCGTTGCTCAGTCGCGGCGCCGTGGCGGCCACGAGCGGGTTGCCGCAGACGCAACGCGCCGGGATTTCCACCACATCGCGGACCGGCCGTCCCAGTTGCCTGCTCAGTACTTCGAGATCATGTGCCGATGGCTGACGGGAATCTTCCGGCGCAGTTGTGTTTTCTTCCACTGGCGCGGGCCATCCTTCCTCTAGCGGTTCAGTCTGTGGCCGCACGCCTGATGGACTCCCACAGGGAATCCACCCACGGCAGATCGGCGGGGTCTTGTGCTGCTGTGCCGGTCTGGCTACTGCTTGTTCCGGCCGGCAGGTCGCTGCCGAATACCCAGTAGCCTGTTTCACCCGGCATAACCATGTTAATGCGGTCGCGGGCCTGCTGCTTCACATAGTTAGGGTCCTTCCAGCGCGAGACCTGCTGCCGGAGGCTGTCCTGCTCGGCCTGGCTGGCAGCGATATCGGCGTTGAGGGCAGCAATCTCCGCCCTTTTATCGAAGAAAATCTTCACCGTGGGCGCCAGCATGATGGTGATGGCAATCATCACCACTGCCAAGGCCAGCATGCGGCCGGAAAACGCCTTGGCCGGTACCGGCTGGGCCTCATCCTCTGCTTCGCTGCCCGTGGAGCGGCCTTCCGTCCGGGCCGCCCCTGCGGCGCCCCCGCTCCCGGCTTTGGTATTATCCCGGGTGAGGCCATCCCGGGTGCCGGAGGCTGTGCCCTTCGGGATTGCGCTCCTCCCCGAAGCGGCTCTTTCCCGTACGGCTTTGTCCTTGGCCGTCTTTTCCTTCGAACCGCCGAAATCGGCAAGGATGACGTCCGCGTTGTCGGCGGTTTCCTTCGATGGGTCGGTTTTGGCTGGATGCCTGGAAGCGGCCCTGGGAACTTTTGGACGGCGGGTAGCCATGACACTCCTGAAACGTTCGGCCGCCTGTGGCCGCAACTGTCTGGGCTGAAACTAACCAGGCTGAAACAAAGACCGGTGGCTATGGTATTTCAACCATAGCCACCGGTCAGCGGTTTAAGCGGCTACTAGCCCTTGAAACGCGGGAAGGCGCTGCGGCCGGCGTACCGTGCGGCGTCGTCGAGTTCCTCTTCGATGCGCAGCAGCTGGTTGTACTTGGCAACACGTTCGGACCGGGCCGGGGCGCCGGTCTTGATCTGGCCGGCGTTGGTGGCAACGGAGATGTCGGCGATGGTGGTGTCCTCGGTCTCGCCGGAACGGTGCGAGGTGATGGTGGTGTAACCGGCGCGCTGCGCCAGGCTGACAGCATCCAGCGTCTCGGTCAGGGAACCGATCTGGTTGACCTTCACGAGCAGCGAGTTGGCGGTCTTCGTCTCGATGCCGCGCTGCAGGATGGAGGGGTTGGTCACGAAGAGATCGTCGCCGACCAGCTGCACCTTGTCACCGATGGTGTCGGTGAGGGTCTTCCAGCCGTCCCAGTCGTTCTCGTCCAGCGGGTCCTCGATGGAAACCAGCGGGTAGTCGGCAACGAGCTCGGCGTAGTAGGCGCTCATCTCGGTGGCGCTGAGTGCCTTGCCTTCGAACTGGTAAGCGCCGTCCTTGAAGAACTCGGAGGAGGCAACGTCCAGGGCCAGGGCGATGTCCGTGCCCGGCGTGTAGCCGGCGTTCTTGATGGCTTCCTGGATCAGGTCCAGGGCGGCACGGTTTGACGGCAGGTTCGGCGCGAAGCCGCCTTCGTCGCCGAGGCCGGTGGACAGACCCTTTTCCTGGAGCACGGCCTTGAGCGCGTGGTAGACCTCAACGCCCCAGCGGAGGCCCTCGGAGAAGGTTTCGGCACCCAGCGGGACAACCATGAATTCCTGGATGTCGACGTCGGAGTCGGCGTGCGAGCCACCGTTGAGGATGTTCATCAGCGGCACAGGCAGCACGTGGGCGTTTGGGCCGCCCAAGTACTTGTACAGCGGCAGGTCTGCGGAAGCGGCGGCTGCGTTCGCCACGGCCAGGGAAACACCCAGGATGGCGTTCGCGCCGAGCTTGCCCTTGTTGGCCGTGCCGTCCAGGTCGATCATGGCCTGGTCGATGCTGCGCTGGTCAGTGGCGTCGAAGCCGGTCAGGGCGGGAGCGATCTGGTCGATGACTGCGTCAACGGCCTTCTGGACACCCTTGCCGAGGTAACGGCCCTTGTCCCCGTCGCGAAGCTCAACGGCCTCGTGCTCACCGGTGGAGGCACCGGAGGGAACTGCCGCGCGGCCGATCTGGCCATCGGAGAGCAGGACTTCAACTTCAACGGTCGGGTTGCCACGGGAATCGAGGATCTCGCGGGCGTGGATGGCATCGATAAGCGCCATGAATATGCTCCTTATGGTGAAGCGATTTACTGGGAAACTAGCGGAAAGACTCGACGTCCTCGTCAGGGACTAGCGTAGTCGAGAGTGGTACAGGTTACGGAAACCTATCCATCCCCCGGACGTCATGATGGTAATGGGCACTACTTCTCGTGCTGCTCAGCGTATGACTCCTGGTAGCGCCGGACGGCGCCCCGCAGGGCGCGTTCGGCGTCGAATCCTTTGACCCGTGCAGATCCGACGACGGCGAACAGCAGCCCGCCCAACTCCTCCTCAGTAGCTGGAACAGGTATTTCCGGTGGAAGAACGAACCCGGCACGTTCGGCCCGGTCAAGCGACTTCTGTGCGCGGGCCAGGGCGGGCAGTGCATCCGGGATCCCTTCGAAAGGGTTCTTGCGTTCCGGACGTTCTGCCCTTTTGACGGCGTCCCATTTCTGCACGATTTCCTCCACCGTGGCAGGGAAGCTCTCCTGCAGCGACCCGTCCGGCCGGAACACGTGCGGGTTACGGCGGACCATCTTGGCGCTCAGGCCGCGGGCCACGTCGTCGAATGCGAACGCTCCGCGCTCCTCGGCGAGCCGGGCATGCAGCACTACCTGGAGGAGCACGTCACCCAGCTCGCCCTGGAGTTCGGCTTCGTCAGCTCCGGCCTCTATGGTTTCGGCCACTTCATAGGCCTCCTCGAGGAGGTACTCCACGAGGGACGCATGGGTGAGGGCACCCATCCAGGGACAGTGCTCACGAAGCGCGGCGACGACGGCCACCAGCTCCCCCACTGGAGAGTGCACGGCGTCGGCAGGGAGTTCGTTAGCCAAGATTGGCATAGACGTCGTTGATGTACTCCACCAGTGCTTCCTTTTCCTCAAGCGGCAGGAAGGATGCCTCGGCGGCATTGAGTGTGAGCTCAAGCAGGTCATCCAGATCGTAGTCGAACGTCTCCACGAGGAGTTCGAACTCGTCCGTCAGGGTGACCCCGCTCATCAGCCGGTTGTCGGTGTTGATGGTGACGTTGAAGCCCAACTGGTAGAGCATGTCCAGCGGGTGGCTTTCGATGCCCTCGCCGAACCCTGCAATGGCGCCGGTCTGGAGGTTCGAGGAGGGGCAGATCTCCAGGGCGATGCCGCGGTCCCGGATCCAGCTGGAAAGATCACCCAGCGTGACCAGCCCGATGCTCTCCTCCCCGCCTTCGGCACCGGCGATGTCGTCTTCGTCGTCGAATTCCACCGTGATGTCCTCGGCGATCCGGACCCCGTGGCCCAGGCGCAGCGCGCGCCCGTCCACCAGCGCGGACTGGATGCTCTCCAGTCCGGCGGCCTCGCCGGCGTGGACCGTGGCCGGGAAATTGTGCTGCGCCAGGTACGTGAAGGCCTCCTTGAAACGGGCAGGCAGGAAGCCGTCTTCCGCTCCGGCGATATCGAAGCCCACGGCGCCGTTGTTGCGGTGGCGGACAGCGAGTTCCGCGATCTCCTGGCCACGGTCGGCATGCCGCATGGCAGTGATCAGCTGACCCACCTGGATATCGCGGCCGCTTTCAGCCACGGCGTCCACGCCAGCGTCGAGGCCTTCCTGTACAGCCTCCACTGCCTCATCCAGGGAGAGGCCCTTCTGGAGGTGCTGCTCAGGCGCCCAGCGCACTTCGCCGTACACTACGCCGTCGTCCGCCAGGTCCTCCACGAATTCCTTGGCGACGCGGGACAGTCCTTCTTTGGTCTGCATGACCGCAACGGTGTGGTCGAAGGTCTCCAGGTAGCGGACCAAGGATCCGGAGTCAGCGGACTCGCGGAACCATTCCCCGAGGGCCACCGGATCGGTGGAGGGAAGGGTATGTCCAGCGGCCTCGGCCAGCTCGATAATGGTGGCCGGACGGAGACCCCCATCCAGATGGTCGTGGAGGGAAACCTTGGGCAGGCTCTTCAGGTCGAAGTCGAGGGCAGGGGCAGCGTCAACAATAGGCTCAGTCACCATCCAACCTTAGGGTCGGCACGCGCCTGACGCCAGCCGCTACTTTGCGCCGGGCTCCACGGCATCCCCGGCAGCGGAGGCAAGGATGGGTGCCGGGCCGGATCCCTTGACGGACGCCCCTGCTGGGCCGCCGTCGAGCCACTCATCCACCACCTCGGCGTCATTGCGGGCAAGGTGCTTGTGCCACCAGCGCAAGAGGTGGTCGATGAGGATTCCCAGCACGATGGCGAACACCACGGCGATGCCCGCACTCAGCAGCGGGTTATGGTGCAGCCAGGGAAACGAGCTGGCAAGGATGCCGATTCCGATCGAGTACCCCACCCACGTGATGCACGCGAAGGCGTCCAGCAGGAAGAACCGGCGGTGGGCAAACCCGGTGGAGCCGGCCACATAGTTCACGGCAACACGGCCCCACGGGATATAGCGTGCGGTGAAAATAAGGACGGCGCCGCGCTTTTCGAGTTCGTACCGAGCCCAGCCAAAAGCTTTCTGGACCTTTGGGCGGCGCATCCATTTCCAGCGCTCCAGGCCGATTCTGCGGCCCAGGAGGAAGGCCATGTTGTCCCCGGCGATCGCGCCGGTCAGTGCAGTTCCACCCAGGATCCAGAGGTTGGGCTCGCCGCTGTGCCGCGAAAATGCCGCCAGCGCGACGATGAGCGTCTCGCTGGGCACCACCATGGCGAAGCCGTCCACAAAGAAAAACACGAGCAGGACGGGGTAAATCCACCACTGGCCCGCTGCATGGAGCACGGCCTCATTAATAAACTCCACGCGGGTCTTGCTCCTAGACGAAAAATGACGCAGCCAAAAAGTGACGGAAATCGCTATCAGTGTCCCACGGCCAAGGCGTCGTTCGCTACGCCCCAGCCCTGGGAACACTCTCTCAACGCTAGCCCGTCAAGTGGCCCAGGGCGTCGTCCTGCGGAGTGATATCCCGCCTCCCTCACCGTCCACCCATGGGTGGAGACTAGGACTCTGGCTCCTTCATCCGCTCCACCACCGGCACCTTGCCCCGCACACGGTTGATGACCAGGTCCACCACGATTCCAAGAGCCACAGCACAGACGATCGCGATGGCCGCGCCCAGGAGATGGTTGTTCTCGAACCACTGGCCAAAGAACAGGCCGATCCCCACCGAGTAGGCGGCCCACAGGGTGGCGGAAAGGACCGTCAGCCCCACGAAACGGAGGTGCGGATAGTGGCTTACCCCCGCGGTGAGGTTAACGGCGACCCTGCCGATCGGGATGAACCGCGCCACCAGGATCAGCGACGCCGGCCGTTTCCGCAGTTCCTGCCCCGCCCACCGGAACGCGCTCTGCATGCGGGGGCCGCGCATCCAGTGCCAGCGGCGGGTGCCCACCCTGCGGCCGATCAGGTAGGCGATGTTGTCGCCTGAGAAGGCGCCCAGCGCTGCGACCAGCATCAGGAGCCATGGGTTCGGAACATCCGCAGTGGCGGCGACTGCGGCCAGCCCCACCACCACTGATTCACTGGGTATGGGCGGAAAGAACCCGTCAATGATGCAGCAGGCCAGCACAAGGAAAAGCACCCAGGGCTGCCCGGCGGCAGCGAGGATGAAATCGTTGATGGCCTGCATCGTCCTATGCTATTCGGTCGATGATGAGTTGCTGGGCCGACCGGGAACCTTCGGGCGCGATCACCACGGCGTGCTCCAGCGATTCCTTGGCACGCGCGAACTTCTCCGGAGTGTCCGTCAGCAAGGTCATCAGTGGTTCACCTGCGCGGACCACGGCGCCAGGCTTTGCATGCATCCGGATGCCGGCACCAGCCTGGACCGTGTCTTCTTTTCGGGCACGGCCTGCGCCCAGGCGCCATGCCGCGACCCCCACCGCCAGGGCGTCGAGTTCGACCAGCACGCCGTCAGCCGGCGCATAGATGACTTCGGATTCCTTGGCCACCGGCAGCTTGGCCCGCGGATCGCCGCCCTGCGCCTCGATCATCCGGTTCCAGACGTCCATGGCCCGTCCATCCTTCAAAGCGGCCCGGGGATCAGCATCGTGGACGCCCGCGCAGGCCAGCATTTCCTCGGCCAGCCGCACCGTCAGCTCCACCACGTCGTCAGGGCCCCCGCCGGCCAGGACCTCCACGGATTCCTCCACCTCGATCGCGTTGCCGGCAGTGAGCCCCAACGGCGTGCTCATGTTGGTCAGCAGCGCCACAGTGTTGACCCCCGCGTCCTTGCCCAGGGCCACCATGGTTTCGGCCAGCTCGCGCGCCTGCGCCTCGTCTTTCATAAAGGCACCGCTCCCCACTTTGACGTCCAGGACCAGCGAGCCGGTTCCTTCGGCGATCTTCTTACTCATGATCGACGAGGCGATAAGCGGAATGGCCTCCACCGTTCCGGTGACATCACGCAGGGCGTAGAGCTTCTTGTCAGCAGGGGCCAGCCCGGCTCCTGCTGCGCAGATCACGGCACCCACGTCCTGCAGCTGCGCCATCATTTCGTCGTTGCTCAACGCTGCCCGCCAGCCCGGGATTGACTCCAGCTTGTCCAGGGTCCCGCCGGTATGGCCCAGTCCGCGGCCGGACAGCTGCGGCACTGCGACGCCGAACACCGCCACCAGCGGCGCGAGCGGGAGAGTGATCTTGTCCCCCACTCCCCCGGTGGAGTGTTTATCGCTGGTGGCCTTCACGCCGCCGTCGGGCCGCCGGAGGCTGGAGAAGTCCATCCGCTCCCCGGAGGCGATCATGGCGGCGGTCCAGCGCGAGATCTCGCTCCGGTCCATGCCGTTCAACAGGATGGCCATGTTGAGGGCAGCCATTTGCTCGTCCGCAATGACGCCGCGGGTATAGGCGTCGATTGTCCAGTCGATCTGCCGGGAACTCAGTACGCCCTTGTCCCGCTTGGTGCGGATGATGTCGACGGCGTCGAAAGCTTCGGTCTTGTTCTTAGTTTGCGTCACCGGGGTTCCTCCAGGTGTTGGGGACCAAATGCATCAGGAAGCACCTGGTCCATCGACTTGATGCCCTGCGTGGTCATCAGCTCCATTCCGGGAGCGCGGAATTCGTAAAGCAGTTGGCGGCACCGGCCACACGGCATCAGCACGTTGCCAGCGGCGTCCACACAGTAGAACGCACGCAGCAGTCCGCCGCCGGTCATGTGGAGGTTGCCTACCAGCGCGCATTCGGCACAGAGGGTCAGGCCGTAGCTGGCATTCTCCACGTTGCAGCCGCTGACTATCCGCCCGTCGTCGGTGAGGGCTGCGGCACCCACAGGGAATTTCGAGTACGGCGCATAGGCGTTCTTCATGGCGTCCACCGCGGCCGCTTCGAGTGCCTGCCAGTCAACGGTGGCCGGCCCTGCCGTGGCCCCGCTCCCTTTCACGGCAGTCACCCCTTGACGTACGGGATGCCGCTGGCGGCCGGCGGCCTGGAACGTCCCACCAGCCCGGCGACGGCGAAGACGGTCACCAGATACGGCAGCATGGCCATGAACTGGCTGGGCACCGGAGTTCCGATGATGGTCACGATGCTCTGGAGATTGTCCGCGAAGCCGAACAGGAGGGCGGCAAAGAAGGCACCGATGGGGTTCCACCGGCCGAAGATCAGTGCGGCCAGGGCGATGAACCCGCGTCCGCCGGAGATTTCCTTGGTGAAGCTGTCGATCGCCACCAGGGTGAAGAATGATCCGCCAATACCGGCGATAGCGCCGCCGAGGGTGACGTTCCAGAAGCGGGTTGCGTTGACCTTGATGCCCATGGTGTCGGCGGCCTGCGGGTGTTCGCCCACGGCGCGGACCCGGAGGCCCCATTTGGTCTTGAAAAGGCCCACCCACACGACGATGACGGCGACGTACATCAGGTAGCCCACCAGAGACTGCTTGAACAGGATGGGACCGATGATGGGGATGCCGGACAGAACCGGGATTTCGATGTTGTCCAGACCCGGCGGCGAGTTGAACTGCGCCTTGTTGGCCTGCATGACGGTACTGAACAGGAAGCCTGTGAGGCCGGAAACCAGGACGTTGAGGACTACGCCCACAATGATCTGGTTGACCAGGTATTTGATGCTGAAGAATGCCAGGACCATGGAGACGACGGCACCGGCTGCCGCGGCTGCCAGCAGGCCAAGGAGAGGGCTCCTGGTCATGGTTGCCACAATGGCCGCGGTAAAGGCACCCCCCAGGAGTTGCCCTTCGATGGCGATGTTCACGACGCCGACACGCTCACACAGGACACCTGAGAGGGATCCAAAGACCAGCGGCACGGCAAGCGTGACGGATCCGGCGATGAGGCCTGCCAGCGAGATGCTGGGAGTGCGCGCTCCGCCAACAACCCAGATCAGGAACGCTGCTGCAAAAAGGACAGTGAAGGCAATTGGCAACCAGGCGGGTGCAGACTGCTCCTTCATTTTGAGGAAGATTGCATAGGCTGCGAGTCCCAGCAGGACCAGGGAAAGCACCATGCCGCCGAGGAACGCGGGCACTTCAAGGGCGGGGAGCTGAAAGAAATCGCTGCCGGTGGAAATGCCGAACTTCGCGGTCTGGTTCGGTCCCATGAGGCCAAAGACGATGAACGCGACAAGTCCGAGGGCGCCGAGCATTACCGGGGTCTTCCAGGTGGCCGGTTTGGCCGAAACTGCCAGGGACTGGTCCGCAGCCTGTGGGGTTCCCGGCTGCCGCTTTCCCGGCAGGGGCGACGTTGCTGTTGTGCTCATGCTGCACCTCCGGTGGCTGCTGCCTGCTGGGACTTTCCGGTTTTCGCCGGCTTTTTGCGCCGCGGATTCAGCCCGAAGACCGCCCGTACCAGTGGCGGGGCCGCGATGAAAAGCACGATCAGTGACTGGACGACGAGGACGATGTCGATGGGGGTGCCGGTCTGGATCTGCATTTGGACGGCCCCGGCGCGGAAGGCGCCGAACAAGAGGCCGGCTGCGAAGGTGCCCCACGGCGTCGAGCGTCCCAGCAGCGCCACGGTGATGGCGTCAAAGCCGTATGTTGCGGCTACGCCGTCCGTGAGGACTTTTTCCGTCCCCGCGACTTGGGCCACGCCTGACATTCCGGCGAGGGCGCCTGCCATGGCCATCACCAGGATGGTGGACCGGGATACATTGATGCCCGCTGTCTGGGCCGCCTTGGGGTTGGCCCCGACAGCCCGGAATTCGAAGCCGACCGTGGACCGGTTGAGCAGCCACCAGACCAGGACCGTAGCGGCGATGGCCAGGATGAAGCCCAGGTGCAGCCGGTACTGTGAGCCGAGAATCTGCGGGTACACGGCCGTGGGGTCCAGGATGGGGGAGATCGGGTTGGACTCCCCCGGCCGTTGGAAGGCCGGAGTGTTCAGCAGGTATCCCAGGAAGTACAGCGCCACGTAGTTGAACATGATGGTCACGATGACCTCGTGGGCGCCTGTCTGTGCTTTAAGGAGCCCGACGAGCCCGCCCCAAAGCGCGCCCCCGACGATGCCGGCCAGGAGGACCAGCAGCAGATGCAGTCCAACAGGCAGGTGCAGTGCAAAACCCACCCAGGCGGCGAGGATGCCCGCCATGATGATCTGCCCTTGGGCGCCGATGTTAAAGAGGCCCGCGCGGAAGGCCAGCGCCACGCCCAGACCGGCGGTGATCAGTGGCGTCGCTATGGTCAGGGTTTCCATCAGCGGGGCGAACTGGAGAGCCAGGCCGGAGGCCCGCGGGTTGAAGACCGCCCCTTGTAACAGGGCGATATAGGAGCCGGTAGCCGCGCTCCAGACAGCGGAGAGGAAGTCAGTGGGCCGGGCGAGCAGATAAGAGGAGGTTGCGGCCACCCGCTCGTCGGTGCTGGCGATCAGCAGGCCGCCGATGACGAGGGCCAGCAGCACAGCCAGGACCGAAACCATGCCGCTGCCCGTGAAGATCCTCCGGGCCAGGGAGTCCGGACCGCCGGGCAGTTTGCCGCTCTGCGCGGTGGCCGGAACCGCGGAGGGCTCCTTGGCTCCACCTGCAGTATCCAGTGCCACCACCGCGGCTGTTTCTTCGGCTGCAGGGCTGGCTTCATGGGGTTTTTCTGCATGCTGCCCGGCAACGTGTTTGTGGGGATGCTTGTCAGTCATGATCGCCTCCTTCGGCGGTGGAGGCTTGTGCGGTCCCACGGATGTCCGATTCTGTCCGCCTCTTGTCAGCGGGCGACTTCTCCGCCGGCGCAGCGTCCGTCCGCGCAGCGTCCGTCCGGGCGGCGTCCTCCGGCGAGATCCCGGCCATCATGAGGCCAAGGACGTCCCGGCCGGTTCCGGCCGGGACGATGCCCACCAGCTTTCCCTTGTACAGCACGGCAATGCGGTCAGCGAGTTCCATGACCTCATCCAGCTCGGTGGAGATGATCATGACCGGCGTCCCCTGGTCGCGTTCAGCCACAATCCGCTTGTGCAGGAATTCGATGGACCCGACATCGACGCCCCGGGTGGGCTGCGACGCGATGAAGAGCCGCAGCGGCCGGGACAGCTCCCGGGCCATGACCACTTTCTGCTGGTTGCCTCCGGACAGCGTCCCTGCGGCCAGGGATCCCGACGGTGTGCGGACATCGAACTCGCCAATCCTTGTCTTCGCGTTCTCGAGGACCTTCGCCGGGCTCATGCTGATCCCCTTGGCGAACGGGGGCTGGTCGTAGCGGTCCAGGATGAGGTTTTCGGCGATGGAGAACGTGCCGATCAGCCCGTCCACTGACCGGTCCTCGGGAACAAAGCCCACACCGGAGTTCAGGATGTCCTTGACGCTCCGGCCCAGGATCTCTTCGCCGTCGAGCATGATCGAGCCGTGAACCCGTTCCTGGAGGCCAAGGATCGCCTCGGTCAGCTCGGTCTGCCCGTTCCCCTGTACCCCTGCCACGGCAAGAATCTCGCCGCGCGCAATATCGAAGCTGAGGCCGTCCACCACGTGTTGGCCGCTCGGGGCGATGACGGTGAGGTCCTTAACCTGGAATGTCTTCTCCTGGGGTATTGCAGGAGCCTTTTTTAGGGTGAGGCTGACGGCCCGGCCCACCATCATCGATGCCAGTTCCGACGTCGAGGCCGCGGGCTGGGCGGTACCCACCACCTTGCCCCGCCGGATCACGGTGATGGTGTCTGACACAGCCTTGACCTCACGCAGCTTGTGCGAGATAAATACGATCGAGGTTCCGTTGCTCTTGAGCTGGCGCATGATGTCCAGCAGCTCATCGGTGTCCTGGGGCGTCAGCACCGCCGTCGGCTCATCGAGGATAAGGACGCGGGCGTCGCGAACCAGCGCCTTGATGATTTCCACCCGCTGCTGTACCCCTACGGGAAGGTCCTCCACCAGGGCGTCGGGGTCGACGTCGAACCCGTAGCGGTCGGAAATCTCGTTGATTTTTCGCCGGGTGTCATCCAGGTTCAGGAAGCCGCCGGCTTTGGTGGACTCGGCCCCGAGGGCAACGTTCTCGGCAACGGTAAATACGGGAACGAGCATGAAGTGCTGATGCACCATGCCGATGCCGGCGGCCATGGCGTCGCCGGGGCCGCGGAAGGAAACTGGTTTCCCATCGATGAGGATTTCGCCCTCGGTGGGCTCGTAGAGCCCGTACAGCACATTCATCAGGGTGGACTTGCCGGCCCCGTTCTCCCCCAGCAAACAGTGGATCTGTCCGGGTTCAACCACCACATCGATGTGATCGTTGGCGAGCAGGGAGCCGAAGCGTTTAGTGATCCCTCTGAGTTCAAGTTTCAAAACTCTGACCAATCTCGAAGCGTCCGTATACCGACTGGACGAGGTATGTGGCTGCAGCACCAGCCTAGTGCGTGCAGTCTTGGATGGCGGTCTCGCCGGTCCGTAAAACTCCAACGAAAAGCGCCACCCCCGGCCAGTGGAAGACCATCCGGGGGCGGCGCTTGGCCAGGATGCCTAAGCCTTGGGGCTTACCGGCGACTCGACCTTCAGCTTGCCGTCGATGATGTCCTTCTTGATCTGTTCCAGTTCGGACTTCACTTCCACAGGGACCTGGGAGTCGAAGTTGTGGAAGGGTGCCAGCTGGACGCCGTCGTTCGCCAGCGTGCCCACGTAGGGCGTATTGGTGAACTTGCCGTCTTTGTCGTCCTTAACCACTGCTTCAACGGCTTCGCCCATCAGCTTCATGACTGAGGTCAGCATGATGTCCTTGTACTCCGGTGCGGTCAGGAAGCCGTCGGAGTCAACCCAGATGAGCTTGACGTCTTTACCCGCCGCTTTCGCCTCCATGAGGGCTGCGCCGGCGCCTGCACCCACCGGGCCCGCGACGGGCATGACGATGTCCGCACCCTGGTCCAGGAAGTTCTGGGTGAGCTGCTTTCCGACGTCCTGCCTGACGAAGTCGCCGGTGAAGCTGCCGTCCTGGGCCGCCTTGTCCCAGCCAAGGACCTTGATGTCCTTACCCTTCTGCTCGTTGTAGTACTTCACGCCATCGACGTAGCCGTCCATAAAGATCGTGACGGTACGGATCTTCATGCCGCCGAAGGTGGCCACAGTTCCGGTCTTGGTGCTGGCTGCAGCGAGGTAGCCGGCCAGGAACGCGGCCGGGGCGGTGTCGTAGACGATCGGCTTGACGTTGCTGAGTGGCGGGTCGTAACTGTAGTCAATGATGGCGAAGTGGTTGTTCGGGTTGGCCGTGGCCTGGGCCTCGGTGGCGTCACCGAGCAGGAAGCCCACCGTCAGGGTGAGGTCGCAGTTGGCGGCGACCATGGCACGCAGGTTCGGCTCAAAGTCATTGTTGGTCTTGGATTCGACCTGGTTGACTTTGATGCCCAGCTCGGCCTGTGCCTTCTTCAGTCCCTCATACGAGGACTGGTTGAAGGACTGGTCATCGAATCCGCCGGAGTCCGAGACGATGCAGCCGGTGTAGTCGCTGGCCGTCGCGGTCGGGCTGCCGGCTTCGGGAGGCGCACCGCAACCGGACAGCAGGAGAGCGGCCGCACCCGCAGTGGCCACGCCGGCCATTGAACCGCGCTTGAAATGGGCACGCAGTGAGTTCTTCAATTTTCCTCCAGGATGAAGAGAGTGGCGCTACGACTCGAATTCAATGAGTGTCCGTTTCTGCACTGAAATTCTGTTTTCACTGAGGGCTTCGCAGCACTGCGCCGAAGCGCACTTATGGAATTAACATTAGTGTCCTGCGACACGTCCGGATGATGCTCAGCGCCGGATCCTGAGGATTGTTGGGAACTTGTTACCAATCAGTAGGCCGCGGCCGGCTGACCGCCCCGACCAGCCACTATCCCTCCCCAGCCAGGCGCGAACGAACACTTGTGCCCCTGTTTTTGGGACCTCAAGGGTTCGTTCCCGCTGTTCCTTCACGCGGCTGGCTTGGTTAGAGCCGCACCAGCATTTTGCCCGTGTTTGCACCGTCCAGGAGGTCCATAAACGCCTGCGGTGCGTTCTCAAGTCCGTCCACCACCGTCTCGTCATAGCGGACCGAACCGTCGCCGAGCCAGGTCGACATCCTTTCTGCAAACTCCACACTGTGCTGGCGCTGGCCCCCCACCAGGAAGCCGCGAAGGGTCAGCTGCTTGCCGATCGCCAGCATGAGGTTCCGCGGCGCGGGCGTTGCCTCGGTGGCGTTGTACTGGGAGATGGCACCGCACATGGCCACCCGGCCGCCCACGTTAAGTTCGGCGAGGGCCGCCTCGAGGTGGTCACCGCCCACGTTGTCGAAGTAGACGTCGATCCCGTTGCCGCCGGCAGCAGCCTTGAGCTGATCCCTGACCGGGGCGTCGCGGTAGTTGAAGGCAGCATCGAAGCCAAGCTCCAGCAGCCGGGCCACTTTCCCGGGTGTTCCGGCACTGCCAATCACGCGGGACGCACCCATGGCCTTGGCAATCTGGCCCACCAGCGAGCCCACGGCACCAGCCGCGCCGGAGACAAACACAGCATCGCCCGGCTTGAACTCTGCAACCTTGAGCAGCCCGGCGTAAGCCGTCAACCCGGTCATGCCCATCGCCCCCAGGAATGCAGATGCCGGCGCAAGGTCCGTCCGGGCAACCGTGGTGGCGCTGGCATCCAGGACGGCGAATTCGCGCCAGCCGAGTTGATGGACGACGGCGTCCCCCACCTTGCGTCCGTCGGCCCTGGACGCGATGACCTCACCCAGGGCCCCGCCGTCGAGCGCTGCATCCAGCGCAAACGGCGCTGAGTAGGACTTGACGTCGTTCATGCGTCCCCGCATGTACGGGTCAACGGAGATATAGCGGTTGCGGACCAGGATCTGGCCCTCCGCGAGTTCGGGCAGTGTCGACTCGGCCAGCCGGAAGTTCTCCGGGGCCGGACGCCCTGCGGGGCGGGACGCGAGGCGGATCTCGCGGGTTGACGTTGGCAGTGCGGCAGTTGTGCTCATGCTGCGAACTCCAGGATCTTGATGTCAACTGCGATGTTGCCGCGCGTCGCGTTGGAGTAGGGGCAGATCCGGTGTGCTTTGGCCACCAGGGCTTCCGCAGTGGCAAGGTCCAGGGCGGGGACGGCGATCTCAAGTTCAGCGGCAAGTCCGTAGCCTTCACCGCCATCCAGGGCGCCGAAGTGGATGCGGGCAGCGACGGCCGAGTCTGTGAGGTCGGCGCCTTCCTTGCGCCCGACGAGGCGAAGGGCGGAGTGGAAGCAGGCTGCGTAGCCGGCAGCAAAGAGCTGCTCCGGGTTGGTGCCCTGGCCGTCGCCGCCCAGCTCCACCGGGCTGGCGAGGGAGACATCCAGCTTTCCATCCTGGGTGCGCGCATTGCCGTCACGGCCTTCGCCGGATGCCAGTGCCTCGGCAGTATAAAGAGTCTTCACGGTGTGTCCTTCCTGTTGGATGTGGATATCAAAATCGGTGATTCGTCTCAGCGCTGATTGGTCTCGGTGCTGGTGGATCTCGGCGCGGGTGGTCTCAGTGCGGGCCGTGGAGGGCGGCGGTGAGCTTGGCCAGCGTGGCGCGGAGCTGCTCAAGCTCGTCGGCAGAAAGTCCAGCGGCATCAGCGAGGTGCTTGGGTATCCCGGTGGCCCTGCTGCTCAGGGCGCGCCCGGCGGAGGTCAGGTGGATGGCGACCCGGCGTTCGTCCTCCCCCGACCGGCGACGCTCCACCATACCCAGCGCCTCAAGGCGCTTCAGCAAGGGCGAGAGCGTGCCGGAGTCGAGGCCCAGCTCCTCCCCAACTTCCTTGACGCCCCGCGGCTCGTTTTCCCACAGGACCAACATCACGAGGTACTGCGGGTACGTCAGACCCAGCTCTTCGAGCATGGGCCGGTACACCGCTGTTGCCGCGCGCGAGGCCGAGTAGAGGGCAAAGCACACCTGTCGGTCGAGGCGGGGGGCTTCAGTCATGCCTAAAACGATAGACCACAATTCAATTGTGCACAACTTACCCACCAAAGAGGAGCGCGAACTGGCAGCTAATGCCCTCAAATCCAGGATTTGAGGGCATTAGCTGCCAGTTCGCGCCGGAGTCGCGGGGCCTTAGAGGTCGCGGATGGTTCGAAGGGCTGCTGCCGTGAGCACCTGGATGCCGAATCCGAGGGCACGTTCATCCACGACGTAGTCGCCACGATGCAGGTCGTACTCTTCGCCGCCTGGTGTCTTGGTGCCGAGGCGCATCATGGCCCCGGGACGTTCGGCCAGGAACCAGGCGAAGTCCTCCCCGCCCATGGACTGTGGCGTGAGCACCACGGCGCCTTCGCTGATCTCGGCCCGGGCAGCGGCCTCGATCAGGGCGGTCTCGTGCTCCGAGTTGACCACGGGCGGGACTCCCCTGGTGTGCTCCAGGCGGACGTCCACACCGTAGGGCGCGGCCACCTGATGTACCACTTCGTCCAGGAGTTCGCCGGCGTCTTTCCAGGCATCGCGGTCCAGGCAGCGCATGGTCCCGGCCATGAAACCGGTGCCGGGAATGGCATTTGGTGCCGATCCGGCGGAGATATGGCCCCACACCACGGAGACGCCGCTGCGGACATCCACCCGGCGTGACAGTACGGCCGGAACATTCACGGCGATCTGCGCCAGGGCGAACACCAGGTCCTCCGTGAGATGCGGACGGGAAGTATGCCCGCCACGGCCGCTCAGTTCGATCCTGATGGTGTCCGAGGCAGACGTGATAGCGCCGATGCGTGTACCGATGCGTCCGACGTCGATCCTTGGATCGCAGTGCAGCGCCAGGATGCGGGGCACACCGTCCAGGACGCCTTGTTCGATGCAGGACAGCGCACCGCCGGGCATTGTCTCCTCGGCAGGCTGGAAAATGATCCGGACGGTGCCGGTCAGGGGGGATTCCAAGTGCATACGCTGGAGGATCAATGCCACACCAAGCATGGTGGCGGTGTGGATGTCATGGCCGCAGGCATGCGTGACGCCGTGGTTCTTCGAGGCGAACTGAAGACCGGTCTCTTCAATGATGGGCAAGGCGTCAATGTCGCCGCGGAGGGCCGTGGCAATGGGCCCCTCGCCGATGTCCACCGTAAGGCCGGTGCCCTCAAGCCTGCGGGGGGCGAGGCCCGCCGCCTCGAGCCGCTCCACCACCTTGTCGGTGGTGCGGAATTCCTTGAAGGAAAGCTCAGGGTGCGCATGCAGGTCCCTGCGGAAGTCGATCAGTTCCGGAAGGAGCGGCTCCAGCCATGGCCCCACCAACGCGGTGGGCTCAGCTTCAGTAGTGTAATTACGCACAGATTTACTCTAGCGAGCGTCCACGGAATAGCGGCATCACGGTCGGCGCGTTACGGATTTGCCCGGTTTGCCAACCACTCAGGTTGCTAGAGAACGTCAAAATCACCGCTGGCCTTCAGCGCGTCCACGGCGGCCTTGACCCGCTGGGAGTGCTGCTTGGTGGTCACCAGCAGGGCATCTCCGGTGTCCACAATGACTACATCCTTGATGCCGATCAGCGCAATCACGCGCTTTGTGTCTGAAACCACCACTCCGCTGGCGTTTTCGGTGAACACGCGGGCGCCGTTGCCGATGACGGTGACGTCATCCACTTCGCGTGCACTGTTGAGCCGTCCCACCGAAGCGAAGTCCCCGACGTCGTCCCATCCGAAAGTGCCGGGTACAACCGCAACATCCCCGGCCGCGGCCGCGGGTTCAGCCACCGCATAGTCAATGGCGATCTTAGGCAGGGTGGGCCACACGCGGGCTGTGACCTCGTCGCGTTCAGGGGTGTCCCAGGCGCGGGCGATCTCCTGCAGCCCTTGGTAAAGCTCGGGCTGGTTGGCCTCCAGGTGCTTCAGCATCAGGGCCACGGGCGCCACGAACATGCCAGCGTTCCAGACGTACTCGCCGCTGTCCACATACTGCTGGGCAACTTCTTCGTCGGGCTTCTCAACGAACTCCACCACGGCCTGCGCACTGGGGGCGCCTTCGATGTTGAGCCCGCGCCCGGCACGGATGTAGCCGAAGCCGGTGGAGGGGTGCGTCGGCTTGATGCCGATGGTCACAATCTTTCCGGCGGCAGCGGTGTGGATGGCCTCCCGGACTGCTTCCCGGAAAAGATGGACCGGGCTGATCACCTGGTCTGCTGCGAACGACCCCATGATGGTGTCCGGATCGCGCTCATGCAGGATGGCCGCAGCCAGGCCGATGGCGGCACCGGAATCCTTTGGTTCGCTCTCCAGGACCAGGTCCGCATCCTGAAGTTCGGGCAACTGGCTGCACACGGCAGCCCGGTGGGCGGTTCCGGTGACCACCAGGACGCGTTTACCCGCGAGGGGCTCAAGCCGGTCATACGTGGCCCGCAACAAAGTGCTGCCCGAACCCGTGAGGTCGTGAAGGAACTTGGGAGCTGCTGCACGTGACAGGGGCCAGAGGCGGGTCCCCACTCCGCCTGCCGGAATGACCGCGATAAATCGGTTCAGGGGTGAATCCGGGCTTGTCACTTTGTCTGTACTCATCACCGCCTACTTTAGCCGACCCACCGTCGGGCTCCCTTTTCACATGGCCGAGTAACGCCTAAAAAAGCCATATCGTGTGGCGTTCGTCTCAATCAGCAAGGAAATCCGCAGTTGAGAGAGTCACCAAGGAACTCCTAAATTGAATAAGCTGTGAGCGAAGCCTAGATTTAGGCCTGAGCTTACGAGTGCTCTCGCAGCAGGCGTTCCCCCCGCGTGGATCCCATGCCAGCGCCGCTGTGTTGCAGGGAGGTTTATTCAGTGCCGACAAAACCAGCTGGCACCTTGTACCGCGGCCGTGAAGGCATGTGGTCCTGGGTAGGACACCGAATTACCGGTGTTGTGATTTTTTTCTTCTTGTTGGTCCATGTGCTGGACACCTCATTGGTGCGTGTGTCCCCCGAGGCCTACACGGCTGTTATCGGTACCTACAAGAATCCCCTGATGGCCCTGGGTGAAACGGGCCTTGTCGCCGCGATTGTGTTCCACGCCTTCAACGGCCTGCGCATCATCGCCGTGGATTTCTGGAAGAAGGGCGCAAAGTACCAGCGCCAGATGCTCTGGGCCGTCCTGGCGCTCTGGGTCGTCACCATGGTGGCCTTCTCCATCCGCCACCTGTCCCTCGCCTTCGGAGGTCACTAAGCCATGACTGCAACCATCCAGCCCCCGCGCAGCGGAAAAATCAGCAGCGGAAAGATCTCCCCGCAGTACCGCCGCACCGGTGGATCCAGGGGCAACTTCGAGATGCTGGCCTGGCTGTTCATGCGCCTGTCCGGCGTCGTGCTGGTGGTGCTCATCTTCGGCCACCTTTTTGTGAACCTCATGGTGGGCGAAGGCATCCACGCCATCGACTTCGGCTTTGTGGCCGGCAAGTGGGCCGACCCGTTCTGGCAGGTCTGGGATCTGGCCATGCTGTGGCTGGCCATGCTCCATGGCACCAACGGCGTGCGCACCATCATCAACGACTACGCCGAGAAGGACTCCACGCGTCTCTGGCTCAAGATCGTCCTCTATGCGGCCACCACCGTGATCATCGTCCTGGGCACCTTGGTGATCTTCACCTTCAACCCGTGCCCCGTGGTGGACGGTGTTCCGCTGCCCGGCGGCTTCTGCCCGGCTGCGTAACAGCAGCATCTGGAGCCCGCGGTGAGCCGCGGGCTGTGTTTTGCGGAGCAGGCTTCGCCGGCCCGTTGTTTTATAGCGAATTTTGAGAGAAAGAGCGTCTGGTATGCAGGTCCATAAGTACGACGTCGTCATCGTCGGTGCCGGTGGCGCTGGCATGCGCGCCGCGATCGAATCCGGTCAGCGCGCCCGCACAGCAGTACTGACCAAGCTCTACCCCACGCGCTCGCACACGGGTGCAGCGCAGGGCGGCATGTGTGCGGCCCTTGCCAATGTCGAGGAAGACAACTGGGAATGGCACACTTTCGACACCATCAAGGGCGGCGACTACCTGGTTGACCAGGACGCCGCTGAAGTCATGGCCAAGGAAGCCATCGACGCCGTGCTGGACCTTGAGAAGATGGGCCTGCCCTTCAACCGCACGCCCGAAGGCCGGATCGACCAGCGACGCTTCGGCGGCCACACACGTGACCACGGCAAGGCCCCTGTCCGCCGCGCCTGCTACGCCGCGGACCGCACCGGCCACATGATCCTGCAGACGCTCTACCAAAACTGCGTCAAGCACAACGTGGAGTTCTACAACGAGTACTACGTCCTGGACCTCCTGACCGTCGAGGAGGACGCTGTCCGTGAGGACGGCACCCCGTACAAGCAGAAGCGCGTTGCGGGTGTGGTCTCCTACGACCTCGCCTCCGGCGAACTGCACGTCTTCCAGGCCAAGTCGGTGGTGTTCGCTTCCGGCGGCGCAGGCAAGGTCTTCAAGACCACCTCCAACGCCCACACCCTCACCGGCGACGGCATGGGCATCGCGTTCCGCAGGGGCATCCCGCTGGAGGACATGGAGTTCTTCCAGTTCCACCCGACAGGCCTCGCGGGCCTGGGCATCCTCCTCTCAGAGGCAGCCCGCGGCGAAGGCGCCATTCTGCGCAACTCGGAGGGTGAGCGCTTCATGGAGCGCTACGCCCCCACCATCAAGGACCTGGCGCCACGTGACATCGTGGCCCGCTCCATGGCCAACGAGGTCCGTGAAGGCCGCGGCTGCGGCCCCAACAAGGACTACGTCCTCCTTGACCTGACCCACCTGGAGCCGGCGCACATCGACGCCAAACTGCCGGACATCACAGAGTTCGCCCGCACCTACCTTGGTGTAGAGCCCTACACCGAGCCCGTCCCCGTATTCCCGACGGCGCACTATGCCATGGGCGGCATCCCCACGAACATCACCACCGAAGTGCTGCAGGACAACGACACCGTGGTTCCCGGCCTCTACGCCGCCGGTGAGGTGGCCTGCGTGTCCGTCCACGGGTCCAACCGCCTGGGCACTAACTCGCTGCTGGACATCAACGTGTTCGGCAAGCGCGCAGGTATTGCCGCCGCTGAATACGCCAAGACAGCACAGTTTGTGGACCTCCCCGAGGATCCGGAAGCCTACACAATTGAGCTGCTGGACATTGCCCGCAACGGCAACGGCGAGGAGAAGGTGGCTGTGATCCGCAAGGAACTCCAGGACACCATGGACGCCAACATGCAGGTGTTCCGCACGGCAGACACGCTCAACCAGGTTCTGAATGACATTGCGTCCTTCGAGGAGCGGTACAAGCGCATCAGCGTCCAGGACAAGGGAAAGCGCTTCAACCTGGACCTGCTTGAAGCTGTGGAACTCGGCTTCCTGCTGGAGCTCGCCAAGGTCATGACCGTGGCTGCCCTGCACCGTGAAGAATCCCGCGGCGGCCACTTCCGCGAGGACTTCCCGGACCGTGACGACGACAAATTCATGAAGCACTCCATGGCGTACAAGGACGACTACGCCTCGGCTGACGGTACGGGATCCGCGGAAGCAATCGCGGGAATCCGTCTGGCCACCAAACCGGTTGTCTTTACCCGCTACGAGCCAATGGTGAGGAAGTACTAAGATGTCCGCTGAACTTGCTGAGCCAGCCTCAAAGATTGAGCTGCCTGCCCACGTTGGAGGCGGCGGCGAAATCCCCACCTTCGACATCACCCTGCGCGTCCGCCGCTACAACCCGGAAGTTTCCGAGGACGCCACGTGGGATGACTTCAAGCTGACCATGTACGGCACAGACCGTGTCCTGGACGCCCTGCACAAGGTCAAGTGGGAGATGGACGGCAGTGTCTCCTTCCGCCGCTCCTGCGCCCACGGCGTCTGTGGCTCCGATGCCATGCGCATCAACGGCCGCAACCGCCTCGCCTGCAAGACCCTCCTCAAGGACCTGGACACATCCAAGCCCATCACCGTTGAGCCCATCAAGGGCCTGCCGGTGGAGAAGGACCTCATTGTGGACATGGAACCGTTCTTCCAGTCCTTCCGCGAAGTCATGCCGTTCCTGATCAACAAGGGCCACGAACCCACCAAGGAACGCCTGCAGTCCGCCGAGGACCGTGAGCGCTTCGACGACACCACCAAGTGCATCCTCTGCGCCGCGTGCACGTCGTCCTGCCCCGTGTTCTGGACCGACGGCCAGTACTTCGGGCCCGCCGCGATCGTGAATGCCCACCGCTTCATTTTCGATTCACGTGACGACGCCGGCGACATGCGCCTGGAGATCCTCAACGACAAGGAAGGCGTGTGGCGCTGCCGCACCACCTTCAACTGCTCTGAAGCATGCCCCCGCGGCATCCAGGTGACGCAGGCAATCGCCGAGGTCAAGCAGGCAATCCTTTCCCGCAAGATCTAGCACCCGTTTCCAGACGGACGTTACAGCCGACGGCGTCGCCTCCCCACAGGGCCCACAGACATAGGGTCCCCTGCCCCAGCTTGCGAGGGTAGGGAATGAATGGGGATGTGTGGCGCCGTCGTTGTTTCACGGCAATTACCGCCCAAACGAAAGGCGAGGCAGTGTCCCGTTCCGAAAGAGTCAGCTTCGAAGGATCCACCGGGGAGATCCTGTCCGGCATCCTGGACGTCCCGGAGGTGCCGGTCAGAGGCTGGGGAGTCTTCTCCCACGGCTTCACGCTGGGCAAGGACAGCCCCGCCGCTTCACGGATGTGCAAGGCATTGGCGGACACCGGCATAGGCATGCTGCGTTTTGACAACCTGGGCCTGGGCGATTCCGCCGGTCTTTGGTCCGAGGGCTCCTTCAGCCACAAGGTGGCCGACACGGTAAAGGCCGCCGAATTCATGCGCGCCCAGGACAAGACGATCTCCCTGCTGGTGGGCCATTCGTTCGGCGGCGCCGCCGTGCTTTCAGCCGCCCGGCAAATCCCCGAGCTCGACGCCGTTGCCACCGTCGCTGCCCCGTTCTCGCCCAAGCATGTGGCACACGTCTTCGACGCCGCCCTGGACAAGATCCTCAGCGAGGGCAGCGCCGAAGTGGACCTCGGCGGCAAGCGGGTGGAGATCCGCAAGCACTTTGTGGAGGACCTGGAGAACGCAGACCTCACCGACTGCATCAGGCAGCTCCACAAACCACTCATGGTGCTGCACTCCCCCACGGACAACACGGTGGGCATCGAAAACGCCAGCACCATTTTCCAGACGGCCCGTCACCCGCGGAACTTCGTCTCGCTCGAAGGCAGCGACCACTTGCTGACCGGCAAGGGCCAGGCGGCCCGGGCGGCCAGGATCATCTCTGCCTGGGCCGACCAATACCTCGACGCCGGGAAGTAACCGCGGCGGAACCGTCGTGGTCCACCGGGACCTTGCCGGGCTGCACCTGCCGGGACCCCCAGCCTGCTTTTTCGTGGGCTGCGGGAATGCTTTTGAGGTCTTCCTCGCGGATAACGGCCCAGCCGGCGGAGGCCAGGTAGACCTGGCTGACCAGGTTGAACCAGATCAGCAGCCCGATGATGATGGCGAACGGGGCAAGGATGGGGTTCCGTCCCGCACCCGCCAGCAGTTCCGTGCTGAAGACCTGGAGTACGGTGGTCCCCACCGCGGCGAGGATGGTGCCCTCCAGGAGTGCCCGCCGCGACAGCTTGAGGCTGCCGGCCAGGCGGAACATGATGACTGCGGTGGCCCAGTTCAGGCCCAGCGGAACACCGATCTTGATCAGCGTAGTCAGCGGGCCCGCCACGGCGTCGTCCAGCTGCAGGAAATCAGCGACCCATCCTGCCGCTGTGCCAAAGATGAGGGAGGCTCCCGCGCTGATCACCAGGGCGACGCCCAGCAGCAGCAGGGTCCCGGCGTCGCGGAGTTTCAGCACAACGGGGTTAGTCTTCAGGGGCGGCAGTTGCAGCACGCCGCGGAGGCCGTCGCGCAGGGCGGCAATCCAGCCCAGCGAGGTGACGATGGTAACCACGGCGGCGATCACCGCCGTCCATCCCAGCCCTTCCGGGTTCAGCAGGTCCTGGGGATCAACCAGGCCCTCGCCGCCGCCCACCTTCAGCAGTCCGGGCGCGCTCTGCGCCACGCTGCTAATGATCATGTCCAGAAGGGCAGGCTGGCCCCGCAGCACCAGCCCTGCAATGGAGAAGCCGGTGGCCAGTAGGCCCGTGATGGAAAAGAACATTCTAAAACCGATGCCGGCGCTCATGAGCGGGCCGTGCTGGAGGTTGTAGTGCTGCCATGCCCTCATCGGCCTGAAGGCATTAAGCCTGGCCAATAGCCACTGGAACATGGCCATCAGACTGGCTACCGGACCGCCGTCGGATCTTCTGGCCTTGCCCCAGTCCATCCGCTTCTGGATGACGGCAAGCTTCAGGCGGGCACCTTCAGTGGGAAGCGGTGGCTCCGTCTGCGTCGGCGTTCGCGGACCAGGTCCCGGCGTCGTTTTCGGTTTCGGTCCCAAAGTCCAGCTCTTCCCGTAGCTGCCAAATGCCATCGGCATCGTGCTCGTAAAGTCCCATGCTAACCACTGGGAAGGTTGCCCTATAGTCCTTGAGCACCGTTTCGGCTTCGTCAAGGCTTTCCGGGGCAACATCGTGGGCGATGGTGACATGCGGATGGTACGAAAAAGGCAGGTCCCGCTGGAGCGGACCGGTCTGGAGTTTCTCGTGGAGGTCCACGCAGGCTCCGAAGCCCTCCTCCACGTTGATGAAGACCACCGGCGACACCGGCCGGAACGTTCCTGTTCCTGCGATGGTGATCATAAAAGGGGCCTGCCTGCGGGCCACCTCACGGACGTGCGCCCGCGTTGCCTCCCAGTCCTGGGTGGGCGTGGTGGTGACCAGTGTGATGTGGGCGGGAATAACCCCGGCCATGGGGTCCCCGAAGGAAGCCCGCCATTGCTGGAGTTCCTCGGCGATGGCCGGAGGGAATCCCAGAATGACACCTACACTCATTCCGTTGCTGACATTGCTGGTGGCCGGCATTGGGCTAGCGGACCCCTGCCAGGCTCAGGGAAGGCAGGAAACCCATCCGCTCGTAGACCTGGCCGAGCGTCACGGACGCGATTTCGCGTGCCCGATCGGCACCCTGTGCCAGAAGCCTGTCCAGCTCCGCGGGATCATCCATGAGCTCGTTGGTCCGGTTCCGCAGCGGCGTGATGAAGTCCACTACGACCTCTGCCAGGTCCGCTTTCAGGTGGCCGTACATCTTGCCCTGGTACTCGGTTTCAAGGTCAAGCACTGACTTGCCCGTCAGCGTCGAATAGATGGTCAGGAGATTGGAGATGCCGGGCTTGGCCTCTGAATCGAAGCGGACCTCGGTGCCGGCGTCCGTGACGGCGGTCTTGATCCGCTTGGCGGCGGTCTTGGGGTCCTCCAGAAGCTGGATGGAACCGTTGGGTGACTCTCCGGTCTTGGACATCTTGGCGCTGGGATTCTGGAGATCGTAGATCTTGGCGCTGGCCTTGAGGATGGTGGCCTCAGGCACCGTGAAGGTCTGCCCGTACCGCATATTGAACCGCTGCGCCAGGTTGCGGGTCAGCTCCAGGTGCTGGCGCTGGTCCTCGCCTACCGGAACCAGGTCACTCTGGTAGAGGAGGATGTCGGCCGCCATGAGAGTGGGGTAGGCGAACAGGCCGAGCGTTGCGGAGTCGGCACCTGACTTCTGGGTCTTGTCCTTGAACTGCGTCATGCGGGACGCCTCGCCGAAGCCGGTGATGCAGTTGAGCGCCCAGGCGAGCTGGGCGTGCTCGGGCACATGCGACTGCACAAAAAAGATGCTCTTGTCCGGGTCGATGCCCGCTGCGATGTACTGTGCGGCAACCACACGGGTGCGTTTGGCAAGCTCGGCCGGTTCGAAGTCCACGGTGATGGCGTGGAGATCGGGGATAAAGAACACGGCATCGTATTCAGCCTGCATGTCCACCCAGTTACGGACAGCACCGATGTAATTGCCCAGGTGCAGTGAATCCGCAGTGGGTTTGGCGCCCGAAAGGATGCGCTTCTTGGTGACAGGGGATGGTGAGCTAGTCATTCAGAAAAACCTTAGGTGCTTAGAGCCGGTAGTCCACTACCAGCGGGGCATGGTCAGAAAAGCGTGTGTCCCACGAGGCCGCCCGGTCCACGACCGCCGAGATTGCGGCGGAAGCCAGGGCCGGCGTCGCAAGGTGGTAGTCGATGCGCCAGCCAGTGTCATTGTCAAAGGCCTGGCCACGCTGCGACCACCAGGTGTAGGGGCCGTCGACGCTGCCCGCCAGGCCCCTGTGGACATCCCTCCAGCCGATCTCCTCGCCGAAGAAGCGATCAAAATAGGCCCGCTCGTCAGGGAGGAAGCCAGCCTTCTTAACGTTGCCCTTCCAGTTCCTGATGTCCAGCTCCGTGTGGCCTACGTTGAGGTCGCCCACGACAAGGGAATGGTCGCTGTGCTTTGTCAGTTCAGGCAAGCGGGTGCTCATTGCATCCAGGAACCGGTACTTGTCCACCTGCTTGGGTGTACCCACCTCACCGGAGTGCACGTAGGCGCTGGCAACGGTCAGCTGCACGGGGTTTCCGCTGGCGTCGGCGATCCGGAAATCAGCCTCCACCCAGCGCCCAGCAGTGGCGAAGTAGTCATCACCGATGCCGTTACGGGTGTCCAGCGGTTCTTCACGGGAAGCAATGGCCACACCTGCGCGGCCCTTGGCCTCTGCTTCAGCGTGCAGGATATGCCAGCCCTCGCCGAGCAGTTGACGGACAATCGCGTCCGGTGCCCTGACCTCCTGGAGGCAGAGAATATCCACCTCGCGCGGCTCCAGCCATGCCGCCATACCGTTCTTGTAGGCAGCCCGAAGGCCGTTAACGTTGACTGATGCGATGCGAAGGTGGTCCTTCTTCAATGCCGAGCTCACCCGCTCTACTCTAGTCGATGATGGTTCCGGTGACCGGGTCCCCGGTGCCGCCGGAGGACCTGATCATGTCCCGGGCATTCGTGGCAGTGATTTCGATGGTTTCCAAGGCGCGGCGGATGGTGTCCTGGTCAGCTGCCTCCCCCTTGGCGCGCTCCTCCTCCACCACTCGGATCTGCACCTGCACGATCTTGAAGGAATGATCGAGCTTGAGGTCGCGGACTTCGTCCGCTTCGTTTCGCTCGGCCACGATCCGTGTGCCGCCATGGTCGGCAGAGGACGACGACGGCGCGCGGCCAGTTGCGCTGTTGAAGGCGTTCTGGGCTTCGGTGAGTTTGGCACCGGCTTTTTTGGCGGCCTTCTGGATGCTGAAGACCACAAACGCAGCGAGGGCGAGCCAGAAGGCGGCGATGACCGCCACAACCCAGCCGACGACGTCGTTCTGGTTGGCTGCGAAGATGACCGCCACAATGAAGGCGATGACAAACACCATCATTCCCGGTCCGCTGATGCGGAGCATGGAGAATCCACCCTTTCGGGGAAGGGAATGTGACGATGACTTGGAGCTGCCCAAAGATTGCATGAGGCTATTGTCTCAAACGCCGCGGCAGACCACCGACCCTTCCACCTCCGGCGAACAGCACCCCCCTGCCCGCCCAACTGACTCGCAGTTAACGCTCTCAAAACCGGTTTTCAGTGCGTTAAGTGCGAGTCAGTTGGGTCTGGGCGGCTCACTTGAGGAAGAGCTTCCGCAGCCTCACGGTGGTCAGGAGCATCCCCGCCGCCGTCATCAGCAGGTAATAGCCGATATGGATGGCTGTTGCCGGCGTGAATGTGCCCACGCTGATCTGGCGCAGCAGTTCCACTCCGTGCCAGAGCGGCATGGCCTGGATGAGCCACTGGATGTACTGGGGGTAGACGCTGAGCGGGTAGAACGTGGCGCTGAACAGGAACATAGGCAGCATGATGAAGTTGATCCAGTCCATCTGCTGGAACGTCTTCAGGAAGCTGGTGATGCCCATTCCCATACTTGCGAAGCCAAAGGCAATCAGCACGGAGGCGGGGACCATCAGGATGGCCCAGGGCGTGGTGATCAGACCCATCAGACCCATCACGGCCGTGAAGCCTGTGGCGTACAGTAGCCCGCGCAGGAGTGCCAGGAAGATCTCCCCCAGCGCAACGTCCAGCGGGCCCAGCGACGTGTAAAGCATCCCCTGGTACAGCTTGGCGAAGTTCATCTTGAAAAAGACGTTCCAGGTGGAGTCGTAGACCGCCCCGTTCATGGCGGAAACGGCCAGCAGCGCCGGGGCGATGTAGGCGGCGTAGCTGACCTCTTCCCCGCCGGGCCCCTGCACGGCGCCCACAATAGAGCCCATCCCCACACCCATGGAGATCAGGAACAGTACGGGTTCGAAGAAACCGGAGAGCATCACCAGCCAGTTGCTGCTCCTGGTGGCCATGAGGCCGCGGGAAATCACAGCTTTGGCGTTGCGCGAATACAGCGGCCCGAACGTCCTGTTGCGGGCCTCCTCCGTGACGCTGTGGCCACCGGTAAGGATGCTCATTGCCCCATCCTCCTAATGAACTGGCGCTTGGTGAGGATCCAGCCCAGGACCGCGAGCCCCAGCAACACTACGACATGCACCAGTGTGAGCAACGGCTGTTCCTGGTAGCCGTACGTGAAGACGCGGCCAAGCTCGGTGCCGTGCCAGATGGGCGAAATCCAGCCGATCCAACGCACGCCCAACGGCAGCGTGTCCAAAGGGAAGAACGTTCCGGAGAACAGGAAGAGCGGCATCACGATGAACCTCATCACCAGTGCGAACTGTCCCTTGTCCTCCGTGATGGAGGCCGAGTAGGCCATCAACGGCAGGCCAAAGGAGAGCCCGGCCAGGGTCGCCACCAGGACGGACACCCATCCCCAACCGCCGGGCGAAGCCCCGAACAAGGCCACGGCCGCAAAGTAGATGGCCGATTGCAGGAGCAGGCGCACCGTCACCGCAATGATGTGCCCGGCCGCGATCTGCTCCGGCGTCAGCGGCGAGGCGTGCGGGCCAAAGTAGGTCCGGCGCCACTTGAAGCCCCCCATGACCGGGAACGTGAATTCATTTGCCGCCGTCATGACGCCAGCGGACACCAGCAGCGCAGGGGCGATGAAGGCCAGGTAGCTGACCCCGCCGAAGGCCGCTGCTCCGTCGCTGTCAACCAGCGTTGCCAGTCCGACCCCCATCGCGAACAGGTAGGCCACAGGCTGGCCCACGCTGTACATCAGGATGGAGAAACCGTAGCCCCACAGCACCCTGAGCACCTGTTCCGCGTAGTAGAAAGCACCCCAGCGGCGGGCCTTCGCAGCGGAGATTTCCGGGCTGTGCGCCCGCGGAGCAGTCTCAGTCAACCCGGCAGAATCACTCAACGAGGCTCCTACCGGTGAGCCGGAGGAACACGTCCTCCAGCGAGGACCTGCGCACCAGCGAGGTCAGTGGCCGCAGGCCACGGGACGCAACCTGCTCAAGGGCCGCCTCGCCGTCGTGGGCGTAAATCAGCACCCGGTCCGGCAGGGCTTCAAGCCGTTCACCGATTCCCTGCAACTCCGGCCCGATGGTCGTGTTCCGCTCGGAGCCGAACCTCAGCTCAAGGACCTCGCGGGTGGAATGTTCCCGGATCAGCTGCGCGGGCGAACCCTCCGCCATGATCCGCCCTTTGTCCACCACGATGAGCCGGTCGCAGAGCTGCTCAGCTTCGTCCATGTAGTGCGTGGTCAGGACCAGCGTGACGCCCTGCTCCTTGAGCCGGAACAGCCTGTCCCAGAGGATGTGCCGGGCCTGCGGGTCCAGCCCGGTGGTGGGTTCGTCCAGGAGCAGGATGCGGGGTTCGTTGATGAGCGAGCGGGCAATGGTCAGGCGCCGCTTCATGCCGCCGGAGAGCGCATCAACCTTGGATTTCGCCTTGTCCGTGAGCTGGGCGAACTCCAACAGCTCGTCGGCCTTCGGCTTCAGGTAGCTCATGGGCAGGCCGAAGTAGCGGCCGTAGACCAGGAGGTTCTCGCGCACCCTCAGTTCCTCGTCCAGGTTGTCCTGCTGCGGCACCACCCCCAGGTGCGCCCGAACCTCGGGCCCGTGGCTGTCCGGATCCAGGCCCATGATGCTCAGGGTTCCGGAGGTACGCTGGGTGACGCCGCCGATCATCTTCATCGTGGTGGATTTGCCGGCGCCGTTGGGGCCCAGCAGCCCAAAGGACTCCCCTGCCGGAACGCTGAAAGAGATGCCATCGACGGCAGCCACTTCGCCGTAGGTTTTCCTGAGGTTCTCCGCTGCGATCACGGTCTGCTGCTTCATCGGGCTGCCGGTTGAGGTGTTGGAGGACAGGATGGCTTCGTTGTGCACCTCAGCAGACTAGTGGAGCATTCCTGAATGCGGAAGGGGTTGGCGTGAACGTTCACGCCTGACCTTCGGGTGGCCGTGGCTGAGGGCCAATATTGTGGGGGACATTGCTGCGGCGCAGCTTGGCTAGCGCGGCTGTTCGGACCGCAGCACTTCCAGCCGCTGCCTGTATTCCGTTTCATCGACCTCGCCGCGTGCGTAGCGCTCACGCAGGACGCTCTCGCCACCCCGGGCAACGTCCCACTGATGGTTCCGGCGCCAGGTCCTCCGTGCCGCGAAGATGATCAGTCCGATCACCAGGATCCAGAACAGCGGGAACAGCAGGAACCAGGGCGAGAAAGCGCCCCCCTCCAGCCACGGCCCGTGGGCGGGGACCGTGCCGGTGATGTCTTGTGCTGCGGGGAGGGCGGCCAGTGCTGATGCTGTGAACATGTGCGTTTCCTACCTTTTGGTTCTCAATACTGAGCCGCCTTTCGGCTCTGTCTCGAGTCTCGCCGTCGGATGCCGGCGCCGCGTCCGACGTCGGGAGTCACCTTGGCGGGGCACTGTACTCCCGTGGGAGACGTGCGAATACACCCAGTCTCAGGCACTCACCCTGCCCAGCCGGGCCGCACGAGGCCGGATTCGTAGGCGAGCACCACCAGTTGTGCCCTGTCCCGGACCATGAGCTTGGTCATGATCCGCGAAACATGGGTCTTGGCCGTGAGCGGGGTGATGAACAGCTGTTGCGCGATTTCCGTGTTGTTCAAGCCCTCCCCGACCAGCCGCAGGACTTCCCGCTCCCGCTCAGTGATCCGGTCCAGCGCCGCCGGAAGCTCCGCAGCTCTCGACTGCAGGGCCAACTGGGCCATGATCCGCCGGGTAACCGCCGGCGACAGCAACGCATCGCCGTCGTGCACCACTCGGACTGCGCGCAGCAGTTCCTCGGGTTCGGTGTCCTTGACCAGGAAGCCGGCCGCCCCGGCGCGAACGGCCTCCGCGATATAGTCGTCAAGCTCGAACGTGGTGAGGATGATGACCCGGGTGCCCGGAAGTGCAGGGCTGGCAAGGATCTTCCGGGTTGCTTCCAGACCGTCGCCCTCCGGCATGCGGATGTCCATCAGCACCACGTCGGGTTTCTCGCGCAATGCCAGCCGCTCAGCGTCCCGGCCTGTCCCGCATTCTGCCACCACGGCCATGTCCGGCTCGGCATCCAGCAGCGCCCGAAAGCCGGCGCGGATGAGGTTCTGATCGTCCGCCAGCAGGATCCGGATCATGGCCGGTCCCCGTTGCCGGTGCCGGGCAGCGGGAAAACCGCCCGGACGCGCCAGCCCGCGTCCCCGCGCGCGGTCCCCGAGTCCACGGTGCCCAGATCCAGCCTGCCGCCCAGAGCCGCCGTGCGCTCCCGCATCCCCGTGATTCCGTTGCCTTCTGGCATGCCGGCTGCGCCAGCGCCGTCGTCATCAATGGTCACCGTGAGCTGCCCGCCTGCCAGCTCCGTGGCGGTGGCAGCAGGGGTACCAAGGGATTCAGCCGCCCGCGCAGCAGCTGCCTGGGAACGAAGTACGACGACGGCCTTCCGCGCCCCGGAGTGGCGCACCACGTTGGTCAGTGCCTCCTGAACTATTCTATATGCGGCCTCTTGGACGGGCGCGTGGACATGCACCTGGGCAGGCAGGTTCAGCTCCAGCCGGACGTCCAGCCCTGCGCGGCGGGCATTATCCACAAGTTCGGGAATTCGGGCGATGGTACGTGGTGGCGCTGGAGTCAGCGGGGCGTCATCACGGAGCACGCCGAGCAGTTGCCGGATCTCGGCCAGCGAATCCTTGCTCGCGGCCTTGATGGCCTCCAGGGCGGGACGGAAGTGCGCGGGATTCTTCTCCCCCAGGTGAAGCGCCACCGATGCCCGCACATTGATCAGTGACAGCGAGTGCGCCACAACGTCGTGAATGTCGCGTGCCAAGGTCAGCCTGTATTCGTCCCGGGCGGCCTGCTCCGCAGCTTCGCGCTGGCGGTGCCGTTCGGCCACCCGCTCGCTCCGCAGCCGGATGCCCTCACCCAGCAGGACCAGGATGCCCAGCCACGACGTGGCGGCAAAGACACGGATCAGCGCGGCCTCATCGCCGCCAAGGACGGAACCGACAACCACCGCCACCGCACAGAGACCTGCCACCGTCCACGCCAGCCCGCGCATTCCGGACGCGGCGGTCAGGACCAGGGCCAACGCAAAGGAGAGGAAGACCGGGCCCCAGGCATACCCGAGGGACAAGTAGGACGCCATGGCAACCACGGCCAAGGGCAGCATCGCCCCGGGCGCGCGCCGGCGCAGGGAAAGAGCAGCCGGGCCGAGCAGCAGGAGTGCGAAAGCAAGCAGGTCGAGGGGCCGGTGATCAGGCTGCCGCGCCGAGGCGAACACCGTGCCCACCACCTGGATCACTGCCACCACAATCACCATGACGGCGGTGGGTGGTCCCCGGAAACGGCGCTGCATAGTCCGAGCCTAGCCTCGCCGGAAGACACCGTCGTCTGATGAACGGCGTAGGGCGCCTACTCCCACGGGAGTAGGCGCCCTACTGAACCAGCTTCTGCGGTGCAGATCCCCGCTTTTAGGCGATGCCCGAAGGGCTTTCCGCCGCCAGCTGGCGTTCCGCGGCCTCGACCACGTTGGTCATGAGCAGCGCCACGGTCATGGGGCCCACGCCGCCGGGGTTCGGCGAAATCCAGCCGGCTACCTCGGCAGCGGCGGGATCGATGTCGCCGTGGACCTTGCTCTTGCCCGTCTCGGGGTCGGTTTCACGGGTGACACCGACGTCGAGCAGCGCCGCACCCGGTTTAACGTCAGCAGCCTTGACGATGTGCTTGACACCCGCCGCGCCCACAATGACGTCCGCCTGCCGCAGCAGCTCGGAGAGGTTCTTGGTGCCGGTGTGCGTCAGCGTCACAGTGGCGTTCACGGCCCGCCGGGTGAGCAGCAGGCCGATCGAGCGGCCGATCGTGACGCCGCGGCCGACCACCACGACGTGCTTGCCCGCGAGGCTGTAGCCGTTGCGCTCCAGGAGCTCGATGACGCCACGGGGCGTGCACGGCAGCGGCGAGGTGATCTCGCCACTGACGTTGAGCACCAGCCGGCCAAGGTTGGTCGGGTGCAGACCGTCGGCATCCTTGGCGGGGTCGATCCGCTCGAGGACGGCGTCGGTGTCCAAGTGCTTGGGCAGCGGCAGCTGCACGATGTAACCGTGGCAGGCGGGGTCCGCATTGAGATCGTCAATGAGAGCTTCAACCTGGGCCTGGGTGGCATCCGCCGGAAGCTCACGCTGGATCGAGTTCATCCCGATCTCCATGGACTGCTTGTGCTTCATGGACACGTACAGCTGCGAGGCCGGGTCCGCCCCGACGAGCACGGTGGCAATGCCGGGAGTGACGCCGTGCGCCTTCAGTGCCGCGACACGCTCAGCCAGCTCGGACTTGATGGCGGCAGCCGCTGCCTTGCCGTCAAGGATCTTCGCGGTCTGCGCCATGGACGGGTTTACCACTGCTCATGCTGCGGGTAGAGCGGGAAGTCGGCGGCGAGCTTGTCCACGCGGGTCTGCAGCGCGTCCACGTCCGTGGCGGAGCCGGACTTCAGCGCGGTGGCGATGATGTCCGCCACTTCGGTGAACTCCTCTGCGCCGAAGCCACGGGTGGCAAGCGCCGGGGTGCCGATCCGCAAGCCGGAGGTGACCATCGGTGGACGGGGGTCGAACGGGACCGCGTTGCGGTTCACGGTGATACCCACCGAGTGCAGGAGGTCCTCCGCCTGCTGGCCGTCCAGCTGCGAGTTGCGCAGGTCCACCAGGACCAGGTGCACGTCGGTGCCGCCGGTGAGGACGGAGACACCCGCTTCGGCGACGTCGGACTGGTTGAGGCGGTCCGCGATGATCTTGGCGCCTTCCAGGACACGCTCCTGGCGCTCCTTGAATTCCTGGGTGCCGGCGATCTTGAAGGCCACGGCCTTCGCGGCGATGACGTGCATGAGCGGGCCGCCCTGCTGGCCGGGGAACACGTTGGAGTTCAGCTTCTTGGCCCACTCCTGCTTGGCCAGGATCACACCGGAGCGGGGGCCGGCGAGGGTCTTGTGCACGGTGGAGGTGACGACGTCGGAGTGCGGCACCGGGCTCGGGTGCAGGCCTGCTGCGACCAGTCCGGCGAAGTGCGCCATGTCGGTCCAGAGCAGCGCGCCCACTTCATCGGCGATGGAGCGGAAGGCGGCGAAGTCCAGGTGGCGGGGGTACGCGGACCAGCCGGCGATGATGACCTGCGGCTTTTCGGCGATGGCCTGTTCGCGCAGCTTGTCCATATCCACGCGGAAGTTGTCCGGCTCAACCTGGTAGGCGGCAACCTGGTAGAGCTTGCCGGAGAAGTTGAGCTTCATGCCGTGGGTCAGGTGGCCGCCATGGGCCAAAGACAGGCCCAGGATCTTGTCGCCGGGAGTGATCATGGCGGAGAGTGCTGCGGCGTTGGCCTGCGCACCGGAGTGCGGCTGGACGTTGGCGTATTCGGCGTCGAACAGCTCCTTGACGCGGTCGATGGCCAGCTGCTCAGCGATGTCAACGTATTCGCAGCCGCCGTAGTAGCGGCGGCCCGGGTAGCCTTCGGCATATTTGTTGGTCAGGACGGAGCCCTGGGCTTCCATCACGGCCCGCGGGGCGAAGTTTTCGGAAGCGATCATTTCCAGGGTGCCGCGCTGGCGGCCAAGTTCCTGGTCGAGGACTGCGGCGATTTCGGGATCGAGCTCGGCCAGCGACTGGTTGCTGACTGCGGCTGTTGTGGTGGCGGTAGTAGTCACGAAAAACTCCTGGCTAGGGATACGGGCACTGCTAAGGTCAGGCTACCGGCTGGCGCACCGCCCCGCCCCCTTGATGACAGGGCGTGAAAGTGCACAGGATGACGCCGCTTCCCCAGGGGCTGCAGCTCATTTCCGGCAAAACATGACCCTCGGCCCAGGCGTACGATCCGTGGTCTTCGTGATTGCCGCTCCCTGGTGGTAAGCCACCCAACGCCAGTTGCGACCCCACAAGACTACCAAACACCGGCACGTGCCGCGGGTAGTCTGGTAGGCGTGAGTGAACAGCAGCTGAACCAAGCGTACGTATTAACACTGTCCTGCCCTGACCGCCCCGGAATTGTCCATGCAGTGGCCGGAGCCCTGCTGGTGGCAGGCTGCAACATTACGGATTCCCAGCAATACGGCAGCCCGTCAACAGGCAACTTCTTTATGCGCGTCGAAGTCACGACGACGGCCGCCAAAGCCGAGCTCCGGGCCGCACTGGAGCCTGTGGCCCAGTCCTTCGGAATGCAGTGGAGCCTCAACGCCGTGGGCCAGAAGGTGCGCACCCTGCTGATGGCCAGCACGTCCGCACACTGCCTCAACGACATCCTGTTCCTGCAGAGGTCGGGCACGCTGCCCATCGAGATTCCCGCGATCGTGTCCAACCACCGGGACCTGGCCGGGCTGGCCGAGTTCTACGGCATTCCGTTCCACTACATCCCCGTCACGCCGGACACCAAGGCCCAGGCTGAGGACAAGCTCCGAGCCATCATGGCCGAGCACGATATTGAGCTGACGGTCCTGGCCCGCTATATGCAGATCATTTCGGATGACCTCTGTGCCGAGCTCACCGGCAAGGCCATCAACATCCACCATTCCTTCCTTCCGTCCTTCAAGGGAGCCAAGCCGTACCACCAGGCCCATGCGCGCGGCGTGAAGCTGATCGGTGCCACCGCCCACTACGTCACTGCCGCCCTAGATGAGGGGCCCATCATTGAGCAGGAAGTGATCCGGGTGGACCACGCGCGCACCCCCGAACAGTTCGTGCAGATGGGCCGGGACGTGGAAGGCCGCACCCTCGCCCAGGCTGTCCAATGGCATGCCGAGCACCGGGTACTGCTGGACGGCAACCGCACCGTGGTCTTTAACTGACACTATGAACAGCGTTGTGGAGCCGCCGATGGAGGAACAAAGCAGTGAGCAGCGCCTCGCGGAGTTCTACAACCGCCGCGCGGCTTCCGGCACGGAACATCCCCTGTCTGCCCGGCGGGTTGAACAGCGGGAGCGGTTCATTAGCCTGCTCAAGGCCGAGGGCCGCCACGGCGTCCTGGAGATCGGTTCGGGCCCTGGCCTGGACGGCCTGAAGTTCGTGCAGGCCGGCATCCACTATATGGGTGTTGATTTGTCCGAAGGGCACGTCCGGCTGGCCAGGGCGAAGGGCCTGGAAGTCTCGGTTGCGAGCGCGCGCAGGCTGCCGTTCCCGGATAGTGCGTTCCCGGCGGTCTGGTCCATGAGCACATTGCTGCACATCCCTGCCAGCGACATCGACGCCGTCCTGCGGGAGCTGGTGCGGGTGACGGCCCCCGGAGGGCCCATCGCCGTCGGCCTCTGGTCCGGTGAGGACGAAGAGCTGCTCAACCCCGAGGACGACGTCGAACCCCGTCGATTCTTCAGCCGGCGGAGCGACCAGACGGTACGGCAGGTCTTTGGCCGCCACGGTGCCATCGAGGACTTTGTCACGTGGCCGGAAGGCCCGGGCCCGGAGTCCGGTCCCGGGGCCGGCCAGTGGACCCAGCACTACCAGTTCCTCATTCTCCGCACCCCCGGCTCCCCCAAGTGACTCGCATTTAACGTCGTCAAACGCGCGAATGGCGACCTTAACTGCCAGTCAGTTGGGACAAGGGCGGGCCGGGGGTGTCCTAGGCTAGGCGGATGGCTCCCCTTTACGCTTTTGCCGGCGACACCCCGGCTGTCCACGAATCGGCCTTTGTGGCCCCCACCGCGTCGATCATCGGCAACGCCAGCCTGGCCCAGGACTCCAGCGCCTTCTACGGCGTCTCCGTCCGGGCTGACACTGCCGCCATTACGGTGGGCGCCGGCAGCAACCTGCAGGACAATGTGGTGCTGCACGCGGATCCCGGCTTCCCGTGCAGCGTCGGCGCGGGGGTCAGCGTGGGCCACGCCGCCGTCGTCCATGGCTGCACCGTGGAGGACGACTGCCTGATCGGCATGGGCGCCACCGTCCTGAACGGAGCAGTGATCGGCGCCGGCTCGCTGGTGGCTGCGGGCGCGGTGATCCTGGAAGGTACGGTGGTCCCGCCCCGCTCGCTGGTGGCCGGAGTTCCCGCCAAAGTGCGGCGGGAACTCAGCGACGAGGAGTTCGAGGGCGTCAAGCAGAACGCCGCCCGCTATGTCGAACTGGCCCGCGCCCACCGCGGGCTGCACGGCTAGTCGAGGCTGATCGGGCCGATTGCATCAAGGAGCTCGCCGGGACCGGGGTTGCCCTGTGCCGACGAACCGCCGAGGTGGTTGACCACACCCCACACCGCGTTCAGGCCGGTGGTCACGGCGCCCTCTGCCCAGCCCGCCGTAAAGGACACGTCATCCCCCGCGAGGAAGATCCCGCGTTGGCCCTCCGGCAACCTGTCCTGCTTGAAGTGCGTGAAGAGCCGCTGTTGGTAGCGGTAGTGCCCGGGGAGATTGGCCTTGAACGCCCCCATGAAGTTGGGGTCCGCTTCCCAGGAGACCGTGATGGGCTGGCCCACGATGTGGCTGGAGATGTCCACACCCGGATAGATCTGCTCCAGCGAATGCAGCATGAGCTGCACACGCTCGTCCGCGTCCAAGGCCAGCCACTTGAGGGCGTCATCGTTCCAGGTGTAGGACAGCAGAATCACGGCGGGCTTGTCCGGTCCGTCGTCCAGGAGGTACGTGGCCCGGTTGAGCCGGTCAGTCAAGGTCATGGACAGCACTTCGCGGCCGGTGTCTGGATCGATGTCCTTCCAGAACGGCCGGTCCACCATCACAAACGTCTTGGATGACTGCATGTAGTGCGAGCGTTCGATTGCGGTCCACAGCTCCGCCGGGAACAACGCTTCCTCGGTGTGGATGCGCGTGGACAGCAGCCAGGACTGACAGGTGGTCACCACGGCGGGGTAGGTGGCTTCCCTGCCCCAGCTCTCACGGATGCGCAGGTCGCCGCTGGGATCGCGGCTGATTTTTCCGACGGCGCCGCGGGGCGCGCCTGAGTGCAGCGACGCCAGTGATGTTCCTTCGGGCCAGTGGGCAATGCCCGACGGCGCGTGCTGCCACAGTGCCTCGGGGAGCCTTTGTGCTCCTCCGGTGATGAGCCGGTGCTGGTCATCGGCGTCGGTGTAGACAACGCGGAGGATCTCAAGGATGGAGTTGGGGAAGTCTGTGTCCCAGCCACCCGTGCCGAAGCCCACCTGGCCAAAGGCCTCACGGTGCGCGAACCCGGCTTCCTTGAAGGACTCGCTGCCGGCGATGAACCCGTAAAAGGTCTGTTCGTCCATCAGGGGCAGGAGCGCGTTCCAGAGTTCCTTGATGCGGTCGGTGTCGCGGGCGCGGATGGCTTCCTGCATCTCGCTGAACTTCGCGCCGTCGTTCACTGCGGCCTTCCAGGCATCCGCCACCTCGCGGAAGAACGGCGGCAGGTCGTGGGCCGTCGCGGCGTAATGCTTCTGCCCGGCGAGTTCGATCACAGTGCTGGAGGTTACGGGCGACAAAGGATTGGGGAAGTCCTGAGTGTCCAGGCCCAGCAGGTCCACGTAGTGGTAGAAGGCCTTGCCGGAGACGGGGAACCGCATCCCGCCGAGGTCTGCCACTACTCCTGGGGCGGAGGGAAAGCTTGCGGTACGCAGCCGGCCGCCGATCTGGTCTGCCTCATAGACCACCGGCCGAAGGCCCAGCTTCATCAGCTCATAGGCCGTCACCAGCCCGGAAAGGCCCGCTCCCACAACTGCTACCTCGGTGCCGTAGAGCTGGGGCGGAACAGCGCCCAGGCCGGCCGGGTGGGCCAGGTAGTGGTCATAGCTGAACGGGAAGTCCGGGTTCAGCATGGTGATGGGGCCCTGGTCCGGTCCGCCGGGGGCCGCGGTTGCGTCCGCGGCTTGCTCTGCGATGGTGCTGGACGGATCTGAGGCCGGCAGCTCGGTGGCGATGGTCATGAAATCTCTGCCTTCGTCGGTTCGGGGGTGGACAATGTTGAAGATTCTCGCCCGCTCAGCTCACGGTATTCCTCGTGAGTCAAGGAAGCCACCCTGGAGTTCCGGCGGCCGTAGCCGAAGTAGGCCGCCACGCCCACCAGCATCCAGATTCCGAAGACCACCCAGGTGTCGGCGCCCAGGTTAAGCATGAGGTAGCCGCACATGAGGGCACCGAGGATGGGCGTCAGCGGAAACAGCGGGACGCGGAACGTGCGCTCCAGCTCGGGCCTGGTGCGGCGCAGGTAAATGACTGCCACGTTGACCAGGGCGAAGGCGAACAGGGTGCCGATGCTGGTGGCGTCGGCCAGTGCGCCCAGCGGGACCAGGCCCGCTGTCAGTGCGACGGCGGTGCCCACCAGCAGCGTGCCGGCCACGGGGGTGCCGGTGCGGCGCGAGACACGGCCGAAGATCTTGGGTACCAGGCCGTCCCGGGACATCGACAGGAGGATGCGGGTCTGGCCGTAAAGAACGGTCAGCACGATGCTGGCGATGGCCAGTACCGCACCGACTGCAAAGACCAACGCGATCCACGGCTGCCCGGTGGTCTCCTCCAGGATTCGCACCAGGGCGGCGTCAGTGCCGTCGAACCAGCCCCAAGGGCGGGCTCCGATGGCTGCTACGGCAACCAGAACGTAGATGGTGGTCACGATGACCATGGAGAGCATAATCGCCCGGGGCAGGTCCTTCTTCGGGTTGCGGGCTTCCTCGCCGGCAGTGGAGGCGGCGTCGAAGCCGATGTAGGAGAAGAAGACGCTGGAGGCCGCGGCAGAGACACCGGCGGCACCCATGGGGAGGAGTGGCTCGAAGTTGCCGGCGTTGAAGGCTGTGAAGGCCACGGCACAGAAGAAGAGCAGGATGCCTACCTTGACGACGACGATCGAGGTGTTGATCCAGGCGCTTTCCTTGGCGCCCTTGACGAGCAGGAGCATTGCCAGCACCACTATGACCATCGCCGGAATGTTCATCAGCCCGCCTTCACCGGGCGGCTGCGAGATTGCGTCCGGCAGGACCTGTCCAAAGACGGCCAGGGTCTCATTGACGTACTGGCCCGCGCCAACGGCCACAGCGGCGACGGAGACTGCGTATTCCAATACCAGGCACCAGCCGCAGATCCAGGCCATGCCCTCGCCCATGGTGGCATAACTGTAGGAGTAGCTGGAGCCGGCAACCGGAACCAGGCCGGCCATCTCCGCGTAGGACACGGCGGAAAGCAGCGCGGCCAGCCCTGCAATGGCGAAGGAAATCCAAATGGCGGGCCCGGCGAGCGGCACCGATTCGCCCAGGATCACCAGGATGCCGGTTCCAAGGGTGGCGCCGACGCTGATCATGGTCAGCTGCAGGACACCGAAGCTGCGCACCAGCTTGGTGCCGCCGTGGCCTTCGTCGGCTTCACTGACCATCTGACCGATCGGCTTGCGGCGGAGCAGTTGGGCGGTCAGTCCCGGACGGCCCGTGGCTGCCGGGGGCCGCTGTCCGGTGAGGGTTGGCACAGTCATCATTGACGTCCGTTCAGAAGTAGTTGTCGGTTTTCAGAAGTAGTTGTCGGTATTCCCTGGTTCAGCTTAGGCGTGTGAGCCACCTCTCATGCGTGTGCAAAATGACCTATAGTGTTCTGGCATGAGACATTTTGCACAAAACACAAGCGCTCCCGGCACGGTGCTTTCAGGGCAGGTCAGCGTGGACCTGTCGGCCATTTCAGACAACGTGCGCCGGCTCCGGGAGCTCTCTCCCGCCCGGCATTTCATGGCAGTCGTCAAGGGAAATGCCTACGGCCACGGCCTGGTGGACGTGGCCCACGCGGCCCTCGCCGCCGGCGCGGACTGGCTCGGCACCGCCCAGCTCACCGAGGCCATCATTCTCCGCCGGGCCGGCATCACCGCACCGGTCCTTTCCTGGTTATATCTGGCCTCCGCCTCCAGCGATGTCATCCGGGAAGCAGTAGAAAACGACGTCGACATGTCAGTGGGCAGTGTTGCCCAGCTGGACGTCGTGGCGGGCGCCGCCCGCGAGGTTGGACGCTCCGCGGCAATCCACCTGGAACTGGACAGCGGACTCAGCCGCGGCGGGGCCCGCATGGAGGACTGGCCCGAACTGATTGCAGCTGCCCGGAAGGCAGAGCTTAACGGCAGCCTTGGGGTGCGTGGTGTCTGGACACACCTGGCCTGGGCTGATGTTCCGGCCCACCCCGCCAATGCCGCAGCGGTAGCGGCCTTCGAGGATGCGGTGCGGCAGGCCAGGGAAGCAGGCCTGGAGCCGGAGCTGAGCCATGTCTCCAGCTCCGCGAACATCCTGGACCGGCCGGAGTTCGCTTTTGACATGGTGCGGGCGGGTCTGGCGATCTACGGACTGGCACCGGCCGACCACCTGGATCCCGCCGAATTCGGACTGCGGCCAGCCCTCACCGTGACGGCCCCGGTGGTGCTGGTGAAGAAGGTCCCTGCCGGAACGGGAGTGAGTTACGAGCACCAGGCCATCACCCATGAATCCCGGTATCTGGGGCTGATCCCCCTTGGCTACGCCGACGGCATCCCCAAAGGCATTTCCGGACGCAGCATCGTGCAGCTGGGGGGACGCCGCGTTCCGGTGATCGGCAAGGTCTGCATGGACCAGTTCATGGTGGATCTGGGGCCTGAAACGGGAGGGGTCCGTGTTGGTGACACAGCCGTGCTATTTGGCGATCCGGACACGGGGGCGGCGAGCGCCGACGAATGGGGTTCAGCCATCGGCAGCCACGGCGACGAAATCATCAACCGCATAGCACCACGTCTGCCGCGGGCCTACGAATGCCCCGACTACCAGGACAGCCCCGAAGGCGCTCCCCATGTCCCCTGAGGCCGGAACGGAGGGTCTGAGTGCAGTCACACTGCAGCAGTTCCTGGAGCAGCTGCCGCCGGAGCTGAAGATCCTGCACGACGGCGGCAACGGCAGCGGGACCCTGCGATGGGTGGAGCCGAGCGAACTGGAGGACCCAACGCCGTACCTGCTCGACGGCGAGTTCCTCCTCACGTCCGGGCTTCCCTTCGTCGGAGAAGGGGGCACAGCGCCCAAAAAGGTTGACGCGTACGTGGGACGCCTGGTGCGTGCCAGGGTCGCGGCTCTTGGTTTCGGTCTTGAGCCTTATTTCCACTCCGTGCCGGACGCCGTGTTGGCAGCATGTGCACGCCACAACCTGACCCTTGTGCAGGTTCCGGACACCGTTCCGTTTGCGGCGCTTGGCCTCAAGTTTTCCCAGCTGCTGGAATCGGACAAGGCCAAACTGCTCAGGCACTTGGCGGACACCAACCGGCAACTGATGCGGGCAGTCCTTTCAGCCCGGCCTGAGCACGAACTCCTGGCCGTCCTGGTGCAGCGCGTTCCCGTTTGGGCCACTCTGGTGGGGGCCGACGGCCGGGTCCGCGCCCGCGCCGGAGCGGGCCCGGAATCGGCCATGCTTCAACCGCTGCTGGCACGGCTTTTGGCTGGGAGCGGCCCCCGGGTGGAGACGGACTCGCTGGACCTGCCGGGCTCAGCCCTGGTCTTTGGCCATCCCCTCCGCAGTACCAGGGATGCAAACCTGGGGGCCTTGATCCTGGGCAGCCATTCGGCCCTGACTCCCGCGCAGAACAGTGTGGTGTCATCCGCCGTCGGACTGCTGGAGCTGCTGGTGCGCCAGCGGACCAGCGGCTCCCTGGCTCCCAGCCAGCTGGCCACTGCCCTGCTGCTGCACCCGGACAGCGTGATGTCCGGAGGAACGCGCCACGTCAACACCCTGAGGGATCTGCTGGCGCAAAGTACCTCATCGTCCCGCTCGGCGGCACTCCGCGTGGTGCAGGGAATCAAGGCAGATGCTCCCGCGTGGCCTGCCGGCGACAGCCCTGTACGCGAGCTGCTGCAGTGGCGGCGGATGTTTGACAGCAAGCTTGTGGAGGTCACGGACTACGGCTTTGCGGCAATTACCCGGCTCAAGGTCGACGACGGATTGCTGGCCGAGGTGGAAAAGCTGGGGTGGAGGCTGGCCATCGGGGATGCCACCGAGCTTGCCGGCCTCGCAGCCGCCCACCAACGCGTGACCTCCCTGCGGTCACGGGTCAGGACAACGGGCAGGAGCGCCAGGGTGGACGACGTCAGCTGGTCCGTTGCCGGCCTGCTGGGCCGGGACGCCGGAACCATGCTGGCCGCCCGGCTCCTGGAACCCGTCCTCAACCAGGACCCCGAACGCCGGGACGCCCAGCTCCTGGTACTCCGGACCTGGCTCGGTGAGAACGGGAGCTGGGACGCGACGGCGAAGGCGCTCGGCCTGCATCGGAACAGTGTGCGCCGGCAGATCAATGCCCTGGCGGAATTGCTGGAGATGGACCTCAACGAGGCCCAGGTACGCGCGGAGCTCTGGTTTGCGCTGCAGTTTGCCGCCGACGTTTCCGCGACGGCTGCCGCTTCGGCCCCTGTTCAGGCCTCCCAGGAACGGTAGAGATCGGGCCTGCGTTCGCGCAGGTAGGGAACGGCGGCGCGGGCTTCATGCGCAGCCTCCGCGCCTACCTCTGCAAAGAGGAGTTCGGGGCCGGTACCGGCCACGGCGAGCAGCGAGCCATCGGGGGCTGCAATCACGCTGCCGCCCAGGAACTCGCAGCCGTCTTCCACGCCGCTGTGGTTGGCGTAGGCGATGGTCAGCTGGCTTTCCAACGCGCGCGCCCGGAGCAGCACCTGGGGCACGGCGTCGAATCCGTGCGCCAGGGCCGTGGGGACCAGGAGCAGCTCTGCACCGCCCGCTGCGGCGGCCCTGACCGCTTCCGGGAACTCCACGTCATAGCAGATCACCATGGACGTCCGGATCCCGTTGAAATCGACGACGGCGGGACGCGCCTCTGCCGGGCTGAAGGCCGAGCGCTCCTCCTCACCGAACAGGTGGACTTTGGCGTAGCTGAGAAGCTCTTTGCCGGCAGCATCCAGCAGGGTTGAGGTGATGTGCCATTCGCCCTGGCCCGTGACGGCCGGAAGGCTGTAGACCAGGCCGACGCCGTGGCGGCGCGCGATGTCAGCCAGGCGCTCCCTGATGGCAGGCAGCCGGGCGGGGTCCAGATCAGCATGGAGCCTGCGGGGAGCATAGCCCACCGGAAAGAGTTCAGGCGTCACTAGGACCGCTGCCCCTGCTGCGGCTGCTGCCTGCGTGGCGGCTTCCACGGCAGCACAGTTGGCGTCAACATCAAGGACTGCAGAGTTTGCCTGCATCAGCGCCAGCAGCACCATTACCACCTCACAACATCGGGACGGCCGCACCGAAGCAGCCGTTTTTCCCAGCCTAACTACCTACCGCGCAGCCTCCGGGTGCATTTTGCACCGGAAACGGCGCATCCCCGGACGCTTTGCCCCCTCACGGGAAGTGACCACGGCAAAATGTTTGCGTTAACTTCTTGACTACAAGAGCAAACATAAGGCACTCTTCTTTGCATGTCCCCAACACCCCGCTCAACGGGGAGCAAGCCCACTAATCCAGGTTCCCAATCCGCCCTGAGGCGGCTGAACCAGCAGCGGATCATCGAAACCCTGATGAGCGGGCCCTCCACACAGGCCGAGCTCGCCCGCAAAACAGGCCTCTCCACCGCCACCGTTTCCAACATCGTCAAAATAATGCAGGATGCGGGCCTCGCCTCCACTGAACCCACCACCAGTTCCGGCCGCCGGGCGCTGAACGTGCGGCTCAACAGCAACGGGGCAGTGGCGGTGGGAATCGACTTCGGCCGCCGGCACCTCCGGGTGGTTCTCGCGTCGCTGAGCTACCACGTGATTGCCGAAGAATCCGTCATGCTCCCGCTGGGCCACCAGTCCGAGGAAGGCATCCAGGCCGCAGTGGTGCTGCTGGAAAAACTGCTGCGGGAAAGCGGCGTGGACCGGACCGCGGTGGTAGGTGCCGGCGTCGGAATTCCAGGACCCATCGACCGCAGGACGGGTACGGTGGCACAGGGCGCCATCCTGCCCGAATGGGTGGGAATCAACATCCTCCCCCACCTTGAAGCCACCCTGAAAATCCCCGTATTCATTGATAATGACGCCAACCTGGGGGCCTGGTCCGAGGTGACGTGGGGCCCGCATACGGGCGTGAGCAACCTGATGTTCATGAAGATCGGATCGGGCATCGGTGCCGGCCTGATCCTCAACCGGGCGCCCTACTACGGCACCGTGGGAATCACCGGCGAAATAGGCCACGCCACCATCCACGAGCACGGCCTGGTGTGCCGTTGCGGCAACCGCGGCTGCCTGGAAACCATTGCTTCCACCACTACCATGATCGAACTCCTGAGCCGCAGCGAAGACCGGCCGCTCACCCCTGCGGACATCGTCCGGAAAGGGCTCGCGCGGGACTCGGCCACACTCCGGGTGGTGGACGATGCCGGCCTGGCTGTGGGGCGAGCGCTGGGCAATGTGGCCAACCTGATCAACCCTGAGGTGATCGTTATTGGAGGCCCGCTCGCTGGCCTCGGAAACCTGCTGCTGGACCCCATCAGGAGGGGGCTGGTGAGGCATGCCGTGCCTGTCATCGGCGAAACGACCACCCTCACCATGTCCTCGCTTGGTGCCCGCGCCGAAGCCCTGGGCGCCGCCGCCTTAGTGTTCCAACACGCCGGGATCCGGCGGACGTAGACCGTAACGTTATCCGGCGATTGCGTTAAAGACTTGACGACAATGGCTGTGATCCAGTTTACTTTCTCATCAGAACGCCCTGCGATTTGCGGGGAAGACAAAGAAGTCATGCATTGGAGGCCTAACGGCAAATGACGTCCCTCACTACGAACACGGACCCGGTAATCCTCGAGATGCGCTCCATCACCAAGGAGTTTCCCGGCGTCAAGGCGCTCTCGGAGGTAAGCCTCCGGGTCAAGGCAGGCGAGATCCACGCCATCTGCGGCGAGAACGGCGCAGGAAAATCCACCCTGATGAAGGTGCTCTCGGGTGTGTACCCGTTCGGCAGCTACGAAGGCGACATCGTGTACCAGAACGAAGTCCAGCAGTTCAAGGACATCCGAGCCAGCGAGCATGCAGGCATTGTGATCATCCACCAGGAACTGGCACTCATCCCTGAACTGTCCATCACCGAGAACATCTTCCTGGGCAACGAACCCACCAAGCGCGGTGTGATCGACTGGGCCGAGGCCCGCCTGAGGTCCACGGAGCTGCTGGCCCGGGTGGGCCTGCGCGAGGACCCGGACACCCCCATCAAGGAGATCGGCGTCGGCAAGCAGCAACTGGTGGAGATCGCCAAAGCGCTGAACAAGTCCGTGAAACTGCTCATCCTTGACGAGCCCACTGCCGCACTGAACGAATCCGATTCCCAGCATTTGCTGGACCTGATGCTCGGCCTCAAAGCCAAGGGCATCACCTCCATCATCATTTCCCACAAGCTCAACGAAATTGAACAGATTGCGGACGAGATCACCATCATCCGCGACGGAAAATCGGTCGAAACGCTCAACATCGTGGCAGATGGCGTGGACGAGGACCGCATCATCAAGGGGATGGTGGGGCGCTCGCTCGAGTCGCGCTTCCCGGAGCACGTACCCGAGATCGGAGAGGTGCTGTTCGAGGTCCGCAACTGGACCGTCGGCCACCCGCAGGTTCCTGACCGGCTCGTCTGCAAGAATTCAAACTTCACGGTGCGCCGCGGCGAGATCGTCGGCTTCGCCGGGCTCATGGGCGCGGGCCGCACCGAACTGGCCCGTTCCCTCTTCGGACGCTCCTACGGGAACTTCATCTCCGGCCAGGTCTTCAAGAACGGCAAGGAAATCCACATCCGAAACGTTCCGCAAGCCATCAAGGCCGGACTCGCCTACGTCACCGAGGACCGCAAGAGCCTGGGCCTGAACCTGCTGGACGACATCAAGACCACCACGGTCTCGGCAAACCTCAAAGCCATCACCAAGGGCCTCGTGGTGGACACACAGCGGGAATTCACGGTGGCCGAGGGTTACCGCAAGAGCCTGCGGACCAAGGCGCCCACTGTCAACGAAGGAGTGTCGAAGCTCTCCGGCGGCAACCAGCAGAAGGTTGTGCTGGCCAAGTGGATGTTCACTGCCCCGGACCTCCTGATCCTCGACGAGCCCACGCGAGGCATCGACGTCGGGGCCAAATACGAGATCTACGGCATCATCCAGCAGTTGGCCCAGCAAGGAAAAGGGGTCATCGTGATCTCGTCCGAACTGCCCGAGCTGCTCGGACTCTCAGACCGGATCTACACCATCTTTGAAGGTTCCATTACGGGAGTGCTGGACAAGGAACAGGCCACCCAGGAGAACCTGATGCGCCTCATGACGTCAGCCCCCCGCACCGGCACCAATGCCGCCCCCACTGCACAAACCGCATAAGCCCAGGACGGAACAATTATGAATGCACTCAAAAGGATTTTCGGCGGTGACACCCGCCAGTTCGGCATGATCATCGCCCTCGTGGCGCTCGTGCTGTTCTTCCAGTTATTCACGGGCGGCAAAGTCCTGACGCCAACAAACATGATCAACCTGTTCAACGGCAACTCCTACATCCTGGTCCTGGCCATCGGCATGGTGCTGGTCATCATTGCCGGCCACATTGATCTGTCCGTGGGCTCCGTTGCCGCAGCGGTGGGGATCGTGGTGGCCATAGCCATGCGGGACTGGGGCATTCCCTGGTACCTCGGCATCGTCCTGGGCCTGGTCCTTGGCGCCATCATCGGTGCGTGGCAAGGCTTCTGGGTGGCCTATGTGGGCATTCCCGCCTTCATCGTCACTCTGGCCGGAATGCTGCTGTTCCGTGGTGCCAACCAGTTTGTCGGCAAGTCCCTGACCGTGCCCGTGCCCGACGAATTCCGAGTCATGGGCGCAGGCTTCCTGCCGGAAATCGGTGACTTCGCCCGCTACAACGCCCCTACCGTCATCCTCGGATTCCTGCTGATCGCCGTCGTAGTGTTCTCGGAGTTCCGGAACCGACGCATCAAGGCCCGCACGGGCGCCGTCCCGGACCCCCTCTGGGTGCCCGTCACCCGGCTCGTCCTGCTCGCGGGGGCCGTCCTCTACGTGACCTGGCTCTTCTCGACGGGACGCTTCGGAACCTCGTTCCCCGTCTCGGGGCTGATCCTGGTGGGTCTGGTCGCGGTATACGTCTTCATCACCAGCAAGACCGTCCTGGGCCGCCACGTCTACGCCGTGGGTGGCAACCGCCATGCCGCCGAATTGTCCGGTGTGCAGTCCAAAAAGGTCAACTTCTTGGTCATGATGAACATGTCCATCCTTGCGGCACTGGCCGGCATGATGTTCGTGGCCCGTTCCACCAGCTCCGGACCGGCCGACGGCGTCGGCTGGGAACTGGACGCCATTGCCGCCGTCTTCATCGGCGGTGCGGCTGTCAGCGGCGGCGTCGGCACGGTTATTGGCTCAATTGTGGGTGGCCTCGTCATGGCCGTGCTCAACAACGGCCTCCAGCTGCTCAGCGTCGGCGCAGACATGCAGTCGATCATCAAGGGCCTGGTGCTCCTGATCGCTGTCGCCATCGACGTCTACAACAAGAGCCAGGGCCGGCGTTCCATCATCGGGATGCTGATGAACGGACTGCGCTCCAACCAGCCGCCCACCCCGGAAAAGGAGATCGCCAAGACCTCCGACATCATCACTCCCGCAGAACCAGCCGAGTCAAAATAGCCCGCGACGGCGGCCGGTGCAGCCGGTTGCCTCTGGACCGAAGAAAGAGATTTTCACATGCGTAAAATCGCAAAAACCCTGACCGTCCTCGCGGCCGTCGCCACGCTCTCCCTGACAGGGTGCGGCCGGTCCGACGTCGACGCCGAGGCCGCCAAGGCGGGCACCGCCCTGTCGGGCTTCCCGCAGGACGCCGTAATCGGCGTCGCGCTTCCCAAGAAGACCAGCGAGAACTGGACCCTGGCGGAGAAGCTGTTCAACGACGGACTCTCCTCGGCCGGCTTCAAGGCAAACGTGCAGTTCGCCAACAACGGCGTGTCCGAACAGCAGAACCAGATCTCCACCATGATCACCTCCGGCGCGAAGGTCATTGTTGTGGGTGCCGTGGACGGCGCCCAGCTGGGGACCCAGCTGCAGCAGGCCAAGGACGCCGGCGCAGTCATCATCGCCTACGACCGGATGCTGACCAACACCAAGGCCATTGACTATTACGTTGCCTATGACAACTTCAAGGTCGGTGAGCTGCAGGGCCAGGCACTGCTTGAAGGCATGCAGGCCAAGAAGCCGGGCCCGTACAACGTCGAGCTCTTCGCCGGTTCCCCGGACGACGCCAACTCGAAGGTGTTCTTCGACGGTGCCATGAGCGTCCTGAAGCCGAAGATCGACGACGGCACGCTGAAGGTGGTTTCCGGCCAAGCCGATTTCCAGCAAGCGGTCACCCAGGACTGGAAAGCGGAAAATGCCCAGCGCCGGATGGACTCACTGCTTTCGGGCAGCTACGCGTCTGGTGAACTTGACGGCGTGCTGTCGCCCAACGACACGCTTGCCCGCGCCATCATCACCTCCGTCAAGAGTGCCGGCAAGTCCGTCCCTGTGGTGACCGGGCAGGACTCCGAGGTGGAGTCCGTGAAGTCCATCTTGGCCGGCGAGCAGTACTCAACGATCAACAAGGACACCCGCAAGATCGTTGAACACACCATCACCATGGTCAAGGACCTCCAGCAGGGTCTTGCCCTGGAGATCAACGACAACCGCAACTACAAGAACGAGTTCAAGCGCGTTCCGGCCTTCCTGTTGCCGCCGACAATCGTGACCGCAGCCAACGTGAAGACGGCCTACGTCGACGATCCGACACTGGGCCCGATCACCAAGTAACACGCTGACGGCAGAATGCCCGGCCCCCACAGGGAGCCGGGCATTCCTCTTTTGATGGCTACCGGCTTTACGGGAGACTACGACGCCGGATATGCCCGGGCCCGTGAAGTTCAGTGCCTGGTTGCGCACCGCCTGCGGCGTGGTGAACGTCTTGTAGCCGTAGACGTCTGCCGGTTCCAGCCGACGTCGGTGGGGAAGTCCCACGCGGTCCAGTCCGGTGCAGCGGTGCCGCTCAGCTGCGCCTGGGTCAGCGCTTCGGCCTTGTGGTGTTCAAAGGAAGCCAACTCCCTGAGCCGCGACCACAACACCACCATCCTGGTGGTCACGCACGACAGGGCCCTGGCCAACAAAACGGAGCGCCGTTTCAGGCTCCAGCAGGGCAAGCTGACCGAGGAGCCGGTCCGCGCCCGGACCGCGGTGGCCGCCTGGGCGTAACCCGTAGCTGAGAGAGGGCCACCCACAGGACCCTCTCTCAGCTTTCGCGCCCATTTCCCCGATGCCCTCTCACAACCTGCCGGTAATATCCGAACGCTCTCTCACCTCAATGAGAGGATGGGCACCATGAGTGCGCCAATCGCCACGCCGTGGCTGTCCAGCCAGTCCGACCAGGACCCCCGTTCCGCTACCGGAGCCCCGTTGCGCTGGGGAGTCATCGCCACCGGAAGGATCGCCCGGTCCGTGTCACAGGACCTGTCCCTGCTGGCTGACGCGGAGCTTTACGCCGTCAGTTCCCGCGGCCAGGCCACGGCTGACAATTTCGCGGCAACCTGCGGTTTCGCCAAAGCTTACGGGGACGACGACGGCGTGCACGGCTACCAGCGGCTCCTCGCCGACGATGCGGTGGACGTGGTTTACGTCGCCACGCCGCATGCCCAGCACCACCAGGTCGTGCTCGCGGCACTGACGGCAGGCAAGCACGTTCTGTGCGAAAAGCCCTTCACCATTAACGCGCGGGAAGCCACCGAGCTGATCGACGTTGCCCGGGAGCGGAAACTCTTCCTGATGGAGGCGGTGTGGAGCCGCTTCCTGCCAAGCATGCAGCGGGCCTTCGAGATCGCTGCCTCCGGAGAACTCGGCGAGGTCCACTGGGTCACGGCTGACCTCGGGTTCCCGGCGCCCTACTCGCGCACTGCCAGGCTCTGGGCACGGCAGGATGGGGGCGGCGCGTTGCTCGATCTGTCCGTTTACCCGCTGCTGTGGGCGTTGGGAACCTTGGGGTTCCCGCAGACAGTCAGCGCCACCGGCTTTGTCAACGACGACGGCGTGGACGCCCAGAATGCGATGACGCTGGGCTACCACAACGGAGCCCAGGTGCAGCTCACGTCCTCGCTCCTGGCACATGGCCCCCGCACCGCAACCGTCGCCGGAAGCCTGGGCTACCTGCAGAGCGTCGGTTCCATCAATAATCCGCGCGAACTGGTGATCGGCATCGGCCGAGAAAAGCTTCGCAAAGAGGAATTCGACGTCGTCGGACTGGGTTACAGCTACGAGCTCCGCGAGGTGACCCGCTGCATCCAGCAAGGCCTCACCGAAAGTCCGGTGATGCCGTTGGAGGACTCGCTGAACACCATGCGACTCTTTGATGGGGTACGGGCCCAGCTCGGTGTGAGCTACCCGAATGATACGCACTGACAGTAGGTAATAACGTGGCCCGATATGTCAATACAGGATCCGTAAAGACAATTGACAGCTTATTACAGGTCTTTCGTGGATCGGTGACAGTGTAAGTAGATTTGATGGGTTTACGTCGATTCGCCCTAGACGCGCTCCACGGCTCAGTCCTACGCTGTAAAAACCGGCGGTTTCAACGGTATTGGGGGTGGTACGCATGGCCAAAGCTCTATGGCCGTGGCGTGTCCTCCGCCCGGCACTCCTGGCTGGCGCCGCCACTCTCACTTGGATGACGTTATCAACTTCTGTTGCCACGGCGGACTCTGGTTCCCTGCTGGGCGGCGTAGTGACTTCTTCGGTTTCGTCCCTCTCCAGTGCCCCGGCACCCACGCCAGTGGCACCCTCGCCCGGCCTCCTGCAGCCCCTGGCCGGCAGCCTCGCCGGTGGATCCGACCAGTTCGTGGCCGCACTCCCGGTGGTGAACCGCGTGGTGCCTGCCGGAACCGTTACCGCCGTCTCTGCGCCAGTGGCCGCGGCGGCGGATGATGCTGGGGCCGGCTTGGTGGACACCGTCTCTCCTCCGCTGGCTGATGCGTTCCCTGTGCTTGAACCCGTGCTGCAGCCCGTTGCAGACCTCGTAAATGGCGATACGCCGCTGCCGGTTTCATGGCCTGAGCCTCCTGTCGCCGCCACCGACGCCTCGGCCGAGGCAGTTTCAGGGGACCCCGGCACAGCCGGCGGCCTGCCACCCATGCCACTTGCCGACCAGGACGGAAGTTTCCTAAAGACCGTGGCCGGCACCGTGGGCTGGACAGTGTCGTCGGAGCTGGCCTCGACGGGTACACCCTCGGCCAGCGCCGGCATGCAGTCGGCTTCGCCGGATATCCCTTGGACAGACGATCCTTCGCCTGCCCCTGCACCTGCCGGACCATCTTCAGGGCCAGGGAGCGGCTCTTCGCAGTCCGGCTCCCCTGGCTTTGTTGCCTGGCTGGATACCAACGGTCTCTATCTTCCGCTCCCGGGCGTCTTCCCGATCAGCGGATCCGCTGAGCATGCCCCTTCGCCGGTGTCATTCGACCCCGGCTCTTCTCCTGACTAGTTGGGCCCCCTCTCTGCCGATTTTTGGCAGAACACGGCCATTCGGGTTGCCGACCAGCGCCCAACATCAACTTGTCAGGAGACAACATCATGCATTCCAACCTTCGCAGGGGGCTGCTTAGCACCCTCTTTGCCGGCGGGCTCCTAGCCCTCGGCGCGACCGCGGCCAGCGCTGCGGACACAACAAGCGGATCGGACCTCACCGCATCCGCCCTGGTCTCAGCGGCGACATCCGCTAATCCGACGTCGTTGGGCCGGCTGGGTGGCCCAACGCCGTCAGGAACGGATGTCGCCGCTGTGGTGGACGTCGCCATCAGACTCGGCAACGGCACCGCCACCAACGTCCCCGACACCACCGCCGACGTGGCAGTGGCAGCCGACGTCGCCCTCGGACTCGGCAACGTGGCGGGAACGGACGGCACCGGAACCACCGCCGACCTGGCAGTGGCAGCCGACGTCGCACTCGGACTCGGCAACCTGGCCGGCACGGACACCACCAACGCCGACCTCACCGCAGCAGCCGACGTCGCACTCGGGCTCGGCAACGTGACCGGAACCGAAGGCACCGGCACCGCCGCCGACTTGGCAGTGGCAGCCGACGTCGCACTCGGCCTCGGCAACCTCACCGGCACGGAAAGCACCACCGCCGACCTGGCCGCAGCAGCCGCCGCAGCCATCGACCTCGGACTCGGCACCGGCAACCTCACCGACAGCGCTGCCGACTTGGCAGTGGCAGCCGACGTCGCACTCGGCCTCGGCAACCTCACCGGCACGGAAAGCACCACCGCCGACCTGGCCGCAGCAGCCGCCGCAGCCATCGATCTCGGACTCGGCACCGGCAACCTCACCGGCACGGACAGCACCACCGCCGACCTGGCCGCAGCAGCCGCCGTCGACCTCGGTCTTGGCCTCGGCAACCTCACCGGCACGGACACCACCACCGCCGACCTCGCCGCAGCAGCCGACGTCGCACTCGGGCCCGGGCTCGGACTCGGCACCGGCAACCTCACCGACAGCGCTGCCGACTTGGCAGTGGCAGCCGACCTCGGCCTAGGCCTCGGCAACCTCACCGGCACGGACACCACCACCGCCGACCTCGCCGCAGCAGCCGACGTGGCACTCGGACTCGGCACCGGCAACCTCACCGGCACGGACAGCACCACCGCTGACCTCGCCGCCGCTATCGATCTCGGTCTAGGCCTCGGCACCTCCGGTCTGTTGGATGACGTGACCGCCGGCGTAGGTGGAGCTGTCATCATCGGCGGAGTTTCTGACGGCACCGGCACCCCCGGCACCGGAACCCCCGACACCGGCACCGGCACGGGGTCGACAGGGACAACTGGCGGCACAGACACCCCGGGTGGTACCGGCAACGGGACTGGCACCGACACAACGGGGACTACCGGCACCACTGGAACCGGCAACACCGGCAACACCAACGGCAACACCGGAATCACGGTTGTTCCAGCGGGATCAACCACAGCTGGCTCCGTAGCAACTGCAGGAACCACCACCACGGGCAGCAGTCCCGCTCAGGGCTCCAGCCCCTTGGCCAACACGGGCGGTGACACGACCCTGGTTCCTGTGGCCCTGCTCCTCCTGGTTGCGGGCCTGCTGATGCTCAAGCGGCGCAGGACGTCCTGAACGGCTCTGCACGTGGGGGCCTGCAGGACATCAACTCACCGTCCCTGAAGCCTTGCCGTTCGCGGCACCATGCACCGCTTTATGGAAGGAGGTGGGCGCCCGTTCAACTCAACTAACCAGCACTTGTCCTTGTGACCGGTGGTCCGGCCCCGAAGATCTCGCCTGATCTCGCTGCCGGACCGCCGGTGTGCCTGTTGGCCATCAGGGAGCCAAGCCGCGCCGTCGGAACGGCCGCCGCACGCCGGAATACCGTACACAACCCACCGTTCCCGCCCGTATAATTTGGGGTAGGACAGTGCCGTAGCGCACCGGGAGGAACAGGTCATGGTGGCGGATTCGCCCAGCTCCATCAGGAATGAAGTAGTTGGCGGACGCTACCGGCTTGGCGAGGTGATCGGCCGCGGCGGAATGTCATCCGTCTACTGTGCCAGCGATGAGAATCTGGGCCGCGACGTGGCCCTGAAGCTTTTCGCGCCGCAGGCCCCCGACGCCGACGAGCTCAAGCGTCAGGAAGCCGAAATTCAACTCCTGGCAACGCTCAACCACCCCAGTCTGGTGACACTGTTCGACGCCGGCATCGACCGTCGTATCCCGGACGAACCCCGCCCGTTCCTGACCATGGAACTCGTGGACGGCCAGGACCTGCGGACCCGGATCAGGCTCAGCCCCGTACCCTTGGATGAGCTTGCGGTGATCGGGGCGGGCATCGCTGACGCACTTGCCTACGTGCATGGGCTCGGCATCATCCACCGCGACGTCAAGCCTGCCAACATCCTGCTGGTACAGCTCCGCCCCGGCGAGCCGCTGCGGCCCAAGCTGACAGACTTCGGCATAGCAAGGATTGTGGACGGAACACGGCTTACCGCCGCAGGCACCATGGTGGGAACCGCGGCATACCTCAGCCCGGAGCAGGCCATGGGCTCGCCCCTGTCGCCGGCCACCGACATCTACTCCCTGGGGCTGGTCCTCCTTGAATGCATCAAGCGCACAGTGGAATACCCGGGAAACGCGGTGGAGTCGGCCGTGGCCAGGCTGCACCGGGCACCGGAAATCCCGGACGATGTCCCGGCGGAATGGGCTGATTTGATCCGCTCTATGACGGCCATCGAGCCGTTGAAACGCCCGTCAGCCGGGGACGTTGAAATAGCACTCCGCCAGGCCCTTGTCTCGCCGGTCTCAACCCCGGGGGAACTCCAGCCGGAAACCACGCGTGTGCTGCCTGCCATGCCGTTCAGGCCACCGTCCATTGCCTCCGATCCACCCTCAAGTGTCCCTTCTGGCGGTACCAGCCTGCGTCAACTGGCGCTCCCGGCCGAAAAGACAGCAGGTTCACGGCGTCCGGACAAAGGCCCTGCCAGGTCCCGGGTCCGGCGAAAGGGCAAAGGCAGGCGCAACGGCAGGGGCAACGGCAGACGCAGGAGCAACCGGATCTGGCTTTGGACCGTACTGGCGGTCCTTACGGCACTGGCAGGGATGGCGGCACTTACCGCGAGCCTGTCCAGATCGTCTACGCCCGACGTCGTCCCTTACCCGACTGTTACAGGCACCCTGGGTGACCATCTCAAGGAACTGCAAAAGAGCGTACAACCGTGACCCGCCTGGGAGACAAACACTGGCGCTTCGGGCGGCAACGCGCGCTTCCATTTGCTGCTGCGCTGATTCTCGCAGCAACATTGGCGGGCTGCGCTACCCCGGATACGGGCCTGCAGCGCGAGACCGCACGCCAGCTTCAGGAGCGGGTGCTGAGCGTGGGCCAGGCCGCTGCGGGCAACGACCACGCTGCGGCATTGAAGGCCTTGGAACGGCTGGAGTCGGACCTGTCCGCAGCGTCCGCAAGCGGACGGGTCTCGGAGGACCGCCGGCGAACCATCATGACGGCCGTCGCCGCAGTCCGTGCTGATCTGACTGCAGCGGAGGCTCAGGCAAGGGCCGCCGCAGATGCCGCTGAACAGGCCAAAGCTGGCGCGGATGCGGCAGAAAAGGCCGCCCGGGAGACTTCTGTCCCCGTGGTGCCTGCACCGGCGCCGTCGGAAGACAACGCCAAGGGCGGCAACGCGGGCAAAGGCAAGGGAAAAGACGGCTGAGGCAACGAGGGAAGGCCGGGTCACGTACACTGCGTACGACGGCGGCCCTCCCCACCCCGGTGGCCCCAGGTTCCGGTGGCCTCAGGTTCCAGTGGCCTTGGCGTGACTCAAGCCGTGCCGCTTCAAATGGCCACGGCTACCGGTTACGTTGGTAAGGTGCCGCACCAGCATCCGGCACACCGGAACCGCAGGCCAGCGCCTGCCGACTGAAGGAGGACTATCCATGGCCACCGTTCAAGAATCCATCGACGTCAATGTCCCGCTCAGCCAGGCCTACAACCAGTGGACGCAGTTTGAGGACTTCCCGCAGTTCATGAGCGGCGTGGAGTCCGTCAGGCAGCTGAATGCCGCCACTGTGCACTTCGCCACCAGCATCGCCGGGGTGAAGCGCGAATACGACGCGCAGATCACGGTCCAGGATCCCGACCGGCGGGTTTCGTGGGAGAGCCTCACCGATCCCCGGAACGCTGGAAGCGTCTGGTTCGCGTCGCTGGGCCCCGCCGACACGCGGGTCAACGTCGAGCTGACCTGGGAGCCGGATTCCGCCGTGGAGAACATCGGCGCCACTGTGGGGCTGGACGCCCACCAGGTTGCCGCCGATCTCAGGCGGTTCAAGAAGTTCATCGAGGAACGGCCCGCGGAAACGGGTGCCTGGCGGGACAGCATCAGCGGCGGCGAGGTGGAGGGCCGGGAGGGTATTTAACCCACCCGCGTTGCAACGGCCCCCCGGGCCGAGACGTGCGTACCGGCAGAACGGCCAGAAGGGTACGGACAGAGACTTACGGACAGAGCGGAAGGCGGCGCCCCGGTCTCCGGGATGCCGCCTTCTGTCCTGCCGGCTCAGTCTATTGCCAGCTCCATGCCACCTAGTTCAGGGTTTCAATGACCTTGTTGAGAGTGGCGGAGGGACGCATGATGGCGGAAGCCTTGGCCTCGTCCGGACGGTAGTAGCCTCCGATGTCAGCCGGAGCGCCCTGGACTGCGGCCAGTTCACCAACGATGGTTTCCTCATTCGACGTCAGCGCCTCTGAAACCGCGGAGAACGAAGCTGCGAGCTCTGCATCCTCGGTCTGCTTGGCCAGCTCCTCGGCCCAGTAGCGGGCCAGGTAGTAGTGGCTGCCGCGGTTGTCCAGTTCGCCGGCCCGGCGGCTCGGGGACTTGTTCTCCAGCAGGAAGGTCCCGGTGGCCTTGTCCAAGGTGTCGGCCAGGACCTGAGCGCGGGCGTTGCCCGTGGTGGTGGCCAGGTGTTCGAAGCTGACCGCGAGGGCGAGGAATTCACCCAGGCTGTCCCACCGCAGGTGGTTTTCCTTCAGCAGCTGCTGGACGTGCTTGGGTGCGGATCCACCTGCACCGGTCTCGAAGAGTCCGCCGCCGTTCATGAGCGGAACAACCGACAGCATCTTGGCGCTGGTGCCCAGCTCCAGGATGGGGAACAGGTCCGTGAGGTAGTCACGCAGCACGTTGCCGGAGACTGAAATGGTGTCCTCGCCCTTGCGGATGCGCTCCAAGGTGAAGGCGGTTGCCTTCTCCGGGGACATGATTTCCAGCTGCAGGCCCTCGGTGTCGTGGTCCTTGAGGTACTCGCGCACCTTGGCGATCAGGTTGGCGTCGTGGGCGCGCTCCTCGTCCAGCCAGAACACGGCCGGCATCTGGGAGGCCCGGGCACGGGTGACGGCCAGCTTGACCCAGTCGCGGATCGGGAGGTCCTTGGTCTGGCAGGCGCGCCAGATGTCGCCCGGCGCAACCACGTGTTCGATCAGCACGGTGCCGGCGCCGTCAACGATCTGAACCGTTCCGGCTTCCTGGATCTCGAAGGTCTTGTCGTGGCTGCCGTATTCTTCGGCTGCCTGGGCCATGAGGCCAACGTTCGGGACAGTACCCATGGTGGTGGGATCGAAGGCACCGTTGGCGCGGCAGTCATCCACCACAACCTGGTAGATGCCGGCGTAGGAGCTGTCCGGCAGCACAGCAAGGGTGTCTGCCTCCTTGCCGTCCGGCCCCCACATGTGGCCCGAGCTGCGGATCATGGCCGGCATGGAGGCGTCAACAATAATGTCGCTGGGGACGTTCAGGCTGGTGATGCCCTTGTCCGAATCCACCATTGCCAGGGCCGGGCCGTCTTCGAGGCCCTTCTTGATGGCGGCCTTGACACCTTCGCGGACGTCCTCCGGGAGGTCCTCGAGGCCGTTCAGGATGGCGGCCAGGCCGTTGTTGGCGCTCAGGCCGGCGGCGGTGAGCTGCTTGCCGTAAGTTTCGAACAGTTCGGTGAAGTAGGCCTTGACGACGTGGCCGAAGATGATGGGATCCGAGACCTTCATCATGGTGGCCTTGAGGTGGGCGGAGAAAAGAACACCTTCCTCCTTGGCGCGGGCAACCTGGGCGGCCAGGAATTCATCCAGGGCGGCGGCGCGCATGACAGTGCCGTCGATGACCTCGCCGGACAGGACAGGGAAGGCCTTCTTGAGGATTTTGACCGAGCCGTCTTCGCGGACCAGCTGGATGGCGATGGTGCCTTCGGATCCGATGACCACGGACTTCTCGTTGGAGCGGAAGTCGTCAGAGGTCATGTGGGCAACGTTGGTCTTGGAGTCCGGGGACCAGGCGCCCATGGAGTGCGGATTCTGGCGGGCGTAGTTCTTGACGGACAGCGGCGCACGGCGGTCCGAGTTCCCCTCGCGCAGGACCGGGTTCACGGCGGAGCCCTTGATCTTGTCGTATCGGGACCGGACGGCCGTTTCCTCGTCGGAAGCAGGGTTGTCCGGATAATCCGGCAGGTTGTAGCCCTGGCCCTGCAGCTCGGCGATGGCCGCCTTCAGCTGCGGAATGGAAGCGCTGATGTTGGGAAGCTTGATGATGTTGGCTTCGGGCGTCTTTGCCAGTTCACCCAGTTCGGCAAGGGCGTCACCGATCTGCTGCTCCGACGTGAGATAGTCACCGAACACGGAGATGATGCGGCCGGCGAGCGAGATGTCACGGGTTTCCACCTCCACACCTGCGGTCGACGCGTAGGCCTCGATGATGGGCAAGAACGAATATGTCGCCAGCATCGGCGCTTCGTCAGTGTGGGTATAGATAATCTTGGCCATAGTTCGGGTGTCTCCCTGGTATATGCGTATAGCTGGAGTCGTGTGTTATTTCAACGGGTCTAACTTACCCGAGGAGGCGGGGTCGGCGCCTACCGGGAGCGCAGAATACAGTTGCGTTACTGCTGGCGGCTACATCAAGGAACTCCATTGCTGGCCTTGGGTCAGCGCACTCGGGCCCTAGAACGCGATGCGGCGCAAAAGATCCCGGAACTGGGCACGTTCAGCCGGCGTGAGGTTCGCCATAGCCTGGTCCTCCGCCAGCTGCGTGGCCTCAGCGGCCTTGGCAAGCAGCCGCAACCCCTTCGGGGTGCCTTTGATAACTTTGGAGCGGCGGTCCTGAGGATCCGTTTCCCGTTTCACGAGTCCCCGTTGCTCAAGCCCGTCCACGAGCGCAACGATCTGGCTTGGATCCAGCAGCAGGAATTCAGCGAGTTCCCGCTGCGACGGTGCTTCCCCACTGCAGGCAAGCGACAGGACCGCATACGAGCGGATTTTCAGGTCAAGCGGCGCCAGCAGGGCATTGGCTTTGGCACTTCCTATCGCCCGTGCCCGGGCGGTCAGGAATTCAATCTCGGCCACAAGCGGGCTATCCAGGAGCCGATCGAGGCCCTCCGGGGGCGAGACTTCCGTGCTGGGGAGCTGGTTCATTGGTCAATCCTATAGTTGATGTCCTTTATCACCATCCGTTTACAGAAAAAACATAACTATTGACTTTTTCAATCATTCGGGTTGACATAGATACATCCGTTGTGTGCTAACTCACATGGTTAGTGACGCCCGACGGCGGAACCAGCCCGCCGTCGTCGGGCATTAGCTTTACCGTTTCTCCGCCAACCCCCGGCGGCTGACGCAACAGCGTCCGGCCCAGCAAGCCATGGAACTCAAGGAAGAGTCAAAAAATGAAAAGGCATCTCGCTCAACTGCTCGCCGCCGGCGCCCTCGCGGCCTTGGCACTCACAGGCTGCGGTTCCGGCTCACTCTCGGGCCCGGCCAGCACCGCCGAAGGCTCCTCTCCAGGCTCCTCGACAGCAGCAGGCGGAGACCTGAAGAAGATCACGGTCGGCGTCCTGTCCATAGCCCCTTCTGTTGCGCTCCAGTACGGGGTCGATGAAGGCATCTTTGCTGACCACGGCCTCAACGTTGAACTCCAGACCGGGCAAGGTGGAGCAGCCATGCTGCCGGCAGTCTCCACGGGGACCATGAACTTCTCGGTCGGAAATCCTCTCTCCGTGATGCTCGCCGTGAACAAGGGCCTGGACATGAAGATCGTCAGCGGCTTCAGCAATTCGAAGACCGAGGGCGAGGACATCAACGGCGTTGTAGCCGCCCAGGCCTCGGGCATCACGTCCTTCGGAAACCTTGAAGGTAAGACAGTGGCGGTCAACACGCTGAAGACCCAAGGCGACCTGACCATCATGGAAAGCGCAGCACAGGCTGGCGCCGATCCGGCCAAGATCAAATTTGTCGAAATGCCGTTTCCCGACATGCAGGCCCAGCTGGACCGCGGATCAGTGGACGCCATCTGGCTGCCGCAGCCCTTCCTGGCCAAAGCGCTCTCAGACACCAAAAACGTACTCGTGGGAAGTCCAAACCAGAAGGCCCTTCCGGGCCTGCCAACGATGGTGAGTTTCACCAGCGGCAACTTCGCGCAGCAGAATGCCGGCACGGTCAAGGCTTTCAGGGAAGCCATGGAAGAAACGCTGGCGAAGGCCGAACAGAATCCTGACGCGGTGCGTGCCCTCCTGCCCAAGTTCATGAACATGGACCCGGCCGTCGCCCAGAAGCTGAAGATGGAATCGTTCGACGGCAAAGTTCCCACCGCCGTGCTCGCGGACCTTGGATCCCTGATGGTCAAGTACAACTACGTGGACAAGAATCCAGACGTCAACGCGATGACCGTCAAATAGAGAAGTCACGAAAATATGAACGGCAACATCGAGACGCCCGCCCTGGGCCTGAAATCCCGGGAACAGGGATCAAGGGCCATTTCACCGCGGATTCCCCGACGCGCGTGGCCGTTGCAGCGGATCCTGGGTCCGGTGGGAATCCTGGGGTTCCTGCTCACCTGGGAGCTGATTCCACGGGTTGGCATCGTTGAAGCGCGTTTCCTGCCCCCGGCCAGTGACGTCATAGCCGCACTGCTGCGGTACTCCGGGCTGACCGCCTTCTGGGTGAGCGTGGGTGAAACGCTGCTGGCCTGGTTCCTGGGCCTGCTGATGGCCGTCATTGCCGCCATCGTTCTTGGGTTTCTCATCGGCTCGTCCACCTTCCTGAGGACGGCGACGAACTCCACCGTGGAGTTCCTGCGGCCCATCCCCTCAGTGGCGCTGATCCCGCTGGCAGTGCTGTTGTTCGGCGTGAAAATCGAGTCTTCCCTGATGCTGATCGTCTACGCGTCCTTCTGGCAGGTCTTCATCCAGGTTCTCTACGGGGTGGCCGATATCGACATGGTGGCCAACAACACGGCCAAGTCCTACGGCCTGGGCCCCATGGCGAGGATCCGCTACGTGGTGTTCCCTACCGCCCTGCCGTATTTGATGACCGGCGTCCGCTTGGCCGCCGCCGTCGCCCTGATCCTGGCGATCACCGCGGAACTCATCATCGGTTCACCAGGCCTGGGCCGCGAGATCGCCCTGGCCCAGTCGGGCGGTTCCATCGCCGGCATGTATGCCCTGGTGCTGGCAACGGGCCTGATCGGCGTACTTATCAACATGCTGATGCGGTTCATTGAAAAGAAGACCCTGTCCTGGCACTCGTCAGTCCGTTCTGAGGTGATCGTATGAATTGGGCGAAATCATTCGGGTATGTGGTGGGGCTTCCGCTCCTGCTGGTCCTCATCTGGTGGGCCACCACGATGGGAAGGCCCAACTTCTTCTTCCCCGCACCGGCCCTCCTGATGGACACGTTCGGTGACGTCTGGTTCGGCGAAAGAATCATCACCGACGTCATGCCCAGCCTCGGAAGACTGCTCACCGGAGTTATCGCGGCGATCGGAATCGGCGTGACAACCGGGCTGCTGATCGGATCCGTCAAATGGCTCCGGGCACTGCTGGAACCCACCCTGGAATTCTTCCGTGCCGTCCCGCCGCCGGTGCTGGTGCCGGTGCTCATGCTCCTGATGGGGATCACCGATTCCATGAAGGTAGTGGTGATCATTTCCGGTTGCATCTGGCCGGTGCTGCTGAACACCATCGAAGGCGTCCGTGCGGTAGACGGTGTGCTGTCCGATTCCAGCCGCACCTACGGGATCGCAGGCTGGGCCCGGATCCGGTACCTGGTGCTCCCCTCGGCCAGCCCACAGATCATGGCCGGAATCCGCCAGTGTCTGTCCATTGGACTGATCCTGATGGTCATTTCGGAAATGTTCGCCTCATCGTCGGGGCTGGGCTTCACCATTGTCCAGTTCCAGCGCTCTTTCGCCATCCCTGAAATGTGGTCCGGGATTATCGTCCTGGGCCTGATAGGCGTGGCGCTGTCATTCATCTTCCAGTGGACCGAGCGCCGTGTGCTGCGCTGGTACCACGGTCAGAAAGAGGTAGAAAATGCTGGTTAGTGAGACGTCCGCGAGCGCGGACGACGCCGTGGGCGGCACCCCCGCCCCCGCCATGCTCTCCGTCCGCGGTTTGAAGAAGGTCTACCAGACCGACGGCGGCGAGATCGAGGCGGTCCGGAACCTCACCTTTGATTTGCGGCCGGGAGAGCTCGCCTGCCTCGTGGGTCCGTCGGGTTCGGGCAAGACTACCCTGCTCAAATGCATCGCCGGCCTGATGGCGCCTACTGAAGGCGAAGTCCTCCTCGACGGCACCCGGGTGAGCGGCCCGCCGAAGAAAATGGCTGTGGTGTTCCAGGAATACGGCCGTTCCCTGTTCCCGTGGATGCGGGTCCGCCAAAACGTGGAACTGCCCCTGAAGAACCAGGGCGTACCCAAAGCCGAACGCGACCGCCTCGTCGACGAGGCACTCGAGGCGGTGGGACTGTCCCACGTCCCGCAGTCCTACCCCTGGCAGCTCTCCGGCGGCATGCAACAACGCGTCGCCATCGCCCGCGCCGTCGCCTACCAGCCTGAGGTGCTGCTCATGGACGAACCCTTCGCAGCAGTCGACGCCCAGACCCGCGCCGATCTGGAAGACCTCATCCGCGCCGTCTGGAAAAAGCTGGGCGTGACCGTACTTTTCGTCACCCACGACATTGACGAGTCCGTCTACCTCGGCGAGCGCGTCATCATCCTCTCGAGTTCGCCCACAGTGGTCCAGGAGGACATCATCATCGACCTGCCCCAGGAGCGCGACCAGCTCAACACGCGGGCCCTCCCCCGGTTCACGGAACTGCGCCACCACGTGTACGAGCAGATCCAGCTCGCCAAGAAAGGCCACCGCCCTGCGGCCAGCGTCTCGTGACCCGGAGCAATCTCACCCGCAACGGCGGCCGCTGACTGGAATCAGGCCGCTGCGCACTGGTGAATACAGGCCGAGGTGCATCTCAGTCAGCGGCGCCTGCGGGGACCATCGCTGGGCCACAACGGCACGTACTTGGGGTCCCGGAAGCGCAGCAGTTCCGTAGCCGTGAACGTGTGGACAGGACCCGCGTCGCGCAACTGGAGCGCCTCGGCCGTGGACGTGATCTCCGAGACTACGTCCCGTTTACCTTCGCCAGTAGCAACCTGACGGCCGTCACGGTTGGACTGTTTTTGCGGATTGCCGGAATCGAAACATGACGTGGGCCCCAATTCGCTAAGTGCCCGGAGCCCAGTCGGACAAGCTGATGCTGATAGGAGAAAGGTACCCTTCGGCAGGCGCCTGTGCCAGAGGACGCACCGCTTTCCACGTCCCAAAACGAGCGGATCCCCCCTCCACATATATATCCGCGTATGTGTCCACATGGGTATCCACATATGACGGTCATTCCTATATACAAAGCTGTCATGCCGGGATAAATTCAGTAAGTTCCCCGGCGGGGCCCTCGCAGCCCTCCGCACGCGTTGAGACAGGACAGCAATGACACGTATCAGGTCGATGGCTACCAGCCTTTTGAGTCTTTCCGCTGCCGCCCTTCTGGTTCTTGGTGGCGCCGGCGGGGCGTCGGCCGCTCCTGCAGCCTCGGACGATCAGAAAACCCCGTCCGTCGCCAGCGCAACAGTGGACACCTCCGGCGCGGCCGACTACTGGACCACAGAGCGGATGCGAGCTGCAATCCCCGGTGATGTCCTGGCCGCTAAGGCACTGAAGCGCGGCAACTCTTCCAGCGCAGGAACTGTGGAGAAGGGCTCCAACACCAAGGTCACCGCGACCAATGGCAAGCCCACCATTGCCAAGGACGAGAACCCGGTAAAGCACATCGGCAAGGTCTTCTTCACCCTGGCCGGCGGGAACTACGTCTGCTCCGGCAATGCCGTGAAGTCCGGCAACAAGAGCACCGTATCAACCGCTGGCCACTGCCTCAATGAAGGGCCCGGCGCGTTCGCGACAAACTTTGTGTTTGTGCCTGCCTATCTGAACGGCGCCGCACCCTACGGCAAGTGGACCGCCAGGGCCCTGTATGCGCCCACGGAGTGGAGCGCCAAAGGCGACATGCAGTACGACACCGGCTTTGCGGTGATGAACCAGTTCAACGGCAAGTACCTGTCAGACGTCGTGGGCGCTTCTGCCGTTCAGTTCAACGCGGCACGGGGCCTGACCTATAAATCCTACGGCTACCCCGCAGCCCCGCCCTTCAACGGCGAGAGCCTCAAGAGCTGCACGGGCAAGGCGTCCAACGACAGAAACAACCCGCGGTTGAACACCCAGGGCATCAGCTGCGACATGACCGGTGGTTCCTCGGGCGGACCCTGGTTCATCGGCAGCGGTTCCGATGGCGTCCAGAACTCGATCAACAGCTACGGCTACAGCGGGTCACGCATGATGTACGGCCCATACTGGGGCTCGGTCATCCAGCAGACCTACACAGGTGCGGCAGCGTCCTAGCGAAGCCTCGCCGGACACGCTAACAACTGATTCCTAACTGGCTGGTCGGTCAAAGCCCGACGGCGCCTGTCCCCGCAGCGGGGACAGGCGCCGTCGCCGTTCAACCTCTTAGTGGAAGAAGTGGCGGGCACCCGTGAAGTACATGGTGACCCCTGCCGCGTTGGCCGCTGCGATGACTTCCTCGTCCCGGACGGAGCCACCGGGCTGGACCACGGCGCGGACGCCGGCGTCGATCAGGATCTGCAGGCCATCGGCGAACGGGAAGAACGCGTCCGAGGCAGCCACTGCGCCGCGGGCGCGTTCCGGGGCATGGTTAGCGCCGGGTTCCGCGTTGGAGGCCCCGCCTGCTCCCTCCACATCCGAGCTCACTGTTACGCCAAGGGTGTTGGCCCGCTCAACCGCGAGGCGGCAGGAATCGAGCCGGTTCACCTGTCCCATGCCGATGCCTACCGCCGCTCCTTCGGAGGCGAGCAGGATGGCGTTGGATTTGGCCGCGCGGCAGGCAGTCCAGGCGAACGTGAGGTCGGCCAGCGTTGCCTCGTCAGCGGCTACGCCGGCGGCAAGGGTCCAGTTGGCGGGATCGTCGCCGTCGGCGTCCACCTTGTCGGTGATCTGCACCAGCACGCCGCCGGAGACCTGGCGGATCTCGGCCGGGTAGCGGTCAAAGCCCTCGGGCAGGGCCAGCAGCCGGATGTTCTTTTTCTTGGACAGGATCTCCACGGCTTCCGGCTCGAAGCCGGGGGCTATGACAACCTCGGTGAAGATGCCGGCCACGGTGCGGGCCATGCCGGCGGTCACGGTGCGGTTGGCGGCGATGACGCCGCCGAATGCGGAGACGGGATCGCAGGCGTGGGCCTTGGCGTGGGCATCGGCGATGGGGTCCGTGGCATCAGCCGAGCCCACCGCCACGCCGCACGGGTTGGCGTGCTTGATGATGGCAACGGCCGGCTCGGAGAAGTCGAAGGCGGCGCGGAGGGCGGCGTCGGCGTCGACGAAGTTGTTGTAGCTCATGGCCTTGCCGTGCAGCTGGTCCGCCTGCGCGATGCCAGCCGGGGCAGCCTTGTCCACGTAGAGGGCGGCCTGCTGGTGCGGGTTTTCTCCGTAGCGGAGGACCTCGGAGCGCTCGAGGGCCAGGCCTGCGTACGCCGGCCAGTCGATCACGCCGTCGCCGTCTTCATCCAGGAACTGGCTGGCGGTCCAGGTGGCCACCGCGTTATCGTACGTGGCGGTGTGGGCGAAAGCCTTGGCGGCCAGCCGGCGTCGGGTCTTCAGATCGAAGCCGCCTTCAGCCGCGGCGGTGACCACATCGCCGTAGAACGCGGGGTCAACAACAATGGCGACGGCGGCGTGGTTCTTCGCTGCCGAACGCACCATGGCCGGGCCCCCGATGTCGATCTGCTCCACAACGTCATCCGGTGCGGCGCCGGACTTTACGGTCTCCACGAAGGGGTAGAGGTTCACCACCACCAGGTCGAAGGTTTCGATCTCCATGCCGGCAAGGGTTTCCATGTGCGCCGGGACGCGGCGGTCCGCCAGGATGCCGCCGTGCACGCGCGGGTGGAGGGTCTTCACGCGGCCGTCCAGCATTTCGGGGGAACCGGTGACTTCCTCGACCTCCTGGACCGGGATGCCGGCCTCGGCGATCTTCTTGGCCGTGGAGCCGGTAGAAACGATCTTCACGCCTGCTGCATGCAGGCCCTTGGCGAGCTCCTCCAGTCCGGTCTTGTCGTAAACCGAGATCAAGGCCCGGCGGATGGGAACACGGTCTAGGGATACACGGTCAAGCTGCGTGAAGCTCACAAAAGTCTCCGTCTTATCTCGCGGTTCAGGCCGCGGTTGGTGGGGATACGGCCAGTTTATCGTGAAGCCGGGCCGCGTCCGTTTGCGGGCTGGAGTGTGAAGGTCTGCGGGCCCGGCTAGAGTTTTCACAGGAGGCTGAGATGAATACGTACACCACTGTGCCCAGCGGCGAACAGGTGGTCCAGGAACTGCCATGGCGATGGAGGGTCCAGGGCCGGATCTTTCTGATCGGCGGCCTCGGCTTTATGTTCGACGCCTGGGACGTGACCCTCAACGGCATCCTCATACCGCTGCTCTCCACCCACTGGGCACTGGCTCCGGGCGAGGTTGCGTGGGTAGGGACGGCAAACCTGATCGGCATGGCCCTGGGCGCGTTTGTGTGGGGCACCATTGCGGACACCATCGGACGCAAGAAGGCGTTCACGGCCACGCTGCTCATCTTCTCGCTCTTCACCGTCCTGGGCGCCTTCTCCCCCGACTTCATCTGGTTCTGTGCGTTCCGCTTCATGGCCGGGTTCGGCCTGGGCGGCTGTATTCCCGTGGACTACGCCCTGGTGGGTGAGTTCACGCCCAGGAAGCAGCGCGGCAGGGTCCTCACGGCGATGGATGGCTGGTGGCCTGTGGGTGCCGCGCTGGCAGGATTCGTCTCCGCGGCGCTGGTGGCCTTGTTCGGCGACTGGCGGCTGACCATGCTGGTCATGGTCCTGCCCGCGCTCCTGGTGTTCTGGGTCCGTCGCAGCGTGCCCGAGTCCCCGCTGTTCCTCATCCGCAAAGGCCGCCGGGAGGAAGCAGCCAGGGTCATCGATGACCTGGTGACAGCCACCGGCGCCGAACCCCGCGCCTACAGCCTGCCCGACGCCCAGTCCGTCCCGCGGCTCTCCGCCGGAAGCGCCTGGCAGCAGCTTCGGCTGGTGTGGCAGTTCAACTGGAAGATCACGGCGACGGCCTGGGCACTGTTCTTCAGCATCCTGCTGGTGTATTACCTGTCCCTGACGTGGATGCCCCGGATCCTGATCGGTGCCGGGTTCGCCGAGTACAAGGCGTTTGTGACCACGGCGTCCATGGCGGCCGTCGGCCTGCTCGGCGTGATCGTGGCCGCACTGCTGGTGGAACGGGTGGGGCGAAAGTGGATCCTGGCCATCACCGGTCCGCTGTCCGCGCTGACCCTGGTGATTGTGGCCTTTGTGGTGGACATTCCTACTGCCGCGGTGTTCTGGCTGCTGGTGTTCGGGTTTGTGGTGCAGGTGGCCATCCCTGTGCTCTACGCCTACGTGTCCGAGCTTTACCCCACCGAGCTGCGCGGCACCGGCTTTGGCTGGGCCTCAACGTTCTCGCGGCTTGGGGCAGGCTTCGGGCCGCTGATCTTTGCCAACTACTTCTGGCCTGAGCTGGGGCTGGCCACGTCCTTTGCCCTGGCCGGCGGGCTGGTGCTGGTGGCGGTGCTGTGGATGGCGTTCTTCTCGCCCGAGACCAAGCAGCGCCGCCTCGACTAACGCTTCTCCCTCCCCTCTCCTCCCCAACTGACTCGCATTTAACGTCGTCAAAAACGCTTTTCACGACATTAACTGCGAGTCAGTTGGGCATCCAGCCGCGGTTCTCCAGCGCCGTCCGGACCTTGGCCGCGCCCGCCCGCGCATCGTTGACCATGTGGCGCTTGGAAATTCTGACGAGCGACCACCGGCCCGGCCGAAATCCTCTTCGCGGGCAATGTCCCGGACGACCTGCTCCACCTCGGAATGCCCCTCGCCGTCGTACTCCACCGCCACCTTCTGCTCCGGATAGGCGAGATCCGGTTGACGTACGACGCCGCCACTCAGCTCCCGGGGCACGTTCAGCTGCGGTTCGGGCAAGCCGGCCCGCTCCAATACCAGCGGAAGTCGGGTTTCCGGCGCGGAGTCGGATCCGACCCGGGCCTGCTCCAGCGCAAGGCGCGCCTTCCGGATTCCGGGTGTCCCCTTATGCCTGTCCAGCATGTCGGCGAGGTCCTCCCGGGTTGCAAAGGGCTCAGATCTCCCTTCGAACTCAGGCCTCGGAACGCGCAGCAGGTGATCGGCAACCACGGTCAGTTCATCAATGCTCATCTTCCGGGCGCAGTCCAGCCACGTCCTGGCCCGCGATGTGATCAGCAGACCATGCAGGTCCACGATTTCGTCTGCAAAGAACTGTCCTACGTGACCAGCCACCCCGCCGCGGAATCGCCATAGTATCCGGCCGTGAGATGTAGATCCTGGGATCGTCGCTGCCCGGCAGGAATCCCGGAAGGTCCCACAGCAGAAACGCTGTTGCATGGGATGCGGCCGAGAACGGCGTCACCACGGTATACGGCCGAACCCTGGCTGCCTCCCCCAAGGCCGCCGGGGCCGCCAGGGCCCGCATGCCTCGGCTTGGCACACGGAAACCCCGATACCTGAGACGCCCCACGGTGACGCCTGCGTCTGCCGCTTCGTATATGGTGAAGGGCTTTTCGCCGAGCTCAAGGGGCAACGGTTGCGGATTCCTCATGGCCCATGGTTTCAAATCCTCCGTGAAGACTCGGAAGTTATCCACAGGACGGTCTTCCCCACCCAACTGGCTAGCAGATAACGTCCTGAAATCCGTGAATGGCGACGTTAAATGCGAGTCAGTTGGGAGAGGACAGGCGGGAGGGAGGAAAACGGGCTACGGGGCGGCGGCGAGGGTGGCCAGGGTGGATACCAGGAGGCGGCGCTCCACCACCTTGATGCGTTCGTGCAGGGATTCCTCGGTGTCGGAGTCCTCGATGACCACGGCTTCCTGCGCAATGATCGGTCCGGTGTCCACGCCGGCGTCGGCCCAGTGCACCGTGCAGCCCGTGACCTTCACGCCGTAAGCCATGGCGTCGCGGACCCCGTGGGCTCCCGGAAAAGCGGGAAGAAGGGCGGGGTGGGTGTTCAGGTATTTGCCGTTGAAGGTGTCGATGAACTCCGGGCTGACGATCCGCATGAAGCCCGAGGACACCACAACGTCAGGGGCGTAGGAGGCCACTCTTGCGGTCAGTGCGTCATCCCATTCGGCGCGGGTGGGGAATGAGTTGAAGTTGACCACAAACGTCTCCAGCCCGGCCTCGGAGGAGCGCTCGACGCCGTAGGTCCCCTCCCGGTCGGCGCCCACCGCGGCGATCTCCACGTCCAGCTCCCCCGCCTTGACGGCGTCAATGACTGCCTGGAGGTTGGACCCGGTACCGGAAACGAGGACTACGATGCGCATGGCTCTAGCTTATGGGCTGGCTCGCGTAGGCTGGAAAACATGAACTCCACACCGGACCCGACTGGGCAACAGCGGACCAAGACGCCGCTAAGCGAGGCAGCCAAGAGCTCGCTGAGCACAACCCGCAACCTGTTCCGGATCTTCATTGTCACGGTACTGGGCTCGTTCTTCGTCTACCAGCTGGACGTCAGCTACCTCTGGCTTGCGGGCATCCTGACGGCAGCCAGCTTCGTCCTGGGAACCCTGCTGCTGGTCCGGGCCGCGAAGCTCAAGGAGTCCAAGCTGGTCCTGTTCGGCACCATCTCGGGGCTGGTGGTTTCGCTGGTCATGGTGCTGCTCATCCTTGCCACGGCCGTGTTCTTCGACCAGGTGCGTGCGTTCCAGGAGTGCTCGCGGCAGGCCATCACGGACCAGGCAACGTCCGCATGCCGCATCCAGCTGGAGGACTCGCTGCCAACGCAGCTACGCTGAGCCGGGCCGGGCAAGCGGACAGGCAGGCAGCTAACGCGCCAGTTCCGTTTCCTCTGCCACCTGCTGCTGGCGTTCCAGCCACGGACCAGCCGCATAACCGATCACGACGCCGATGCCCACCTCCGCAGCAAGCCAGACTGCCGTCCAGAGGGGGTCCGGTCCGATGTCCGTGAGCCGGCCCAGCCCGGCTGAGCCGCCGGCAAGCCAGGCCAGCGCCGCAGCCAGCAGGCCGGAGACCACTCCGACGAGCGCACCCAGCGCCAGGGTGGACACGGTTGCGGTAAACCAGCGGGCGTGGACCTTGATGGCGAGCCATTCGTCGAAGTGGTTTTCACCTTCGCGCAGGAACCACCACCCCGCAAGCACACCGGCAAGGACCGGAACCACCAGCGCCACAAAACCGTAGTCCAGGGAACCTGACGGGATGGCGGCGAAGACTGGAATGGAGGGCAGCGGCCCGGTGGCTGTGCCCAGCGGCCCCACCTGCGAGCCGACGCCCATGGCAAAGCCGGACCCCGATACCCAGGCCAGCGCAAACACCGCCAGGTTGGGAAGGAAGCCCAGCTGCGCAATGGTGACGGCAGCACCACCAACAGCGCCGGCGTCGAGCGCTTCATAGACGGCTATCACCAGGTTCCAGTGGATAAACAGATCCACCGCCAGCAGCACGCAGGACAACGCCAGCGCAGCCGCGAGTGCCACAACACCGGCCTTCGCGGCTGACGCAAGGTAGGACCCGGCCCAGCGGGAATGCTGGCTGGTACGCGAGATCCAGGCCACCGCGTCGACGCCGATCAGCCGGCTCCAGGAGCCGGCCTCCCGCCGCGCGCCGATCACCATGCCCAGGGCAAACGGGATCAGCGGGATCAGCATGGCGTACCAGGGGTTGATCGCGACGTCGGCCGTGCCGCACACGAATCCCGTGGCCGCGCCGAACGCCGAGTAGACCACCCAGGAGCCGAGGAGCGCCTGCCACAACTGGTCCGTGTAGGAGGCCCGGGCCAGCCTGCGCCCTGCCCGCCATGCGAGCAGGAAGGGGACCACGGTGAGTCCCAGGGGAATGAGCGTCAGCATGCCCGACCCGGCGTTGCCCGCGGTCCCGGATCCCGAGGCTGCCAATTCCAGCGGCACACCGTGGATCAGCAGCCAGGCCTGCCCGCCGAGGCGCGCCAGGACGTCGAACGCCGAATTCTGGAAGCCTGCCGTAGCCCACACCGCCACGATGGGCGCCAGGACCACCAGCGCGGAAATGATGGCTGCCTGCGCAGTTTCCAGCGCCCCCTGCAGCCACAACGGCATGGGAAGCCCACGGTCCCCGGTCTGATCAGCGCGCAGTTTCATCGTGTTCCATGGTGTCACGGCAGGGCCGCCTCCCCGGTTTGCGACAGGCTCAATCAGCGCAGGAGACCGGCGTCACCAGAGCTCGTAGTTCTCCGTACTGATCACAAAGCCGTAGCCGGTGCGCAGGTGGGCGCAGACCATCTTTCCCGGATCCCGCGAGCACACCATATTCCCGATCCTCACCGTCTGCCCGTCCTCCATCCATGGGCCCGGGAATATGGGCCTGGCAACTTCTTCGGCCTCCATGGGCGAGACGCCGTCCCCGCACAGCCCGTACTGCGCACCGGCACTCACTGTGACCACGGCGTAGCCGCCGTAGTACTGGCTCAGGCCGCTGCACTGGCCTTTGATGTCCGGAGGGCGTGGCGGCACCTCGTTGAGCAGGTGGCAGGCCGCGCCCTCGGTACCGATGGAACACTGCATGTCCTTGTTCACCGACTGCACCACCACCGGCAGCGTTGTCCGCCACGGCTTCACGTTCACCTTGGGCAGGAGCACTTCGGCCCTGTTGAGCGGCCTGCCTGCCGGGGCAGCAGAAGCCGGGGCAGCAGAAGCAGCCGACGACGACGCCGGGGCATCATCCGCCGGTGGTGGAGCCGTCGTCGGGCCGTCAGCAGGCTGCTGGGCCTCCCGCTGACCGCTCGCCTGAAGTGCGCCCACGGCCGGTGCCCGGCCCTCCGGCACCGCGATGCTGCACCCCGCGCCAAGCAGCAGGAAGGCAGCGGCGGCCAGGAGGGTTCGGGTGAGTGGGGGGTCGGATCGCATAAGGGTCCAAGTCCAGCAGAAGAAGGCTGGGATGTCGCTGGGCAGAACTCCCCATCGCCGGCGCTTTCCGGCGCTTTTTGCACAGGTCCGCCGTAAAATTGGAATGTCCGCAATCCATGGTTGGAGGCAGAAAAATGACTACCGCATCCCCACATGCGCACGGTGTTCATTTTGGGCGTGCAGACGTCCAGAACGCTGGCATGGGTGTGGGTATTGTTTTGATGTTGGTGGGTGTCCTGGGCTTTATCCCGGGCATCACCACTCAGTACAGCGAATTGATGTTCCTTGGGCCTGATTCCCACGCCATGTTCCTTGGCCTGTTCCAGGTGTCCATGCTGCTGAATATTGTGCAGCTGGCCATCGGCGCAACTGGCTGGGCCATGTCCCGCACCGAACATGGCGCACGAAACTACCTCATGGGCGCCGGCGCGCTGTATATCGTCCTCAGCATATTCGGGCTCAGTGTCGGCGTAGATTCGGCGGCCAATTTCCTGTCGCTGAACATGCCGGACAACTGGACCCACCTCGTGCTGGGTGTACTGATGATTGCTGCTGGCTGGCTGTTCTCACGGGACATGACCGGCGAGAGGAAATAAACCCGGACATTACAAGCCGGGAAATAGGAGCCGCGAATGAGAAAAGATCCATAAAGTTCTGAATATTCGTCCTATGGCTGGTGCAGTTGACGCGTTACGCGAACAGCTGCACCAGCTTTCTTGTGCCGGGAGCCGCCCCGGATGCTGTCTTCGCTGGCTCCGACCAGGCCTGTCCGTGGGCGTACTCCCGTGACAAAATAGGCGTTACGCACCACCATATCTGCGCTTGATCTTGCGCTAAGGATCGGAAATGAAGAGAGAGCTGAAGGACGCCGCGAACGCGGTCGAGGATGCATCGAACTCGAGGGCTCTCGTGATTGCCGCCAGGGCAGGTTTTGCCGTCAGCGGCCTGTTGCACCTTCTGGTCGGGTTCGTCGCCATGCAGTTGGCACTGGGCAAGGCCGGACAGGCGGGACCCGCTGATCAGGCCGGTGCAGTCGCCCAACTTGCCGCCCAGCCGCAGGGCCTGCTGCTGCTGTGGGCCGGATTCGCCGCCTGCGTTGCTCTGGCTCTCTGGCAAACCAGCAACGCCGTGTTCGATTACGGTCAGTTGGAGGCCAAGAAAAAGGTGGGAAAGAAGCTTTCCGCAGCCGGCAAGGCGGTGGTGTTCGCTGTCATGGCTCTGACGTTTGCTGCCTCCGCCAGCGGAAACAGCCAGACCAGTGGACAGTCCACCAGCGATTTCACGGTCTCCATCATCAAAGCGCCCGGGGGTGCGTTCCTGCTGATCGCCATCGGGGCGGCGATCGCCATCGCCGGCCTTGTCTTCGTGGTCCTCGGAGTCAAAGGATCGTTCAAGAAGGATCTGCGGCTGCCACCCTCGGGCACCGCACGGTCCGTTGTGACGGGGCTGGGAGTGGTCGGCTATGTAGCCGAGGGCGTCGCACTGTTTCTGGTGGGATTGCTGTTCATCATTTCCACCGTTAACGCCAACCCTCAGGAGTCCACTGGCCTGGATGGCGGACTGAATGCGCTGCGCGAGCAGCCGTACGGGGTTTACATGCTGACCGCCGTCGGCGCCGGTCTGATCTGTTACGGGCTCTACGTGATGGTGAAGGCCAAATTCGCGCGGATGTGAGCTCCCAGCCGACGCGGCAGGCTCCTGCTCCGCTGGCTTGATGGAGCGGCCGGCCCTACCGCGACGGCAGTTAATCTGCGGCGGCAGCCTTCCGCAAGTCCCCAGCCATAAGGCCCCGGGTGGAACAATAAGCCCATGACCGCCATCATCCTGGGCTGGAACCCAGACCGCCGGGACCACTGGAACTACGCGGCGGTCATCGAACAGGTGGCCGAAGCCGGCCTGTGCTTCATGCCATGGAGAGTGGACCAAGACCTGAACATCCCGGCACGCGCTGATGCCTGGCTGCTCCTACAGGGGCACCACGGCCCGGCGCTGATCGGCCACGGTGTTGTGGTGTCGGAGCAGCCGGAACCCGGGTCCCACGATGCAGGGGCGGACGAGACTGCGATCTACGTGCAGGTAGCGTTCGATGCGCTGCTGCCCTTGGGCGACCAGATAGCCTCAGACGTTCTCACACAAGCCGCCCCCGGGGTTCCGTGGGGCAGCGTCGATGTCTCGGGTTTTGCCGTCGCGCCGGCCGAAGAGGCCAACATACGGGCCCTCTGGGGAACCTTCGGGCCGGCCCCGGGACCCGACCCCACCCAACCTGTGCCTGGCACTTATCCGCAGGGCGCGGTCACCCGGGTGGAGGTGAACCGGTACGAACACGACCCCGAGGCGCGGCGCGCCTGCATCGCGCATCATGGCATCAACTGCGCGGCCTGCGGGTTCTCCTTTGAAGCCACCTACGGCGATATAGGCAAGGACTTCATCCACACCCACCATGTTGTGCCGGTGTCCCAGCTCGGCAACGGCTACCAGTTGGATCCGCTCACGGACCTGGTTCCGCTCTGCGCCAATTGCCACGCCATGGCGCACCAGGGAGTGGGCATACCAAGGAGCCTCGTGGAGCTGAGGCAGATCATCGCCGACTCGGGATTCCTGCGTGGAACCACGGTGTCCCCTGAAGAACTCGAAGCCCAGCGAATAGCCCGCGAGATACTGGGCCCCGAGAAATAGCGAATCGTTGCGCTCCAGTCAGCGACGGGCGTCGTCGGCGCCGTCGGGTTCCATGCCTTCCCTGCGGCCTTCCTCGACGGTGACGTACTTGCGCAGGCCGCTTCGCCCGGTGGCCTGCTGGTCGGTGTCCACGTTCAGGGGATCCTCCGAGCGGGTCATGTCCGCAGCCTCGGCACGCGCTTCGGAGTACGTCCGGCTTCCGTCCCTCTCATAGTGGGCATAAAGCCGGTCCTCCTCTGCCGGCTCCAGGTGCCGGTCCGATTCCACCCGCGGGGCATCCTTGACGAAGTCCTTGGTGTACGGAACCACCAGATCGTCGCCTTGGATCCGGGCCCCCTCCACTGGAACGAAGGACTGCGAGGCGCCGAAGAGCCCGGTATCAACGGCAACCCACGTAGGCTCGCCGGTGTCGTCGTCGGCATAGAGCTGGCCAATGGAGCCAATCTTTTCGCCATCCGATCCAATGACGTTTCCGCCTCTGTTGAGCAGGCCTTCAATGTCTTCCCTCGTGAGCATGACTTCTCCTTTGGATGGCGCCCGGGCGCTGGCGGCTTGGCTTGCGGCAGCTTGGCTTGCGGCAGCTTGGCTTGCGGCGGCTTGACTCGCGGCGAATCCGCCTGTGGAGCCGGGAACGGCCTCCGCCACGTTGCCAGCCGCCCCGTCTTCTTGTGTTTCCGCTGTCGCTGCTCCTATACAGTAAGCTTGCTTAGCATCGAAAGAGAAGACTGCCTGTTTGATTTCTTCTCGACGGTTTAGGGCCCCGAGGAATCATGTCAAGATGCGCGCGTGGTTTTCATCGTGGAATCATTTGAATGTGCGCGCATGGACGGCTTGGCTTTGGGTCCTTGTTTGCTGGTGGTCAGCGTGAGCAGTTCGGCGGTGAGAGCTTGGATCTGTCGCTGGATCGCGGCCGGGTTTAGAGGTTTGTTTTCCCGCGTGAGTCTGGTCTTGACCGCCTTCCGGACGGTGCCTTCGTCGGCGAGGGCCCGTTGGAATGGTGTTCGCGGGGCATCATATTTCTTGGTGATCTTTGCGCCGTGGCGTTCCTTGGAAATGAGCTTCTGCTGGGGCGCGAAATGGTTCGTCAGGATTCGTTGCAGCTCCCAGATCCGGTTCAACAGGTCAAGCTCGCCGGGAGTGTCGTAGCGGTGGTATCCGACGGTCTGCCGGACGATGTGCCAGTTCTTCTGCCCTACATGCGCGCCGTCGTTTTTGTTCCCTGACCGGGACCTGGTGAATGTGAGGTTCTCCTGTTCGCACCAGCGGAACAGCTCCCAGTTGATGAACTCTGAACCGTTGTCCGAATCGATGCCCAAGACCGGGAACGGGAACTTCGCGGTGGCTTCCTTGATTGCTGCAAACACCCATTTCTGCGCCTTGTTCCTCACCGAAACGGTCTCCGTCCAGCCGGTCGCGACGTCAGTGATATCGAGGGTGAAACAGAACTCGCCCTGCGAATTGCCACCCTCGTGACCCACCAGATCGATCTCCACGAACCCGGGGCGGGCGTCATCCCATTCGGCCCAGGTCCGCATCGGAATCGAGTCCTTCAGCAGCGTCCCCGGCTTGGTATGGGACCGGCCCCGCGGATCGAGTTTGGCCCGGTCGGCCCTGAGTCTGCGATCGATGGTGGCAGGGGCGATCCTCAGCAGCAGGCCTGCGCATCCATCGTCGATCTCCAACTCTTTGAGCCGACGCAGCCGCGGCACCAAGTCCGGCAGCGCCGCCGCGAGCAGCCGCCCGCACGGGGTGCCCTGCACCGCCCACAGGAGCCGCAGCGCCTTCATCACCGGTTCCCCGTAGAGCGGCGGCCTCGGTGGCCGGGGCTTGACCGCCCTAATGGTCAATGCCTGTGTGAGAGCTTTACGTGCATGGTTGCGGTGCCACCCGTTGAGCCCGCAAACCTGGTCAAGGATCAGGCCCTTCCCGACCTTGGATGCCCGGCGGTATTCCAATGCCAGCATCTTCGTCACAGCCTTGCGTTGACTCATTGTCAGCTCCATAGTCGCAGGCCTACCGCCGCCGGCGAACCGGAGCGGGCAGGCACACCGCTACGCGCGCATTCTCAAATGATTCCTCGATACCTGCTTCGCGCGCATTTTCTATGAGTCAACGCGAGGGCTAGACGGAGGGGTGGGCCCGGCGTAATCTGTTGTCCATCTGCGAGGGGGGTGACCCGATGGCCACGAGACCGCTGGCGCCTGCCGTCCGCACCATATTGCTGGCTCTCCTAGCCGCCCTGGCTTGGCTCATCTGGGGCGCCGGAACAGCCCAGGCCGACACTCCTGCCGCGGACGCCGGGGCTCTCGTGCAACCTGCCGGCCCGCTTGTCGTTCAATCTGTCCCCCTCCCGGCATCGCCGGACGTCCGGGGCGCGGAGAACACGGCAGTGGCCCCAGAAACCACCATCCTTGGCCCGGCCGCCGACATCGCCGACGCGTTGACCGCTGCGGGCAGTCCCGTCGTCCCGGGGACCACCGCGGCGGTCAGCGGGCTCGCCCCTGCGCTTCCCGAGCTTCCCCCGGTTCAGGCGCCACTCCCGCTTCCTCTGCCTGGCATCCTGCCCCTGCCTGAGCAACTGCCGGCCCTGCTGCCTGCGCCCGTCCAGGCCCTCTTGCCAGGCGTCGTCCCGCTGCCAGCGCCAGTGCCTGGTGTTGTGCCCATTGCGGCACGCAGTGGCCCGGCCTGGACCCCGGCGCCGGACAACGGCGCCTCAGCCCCGCTGCCAGCCCCAGAACCCAGTGATGGCACCACTGGCGCCTCAGCCGCCGGCATTCCACTGGTCCCCGCGGGCGGCGCAGCAAGCAACACCTGGACATTCGGCTTCACTCCCGCCCGGGACTTCGCCGGATCGGCCCCGCTTGCCGTCACAGGTGCAGGCCCATCTGCGCCCGCAGGCCCGCAGGGCACTACCGGCCCGCTCCGGGCCTCCGCACTGCCCGGACACGCCGGGCATGCCAGTTCGGGATCCTTCGGCGGGTTTGGCGGCCCAGCGGATCTCGCCGGATCCTGGCCTGCATTCCCCACTGCCGCAGGTGCAGCGAACCGCACCGAGGCAGAGACCATACCCCCAGGTCCTTCCTTCGATCCCGGGTCCACTCCCGACTGAACAGGTCAGCCCTGCCCATTTCCGGCAGAAAACGACCACCGAACGCCGTCGGCGTCCGGACACCAAAGTCAGTCAGGAGCTACAGTCATGTCCTTCAACATCCGTGAGTTCCACAGTGCCCGAGTGACTTCCGTCGTGGGCAACTGGCCCGACCCCGTCCGCGGGCTCACCTAGGGGCCGCCGAGCGGGTGGACAGGAGGGGTCGCCCTCCTGTCCACCCGACTCTGTCCACCCAACCCCCACCAAACCGGGACCACCAAACCCTGACCACCAAGCCGTCGAGGAGCCGGGATCGGCTTCGCCCGCGGTGAGCCAACGAGCTGTTAACCCAACCTTTCCCTCCCCGCAACGCCCCCTCCCCCGCCGCGTCAGGCAACGGGCGCACCGTAGAGGTGTGAGGATCGCAATTGTTGCCGAATCATTCCTGCCATTGATGAACGGGGTCACGCACTCCATCCTGCGGGTGCTTGAGCATCTGCAGGAGCGTGGCCATGAGGTGCTGGTGATCGCGCCGTCCACCCAGGACAGCGATGTCCCGGACGTGGTCCACGGCGCACAGGTGCACCGCCTCCCGTCCGTGCCCCTGGCCGGCTACACCAACGTGCGCGTGGCGATGGGCGGTGTGTACCGGGTCAAGCGAATCCTTGCCGATTACGCGCCGGACGTTGTCCACCTTGCCTCACCGTTTGTGCTCGGCTGGCGGGCGGTGCAGGCTGCGCACCAGCTGGGCATCCCCACCGTCGCCATCTACCAGACCGAGATCCCCAGCTACGCCGCACGGTATGGTGTGCCATTCCTGGAGAACTGGGCGTGGAACCGGGTGGAGAACATCCACCTGCTGGCCACCCGGACCCTGGCGCCGTCCACGTTCGCGCTGAACCAGTTGCGCGGACGCGGGATTCCGCGGGTGGACATGTGGCGGCGCGGTGTGGACACCGCGCGGTTTGCACCGGAAAAGCGCGACGGCGGCTGGCGGGCTGCCGTGGCTCCTGGCGGTGAGCGGATCATCGGCTATGTGGGCCGGCTGGCCATCGAGAAGCAGGTGGAGGACCTGGCCGCACTGGCCGACGTGCCCAACACCAGGCTGGTGATCGTGGGTGACGGCCCGCAGCGTGCCGCACTCGAAGAGGCCCTGCCGAACGCCTGCTTCACCGGCTTCCTGGGCGGCGAAGAACTCGCCCGGGCCGTGGCGTCGTTCGATCTGTTTGTCCATCCAGGCGAGTTCGAGACCTTCTGCCAGACCATCCAGGAGGCCATGGCGTCGGGCGTGCCTGTGGTGGCCACCGGACGCGGCGGTCCCCTGGACCTCGTGGAGAATTCCCGCACCGGATGGCTATATGAACCGGGCGATCTGTCCGGAATGCGCGCACACGTTATGGACCTGATGGGCGACGACGCCAAGCGCCGGGCTTTCGCCGCCGCAGCGCACGCATCGGTCCAGGGCCGGACCTGGCCGGCGTTGAGCGCCGAACTGGTGCGGCACTACCGCGAGGTCTCGGCGCTCCCAACCCAAACGTCCGTCTCGAGAAGTGGGGCAGTGCTGTGAAAATCTCAGTGATCGGCTGCGGCTACCTGGGCGCGGTGCACGCGGCCACGCTCGCTTCGATGGGCCACACCGTAGTAGGAATCGACGTCGACGCCACCAAAGTGGACCAGCTGGGCCGCGGACTGGCCCCGTTCTTCGAACCCGGCCTCGACGAGCTCCTCCAGGACGGCCGCGCCACCGGCCGGCTCACGTTCACCACGGACGTCGCCAAGGCCGCCGGCGCGCAGGTCCACTTCCTGTGCGTCGGGACGCCGCAGGCCAAAACGTCCGACGGCGCCGACCTCACCTATCTGGTGTCCGCCACAGAGGCGCTGCTCCCGCACCTGGCGAGGGGCGCCGTCGTCGTCGGTAAATCAACGGTGCCGGTAGGCACGGTGGACATGCTCCGCGGAATCCTTTCCCGGCGCCCGGACGTGCTGCTGGGATGGAACCCGGAGTTCTTGCGGCAGGGCACAGCGGTCAAGGATTCGCTGGTTCCGGACCGGCTGGTTTACGGGGTGGCAGGCGGGCGGGCGGCTGCCTTCGACGCCGCCACGGGCGCACCCAAGGCTGTCACTGCGGCGCTGGATGCCGTCTACGGGCCGCTGCTGGACGCCGGCATTCCGCGCCTGGTGTGCAATTTTGCCACGGCGGAACTCATCAAATCGGCGGCCAACGCCTTCCTGGCAACAAAGGTCAGCTTCATCAACGCCGTCTCGGAGCTGTGCGACGCCTCCGGGGCCGACGTGACCGAACTCAGCGAAGCGATGGGGCTGGATCCGCGGATCGGCAACCGGTACCTGCACGCCGGTCTGGGCTTCGGCGGCGGCTGCCTGCCCAAGGACATCCGCAGCTTCCGGGCGCAGGCATCTGCTTTGCGCGTGGGCTCGGTGGATGAGTGGATGGGCGTGGTGGATGCCGTGAACCTGCGCCAGCGGACCCGGACGGTGAATCTCGCCCATGAACTGTGCGGCGGCCTGGGCGGCCGCACGATCACTGTGCTTGGCGCCTCCTTCAAGCCGGATACGGACGACATCCGCGACTCCCCCGCCCTGGATGTCGCGGCCCGGATGGCGGCCGCCGGCGCGCACGTGACGGTGACGGACCCGAAGGCCGTCAACAGCGCGTGGATGCGCTATCCGCAGCTTCGCTTTGAAACGTCCGTGGAGAAGGCGCTGGAGGGCGCCGAACTGGTTCTGCTGCTCACCGAGTGGGAGGAGTACCGGCTGCTTTCGCCTGCGCTTGCCGGCGGGATGGTGCGGCGGCGGGTGGTGCTGGATGCTCGGAACGTGCTGGACGCTGAGGCGTGGCAGGCGGAAGGCTGGACGGTCCGCGGGCTAGGGCGGGCGTTCCCGGACCGGGAGGACCCAAAAGTGACGCATTTCGGTTGCACGAGTGTCGCGCCAGCAAACATTCCCACCCCTTGATATCCGGAATCCTTGCAGAATAGTAAGTACACTGATTGAATTGGATGACCGGGGAGAGCGTCGGCACCGATTATCGACAAGGAAGTGTGATCATGGGAATTCTCGGATTTCTCATTGTGGGCCTGATTGCTGGAGCTATAGCCAAGATGCTCCTCCCTGGCAGGCAAGGAGGAGGCTGGCTGATTACCCTCGTCCTTGGCGTCGTCGGCGCGATCCTGGGCGGCTGGATCGGCTCGCTGATCTTCGGCGGCGGACTGGGTGACTTCTTCGATATCAGGACCTGGCTGCTGGCCATCCTGGGTTCAGTCATCGTCCTGCTCATTTACGGCGCAGTCGCTGGCCGTAGAAGCCGCGTCTGACTTAAAGCAAACTTCCACAGGCGAAAGCGCCCTTCTCCATGCTCTTGGGGAAGGGCGCTTTTATCTACCCTGCGGTATCGGTCTACACCAATCGGCAGGCCGTTCCAGCCCGTCCCATTGATATCGGGCATCGGCACTTTATGATGTGCGTTGGGGGTGGTTGTGCCATGGTGAAATCCGGGCGTCGCAACAAGGATCTGTCGGCACAAGTTTTCCAGGCCGACATGGACGGCAATGCCCTCCTTGACGCCAACCCCGACGCCGTACTGGTGGTGGCAGCCGACGGCACCATCAGCCTGGCGAACTCCGCTGCCAGCAGGCTCTTCGGTATCTCGCGGGACGCGCTGATCGGTAGTGACCACCGGTTGCTGCTGTCCGAGGGGTTCCGGAAGGAAATCGTCCGGCTCTTCCAGCAGCTGCAGGAGCAGCCGGAGGAACCACTGCAGCCGCTGCTGGTGTACGGCACGGACAGTAACGGGACGGAGTTCCCCTCAGAGGTGGCCGGCTCCCTGCTGAATTACGGCAATCAAACCCAGCTGCTGGTTTCCTTCCGGAGCACCTCGCACCGGGAAGCCGCAGCCGCAGATCTGCGTGAGGCCCTGTCCCTGCTAACGGCCACTCTGGAATCCACGGCGGACGGCATCCTGGTGATCAACTCGGCGGGAAAGATTTCCGGACTCAACACCCAGTTCCTCACCATGTGGGGCATCCCGCCCGAGCTGATCCAGGCTGATACCAGGGAGCCAGTGATGAGTGTGGTGCTGTCCAAGGTCGTTGACCCGGAAGCCTTTCTGGCCCGGATCAAGGAGGTGGAGGACAGTATGGCGGCGGAAAGCCATGACGTGCTGGATTTCCGGGACGGCCGGACGTTCGAAAGGTACTCGCGCCCCCAAAGAGTCGGCGACAGAATTGTGGGCAGGGTGTGGAGCTTCCGTGACGTCACTCCGCGCCGGCAAGCCCAGGAGCAGGCACAGCAGGCCATGCAGGACCTGGCCGCGCAGGCGGAACAGCTAAGGGCCATGGCGTTCCAGGATCCGCTGACCGGACTTGCCAACCGTGCGGTGTTCAACGACGGGCTGGCCGCGGCCCTGCTCGCACCGCGGCTCAAATCCGTGGACGTGCTCCTGATCGACTTGGACGACTTCAAGGAAGTCAACGACATCCTTGGACACCAGGCCGGTGATGACATGCTGATGGAAATGGCGCGCAGGCTCCGCGGCTGCGCTCCCACTGCCGACGTCGTGGCCCGGCTCGGCGGCGACGAGTTTGCGGTGCTGCTGACAGCCTGCCCTGACGCCGATGCCCTTGCCGCGTGCATTCTCCGGTGCCTGCGTGTGCCCCTGACCATCAACGGCACCGTGCTCCGGCCCAGCCTGAGCCTGGGGTTGGCATCCGTCAGCCAGGAGGCAATCGGGACGTCCGAGTTGCTGCGCCATGCGGACATCGCCATGTACGCGGCGAAGGCGGCGGGCAAGAACCGCTACCTGCGGTTCCATCCGGACATGATGACGGCGCTCATCCAGCGCACGGATATGGAGGCCGGACTGCAGCTGGCCATCCCCCGCAGGGAGATCTCCGTGGCCTTCCAGCCCATCGTGTCCCCGCGGATGGGCCAGGTGGTCCAAGTCGAGGCCCTGGCGCGGTGGGACCGCTACGGCGAACGCATCCCCCCGTCGGTCTTTGTTCCGATGGCAGAGCGCAGCGGGTTGATCAGCGAGATCGGTGCGGAGGTGATGGCCCTCAGCCTGGTGCAGCTTGCGCCGTGGCTGAAGGAGGACCTGTCGCGGTCGGTGGCCGTGAATGTGTCCGGAGTCCAGCTGCTGGAACCGGATTTTGCCAGTCGGGTGCTGAGCCTCGCCGAGGCCAGCGGAGTTGGCGCCTACCAACTGGTCCTGGAGGTCACGGAGAGTGTATTTTTCGACGCCGACTGCAGCCTGATCCAACAGCTCAGCAGCCTGCGCGAGGCGGGCGTCCGGGTTGCCCTGGATGACTTCGGCACCGGATACTCCTCGCTGGGCCGGCTGCAGGACCTGCCGGTGGACACTGTGAAGATCGACAAGACCTTTGTCTCCATGGTGCGGACCGGAGCTGAACGCCTCCCTATCCTCAGTTCGATGATCAACATGGCGCACAGCCTGGGCCTGACGGTCACGGCCGAGGGCGTCGAGACCGTGGCTCAGGCCGACTACCTGACGGCCCTGGACTGCGATTCGCTGCAGGGCTACCTGTTTTCCCTGCCGGAAACCGGAGCCCGGCTTGAGCTGGCCGTGCAGCAGGCTCAAGAGGCGATTGACGCGCTGAAGAACCGGTAAGGACTAGGCCTGGCGGTTGGCCACGCCGAGTGCCTTGGCGCCTTTGCGGACCATTTCGATCCGCAGGCCGCGGGTGGCGGCCGTTATTTCGGCCACCAGCGCCGGGTCTGCCTTCATGGGTGAACCGTGATCAAAGGGAGGTTCCGGGTCGTACTCGATGGCCAATTGGGTGCGGCGGGCGGTTTCGTCGCCATAGAGTTCGGCTGCGAGCACGAACGCGAAGTCGGCACAAACAGCACGTCAGCGGGAGGACAGTCTTCCAACATAGTGGTGGGCACGATGCACCATCCACCGTCGGTGCTGACCGGGTCCAGATCGTGCCACGCCAGATGGACCCGGGCGTTCGGAATCTTCGAGAAAACCTGGGCGGGCCCGGTGAAATCCAGCTGCGTGACACTGGGAAACAGCAGCACAACAACGTTCAAGGGGGCATCGGTCATTCCTCCACCCTATCCAAGTGCCGCGTTTGAGCACCCGGAACGAGGACAATGAAAACCATGGACGTCGTTGTGATTGAAACACCGCCGCTCGGAGACCGCAGCTATCTGGTTCACGACGGCCAGGTGGCGCTTGTCATCGACCCGCAGCGGGACACGGACAGGGTTGAAACGGCCGCCGCAGAGGCCGGTGTGCGGATCACCCACGTCGCCGAAACGCACCTGCACAACGACTACCTCACCGGTGGCCTCGTTCTGGCCGGCGCCCACGGCGCGTGGTACCTGGTTAACCCGGCAGCCGCCGTCGGGTTTGAACACCGGCCAATAGCCGACGGCGATACAGTCCAGGTGGGCAGGCTCACCGTGAAGGCGGTGGCCACGCCCGGCCACACCCACCATCACCTCTCCTATGTGGTCACCGACGGCGACCAGCAAGCGGTGTTTTCGGGCGGCAGCCTGCTGTACGGATCGGTAGGACGGACTGACCTCGTGGCCCCCGAAGACACCGAGCAGCTCACACGTGACCAGTACACGTCGGTCCGCCGTCTGGTGAAGGAGGCCGGGCCGGAGGCAGCCCTGTACCCCACGCATGGCTTCGGCTCGTTCTGTTCGTCCGGTCCGGCGTCGGGCGCACACGAATCCACCATCGCGCAGCAGCTGGAAACCAACCACGCCCTGACCGATCCGGACGAGGACCACTTTGTGCGGGAGCTGATCGCCAACCTCACGGCGTACCCGTCCTACTACGCGCACATGGCGCCGGCCAACATCCAGGGCCCGGGTCCGGCGGACCTCACCGTCCCGGAATCGCTTGATCCTGCCGAACTCTCGCGCAGGCTGGAGGACGGCGAGTGGGTGGTGGATCTGCGCAACCGGGTGGCGTTCGCCAGCAGCCATCTACAGGGCTCAGTCAGCTTCGAATACGGCCGCGGATCCAGCTTCACCGCCTACCTGGGGTGGGTCCTGCCCTGGGGCCGGCAGCTCACCCTGGTGGGCGGACGCACGGACGTTGAGAAGGCCATCCGGGACCTCTCGCGCATCGGCATCGACTCCCCCGACGCAGCGCTGGGGACGGAACCGGAGGCACTCGCCGTAGGAACCGCCGTCGTGTCCTATCCGCGGGTGGGCTGGGAGGAAATGCTGCGCCAGCGCAGCGACGGGGACGTGGTGCTGGACGTCCGGCGCACTGACGAGTACGACGCCGGCCACCTCGCCGGCGCCGTGAACATTCCGCTGCATGAGCTGCTGAAGCGGATGGAGGAGGTACCCGGCGGCAAGGTATGGGTCCACTGCGAGTCAGGCTACCGGTCGGGGGTTGCCGCAAGCCTGCTGCAGCGCGCCGGCAGGGACGTGGTCCACGTGGACGCGAAGTTCCGGTCCCAGACGACTTCTTGACGTGAGGGATATCATAGCCTTGCGTCTGCACTCTGGTCTCGGGTGGCCAATTCCCGGTTAAACCTGGTCTTGGGTGAATGGCGCACCTAGGGGGAGGGATCCGCGTGTCTCAGACTGGTCTCCTGGCGCGGCGGCCAGGGAAGCGGCCCAGTATCGGTAGCAGCAAGGCGACGCTGGGATGGCTGATCTTGCTGACTGCTGTGGTGCTGGCTGTGATCGGGCTGTACTTAGCTGCCAACAGCGGCACCCCTCCGGCGCTGGTGGCCGGCGACTTTTCCATCCTTGTGGCGGCCCTGCTGGCCGGCGCCAGCTGCAGCCGGGCAGCGTTGCGCGGCGGCGTGAACGCCCGCGCCTGGGCGTTCATGGCGGCGGCTGCCTACGTCTGGGCAGCAGGGATGGCGGTCTACACCTTCTACGGCCTCGCCTACAACAACGTCTATCCTTTCCCGTCGTTGGCGGATGCCCTGTTCCTGTCATATTCGGTGCCGGCCGCCGTCGCCCTTTTCACCTTCAAACGGCGCAGCGGCAGCCGGGTGGCCCTGTTCCGGACAGTCATGGATGCCGCCGTCATAGCCGGCTCGGTCCTGGTGGTCAGCTGGTTCACGGCTCTGGGGCCCGTCTTCAGCTCCGGGAGCGGCGATCTCCTCACCTGGCTGACAAACCTGGGGTATCCGGTGGTGGATGTGGTCATCACGTCCCTGGTCCTGGTGCTGGCGATGCGCAGGCACGGCGAACGGCTGCCGTGGCTGTGCTTCGGCGGCGGGCTGCTGCTCCTCACCGTCACTGACACCATTTACGTCCGGCTGACCTTCGAGGGCATCTTTGGTGTCACAGGCTCGCCCTTGGCCCTGGGATGGGTCTCGGCGTTCCTGCTGATTGCAGTGGCACCGCTGATGCCGTTTGAAGAGAAGCCGGGACCGGACCGGAAGGCCTATGCGCTGGCGCTGGAGCTGCTCCCGTACGTTCCCATGATGGCCGCCGTGGCCCTGTTTGCAGCGCCGCACGTTCACGAGCTGAGTCCCTTCCTGCTGGTGGCGGGCAGGGCAACAGTGGTTTTCATACTGGTGCGGCAGGTGCTGATCATCATTGAGAACATCACCCTGACCAGCGGCCTGGAGCAGCAAGTCGCGGCCCGCACCGCGGAGCTGGAAGGACTTGGCGCGATCGTCAATGCGTCGGCCGACGCCATCCTGGCCACCACTCCGGAGGGCATCATCACCAGCTGGAACGCGGGCGCCGAACGGCAGTACGGGTACACAGCCGAGGAAGTGATCGGACGCGATGGGAGCTTCCTCCTGGTGCCTGGCAACTGGGACCGCGACATGGAGGCTTTCCAGCAGCTCGCCGAAGGCCGGGGAGCCATAAGGCACGAGACTGAGCACCTGAAGAAGGACGGGACCGCCATTCCGGTGTCCCTGACCATCTCCCCCATCCGCGACGCCGGGCAGCTCCGCGGCATCGCCACCATCGCCCGTGACATCACGCAGCGCCGGGCCGCGGAACTGGAGCTGCAGGCCGCCCGGGAGGCCGCACTGGAATCCAGCCGGCTGAAGTCCGAATTCCTGGCCACCATGAGCCACGAGATCCGCACGCCCATGAATGGGGTGGTGGGGCTGACCGCCCTGCTGCTGGCCACCCCCCTCGACGAGACCCAGAAGCAGTACGCACAAGGTGTCAAGGGTGCCGGCGAGGCATTGCTCGGACTCATCAACGACATCCTGGACTTCTCCAAGCTGGAGGCCGGCAAGGTGGACCTGGACGTCAGGCCCTTCGATCCGCGGCTCCTGGTGGAGGAAGTGGCCGGGCTGCTCGCTGAGGCCGCGCAGGCCAAGCAGCTGGAACTCATTGCCTATTGCGATCCGGAAGTTCCGGCCCTGCTGTCCGGTGATTCCGGCCGGATCCGCCAGATTCTCCTGAACCTGACCTCCAACGCGGTGAAGTTCACGTCCTCCGGCGAGGTGTCCATCCGGGTCCGGGCGGAGGTCCAGGAGGATGGCAGCGCAATTGTGCGCTTCGACGTCAGCGATACCGGCATCGGCATTGATCCGGCCCACCACTCACGGCTTTTCGAGTCATTTTCCCAGGCGGACGCCTCCACCACACGGCGATACGGCGGCACCGGACTGGGGCTGGCCATCTGCAGGCGGCTCACGGAGGCAATGGGCGGGGAGATAGGGCTGAAGAGCCAACTGCAGGAAGGCAGCACGTTCTGGTTCTGCATACCCCTGCCGGTGGTCACCGGCTCCAGCGCCCCCGCCCCGGCCGCCGGTTTCCTGAACGGGCTGAGGGTGCTGGTGGTGGATGACAACGCCACCAACCGCCTGGTGCTGGAATCCCAGCTGCGCGGCTGGCGCCTGCGGCCGGAGGCGGTGCCGGATGCCCAGTCCGCCCTGGCCCGAGCCCGGGAGGCGGCCGCTGCCGGAGAGCCCTTCGACATCGCGGTCCTGGACCTCTGCATGCCGGACACGGACGGCCTGGAACTGGCACGCGAGCTCAAGGCCGACGCCGGCCTGGCGGACATCGAGCTGATCATGCTCACCTCCACTATGCAGGTCAACCCGGCAGAGGTTTCCGAGGCCGGGGTCCGTGAATGGCTGATGAAACCGGTGCGCAGCTCCGAGTTGTACAACCGCCTGGTCCGTCTGATGTCCGCCCACGAACCGGGGGCCACAGGAATGTCCGGAGCGAAGACTCCTGCCGCGGGGTCCGGATCCGCGGCGCTTTTACCGGCAGCGCCAGCCGAACCGTCCGCGCAGGCCGTGCCCTCCCGGGGCCGTGTCCTGGTGGTGGAGGACAACGAGGTCAACCAGCTGGTGGCCCGGGCAACGGTGACGAAGTTGGGCTACGCGGTGGACGTCGTTGCCGATGGCTCCGAGGCCGTCTCCGCCACGACCACCACCCAATATGCCGCGATCCTGATGGATTGCCACATGCCGGTCATGGACGGTTTCGATGCCACCAGGGTCATCCGCAGCCGCGACGGAAAACACAGCCGCCTCCCCATCATTGCCATGACCGCGGGGGCCTTGTACGGTGACCGTGAACGCTGCCTCGCCGCGGGCATGGATGACTACCTCGCCAAGCCTGTGGACGCGGCTGAGCTTGAGGCTGCCTTGACCCGCTGGATTCCCGAGCCGGCCGCGGAAACTTCCCGGCCGCCGTCGGTGGATCCGGACCGGCTTGCCATCCTGCGTGAGCTCGGCCCCGCGGACGGCCGGGGCCTGCTGCCAGCGACCGCAGATGCGTTCCGGCGGGACGTCCCCGCACGGCTTGCCTCACTCCGCGAGGCCGTGAACGACGGCGGCGGGCAGGCGTTGGTGCGGGCCGCCCACGTCCTCAAGGGGGCGGCAGCCAACATCGGCGCCACGGCCGTGGCCGGCCTGTGCCAGGAGCTGGAAGGGATTGGCCGCAACGGAAACCACGACGACGGCCCACAACTGGTCAGCAGGCTCGAGGCAGAGCTGGCGCTGGTGGACGCGGAACTGGATGAGGCGCTGGCGGTGGCGCGGTGAAAGTCCTGGTGGCGGACGACGATCCGGGCTCGCTCCTGGTGGCCAAAGCCGCCGTCGAAAGTTATGGGCATTTCTGCCTGGCGGCGGCGGACGGCGACGAAGCGTGGGCGCTGTACCTGGCGCACCAGCCGGACGTGGTGGTCACGGATTGGATGATGCCCGGGATGGACGGGCTGGCGCTGTGCCGGGCCATCCGGGCGCGCGAGGCGGAGCTGTACACGTACATCGTGCTGCTGACCTCGCAGGGCTCCCGGGACGATGTGCTGGCCGGACTGGAGGCCGGCGCTGATGACTATGTCACCAAGCCGCTGGACCCGTTTGTGATGCACACCCGGCTGCTGGTGGCGCTGCGGGTGACCACGCTGCACGCCGATCTGGCGCACTACCGCAAGGTGCTCTCGCACCAGGCGCGGACCGATCCCCTCACCGGGCTGCACAACCGGCTGAAACTGTCCGAGGACCTGGAACAGCTGCACGCGCGCAGCCACCGGTATGCGGAGGGCTACTGCCTGGCCATGTGCGACGTCGACAACTTCAAGAGCTACAACGACATATACGGCCACCAGGCGGGCGACCTTGCGCTGCGGGCTGTGGCTGCGGCGCTGGTCGGCCAGGCGCGGAAGACCGACGGCGTGTACAGGTTCGGCGGCGAGGAATTCCTCCTGGTCCTGCCGAACCAGACACAGGCCGGCGCCGGGGCGTTTATGGAACGGGCGTTGAACCGTGTTCGGAAGCTGGAGATCGCGCATTCCGGGGATCCTTTAGGGCAGCTGACGCTCAGCGCGGGGATTTCGGCTTTCACGGCGGAGCACCGTGTGGGCGCCGAGCAACTGCTGGGCGAAGCCGACGCCGCGCTCTACGCAGCCAAGGCCGCCGGCAGGAACCGCGTGGAACTGGCCCGGTAGCATGGGCCCGCGCGGCTAGGCTGCCTTTTTGCGTGCGGACTTAGCCTGGGCGGGCTTTGACTGGGCAGGCTGGTTCCGGGCTGGCTTCTGGGCTGACTGGTTCTGGGCGGGCTGGTTCGCTGCAAGCTGCTTCACTGCAGACTTAGTCTCGGCTGGCTGAGTTTCGGCAGGCTTGTCCTGTACAGGTTCCTCCCGCACCGCATCAATTTGTGCCGTGTCGTCCTGGCCTGTGCTGTTCTGAGCCGGGTTGTCCTGCACCATGTTGTCCTGGACCAGAGCGTCCTGTGCCGCCTCGCCGTGAGCCAACTGGACCAGTTCGTACTGGCGGTTGCGCCGCCAGCGGCGGACCAGGTCAATGGCTGCCATCACTCCGGCGAGCGGGGTAATGACTGCGGCCATGTAGACGAACAGCATCCAGGTCAGGGTGGCGATGGGCGGATTGCCGTCGTTCAGCATGGACAGGCCACCCACCAGGCCAACGGCCCAGAAAAGCAGGACAGCAATGAGCACCGCGGCTGCGGGGAAATACTGGTTTCGTACGATTTTCTTCAGGGTTTCCATACATTACCTCCTGACTGTCCGGGGCGGGGTGAGAGCCGCTCAAGATCAGTATGCGGCTGACAGGGGGAGGAATCGCGCAACACGCAGAGGCACGTGATGAACCTAACTTTGGGCCGCGTTTTGGGGGCCTTTTGGGCCACTGTTGGATGCCCCGACGGCACCGTCGTTTACACCGCCCGGAATGCGTATCATTTGAGTGATTGGGAGAACGTCGAGGCCGGATTCACGCGGGCCGCGCGTGGCCGCGTGCTCAAAAGTTACGCATTTGCGGCTGGCATCCGGCTACCCAAGCAGGGAGCAGAGTCTTCCCCAACGCCACTCCTGGGAATACCGTAGGACCTGTCCGGCCGCCGCCGGCCCGAACCAACCGTTGGCACCAATCTGGAGGTCCCCATGCGCAAAGTTACCGCCGGCCTGTTCCATTCCGTGGATGGGGTGGTGTCCGAGCCGAATCTCTGGCAGTTCGACAGCTTCGACGAGGAACTGGGCCAGGGCATGACGGCGTTCATGGAGCGGTCGGACACAGTGCTGCTGGGCCGAGTCAGCTACCAGGAGTGGGCCGGATACTGGCCCAACGCGTCCGTGGATGAGGACTTTGCCGGCTTCATCAACCCGGTGCAGAAGTACGTGGCCTCGCGGAGCCTGGCGGAGCCGCTGGAGTGGCAGAACTCGCACCTTATCGAGGGCTCATTGGAGGGTTTCGTGGCCGGGCTGAAGCAGCGCGACGGCGGCGAGATCGCCGTGTGCGGCAGCATTTCAGTGGTGCGCCAGCTACTGTTCGCCGGCCTGCTGGATTCGCTGACCCTCATGACTCACCCGGTGGTGGCGGGGCGTGGCCGGCGCCTGTTCGAAACCGACGATCCCGTCACCCGGCTCAGCCTGCAGGACCAGTACCGGACCAGCAAGGGCAACGTCATCAGCACGTACGGGCTGCTGGGCGAATAATTCCGGCCGTGCTCAGGCTTCACTCAATGCGAAACTCCAGGTGGCCCTATCGGCGTAGGTGCCAGGCCTAACGCGCCACCAGCTCTGCGCTGCGGTCCCAGAGGCCGCGTGCCAGCTCGGCGTCGTATGCCTGGGGGTTTGCCTTGGCCAAGGCCCGTTTGGCGTAGTAGGCGCCGGAGACCCAGTCAGTGCCGGCTGTGCCGTTGATGAGCCACAGCAGGGTGTCGGCGCCCTGGTCAGGGGTGAGCATAAAATGCTTCAGCAGCGTCTTGTAGGCGTGGCGCATGTGGCTGGTGGAGTCTGCGGCGAAGTTGGTGGCCACCACGCCTGGGTGGAACGCCGCCGTCGTGATTCCTTCACTGCCGTATCGGTGGTTCAGTTCCGTTGTGAAGAGGATGTTGGCGAGCTTGGCGGTGCCGTAGGCGCGGTTGGTGGTGTACTTGCGGGCGGAGCTGAGGTCCTCCAGATCCAGTCTGCCGAAGCCGTTGGCCCCGCTGGAGGTGTTGATGACCTTGGCGTTGCTGGCAGTAAGCACATCCATGAGCTCCGTGGTCAGCAGGAACGGGGCCAGATGGTTGACCTGGAAAGTGGACTCGTGCCCGTCCACGGTGAGTTCGCGCTGGCCCATGATGGCGCCGGCGTTATTGGCCAGGACGTCGATCCGGGGATAGTTTTCCTTCAGCTGCGCGGCGAGCGTGCGGACCTGGGCCAGTTCGGCGAAGTCGCAGACGAAGTAGTCAGCGTTGAGCTCTTTGGCGATGCGCCGGGTCTTTTCGGAGGAACGGCCGACGACGACCATCCGCGCCCCTGCCTCAGCCAGCGTCCGCGCGGCGGCTGCGCCGATGCCGTCGCTGGCGCCAGTGATCACGATGGTGCGAGGGGTCATGGCGTGTCCTTTGATCGGGCAAATCACGGCGGGCAGTTTTGGAGTGCGTGCCGCTGTTATAACGGCGGCGGAGCCGCGGGTGTTCCCGCCAGTGCGTTTGCGTCCGGCCTGTACCGGATGCCGCAACGGGCATATCCTGCACTCGGATCCTACATGTCCACCGCAACCGGGAGAAGAAAGCAATGGAGATGCCCAAAGCGTCCGAGGCGGACAAGGAACGTTTCCGGTCGGTGGTGCCGGACCGGCCTGAGGTGGTCATCAAACCGATGTTCGGCAACCTGGGCGCCTTCGTGAACGGCAACATGTTCGCCGGGCTGTTCGGCCCGACCATCGGCGTCAGGCTCTCCAGCGAAGACCGCGCAGAGCTTGAAGGCACCGAGCGGACCGTCCCGTTCGGGCCCGTGGAGCGCCCCATGGGCGGCTACACCGGGCTCCCGGAGGTGTGGAACGCTGAAGGCGAGGGGGACGAGGCGCGGGCAAGGGCCTGGGTCGAGAAGGCGTTCGCGTACGTGGCCGGGCTCCCGCCGAAGGCACCCAAAGAACGCAAATCCCGGGCGTAGGCTCCTCTTAGGCAACAAACGCCCGCTGGCAGCGGTTGGTAATCCGCGGGTACGACGACGGCGGGACGGTCATCCGCTGACCGTCCCGCCGCCGTCATACTTCAGTGAGTTGTGGCTGGCGCTAGCCCGCCACTCCGGCGAGCACGAAGAGCGCCGCGGCGATGGCGAAGCCCATCACGCCGATCAGGGTTTCCATGACGGTCCAGGTCTTCAGTGTGGTCTTGACGTCCATGCCGAAGAAGCGGCCCACCAGCCAGAAGCCGGAGTCGTTGACGTGTGAGACCACCACGGAACCGGCAGCCACGGCGATGACCAGGGCGGCCACCTGCATTCCCGTCAGTCCTGCCAGCGCCACGGCCGGGGCGATGAGACCCGCGGTGGTGGTCAGCGCCACGGTGGCGGAGCCCTGGGCGATGCGCAGGATCGCGGAGATCAGGAAGCCCGCCAGGATGAGCGGGATGCCCAGGTTGCCCAGTACGTCGGCCAGTGCATCGCCGATGCCCGAGGCACGCAGCACGCCGCCGAACATGCCGCCGGCGCCGGTGATGAGGATGACGGAGCAGACCGGGCCCAGCGAGGATTCGAGCAGCTTCTCTATGGCGCCCGCGTCCTTGCCGCGGCGGGCACCCAGGACGAACACGGCCACCAGCACCGCGATCAGCAGCGCCACCGGAGTTTCACCGATGGTGCGCAGGATCTGGAACCACTGTTCGTTCTTGACGGACTCGGACAGCGCGCCGGAGGAGGCCAGGGTGTTGAGGCCGGTGTTGATGAAGATGAGCACCAGCGGCAGGAGCAGCAGCCCGATGATGGTGCGGAACCGCGGCGGGTGGGACTCGGCTTCGGCGCTGGCGTGGCCCAGGATTTCCGGGACGGGCAGGACCAGCTTCTTGCCGGTCCACAGGCCGAAGAGGTAGGCGGTGACGTACCAGGTGGGGATGGCGGTGATCAGGCCGGCGATCAGGACCAGGCCGATGTTCGCGTCAAAGAAGGCAGCTGCCGAGACGGGTCCCGGGTGCGGCGGCAGGAAAATGTGCATCACGGAGAACGCGCCGGCAGCGGGAAGACCGTAACGCAGCACTCCCCCGCCCAGGCGGTGGGCGACGGCGAAGACGACGGGCAGCATCACTACCAGGCCGGCGTCGAAGAAAATGGGGAAGCCGAAGATCAGGGACGCGAGGCCCAGCGCAAACGGGGCACGCTTCTCGCCGAAGACACCGATGAGGTAGTCCGCCAGGACTTTGGCACCGCCGCTGGTTTCAACGATGCGGCCGAGCATGGCGCCCAGGCCAACAAGGAGCGCCACCGTCCCGAGGGTTGTCCCGAAGCCGTTGATCAACACTGGCACCACCTGGTTGGCGGGGATTCCGGTGGCAAAAGCGGTGGCGAGGCTGATCAGGATCAGGGCGACCAGTGCGTGCATCCGCAGTTTGATGATCAGGAACAGCAGGGCGACGATCGCGGCCGCAGCGATGAGCAGCAGGGGGCCTGCGCCCATCGTCTGGGTCCATCCTTCGATGGTCATGGTTCTCCTTTGAAACAGAACTTATTGGGGGTGAAGATGAAAAAGGGGGCCGGAGGGTTCAGGAAACTCCGGTTGCCGGTACCGCGGGGAGTTTCAGCGCGGCGATGGTGGCCTCCACGAGCTCCTCCGGAGCCTGGGAGATGTCCAGGCGGAGGCTCCCTGCCGCCAGCTCCTCGGGGCTGAGAGGTTCCAGGGTGGCCAACTGGCTGGGCAGCAGGGTGGGCGGCATAAAGTGGCCTTCCCGTCCCTGCATGCGCTGGCCGATCAGGCCGGCCTCGCCGTCCAGGTGGATAAAAAGAACCCGGCCTTCAGCCGCTGACAGGAGTTGGCGGTAGCTCCGCTTGAGCGCGGAACAGGTCAGGACTGTGCTGTGGCCGGCCGCTGCCTGCCCGGTCATCCAGTTCTGGATCTGCAGGAGCCAGGGCCAGCGGTCCTCGTCCTGCAGGGGAACTCCCTGGGACATCTTGTCGATGTTCGTTTGGGGATGGAACTCGTCGGCCTCGGCACAGGCCCAGCCAAGCTGCTGGGACAGGGCCGCTGCAATGGTGGACTTGCCGGAGCCGGCAACGCCCATCACCACCAGGTGCGTGGCTGGATACAGCATGTGTTTTACCTCCGGAGAAGACGTCTTTGGCTTAGGGAAGAAGCTCGCCGTGCACCCCGCTGTGAGATGCACTGGAGATAAGGTATCACCATTAAAGCCAATAGATACTATCTTTTAGTGTCACAAGTCATACCTTTGCTTCATATTCGGTACGCTGTGAAGGCGCCTCTGGCGCAGATGGAGGCAGCAGATTGTCGACGGCGACAGCAGGGCCCGCGGATGGCGCGGACGACGGCGGGGCTTCCCCCGCGATGCAAGGACGCGTTCTTGAGGCCGTTGGCGTTGCCATCGCCTCCGGGAGCCTTCCTCCGGGCAGCCGCCTCACCCTGGACAAGCTCCAGCAGGAATATGGGGTGTCACGGACGGTAGCCCGCGACACCATGAAGGTCCTGGAATCGATGAACCTGGTGTACTCGCGGCGGCGGGTGGGCATTGTGGTGCAGGAGCGGGCGCTGTGGAATGTCTTCGACCCGAAACTGGTGCGCTGGCGCCTTGCCTCCGACGGCCGTGCGCAGCAGTACAGCAGCCTCACGGAACTGCGCATCGCCGTCGAACCCATTGCCGCCGCGGGGGCTGCCCGGCGGGCCAGCGCTGCTGAGCGCGCCCAGCTGGTTGCCCTGGCAACGGAGCTGAGGCGCCTCGGCGAGGCGGGAGAACTGGAGGCATTCCTGGCCGCCGACATCGAGTTCCACTGCCTGCTGCTGCAGAGCTGCGGCAATGAGATGTTTACGGCGCTGGAGGGGATGGTGGCCGAGGTACTTACCAGCCGGACCAAGCAAGGCCTGATGCCATTCAAACCCCGGGAAGAAGCGCTCCAGGCCCACGAGAATGTTGCCGCTGCGGTTGCCGGTGGGGACGCGACCACGGCCGAGACCGCGATGCACCACATCCTGGACGAAGTGCGGAATGCGATGGGGCTGCCCTAGGAGTGCCTCGCTTTTCCTTATAGAGGGGACGCACCGGGGAGGCGAATATTCGAGCCGTCCTGCGTCACCTTCGTGCTCTTTCCCGAAGCTGTATTCATGGGTAACCTGAAGGAAATCGCGGTCTCGGAAAATCTTTCGGGGCGGTGATGGGGCTCAGGCAAGAGGCCCCACTGGTGCCGTCCGGACGAGGTGAAAATGGCCATCACAGGGCATTCATCTGAAGGGGTCGCCGCTACGGCCGCGCCCGCAGTGGTACCGCGGCGCAAGGGCAGCCTCATCGTCACCTGGATCACTTCCACTGACCACAAGGTCATTGGGTACATGTACCTGATCGCGTCGTTTGTATTCTTCATGATGGCTGGAGTGATGGCCCTGCTGATCCGTGCAGAGCTCTTCGAACCGGGCATGCAGATCCTGCAGACCAAGGAGCAGTACAACCAGCTCTTCACGATGCACGGCACCATGATGCTGCTGATGTTCGCCACTCCGCTGTTCGCCGGCTTTACGAACGTGATCATGCCCCTGCAGATCGGCGCCCCCGACGTCGCCTTTCCGCGGCTGAATGCGCTGGCGTTCTGGTTCTTCCTCTTCGGCTCCACCATCGCCGTTTCCGGTTTCATCACCCCCCAGGGTGCGGCGTCCTTTGGTTGGTTCGCCTACGCCCCGCTTAACAACACCACTTTCAGCCCAGGCGTCGGCGGGGACCTCTGGGTATTCGGCCTGGCGCTCTCAGGTTTCGGAACGATTCTTGGTGCCGTCAACTTCATCACCACGATCATCTGCATGCGTGCTCCCGGCATGACGATGTGGCGCATGCCCATCTTTACGTGGAACGCCCTTGTCACATCCATCCTCGTGATTATGGCCTTTCCGCCGCTGGCCGCAGCGCTGTTCGGCCTCGGCGCGGACCGCCGCTTCGGTGCGCACATCTATGACCCAGAAAACGGCGGAGCGGTCCTGTGGCAGCACCTGTTCTGGTTCTTCGGCCACCCCGAGGTGTACATCATTGCGCTGCCGTTCTTCGGTATTGTGTCCGAGATCTTCCCGGTCTTCAGCCGCAAACCGATCTTCGGCTACAAGGGTCTGGTCTACGCAACCATCGCCATCGCCGCCCTGTCCATGACGGTGTGGGCCCACCATATGTATGTGACCGGTTCGGTGCTGCTGCCGTTCTTCGCCTTTATGACCATGCTGATTGCGGTGCCCACCGGTGTGAAGTTCTTCAACTGGATCGGCACCATGTGGGGCGGTTCGCTGACGTTCGAGACTCCAATGCTGTGGAGCCTCGGCTTCCTTGTCACGTTCCTCTTCGGTGGCCTGACTGGGATCATCCTTTCGTCGCCTCCGCTGGATTTCCATGTGTCTGACTCCTACTTTGTAGTGGCGCACTTCCACTACGTGGTGTTCGGAACCGTGGTGTTCGCGATGTTCGCGGGCTTCTACTTCTGGTGGCCAAAATTCACCGGCTCCATGCTCAACGAACGGCTCGGCAAGATCCACTTCTGGATGCTGTTCCTGGGCTTCCACGGCACATTCCTCATCCAGCACTGGCTCGGCGCCAAGGGAATGCCCCGCCGCTACGCGGACTACATGCCTCAGGACAACTTCACCTGGATGAACCAGTTCTCCACCATCAGCTCATACCTTCTGGGAGCCTCGCTCATCCCGTTCTTCTGGAATGTCTACATCACCTGGCGGGCCGGCGAAAAGGTCACCGTTGACGATCCGTGGGGCTTCGGTGCCTCACTCGAGTGGGCCACGTCCTGCCCGCCGCCGCGGCACAACTTCACTTCGCTGCCCCGGATCCGATCGGAGCGCCCGGCCCTGGACCTTCACCACCCGGAGATCCGGGTCCGCGAACACGAACCCGTCCACGGTCCCGCAGCTGCCGCCCTGGGTGCCGCGGACATTGGGGAGAAGGACGTGCGGGATCCCAACCCCGACAAGTAGACCACTGGGCCGGTGGTTGAGCCTGGGCCCACGCCCGCAGCGTTCCCTGGCTGAGCTTGCTAGGTAAGGGGACGGGTGGGGAGCGAACCGGGGCCGGTGGTCGTGAGGTCAGGAGGCTCCGGTGTCCAACTTCCTCTTCGCAACGCTCGACGCCGGCGGGAACCTGCCTCCCGCCGTCGGCATTGCCCGTGAGCTGCTGGAGCTCGGGCACCGGGTGCGATTTCTGGGCCACCCGCAGCAGGCCGCCGCGATAAGGGCTTCCGGTGCGGAGTTCCAGCCGTACAGTCATGCGGTCCGGATGGCCCCCGCCGAGCAGATGCCCACCCTGCGGCAGGTGTCCATGATGGTGTCAGTGTTCTCGGACGCCGGCATCGCACGGGACGTTGTGGAGGAAGCCCGGAAGGAACCGCCGGACGTGCTGGTCGTGGACTGCCTGCTGCTGGCAGCCATTAATGCGGCGGCCAAGACTGGACTCCGCACAGTGGCCCTGGTTCACAGCTTCTACGCGTTCTTCGACGGCCCGTTCCGCCGGACTCCCATCACGGCGGCGCTGGCAATGCGCGGGCTGGGCCCGCGGCGGGTGATGCAGCAGGCACACCGAATCCTTGTGTGCGCTGACCCGCGGCTTGACCCGGCCGGCAACCTGGACGGGAACGGGAAGGTGGTGTGGGCGGGACCGGCCGTCCCGTCCTGTCCCGCCCGGTTCGAGGCCCAGGATCCTGATCAGCTTGAGCACCACTGTCTTCAAGAGGCAGGATGTGTTCATGCAGAAGGCCCTCGATGCGGTGGCGGGGCTGCCCCTTGACGTGGTCCTGACAACCGGGCCGGCCATTGATCCGGCGGCGCTCCGGGCACCGCCGAACGCCACGGTGCACGGCTACCTTCCGCACAGGGAGGTCATGCCGGAGTGCGTTGCGGTGGTGGGACATGGCGGGCACGCCACCACCATGCTCGCATTGGCGCACGGCCTGCCCCTGGTGATCGCCCCGATGCATCCCCTGCTCGATCAGCGGATGGTGGGCCAGGCGGTCCAGGATGCGGGCGCCGGTCTGCTGATCAACGCGTCAGCGTCTACGGATGGGATTGCCGGGGCCGTCGGGGAGGTCGTCAACTCAGCGACCTTCCGCGCTGCCGCCGCCACGGCAGGCCAGCGGCTCCGAGGGGCCGACGGCGCCAGGACCGGCGCGGGGCTGCTCGCCGGAGTCGCCGGCTGAGGAGCGTCAGGATGCTGGCACACGTGGGTTAAACGAGGGTGCTATGCCTGCGGCGCCGGTTCAACGGACTCCACGGCATAGGGCTTGGTCGCCGACCGCAGCAGTGGACGGCGCATGCGCAACTGGTACGGCCCATCCTGGAAGTTAGCGCGGGGGTCCAACTGGACAACCACAAGCGGTTCGTCGCCGCCGGCGTCCAGGCGCTTCACCATGCCGTCACGCCGCCCGCCCACGGACAGCGGGGTGGCAGGCTCCACTGCGGTTTCCTTAAAGAGTTCCCGGTATTCCGGCCCCGCCGCGAGGAAGGCGATTCCATGGGCGACCGCAATGACATTCAGCGGAATCACTATTTCGTGCGGCTGAGCTTCCTGTGTGGGCCGGGGTTGCATGTGGCGTCCCGGCGCAGACGACGCGCCGGCTGCATTCAGGGGCCGGTCGCATTCCTTGCAGCGGGTCCGCGCCCCGACGTCGGCCAGCATTGTCACGAGCAGCCCCCTGGGTGCGTGGTCCCATTTGTCGGCCACAACCTGGCACCACGCCGTGTGGTACTGCGACGCGTACTTCATCACGTAGACCTGGCCATCGCCCAGGACGGGCATCCCCTGCCGCCGGGCGGCCGGCTCCACCGGCCTGAGCTCGCCGAGGCCCCTGGCCTCTGCCTGGGCGGGGTCGCTGCCCCCGATGTACTTGCGGATCAACGGATTGAGTTGCCGTTTTGGTCTGGGCACCGGGGGCCTTTCTGTGCGGCGCGGGTACGTGTCGATCACGCCCCTGCTTACCCCCGGTGTATCTAGCTTGCGGGCTTTTCCCGCAAGTTGCCAGTTGGGACAGCCAAGTACGCTTAACAAAAGCAGGGCCGGTCAGTGACCGGCCCTGCTTTGAAAATGAAACCCGAAGGCCCCAGAGTCTCTAAGGAATTAGAGGGACTGGATGTTTACGGCCTGGGGACCCTTGGGGCCCTGCTCGGTTTCGAAGGAGACCTTCTGGTTCTCTTCGAGTGAGCGGAAGCCGGAAGAGGCGATCGCGGAGTAGTGAGCGAAAACGTCCTGTGAGGAGTCATCGGGGGAAATGAAGCCGAAGCCCTTTTCAGCGTTAAACCATTTGACGGTACCAGTAGCCATTATTTTTGTCCTTCGTGAAGGTGGAGGAAAAGTCCCGACTTTCGGGTCCTCCGGTGTGGGGTGTTCAAAACCGCTACTTCAGAAGAACGCGGACTTTCGACCGCGCGTACTGCCTGAATTACCAACTGCATAAACACAACAACAAGAACGACTCTACACGAGATTCCGGTGACCATTTACCACCGGCCCCTTCAGACCCACCGAAGGCCCGCCAACGGCGGAGCACACTTCACAGTGACGCGCCTCCGCAGATGACGTAGTTCTGGCCGGTGATGGACTTCCCGTGCGGCCCCAGCAGGAAGGCGGTCAGCGCGGCCACATCATCCGGGTCCACGAGGTTGCCCAGGGCCGGCATCCGCACCGGAGTGGCTGCCCGTCCCGGATCGTTGAGCATGGGTGTGTCCGTCGGGCCGGGTGAAACCACGTTGACAGTGATCCCCCGCGGCGCCAGTTCCTGGGCCCACGTCCGTCCCAGTCCAAGCAGCGCGGCTTTGGTCGCGGCGTAGTGGCTTTTCCCCGGCGAGCCCGTGGACGTCCTGCTGCCCAAAAGAACCACCCTGCCGCCGTCGGGCATGGCAGGGACCAGGGCGTTGGCCAGAACACTGGCAGCCGCCACATGGACGGTAAACATTCCGGCAAGTGCCGCCGGATCGAGATCGCCGAGTGCCGCTGTCCGCTGGAAGCCGGCAGCGTGCACCAGGGCGTTGGCCGGGCGCAGGCCCGCTACCGAATCCTGCAGGGACTCCGCGTCGGCAAGGTCGGCATGCTTCCACTCAAAGCCTGGGCCGAGGGATGTTTCGCTTCTGCTGAGCCCGGTAACGGACCATCCGTCGGCCAACAGCTTGAGGGCGATCGCCTTGCCGATGCCCGAGCTGCAGCCGGTCACTACGGCATGTTGTTCATCCGGCATTGGCCCGGATTCCTTCGGTGTCTCCGGGAGTTCCAGTACCTTCATAGGCCCACTGCGGACCAACCCGGACGAATTTGATGGCCTGCCGAAAGTACGTGTAGGCGATGTTCAAGGCGCCGTCCGGTCCCTGGTGGATGGACGGGTAGGAGTATTCGCGGTTGAGTCCGTCGCGGGAGTTGTTGGACAGGCAGTAGCCATCCCCCACATCGAGGTTCCGGCGGATCGGCCAGGAACGTCCGGAGTCCTCGGAGATAGCCAGGGTCATCGGAGACCGCGGAGTGCCCCAGAAGGCGCGGCGGGTGTCGCCGTCGGCAGCCGCAGCAGCGCCGGGAGCGGGTTCCGCGAGCTGGCCCTGCTCCTCGGCCAGGCCGTCGTCGTCAATCTCGTCGTAGAGGGAGAGCCGCCGCTCCGTTGATTCCTCTGCCCGGCTGTGGTTGTAGACCAGGGCCAGCCGGCCGTCGGCGAGGGCAGTGAACTGGATCGAGGAATTGTTGTTGGGCAGTTCCGTGGGGACCGGTTCCGTCCAGGTGGTGCCCCCGTCGGTGGACCGGGATTCGTAGATTGAGTCCGCCCAGCGGCTGCGGAACAGGGCCAACAGGGAGCCGTCGGCCACGGGCTGGATGTTCATGTGGACGCAGCCCAGGCTGCCGGGCAGCACGTGCTCGGTCCATGTTGCGCCGGCGTCGTCGGAGATCATCACGGCGCTGTCGTCACTGTTGCCCACCCACTTCTCCCCCGCCGTGGTGATGCAGCGGAAGATCGGGATGATGAGGCGGCCGGACGGCAGGACCACGGGCTGCTGGCGGACGAACACACCGCCCGTTTCATTTGCCGGGAACAGGGTCTCCACCTCGCCCCAGGTGCGGCCGCTGTCGGTGGAAATCCGACGGCGGACCTCGGCGGTGTCCTGGTTGCCCGCCTTTTGCGCGGTGTAGAGCAGCCAGAGCGCCTTGTCCGGGGCCGTGAAGAGGATGGGGTTCTGCTCGGAGCGGGCAGGGTCGTCCGAAAGCTGCTGGGGTGCTGACCACTGGCTGCTGCCGGCGTCAAGGGTGGAGAACCAGATGGAGATGTCCGGCACGCCTTCCTGGGTGCCGCCGAACCAGACGCAGCCAAGGCGTCCGTCAGGCAGGGTCAGCAGGTTGGCCGCGTGGCTCTGCACTGTGGGCGCGGGAAGGTAGGCGAAGTCCGCACCGTCCGCTCGCTTGAGGGTCCCGTCCGGGGTGATGGTGCTGTAGGCATTGCTGAGGGTGTTCTGCATCGGGGATTCAGTCCTTGGTGGTGGCGGCGTCGAGGTGGGACTTGGCGATCTGTTCGAGGTGCGTGAGGTCGGAGGCTACGGTGGCGAAGGTGTAGCCCTGGCGCAGCCGGAGTGCAGCCACCTCACCGGCGGGCGTATGAATGCCCGCTGCCACGCCTGCGGAGGCGGCGGCCTCGGCGATGGTTTCCAGTGCAGCGTTGAATTCCGCTTCGATGGCGGGATCCCCGGGGAATGCCCCGCCCACGGCGATGGCCAGGTCTGACGGGCCCACGTAGATGCCGTCCAAGCCCGGTGTGGCGCAGATTTCCTTGACGTTGGCCAGGCCGTCCGGCGTCTCGATCATGGCGAACACCAGGGTGGCGGCGTTGGCCTCGGCGGGGACAGGGCCGACCCGCAGCGCTGATCGCATGGGCCCATAGGAGCGGCCTCCCATGGGCGGGTACTTGGCGGCGGCCACGGCTGCCGCGGCGTCCGCTGCCGTGTTGACCAGCGGGACGATGACTCCGACGGCGCCTGCGTCGAGCGCTTTGCCGATGGCGGTCAGGTTGTTGTCCTCCACCCGGACCATTCCGACGGCGGTGTTCCCGGCGTCGATGGCCATCAGACCGTTGAGCACGCCCGAGTAGCCGAGCAGCCCGTGCTGTGCATCGAGGGCCACGTAGTCGTAGCCGAGCCGGGCGATCCGTTCCGTGGCCACGGGCGCGTCCAATACTGCCCAGTAGCCGACGGCGTGTTCGCGGGCCCGGATCTTGCGGGCGAATTCGAGGGCCAGTTCCGTTGTCATGTGTATCTGTCTACCTTCAGTCAGAGGGTGTGGGCTTGGCGTGTTGCCGTGTCCAGACGGGGTAAGCGGTTGGAGGCGTCAGCGGTTGTAGGCGGGCATCGGGCCGCGGAGCCCGGCACCCACGGCGTCGCAGGCATCGACGACGTCGGCCGGCAGCGGCCCGTTGGCCACGGCGGCGATGTTGGCGCGGAGCTGTTCCACTTTGGATCCGCCCAGCAGCATGGAGCCCACGCCGTTCCGGTAGGCCAGCCAGCGCAGGGACAGCTCGGCCAGTGTGATGCCAAGTTCCTGGGCAATGAGGGAGAGTTCATTTATGGCGTCGAACAGCTGCCGGTCCCAGTAGCGCTGGGTGTACATGGCCGCCAGCTTGGAGTCGCCGAAGCGGCCCTCGGACGGCTTGGACTCGAAGCTGTGCTTGCCGGTGAGCAGCCCGCCGCCCAGCGGGTTGTAGACCATTGTGTGGACGTTGTGCGCGGAGGCGAATTCGAGGTATTCCTCCTCCACCCGGCGGGCCACGAGGTTATAGAGCTGCTGCGCCACTACAGGCCGGGGTGCGCCAACTTCGCGGGCTACGTGGATGACGTCCGCGATCTGCCAGGCAGCGAAGTTGGAGACGCCCAGGGCCAGGATCTTGCCTTCGGCGGCGAGTTCGGCCACGGTGCCCAGGGTCTCCTGCAATGTTGCGGTGCGGTCCGGCTGGTGCAGGTAGAACAGGTCGATGCTGTCCACGCCCAGCCGGCGGAGGCTACCCTCCACGCTGTTCCGCAGTCCCGCGGCGGACAGCGGCGAGTGCTGGCCGTGGTCCGGGTGCGGCATGCCTGCCTTGGAGGCGAGGATGACGTCGTCGCGCCGCCCTTTCAGGAGGCGGGAGAGCATGTCTTCTGTGGCTCCCCCGACGTAAGCGTTGGCAGTGTCGATGGTGGTGATGCCGGCGTCGAGCGCCTCGTCCACCATCCGCCCCGCGGTGGATTCGTCAGCGGTGTCGCCGAACGTCATGGTGCCCAGGACCAGCCGGGAGACGGGTAGTTTCAGGCCGTCCACCTGGGTGCCTTCTGGCTGATTGCTCATGTCTGGATTCCTCGTGGTTGCAGTGGAAGTCGGGTGTATTTGGGGGCCGCTGCTGTCAGCGCGACTGGCCGGACAGCGCCAGGGAGCGGACCAGGTGCCGTGGCTTGACGCCGCGCATCGTGGAAGGGTCCAGCGCAGCGCGGCGGAGTTTCCGGGTGTAGTCCTCCTTGGGGGCGGTCAGGACGGACGCGGTGGTGCCGGATTCGACCAGCTTGCCGCGCTGCATCACCATGACGCTATCGCTGATTTCCTGCACCACGCCCAGGTTGTGGGAGATGAAAACGTAGGTGATGCCGGTTTCCTCCTGGATGGACTTCAGCAGCCGCAGCACCTGGGCCTGGACGGAAACGTCCAGCGCGCTGGTGGCCTCATCGCAGACGAGCAGTTCCGGCTTGGAGGCGAGGGCCCGGGCAATGCCGATCCGCTGCCTCTGCCCGCCGGAGAATTCCGCGGGGTGCTTGTCCAGGGAGTTGGCCGGGAGGCCCACCTGGTCGATCAGCTTCGCGGCGGCCTTGTTCCGCTCCGCCCGTGACCTGACACCCTGCAGCTTCAGCGGCTCGGCAACGATGTCCTGCGCGGTCAGGTGCGGGTCCAGCGATCCGTACGGGTCCTGGAACACCATCTGGAACTTGGAGCGCAGCGGCCGGAGCTTCGCTTCACTCAGCGACGCCAGGTCCGTGCCGTCCAGTTCGATCCTGCCGCTGGCCGGGGTGATCAGCCGCATGAGCGCCTTGGCGATGGTGGATTTGCCGCAGCCGGATTCACCCACGACGGCGATCGTCTTGCCTTTGTCCACCGTGAAGGAGACGTCGTCCACGGCACGGAAAGTGCCTCCCGGGACGTGGTAGTCCACCACCAGGTTTTCGACGGAGAGGAAGGGTTTACTCATGGCGGGCTCCGGTCTGGGTCAGGGCGGTCTGGGGGTCGACGGCGGGAGGTCCGGCTTTCGCAGAAGCGTCGCCGGCGTCGGGGGTTTCATCCCACGGCCCCAGGACGGGCACGGCGGCCAGCAGCGTGCGGGTGTACTCGGTGGCGGGGTGCTCCACGATCTGCTGGACGTCGCCGGACTCCACAAATGAGCCGTCCTTCATCACGTGGATGCGGTCTGAAATCAGCCGGGCAACGCCCAGGTCGTGCGTGATCATCAGGATGCCGATCCCCCGCTGTTCCTGGAGTTCCAGGAGCAGGTCAAGGATCCCGCCCTGCACCGTGACGTCCAGGGCGGACGTGGGTTCATCGGCCACCAGGAGCTGTGGCTCGCTGGCCAGCGCGATGGCGATCAGCACACGCTGCAGCATGCCGCCGGAAAGCTGGTGCGGATACTTCTTCAGCTGCTTGTCCGGGGTGGGAATGTGTACCTGTTCCAGCAGGCGGACGGCGCGGGCACGGACGGCGTCCTTGTCCTTGGACGATGCTGCCCCGGCGATCCGGATGGCCTCGAACAGCTGGCTCCCGATCGAATGGACCGGGCTCAGTGCCGTCATGGGATCCTGCGGGATCAGGGCCAGGGTCTTGCCGCGGACCTGGCCCATCGCCTTGGGGTCTGCCGTGACATCCACGCCGTCGATCAGCACGGTTCCGGAGAGCACGGCCAGGTCCTCAGGCAGGAGCCCCAGGATGCCCATCGCCGTCGTCGATTTGCCGGAACCGGACTCACCGATGATGGTGACGGTCTCGCCCCGGTGAATGCTGAAGCTGACGGAGTCCACTGCGCGGATGATGCCGGCGTCGGTGATCAGCTCAACCTGGAAGTCCCGGACGTCCAGGAGCGCCTGCTCCGTATGGCTGGTGGCGTTGGATTGGCTGCTGGTGTTTGATTGTGCGTTCATGTCAGGCACCCTTCTTCTTGCGGCGGGGACGGTCGCGGAGGCCGTCGCCCAGCAGGTTGACGCCCACCACCATGAGCACAATGACCAGGCCGGGCAGGGTGACCATCCACCAGGAGGTGGTGATGTAGTCCTGGCCGTCGGAGATGATGCGGCCCCAGGTGGCGAAGGGTCGCTGCGGGCCGGCTCCGAGGAAGCTGAGCGCGCTTTCCAGGAGCACGGCCTGGGCCAGCAGGAGCAGGACCACCAGGGTGGCCTGCTTGATGACGTTGGGGATGATGTGCTGGATGAGGATCTGGATCCGGTGCAGGCCCAGGATCCTGGCCGCGGAAACGTAGGGCTTTTCGCGTTCCACCAGCACCATCGACCGGGTGAGTCGGGCAACTTCGGGCCATTGGGCGATCGCGATCACGAAGGTGATCACCGGTATGGATGGCCCGAACAGGGCCACCACCAGCAGGAGCATCATGAGCAGCGGCAGGGACATCTGCGCTTCCAGGACGCGGGAAACGATGGTGTCCACCCAGCCGCCGAAGTAGCCGGCCGCAGCGCCAAGGATGATGCCGATGGCGCCGGAGACCAACACCGCCAGCAGGCCGATGGTCAGCGAGACCTGGCCGCCGTGCAGCACGCGGGAAAGAAGGTCGCGGCCCAGCTGGTCGGTGCCGAACAAGTGGCCGTCGGTGAGCGGCGGCAGGCGCCGGGCCCCGAGATCCTGGAAGTTGGCGTCCGGCAGGGGGAGCACCTGGGCCAGGATGATGGGGATGATCACCAGCAGGGTGCAGACGGTGCCCACAATGAGCTTCCACTTGGCGGCATTACGACGGCGGGTGGCGCCTGCCTTGGCGATGTCCGCCTTGGTGACGGCGCTGGGGCTCGGCTGCCGGGCGGGCTGCCCTGCGGCGGTGCCGGATGAACCGGGGCCGCCGGCAGTAGGCGTTGCTGTGTCGCTGAGGCTCATGCTGTTGCCGCCTTTCCAAGACGAACGCGGGGATCAAGTAGCGGGTAGGCGAGGTCGATGAGCAGCTGGACAGCCACCGCCAGCAGTGCGGTGAGGAGGACCGTGGCCTGGATGAGGGGGTAGTCGCGGGTTTCGAGGGCCCGCACGATCAGGGAGCCGACGCCGGGCCAGGCGAACACCACTTCCACGACGACCACACCGTTTAGCATGGCGGCGAACCGGGTGCCCAGGGCCGTGAACACGGGGATGGCAGAGTTGCCCATGGCGTAGCGCCAGGTGAGCACCGAGTTCCGGACGCCGCGGGAGCGGGCCACCGTAAGGTACGGGGCGGCGAAGTTGGCGGTCATTTCCCGCCGGACCATCCGGGAGATCAGGGCGATCTGCAGGATGGCGATGGTGATGGTTGGGAGAACCAGCCCACCCCAGGTGGCGAACCCGGAAGCCGGGAAGAGCGGTATGAGGACGGCGAAACCGGTGAGGAGCATGATGCCGGTCCAGAAGTCGGGCATGGACTGCCCGGCGATGGTCAGCACGTTGACTCCGAGTTCCTTGCCGGTGTCCGGGCGGCGGGACATCCAGACGCCCAGCGGGATGGCAACCACCGCCGCGAGCAGGATCGACGCCGTTGCCAGCGTCAGCGTGTAGGGCATCCGCTCGGCCACCACCTGCATGGCCGGCGCCTGGAAGGAGTAGGAGGTGCCCAGGTTGCCGGTGAACAGCTGCTGCAGGAAAATCCAATACTGCTCCAGTACCGGCCGGTCCAGGCCGAACTGTTCCCGGACCGCAGCGAGCTGTTCGGAGGTGGCCAGCGGACCCGCGTAGGACACGGCGGGATCACCGGGGGCCATGCGGATGAGGATGAACACGGTGGACACCGTGAGGAACACGGTCAGCAGGCCCTGTCCCAGGCGCTTCAGGATGTAGTTCGTCATGGCTTAGGCCTCCAGCCGGACATCAACGAGCGGGTAGGAGTTGGTGGGAGCCAGATTAACGTTGGACACCCGTTCCCGGTGGGCGAGGACGGACTTGGGCACAAATGCCCAGGCGCAGGGCCAGGTGTCCCAGACAGCCTGCTGCGCATCCTCCAGCAGGACCTGCCGGCGGGCTGGATCAGCTTCGGCGGACGCGGCCTGGATTTTGGCGGTGACCTCGGGGACCACGTAGCCCTGGTAGGTGTCGCGGGTTGCTTCCTTCTCCGGGGTGCCGGAGTACATGCCCTGCAGCATGGTGATGGCCAGGCCGGTGGGGCTGGGATAGCCGTTGCCCAGCAAGTCCCAGTCCCCCTGCTTGCCCTGGCGCCAGGCCAGGATGTTGCCGCCGGGTTCGAACTGCTGCAGCTCGGCCTTCACGCCGATGGCGCCGAACATTTCCACCAGGGCCTCCATCACGGACGTGTCGGAGGCGAACTCGCCGGTTTCCCAGATGATCTTGAGGCTGAGGTCCTTGACGCCCAGCTCCTCGAGGGTGGCCTTGGCCTTCTCCGGATCGTAGGTGTAGGTGCCGGTCTTGTGGTAGCCGGTGAGGCTGGACGGCGTGACGCCCTCAGCCGGGGTCACGGAGTCCACCAGTACGTCGCGCACCAGCGACTCGCCGTCGATCGCCATGCTAAGTGCCTCGCGCACCCGGGGATCCGCCAGCGGGTGGCCGGCGGGCTTGCGGAAGTTGAAGAAGATCTGGTTCAGGCGGAGGCTGGACGCCTCCTGGAGTTCGACGCCGGGGAGTCCGGCGAGCTGTTCGCGGGAGTCGGGCGTGATGGAGTCGATGACGTCCACCTCGCCGCTGCGCAGTGCGATGACGCGGCTGGATTCCTCAGGGAGGAACCGGACCTCCACGTTGTCCACCTCGGGGGCCGGGCCCCAGTAGTTCTTGTTTCGTTCCAGGCTGTAAGTACCGGCGCCGCGGTTGAACTTGGTAACAACGTACGGGCCGGTGCCAACGCCTTCCTGCAGTTCCTCCGGCTTATTCTGCGCGGCGGGGGTTATCAGGATCATGCTCATGAGCGAGTCCAGGATGGGGATGGGCTTGGTGGAGACCATCTTGAACGTGCGGTCATCCACGGGAACAACCTCGGGGAATTCGGGGAAGAATCCGGCCACGAAGGACCCCTGCACCTGCTGGTACATCTTCAGCGCCGTGGCGATGTCCGCCACCTGCACCGGGCTGTTGTCCGAATAGCGGATGCCTTCGCGGAGCGTGACGGTCCACTCCGTGGGGCCGGTCATCTCGAAACGTTCGGCGAGGACCAGCACGGGCTTGGTTTCGGGGCCGATGGCCGTGAGGCCCTGGCGGACCGCCCGCTGGACAGTTACAGCGGCGTCGAACTGGTTGAGCTTGTTGTCCAGGCTGACCAGGGACCGGTTCAGCGCCAGGGTCAGGGTGCTGGGCCCCGGCAGGCCGGTAGGGCCGGCGCAGCCGGCGAGGCTGCCTGTGCCCAGCAGAAAACCGGCCGCGGCGCCAAACTGCAGCAGGCGGCGGCGGGAAATCTCACTTCCTTGAGGAAGAACGGTCATCGTTGACCTCTCGGTTGAACGGGGACGGCCCGCCGGTTTGGCTGTGCCGAATGTTGTGTCCATCACTTTGCCACTTCTGCGTGAATTGCGCAAGCCTCCTAGCGTGATTCGCGCAATCGTGTCATGATATTGGAAAGCATCCCGCACTTCGCGGGGTCCAGCCGACTAGGACGTGGAGAGGAGCACCGTGGCTTCCGTTTTTGTGCAGGCCGACGATTTCTCCGGTGCCGCAGAGGTTGGCTACTGCTTTGTGCAGCATGGCCTGTCCGCGCAGGTGTTGCTGGGAACGGACGACGGCGGCGCGGCCTTGCCAAGGTTTGTCACCGACGTTGTGGTCATCGATACTCATTCGCGCGGGCTTTCTGAAGCCGCCGCGGAGGCGCTCGTGGCTGAAGCTTTCTCCAGCCCCCCAGCTTCGGCTGCGCAGGTTGCTTTTAAGAAGATCGACTCCCTGTGGCGCGGGAATGTCCGCGCAGAGGTCGCCGCGCTGACAGGCCTCGGCTTTCACACCGTGGTTGCAGGCGCACTCCCCCAGCTGCGGCGGTCGGTCCGGGACGGCCAGCCGTTTGTTGCCGGTACTCCCCTGGCTCAGACGGACCTGTGGCAGGCCGAGCTGACCGCTCCGCCCGCTGACATCCCGTCCCTCCTCCGCTCGGAGGAACCGGCCTCGGTGCAGACTCTGGGCCTGACTGAGGTACGGTCCGGCTCGTTCCCCCAGAAGCTGGGCGGAGTGCTGGAAAGCGACCGGCCAACAGTGGTGGTGGCTGACGGCGAGACCGTCCAGGACCTGGAAGACATAGTGGATGCCCTGCGGGAGCTTGGCTTCACGGCCGGCGGCCGCCGCATCGTGCTCGTTGGTACCGGTGGAACCGCGGACGTCCTCGCGCAACGGCTCGCTTCAGAACCTGCGCGAAATGCGCAACGTGGGGCACGAACTCAAGCAGCCAGCGCGGAACCGCAGTGGGCTGCCAGACCGGTGCTCGCCGTCGTCGGCTCTGCGTCCGGAACTGCGCAGGCCCAGCTGGCCCAGCTGGCAGCGCGCGGCTTCACGTTGGTACGGCTGCATCCGCACTACACCGGTGCCATCGGCGCCTATGAACCGCAGCTCGCCGGAGCGCGGCAGGCCTTGGCAAAAGGCACCAACGTGGCCGTCACCTTGGCCGCAGGCAAAGTGGACCCGGCCAGAGCAGCCAGCATCATCCGGGCATTGTCGCAATTCGCTGCCGAGGCGGCAAAGGGAGCAGACGCGGACCTGATCCTCACCGGCGGCGAGACGGCCCGGGAAGTCCTGGACGCCGTCGGCCTCCAACGCCTGGTGCCGCTCGCTGCCGTGCAGCACGGGGCGGTGCTCAGCCGCGCCGATGACGGAACGCTGGTGGGCACCAAGCCCGGCAGCTTCGGTGACGGTCTGGCCCTCCTACAGCTTTACGACGAGATCCGGGAGCAACGCGGCCGGTCCGCGCAGGCTCCCGCCAACACCCTTCCCAGCAAGCCTTCCGAACGATCTGGAGCAGAAATGACAACCGTCGCAACGAGCAAGACCGAGCAGAATGCCCTCCCCTACGTGGCCGTCACCATGGGCGACGGCGCCGGAGTGGGGCCGGAGGTGGTGGTTGCCGCCGTCCTGGATCCCAAGATCAACGCCGAGTGCCGGCCCGTGGTGGTCGGGGACGCCCTGCGGCTCCGGCAGGCCGCGGACATCCTGGGCATCCATGCGGAAATCCAGCCGGTGGCCACCGTGCAGGACGCGGTTTTCACGCCGGGACGGGTGAATGTGATCGACCTGGCGCTGCTGCCGGAGGACCTGGCGTGGGGCGAGCTCTCCCCCGTGGCTGGCCATGCCGCGTATGAGTACATCCGGGTGGCCAGCGAGCTGGCCATGGCCGGAACGGTGCAGGCCATTTGCACCGCGCCGCTGAACAAGGAGGCACTGCACGCTGCCGGGCACATCTTCCCCGGACACACCGAGCTGCTGGCGCAGCTGACCGGGACCGAGGAAGTGTCCATGATGCTCTCCACGCCCAAGATCAAGGTCATCCACGTGACCACGCACATCGGGCTGATGGACGCCATCCGGAAGATCAACCCGGACCTGGTGGAACGCACCATCCGCCGCGGCCACGAGGCCCTGATAAGGGCGGGCATCCCGCAGCCGAAGATCGGCGTGTGCGCCATCAACCCGCACGCAGGCGAAAACGGGCTGTTCGGGCAGGGCGAGGAAGCGGAGAAAATCGCACCCGGTGTGAAAGCGGCCCAGGCCGAGGGCATCGACGTCACGGGCCCGCTGCCGGCGGACACCCTGTTCTTCCTGGCCGGCCGCGGCGACTACGACCTGGTGGTGGCCATGTACCACGACCAGGGGCACGGCCCCGTGAAGGTGCTGGGCATCGAGGCCGGCGTGAACATCACTGTGGGCCTGCCGGTCATCAGGACTTCCGTGGACCACGGGACTGCCTTTGACATCGCGGGCAAGGCGATCGCCGATTCGCGCAGCATGGTGGAGGCCCTCCACCAGGCGGCCGAGATGGCCACCCGGCCCAGCGTGGCCGTGTAGGCGGAGCGGGCGATGCTGCGGGCTGTTTTCCCTGGCCGGAACTAGCATGGTTACCACGCCCACGGGAAGGAAACCGGGAATGCTGCAGGCAAATGCCAGGCGCGAGGAGATCTACCATCTGGCCCTCACCACCGGGCTGGCATCCGTGGAGGAGCTCTCCGCCCGTTTCGAGGTCACCGCATCCACCATTCGCCGCGACCTGGCGCTCCTGAACGGGCAGGGCCGGCTGGCCAGGACCTACGGCGGCGCCATGGCGCTGGGCGCGCACCCTGAGGCGTCACTGCGGCAGCGTACCGGCGAGGCGTTTGAGCAGAAGCATGCCATTGCCCGCTGGGCGGCTTCGGTGATCAGGCCCGGCGAGAACATCCTGCTCGACGCCGGCTCCACGGTGGGTGCGTTGGCCCACGAGCTGCGCTCGTTCGACAAGCTCTCGGTCACCACGCCGGGCATCAACACCATGCAGGAGCTGGCCGATTCGGACGGCATCGAGGTTGACTGCCTGGGCGGCCGGCTGCGGAGCCTGAGCCAAAGCTTTGTGGGCCCGCTGGCCGAGGCAGCCCTGGAGCGGATGAGCTTCGACCGTGTGTTCCTGGGCGCCGACGCAGTGACCGCCGAGGACGGCATCTGCGAGGCGGACCATTCCCAGACCAGGCTCAAGGAGCTCATGGCCCGGCGCGGCAACCATGTATATGTCCTGGCGGACTCGTCCAAGCTGGGCCTGCGGCCGTTCCACGCGTGGGCGCGGCTGGCCCTGCCCTGGACGCTGGTGACTGACGACGGCGCCGACGCCGGGGAGCTGGCGAAGTTCCGTGAGGCGGGGGTTGCGGTTGAGGTGGCGGCGGTTTCGCTGGACTAGTCGAGCTCCGCCTCGATGGCGTCGAGGTCGCGGACGGCGTAGCGGTGGTGCTCCCACTCTTCCTGGAGGATCGTATGGAGGCACGAGAGTGTGGTCTCAGGGTATTCGGGGGCCCAGGGGTTCTTGTGCGTCCCGGTTAGGTCGTCCGCTGTGACGCTGGCGAGGAAGTCGCGCACCATGGCGACGCGGCCTGCCCGGACTTCGAGCACTTCCGCGTAGGACGGTGTGACCGTCGTGAAGATCGACATATCGTGGCCGTCGGTCTCATACTCGACATTTGGTTGACCTATGGCGTGGAATGGCTGTTCGATCTCCAGGATGGCCCGGCCCAGCCACGTGTCCGTGGCCATTATCAGGTGCCGCAGTGTCTGCGCTAAGGACCACTCGCCGTCCACGGAGATGTCCACCGTGCCGGCAGGCATCGCTGCGACGCGCTCCAGGGAGGCCGCCCACGTGCGCTCGAGCATGGCCCAGGCGCTGCGCAGGCCATCAGGATCCTGAGCGCGCCTGGTCTCGCGGCCGGGAAAACGGCGGTTGAGTTCATCCTCGACGAATGGGGTCACGTCCACACCGTTGATCCGCAGGAAGTCCTTTCCTTCGAGGAGCCACGGCGCGTCGATGTCCGCTCCGGCCACGTCGACTCCGCGCATCACAACGCCGGACAGGTCAGTCCGCACGAAGCGAGCTTTTTGCAGGTTCGCGTCGACGAACTCGGCACTCCGCAGGTCGTCGGATCCGGTGAAGGTTGCCATGACGCTTAATCTCTCACACTGGATCTCGGCGCATCAAGGATCTCGGGATGGTCAGCCAAATGGCGGGCAAATAGAACGACCGGCCAAATCGGATCGCTCGCCTATTCTTCTACCGGGCGGGAATAGGAGGATCCCGAGGGGGTCCGTCGCAGCAGGCCGAAGTCGATCAAGTAGCGGCGCAGCATCACTACATCGTCGGTGTAGCTCAGGAGCCGTGCATTGACCTGCTTCTCCGTGAGCTTTTCGCCCGGCCGGATTGCTTCGCTGGCAATCCAGGCCAGGAGCTCCCGCCGTTGCGCCATGTTGGCCGGGTACCTCTCAATCCGGCCCAGGTGCATGAAACGGGCCACCCCGGTCTGCGGCAGACGCCTGGGTTGTTGGGTGAGGAGGTCCCGGAAGATGGTGCCGGAGGCTTCCAGCTCATCGCTCCCAGTCCGTTCCACCAAGCCGGCTTCAAGCAGGAACCCGATGGCACGAGTGCGCCGTTCGCCGTGCATATGGGAAAGCACCTCGGCTGGCTTGGCCCCGAGCACTATCTGTGCGTAGGCCATCCGCGCATCCCGGTTTGCGAGGGCTGCCGCCACCCGGCGCCAGTGCGGTCCGCTGTGACCGGATGCTCCGCTCAATGGCGTTTCACCTCCTACTGCTGCGCCGCGACGAGCCCTGGCTACGTCGCAAAACCGGCAGCCGGAATTCCAGGATCAGCAGCCGATGGGGACAGCATATCGGACGGCCAATGGGCCTGCCCGGGCCTCTCCCGGAAGGACACCGCTGACACCTGTTGGCCGGCCGGGACACCCGGCGTAGGGTTCTCCCATGGAACCGATTCGGGCCATCCTGCTTCCCGGGAGCGTGCTCCCTGCCCAGCTGGCCTATGGCGATTTGATTCAAGCCCTGGCCCCCGGCGTGGAAGCCATCGCCAAGGAGCTGGAACTCTACGAGGGCGACGAGCCCCCGCCCGGCTGGAGCCTGGACACTGAGATCGACGGCGTCCTGCGGGAGGCCGACGCCCTCGGCTGGGAGACGTTCCACCTTGTCGGATACTCCGGCGGCGGCGCAGCGGCCCTGGCCTTCGCCGCCAAACACCCCGAACGCCTGCTGAGCCTTGCGCTGCTCGAGCCCGCCTGGGCCGGAAGCTGGGACTGGAGCCCGGCCCACACGGAACTGTGGAAGAAGTACGAGGAGCTGGAAGGACTCCCTCCGGATGAGTTCATGCTGGAGTTCATGAGGCTGGGGGTGAGGCCCGACGTCGTCCTTCCGCCACCGCCCGAAGGCGCCCCGCCGCCGTGGATGGCGAAGCGGCCAGCCGGCATCAAAGCCTTCCTGCGGACCTTCAAGAGCTATGACCTGGAGAGGGAGCGGCTCGCCAAGTTCAACCGGCCGGTGTTCTTTGCCCTTGGCGGCCTAAGCAATCCGGACGAATACGGCGAGATTGCCAGCCGCCTGTCTCGGGTCTTCTTCCCGGACTTCCACCTGGAAGTGTTCCCCAAGCGCCACCACTTCGACCCGCCACACCGGATCGAGCCCCAGCGGCTGGCGGAGATGCTGCGCAGGCACTGGGCGCGGGCAGAGAGCGGGAGCGAGGCATCCGCTGGCTCCTGACTTTGCAGTCACCAAAGAGCTGAGACGCCAGGAGACTAACTGGTGGCGAGCAGTCGCGCTGCTGCGTTTCGCCCTACCGCGAAGGGCTCCGGGAAGGTACCCATTCCCATTGTCACGAGCCCGCCTTCGTACAGAAGCATCAACGAATCGGCTGTCTGGGCAGGATCAGCAATGGACGCTTGCCTGCACAGTTGCTCGAGCAGGTCCCTCAACCATTTCTTTTGGCGGATCGCTTCCGTCGCGATAGGGCTCTCCGGGTCACCTGTCTCGGCCCGCGCGTTGATCGCGCAACACCCTTTCTCGCTATTGTCGACGGCCCACCGCCCGGAGATGTCAAAAATCGCGAGGATCCGCTCGTTGCCGGTTGCGGGTACCTCCGCGAGTTCATTTTCGAGGTACTCGCGCCACCGGGCGTCCCGCCGTCGGAGGTAAGCCACCGCCAGCGCCTCTTTCGAACCGAACCGGTCGTACAGAGTCTTCTTGGTTACGCCGGCCGCCGCGGCGATCGTATCCACCCCTACCGCGTGGATTCCTTCTCGATAGAACAGCTCGGACGCGGCGCGCAGAACCCGTTCCGCTCCTTTCGTGTACTTGGGCAGCTCATTTGTGTCCCGGGCCAGCTCTTCACGGCGATCTTCTGACATCATGCATCAACTATACCGTTCTGTATACTAATGAGCATGAGTAAACAGAACGGTATACCTCAGCGCATTGTCCTGATCGGTGCTTCCGTCGCGTTCGTTCTCAGTTGGAGTTCCGGTTTTCTTGTAGCCAAGATCGGCACCGCCGGCGCCCCGGCGCTCACGGTAGTCTTCTGGCGCTTCCTCATTGTCGTGGTGATCCTGGCGCTCGCCCTCGCCGGAACCGCCCTCCGAGTAAGCATCACCCGTCGTCGGGCGGACGGCAGCGGTTCGAAAAACCACCCCGGGAGGCCCTTCCGCGGCTCAGTCATTCCCGGCGCGGACGTGCCGTCCTGGCGCTTCATCCGCCCCCATCTCGTCATCGGCTTCTTCGCCCAATTCGGCTACGTCGTACCTATCTACCTGGCCATCGCCGCCGGCGTCTCGTCGGGGACCACCGCGCTTATCGATGCCATCCAGCCCCTTGTCGTCGCCACCCTCGTCGGCCCGCTCCTCGGGCTCCGCGTCCGGGCCCTCCAATGGCTCGGCCTCGTGTTCGGCGCCAGTGGCGTCGCCCTGATCGTGGCTTCGGACGCATCCGCCGTCGCGTCTCCGGGCCCCGCTTATCTGCTCCCGCTCGTCGCCCTCGCGAGCCTCGTCGCGGCAACATTCCTGGAGCGCCGCACCTCGGCACGCCTGGGCGTCGTTGCCACCCTGTCCACGCATGCCGCCGTCACTCTCGTGGCGGTTGCCCTGCTCGCGTTCCTCACCGGAACCCTAGCCCCGCCGGCCACGCCGGAGTTCTGGATCTCCACCCTGGTGATCGCGATCGTCCCCACCCTCATCGCCTACGGCCTGTACTGGTTCCTCCTGCGCCGGATCGGCGTCACCACGCTCAATGCCCTCCTGTTCCTGGTCGCCCCGACCACCGCCGTCGCCGGGGCTCTCCTGTTCGGGGAACCGTTCACTCCGGGCACCCTCGCCGGCCTGATCCTCGGGTCCGCCGCCGTCGCGCTGGTCCTGTGGCCCGAGCGTTCCTCGACGCAATCCCCCTGCGCTTCCGCCGCCGATTCGGTCGACGCCGATTTCCAGACAGGCGAAGCGCCCCTTCACCAGCACCTTGACGAAGCCAGTCGCTAGCGCCCGACTACCGCACCGCGTTGCCTGCGTTCACGCGGCCATGCTGCCAGTAGGTGCCAGTGCCGGTAATTTTGTCTGCTGTTGATTCGACATATGCACGGACTGACGTGTGAGTGGCGCCAGGATGCGAGCTCCAGGCGAGCGCGGCAACGCCGGCCACAATTGCTGAGGACACTGAGGTGCCATTGCCGACGTCATAACCCTGGGAGCGGTTGTTCTGCGTACCCAGGACGAAGGGGTGGTTCGGGAAGGTCGAGTAGACATTGACACCAGGCGCTGCGATATCCACCCACGCGGCGCCGTAGGTCGAGAAGGATGCTTTGGCGTCAAAGTTGTCGGTAGCGGCGACGGCAATGACGTTGGGGTATCCGCCTGGGTAAATCTTGGTCTGGTTACCGCCGTTGCCTGCTGCGGCAACGAGCACAACACCCTTACTCCAGGCGTTATTGACGGCAGTTTCGAGAGTACGTGACGCGCGCACTCCGAGGCTCATGTTGATAACCTTCGCGCCATTACTGACCGACCAGTTGATACCTTCCGCAAGGCCCGAGCTGGATCCAACCCCGCTGTCGTTCAGAACTTTGCCGTCCAGGATGTTGCACCCCCTGCACGTACCAGCCACACCGTGAGTGTTGTCGGCGGTGGCGGCAACAGTGCCGGCCATGTGGGTGCCGTGGCCATAATTGTCGTCACCGGTTTCCCCATTAGTGAAGTTGGCTCGTGCAACAACCTTGGGGTTGATGTCGTCGTTGTCGTTTGCGACTCCTGAGTCGAGAACAGCGACTTTAATGCCGCTCCCGGTGGTGACGTTCCACGCTTCGACGGCGTCCACATCAGCGTCCACTTTGCCGCTGGCTATGGTCAGCGTTCCGGCGGTGTTAGTAAAGGACTGACCGGTATTCTGTAGCGCGTACTGGCGAGGGAAGTACTGGTCATCTGTAGCGGCAGTAACCACCTCGTCCGGCTCGGCGTACTCAACAGCCGGGTTCCGGCTTAAGGCTTCGATGAGTTGAAGTTCCTTGCCGGCAGGCACCTTAATAAGATGAGCGCCAGTGCTGCCGATTCCAGGGCCCTCGCTGAGGCCATGCTGGCGAAGTACGCCCGCTGCCGCGCGATCGTCGCCGAACTTAACGATGACTTGCCCCGTGATGTGTGACTGCTCGGGCGCTGTGTTGCCCGGGGCGGCGAACGTGAGTGCCCCAACCCCCATAATTGCTGCGGTGAATCCGGCGATCAGGAGTTTTTTCATAGGGCTATCCTGCGCCTGCCTGCGCCGGCCGGATAGGGGGAAAGGCCCTAAAAAGTATCGGCGAGAGACGCACCCGCGGCAAGCGCCGCCGTCGTACTTCCAGAAAAGGACAGCAGAACCCGTCAGGGAGCGAGCAGTCCGTCAGCCACGATCGCAAGCATCGGTGCGAGTGACTCGGCGGGAAGCTCGCTGTTATCTGCGACTGCAGCCATGCCGCCGACAAGCCGGCTGATTTGCATTGCCTCGACCCCGGGGCGCAGGGCCGAGTCCAACCCGTCAATCAGGCGCTGATTCGCATTGACGTACGTGGTGCACTTTGCTGCGAAGGGAGACCCGGGATCGCCCAAGGCAGCGGTGATCCGCGCGGCGGCACCCTTGTGCTCTGTCAGCATGGCCGCATAGTCGGTCAGCCAGGTCAGCAGCTTCTCCCGCGCGGGGGCATCGAGCGCCAGCGCGCTGTCGACAGCGGCGTTGACCTTCCCCGCCCACGCCTCGAGGACCGCGTCGTACAGCGACTCCTTGGTCGGGAAGTGCCGGTACAGCGTGCCGGGGCCCACCTCGGCCCCCTTGGCGACCTCATCCATCGACACGGCGTCGAAGCCTTTGGCGCGGAAGAACGAACGGGCAACCTCCACGATCCGGTCGCGGTTGCGTTGGGCGTCAGCGCGCACAGAAACACCTTCCAAAACATGGTTGCCAAACGGAGAGTGTCTCCGTATAGTTCTAACCGGAGCATCTCTCCTCTTAGTGTACGTCAGCCTTCGGCTAGAACAGGACACCAGATCATGACATCCACAATCGCCACACAGGCGCCCGCCGGGATCGTGCCATCCGGCCGCCGCGCCGGCAGCATCGGCCTCTGGCTGGTCATGCTTGCCCAACTCATGCTTGTCCTCGACGCGACTGTCGTGAACGTCGCGCTCCCCCACATCGCCACAGACCTCGATTTCACCCGGGCCGAGCTCAGCTGGGTCCTGAACGGCTACGCCCTTGCCTTCGGCGGCCTCCTGCTGCTCGGCGGACGGATCGGGGACGTCTTCGGCCGTCGCCGCACGTTCCTGGTGGGCGTCGCAGTCTTCACGGTCTTCTCGCTGCTCGGCGGGCTGGCCACCTCACCCCTCCTCCTCGTCATCGCACGCGCACTCCAGGGCCTCGGTGCCGCGTTCGCCGCCCCGAGCGTGCTGGCGCTCATCACGACGAGCGCGCGGGACGACGGCGCGCGGAACCGGGCACTCGCACTGTTCTCCGCCGTCGCCTCGATGGGCGGAGCGCTCGGGCTCATCCTCGGCGGCCTGCTCACCGACCTCACGAGCTGGCGGTGGACCCTCTTCATCAACGTGCCGATCGGCGTCGTCGTCCTCCTTGCCGTGCCCCGCCTCGTCGCCGAAACTCCCCGGAGACCCGGGCGCTTCGACGTTCTTGGAGCGGTGTCCGCAACGGGCGGCGCCGTCGCCATCGTGTGGGCCCTCATCCAGGCGGGCGACGACGGCTGGTCCAGTCCCCGCACGATCGGCGGGCTCGTGGTCGGCGCAGCGCTGATCACCGTGCTCGCCTTCACCGAGCGGAGGGTGGCCCATCCCCTGCTCCGCCCGCAGCTGCTCCGCAGCCCGAGCCGGGTGGCGGCGCTGGCGGCGATGGCGGCCACCTACGGCGGGATGCTGGCGATGTTCTTCCTCATGGTCCAGTACCTCGAAAACGATCTGCACCTCACGCCGCTGCTGACGGGGCTGGCGTTCCTGCCGATGCCCCTGAGCATCTTCGCGATGTCGCGGATCGTCCCGCGACTGGTCGAGCGTTTCGGGGCCGTCCGCCTGGTCATCGTCGGCGCCGCCCTTCGTGTGGTCGCCTTCCTGCCGCTCACGCAACTGGGTCCGGACACCCCGTTCGTGATCGTCATGGCTGCCCTGCTCTTGACGGGAATCTCGGCCGGCATGACGTTCATGCCGCTCACGACGCTCGCGCTTCGAGACGTCGAACCCGAGCACGCAGGGTCGGCCTCCGGGCTTTTCCAGACCATGCAGCAACTTGGCGGCGCCGTCGGACTGGCCATCGTGGCTTCGACTTATGCGGCCTTCGCTGTCCCAGGCGACTTCCTGACCGGCGGACGGGCCGGGTTCTGGTCGGCGACCATCCTCTCCGCCCTCGCGCTGGCAGCCGTCATCGGGCTGGTCATCAAGCCCCGGAAGGTGGCATGAGGGAACAATCGATTCCTTGTGGACGTGGACGCTCCGGGCAAGGTCAAAGATGCCATTGAATCTGCTCCAGGACGGGCTGGAATGTTCCGGCCCGTCCTGCGTCCTCAATCCAGGGCTGACAGGAGGCCGTTCAGGCGGAGGCGGGTCGCTCCCCGGAGGTGCGGGAGATCGTGGCTTCCGTCTCCCGAGAGTTTGACGAATACAACTTGCTCCGTCCAACGTAACTGGGTGCCGTCCTGGGCTGCGTCGAATTCGATGGTCGCGAGCGAGGCCCACCTCAAGACATCGTCGACGACCGCCTCGTAGGTGTAGACGATTCTGCGAGCAGGGACAATGTCGATGTATCTGGACTGGTAACGAAGAGATTCTGATGGCATGTCGCTGGAGGTGAAGACGCTCGTTGCCCTGTCTCCATGCCCTACACGGAAGTCGTGACCATACGAAGCGTCGCTGCCAGGAAGCTTGAACCATCGCCGCCAAATCGCAGTATCGGCAAAAGCCTGAAACGCCTTGTGTGGCGGTGCGGCGATGTAATGGGAGATCACGAACGTTTCGTGCCGGATCCCTAAATCAGGTCCAGCCGGCTCAGCGGAAGCCGCGGGCGTCAACCCACCATCTTCGGACCCGGGCTTTAGCTCTTCTGTGCGCTCCGGATTTTCCGACATGCGTATCCTCCCCTTCTCGAGTAGCCGGCAGCTCGGTGCCTTTGCTGACTGTCAAGAGACAAGGATGCGAACGTGAACATTATTCCGGCCCGCCGGTAACTGCCGTCATGCCACGACAGACGGACTACGCAACGCCTCCATCTCTCAATGGGCGTCGGCGTGGTTCTCGTCCGGCTTCATTTCGATGAGCTGAATGAGGTTGCCGCACGTGTCATCAAAGACGGCCACGAAAGCGGTGCCGATGTCAGTCGGTGGCTGCGTGAACACCACGCCCTTGCTGGTCAGCCGGGCGTGCTCCGCTTCGATGTCGTCGACGGCGAATTGAGCCAGCGGGATACCGTCTTCGGCTAGGGCATCCCGATACGGCTTCACAGCTGGGTGGCCCGCCGGCTCCAGCAACAGCTCCGGACCGTCAGGCGATTCAGGCGACACGACGGTGAGCCAGAAGTCGTCACCGAGGGGGATGTCATGGCGCTTATTGAAGCCGAGCACCTCGGTGTAGAAGGCGAGGGCTGCTCGCTGGTCGTCGACGAACAAGCTCGTCAGGGCAATTTTCATTGTTCCGTCCGCTTTCTGGTGGGCCATCGTCCGGTGATTTCGGCGAGGGGCTCGGGGTTGAAGTAATGGAACTTGGAGCGTCCGCGTCGCTCCGTCTCGACGAGTCCCGCCGACTCAAGCACACCAAGGTGCTGCGAGATCGCTTGGCGAGTGAGGCTGAGGCCATGGCGCATCGCGAGCACAGAACAGATCTCAAACAGGGTCTGCCCGTCGCGCGCTGACAGTTCGTCAAGGACGAGGCGCCTCGTCTCATCGTCCAGAGCTCGGAACACATCGACCATTGGATAACTATAGGCAAGTAATGGCTTGCATATCAAGGCCCGTTATCACGGCTGCCGCTGGACCCCGAGTCCTAGTCCTGGTCTTCCGGGGGCTGGCCCGAGCTGTCTTGTTCTCGTACGTCATCCTCATATGCGTATGGCCATTGGCGACGCACCGCTACTTCGTCCCAACCAGCCTGCAACCGATTGTGCGCCCGATTTGCCAGTATTTCGAGAGACCGCACAATCTCCCGAGGCGGCAGCTCGGGCCTACCTGCAAAGTATCCGAGCAGCACGTTCACAGCCGTCGCTTCCTGCGGTGTCATTCGAGCCATAAGGCAACCGTAGAGCGCGAGGTCCGGGCTTAGGAAGGAGTCGCGGTACTTCAACTTTCAGGATCCAGTTCCGAATGCCGCCGTGATCGGCGGCGCGTCCTGGAATCCTATGGTGTCTTGGACCACGTGTCGTGCATTCCGGCTTTTCGGTTGAGGTATCGCTGTTCGGGGATGCTGTCGGTGAGCCTGGCAGCCAAGCGGTAGGCGTTCTTGGCTGCAGCAGCGTCACCAGTCAGTTCGAGGAGGTGGGCGTGTGCGGCGTGGACGCGGTGGTTGCGTTGCTGGTCAGCCCTCTCGAGCAGTGGTGCGAGGGCGGCCATCCCGGCATCTGGCCCGTGTGCCATGCCGACGGCGATGGCAAGGTTAAGGGTCACCGTGGGCGAGGGCGCGAGCTGGTTGAGCATGCGGTACAGCATGGTGATCTGCAGCCAGTCGGTGGCCTCTGCGGTAGCGGCCTCGTCATGGATCGCAGCGATGGCTGCCTGAAGCTGGAACGGACCGACTGGTCCGCCAGGAAGGGCCTGCTCGATGAGCGTAGTTCCGCGCACGATCATGTCGCGATGCCACCGGGTCCGGTCCTGTTCGGCGAGAGGCACCAAGTCACCGTGGGGGTCGGTGCGCGCGGGTGTACGCGCGTGAGTCAGGAGCATCAGGGCGAGGAGTCCACTGGTCTCAGTGTCCTCGGGGACCGAGCGGTGCAACCGCTCCGCGAGGCGGATCGCCTCATCGGCAAGGTCGACGTCGACGAGACCCGCACCGCTGGATGCCGTATATCCCTCATTGAAGACGAGATACAGGACGTGGCGCACCACGTGCAGCCGGTCCGGCAGTTCTGCCCAGGTCGGGGATTCGAAGTTTGCTCCTGCCGTGCGAAGAGTCGCCTTGGCTCGGCTGATGCGCTGCGCCATCGTGGCCTCGGGGACGAGGAATCCGGCGGCGATCTGCGCCGTGGACAGCCCAGCGACGGCCCGCAGGGTGAGGGCGACCTGCGAGGCGTCGCTGAGTGCGGGGTGGGCGCACAGGAGCAGCAGCTGCAGTGTGTCATCGCCACGGGCCTCAAAAGCCGAACTGTCAGCCGATGCCACGTAACGGGCATCGGCCGGGGCTCGTGTCGCGGCATCGAGCTCGCGCTGGGTGCGGGCGGCATGGCTGCGCTGCTGATCGATGAGCTTGCGCGAGGCGACACGGATGAGCCACCCGCGGGGGTCATCCGGCACACCTTGCGCCGGCCATTGTCCGGCGGCCGCTAGCAGCGCTTCCTGAACGGCGTCCTCACAGGCTTCGAAGTCGCCGCTGCGGCGCAGCAGTGCCGCGAGGATGTGTGGCGTCTCCGAACGCCACACATCCTCTAGCGATCGGGGCTCACTGATCGTTGCCCCCGGGCCACATCGCGGGACGCAGCTCGATGGTCTCGCCAGGGCCGGAGAACGCGGCCGCGACCTCCTCGGCCCGCTCTCGGGTGGCAACGTCGATCATAAAGAACCCGGCGAACTGCTCCTTGGACTCTGCGTACGGCCCGTCGGTGGCGATTGGCTTGCCCGACTGCCACCGGTACAGCCTCGACGTCGCCGGGTCGGCCAGCGCTTCGCCGCCAAGGAGTTCCCCGTTGGCTTGCAACTGCGTGAGCAGCGCGTCGAACTCGGCATTCATCTGCTCGCGCTGCTCCTTGGGCAGCGCCTGGTTCTCGGCGACGTAGTCACCTGTTGGGTGTCCCCATGGCTGGGGGTTGGAGTGGATAAGAATGACGAACTTCATGAGCTTGCGCCTTTCTGGAACGTGGCCATACGGCCTTGACACCTAAGATGTCGAGGCCGAGGTCCTGAGATCGACATCGCCGAGCCTACTTTGTCGAAACAGCGGGCAGTAGACGTCTCGTTGCAGGTCGGGCATCCCGTCAGCCGTTCCGGCTTTCTCCTGGACTGCTGCCGGTGGCATGCACAATCACTACCAAATCCTCTAGTACCACCTGATCCAAACGAGGGCCGGATAGGTAAAATGGATCATGGTGGTCTTTCCCGCAATCGGACTCCTGTTATGGATTGCCTTCCTGCTCGTTGGCTTGGTCCTGTCCGTCACCCTCTGGGTCCTGTGCAGACTAATACTCTGGCTCATGGACCTAAAGCCCCGGGTCCCCGTCCCGGCCCGGAACAAACCCCGGGTCCCCGTCCCCGTCCGGAACAAACCCCCGGTCCTTGTCCGGGCCGAACCCCAAATAGAGTCCGACATATGGCCCAAATGGACTGCTTCGCACAGGCGGTACGTGGACCGCGAGCTTTCCCTCTGGCAGGAGCAGTTCGACGCCCTGAACACCCGCAAGTAGGGGCCACTGCCGGGCCTGTTCGACGACGGCGGACTCACCTTCAGCGACGACCTCCCCGGGCGTCTCGCCATCGTAGAGTCCGGGTTCAGTCAGCGCCTTCAGCCGCCGGAGATCGACGACGTCTTCATGGACGGCTGCGACGGCGACGCTGCGTCGCGCCGTCGGATCGTTTCGCCCGTGGGGAGCCGTATCCGCTCGTCCCATGCGGTCGGCAGGGTGTTCAAAGGGGGTTTTCAACGCTCTGCCAGAAGGCGTGTACCCGCTTGTTCCTCCACCGCTCCGGCCCACGTAATACGACTCGATGGCGGCGTCACAAATCAGCTCCACCCGTTAATTTCATGTAACGCCGAGATGTCGGCCGCCATGTCCCGTCCAAAGGGGCGGCTGAGCGGAACAGCGTCCGAACAGACAACCGTGACCTTGGCTCTGAGGGCTTGGGCGGTGGAGGCGACCTCGGCACCGATAAAGCCGGCTCCCACAATGACAAGCCTGGTGCCCGGTACCAGTTGGCGGGCCAGATCCTGCGCATCCTCCAGCGTCCGCAGTGGGCGGACGTTAGCCAGGCCCGCGAGGACCGGCAGCGTCCGGCGGACGCCCCGTGGCGATGACGATGCCATCGGCCTTTATTTCCGTGCCATCAGTGAGAGTCAGCGTCCTGGTGGCGGCATCCAGGCTGCGGGCCGCTGCTCCCAACGGCCACTCCGCACGGAGCGGATCGGTGCCTTGAGCATCCTCGGACTCTCCAGCCCCAGGTCCTGGACGGTGATCTTTGCCGCCAGGAAGTCCTGGGACAGGGGCGCCAAAGTCTGCATGGCGCCCTTCCTTGCCCTAGCGGGCGCGGAGTGCGTATAACGCAACAACATTCTGTATCTGAGATGGCGTCACCAGACCACAGGGAGGTGTCAAGGGTTGATTTTATTAGCAGGGAACCCTTGACAAAGCGGAGTGAGATCTTTCACTCTGTTGCGTATTGCGACTGGCGTTGATGATGACACAACCCGGCCATTCCGGCTGAGCCCGCAACAAAGAAAGAGATTTTCACAGATGCACGCTGCCTGCCCACTCACCGCGTTGGCCCCCGGAGACGCCGTCCGCCTCGCTACGTCCCCACCCATCGCCGTCCTCCACACGGAGGGACGGCGAGCTGTTCGCCCTGGACGACACCTGCACCCACCAGGATGCGTCGCTTGCCGACGGCTGGGTGGAAGGCTGAGAGCGCGCGACGGATCGCGTGCACAGCGCGTGGCCGGGGCGCTCCGGCAGGGCACAGCGTGGATCAACGACTACCATCCCTACGTTCCCCAGGCCGAGTGGGGCGGATTCGGCAAGTCCGGAAACGGACGTGAGCTGGGACTCCAGGGTCTTGCGGAGTACCGCGAAACCAAGCACATCTGGCAAAACATCAATCCGAAGCCCAGCCATTGGTTCGAGCCTCGACAGGCAGGAGTACAGCAATGAACAGTCCAGACATCTCAGTGCGCAACCTATGGAAGGTCTTTGGCCCCGGGGGCGACAAGATCCCCAACGATCCGGAACTGTCGGCCCTCGGCTCAGCGGAACTGCTGGAACGCACCGGCTGCGTGGCGGCCGTGCGGAACCTCAGTTTTGACGTCGCCAAAGGCGAGGTTTTCGTGGTCATGGGGCTTTCCGGATCCGGGAAATCCACCTTGGTCCGCTGCCTGACCCGGCTGATCGAGCCCACCTCCGGGCAGGTACTGGTGGACGGCAAGGATGTCCTGCAGGCAGGCCTGGCGGAACTGCGGGAACTGCGCCGGCGGAAGATGTCCATGGTGTTCCAGCACTTCGGCCTCCTCCCGCACCGGACCGTGCTGGACAACGTCTCCTACGGGCTGCAGATCCGCGGTGCGGCCAAGGACGAACGCTACGCCAGGGCGCGGGAAATCATCGAGCTGGTTGGCCTGAAAGGCTACGAACAGCACTACCCGGACCAGCTCTCCGGGGGAATGCAGCAGCGCGTCGGCCTTGGCCGGGCCCTGGCCGGCGATCCGGACACCATCCTCTTCGATGAGCCCTTCTCCGCGCTGGATCCGCTCATCCGGCGCGACATGCAGGCGGAAGTCATCCGGCTGCACAAGGAAATGGGCAAGACCATGGTGTTCGTGACCCATGACCTCTCCGAGGCCCTCAAGCTCGGAGACCGCATCCTGATCATGCGCAACGGCGAGACGGTCCAGTGCGGCACGGGAGACGACTTGGTGGGATCCCCGGCAGACAAGTACATCGAGGATTTTGTGTCCGAGGTCCCCCGCGCGGATGTCCTGACCCTGAAATGGATCACCCGGCCCGTTGCGGCCGGAACGCCGGGAGACGCGCCGGTCCTCAGTTCCCGGATGATTATCCGCGATGCCATAGCAGCGGTAATGCACTCCGCCTGCCCGGTTCTCGTCGAGGACGCCGGCAGGATCACCGGGCAGATCGACCGCGACAGCATCCTGTCAGTGCTGCAGCCCGCGGAAGCTGCTGCATGATGTCTACCCTCGTCCGTGATCGATCGTCGGTGCAGCCCGCACCCCCCGCTGTTAAGGAACCCCGCCGCCGGCCGAGCCGCCGCACCACGCTGCTGGCAGCCGCCGTCGTCGTCTGGATCCTGGGATTCCTGTTCCTGCACGGGACGTCCACCCTGGCCCTGCCCGCCTCCGAACTGACGGACCTGCACCGCTCCCTGAACCAGTTCAACGCATGGGTGGCAGCCAACCGCGCCGACAACCCGGTCTTCCTGTACATCTTCACGCCCCTCAGGGCAGCAGTGGACAGCGTGGCCAACCTCTTCACCACCATCTTCGCCGCGAGTTCCACCGGCCTGCGCCTGCCGGAAATCGGCTGGCTCGGAACCGTGGGCCTGCTGGGCTGGATAGCCTTCGCCGTCGGAAACGCCCGGGTGGCCCTGCTGACAGTCGCCGTCTTTACGTTCTTCGGCCTCCAGGGCCTGTTCGTCGAGGCCACGTACGCGTTCGCCCTGGTCCTCACCGCCGTGCTGCTGACCCTCCTGGTCGGGATCCCGCTCGGTGTCCTGGCCGGCATCTACGGCCGGGTTGCCAAGGTGATCACGCCGGTACTGGACTTCATGCAGACGCTGCCCACATTCGTTTACCTGGCCCCGCTGGCCCTGATCTTCCTCATCGGCCCGGCATCGGCCGTTATCGCCACGGTGATCTACGCAGCGCCGCCCGTTATCCGCCTGACGGCGCACGGCATCCGCGCCATCCCGGAGAACACCCGCGAAGCCTCCGACTCGCTGGGTACAACGGGCCTGCAACGGCTGCTCACCCTGCAGCTCCCAATGGCCCGGCGCACCATTGTCATGGGCATCAACCAAAGCACTATGGCGGCCCTGTCCATGGTCACCATCGCGGCACTGATTGCAGCCCCGGGGCTTGGGCAGGTGGTGGTCCGTGCGCTGCAATCGCTTGACGTTGGCACTGCCGTAAACGCCGGGCTCTCCATCGTCCTGCTCGCGATCGTGCTGGACCGCGTGACCACGGCTGCGAGCCGCCGGGCAGAACCCGGGGCGGCCCGGAACCGCAGGGTTTCCCGCAAGACCAGGTACCTCCTCCTCGGCGTCACGCTGGTGCTGGCACTGGCCATGGTGCAGCTCTCCCGCAGCATGCTGTGGGCTGCGGCGTTCCCGAAAGACCTCAACATCGGCCCGGCGATCATCCAGGCCGTGAGCTCAGCCAGCCAGTGGATGCAGAACAACCTGTCCCTGTTCACGGTGTCCTTCCGGGAGGCCGTCACCACCGGAATCCTCAACCCGTTCCAGTCCCTGCTCACGGACACCCCTTTCTACATCCTCGTGGCCGTCATTGCCATCGCGGCCTACGCGCTGGGCGGCTGGAAGCTCGCGGCAATCACCACCGCGTGCCTGGGTGTGATCATCTGCCTCGGCCTCTGGAGCGACTCCATGGTCACCCTGGCCGGAACGCTGGTAGCCACAGCAGTGGTCATGGTCCTGGGCATCATCTTCGGCGTCGCAATGGGACGGTCCGAGCGGGTGGACCAGATCCTGCGGCCTATGCTGGACGCCGGCCAGACAATGCCCGCCTTTGTGTACCTGGTTCCGTTTCTGGGCCTCTTCGGCGCCACCCGCTTCACGGCGATCATTGCCGGCATCATCTACGCCGCGCCCGTGGCCATCAAGATCACCGCTGACGGCATTGCAGCGATTTCCCCGACTGTTGTCGAAGCTGCCATCTCCAGCGGCTCCACCCCCTGGCAGGTCATCACCAAGGTCCAGCTTCCGATGGCCAGGCAAACACTGGCCCTCGCCGCCAACCAGGGCCTGATCTATGTCCTGGCCATGGTGGTGGTCGGTGCACTGGTCGGCGCAGGTGGCCTCGGGTACGACGTCGTCGCCGGCTTTGTCCAAAGTACCCTCTTCGGCAAGGGCCTCGCCGCAGGCCTTGCCATTGTCTTCCTCGGCATCCTGCTGGACAGGATGACCCAGGCGGCCGCAGCGGCACCGCTGCGGAAAATCCCCTCAAGCAAGACCCCCGCAACATAACCGACCTGCGAATAGGCGCGCTGCGCCAGGTCGCAGCGCAACCGCCCCGCGCTTCGGCACAGGACCCCACGCCCTCCCGCCCCCCCCAACAAGGAGACGTAACAAATGAAAAAAGCTCGACTGCTGTTGAAACGAACTGTCCCGGCAGTAGCAAGTGCTGCTGCCGCTGCCCTGCTGCTGTCAGGCTGCGGCGGTGCCTCCGTGAACCAGGTGGCTGCCCCCGCCGGTGCCACGGATGCGCCCTGCGGAGCCGTTAATGTGGCGCTCAATGCCTGGGTGGGCTACACGGCGAATGCGGCCGTGTACAGCTATGTGGCGAAGAACCAGCTTGGCTGCTCCGTGGTCCAGAAGGACCTGAATGAGCAGATCTCCTGGCAGGGTTTTGCCTCAGGCGAGGTGGACGTCATCATCGAAAACTGGGGCCATGATGACCTGGTTAAGCAGTACATCACGGACCAGAAGGTGGCCGTCGACGCCGGTCCCACCGGCAACGAAGGGCAGATCGGCTGGTACGTACCGCCATGGATGGCCGAAAAGTACCCGGACATCACGGACTCGAAGAACCTGAACAAGTACGCCTCGATGTTCGCCACGTCCGAATCGGGTGGGAAAGGCCAGCTCCTCGACGGCGATCCCGCCTTCGTCACCAACGACGAGGCCCTGGTAAAGAACCTGGGCCTGGATTACAAGGTGGTGTTCTCCGGTTCGGAGGCCGCCCTGATCCAGTCATTCCGGACGGCGGAGCAGAATAAGACACCCCTGCTGGGCTACTTCTACGAGCCGCAGTGGTTCCTGTCCGAGGTTCCACTGAAGAAGGTCTCCCTGCCGGCCTGGACGCCGGGGTGCGACTCCGACGCCGAAAAAGTGGCCTGTGACTACCCGACGTACACGCTCAACAAGATCATCTCCAAGAAGTTCGCGGACAGCGGCTCACCCGCAGCAAAGCTGGCCAAGGGCTTCAAGTGGACCAACGAGGACCAGAACGCCGTAGCCACGGACATACAGGGCGGCATGACGCCCGAGGCCGCGGCCAAGAAGTGGGTGGACGCACACCAGGATGTCGTGACCTCCTGGCTCAAGTAAGCGAGTCCCTGCCCGGCTGGTAAACGCCGGGCCGGTATCGTCAGCCGCCCAGGGAGATCCCTGGGCGGCTGACCTGCTTGGGTGGGCTTACCAATCACCTGCCCAACCGATCGGGATAGTGGCTCAACCTTCGAAGAAGTCCGCCAGCGCCTCGGTTAGTATCTCCGGTGCTTCCTCAGCCATGTGGTGTCCGGAGTCGATGCCCCGTCCCTGCACGTTGGTCGCCCAGTCGCGCCAGATAACGAGCGGGTCGCCGCACAGTTGTTCGAGGTCATCGCGCAGCGACCAGAGGACCAGGAGGGGAAGGTCCAATCGGCGGCCGGCTGCACGGTCTGCTTCTTCGTGGGCCCGGTCAATGGTCAGACCGGCCCGGTAGTCCTCCAGCATGCCCCGCACCACAACAGGATCGCGGGTAGCGGCTCGCCACTCCTTGTAGTTTCCGCCACCCATCCGTCGCGGGTCGCCGTGGTACCAGCTGTCCGGGTCAGCGTTGGTCACGCGTTCGGGAGTATCCGGCTGGGCGAAGAAAAACCAGTGCCACCACTGGGTGGCGAACTCGACACTGATGCGTTCGAGGTGCTCCACTATGGGAACGCAGTCAAGCAGCGCCACCCGGGACACCACTTCCGGATGATCCATGGCCAGCCTGAAAGCCGCGTAGCTTCCGCGATCGTGGCCCGCAACGGAGAATTTCTCAATCCCCAGGGCCTTCATGAGATTAACGAGATCGCCCGCCATCGCTCGCTTTGAGGCGGGCGCGTGATCCAGGGTGGGTGCCGGCCCGCGAGATGCGCCATACCCGCGCAGGTCGGGGACAATCACCCTGAAACCCTTCTCTGCCAATGCCGGCGCCACCCGGTGCCAGGTCGCACCGGTGCGGGGGTGCCCGTGCAGCAGGAGCACGGCAGGTCCCTCCCCGCTATGCCGGGCATGGACAACCGCCCCGTCCACAGCAATGTCTTCAATGACGAAACCCTCGAACATCAGTCCATCATTCAGCAGGCCGCCGTTCACCTCAAGCGGCACACTGCCGTGTGCTTGTTTGACGGGACCGGGCCGGGTAGCGAACATCCCCACCATTGAGGAGACGAAGATTTCGGTACGCTCGCATCCGACGGGTGTCCACCACCGCTGCAGAGCCATGCGATGACGAAATCAGTGGTAAATGTTGGGAGCGGCTCCGGCTGGCGCTCCAGTCAAGGCCACCAAGCATTCATGATCAGGGTGTGGGCAGCACTACACCGCGGCCCTTCTGGAACGGGCTGCCTCCTGCCCGTTCCGGCCATATGTCGAAGACCGGCAGGGTCTCACCCTCACACGATGCAGTCTCTGTGGTCAGCTGCCCCTTAACCTGCGGACGCGTATCAAGGTCCGCCGTGTAGATGAAGCCCCATTCGTTGAGAATGACCGCCTTGTTGGCCAGCGTGGTCCCAAAGTAGGAAACGTGGCCTTCCGCGTCCACCATCAGAGGCGTGACCTTCGCGGTGAACCCCGCCGGCCAGCGCAGGTAGACCTTTTCGGTGCTGTTCTCAAAGGTGAAGCAGGCCTCGGACGGGGAAACGTAGCCGCGTACCTGGCCGTCCCTGGTACCGTCCGCGGCCTGGGTGCCCCAGATGGTATTGGGCGCGGATGCAGCCCAGGAACCGCCGGGGTGGGTGGCCACCGGCACGTCCCCAACCGGCGCCACGTTGATGCGGGACTGCAGGTCTTCACCAATCTCCACCGGCTCGTCAGTGACGGGATCCACGGTGGCCGCCGTCCTGATGTTCTGGATCTGCAGCAGCGAATGCGGCGCCTCCATCAGATGCAGCCCGCCGTCGGCGCCCTTGGCGAAGAACCCAAGGTAGGTAAAGGGCGCTTCCTCCTGGCTGTCCCGCCAATGGAGCGAGCCGTTGATCGCGCGCTCTGCTTGTGCCACGTCAAGAACGGTTTCGCCCGCGGTCAGATCGCCCTTCAGCACCTGCCGCACGTTGACGGGTTCGACGCCGAGCCCTCCCCGGAGGCTCCGGGCCGCGTTGGGCAGCGCCTCCAGGACAAGCACTTCGTCGGCCGAGACGAAGAGGCTGTGGAAAGGTCCGGCGGGAGGTGTCGGTTCCGGGGAGGTGGTGGCAGCCGGCGAGGGCGGCGAGAAGGATTCGGTGGCGGCCGGCGTTTCCACCGGGGCAGCCTGCAGGAAGCTGGCCGTGAGGACTGCTGCGGCCACGGCGGCTGCTGCCAGGAAGGCTCCGGCCGCCCGCCAGCGCTTTGCGGGAGGCCTTCTGTAACCTTCTGGGTCGCCGGCGAAGATGTGGGTCACGTCGGATTCCATGAATGCCAGGCTTCGGGACCGACTCCGTGCCAGCTCGGGCTCGGTGACATCCGCAGCGGGGTCGGCGGAGAGGATGCGCTGCTCGTCGGCAGCGGATAGGTCCTTCATCGTAGGTACTCCTCTGACTCTCGTTCAGTCTCAAGCAGGCGGCCGAGTGCTTTGCGTGCCCGGTGGAGGCGCATCCTGATGGCTGTGGCGGTGGTGTTGAGCAGGTCGGACAGCTCACTGGAGCTGAATCCATCCCAGTACGTGAGCAGCAGGACTTCCCGCTCATCGGGCTTGAGCCGGGCCAGCGCCTCGTGGACGGAACCGTCGGCGTAGGCCTGCTCGGTTCGTTCCAGCTGGAGCGACAGCATGAGATTGGCCGATCGGGCGGCGGACCTCAGATGATTGCGCAGCACGTTCTGTGCCACCCCGAAGAGGAACATGGCAGAGAGTTCCTCCCCATGGCCCGATTTCTCCCAGGCGATCCGAAACACTTCCGCGCACAAATCCTCGGCGGTGGAAGGGCTGTCAGCCCGGCGGCGAAAGTAGCGGTAGATGCGGTCGTGGCAGGCAGCGTGGGCAGCCATGAACCGCTTTTGTCTCTCCAGTTCCACACGCTCCCCCAGATGCGTTTGTAAGCTCATACCCCGTTAATGTCCGGCAGCCCGGCAAGTGTAACGGGGATCCATGATTTCCTTGTTCCGGAGCACGTTGGGCCCTCGAAACCAGTCAACAGCTCTTGTCACGCAGTTAACCACCCATTCATGTCGTCCTCAGGACCCGTCCAATCGGCCTCCCTACGTTGGAAGCCATGGACAACATCTCACGCAGATCCCTGATTTCCGCCGGCCTCGGAGCCGGACTCGTCGCCGCCTGGCCGGGTGCCGCCGTCGCCGTTTCAACAGCGGACGACGCCGGCCTCCGCACCGATCCCTTCCTGCTGGGCATCGCCTCCGGCGAGCCGTGGCCGGACGGCTTCGTGATCTGGACCCGGCTGGCGCTGGACCCGATCGCCGAGGACGGCCTGGGCGGCATGCCCACCCGCCAGGTCCCGGTGGCCTGGGAGGTGGCCGAGGACGCCGCCATGCGCACCGTAGTAGCCCGCGGCGTCGAGCAGGCCCGGATCGAGACCGCCCACTCGGTGCACGTCGAACTCAAGGGCCTCAGGCCGGGGCGCGAATACTTCTACCGGTTCCGCACCGGCCGGCACGTCAGTGCAGTGGGCCGCACCCTCACCAGCCCAGCGCCGCACGAGACGCCGGCTGCGCTGGCCATGGCGTTCGCCAGCTGCTCCCAGTACGAGCACGGCTACTTCACCGCCTACACCCGTCTCGCCCAGGACCACCCGGACCTGGTGCTGCACCTGGGCGACTACATGTACGAGTACAAGAAGGACAGCTACGTGATCGGCGGCGGCAACCCGCGCGACCACCAGGGTCCCGAGACTTCCAGCCTGGCCGGCTACCGGCAGCGGCACGCCCAGTACAAGTCCGACGCCGACCTGCAGGCCGCGCACGCGATCGCACCGTGGCTGGTGGTGTGGGATGACCACGAGGTGGACAACAACTGGGCGGACGAGATCCCGGAGAACCGGGACGCCGCCCAGCTGAACGACACCACCGAACGTTTCCGGCAGCGCCGGGCCGCCGCGTTCCAGGCGTACTACGAGAACATGCCGCTGCGGGCCTCGTCCGTGCCCGCCGGGTTCGACATGAAGATCTACCGCACCATCCAGTGGGGCCAGCTGGCCAACTTCCACATGATGGACACCCGCCAGTACCGCGACGACCAGCTCGCCGGCGACGGGTGGCGCAAGAACGTAGCCGAACGCCTGGCCGAGGACCGCACCATCACCGGCGCCGAGCAGGAGAAATGGCTGCTGGACGGCTTCAAGAACTCCACCCAGCGCTGGGACATCCTGGGCCAGCAGGTGTTCTTCGCCGAAAAGGACAGGAACCAGGCCCCGGAGATCGACGACGTCTCCATGGACGGCTGGGACGGCTACGCCGCGTCGCGCCGCCGCATCACGCAGGGCTGGGTGGACGCGAACGTGCGCAACGCCGTCGTCCTCACCGGCGACGTGCACCGCAACTGGGCCAACGACCTCAAGGTGGACTACAAGGACCCGGCGTCCCCCGTGGTGGGATCGGAACTGGTGTGCACGTCCATCACCTCCACCGGCAACGGCTCAGGTTCCACCACCGATCCGGTGATGGCCTGGAACCCGCACCTGAAGTTCTACAACGACAACCGCGGCTACGTGAACACGAAGATCACCAAGGACGCCCTCAGCGCGGACTTCCGCGTGCTTGATTACGTCACGACGCCGGGATCCCCCGTCAGCACGAAGGCCTCCTTCCAGCTCCAGGACGGAGTTCCGGGGCTGCAGGCGCGGGGGTAGGCTCTGGCAACTGCTTCTAGCGGAACGTCCGGTCGGTCGCACACCGGCCGGACGTTCCATCGTCCGGCATGGCTTCCGCGGCGCCGCGGTGGAGGTACGGACGGCAGGCGGATGTGCTGGTGGAAAGCTAGGGCTGGACAACATTCACGAGTTCTGACCGGCTTCCAGTCTGCAGGTCCTCGGTCAGGACCAGCGCACCGACCTCGGGGCAGTGGTATTTATGCTCCCGGGCATTCTTTTCAAGCGGCGTCCAGTCGTAAACCTTGACGCAGTCGGTGTAGGTGCCGGATTTCGTGGTGACGGTCTCGCCGGTAGCGACGGTGTCCCGGATATCTTCTGCATGACCAACGTAGAATTCCTGCTTATAGGAATCGCCCACGCGCTGCTCGGCCTTCATCCAGATGCCGGCTTTTGCCCCGTCTTTTCCGTGGAGAAAGCTGCCGGAGTGGTTCATCAGCATCCCATTCCAGTAGTTGTTCACGTCCTCGCCGAAGTACCACACGTCACCGTTTTTGTGTTGTGCCAGGTAATCCCGGGTTTCCTCTACGAGCTGCCCGTTCTTGTATTCCTTATCCAGATAGACGGCCGTCTCAACGCCCTCTATGGTCATGGTCTCCTGCAGGATTTCGATTTCAATCCTCTCCGTGACGCGTCCTTGCTCGGTGGTCTCATAAGTCAATTTTTTGCCGACGGGGAGGGCGAAGTATTTATTGGTGATTTCGGTGGTGAAATCGGCAGGGTTGACCTGCGGATTGTATTCCGCGGCCCTACTCCTTTTGGTGTTGTCGAAGAAAAAAAGTGCCGCCCCGCCAACCACCAGCAGCACGACGACGAGGGCAAAGAATATTTTGGTTCGTTGATTCATGACCTTTCCCACTCCTTCTGAGTAGAAATTCCTGCAGGGGGTCAGAGCGTTGCTTGCCCATGGCCATAGGAGAAAGGTAGTCCAGTCCGTCCTGAACCTGAACACCCTCCACGAACACTCTGTGGAGAGGCACAGCCCCGCAGCGTCAGTGAAGGTACGGTCTGTCCCAGCTAGCGGTGGGCGGGCGGCTTAATACTGTGACTGCCGTTTTACAGGGATGTTCGACGGCGTGCTGGCGGCCGTCGCGCTTCCTGGCATACTCGCCGTCGGCCTGACCATCATCGCCGCGATCATCCAGGCCAGGGACGTGAAGCGCAAGGATCCCGTGCAGGTGCGCCAGGCGGCGAAGGGTCCTGCCCGGCATCCCGCCTGCTCCCCTGCCGTCATACAGGCAGCTGCCCAAGCCATTGCTTAACGGTCCGGGCGTTCGGAAGGATCTCGCGGGCCGCTTCCGTGCCCATGTCGAACTCTTCCGTGCGCAGCCAAGGAGCGAGCCCCGCCTCATGCGATGACCCCCCGAGGAATCATGTCAAGATGCCCGCCTGGGCTGTTTCGAAGAATCATTTAGTTTTGCCCGGATGGCTGGCTGCTTGTCGGGGGCTCGTTTCGCGGTGCTCAAGGTGAGGAGCTCCGCGGAGAGAGCTTGGATTTGTCGTTGGATGGCGGCGGGGTTCAGGGGCCTGTTTTCGCGTTTCAGGCGGGCTTTCGTGGTCTTGCTGACGGTGCCGGTATCGGCCAGGACGCGCTGGTATGGAGTGGCTGGCGCGTCGTAGGTCTTGCTGATCTTCGCACCGGCCCTGACCTTTGACATGAGTTTTTGCTGGGCCCCGAAATGGTTGGTCAGCAGCCTCCGGAGCGCCCAGATCCGGTTAAGCAGTTCCAGCTCAGCGGCCGTGTCGCAGCGGTGATAGCCGACGGTCTGGCGGACGATGTGCCAGTTCTTCTGTTCGACGTGGGCGCCATCGTTCTTGTTCCCGGACCGGGAGCGGGTGAAGGTGAGGTTCTCCTGTTCGCACCAGCGGAACAGCTCCCAGTTGATGAACTCCGAACCGTTGTCCGAGTCCAGGCCCAGGATGGGAAACGGGAACGCGGCGGTCGCGTCTTTGACGGCAGCGAACACCCATTTCTGCGCCTTGTTGATCACCGAACGGGTTTCCGTCCAGCCCGTCGCGATGTCAGTGATATCAAGGGTGAAGCAGAACTCACCCTGGCTGTTGCCACCCTCGTGGCCGACCAGATCAATCTCGACAAACCCGGGCACCGCGTCGTTCCACTCAGCCCAGGTCCGGATCGGAATCGAGTCCTTCAGCAGCGTTCCGGGCTTGGTATGGGACCGGCCGCGGGGCTGCAGTTTCGCCCGGTCGGCCTTGAGCCGGCGATCGATGGTCGCCGGTGCGATCCTGAGCAGCTGCGCGGCGGTCCCGGCATCAATACGGAGTTCCTTGAACCGCCGCAGGCGCGGAACCAGGTCCGGCAGCGCCGCCGCCAGAAGCCGCCCGCAAGGCGTTCCCTGAACCGCCCAGCAGAACCGCAGCGCCTCGATCACCGGTTCCCCGTAGATCGGCGCCCGGGACGCCCGGGCCCGGACGGCCTTGAGCACCAGGGCCTGCCGCAACGCCTTGCGGGCGTGGTCCCGGTGCCATCCGGTCGTTGCACACAACTCATCGAGAATCTGCTTCTTCACCGCCCGGTCCGCCCGGGCATACCGCGTGGCGATGACCTTCGTGACAGCCCTGCGTTCACTCATCGAAAGCTCCATGGCTCACAATGCCGAAGCGGCGGACACCACCCCGACGGACACGCCGCTACGCGGGCATTCTCGAATGATTCTTCGATAGCAGCTACGCGGGCATCTTTGATGAGTCAACGCGGACCCTTTTTTACGCTCTGCTCCTGTCCTAAAATTGGGATAGCCGCCTCTAAAGCGGCCCTGCTCACGGATTACCGCGAAAGGCTTTTGCAGACTTTCGCTGCTGCTCCGCACTCAACGCCACGGGCTGGGACTGGCACCTTAATAGGCCTTCTCAAGCAAAGAAGCACGCACATGTTCATTCGCAGATTCGTGGCAATTCTCATGACCACCCAGAGCTACGGCACGAGCGGCCCCGGGCAGGCGGGACCCATAGACGTCAGGCAGGCCCTCGAGGCGCAGACTCAGGCGGTTAACGCGCATGACGGCCCCGCTTTTGCCAGCTTCTATGCGGAAGACGCCGTCGTCGTCGATCCCCAGTACCCCGAGCCGCTGCGCGGCCGGGCGGCGATTGAACAGGACGTGGCGACGTTCCTCAAGGCATTCCCAGACCTCCAATTCTCTCTGAACAATATTCTGGTCGACGATCGCTTGGTCGCCGGCGAGGGCAAAATCGCGGGCACCAACAGCGGTCCCATCCAGCTGCCTGGGGCAGAAGAGATCCCGGCAACGGGCCGTCGGCTGGAGTTTCCCATGGCCTTCTTCAGCCGCTTCGACGAGTCCGGCAAAATCGTGGAGGAGCGCCGCTACTACGATCTCGCGAGTCAGCAGGAGCAACTTGGCCTGACGTAGATCGCACGTCAGGCGGCGTATGAGAACGCTGGCTAGGAGAGTTTCGTGAGGATCTCGTCGGCGGCCCGGCGGCCGGAGCGGATGGCACCGTCCATGTAGCCGTTCCAGACCGTGGAGGTTTCTGCGCCCGCCCAGTGGATCCGGCCCACGGGCGCAGCGAGGGCCGGACCGTACTGGGTCCAGGCGCCCGCGCCGAGCCGCCCGCCGTAGCAGCCGCGGGTGAACTCTTCAGCGGTCCAGTCCTGCTCGACGACGTCGAACGGGTGCGCCGCCGCCGGCCCGAAGTACTTCACCAGCGCGGCGATAACCAGCTCGCGGCGCTCCGCTGCGCTCATCAAGTTCGCGGCGCGGGCGTGGGCGCCCTCGAGGAAGCCCACCAGTACCCCGCAGGAGCCATCGTCCGGGCTGTTGTCCAGGACGATGTTGAATGCGTCATCGAGGCTGAGTACCACTCCGCTTAGTCCGTCCTCGCGCCAGAACGGAGTGTCGTAGCCGACCTGGACCTTGATCACGGCCCCGGCCGGCATCTGCTGGGTGAGCCCGTCGCGCAGCGCAGGCAGGGGCGGGACGTACCGCAGCCGGCCGGCCAGCGTCTGCGGTACGGCGACGACGACGCGCCCGGCCGTGACGCTGCCGCCTTCGTATTCGACAAGCACGCCCGTCTCATCCTGGCGAATGGTCCGGACCACGGTATTGAGCCGGACCGAGCCGCCCAGTTCGGCGGACATCCGCTCGGAGATTTGGTGGGTGCCGCCGACGACGCGGCTCTCCTGGGCACCCCCTGTTATGGTCATCAGTGCCTCAAGGCTGGTGCCGGACCTGACGTAGAAGAGGAAGTGCAGGAGTGAAAGCTCCGGAGACTCGGCGGAAAACAGGACAGGCACCACCAGGCGGAAGAAGCGCAGCGCGATGCTGTCTTCGGTGTTGGCCACCAGCCACCCGTCCAGCGTCTGCCGGTCCAGGTCTTCCGCGCCGTCAGTTTCCCACGGTGCCTCAATCGCCACCGTCGAGGCCAAGGTCTCCAGGTCCTCCCAGAGCCGGCCCACCTCCATGGCCGACTCCGGCGGAAGGCCGAAGGTCTCGTCGGCGTACCGAACCACGTTGCCGTCGAAAACGGTCAGGGCTTCGCCCTGGTCGAAGCTGGGGAAGGTCTTGAGTCCCAGTTCCTCTACGAGCCCGAGCACCGCGTCCTGTGTGGGGCCGACCCATTGGCCGCCCATCTCCACCGGCACCCCGTTGCTGAGAAATCCTCCCAGCGTGCGCCCGGCCACCCGGCCGCGCGCCTCAAGCACGGCAACTGTCCTGCCGGCCTGAACCAGCTTGCGGGCTGCACTTAGGCCGGCCAGGCCCGCGCCCACGACGACGACATCCACATCGTGCATCTTGCGATCCTCCACATCAGTTGAGGCGAACGTAGGACGGCGAGCGCCAGCCGCTCCGTTTCAATCTCCTGATTGCATAGGCGACAACCACTCCACCAAGGACTAATCCGATCGTGGTTACCCAAACAGAGTTGTTCGCTGCAGCGAGCACCTTATCCTCCGCAGCATCTTCGAATGTGTCCGCAACAGGGGCAATTGTGGCACCGCTACTTGGTAATGGAGTAGAGGTAGAGTTCGCTGTCGCTGATGACGCTGCTGTTTCCGAGAATGTCGTTTCAGGGCGTTTAGTGACTTCATCCACCACCGGCTCAGGTGAAATCACTCCAGGTTCAGCCTTCGCCACTTCCTGCGCCGCATTGGCCGCAGCAGGGATATTTTGGGGCAAAGCGGCTGCAGTCTGCTGGGAGGGAGCATCAGCCCGTTCGGGAGCCGGTGGTGCGGGAGCGGCTTGTGCAGGCTCTGGAGTTGGGGCCGCAGTAGCAGGTGCGGGCGCAGCATTGGCCGTAATAACGGGAGCGGGAACTTCAACAGCAGTTACAGGGGGAGCTTCAGCAGTAGACAGGGTAGAACCTGCTGATCCCTGCAACCCACAATGCGTGCCTACCCCGGCCCATGCATCACCAGGTTGGAGATTCGAGCAGGAGGGAGGAGCCGGATTAGGCGCGGGAATGAACAGCAACCTGTTCGGGGTTGCGCCCTTGCTGGCACTGATGACACCCGTCATCGCGCTATTTGTCATCGATTGGTGAACTTGTGCCGGGGATAACGAAGGGTCACGGGAAAGCAGGATTGCAGCCGCACCAGAAACGTGAGGAGCAGCCATTGAAGTACCGTCCAGAGTGTTGTAGCCGGTAGGAGCGTTGCTCCAAGCAGACCTGATGGACACTCCCGGCGCTTGAATATCAACGCAAGAGCCGTAGTTAGACCAAGAAGCTTGAACGTCGTTAATATCCGTTGCTGCAACAGTAATGGCAGACGGAACACGAGCAGGAGAAGCAGCACAGGCATCAGCGCCGGAGTTGCCGGCTGATGCGACTACTGTCATCCCGTCGTTAGCAGCGCTTTGAACGACTTCGTCAAATGAAGCATTAGTGAAACCGCCAATACTCAGGTTTAGTACTGCCGGCTGACCAGCAACATGGTGCTGAACTGACCAGTCAATCCCTGCCATGATCGTTGAAGCCCAACCGCTTCCATCACACGCAAGCGCTCGGATGGGGATGACTTTAGCTTTCTTGGCAACGCCGTATGTTGTTCCGGCGGCGGTTCCAGCGACGTGCGTCCCATGACCATTACAGTCATGGATTCCATTACCATCATGGACTCCCCACCAGACAGCAGGAACTCTCCCGGAAAATTCTGTGTGGGAAACATGTAGCCCAGTGTCAACAATGTAGATATTGACCCCAGCACCTTCATCACCAATGCTGTACTGCCCGTCCCTTCCTGATCGCTGATCTACTCGGTCAAGCCCCCAAATAGACGTGGCTCCAGAGATGGAAACGGGAGTGTCAGGTTCAACTGAGGCCACGTCTTCTGATCTTTTCAGCGACTCCATTTCCTTCGGTGTCGCTACAACTACTGAAGCTTTCATTGCATGGGAAAGAGTCGCCTTAACTTCAATCCCTTGTTGCTGCAGGGACGTAGACTCCGCTTCTGCATTCACATCATTTCCATATTTTACGATGTACCTTTGCTCTCCTCCGGGTAGAGCAGAGGGCGAAGGAGAAGGAAAAGTGGCAGATGGCGGACTAGTTGCAAGATCGGCATGAGCAACAGCAGAGGCTAGAGATAGAGCCATTGAGGCAAGGAATACGGATGTCACGGCTTTAAGGAAATACGGCGGTACGGACATCTGCACTGTTCTTTCCTACGAAGGATCCCCCTCATCGCAGGAGCAGCCATTTGTGATAACGAGCATTAATAAGAGCTGCATTACCGAGAGCCATCCAAATGATAACGAGGAGGTTTCCAGATATTAGACCTCAGCGGACTGCTTGTCGAACTTTATTGTCCGGCACGAACATCTTGCTGCAACCGGTGGGCGCCTTTGACACCCCTGGCATCGTCCCCAGGTCCACGACGCAGTGGATTATTGAACGATGAGAGCACGCGCATCACCAAAGATCAGCGGATGTTGCCACCACCGCCCTCAGCCTGCTTCAGTCCCGCGGGGCTTGACCGCAATGACAGGAATGTTTGCCTCCAGGAGGATCTGCTGAGCGGCGGAACCCAGCAGCAGTTTGCCTACCGGGCTGCGCCGCTTGACGCCTACGACGATGACCGAGGCATTCAGTTGGCTCGGAGGCGTCCAGGAGTTCGCTGACGGCATCGCGGTGTCGGACATCGGGAGTGCGGAACGTGACCGGCACCCCGTCGAGGTGGTCGCCTTCAGGGTCGAGTTGGGCGCCCTCGAGATTGAAGACCAGCAGGTTCTCTGTCCGCTTCTGGGCCTCGGCGACGGCAGCGGTGAGGGCGGCCTCACCTTCGGGGTGCCGGTGCGGGCGATGATGACGGTCATGGATTCCTCCAAATTGGGTTTTCGGGATGGTGTGGTGGTACGAACTGATCACTCTGCTGCCGGCTCGCGAGATGCTGCGGCAACTTCGACAGGCAGTGGGGCGGGAAGACCTGTCAGGGGACGTACTCCTGGGCGAACTCGTGGATACCGTGGCCGACCTCCACTGGCTCCGCCCCGGGCAGTTCGACGATCCCGCGGGCTCCGACGGGTACGACCACAGTGGTGCGCAGCGCGCCGTCCTCTAGCGTCCAGTCGATGCGGGCCACTCCGTAAGGCGTCCGGTGGGTGGCTCCGGCGCTGGTCAACGTCCCGCCTGGCCGGGGGGCGAAGCGGATGCGGCGGTATGCGGTGTCCGCGGCCTCCAAGCCTGCGACCACCCGGTGCATCCAGTCAGCAACCGCGCCCAGAGCATAGTGGTTGAAGGAGGTCATGTCTCCGGGGTTAACGGTGCCATCGGCCAGCATGGAGTCCCAGCGTTCCCAGATAGTGGTCGCTCCCATGGTGATGGAGTAGAGCCATGACGGGTAGCCGGTAGCTTGGACCATGAGATAAGCCTCGGTCAGGTGGCCGTCGCGGGTGAGGGCATCGGTGACGACGGGAGTGCCGGCGAATCCGGTGGAGATCCGCCCGCCCGCCTCGCGCACGAGCTGAGCCAGGCGGTCAGCGCCGGCCTGCCTTGACTGCATATTGGGATAGAGATCAAAGGCCGAGATCAGGGCATACGCGGTCTGGGTGTCACTGGTCGCCCGGCCCTCGTCGGTGAGGTAGCGGGTGACGAAAGCGGCCACCACCTTTTCGGCGAGGTCGGTGTATCGGGCCGCATCGTCATCCTCTCCCAGCAGGGAGGCGACCGCAGCAAGGCGGCGGGCGGAGTAGGCGAAGTATGCAGTGGCCACCAAGCCAGGCTCGGTGGTCGCCTCAAACGGGCTCTCCGGCGGAGCGGCCGGATCCAGCCAGTCGCCCAGCTGGGTCCAACCCTCGCAGAGCAGAGTCGGTCCAGCCTTGGCTGCGACCTGCTCGACGTAGGAGCGAGCACTGGGGTATTGGCGGTGTAGTAGCTGGAGGTCCCCCGTGCGCTGGTACAGGACGTCGGGAGTGAGCACCGCGACGTCGTCCCACACTGCCACCGGATCAGGTGGCAGTTGAGCCCATCCCCCTAGGGGAATCCAGGGGACGTAGAAGGGCACGGTGCCGATCTTCTGCTGTTGTAAGGCGAGGTCTCGCAGCCAGGAAGAGAGCATGCCGGTGACATTGTAGAGAAAGGCCGCGGTAGCGGTGAACACTTGAATGTCCCCGGTCCAGCCCAACCGCTCGTCGCGCTGGGGGCAGTCGGTGGGAATATCCACGAAGTTCGAGCGCAGGGACCACAGGACGTTCTCGTGCAGGCGTTCCAGTTCCGGATCGGAGCAGCGGAACCAGCCGGTGCGTTCCATGTCGCTGTGGAGTACCCGGGAGACGACGTCACCGGGCTCCAACGCCCCCTGCCAGCCGGAGACCTCAGCGTAGCGGTATCCGTGGATCGTGAAGCGTGGCTCCCACTCCAGCTCCTTCCCGCCGAGAACTAGGACGTCAGTGGCGGCCGCCTCGCGCAAGGTTCGGGTGTAAATCTCCCCAGCTTGGAGCACCTCGGCGTGGCGCACAGTGATGACATGTCCGGCCGGGCCGGTGGCGCGCAATCGGAGACGTCCGGAGTGGTTTTGCCCGAAGTCCAACAACCACCGTCCCTCTCCCTTGTCCTCCACGCTCACCGGAACCAACTCCTCAATGCAGCGCACTGGGGGGCCCGTTGGCGCCACGAGCACGGAGGCGACCAGCGCGGTGGTCCGCGCCGGGGTCCAGCCGTCCAGATCCCAACCGGGCCGGGACCACGCGGGGTCGTGGAGGCGGGCGTCAAACGTCTCCCCGTCGTAAAGGCTGGCGGTGAGGATGGGGCCGAAACCGGCCTGCCAATTCTTGTCACTGCAGATGGTGTGACGGATGCCGTCGGCGGTGACGGCCTCCAGCTGGACCAGAGCCGAGAGGTCGGTTCCGTAGTAGTCCCAAACCCCGCCCTCGAAACCGATCCGCCCGCGCCACCAGCCGTCGGCCAACCACACCCCGATCGCGTTCTGCCCGGCTTCAAGGAGGTTGGTAACGTCGAAGGCAGCGTAGCGCAGCCGGTGGGAGTAGCTGGTCCACCCCGGGGTGAACTCCTCGTCACCGACGCGGCGACCGTTGATCTCCGCCTCGACCAAGCCGTGGCCGGACAGATACAGGCGGGCACTGACGAGGTCGGGAGGCAGGACAAACTCCGTGCGGACCCTGCCCGGCCGTCGCAGCGTGCCGGGTTCCTCGTCCCAAGCAGGACCGACAAGGCCGGCTACCCAGTCACCTGGCTCGAGCAGCCCAGCCTCCACCGACGCGGGCTCGCTCCACGGGCCCCACCCGTCCGGGCCCTGAACCTGGACCCGGACCGTGGCCCGCTCCCGGGAGACCAGTGGACGGGCCGGCCACGGCACCAGCACCTGGGCCTCCCCGCGCAGGACGTGCAGGCTCGTGTCCGTCTCCATTCCCGGCACCCCGAGGCTCACCTCGACGTGGGCGGCCGTCTGCACGAAGCCCTCCGGCGCCTCGCCGAGCTGCCAGGAAATCCGCGGCCGGGCTTCCTCGATACCCAAACGGGCGTTTTCATGGTGCTCGAAGCGGACGCGGGTGATGGTGGCGGACATCAGGGGCCTTTCGTGCGGAACGGTGGGAGCGGAAGAGACGTCAGGCGGCGGAGTCGGTCAACGATGCGGCCGTTCGCTCCCCGACGGGCAGGCCTGTGAAAACCTTGGGCACGCGCGACACCCAGAAGATGCCGATCAGGGCGGCTACGACGGTGGTGGCGATCAGGAAGTAGAACAGCACCTCCGGGCCGTACTCAATGATCGCCGGTGTGAACAGTGCCGCCACTGCAGCGACCACTCGGGTAAAGGCGATGGTGATGCCCTGTGCACTGGAGCGGTACTGGGTGGGGAACAGCTCTTGGGACCACACCTTATACATCGGCTCCCCGCAGATTATGCCGGCGATGCCGTAGAGCACCCCGTAGGCGACCAAGGTGGGAACGGCCACCCCGAGTACCAACGGGATGGCCAAGGCCACCACGCACACCACGCTGCAGACGATGAACACCGGCATCCGGTACCGAGTGTCCACCACCCGCATCAGCGCGAAGGTGGCCAAGAAGCTGGCGGTGAAGGCGATGAAGCCGATGGTGGCGGCCGTGGAAACCGAAGCGCCGGCGACGTTGACGTAAAGATAGGTGCCGAACTGGCCGCCGGTGTTTGCGGCAATGTTGGCCAAAGCGTAGAACAGTCCTGTTCCCACCAGCGGGCCTAGATAACGTGCCGAGAACAGTCCCCTGAGCGCGACCCGGTCGACTGTTCCCGCTACTACGGCGGCCTGTTCCCTCGCCCAGGCCGGGGATTCCGGCAGGAACGCCCGTAGAATCAGCACCACCACGGCCAGCACAAATAGGTGCCCATAGAGGATCCGCGCACCGGTCACCCCCATGCCACCGACGAAGATGGCCAGCAGCTGGACTACCAGCACCCCGGCCATCCACAGCACGTGAGAGAAGGCCACCATCTTGCCTTGCTTGCCCCCCGGGGCGCTCTCGGCAATCATGGCAATCGACACCGGCAGGTCCGCCCCGGCCGCGAAACCTATCAGAATCACCCCTAGGTAGAGGATCCCCACCCCGGGGGCCAGCGTCAGCAGCAGCGCACCCAAGGCGAAGAGGACCATCGTTACCGAGAACACCCGGCGCCGCCCGTACTTGTCGCCCAGCCGGCCTCCAATCAGGGCACCGACGGCGATCATCACCGTAAGTAGCGCCGAGAGCTGGCCGATCTGCCCGGGTGTAATCCCAAAGGGCTCTTGGAATAGGACCAGGGCGATGCCTGTAGTGACGATAGCTCCAGCGTCCAAATAGGACGCCATGCCAGCAACGCTGGCTATCCACCACGCCTTACGCACGGAGGGTACTGCAGTTGAAACGTTCATTGTTTCTTCCCTTGGACGAGTCGAAGTCGTATTGGCAGCTCTGCCGGTGACGCCAGTCGCCGTGCTGCATGTCACATTAAGGCTACGGCATAATGAAACGTTTCATCAACCGGATTACGAAAAAATCTAGTCGGACTCGACTTTTGTTGCAAGATTTTTCAAGGTTGTGTACTCCGAGGGCATCCACGTGGGCTACCGGGCCTGGCTCAAGCAGCAGGCAGGAGAAGGCCCCGCGCCCGCTCTTCCGTTCGGCTTCGGGCTGGGCTACACCACTTTCGAGCTGAGTGCACCGCACGCACCGCAGTCGGTTCCGGCCGGCAATGACGTTGTGGTGCATGTTCCGGTGCGGAACACGGGCAGCCGTTCAGGCCGCGAAGTGGTCCAGGTGTACCTGGAACGCGTTGCATCCGCGGTAGAGCGCCCCGTCCGCTGGCTGGCGGGCTACGCCGGAACCCACCTGGCACCCGGCGGCACCGAGAGTGTAGAGGTGCGCATTCCGGCCTTTGTGTAACAGTCTTCAATGCGGGGGGGTCTCATCAACGGATCAATCAACGGCTCAGGGGCGCTCTAGCAGGACCTTGAGGGTGGCTAGGGCCTTCTCGTCGTCTCGCTTGAAGATCAGCGTCAGAAGGGGTATGGCGAACCGGGCCAGCCCGGCCACTTGGAAATCCACGTTGCTGATGAGCCGACAGGTGTTGGCACCAGTGGGCTCGATCAAATACGAGGCCACTCCGGTCATCTTGCCCGAGGGAATCTCGAAGGCGACGAAGCGGTCAGGCTCGTAGGCGATGAAGCGGTTACGGGCGACGACCTTCATCCCTGCGAATCGCCGCGTTAATTCATGCTCCGTGCCAACGCCGATAGGACCCGGCGTGATGCGCCGTATCTCATCGATGCCGCTTTGCCATCGGGGCGCGTTCGTGTGGTCTGCGACGAAGTCGAAGACCTTTGAAGCCGGAGCCCGCAGCTCGGTGCGCGTTTCCAGTTGGAGCCTTCTCATGAGGCGAGAATGAACCTCATGACGGCCGAAGTCAACGGACCAACCAGGCTCGCCGACACCCAGTAGAGATGTCTCCTATCCCGTCAGGCGTTAGTAGACACAGAGGTTACGAGACACTCGTTCGGTAGGAGGTCGGTCTGTGAGATGGCCCGCGCGATTACACAAGCGATTGAATAGACGCTCGGCTGCGTCATCAGGGACTATGCGTCGGGCGGTAGGCCATCGTTCCATCCCCTCTTCGGGAGTTGGCCGTCGCAAACAGGGCGGCCATGGCCCCCCACGAGCGGCGCGGCAAAGCCCCCGGGTGATGCACCCGGAGGCTTTGCACTTGCCTTGTGAGTGTTACTGAACGGCTACGAAAACTTTGTCGGCGAACATGCCCGGCCTGACGGCGAGGACACCTTGGCCAGCCGTGGCAGTCGGCACTTCAAAAGCCTCATTGCCTGTTGCTGTGCCGTCCTTGTAGAGCGCACTCGTGGTGTCGATGGGGTCCGGTTCAGTGACGGACTTGGCAAAAGCGTTCACAGTCCTGCCGTCTGCCGTCACGTATTCGACCGACACGAAGGCAGGCATCTGCCCGTTAGGGTCATCGCCGATGTAGGTAGCGGAGTAGTTCACGAGGATGTACTCCGACCCCTCAGCAGGCGGGTCATTGAATTGGTTGGCAGCGACAACAGCATCCGTGGCGGCGAGGGAGACCGAGTTGACCACAATACGCCAGTCGTCAGACGCAATGACCGAGCCAATCGGGTGTGGGTTCTCGCGGGTTCCGGCTTCGGCGGCCGGAACTGCTGCTCCATCAGTGGCACCCGCGTCGCCGGACGGTGCTACGACTTTGGTGTCGCCGCTGCCGAGGGCGTTGTCGATGGACGACCCGACGACGGCAAAGAACACGACGACCCCGACAATTGTTCCAACGATTGACAGGATCAAGGCAGTGATACCCATCCCTTTGGGTTTGTCCTTTAGGAACAGTGAAACGAGAGCCAGAACGAATGCGATTGGCAGCAGTATCCAGCCAACGATGAGGGCACCGGGCATGCAGGCGAAGATGAACCCGAGCGCCGCTGTGACGAGCGCGATGAGCCCGACGACGTTCAACTGCTTCTTCGCCTTCGTCGGCTGGGGCGGGAACGTCTGCGTTGGCGCCCCATAACCCGGCTGCGCGAGAGGTGGTTGCCCAGGCTGCCCGGGTGCCGTCTGCTGGTAATCCTGTTGATGTGACATTTTGTTCCCCCATATTTCTATTAGTGTGTTCAAATTTCGACTTCAGCCAGATTGCAAGCTGAGTTCGGTAACGTGTTGTGGCTTGTTACTGTTTGAGCCACGAACGGCTTGCAGGCCCATCTTCGAGGGAGGAGGCCTAGCGAGCGACAGGAACTGTTGGCAGGTGCTCAACTGCTTGAAGGTTACGCGGCACCGCCGGCCTCTCAGGAATCCCTTGAGAGGGACTATTTTCGGTCAAGAGTGATGCCCCCAATTTTTCGTGCAAGTTGCCTCTTTCGGCCTGCCAGTCGGTCAGGGGGCTAATCCATTAGTTCTGGCATCCGGCCGGATTGCGGACATTCACCAATGTGCCCGGTGTCGCCACAACCTCGTCGAACACGAGCCTATTTGCTTTGCGGGCCACCGCCGCTGTGCTGGGCGAATCCTCAGTCAACACTCAGGCTTTCTTGCGCTGATCCTGAGGTTTCGTGGCACTCTTAGGTTTCTTACCAAACATTTGTTCGCTGCAGTCGGATTCACAGGCTATTGGAAAGCGCGACGGAAGGGCCTGACGAAGTTGAAGTGCTACCTCCGCGATACGAGGCAGTCTTGGCCTACGTGGGCATCCTGTTAGCGGCCGGGTTGTGGGGGATATGCTCGCTGGCAGCTCAACTGTTCGGCTTCTAATGAGTTGGCGGTTCGCCTCCCGCGAGGCACCCAGTGGTGTGTCTCAGTTCCGCGAACAAGGTAGTGGTGCCGTTTCGTTTGTAGTCATGCGTTATCGTTTCCGCCCGGCCCTTGGTCATCGGCAGGGACGGCTGGGTGCCGTCCAGAGCCTGGATGGAGACTTCTCGTCCATGCACAGCACGATCGCCTTCTCCGGGGGTCACCAGCCCGCGCGTATTAGTCTGACCACGCCATCGCCAACGAAACCCGCGAGCCAGGACAAGTTGTTCGTGGAGTGCTTCGCCGGCTGCGTCGGCGATCTCGGGGTGAGGGCTTCTGCGATCGGCACCTGTGGACACCTGGTCAGGCGGAACTAGAATGAGCCATGTCCATGACCGGCCGAGCTGTCTCTGTTGTGGTGCTGCTCGCCGTCGAGGCGGTACTGGCACTGCTGGCTGTACTGGTCCACCAGGGCTTCATGGCCGTGTACGGCGATGTCACCGATACCGCGTTCGAAGGGCTCGCCTGGGGGTTGACGGCCGGTCCCTCCGGAATGGCGCTCGGTCTGGTCGCTGTGGTTGCCGTGATCGGCCTGGTGCTCTCGCCACGGCTGTGGATGCGGCTGACGGCCGGGGCCATCCCGGTTCTCATGCTCCTCGGGATGCTCGCTGTCACCCCTTTGGCACTGGGACAGAAGACCGAGAAGTTCGACTCCGCTCCGCAATGCGTGATGGAGGGCACGGATGAGCCCATGGCCACCGCAGACCGTGAGTCCCAGCAGGCGTTCGATTCCATCAAACACGTCGGCCTTTACAGCGGTGGTGGCATCAGTGGCGTCGGCGGCTGTGCCCGCTGGTTTGCGATCTCAGAAGACGTCGATGTGTTGCAGCACTATCGTGCAGCGCTGCCAGAGGCGGGCTGGGAAGTGGTCGAGGATGACGGGCGCCACCTGCGGGCCGAGCGTGATGGCCTGGCGTTCGAGGTGACGCCCTGCCCTGGAGGCGGTGCCGTCTGGGCCGGACGCGATACGGATCCCGCATATGGACAAGGAACGGTTATGCAGGCGGGTACTGACATTTGCGCACACCACTTCTGAAAACTCCAGGGTGGCGCCAAGGCCGAAGGGTGAGACCGGCTACCGACGCTTCTGTCCGAGACCGAGCAGCGCCATGGCAATGGACAGTGCCAGTCCTGAGGCTATCAGCGGGGTGGTCTCCCGGTCCGGGTGCCGGAACGACTCCCGCGTGCTCCGCTCCCACGAGATGCCAAAGATGGAGAGGGCGCCCAGCCACCCGACCGCCGGCGTGACCCGCGGCCGCGGCCTGGCAACCAGCAATGCGATCCCTGCCGCATTGACGGCCAGAGTACGCCATGGGGTTGCCAGCCCACTGCCAATGGTCCACATATGGCGTGGGACTATCCCCGGCTTTCCCTGCCCAAAGGGAATGTCGTTGGGGATCCAGTCCCGGTCTTTTCGCGCCGAGTTTTTCCTCGGCGCGCCCTAGGCAACCCAGATGTCTATGGCGAAATTGCCAGGCGGCCGGCAAAGGGTCGTGTTCCCCGACTTTCGCCCAGACGTGTTGCCTACACTTCGACCGCCACAATGGATCGAGGCACAGAGGCTGGCTGCGAGAGCATTGGCACCGGTGTTACGTCCGCGGGTGGGCCTTCCCTCAGCAGAGCCTGATTTTCGCTGTGGTAAAAGTTGAACGCGATGCTCCTGTGCTCGGAGCCAGCCAGACAGGGGCTAGCGTTGGTATGCCAACTTGAGCCTCACCGAGCACTGGAAGTGAGATGGGATTGCTTCGCTTTCCCCTGTGATTGACAGATTTCAAATTCTCGAACCACCATTTACTGTCTGTCCAGGATTGTATTCTGTGGCCGCTCGGGCCCAGAAGCGAACAATGCAGTGTCCCGTTGGGCGAGAACCGCCGCACCAATCATCGCGAAAAGGATGCTAGAGGGTTCAGGATGGCCCCCAACATCTTCGGCCGCATCAGATAGGAGAGCGTCAGCCACTCGAGCGGTGTGGACCGTTGAGTGCTCCTCGTTGGCCAACGTATATCGGAAGACGCCCGATTTAGAAGTCCTGTCGATAGTCACAGTGCATTCCCCCAGGCTAGTTTCCACTTCCATGGCTATTTGTGTGTCGTTCACGAGAAGACGCAAATCCCGCAAACCGACGAAGGAAGTACTGGCAAGATGAGTAGTGGCGTTCCAGGCCCGCAATAATGCGGATTGCCTGCGGAAGTCGCAATATGCCTTACGTACCTGACTGGCTTCGAGGTCCTCACCTCCGGTCTCGATTTCGGAACCCGAATAGTGAATGGGTCCGGACTCAGGGTGGCCATGGATGGAGCCATGATGAAAGCCAACGCTGGTTCTTGTCAGCGAGACTGAAAACACCCAGCCTCCTTCATTATGGATTTCTGCGTGCAAAGCTGTTGCTCGGTAAAGGTATTCATGTTTCATCAGTCCGACGATGCCCGCGTCCTCAAGGATTCCAATGCCCCAGTCAAAAAATCGTTGCTCCTGTGGGCTGACAAAGGACTCCTCGGAGTCCACAGCAAAGACGGCTGATGTCGAACCGCGCCGGGATGCAGATCTGTAGGCTGAGGGGACCCATAGGCTTGGAGGAGGCACGCACTGGCCTTCAACTGCAATACCAGTAGGGGGAAGGTTTTGCAGACTGGCCATACGTGGATGCTATTGGAAGAGACTCCCGCAGCCTAATACTGAGCACCCACTTTGTTTGCCAGTCAGCCCACTCAAGACTTTCGCCAGATCCGAGAACCGACTACTAAAGCGACAGCGGCAACTGTTACAACCATTTTTCCTACCATTTGGCCCGCCAGCGCCTCTTGAATCGGGAAGCCTGCAATAGTCAGGAAAATAATCGTGTCAACGAACGATCCGACAAGGTTAGACGCAACGGCCGCACGGATATAGCCGCTCTTCCTGAGCGGAGTGTAAACGACGAGGTCGGCTACTTCTGAGGACAGAAATGCCACGGCAGACGCAAGGGCAATGAACGGGTCGGCCAAGAAGAAGGACAATGCTGCACCTACAGCAATTAGACCTAGTGTCCACACCTTGCCAGCGGCGTCCTGCAGTGCGTCGCGCAGAACGAATGTCAACCCTGCGAAGTACGTTCCGGCGGTCGCCATCAAGCCAAAGCCAACGGGAACGATGCCATATCGTGAAGTCACGAAGTTAGCGGCAAGAATGCAGGCTAGCAGGCCACTTGCCGCTACGCTCGCCACTACAACGTCTCTTCTAGTGCGGGCACTAACGACGGGAAGCGCGGTCTGGGTCATGGCTGTCTCCTATACGTGAACTGTCGCCGCCAATAGACATTACAACCACCTAGAGACACGCAGGCGGAAGTACGCTCAAAGTGTGACCAGGTCGTCCTGACAGCGACTATTCACTGACCTGCGCGGCCGTCCTCGACAGCGAACCTTGGAGAACCGGACGGCCCACAAGACTTACGCCTTGTTCCCTTGCCTTCCGTCTCGATCAACCTCTCCGCCATGACCATCGAGACGGTCTGCCCCTTCCTACCGCTCAGGCTGGTCACGCGGCCCCGCATCATCCCGGCAAACTCGTAAGCTATATGTAAGCTTTCTCGAAGGGCATGATAGCAAGGGAGAAATGGGTGGACGCGGAAGGTCGATGTCCCCTTTGCGGTGGCCCCCTGACACTACGCACAGCCAGATACGGATCTAATGCTGGGTACGAGTTCTGGGGCTGCACGAGATACCCCAACTGCAAGGGCAGCCTGAATATAGACGGCTCGATACCCGACCGCTCGGCGAAGAAGACGGCGGCCAAGAATGCGGTTGCAGAGAACGCAAACAATCAGACCGCCGCCTCGCTCTACCCCGCAGGGGGACGGGGCAAAACGAGGAGTCTCCGTCGAGGCGACCTGCTCACCTCCGAGAACAATTCGCTCGGCCCCGGCAAACTCGTAGCCAAGGATGGAGATGACCTGGTCCTAGAGTACTTCGATACCCCTGGCCAGGCCCCAGAAGCCCGCACCCGGCTTTCCGTCCCGCGCATCGGGCTGCGGCGATTCGCTCTGAAAGCGGAAACACGGGTCTTCTGGATTTCGGCCGCAAAATGGCGTTCGGGGCGCGTTATAGAGACCACATCACACGGGGACATCTACATTCGAGCCCACGATTGGGAAGGCTACGTCCCCGAGGAAGATTTGTTTGTGAGGTGGCACCCTCCGCTCACCGACCCGGTTGGTTTCGCTGCGGGCGGCCTGCTCGAGTCACCGTTGTTGGCCGACCTCCGGCGGCCGTTCCTCCAGGCAATCCTGCGGCAACGCTCCGCCGCCCGCGGTATGAAGGGCGCACTCTCCAGTGCAATCGAACTCCACGATCACCAAGTCGAAACCGCGTGGCGGGTGCTGCAGGATCCTGTACAGCGCTACCTCCTCGCCGACGAGGTAGGCCTCGGCAAAACCATCGAGGCCGGCATCATCCTGCGTCAGTTGCTCCTCGACCACCCAGAACTCTCAGTCCAACTCATCCTGCCGCCATTCCTAATCGGCCAATGGCAGCAAGAACTCGCCGACAAGTTCTTCCTCAACGACTTCACCCAGGCCAACATCCGCTTCGCCCGGAACGACGAACCCAGCACCTGGGCCCCCGCCGACCTGCTGATCATCGACGAAGCCCACAATCTGGCCGCTCTCGCTGACAGCAACCAACCTGATCTTGCCGCGCGCTACGCCAAACTGACAGAGACCGGGACCCACTCAACACGGATCCTCATGCTCTCGGCAACACCAGCGCTCAATAACGAACCGGTGTTCCTGCAGATGCTGAAACTCCTCGACCCTGCCGTCTACGCCGACGTGTCAGTCGAAGACTTCCGCAAGCGCCTCGCCGCACGAGCCGAACTCGGGCGCATTTTCCTCGGCCTCCAACCCAAAGGCCCCGCGGTACTCCTCCGCAAGCGCCTCACTGAACTAGGCAACGAACTCCCCGGTGACACTGACGTCGAACAACTCCTCGCCATAGCATCGGATGCTCTGGACACCAAAAACCCAGACATCCTCAAGGACGCGATCGACAGCCTCCGCACACACGTCGCCGAAATCTACCGCGTCCACCGCCGCATGCTGCGCACCCGACGCACATCAGCCCTGCAAGCCACGTACCGCGTCACCGGCCGCAGAGCTCCAGAGGCGCTCACACTGGAATCAGACCTGCTCACCGAGACGACTCGACTACTGGAGGCTTGGCGCCAGGAAGCCCTCGCCGCCCACGAGGAAGACCCAATTACGCTTCCGTCCCCTGCACGAGCGCTCGCCGAGGCCGTCAGCCTCTCGCTCGACCCCGAGGCGCTCGCCGGGTGGGCGTCTGCTCGTGCGGCGTCGACGCCGGGAGAGCAGACCGCGCTCGATCGCATAGTCCAGGACCTCGCGTTCACGAACCGCCGCGAAATGGTCGCCCGGCCAATCGCGGACGCCCTCTCTTATCTGGTCAAAGCGAAGGAACGCATTGTCGTATTCTGCCCGAGCGGCGGCCTTGTGGCCGAACTCGCCAACGCACTCCGTGAGTTCCTCCCCGCCGATGCCGTCCTCGAGCACCGCGCTACTGATATTCCGGAGCACATCGAGTCGGTGATCCGGCGGTTCGAGACCGCTCGCGATACGGCGGTCTTGATCGCAGATTCTTCAGCGGAGGAGGGCCGCAACTTCCAGTTCGCCAACCTTCTGGTCCACGTCGGAGTCCCATCCGATGCCAACCGCATGGAGCAGCGGATTGGGCGCTGTGACCGCTGGCAGATGCATGATGTTCAAGGTGAGTGGCGCTCCTTGACGGTCACCGAATCCAGCACATTTGAGACATTCGATTCCGCGTGGACCCACATCCTTAAGGACGGCTTTGGAGTCTTCGACTCATCGATTGCAAGCCTGCAGTTCGCAGTCGAAGCCGCGACTGAAAGCGCCTGGCAGCAACTCTTCGCCGAAGGCATCAAGGCCACGGAACTGATCATCAAATCGGTCCGTTCGTCCCTCGAGGAAGAGATCGGTCGGATCCGCGAGCAGGATGCCCTTGACAGCATCGAGTCCAGCAGCGAGCGCGGCTCCGTCTATAGCCAACTGGCAGAGTTCGAGTCCAGCGAATCCGAGTTCGCAGGACTAACCCATGCTCTCCTCGCTACCGTGCCGGGCAATCTCCGGTTCAATGTTGTCGGGGACCCGGTAAACGGCGTGGGGGGTTACAAGGTCCTCTCGGGCCTTCCCGGCAAATTGCACATCCCTCTTGTCCCTGTAGAACGGTTAAAGCGCGATTTCCTCCCGATCCGTGACCTGCGCGGCACTTATCTCCGCAGCATCGCGATCAAGCATCGTGACACGCACCTCTACCGTTATGGTGATCCCTTCATCGACGCGGTCTCCGACTTCCTGTGGAACGATGACCGCGGGCGTGCCTTCGGCATGTGGCGCTGGGTCCCGGACTGGGGGTACGGCGAACGGATCGCGTACCGCTTCGACTATGCCGTTGAGGCCCAACCCCTCGGTAACGAGACCGCACGGGCTACATTGGCGCACCGGGCGGACGGCTTGTTTCCGCCACTGATCGTTACTGTGTGGGTCGATGATTCCGGCCATCAGTTGACCGACTCCGACCTCCTAAAAGTTCTGCAGGAGCCATACAGGAAGCCTCAGGACAAGCCTGCCGGTGGTGACTACTCCCTCAGCCGTTCACGCATCGAGGCCGCCTACCACTACGTTCCGGCCGCTCAATGGTCCCAGGAGTGGCACGATGCGGAGATTGCTGCGGTGAGTCTCGTTCAGAGTCTTGCCGAGGTCCAGGACGCCATCGCGACGGCTCTCCAGCAGGCCCAGGCCGACTCCGCGAAGCGTGTCAAGCAACTGATGTTGCGCGCTACTCGTGCCGCGGGCAGCGAACGCGTGGCCCTCGAGCACGAGGCCACTGTCGAGGAGGCCGCAGGACTGGCTCTCACCAAGGCGATAGCAACTCCGACGCTTCGTCTCGATGGCACGGGCATCGTGATCGTCTCCGGTGAGGAACTGACCATGGACGGTGACGCATGACACTCCAATTCGAAGCCCTCCAGAATGCCCTAGACGGGGACTTCGGAGCACTGGACAAGCTCGCGGGACCGCACCGTCGTCTCCTCGATACATGGCTTTCGGATTACCCGGGCGGGAAGATCGCCGCGGACGCTGCCGCGCTCATCTCGCAAGTGCTTCGACATGAGAGAGACGTGGCATCCATTGCAAGCCCCCGACTTCGGCTCAAACTGGACGATCGTGCAATCTCCACGGACGTGCTCGCCCGGAGCAACGTCCACTGCACCCGTTTCGGCAAGACCGAGCACCTCGTCACGCTCACGGATACCTGGGCCCCTGAGTGGCTGCGAGGTGATCCCCGATGGATTGACGTCGCATGCTCCAGCCCCGGGCCCTATCTCGGAGGCTCCACTGAGGAAGCATCGACCTATGCACGCCCGGACACCCCCGTGCCGATCGATCCCGCACTCAAAGCAATCGCCCCCGGTCTCGCTCAGTACCGTTCCCGAACACAAGCCAACGCAATCCGAACCGCCACCCTCGCGAACCCTGCCTCTACTCTCCACGTAGTACTCCCCACAGGCACCGGCAAGTCCATCGTCGGCCTCGCCCCGGGCATGCTGCGCCCCGGTGGCAACACGGTCGTGGTAGTTCCCACCATTGCGCTCGCCCTTGACCAGGAGCGCACCATCCACAAGCAGTTCCCCGGCATGAATCTTCCTGCTGAACTTGCTTACTATGGCGACCGCCCAGCAGGCGACAAGGAAGCGATCCGACAGCGTCTTCGTGAGGGCACCCAGCGGGTACTGTTCACCTCACCTGAAGCGCTGGTGAGCGGACTTACTGTGCCACTCCATGCGATGGCCGCCACCGGCAAACTCACCAGCATTGTGATCGACGAGGCTCACTTGGTTCGTACTTGGGGTCTCGACTTCCGTCCAGAGTTCCAACTGATCGGCGCGTTGGTCAGTGAGGTCCGCGCTATCGCAGCAGCCGCAGGTCACAAGGAACCGCAGGTCACCCTGCTCACCGCAACGCTCTCCGAGGAGGGGCTCGAACTCAACGACGCCCTCTTCCGCGGATCTGACGAGTCACTCTTCATCGGTTCCACATTTCTCCGCACAGAACTCCGCTATCTCATGAGCGCAGCCCCGTCGCCTGCAGAGCGACTCAACCGCGTCGTGGAGGCGATGCATCATCTGCCGCGGCCGGCCATCGTGTACGTCAGCCGCAAAGCTGATGCCGAGGAACTCGTCCGCCAACTTCGCGGCGCCGGGTTTGCTCGCACGGAGGCGTTCCACGGTGACGTCCAGGGTCCCGAGCGCCTCCGTATCCTGAACGGATGGTCGGGGTCGCACGGTCCTACGGAGATCGACGTTGTCGTCGGCACGAGCGCTTTCGGCCTCGGAGTCGATCAGAGTGACGTGCGGACTGTCGTTCACGCCTGCGTACCGGCATCTGTCGACCGTTACTACCAGGAGGTCGGCCGTGCAGGGCGCGACGGGCACGCTGCCGTGGCGGTCTGGCTCACAGCCCCCGGCGATGTGAGCCTCGGACGCCACATCGAGGGCAGCACCCTGATCGGTGACAAGAAGGCATGGCCGCGCTGGGAGACCATGCGCCTTCGATCTACAAAGGCCGAGACCGACCCGGGCCTGCTCGTCGTCGACACGAATGTTGTGCCAGAGGCCCTTCTCTACCAGTCGGGGAAGAATCGGCTCTGGAACCGCAACACACTCACGCTTATGGAGCGGGCAGGGCTCATCTCCGTCGAGCCGTCTCCCCCACCCAACGTCGTGAAAGGTGATGACGAGGACGAGTCCGACTTCGAACGTCGGCGATCGGCGGTTTGGGAGGCGTTCAGCAAGCAGGTCCGTGTACGCGTTGCGGGAGGGGTCAACCTCAATCAAGACACATTTGAGAATCGACTCGGTGAACTCCGTGGCGAGATCCGCGCCACGGAGAAGGCTTCACGAGCGCGCATCGACAGACTGCTGGCGAGGTCAGAGTGCTGGGCGAGCGTGATCGCCTCCGAATACACCCTCAGTGATGTCGGCGCGATGCACGCGACGCTCTCGGCAGCCGCAGCGTGCTCCGGGTGCCCCGCTGAAAAACACAAGCGTCGTCCGCGCTACGACGCGGCCATGCCAGTGATCGCTGACGCGGCCATGCCGTGCCTCCACAGGGAAGTCAGCAACACGCTGAAAGACCTCTCCGCTGGCGGAAATGTCGTGATCGTCACCTATCCTGGCAGCCTGCGCCTTGCACTGCCGAACCTCGTGCGTCGTTGCGTCTCACACGGCATCCGTGGACTCCTGGCGTCACCCTCATTCGCAGGCGTCTCCGCCGTGACAACCACTGCTGCTCAGTCAGCCGACGAAGGATTTGTCATGGTAGACACCGTGAGCAGCAGAGTCCCGCAGGTTGCCTTTGCCGTACCCACGCTTATCCTGCTCGACAAGGGAGACTCCGCCGGTCTGTCCTGGATCAATCCATCGACCGGGCCTTTGCGTGTCGTCGTCTTACCTGAGGACATGAACGACCCCGTAAAGCCCGGACAAAAGATCAGGGACTATCGCACCCCAGTTTGGGACCTTAAAGAGTTCCTGAGGAGAATCTGAATGGCCGTACTGAACCCCCCTCGTGTCCTTCCGGGCCTGGGCAGGGCAATCATTAACTTCCTGATCGAAAACCGCAGCAACTGGGATGAAGCAAAGCTCATCGATGCCTTCAAACCCCCAGGCGTGAACGACGACGGAGGCGCCGAAAGCATCAAGAATACTCTCAGCGCCTTCCGCGCCATCGGCATGCTTGAGAACAACGGCCAGGGCAACACCACTGTCACCAACCGTGTCACCATGCGTGGCTCCAGGTTTGGGCGCGATGAATTCAGGCGCCTGATGCTCAGCCATGTCCTTGACCTCAGCAGGGACGGCAACCCCTGGGCTGTGGGTGATGAGGAGGCCAGCACCAGCGGCGCTCGCGACCTGACTCGCGCGCTGTCGTGGTTCCTTGCGCAAGACGCACTCGGCACAGCCCTCAGCTGGAATGACAACGTCCAGAAGATGCAAGCCGATCAGTTCGGCACCACGCAAAACGACCAGTGGCCGATCGCAAACGACACCCGGTGGAACGCGTTTTCGCGCTGGGCCCCGGCGCTTGGATTGGCGGTGCCGTCGATCGCAAGCGGCAACTCAGGTTTGGTGCCGCTCCCCACGCTCGCCATCGCCGACGCCGTCGCCGAACTGCCGAATGGACACATGCCAATCCAGGATTTCCTCGACTCCATCTGCCGGAAACTTCCCGTCCTTCCAGGTGGAGTAATCCGCAACGGACTCGTGGCACGGCTCAATGTCGATCCGGATCCCGGCGTGCAGGGCGATGCCCTCGACACCTCCATCGCCCAAGTACTTCGAATCCTCGAGGCTCGTGGGCATCTTACGCTGGACAATCTGGCCGACGCCAGTGGCGTATTCCTGTCGCGCAGCAGCCACAATCGCACTACACACGTCACACTGAAAGGCGGCAAGAAGCGATGAGTTGGCGAGGCCCTCTTGCCCCCACCTGCTGGGAAGCAGTCGAAGCAACTAGGATCATCCCCACCGAAGCGGAGACACCCTCAGACGGCGTCTTCCTGGCTACCCACAGTTCAATCCCCCTATTCCTTCGTGATGTTGTCGTTAACGCGAAGCGCGCCAACAAAACGAACGAAGAAGCACTTCTTCAGGCTGTGGCGGAGCAACCGGCTGATCAGCCGATCCTGCCGATCATCGGCGGCTCTGGCACCGGAAAATCGCACCTCGTGCGGTGGCTGCGCGCAAAACTGCCACCGGAGGAATCACGTCGCGACATCTTCGTGCCTAAGCACCAGATGTCACTTCGTGGCATCCTCGATGAGATCCTCAAGTATGCCACGGGTGATCGCGCCAACGAGTTGCGTCACAAAGTCGCCACGGCCGCGGAGGGGTTCGCAAACGAGGAAGTAGCCAAACTACGTCTGCGTAGCGAACTTGCTCTCCTGATCGAGACGCAGAATTCGCTTACTGAAGGTTCTTCCGAAGAACAAGACCTCCGCGTCTACCTCGCATCGCGCGAGGGGCTTCCGGCACTGCTGGGAGACGATGTTTTTCGCGATGCCCTCCTCAGTGACAAGGGACCGATCACCCGACTCGTCCGCGAAAAGCTCAACGGCAAAGGCGCAGAGGATAAGGACGAGGCGTTCGGTTTCACTGCCGATAATCTCAACATGTCAGTTGATGACGTCAGTCGGGCCGGTGCAGCGGCCACGGATGTTGCCTCTAACCTGATAAGCGGACCCGAACTTCGTGAAGTGGCGGCCAAGATGCTCAATGAGCAACTCGGCCCGGCGGTCAGTCAGGTTTTCGGCATCGGCGGTGCCGATCTAAAAGACCTGCTCGTGGAGGTCCGCGGTGAGTTCAAGAAGCAGGGTCTCGAACTCCTGCTCCTCATCGAAGATTTCTCGATCTTTCAGGGTATCCAGGGCGGTCTCCTCGACGCGATCACGCTGATCCCAACCCAGAATAACGACATCTGCCCGATGCGCGTGGTCATGGCAGTTACCACAGGCTACTTCCGCAACCAGATGCCCGACACCGTCTATACCCGCGTCTACAAGGTCTTCGATCTCGACGATCCAAAGCCCCAGGTCTCCTTTGATACGCAAGCGCTAGCGGCCCGCTATCTGAATGCGATCCGTGTCGGCAGCAAAGGCCTGGAACAGGCCTACGCAAGCAAGGCGGAGACTCCCAACGCATGTGAGCAGTGCCCGGTCAACGATGCCTGCCATAAGGCATTCGGGGCGGTCGACGGTTACGGCCTCTTCCCATTCAACAAGCACGTGCTCGATAAAGCCGTGAAGAGCAAAGTTGTCGAGGAACGCCTCAGCGTCCGTGACTTCCTGACGCGAGTCCTGCGCCCAGTGTTGTTCAAAAACCATGATGACATCGACGCTGGAACTTTCCCGCCCATGGATTTCGACACAGAATTCCGAGCCGGAGCCATCGGCTCGCTCGACAGTGTGGAAGACGAACACCAACTGGCAACACCAGGCAATCCCGAGATGTCCAGTCGACGGATAAACCTCGTGCGTTACTGGGGCCCCGAGGGTACCGGGCCTCGCAACCTCCTGCCCACGATCCACGAAGCGTTCGGGATCCCCCCGATAGCAGGCTTGCCAGGCCCGGGCGTCATCGGTGTCGGGACTGCTCCTGCTCCCACTCCTGGCCTTATGCCACCAACCGCTCCGGTCCCAGCCCCGACTCCGGAGCCGCCGAAGCAGAAGAACAAACCCGGACTCGTCCAGATTCTCGATGACTGGAACGCAACAGGCCTGATGACCCAGACTGTGCGCAACCGATTGCGCAATCTCGTCCACGGGGCAGTCACCGGGCGACTCATGTTCGATGATGGGCTTGGCGGCTCCCCCTTGTGGACGGACGCGAAGAAGCCGTGGGATACGGCCTTCAACGCCCAGTCTTCCATTAAGATCGGCGACCAATTAGTGGCCCAGCCACTCATCACGATCGACAGGACCGATCCCACCGCTGTCCGTGCCCTGCGAGCGCTTGTCTGGTTCGACTCAACGGGTGAGTGGAATGCCGTGGAGAAAGGTGAAGAACTCCAAATCCTGGTCGAGGAACAACTCTCGGCCTGGACGGCCGCCGTCGGCGACGCCCTCCTGCCGGATCGTGACAAGCGCGATGATACCGAACTCGCGGTGACCGCCCATGCGTTGCTCGCGGCAAGCAAGGCGTTGGGCATCCCTGAGGCGTTCAAGGACGACTCACTGAGCCGTGCCCGCGCGCTCTTTGCTCCCGTGACAGTCAACCCCTCGCTACCCCGCCAGAAGTTGCGAGCGTGGCAGCAGCGTCTTTCCCAGGACTCCCAGCGCCTCTCGCGTGAGCAACTCCAACTGCGTGTGCTGCGCCTGGCATCCTTCACACAGGGTGCTGGTGTCCCCCAGGCCCTAGACTTGCCTCGCGTGACTCGGGCGTTGCGAGGCAAGGAGAGCGGCACTGACCTGCCGGCCGCGACCGGACTCCTCGGGGAGACCGTCAAGTGGATCAAAATGCACCAGGGCATGCTGCCCAGTTTGCGTGATGAAGCAAGCACGATGGTCCCGGACCTCAGCACTCTGGGCGGCGAACTCTCTGAAGTCATCAAGCAACTCGACAGCCTCGTCACGGAACGGGCCGCCGTCGGACAAATCCCGGCAGCGATAAACCAAAATGGCCTCACTACGGCAGGCCAGGCGATCAGGCCAGGCGACCAGAATCGCGTCGAGGGGGCACGCTCCAAACTCGACGACTGGGATGCCCTCTCGCTTGACGATCAAGTACGTTTCCTCACCGACGACTGGGACGAAGCCGCCGCACGGGTACTGCAGTGGCACACCCTCGCCACAACCACAATTCAAGCCTTGGAAACCAAGTTCGGTGGCGGCGCCAACTCCGCAGCCCAACTAGAGTACGAAAAGACCCGAGCTGAACTCCTCACCACACTGCAGGAGTTGGCCGAACTGCTTGACCAAGCCGGAGAGACGAAGGAGTAGGCATGACGTACCTCGAGAAAATCGGCAAGTTGCGTCTGAATGCTGTCGCCGCCGATGACGAAAACAAGATCAAGAGCCGCTCCGGCGAGTTCACAGCCTTGCGCGAACTCCTACAGCGTACGACCGCAAACGCTGCAAGCGTCACTGCCGGACGTGAAGAGCTCCAGACTGCCGGATACACGCAAGACGGCTACGACCAGGACCGCGCCTTGGCCCTCTCCGTAGTTAAGGACCTCATCAACACAATCGAAAGCCTGCCGATTGAGACGAAGTTCGACCTGATCAAGATTCACGGAAATAGCGTCGAGGCGCATTTCAAGAACTCTGAGAAATTCGTCACCAGCACCTGGAAGGCATACGTATCTTCCCCAACATCCGCCGATCACGACGACCTACTGAATGCCCTCGAGCACGGTGGCATCGACGTGGAGGCGATCCGCTCCGATATCGACAACGCGGAATCAGCCCTGCTGACTCTCAAATACCGAGTACTCCCCCAAGCAGGCGATGTTGCCAAAATGCGCCAAGCCCTCGACACTCTGAACTCCATCGGCGCACGCATCGGCGAACTCATAGACCCCGCAATAGCCGACCTCGTCGTGCGGGCCCAAGACGGCGGCGTCCCATACTCAGAGATGACCTCTGAAGTGATTGTAGCGCTAGAGAAACTCGGCATCCTCGACCGGTTCCGGGTCGTGCTGACGTGAAAAAGACGACCGTCCTGCAGGCACTCGACGCGCTAGAGGCACTGGAGGACCCCCTCCTGTGCTGGGGTGTTGTAGATGGCGGCCTGACCGAAGAGGAACTCTTGCGAGCCCTGGACCAGGTCATCCTGGAAGCAGGTGAGTTCGGGAGCCCCGAAGACCTCGCCGAGATCCTGCTACAGCAGGGCCTCATCCTGTGCGATGACTCCATTTCCCCGCAACTATGGCGCACCCGCAATGGCGAAACCTTGCGGTTGCTGGCACGGCTACGGCAGGTCTTTCTCTCGAACAATCCTCAGGCAGCGTGGCGACACGGCGCACAACTGGTTGCGGACTACCGCTATGCCCGGCGAGCGCGCGCCTATCCAAAGCGTGACCAGAAATGGGACTCTCCTCTCACCGGCGAACCCGACCACACGACATATCGAGAAGTGCTGCGACTCCTCACTGCCAAGCCGGCCGAGCACGGTTCCGGGAATTTCGACATCGCTGGCTTCCAGGTGCGTGCCACCGCCCACATCCTCGCCTCACTACAGGCCCACACCACATCGGGCACCGTCGTGGGCGCCGGTACCGGTAGCGGCAAAACACTGGCGTTCTATATGCCTGCGCTCGCCCATATCGCCGCGATCCAGGATTCCAGCGCATGGACCCGGGCGATTGCCGTGTATCCGCGCAATGAACTGCTGCGGGACCAGTTCTCTACGGCCTTTGCGAATGCGCGTAAACTCGATTCCGTTGCCGTGGCTGTTAATGGCCGTCCGCTCACCATGGGTGTGCTCAACGGCGATACTCCCACGACGACCGCATCACTGAAGGCCAGTTACTCGACGTGGAAGAGGTCGCCACAGGGTTACCGGTGCCCGACCCTCACCTGCCCGAGCGATGGCGGCACGCTCCACTGGCCCGAGGCCGATGCCGCCGCAGGCACGGAACGCCTGGTCTGCGGCTCATGCAAGACGTCGTTTGATTCCTCCGTTGTTGTGCTGACGCGCAAGCGGATGAGCCAGTCGCCGCCGGACGTGCTTTTCACTACGACTGAGATGTTGAATCGCAACATCAGCAATTTGGAGACGCGCCACGTGCTCGGAATAGGAGTCACGAAGAAGCCCCGTCTCCTGCTTCTTGACGAGATCCACACCTACGAGGGCACGAGCGGTGCGCAGGCCGGGATGACCATCCGCCGCTGGCACCACAGCGTGCAGGGCCCCGTGTGTTTCGTGGGCCTCTCCGCCACGCTTGCCAGTGCCGTGCGTCACTTCAGTGATCTCACTGGCGTTGACGACGAGTTCGTCACGAGTATAGAACCCGCGCCCGAGGAAATGGAGTACGAAGGTGCCGAATATATGATCGCTGTGCGGAGCGACCCGACGAGTGGTGCTAGCGTCCTGTCCACGACCATTCAAACGTCGATGCTGCTTCCACGTATCCTCGATGCCCCCACGGCTAGAAACTCCCAGGGGGCGTTTGGTACCAAGGCCTTCGTGTTCACTGACGACCTGGACGTCACGAACCGACTCTTCTCCAATCTGCTTGATGCCGAGGGGCAGCATTACGCGGGGCAACGGGCCAGACAGGTGAAGGCTCCGCTCGCTTCGATGCGCATGCCCATTCCTGGCGATGGGGGCGGACAGCGGCGCGCCGGCCAGAGTTGGGACCTGCCGCTGGACCTTGGACACGACTTCAAGAGCACGGGCCTGAAGGTGAGCCGTACGTCGTCCCAGGACGCGGGAGTCGATGTCGATTCGCAATTGATTATCGCGACGGCATCGCTGGAGGTGGGTTTCGATGATCCCGACGTCGGCGCCGTGCTGCAGCACAAGGCTCCGCGGGGTGTCGCTGCGTTTCTGCAGCGCAAGGGACGTGCCGGCAGAGTCCGCGGCATGCGTCCCTATACGGCCGTTGTCCTCTCTGACTATGGCAGAGACCGAGCGACATACGAAGCATGGGACGTGCTCTTTGACCCGACGCTACCCCGACTCGTCCTGCCGATCCGTAACAGTGCTGTGCTCCGCATGCAGGCCGCACTAGCCACGATGGATTGGCTTGCTGAACAGGTGCGCTCCCAGAAGCCCTCCGCGAACCTCTGGCGTGACCTCTCGAGCATCAACAACGCTGATTACGGCCAAAAACAGCGGGAGACCCAAATCGCTGCCGCCGACACGCTCACCAAGGTGCTGCGCAACCCGTCACTGCAGCACAGCCTTCGCCGATGGATCGGGGGGGCTCTCAACCTGCCCGATAAGGCCGTCGATGAGATCCTCTGGCACCCGCCTCGTGCCGTTATCCTGGCTGCAGTGCCAACGCTGGCCCGTCGCCTGCGAGCCGAGTGGGCGGTGGCAGAACCCGGCGAACTCGTCCCGGGCAAGGATGTCCTCGGGGGCAATCCTCTCCCGGATTTCTTCCCTCTGAACCTATTCAGCGACCTCGCGCTCCCGGAGAGTTACGTCTTGGTGCCACCACAGCGCCGGGATTCCACTGAACCCGAGATGCTGGCAATGGGCATGACGCAAATGCTGCGCGAATTCGCTCCGGGTCGGGTCTCCCGTCGCTTCGCTACACATGATCTCAGCCATCGGCACTGGATCCCGGTACCGACGGACGTTCGCGATGCCGTTATCGACATCCCCACAGTCCTGACCTCATTCCGCCACGACTCGGACATCCTTGTTGACATCGACAGGACTCCGACCATGCTCAAGTTAGTCCGACCCGACCAACTCAAACTCGAACTCGCACCGGACGAGGTCAAAGACTCCTCGAACGCATTGCTCACCTGGTCGATGCAATTCACCGTGACCGGCGCAGGTCTGGAAATACGCATCCCGACAACCGACCCCGTTGGCCACTTCGTCAAAGACGCGCGATTCTATCTTCACGCGCAGAACTCCCACGTCGAAGTGCGTCGGGCAGCGATCGAGTCCGAAGCCACCGTGATGATGAAAGGCGGCGACGACCAGCGTGTGCGCACCTGCTTCCACCTCGATGGGCAACGCGTCGGTCTCGGCGCGACACACGATGTGGACGGCATGTCCGTCCACATCGAACTTCCTGCCGTTATCGACTTACCCAAGGAGATCGCCCCCGGTATCAAGAGCGCGTGGTTCCGCCACGTCGTCACGACCGACCCGCAACTCCTGGAGCAGGTCAACACGTTCCAACTGGCCTGGCTCGTCGAGACCGTCGAAGCGATGCTGCTAACGACCGCGGTGGATAAGCAATGCACCCTCGAAGTTGCATACGCGGAGGTGCGCACGGGCTTCGCCAGTAAACTGCAAGAAACCCTTAAAGCGATGTTCCGCAGCTCCGACATCGACGTCGAGAGTGACATCGAAGGTGACGGCACGATGACCAAACTCGGTAAGCGCCTCACCGAGTTGCTGCACGATCCTGCCATTGTGGCCCGCCTCGATTACCTCGTGGCACAAGCGTGGAAGCCCGATACCGGCGTCTACCAGGCCTGGCTGCATAATCGCGTGCTGTGCACGTTCGGTCAGGCCATGTTGTGGGCCGCCCGCGAGATCTGCCCCGAACACGACCCCGACGGCCTCTTCGTCGACATCGAACCAGGCCTCGAAGCATCCGGGAGGCCACGCACCGACGAGGTATGGCTCACGGAGGCATCCATCGGCGGCGGCGGCTTCATCGAGGCCCTTGCCACCCGGGTCCGCCCAGATCCACGCCGCTTCCTACGCCTCATTGCCCGCGCCCTCCAACCAGGGACAAACGAACTCGTCGACGCACACATGCACCGCCTGCTGGAGTTGATCAATGCCGAATCCCAGTGGAGCACAACCATCTCCGGCTTCCGTTCCGCAGCATCCCAGGAAGAGCGCGTAACAATCCTGGGCACCATCATCACGAAAATGCGCCAGGCCGGTGTATACGGTGCGGAGCAATCCGTCGTGTCATGCATGGCCAACCGTCTCCTTCGCCCCGGCTCAACCACCACAACCGACCAAACTCTCCAAACGCTCGTCAACGAATGGCGCCAACAAGAAGATCGACTGGAAGTGGAGATTCCATCGCGAACTTGGGCCTATCTCATGCGCCAGCGCACCGACCTAGACGACGGCCTCAACACCTCGGCATTGAACACGGAGCAACACCGAATCGATGCGATCCAGAGCCTACTCTGGCCACGGGGATGGCAGTTGCGCGCCAGCGAACTGGAATCGTACAACCCCTACGCCAAAACCCTGCCGTCAGCACCCGAACTCTTCCGTTCCATGCTCACCACCTCCCAAACCACCATCGACGTGGCTACACAAGAAGCCGACCGCCACATCCGGGAACTACTCGCCCAAGACGGCTCAGCGCAACTCACAGCCAGGCCCGAACACTCCGCCGAACTTTCCGACCTTCTGGTGGGACTCACCACCAAAGCGATCGAGACGGACTTCCTCCAGGTCTACCCACGCATTACCGAAATCAGACATCTGTCCGACGGAACAGCAACTGTCTCACTCGAACTTGCGGAGGTGGCTCTATGAGCACCCGACGCATCGCCACCCGAGGTGGCGGGCAGGCACGACTGGTCAACGACCTCCTTCAGACGTTGCTTGTCACCGAACTGCTGGACCCATCCAGTGAATTGCTCATACTCTCACCGTGGATCTCCGACATCGTTGTCATTGACAACTCCGCAGGGCAGTTCAAAAGCATCCTGCCAGGCATCCCGGCCCGCCCCATCCGCTTCACCGAGGTCCTGACCGAACTAGCCCGACGTGGCACCCGGGTGCGTATCATGATCCGCAACGATGACAAGAACACCGCCGTCCGCACCCGAATCAACAGTCTGCCCGCGTCCGGCTCTCGTCCCGAGATCCTCATCCGTGACAACCTTCACGACAAAGGGTTGCTGAGCGACCGCTTCCACGTATACGGATCAATGAACTTCACGTTCTACGGACAAGCAGTAAACGAGGAGGGCGTCACCGTGACATCAGATGCCGACGCGATCGCCCGAGCCCGCCTGGACTACCAGAGGAGGTACCAGGTTTCGTGAGTGACGTCCTTGATGATTTCTTCGAAGCCGGCAACGAAATCAAGCCGGCCGCCGTGGACCCAACGATGCAAGCTCTGCTCGATCATTGGCAAGCCGCGATCAGGCGCGGCGCGGTCGGCTTCCTGCCACGCCGCGCGCAGCAGCGCACCTACTGGTACGCCTTCGCGCCTTCCCAACGACAGCGCCGCGAACTACTCGGCCTCCTCGACGCATGGGTCGGTCCAACCTACAGCGACCTCGAAAAAAACCGCGGTGAATTGGAACCATCCGATCCATTCGACGCCGCACTCGCCAGTCGTGAGGTCATGCCCTTGCGCTTTGAAGTACTGCCGCGGGTGGCTCCGCACTCGGCCCAGGCCAAAGAAGCGGTCCGTAACGCCCTGACGATACTAACCCGACTTGCGAACGAGCGCCCGCCCTCGCAGTTCGACGCCATGCGAACGACCGTGGAGATCCTCGACGACCTCGGCCACGCCGTCGCCGCGCATGACCGGGCGCTGGCAGAAGCATGCATGGCCGAGCTCGAGCAGTCGGCAGATCTGGATGAGGCGAATCTGGCCTTCCTCAGGCTCCGCAACTACGCAGGCATGCACGATTGGGCCGCGATGTTCAAAGATCCAGCCCTGGACCATGTGCTGTCCATGCGGCGTCCGTTGGGGGTCACTCGGGTTATCCAGTCGGGTCTCTACTACGAGCGGTTCAGGGACGTCGATCACCGGGGCGCGGAGGCCGACCTTCGAGCTGCCGCCGAGGAGTTGGAGCCTGCCCTCCGCGACCTCTACACCGGTGCCCCGCCTAACAATCGAGCAGAAGCCGTCGTCGAACTCGTCTGCAGGTTACTGACCACCCGTTCCGCGACCGATACGGCTGTTATCGAACTCCTCGGTCTCGCACCCAATATTCAGTCGGGACTCGACGAGCAGTTCCTCCGCATTGTCGAAGCCTTCGTTCCTATGGAGAACAATCCCGACCGAGTTCCCGAGGTGCGGATCGAACAGCCGACACCCACCACGACGTCGATTGCCTCCTTGATGCTCCAAGGCGAGTATGCCGCGTGCATTGAATTGGGTGTAGCCAGCGAGCCGAGTTTGGAAGCGGGACGTGCGCTTGTTTACGCTGCGCGTCAGATGGCCAGCGCGAGTTGGGCAAACAAAGTCGTGGACTATCTCGTCGCACACGACCTCAAGGAGGCGGTCGCATCTACGACACCCATACTTCGCACGGACGTGGCTTGGCTGGAGTCTGTCCGACTTGAGTGGCCGGTTCGCGGCTGGGACGATTGGTTTGCGAGCCTCGAGGACCCCGAGTCCGCAACCCTGCGGCTGTCAAACGAGACTGTGCAGGAGTGGAAGCCTCTTAGTGCGAACAAGCTCACGGTACTACTAACCGAGGCCTCAGATACAACACTGGGCAAACTTGGGGAATGCGGTGGCCAGTTCCTTGCTGCGCACAGTGATGTTTTCGAGTCGGAAGTTACGTTGCGACTGATTGCATCCATGGCTTTGGGGAGCAAGGCTTCGGCAGGCGTTCGTGTGCAGACACTAGCACTGATCGAGTCGCTCAGCGCTAGTAGTCCTTCCCAGGCTATCTACCAGGATGCCCTGGATTGGACCGCTGAAATAATGGAGACGAATGCCGCGGCAATCACTGTGGCGTGGATCTGTGACATCGTTCAGACGCTCACGGCGATCCCAGCGCCCGGCAGTACCGCGTCAGTGCTGTCGTTCTACTTCAAAGCGATCGAGGTCATCCGCCCATACCGGACAGCACTCGCCAACGCTGATGTCGAAGCACTGGCGATAGTTGCTGCAGAACTCGGCACCGAACTGCCGGCAGACTTCCGTGCGGCGGCAGTCGAAGCCGGCGGGATTGATCCGACTGCTTCGTACCGATATCTGGAAGGGAAAAAAGTAGTCCTACATTCCCTGACTGAAACTGCCATTGCACGCGCCGCGCAGGTGCTAAAGCGCCTGGTGCCGAGCGTCGACGTAAGCACAAACTCCGACCACGACGGCAGCACACAACTTGCACAGATGAGCGCCAACGCTGACGTTTTCGTCGTGGTCACAGCTGCTGCAAAGCACGCGGCGACGACATTCATCGCCGGCCACCGCGGGAGCCGTCCTATAGTTTGGGTCAACTCTCGAGGATCCTCCGCAATCCTACGCGAACTTACGAAGTCCACACCCGGGTCCGGACACCGGCCCCATGTCACTGCTGGGCATGGGTAGTCCCCGCTGACTTGTCCTGCTTTTGAGCCCCGCTGTCTCAGCGTCTAGACAGTCGATAGGAAACGCCGTGACGTCGCCGTCCTTACCCATCACAAATGGTTTGCGCAAATCTGTTATGCGATGGGGCTTGATAACAGCTTGCACCCAGAGACGCACCGCCCTTAGTGGCCGGGTAGCCGATTTCGTCGGACGACTTCACCACGGTTATTTTAGAGCCCTGAGGAGATGGTTCGTCAGCAGCCGAACATCTGTCGGAGTGTTCTGCAAACCATTCCATCGACGCACGTTGTCGGTCGCAAATTCCCACGTTCCGCTCGTCCACGCGACATGAGGCTTGAGCTTGTAGATTGCACTTTCGAGATCCAGACCGGGGAGTTCGGCCGCCGGTACGCCCTCGGTCAGTGAATCCATAACATATCCCAAGGACTGGATGCCCGCCCCATGGGTAAGGCGTGATTTGAGTGGCGGTAGCGCCCATGCCTCCGGAAAGACAGACTGGACGACGGTCCAGAAATAGTTGAGGTGAAGTTCAACCTGTGCGACATCCGCTGACCCATCACTAGGATCGCGATATTGGTACAGTGCCCCCTCGTATAGGCTATTCTCGATCATTCTCAGGACACTGTTGTCCTTGATGTACCCGTCGGGAGTGGTCGGAGTAGCGATCCTTCCGCCGAATGGTGTGCCAATCTGCTTGGCTGAGGCATTAATGTGCGTCATGATCAACGCCGGGAGTTGCTTTCTCGCATATGCCGCGGGGAGGTGCCCAGCCGTGTCCGGCAGGAGTTCATGAATGAGACCCTTGGGCAGGGGTTTTGTGTTATTCACGAGGATGAATTGCGAGCGTTGTTCTGCCTCACCATGTGCGATGAAGCCAACCGCCGCCACGGGAAACTCAGCAAGGTCGGCATCACGAATTGCTGCGCTGCGTTGCTGGCCGTCGACGAGCCAGGCCGGCTTTTCGTCGTCGGGCAATGATTCGTCAACTGGGATGACGAGTTCCCCAACTGTCGAGTACGCCAAATCTCCCACCGGGGCAGTGGGCTCAAATATCACACGTTCGTCAAAGGCCAGGACAATAGCGTTGGGCAGTAGCGGCGAGTCCGACTCCAGATAGCGACGAATTGCTCGGATGTGGCTCAACACTTCGGGCCTCTGATATCCCTGAAGAAGGTCGTTGTCGCGATGAACGCGGGACACTGTAGCGAAGTCGTGGATACGCTTGCCATCCACACCAAAACAATAGATATGCTGTCCACCTTGTTGCAGACGGATCGCCGGAAGCCTCATCTCGTAGCGGTCAGCCATGGTTACTCCTTATTGTGGACACGAGCATATTGCTCTTCAGTTTTTTCATCTTGCTTGCAAGCACCGACATGTTATGGAAGCCGCGACGTTTGTTCCGTTCGGTGCCTCGGAATATCGCAATTTCAATACCCAACTGCCGACATAGCGAGCACTCACACACAGTCCACGGAGCGGCCCTTAGCGTCCGCTCGTACTCAGGAAGGTTGCTCTTGTTGATCTGACAAATCGTCTCGTACGTACCGAGCTCCGTGAGCGTTGTTTGGACAGCCCGTTCGCTGCCATCGAAGTCGCGGAGGGCACGAAGGCACATTCGTTCTTGCGCCACAGCTTCTTTCTGGGAAACTCTCCCTGCCAGGATTGCTCGCTTTAGGGTGGGGTTTCCATCGACTTGAGGGACGCGTAAGGCGATGAACGAATCGGTCTCAGTATGAAAGTTGTTCCGGTCGTCCATGAAGGCTTGTCTAAACGCAGAAGTACTGTCGAAACTCGTCACGCCATATTCGCTGAATGCATCCATTGAGTCGAATCTAGTGATACCCAAAAGGTGCAGTTCTGTGGATGGTGAGCGGACTGCATCGATCGCCCGCAGACACTCAAGAATATCTTTGGTCTTCAAAGGAACCATTCCGCCTAGCGCGATCCGACTGTAGCCCATCAACTGCAACTGACGAACGCTATCTGCGTAACTAGCCGGGCTCCAACCCTGCGCAGCGCCAACCGGTTGGACCTTTAGCCCTTCGTCGGATATGCGAGTAATAAATTCCTCTGCTAAACGAAGGGTGATTCTGCGGCGTTCCGCCCATGCTGCGTCGACTTCTTCAAAGGACGCCTGTGGGTCGTACCCGAAGATAATGTGGTCAACACTCACTCCGGCATCGAAACCGCAGCCTTCGTAAAAATCGAGAGTTTCTTCGACCGTCACAGGAGGGACTAGCTCATCGGCGTAGTTGAAAGCCCCGTTGTCTCCAAGCGACAAGACGGAAGCGGGCAAGCGGAAGAAACGACGTATCCCCAACCTGTAGAGTCGGGCTCGCTGTGCACCCGTGTACTTCCCCGCGCCCTTCATAGCGCCGTCCACGATGGATTTGCTCACCAGGATGCCACTGTAGGGCGGCGTGTCCAGAATCTCGTGCGCGTACAGATCATCCCGCTGCCTGACTCGCGTCGCAGGATATTCATCGTGCTTAAAGTCGTAACCAGGGCTGACCAGGTCCTGACTGTCCGGAAAAAAGAACGTTCATTTCAACGCCGCACGGCTAGTCACGTATGCCCTGGCTAAGTAGTTAGACAATGCGCTGATATGACGTGGCGTGTTTTGGAGTTCGTCCCAGGGCAAGCCCAGTTCGGGCCACGTCCCTTGTGTCCAAAAGCACGAGTCAACGATGAGCCGCAACTCTGCCTCCGCATCCTTAACAGCCGTTGGTGCCGCGGAATCCACATGTGCCATTACGCGCTCCATTAGCCGTCCCATCGCTCGGATTCCAACACCTCCCATAAGCCGGGATTTGGTCGGTGGCAGACCCCACGCTTCAGGAAACGTATTCCTCACCGCGCTCCAGTACGTGATCAGGACGTCCCGAATTCCCTCAGTGTCGGTTGTTCCGGTTGCGATATTGCGGTAGGGAAACAAGACGCCCGATGGCGACTCGAGGGACTCCTTTAGGGCTTCCACGAGGCCTGTATCGGTGACAATGGCAGATTTCCTCGCCTCGTCAGTTGTCGATGCACGCTTTATTATTCCGGAGAATGGCGACAGCGGGTCCTGATTCAGCATGTCGACCAAGGCAGACGGAAGCTTTCGCGTCGGCATCCGTCCGGACGGCACTCGAGTTATCTCCGGCAGAAGTTCTGTTACTAAGTTGGCCGGCAGCGGTTGCACAGTATTGACCCTTAGAAACTGCTCGCGCTGGAGTTCCAAGGTGTCGGCCACGAAACCGGCAATTGGAACGGGTAGACGGCGGTTCTTGGTCCGTGAAAGCGCGAGGCTTCGCTGTTGTCCATCGACGATCCAAGCTGGGCGGGGCCCATCAGGACCTTCACCCATTGGGATTTCGAGCGTGCCCGCAATTACAAGACCGTCGCTGGTCGCTGGGCCGCGACTGGATCTGAATCGCACTTCCGGAGGAAGAGCGAGAATCAACCCGTTCGGAAAGAGAACGTCGGCGCTGTCCAAGTAGTCCTGTATCTGCTTCACATGCTTCTTTTTCTCAGGCCGTTGATACCCGATGAGTTTTCCCGCTTCGCTTCGGCTTATTCGGGCAACGGAGGCAATGAGATCAATCTCTTCAGCGGCCAGAGCGAACAAGTAAAGAGGCGTCCCCTCGTTCTGAAGAACCTTAAGGGCGCGACGTTCGAGCCACTGTTGAGTCATTTCTCTTCCTTTGTGGCGATGCTAAAGAGCCCGCCAAATCGCTTCTGCTCGCAGGCCGAGCCCGAGTCACGGAGCACACGCAGTGCCCGGCTTTTCGAGATCTCTGGTTGCACCCGGCGGATGTCACGAAGAAAACTGAGAATATCAGCATCCGACATAACGGTCCTGTTGTAGGCCTCAAGCTTGCGGGTCCCCTGGACCCAGTTTCTCCACTCGATGTGATCGCGCTGCGCCACCAGCGTCGGAGCGCTCAGGCTCTCGATCCAAGCAACTGCAGTCCGCAGGTTCAGGCTGCCGGTAGTCCCACCCAGGGCAGACCTCAAGCCCCTATCCGCTGGAATACGCAGATGGTCAGGGACCTCGGGCGAACCCCCAAATACAACTACATCTTCACGGTTTTCCAATGTGCTGACGTCCGCGGCCATCGCTGCGGAATATGTTTCAGAGAGAACCAGTAGCGTTTGGCCAGCCGTTTGCTCGGTGAAGTTCGTCTGACCATCCGTCATTAGGCGCCACCAGTCCCTGTTCTCCTTTGGACCGCTGCCAATTGAATCGGCGTGTCGGGGTGAAAAGGTGGCCGCGTAGGCTGGCCACTCTTCATCCGCATCCACCAGTCCGAGCCCTGCAGAGGCAACGACCAAAGTGGGATCGAAACCAGCGCGCCGCGCCGAATATTCCAATTTGAGTGCCTGAGTCCATGCGTCTCCCTGATAGAGCTCCCTCAGACAGATGCGGGAGCGCTCCTTGGCAAGCGCATTGCGCCACTGGATTGCACGATCCTTGAGATGGGCAGACGGAAGGTTTCCGACCCGCAGGCCCTCGACGGGCTGCGCAGATTTTCGGTCAGTGCATGTGACGATCAGGGTCAGTTTCTCTGCCACGCTCATTTGCCCTTGCCTCATAACTGTCGGTGTGCCGTACCTACTGTATCGTGTAGTTTCTCGCTAGGCTGGGTTTACACACCTTGGGACGAGGAGCAGATCGAAGTTAGGGATGGCATGACACGCAAAGCAATCGTTCTACTGAGCGGCGGACTGGATTCAACGACAGTACTAGCGCACGCAAAGAGCGAGGGCTTCGAGCCCTACGCCCTGAGCTTCCGATACGGGCAGCGCCACGCGATAGAACTCGAGGCCGCGAAACGCGTCGCAGAGGCACAAGGCGTCCGCAATCACGTCGTGTGCGATATCGACCTTCGAGTGTTCGGCGGCTCCGCACTAACCGCAGACGTTGACGTTCCAAAGCACGATTCCGTCGACCAAGTAGAAGAGAATATCCCAGTTACTTACGTTCCGGCAAGGAATACAGTTTTCCTGTCTTATGCTCTGGCTTATGCCGAGGTGTTGGGAGCCATGGACATCTTCATTGGCGTGAACGCCCTCGACTACTCCGGCTATCCGGACTGCCGTCCCGAGTTCATAGAAGCATTCGAGGCAATGGCGAACCTCGCAACGCGAGCCGGTGTAGAAGGCGGCATGATCAAGATACACACTCCGCTCATGGAAAAAACCAAAGGTGAAATTGTCCAAATGGGCCTAGCCCTCGGCGTCGACTATGGACTGACTTCATCGTGCTACGACCCGGATGATTCGGGGCGCGCATGTGGCCACTGCGACTCATGCCTCCTCCGCCTCAAAGGCTTCGCGGACGCGGGAAGCCAAGACCCCATCGCTTACCAGGAAGGGTAGCTTGAACTACAAAGTCAAGGAAATTTTCTACACACTTCAAGGGGAAGGAACGCACGCCGGCCGTCCCGCGGTTTTCTGCCGATTTAGTCTCTGCAACTTGTGGACAGGCCGGGAAGCAGACCGTGCACGTGCGGTTTGCAAGTTTTGCGATACGGATTTCGTGGGAACTGACGGAGAAGGCGGAGGAAAGTTCGCGACGCCCGAGGACCTGGCTGACGCGGTAGAGGCAGCCTGGCCGGCAGGCTGGGAGGGCAATCGTATGGTCGTCTGCACCGGCGGAGAACCGCTTCTCCAACTCGACAACGACGCAGTGGCGGCCTTGAAACGGCGTGGCTTTTACGTCGCAGTCGAGACCAACGGTACGCAGATTCCTCCTGACGGCATTGACTGGTTGTGCGTGAGCCCAAAAATCGGTGCCGATCTAGTCGTCTCGGGGGGACATGAATTGAAATTCGTCTACCCGCAGGCCGGAGTTGACCCCACCATCTTTGAGCAACTGGATTTCGGGACATTTCGCGTGCAACCGATGGACGGCCCGGACATCGTTGAGAACACTCGACTTGCCGTCGAGTTCTGCTTGGAGCACCCAAACTGGCAACTCAGCATGCAAACCCACAAGTACCTAGGAATTCCATGACCTTCTTGGCAGAGATATACCGCGAGTTCACTTTTGAAGCGGCTCATCGACTCCCGAACGTGCCTGACGGTCATAAGTGCAGTCGCCTGCATGGTCACTCGTATCGCGTCGAGGTTCATGTCGCCGGTGCAGTAGGCGACGATACAGGTTGGGTGCAGGATTTTGGCGACATCAAGGCTGCCTTCAAACCTCTAGAAGATCAGCTAGACCACAACTACCTTAATGAGGTGCCGGGTTTGGAAAACCCGACGAGCGAGATACTTGCTAAGTGGATATGGACCCGGTTGGCAAACGCGCTGCCCAATCTTTCGGCGATACAGGTGCGAGAAACGTGCACGTCGGGATGTATTTATCGCGGAGACTCACATCATGCTGCCTGACGTACAAAACGAAGCCGATATCCGCGGCGTTGCACTAGATGAAGTCGGAATCTCTGGGCTCAGGTATCCGACTGAGTTCACAGACGGGGCAACGCGGCAGGCAGGCATTGGGTCGTTCGATGTTGTTGTGACTCTTCCCTCAGATCGCAGGGGTACGCACATGAGCCGCATGGTTCAGTTGGTGCAGGAGCAGTTGGCAGTCATCGATCCCCGAGAACTGCCGGTCATCATGAAGCAAGTAGCCGCCAGGATGGACATCGATAGGGCCCATGTCCGCGTTGCATTGCCTATAGCCACGGCCGTCGTCGCGCCTGTGTCCGGCCTGAAAGCGTTCCAGGCAAGTGACCTGCATCTGTCGGCCACCATTGACACCGGTTCATTCACGCTAATCACTTCAGTGACTGCGCAGGTGACCAGCCTTTGCCCCTGCAGCAAGACCATTAGTGACTATGGTGCCCATAATCAACGCAGCGACGTGAAGGTATCGGTCTTCGGAACGGATGGCGACCCGTACCCGCTCAACGTTGCGGATCTTGTCCACCTCATTCGAGCTAGCGGTTCATGCCCGGTCTACCCCGTTGTTAAGCGCCCCGATGAGCGTGCCATCACAATGACGGCGTACGACAACCCCGCGTTCGTTGAAGACATGGCCCGAGACCTCTCGCTGGAGTTGCGAAGGAGAAACGTCGGCCACAGCGTAAACATCCGGAATTTGGAGAGCATACACAGCCACGATGCAGTCGCATCCGTGTCGTGGACTCCGGCTGCTTTGTCCGCCAGCTAAACCAAGCGTGAGACGCTGCCGATTCCGTGCAACTTCTGGCGCTTGGTCTCTTGATCGCCGCGTAACGCTGCCCGGGTAAGCCCGCCGGCATAGTCTCCCGGTGAAGATCGTCTAGTCAGTCGCGCGGGGCCATCGAGTCCCGTACGAGCAACCTTAGAACTTGGCATCGATCTTCGATGTGAGGTCCTTCCAGGTCGCTGACAGAATCTTATTGACCACGCTGTTGATCGTCGCCGCTGTATTCTCGGCCTTCCCCTCCACGACCTGTCGACCTTGCGGAGTGCCGTCTTTGATGGTTCGGGTTTTTAACCGACCCTCTCGGTCCAGTTTGGAGCCTGTTATGGCGATCCAGTGCTTTCGGTACCGAAGCCATTCAATTGCCTTCAGACGTGCTTTTAGTTCTTCGAGCGGCACGACTGGGTCTTGTGTCGCGACATTCTTGGTCGCTGCTAGATAGGCTTCCTTCGCTTCATCCGCCGTCGTGTGCTCGTCTCGGCTCATGGTGCCTATTGGGCTGGAAAGAGGCGAGATCTTGTCACGTCGGCTGTCGTAGTACGTAATCGCAATGGCTTTAAGCGCGAAGGCCCATCCGTGGATATACAGGCGCCGATACGGTTCCGAATCCTTCGGAGTGGGATCCGGCCAATTCTCTCCGAACAATTCTTGGAGAAGTTCGATGAACTCACGGCAGAACGGGAGGAGCGGTTCAACGTGGTAGTGCTTGATCTGCTCCGGCTTCTTCGTGCCGCGTGAAACCACGTTCATCAGCATCTGATCGAGAGTGGAGAGATCAACAATGTTTTTGGTCGCGGTCTCGGTGGCGCCCACAGAGCGGCCATCAGCAAGGCGCCCTTCAAAAATAGTTCCCTTGATGGCCTGCGTGCGGAGCTTCGCGAGTGCCGATGACCCGTCCATCTGAGCGACTAAATTCTTATTCTTCTTGGACCCACGGCCGTTTCGGTCCGCGAAACTCTGCCCAGCTTCTTCTGTCGTAACGTTAAGCTCGATTTCAAGAGTTGTGCCGAAGGAGTCAAGCGCTCCCCCTTTGATGGCCACACCAGTGCTGGCGGCCTGAAAGAGCGCCGCTGTCTGTGTCTGACCGTCGGACTGCATGACCGGTTTCTTCGGTAGATAGAGAATGCCGTACAGCGCCATGGGGTTCGACTCATCTAGGGTAACGAAAATCGTATCGTCGAAGACCTCGCTGGATTGCCATCCGCTGATCGGCGGGAGGTAGGCCGAGCGATCCCCCCGGACAGCTTCTACGAGATACTGCTTAAAGTTGGCGAGGTTTTCTTTTTTTGCGCCCTTGAAGTCTTGCTGCGTTTGATCGTGCGCTTCCTTCATGCCCAGGGCCTCAAAGTCTTCGATGGGCGGTGCTGAAGGATCATACTTGACGATGTCAATGAATTGGCGAAGCGTCGGGTGCATCAGTGTCGTGATTCGGTAGTGCGGGCTGGCGCCCTTCAGGCTCAGCGTTGCGCCGTTGATCATGTGACGCCTGGACAATTCGTGCTGGAACTCGAACCTGTGGTTGAGGTATGCGTCCTGGGCGTCCAGGTTGCTCTGGAAGCGCACGATCTTGAGGCCTTTGAACTTCGGGTCACCGGGTATCTCAGCATCTGGGATTAGGTGAACTTGAGGGATGACGGGCAGGACCATGGCTACGCCTCACTTAGCATATTCTGGTTGGGCAGGAAGGGAATGACTGGCGGTGAAGACATCGGAGCGTTCTCCGTCGGGACTCCACCCGCGAGGCGGAGCTTGGCGGGAATGGTGACGAGCTCCACACCCAAATTCAGGACTTCAACGGCAAGTTTCACTTCTGGCTGCCAACCGAAGGCCGCAAATACCCCTTTTACTGGACGCGAGAAGTCTTCAGCCAATCGGGCGAGGGCAATGTACGTCAGGAGCTGGCCCAGTCCCTCATATGAACCGATTAACTTGAATTCCCAAACCCGGAGGATGTCCGAAATATCGACGGTCCGCATATCTGCCCGCATGAATGAACCATCGAACTTATATTCGGTCTTAAGCAGTTTTTCGGTGGGTCTGAATTCCCTAAGCCGACTGGCATACATATCTCGAATTCGACATTCGTGTGCAAAAATAGCATCCGCCGGAAGATCGTTCCCTTCCAAGTAATCCCCCATCTCTTCAAGAGATCCTACAATAGAGCGAAGAGATGCTGTCAACCTACTGCGCCACGGCAGCAGCTGTCGCATATACATCCGCCGGCATCGACCGATGCAGCTTCCATGTGATCGCAATTGGCCTCTCGCCCACGTGCTGAACGTAATCAACCTGCCCCAGGCATGTGTAGGGAACGGTCAGACCGGTCGCGTCATCGGCCGTACCTCTGATGAAGATCAGGATTTTCGAGCCGTGCGAATCCTTGTCCAGGTACCGCCTCCCCGTCGAGCTGCCGGGTGAGGTCGCGTTCTGCGATTCCCAGTGGAACAGCTCGGGGCTGATGGCGTAGTCCTTGTACATCGTCGTCGCCGAGTGCTTTCGGTCGTCCTTGTTGAGTGTGACAAAGAAGGCGTCGGTGGAAGTAGCCGGGCACCAAGCCACGCCTTCGCGGTGTTGAACGTTCTTGCCGAGCTCCAGCGACCCATACTGGAGAGCCGCAAGGATCTCTTCGCGGCGGTAGGTTGCGTGCGAGAGCAAAGGAACATCCTGGAGACCTGCGCCCAAGCCCTTAGCGGCGTGCTTTGAGGCGGCCAGTCCGAGCTTCACGAGCTGCCGAATCTCGCCGGAGACGAACTAGTAGCCGCGCAGATAGTCCAGGCCGGCGTCGTACATCTGGAAACCGCCGCCGTCGTCCCACAGCGTATAGAACAGCATCCTGGCGAAAGCCTGCTCGCGCCTTCCGAGCTCCGCGTAGCGGGGCGCATCGGCGCCAACCAGCATTGAGTAGGCCTCTGCGCGTTCCGGATCGTCCACATGGATCAGCGCTGCCATGCGGCCGAGGAGCTTCTTCTCACCGGCATCCGAGAGCTCCTGAATCCTCCCAATCAAGACCGACTCCAAGGGTGAGAACCCCTCAATCAGCCCCGCCTGGCGGAGGTAGCCGGTCCACGAATCCCTGGTCGAACGGTAGATCGACTTCACGTCGTTCCCGGACCGCTCCAGATAGGCCTCCAGCTCGGTCTCCGCATACGAGGCAATGTCCCGGACCAGCTGCACACGGTTGAACCGCAGCTGTGTCTTGATGTTGTCCATCACCACTTTCTGCGCCACCCGGTCCAGCACGATCTGCGAGCCCGATGGCAGGTACGGGAACTCGTCCTCGACTGCCTTCTCCAGCTCCTTGCGCCCGTAGCCCGTGAGCGCGCGGTAGCGCAGATCAAATCGGAACTCACGGCGTTGCTGGCCGATGAAGTCCATAACAGTCAGCACCGCTTTGCCCTCGGCACGGCGCAGTCCACGTCCCAGCTGCTGAAGGAAGATCGTCGCGCTTTGCGTCGGCCTGAGCATCAGGATGGTGTCCACCTGCGGCAGATCCAAGCCTTCGTTGAAGAGGTCGACGGCGAAGATGCAGTTGATCTCCCGTCTGCGGAGGCGTTCCAGTGCCGCTGCACGCTCGACGTCGTCGGTGCTGGCGTCTACCGCAACGGAGGCGATGCCGGCACGGTTGAAGACCTGGGCCATGTAGTGGGCGTGCTGGACCGAAACGCAGAAGCCGATGGCGCGCATCTGGTCGGTGCCGGTCACTTTGTCGCGGAGTTCGCGGATCACCTTGGCGGCGCGGGCGTCGTTGCCGGTGTAGAGGTTGTTCAGCTGCGCGGTGTCGTAGCTGCCGCGTTTCCACTCCACCTGGCTCAGGTCGACGTCGTCCGAGACACCGAAGTAATGGAACGGCACCAGCAGGTCGGCGTCCAGGGCGTCCCACAGCCTGAGCTCACTGGCGGTGCGGCCGTCGAAGAACTGCTTGGCGACGTCGACTCCGTCGCCGCGTTCCGGCGTCGCCGTAAGTCCCAGGAGCTGCTGCGGCCGCAGGTGGTCCAGCAGGCGCCGGTAGGTGGGTGCCATGGCGTGGTGGAATTCGTCAATGACGACGACGTCGAAAAAGTCCGGCTCCAGCTGTTCCATGCCGAGCGAGGACAGCGACTGGACGGAGGCGAAGATGTGCTTCCACTGTGCGGGTTTGTGCTCCCCCACGTAGAGCTCGCCAAAGGCGCCGTCCTGCATGACGTCACGGTAGGTGCGCATGGCCTGTTTCAGGATTTCCTGCCGGTGGGCGACGAAGAGCAGCTTCAGATCGCGGCCGGCCGATTCGCACAGGCGCTTGTAGTCCAGGGCAGCAATGACGGTCTTCCCGGTGCCGGTGGCCGCGACCACGAGGTTGTCGTTGAAACCCTTGAGACGCTCGGCTTCCAGATCCTCGAGCATCTCCTCCTGGTGGAGGAACGGCTGGACTTCTAGCCCGGTGGCCGCGCCTGGGACTGCCGTGCGCCGGCCGCCGTTGCGTTCCAGGGCGGCGTCCAGCTTTTCGCCGTCGCGTTGCGGATCGTAGCTTTGGAAGGCGCGCTGCTCCCAGTAGCTGTCGAAGGTGACCTCGAACTTCTGCAGCAGCGTGGGTGTGCCGACCGAGCTGAGCCTGACGTTCCATTCGAGGCCGTCAAGGAGGGCGGCCTGGCTTAGGTTGGAGCTGCCGACATAGGCGGTGTCAAAGCCGGAGTCCCTGCGAAACAGCCAGGCCTTGGCGTGCAGGCGGGTGGCCTGAGATTCGTAGTTGATCTTCACTTCGGCGCCGTACCGTTTGACGAGCTCGTCGATAGCGCGGCGCTCCGTGGCGCCCATGTACGTGGTGGTGAGGACTCTGAGTTTTGCGCCGCGTTCCTTGAGCTCTTCGAGCGCCGGCTGGAGAAGGCGGAGGCCGGTCCAGCGGACGAACGCGCAGAGAAGATCGACGGTGTTGGCCGACTCAATCTCTGCTCGGAGCTCCGCGGCGAGGTTCGGATCGTCCTTGCTGTTGGTTAGGAGCGCGGAATCGCTCAGCTTAGTTGTGGGGCGACGGAGTTGTCTGCGCTTGAGTGCGTCCGGGCGGTGGAGGGACTGGAGTTGGGTTGGGCCGTCTGCGATGCGGTCTGCAGTGTTCAGTTCCTGGAGAAGTCGGTTGGCCAGGGCAACCCTGTCTGCTGGCTTGGCCGCAGCGAGCGACTGGCGGACTGCGTCGGCCACGTGACGGGACAGGACGTCTGGGGTGTCTTCGTCATCAACATCTGCGAAGCTCGGACTTAGATCCGGCAGTTGTTCCACCCTCAAGGCAAGGGCTTCTGTGTGCAGCAATTCATATATGCCCTCGGGCAAACGCGCTGCCGCCTGTCCCCCAGTGGATGTAGTCACTGCGCCAGGGTATTGCGTAAGTACGACAATGACGAACTTTGCGCTACATCAGCTGATGACCACTCACTTCGAACCGGTATTGCCGCCTGCGAGACGGGACGAAGAAGATTGTGATTAGCACACTGTTCCGACGCACAGAACCTGCCGGATGAATCGGCAAAGGCATCAACAGGCCGTGCCGAAACGTACAATCAAGGCATTTCGTGGCGCACTGTTTTTCATACACTCAACTGGTAGCCATAGCGAGATATTCGACGCATTGGTTGCTGGTCGTGATGCCTTCCAACGCCGGTTTTATGCCCCTGCGCGCGGTCGTCCTGGAGACCGTTGATGGCAGATATGACCAAAGCTCGCATCTAGGCGCCCGTTTGTGTCGCTCTTAGTGGATAGTGGGCATGTCGGTAGTGGTAACAGCCGAGAGAGTTGGGACCATATGATGCAAGCACCTCCGGCTCTAGTGGATCCCGCTGCCTCTTCGAGCCATAATGAGGATCAGAACACAACAACGCATAGTCGTTCACAATTGGCAGGAGCACCTTGAGCCCGAGATCATGGTTTAGCAAACTCTCGCGCGATGACGTCTCTGTCTATCTTTATTATTCAATTCCTCGCCTGATCTTGAATGTTTTGGTCGTGGGCTCCCTAACAGCGCTCGCATCAATTTGGTTATTTGAGCCGTATATAAGTGTAACCAAAGATAAAATCGTCCTTGCAATTGCCCTAGGTTCGATCGCCGCAATTTGTAGCATTGCTCGCAGAAACATCTCAGGGCAACTTGAAGATGGTCCAATGAAGAATGCTGCCCTCGTTCACTTCGATCAATCTGTCACGGGGCACCCGTCCGATAAATTCGCCAGAAGCCGAACTCAAGTGGATTCGTCCGTAAAAGCCGAACACCTGGGCTTACCGGAGATAATGGAATTGGCAAAGTGGGCAACGGCCGACGACGTGCAGCGAGCAAGCGGTTACGTCTTATCCTTCCTCGAAGTAGTAGTTAGGGCTCGGGACAAGTACACCCTGACGCCGCCCACGATAGGCGTAGAGACGCTGGAAACGAGACGGGTTCCTCGGTCCTCATTACCCGCAGAAGACGACGTCGAATCTGATGCTGACCCACGCCCTGGGCAAAAAAATGACATAATCCCCCTTGGCTGGATAGAAAAGGGATTTCTACTTAACGAATTTTCTGCAACCATAGATGACGATAACGTCGACCTCTTAGGCTCCAAAGAGGCTCATGCGGTATCTCTTCTGACGGTGGATTCATTAATGCTTCAAGTTCTTGGGGAACACCACGACCTTCTCCAGCGCCAAGTGCGAGAGGTCATATTGTCAGACAGACAGCTACCCGATAAAAAAGTCAAAAAGCTGCTTCATCAGATAAAAGGACGATGCGTATCGGATCAGGATTCAGAACAACAGAAGCTATTGGTTTATTTGTGTCAGTTGATATTGCAACTCTCCAAACAACAACTTATTTACGGCGTTACTAAGGATTTGAAGCGAGGTACTTTCATCACGGTAGGACGTTGTTGGAGCATTAAGCGGCGCCTAGTTTCCGGTGGCGTCCATAGACCAGGACATGCAGCCGAACAGCTTAGGGCTATCCTGGGCCTAGCGCCGCGTCTATTTTTCGTTCGTATGTTGTCGGTCACCCGCGCGCATAGCTACCATCTGGAGGCTGTCATACCGGAGGGAATGTACTACTACAAGGGCATGGCGGTGGTGGACGGAAAACAACTACCTAGCAGTAATGCCTCAACGGACGGCCGCGGGGTCGCCTTTCCGCACAGCAGCAGCATCGGGACAACGCTAGTCCACGAAACTTATAGGGATATAAAATCCTCTCGCTCAATGGCCGAGTCTTCGGGCGCCACCGAGGAGCCTGATCCAGTGGCCTATTTCGCCCTGCATGTCAGAGAGACCCCTCCGGGAGCAGGATTGGCTCTGTTGATGGGATCGCTTGCCACCGGCTTCTTGGTGTTTTATGTAACCGGGTTTTACCAAGCGCACCAGGCTGAGGGCTCGATCCCAGCAATCCTCGCCAGCCTCCCCGCAATCCTCGCAGGCTGGATGGTCAGCCGACTTAGCGCTGATTCTCTGGCACGGATGTCGCTGGCCACCGCTGGCAACATCGCTTGGTACATCGTCAACTCTCTGTTTGCGGCGTTACTGCCGTCCGCACTGGTCGATGCCCGAAATCGCTCAGAGCAGTTCGATTTTCTTGAACTGCATTCCGACTCAATCCTCATTGGGCTGCTGTGCTTGAGTGTCTCCGCAAGTTTTTTTTCGATAGGATGGCACTTCCTGTTGCGAAGCTGGAGATACAACGACCGACTGGCCGCTTGGTAAAACATTTGGGCTAGGACAGCGTGGGATCTATCCCATTTGCCTCTTCTGTAGCATCATGAGGGCATGGGTCGCATGTAAGCCCATTTGAACAACTTAGTAGGGAGCCACAGTGGGGGTTTTAGTGCCGTCGGGTCAGCCGACCCAGCTTGTCGGACTGCCGGCCTTGTCCGAACACACCTATGAGGTTCTGGGCAAGAGTATGAAAGAAATCTACAGCGAGTACGTTCGGAAGGTTGAGGACACCTCCACGAGCATTCTCCCTCGACTTCCGCAGGCAAATCGAAGCAAGTAGCCCTAGGGCTCCATGTGCGCCGCCGATAACCGTTTCCTCCCATCGACGTGTCTACCCAGCCTTCTAACATGCCCAGAGTGATTCCCTAGAGTCAGTGAACGGTTCCGGTATGAAGGGTGGATGGATGCGCCTTCGGATACGGGGCAGTCGCAGCCCGATGATCGCTGCCTAAATCGGATCCTGCAAGTATTCGGTTTATCAATCCCGATCTTTGTCGAACCTGCTAGACCAGACGGACGTACGACAGGGTCTAGCGACTTCGGACGACCATGCGCCTAAGGCGTTGAGCGCGACCACCGCTCCTATAACCAGCCTTAACTCGAAGTTTCCCATCGCCGTAGCAGGGCGAACCCAATCCGTTAGGCTGCCGGCTGAATGGCGCTGGCCGCTACGCCGCTGTGCATGTCAATCAATGCACGGTGGTGCCGGTGGGCGCAAACCCGCTACAGCCGCCGCTGCCGGAACATCGGGAACAGCTCCCGCACCCTCGCTACCATGTCAAGCGAGACATCCACCTGACTTGGCTCTTTTGCTTAGTGCGTGAGTTTCGGGCCGTGGATGGCATCGAGAATGGCCTGCTGCTCGGCGGCGATGTTGGGGGCAAATGTCTGGGTGGTGCCGTTGATGGTGATGGTCGCTGAGCGCAGGGGCCGGAGTTGTTTGATGACGTTACGCACCGCGAGTCCTGTCCTGTTCTGGACGGTTCGTGAGACGGCAAGCGCTGTGAACACGATGGTCAGGTGTGCCTCGATCGCGTCGCGCGTGCGGTGGAACATGGGCCTGGCCCGCAGGTCCGACTTGCTCATCCGGGACTGCCCCGGCTTTTGTTGACTCGGGGTCTTAGGCCGCTGTGAGCGCGGTCCGGTTGATTGTTTCATATTCGATGGGCGTGAGTTTTCCCAGCCGTCTTTGCCGTCGCCGCCGGTGGTAGGTCCTTTCGATCCAGGTCGTGATTGCCAGCCGCAGGTCCTTCCTGGTGAGCCACCGTTGACGGTCCAGGACGTTTTTCTGCAGCAGCGAGAAGAACGATTCCATCGCGGCGTTGTCCGCGCACGCGCCGACCCTGCCCATCGAGCCTGTCAGCCCGTGGTGCCGGAGAGACTCGACGAACCGGCGTGACCGGAACTGGGAGCCGCGGTCCGAGTGCACCACGGTCCTTGCCGGGCGGCGTGCCCGGACCGCGTTCTCCAGCGCGGAGACCGCCAGCGAGGATTTCATCCGCGAGTCCATCGCGTACCCTACGATCCTTCCGGAATAGACGTCCTTGACCGCGCAGAGGTAGAGCTTGCCCTCGGCGGTGGGGCGCTCGGTGATGTCTGTCAGCCACAGCTCGTTCGGCGCCTCTGCGGTGAAGTCCCTCTCCACCAGGTCATCGTGTACCGGTGGTCCGGGTCTGCGGTTCAGGCCCCCCGCCACGGGACCCGCATCGAGAGGTGTTGAACGCCGACCATGGCAACCGACCTTCCTGTGTAGAAGCACTTACTGTTGATCAGATCGGGACTGTTCCGAGAGCCAAGCTAAGCCCGGACGGGCCCTCCCTTAGCACGGCTCACTCAAACTTACCCAAGGGGAACGCCACGCATGATTGCGACACCCAGGCCACAGCTGGAGAGATGCAAGAATAGGGCCCGTGCCCGCCAAAGGGAGGCTCGGACATTGGAGCAGACTTCTAGATGAGCGAACCAATCCTCTACGTGGTGGCTTTCTCCTCGGAAGACGACTCGGATGCCGCATATAGCCCCATCACTACTGACTGGGAGCAATCGGGAGAGGGCAGTACGCGCCCCCAACTGCTAAGCCGAGAGATAGTTCCAGCCCTTCCGGCTCTTTGGTATTGTCTTCATCTGCCCAAGAGCCCTCATGACGTTGTCGATATTCGAATCAAATACCTGCCTTGGCTTCAGAAGGCAGCCTTCGCGCACAATGTGCTGCTAGTCCCTATGGGTTTGGTGCGCCGGTCGGTGATGGGGATTCCGAACGAATGGTCTCGCACCCTGCTGATAGGTCCTGATGATGAGCGCGCGGAGCTAGACCGATTGGGCCGCGACCTTGGCTTCGGCCTGCCCGTGGCCGTGTTCTCTGAGCTGTCCACGATGTCGTTGCGGACCCATTGGAAGGCCATTGCTGAGATCCATGCTGGTCCTGTTCCTGCAGGATTACGCGAAACCGACATCGAACCTGTTAGGGCATTGGATACGGCGGGAATCGAACTGCCCACGCGTCGCCTACTACGACAACTCGGCAACAAGAACATGGAGCTGCCGACCGATCCAGAGAGCATGGTTCTTGAGGCCTGGAGAATACAAGCATTTGTCTCCGCACTCGCTCGACTTGACTCCGAGAACTGCACAGCGGCAGAGGCAGGGGATCGATTATCGTCGGAGTGGGAAGCCGCTGCGCAGCGACTTCGACGCCCACTAACGATTGGGCTGCCGGGTGTGTCCCCGAAGCAGCGGCGTCTGTACCAGGTGCAGCACGAGGATACGCCTACGCCCGTCGTGACCCCTGGTGGCCCATCCATCTCAGCTTGGCCTGAACGTTACGAGGTTGCCTCCGATTCTGAGATTGAGTCCTCGGCCATCGCGCTATTGGTTGCGCATCAAGCCGTCGCCGACGACTCCATAGGGATGATGATGCCTGCCGTTCCTCCCAAAGCATTCACAGCCCTGGCCGCATTAGAGCAGCACTGTTCCGACCTTGCAAAGCGTGGCCAAAGCGCGCGCCCGCCGGCTGTGCGAAAACTGCTAAAGCAGCTGAACAAGGCAATGCTGCCAGTTTGGGAAGCCCCCTTGGCAAACAACCTAGTGCGGTCCTCCGCCCTCACCGTCATTGGAAGCTTCCCCATCGGACTGAGCAGCCCTCCGGGATCATCTGACGCGCTCTCATGTTTGATGCCTGTTTCGTACCGTCCGCTCCTGCCCTTGACCAGGTCGGTCCCGAACGGTTTGTTGCCACGACGCGACGCGCAGCTTGGCGAAGGATTCAAGGTGCTAGTGGCCGAGTGCATTCTTGCCGAGGACCCGGTCGGGCAAGCCTCTCGACGGGCTTGGGGGGCCGTCTCCGCAATGTTTTCCCGAGACGATCCTCGGTCATCGATGACATACCAGGTAACCTTGTCGGTCGATGATTTAAGAAGTGCCATCGCAGAGCACACGCCAGACGTACTGGTCATTAGTGCCCACGGGTTTTCCAATCCCGCGCAGAATGTGGCGGGCATCCAAGTCGGAAAAGAGCTTTCGCTGGGCATCGACCTTGGCCCGCTGCCGCCGTTGGTCATCTTGAGCGCCTGCCATGTCGCACCGAGAGGGACCGGCGCCGTTACGGTTGCCGATCTTCTTCTGCGCGAAGGGGCCATCGCCGTGCTAGGGACGCTGGTGCCTGTGAACGTCCTACACAACGCGGTGTTGATGCAGCGCTTGTTGGTATACATGACCGAAGTTCTGGCCGGCCGAGAGGATCATAGGTCGGTCCGCGAAGTATGGCATCGCGTTCAGACGAGCAACGCCGTCCACGATGTGACGTCCGGGCACCCGATGTTTGAAAAGTGGTTCATGACTCGGCCTCCTGCCGGCGGTCCCTCCCCGCACGAAATATTCAAGCTAGGCGGTTCAGCGAAGCGGCTCCGTCGCGGGAACGTCTACGGTGATACGGAAGCCCGCTTGTTGGAGATCGCCGACGGTTTCGGGGACAAGGATCGCGTTACGAATTGGTTGAAAAATGACTATGTTCCGGAGTCTGCCTTCTATTGCCTCATCGGTGATCCCGATCGGATTCATCTGCAACAGCCCAAAGATCCATCCAGTATCTAAGCGAACACGGCGAAGGCCGTAGGCGAGAGGGCATCCGCGCGGGAGCATAGGCGGACCGCCCCTGATCCGGAGTAGTGCAGATGCGCCAGCAGGGCCTCACAACCCGGATCATCCCCGCGGCCGCCGGGGTGGCATCCAGCACCGTGCGGCATCACCCGGCCGGTGCCGCACACCTGGAACCGTCCATCCGGAAGGAGCAGTCAACGCGACCCCCAGTGCTCCTCGGGCGACAGCATCAGCCTGGCGGAACTTGGAGGCCGTCCTAGCCCTGCACAGAGCCGAGGGCTGGCTGCCACCAGCAGTGACGCCACCGCATTGGAAAGTGCGTTGGGTTTGGCTGCACCGGCCCAGGCAGGAGACCGAGACTGGCAGTCCCTCCCCCGTCTACAGGCGGCACTCGACGCCATCCCGGGATGGTGGCAGGGCCCCATTGGAAGGCCGATGACGAAGCACGGTGGACGCGACGCCTAGTCGAGGTGGCCGACTTGGCAGCGTCCCCGCGGAGTGGTTTACAGCGCCTGTTTCAGTCGATGAGCACCGACTGCTTAGCACCCTCCGACGATTCAACGCCGCCCACAACCTTCCCGGAACGGTGGTGAAGCCAGTTCGCCACCGCCAGAAGCGCTACGAGTGCGAAAGTGCTCAGGAGCTGGGGACGGGAATCCTCGCCGATGAAGCCCACGGTAAAGATCGCAACGAGGATAACCAGGCCCAGCACCGTCAGCCACGGGAAGCCGGGCATCCGCAGCGGAAGTTCCGTCCCCTCACGGTCGGCGCGGAGGCGCAATGCGAGCTGGGCAAGGAGCGCGGACGTCCAGACCAGCAGGCACGTCGAGCCCACAATGTTGAGCAGGACGCCAAGCACCATCTCGGGGAAAACCAGCTCCAGTACAACCGTGACAACTCCGAAGGCAACGCTTGCCAGTACCGCGACCACCGGAACCCGGGCCGTGGAAACCGAAGCGAGCAGACGCGGCGCTTCGCCCCGCTCGGCCAGGGAGTAGGCCATCCGGGAGGCGCCGTAGAGGTTGGCGTTGAGGGCGGAGAGCAGTGCTGCCACGGCCACCAGGGTGATGGCGGTGGCTGCGCCGGGCATGCCCGCGGCCTCCAACACGGCAGCGAACGGGCTTTTCAGCCCGGCCGAACCCACGGGAACCACCGCAGCAATAACGAAGATCGCACCGATGTAGAAGACCAGGATGCGCCACAGCACCGTGCGGACTGCTGTCCGCACACTGCGGGCAGGCTCCGCGGTCTCAGCTGCCGCCACGGACACGATCTCGGTGCCGCCGAACGCGAATGCCACCACGAAGAGTGCCGTGGCGATCCCGGCGAAACCATCGGGCGCGAATCCGTGTCCGGTGAAGTTGGCCAGGCCCGGCGACTGGACGCCGGGCAGCCAGCCGAAGAGCAGGGCAGCGCCCACCAGGAGGAACCCGACGATTGCTGCAACTTTGAGCAAAGCGAACCAGAACTCGAACTCGCCGAAGTTCTTCACACTGGTGAGGTTCACTGCAGTGAGCACCACGATGAACACGAAGGCCATCAGCCACACCGGCAGGGCCGGGAAGATGGTGGCCAGCAGGCCCGCCGCACCCAGCGCCTCGGCCGCGATGACCACCACCAGCTGCAGCCACCAGAGCCAGCCCACGGTGGCACCGGCCACCGGCCCGTAGGCCTTGGCGGTGTAGACGGAGAAGGCACCGCTGTCCGGGTTGGCGGCGGCCATCTCGCCGAGCGCCCACATCACCAGGATGATGAGGGTGCCGGCCACGAGGTAGGAGATCAGCACCGCCGGCCCGGCGGCTTGGATGCCGGCGCCGGAGCCGATGAACAGGCCCGCGCCGATGGCGCTTCCCAGGCCCATCATGGTGAGCTGGCGAGGTTTGAGTGCGGCGCCGAGGGCGCGGCCAGACGTCTTTGTCTGTTGTTCCATGGGGATTCCTCTGGTTGTAGGTGGAACTAGTTGGGGTGTTGGGTCAGTTAGTTGTCAGGCCGCGTGGGCTTCCAGAATCCGGAGCACACGGTTGTTGGAGGCGGAGTCGGCCACGGTGATCCGCACGCCGTCGCCCTGGTACGCCCGGACCAGGATGCCCGAGGCGTCGAACGCGTCCACCAGGCTCGCCCGGAGGCTGCCATCCGCACGGATCCACAGGAAGTTGCCCTGGCTCGGCTTCAGTTTCCAGCCCCGGGCTTCGAGATGTGCGGCCATCCGTGCACGCTCCTGCCTGACGGCGGCCACCCGCGCTTCCATCTCCTCCCCCGCGTCCAGCGAGGCGACGGCGGCCATCTGGGCCAGCGCGCTCACGGCGAAGGGAAGTGCGGTGCGGCGCAGTCCCTCGGCGATGGTCGGCGCCGCCACGGCGTAGCCCACGCGCAGGCCGGCGAGTCCGTAGGCCTTTGAGAAGGTGCGCAGGATGCAGACGTTCGGGTACCGGCGGTAAAGGGCCAGGGAATCGGGGCCGCTGCCCGCTTCAGCGTATTCCACGTAGGCCTCGTCGATCACCACCAGGACGCTGGAAGGCACAGCCTGCAGGAAAACCTCGATGCGTTCGTGGCTGATCGGCACGCCGGTGGGGTTATTGGGGGTGCAGAGCAGGATCACCTTGGTGCGGTCGGTGACGGCCGCGGCCATGGCGTCCAGGTCGTGGCCCTCGGCCTCGTCCAGCGGGATGTGGACCCGCCGGGCCCCTGCCAGCTCAACCAGGATGGGATAGGCCTCGAAGGACCGCCACGCGAAAATCACTTCATCCCCGGCGTCGCACAGTCCGGTGATGATCTGCTGGAGGACGCCCACGCTGCCGGGCCCCACCGCGACTTCTCCGGCGGTGACGCCCAGGTGCCGGGCGAGCCGTTCACGGAGTTCGACGGCGGCGCTATCCGGGTAGCGGTTCATGGTGCTGGCCGCTTCGGCCACCGCAGCCGCGGCAGCAGGCAATGGTTCGTAGTGGCTTTCGTTGCTGGCGAGGGCTGCGATGTCCATGCCGGCGCTGCGCCGGCCCGGGACGTAGGACGGAAGCCCGGCCACAGCGCCACGAAGGGCGGGGAGCACGGTATCCGGTGCGGTCAGGAGTTGATCACTGGTCATGAGGACCGATCATGGTTGTGACCCGGCCCACAATGCAAGATACCCTCATCCCATTGGGACTTCTGCTCAACCTCTAGTGACTCTGGTGAAAATATGACCATCCCCAGCCCCCGCACCCTCGATTCCCTCGACGGCAGGATCATCTTGGCCCTGGACAAGGATCCCGAAGCCAGCGCCCTGGCACTCTCCCGGACGCTCGGCGTCGCACGCAACACGGTCCATGCCCGGCTGGCCCGGCTCGAGCGCAGCGGCGCCCTCCGCTCCTTCAGCCGCAGGCTGGACCCCGCCGCGCTGGGCTACGACCTGATGGCCTTCCTCTCCCTGTCCATCAGCCAGACGCGGACGGGTGCGGTGGAAGACGGGCTCGCCGCGATCCCGGAGGTCATCGAGGTACACGCCACCACCGGGGACGCGGACCTCATGGCCAAGGTGGTGGCCCGGAGTACGGCCGATCTCTACCGCATTACCAACCAGATCCTGGAAATCGAGGGGATCCAGCGGACCAGCACGGCCATTTCGGTACTGGAACTCATGCCGCCCCGCTACGACGGCCTCCTGAGCCGGCTGTCAAAGCAGGAAGCCCGCCCTTCTGACTAACCAACGGTGACGCACGCCACAAGCAGTCATATTTTCAGTTTGAGCCTCGGCTTCCTGCCAAAAGTCCCACTCCAATTCGGCTCTGTTGCCTATCTGGGGGCTAAGGCAGAAGATTCCTGCATGAATTCACTTACCGTCTCCGGCCGCGTGGCGCAGGTCCTCAGCAGCTATCTCAACGATGTCTTCGGCGTCATGGGCAACGGAAACGTCCATTTCCTGGACGCGTCGGAGAAGCTGGGCCTCCGCTTCTCCCCCGTCCGACACGAAGGCGCCGCCATCGCGGCAGCCGACGCGTACTACCGGGCGTCGGGACGCCTCGCAGCGGGCACCACCACCTACGGCCCCGGCTACACCAATGCACTCACCGCCTTGGCCGAGGCGGTCCAGGCGCAAATCCCTGTCGTGCTGGTCACCGGGGACGCTCCGAGCAGCGGCTCCCGGCCTCAGGACGTGGACCAGACGGCCATAGCCGGGGGCCTCGGCGCGGCCACCTTCACCGTCACCCGCGACGCCGCAGGCTCCATCACCCGGCAGGCAGTGGAGTACGCACTCACCAAGCGCACCGCCGTCGTGATTGCCATTCCCTACGACCTCGTGGCACTTGAGGCTGCGGAAGAAGAACTTCCGGCGTCGTTGGCACCTCAGGTAACGGACGACGTCGACGGCGGCCTTGGGCAGGTAGCCCGGCTGCTCGCCGGGGCGAAGCGGCCGCTGATCCTCGCCGGCCGCGGTGCGCATCTCGCCGGAGCCGGCCCGGAGCTCCGGGAGCTCGCCGACCGTCTGGGCGCCCTGACCGCCGGAACAGCCCTGGCGCTCAACCTCCTCGAGGGCGACGGGTACCTCGGCGTCGCCGGCGGCTTCGGCACGGATACTGCGGCAGGGCTCATGGGTGAGGCTGACGTGATCCTGGTGGCCGGGGCGAGCCTGAGCCCCTTCACCATGCGCTTCGGGCACCTGCTCGGTCCGGACAGCACGGTCATCCAGATCGACACCGCCCTGCAGCCCACGCACCACCGGGTGGACACGTTCGTCAGCACTGACGTGAAGTCAGCTGCGGGCCACATCCTCCGGGTCCTGGATGGCGGAACTTCGAGTGAAGCCTGGCGCGCGGAAGCCCGCAGGCGCCTGGCCGAAGGACCGGCCCACTCTGCAGGCTCCGCGGAGACCCCGGACGGCCGGCTTGACCCGCGCTCCCTTGCCGCGGCACTGGATGCCATGCTGCCGGAGCGTCGCACGGTGGTCCAGGACGGCGGGCACTTCATGGGCTGGGCACCCATGTATTGGCGCATTCCGAGGCCCCAGGACCTGGTCATGGTGGGGACCGCGTACCAGACCATCGGGCTCGGCCTTGCCAGCGCCGTCGGGGCGAGCCGGGCCGTGGAGGACGGCCGCACCGTGGTGCTGGCGTCCGGCGACGGCGGTTTCCTGATGGGCCTGTCCGACCTCGAATCGCTCATTGCCGCGGCAAGCAGTGCCGTCGTCGTGATCTACAACGATGCCGCCTACGGAGCCGAAATCCATCAGTACGGCTCCCAGGGCCTGACCGAAAAGCCCATGCTGATCCCTGAGGTGGACTTCAGCGGCATCGCCCGCGCCCTCGGTGCCGAGTCTGCGATCATCCGTTCACTGGCGGACCTTGATGACCTCAGGGACTGGATCGACGACGGCGCCAAGGGAACCTTCGTGGCCGACTGCCGGATCACCTCGAGCGTCCGGGCCCCGTGGATGAGCGAGTGGATGAAGGCCAAGCAGGACGCGAAGGCGGCGGTGGCCGGCTAGCTGGTGGTGCCTGCCGCACACACCCAACGGGCCGCCGTCGTAATTTACGACGGCGGCCTGCCGGCAGGCTGCCAAACTCCCCTAGTGTCCCGGCTATGAGATCGCTACCTTCCAGTGTCGATTTGGGCCACAGATTACCCGCCGCTAGAGGTTCTGGTTGCCCTTCTGCACGGACTGCCTCTCCAGCAAGTGCCCGACTTTTTCCACAAAGCTTCGCTCATACGCCCGTATCGCTTGCTTCTGGACAGCCGACATCGGAACCGGGAATTCAATCAGGGTTTCCATCGTCAGCCTGCAGCCAACCGTGGTGGGTTCCAGGGTGTACGTCGTAATAGCGGACGGGAGATCTGGCGGACAGACCGCTCTCGTCACGGCAGTGCGACCAGGAACTTCGCTGAGAACTTCAATGACCGAAACTTCGCCATCTGCCGAGATGAAGCACTGCCGCTCGCCTTCCCCATCCGGGGTACCAGGCACTTTGAATGCCTGGGCATCACCATCTATGAGCATGGCAGCCTCGGCGGGCCGGATCAGCTGCCAAACAGTCTCGGGCGCGTGTCCGTACTCTGCAGCGGCATGTGAATGAAAGGTGTGCGCCCGGAATGATTCTCCCGCGGCCATCCGGCGCATGTTTTTGACATTGCAATAGTGCCACCCGAAGTAGGCCAGCGTCAGTAATAGCCCGCACCCTAACAGGGTAAGAACAGCTACGCCGCGGGGGTCCTGGCTTTTGAATCGGGACACTCCGTACAGGGCGAGTGTGATAAATCCAGTTATCTGGAGGATAGCCGCATAAACACTTACTGCTCGCTTCACTCGATAACAGTGACACGTTGACGCCGGTCCAGGAAGCAGGACGATATTGAACCGCCGACGTGCAGGCGACTTCTGAAAGTGACGGGCGGACGCGCAGCAGCTGGCCTGAAAAGGGCATTTCTCCCCTGTGCACCGCCCGCCGTGGGGACTAGCGTGATGTGCATCAGTGTCCACCGCCGTCGAGGAGTCGTCATGGCCGGGTTTGTGCAGATCATCGAATTCAGGACCTCCCGCATCAAGGAGATCGAAGAGCTGGGCCGTCCCTCAAGAACCGAGGGAAGCACCCAGCCCACGTTCCGTCGCATTGTTGCCGCGGCGGACAGGGACCACCCAGGGACCTATTTCACCATCGTCGACTTCGATTCCTTTGACTCCGCGATGGAGAATTCCGGCCGGCCGGAAACATCGGAGTTCGCTGCCAAGATGGCGGCACTGTGCGACGGACCCGTGGTCTTCCACAATCTGGATGTCATGTGGGAGGACACCGGAGACGGTGCGCAAACCGGCTAGGCGCAGGACATGGCCTCCGTAAGTCCCATTCCCTAGCGGGCCGCCGTCGCAATTTACGACGGCGGCCCGCTGGCAGGGTGCCAAACTCCCCTATTGTCCCCGGCGCCTATTGTCCCGGGGCGCGGTAGGACGGCGTCTTCCTGGCTGCTTCGTCGAGGTCTTCCACGGACAGGAGCGGCTTCAGGCGGACGTTGACGCTCCCCGTCGAATTGATCAGCAGCGACAGTGCTGCGGCACTGGCATCGTCCGGCGCCTCAAAAACGCCGAGGACGTCGTAGTAGCCAAACGCGTAGTAGAAGCTCTCCAGCGTTCCTCCCACGGAGCTGAGGGCCTCCACCAAGGCATCACGCCTCTTGGTGCCGCCTTCCTCCATGAGCCCCTTGATTCCCTGGCCAACGTACGTCGCTTCAAACAGATACTTCGGCATAGTCTTTCCTTCCCTGGATCCCTGTCACGGTGTTCCACGGCCATCCGGAGGGCATCCGCGGACCCCGTAGGTTTGATGCAGGATGACGTCCACACAGAATCCTCCTCACCTGGCTCCCCCATGGCCTTGCAGGAACGGTGCCCAGATCCGGCCCCTTATCCCGTGGAAACGGGGTGAATGACCCCGCTACCGCCGACGCTATTCCTCGGGCTACAGGCAGTCAATACGCGGGGATATCTAATGGCCGGTCCCTTCCGGGCTCAGGCTCAGTCCCCCGGGCACGCACTAGATCCCGCCCAGCCCCTGCGGGAATTCACAGGTCAACGGCCTAACATGTCCACATGAAGGCTGCCCGGGACGCCCGCTCTGCCGCCGTGGTGATCAACGCCGGATCACGCAGAGGGGCGGCACACGAACTTACTGTGGACACGATGCGAAAGGCAGGCGTGCCCATCTCCGCCGTGCACCACGTGCTGTCGGGGGCAGACCTGGCCGGGACGCTTGACCGGGTGCTTGCGGACGGGCACGACCTGGTGGTTGTCGGTGGCGGCGACGGGACTGTGTCCTACGCCGCCGGTCGGGTTGCCGCCACCAACGTCGTGCTCGGCGTTCTTCCGCTGGGCACCGCCAACGACTTCGCCCGCACACTGGAGATACCGAATAATCTTGCCGAGGCGTGCGCCTCCATCGCCGAAGGCAAGGTGGTGGACATCGACCTCGGCCGGGCCAACGGCGAGCCATTCCTCAACGTCGCGTCCGTGGGCCTGTCGGTGGCTATTACCGAAGCTCTCAGCCCCCGCCTGAAGCGGCATCTCGGGCCGCTGGCCTACGGCGTTGCCACCCTGCGCGCTTATGCCGGGCACAAGGCGTTCCGGGCCCGTCTCGAGTTCCCCGAGGGGGACCACGAGCCTTTGGAGCTCGAAAACCTGCTTCAGGTGGCCGTCGGCAATGGCCGGCACTACGGCGGAGGCAACACGGTCTCCCCCACGGCAGGGATCGACGACCACACCCTTGACATCTACGCCATCCTGGCAGGGCCGCTCCGTGAGCACGTGAGTATCGCGCGGTTCCTCAAGGACGGAAGCTTCATCGAACACGACCGGGTGCACCACCTGACCAGCCGGCGCGTCCGGCTGGTCACCGATCAGCCGCTGCCGGTGAACCTCGACGGCGAGATCGCAACGACCACCCCCACCGACTTCACCATCCAGCGCAACGCCGTCCACGTCGTGGTACCTCAGAGCAGCAACAGCGCATTGTTCGACGGACCGGGCGCCGCGAACTGGCCGCCGTCGTAATTTCCGACGGGAAGCTTGTGACTATCGGCTGACGAGCCGCCACAGGGACGTGACCTCGGCCGTGCGCGCCTCGAACAGGGGATCGTCGCGGTCCGATGCCTTCGGATGCGTTGGCTTGGTGTCGAGCCGTTCGATCACGGTCAGCCCGGCCGCCTTGATGGCGGTCAGCAGATCGTCACGCGACCGCAGGCCAAGGTGCTCGGCCAGGTCGGAGAGGACCAGCCAGCCCTCACCGCCCGGCTCCAGGTGGTCGGGAAGTTCGTTCAGGAAGCGGAACAGCATCCTGCTCCCGGGGTCGTAGACGGCGTTGTCCAGGGTGGAGTGCGGCGTGGCCGGAATCCAGGGCGGGTTGCACACGACGAGCGGTGCCCGTCCGGGCGGGAACATGTCGGTCAGGACGGCCTCAGCACGGTCCTGGACACCGAGGTTCCGGAAATTCTCAGCGGCGCAGGCGATGGCACGCGGTTCATTGTCCGTCGCCACCACGCGGTGGACGCCACGGCGCGCGAGGACGGCAGCGAGCACCCCCGTGCCGGTTCCGACGTCGAACGCCAGCGTGTCAGAGGGCAGCGCAGCGGCGGCCACGAGATCCACATATTCACTCCGGGTGGGGAAGAACGTGCCATAGTGCGGGTGGATGCGGCCCTGTAGGGCATCGACGTAGACGCCGTTCCGTCGCCACTCGTGGGCGCCAATTGCCCCGACAAGCTCATGCAGGGACACAACGGAAGATTCGCCGACATCGCCGTACGCTTCAGCGGCGGCCTCCCGGATATCCGGTGCCCGGCGCAGCGGCACCACCGGGCCCGGATCAAGGGGAATCAGCAGGAGGCCGAGAATGCGTGCCCGATGTGAGCGGGACTGGCGATGCCGATAGAACGTCTCGGCCGGAGTTCCTGCGATCTTCTTTCCGGCGCCTACCCGCCGGTCCAAAGCGTTGAGGATCTGCCGCGCATTGTGGAAATCACCGTGCCAGAGCATCGCGATCCCCTGTGACGCCATCCGGTTCGCATCATCGGCCGTGAGGGAATCGGAGACAACTTCGACGCGCGTCGGCGCAGGCCTGCTGTTCGCCGAACGCCATCGCGCGGCCATGGTGACACCAGCCTCGACCCAGGACACGAGAGCGGGCTCGTCCTCCGCAGCTGTGTGCGAGGGCTTGGGGTCCGACGTCGGGATTTCCAGGGGAGCTGGTGTGTCAGTACTGATATAGATCCATTCCAAGAGTTGGGGCGATCGGAGACTGACGATTGCGGCGGCGATTCCACGACGTCCCAGGCTACGGCCCAGGATTCCGAACCGTCATCCGGCCGCGAACCGAGCTTGGTTGATGGACGCTGGAACCATTCAACCTGCATTGTCAGGATACAGGTGTGCCGTGGCCGGCGCCCCCGCTTCCGCTGCAGCAGCTGGCTGCCGCCCTGCTTCAGGTGGCCGTCGGCAACGGCCGGCATTACGGCGGCGGCAACACGGTTTCCCCGACGGCTGGGATCGACGATCACACTCTTGATATCTACGCAATCCTGGCGGCGCCGCTCCGGGAGCACATGAACATCGCACGGTTACTCAAGGACGGAAGCTTCATCGAACACAACCGGGTGTACCACCTGACCACCAGACGTGTCCGGCTGGTCACCGAGCTGCCGCTGCCGGTGAACCTCGACGGCGAAATCGCGACCACCACGCCCACCGACTTCACCGTCCAGCGCAACGCCGTCCACGTCGTGGTACCCCAGAGCAGCACCAGCGCGTTGCTTGACGGACCGGGCGCCGCGGACTGGCCGTCCCTTTGAAAGCTTGTTAGCCCCCTTCGTGGCCGGCGGCCGGATCACCTCGAGCGTACGGCGGCGCACCCAAGCCTGGCGCCGACGTCGGGCTCTTCCGTTCTGAACGCCAGGGCGCCGGAGTCGTCAGGGCGATGGCAGCGGGGAAGGTCCAGCAGCGGCCTTCCCCAAAAGCCAGCCCCACCAGATCAGGACGGCCCCAAAAAGCACGCCCGCGAGTAGGCCCAACACCGGAACGAACGGACCCTCAAGGGCGAGGAATAGAAAGCTGCTGACTGCCAGCAGCACCCCTGCTGCGCGGGGGAAAACGGAGCACCGGGCCGCCGCGGCACCGATCATCCCCAGACCCAGCAGCCATCCGAGGGCTGCAACGCCGACGACGGCAAACGGCCAGGAAGCCACCAGCGGCCCGTCCAGCCGAAGCAGGTCAGGAGCCCGCTCCGCAAGCACGGGAAATACTACGGCTTCGACGGCGGCAAGGGCGCCGGTACAGCCCGCACCCACCAGGGTGACTATCAGGCCTGCGCGTCCCAGCCTGCCCATCTGGTCCCCATGGGCGGCGACAATGCCGGCCGCTCCAAAAACTGTCAGAACAAAGACAACCAAGCCAGCCAGGTGCACAGGGACCCACCACGCCGCCGCTTCCAGGACCACGTCACTGACCGGCCGATCGAAAATACTCGGATGCAAAAACGTCAGAGCGATGAGCAACACACCGGTAACCGCAAACGACACTGCTGACAAGCGAAGAGAGACCCTCAACATGGCCATGTCTCACTATAGATTTTGGCGCCGCCGCTGGGAACGGAGTCGAACTGCTCACTGGCGGTAAGGAACTTCGGGCAGGAGAACATCACGTTCTATATCGCCAGTATTGTACATGCGGTATAGTACTGGCATGGCCAAGGAAAAGGAGCTTGCAAGCACCCTGAAGGACTGGGAGGCCGTTTTCCGTCAGGGCCTACTGACGTTCTGGACGTTCGTGGCGCTGGACGCAGAATGGCACGACGTAGCGAGCCTGAAGACCCGCGTAAAGCAGCTGACCAACGGCACCTATGACCCGGCCGACCAGACCCTGTACCGTCAGCTGCGCCGCCATTTGGATGTCGGCCTGGTAGAAGTGCGGCTTGAAAACAGTCCCGCCGGTCCGCCCAGGAAGCTGTACAGGCTCTCAAGGCGCGGGCGTCAAGTCCTGGAGCAGTTCGCGTACCGGAACATACAGCCGTTCTCACAACCCGAAGTCCAGAACATTATCGAGAGGACCCAGACATGAACCTACAGGTCATCCTGCGCACCAACCTCAAGTGGTTTATTCTCGTGAACACGATCAGCACTCTCGTATTCCTGCCACTCTTCAACCAGTTCGTTGTCACTGGAGCCCAGCTCGGTGCCGGCATCACGGGAGTCGCCTACGGTGCGGTCTGGTTTATCAGCGGGTTCATAACCGGTATCGCTGACAACGCTGCCACACGGCAATACCATCCGGCTATGAGCTACGCGGCTTTTTCTCTCCTCATGGCCATCGTCGTCTTCCTGGGCGGCAAACTCTTCTGGCCCACGATCATGCCGCTGAGCTGGACCGCTGTCCTGGTGTGCTCACTCGTGTGCGCCGCAGTCACCGTCCTTATCCAGATGAGAATGCGGCGGACCTACCAAGGGTACAGAGGCAAGGATCTGTTCGAATAGACGATCTGGCAGGAGCCCGCGGCAGGCCGTGCTGATCTCGTGACGGCCACCCCTACGGCGTCGACGGGCTGCCCGCCGTCGATATACTCCAAATATGCCAATCACTCGCCTCGACCCAGGCAACCACACTCAGCCGTCCACCCTCGAGCAGTACGGGAGCGATCTGTGAGCGGCGGTCTCGTCGCCCTGCTGGATGACATCGCAGCCCTGGCCCGCATAGCGGCCGCCTCGGTGGACGACGTCGCCGCCGGAGCGGCGAAGGCGGGGGCCAAGGCCGCCGGCGTGGTGATCGACGACGCCGCCGTCACCCCGCAGTACGTGTCCGGCGCGGACCCGTCCCGCGAACTGCCGATGATCAAGAAGATCTTCTGGGGTTCGCTCCGGAACAAGCTGCTGATCATCCTGCCGGCCCTGCTGCTCGTCAGCGCCTTCGTCCCCTGGGCCATCCCGTTCATCCTCATGCTGGGCGGCACCTACCTTTGCTACGAGGGCGCCGAAAAGGTCTGGCACAAGCTGCGCGGCCACCACACCGCGGAGGAGGATGCGCCCGCGGTTGAGCGCGGCCCGGAGGCCGAGGCCAAGGTCATCAAGGGCGCCATCACCACCGACTTCATCCTGTCCTGCGAGATCATGGTTATCTCGATGAACGAGGTTGCCGCAGATTCCTTGTTGTCCAGGGCGATCATCCTGGTCGTCGTGGCCCTCGTGATCACGGTTCTCGTGTACGGCGCCGTCGGACTGATCGTCAAGATGGACGACATCGGCCTGCACCTGGCCGCTAAAGATTCTGCAGGCTCCAAGCGCCTCGGCGAGCTTCTCGTCAGGGGGATGCCCGCCGTGCTGGCCGCAATCACCTTCATTGGGACCATAGCCATGCTTTGGGTTGGTGGCCACATTATGCTGCAGGGGGCCTACGACCTCGGCTGGCATGCGCCCTATGACATAGTCCATGTCCTCGAGCACCCCTTCGCCGGGATCGCGGTTGTGGGCGCCTTCCTGGCCTGGCTCGTGAACACCTTGTGCTCAGCCGTCATCGGGCTCGCCTGGGGCCTCATCGTCATGGCTATCGTGCATCCGCTGCTAAACGTGTTGCCGTTCGGCAAAAAGAAGGGCGGGCACGAGGAGGGCGACCTCCGTGCCGAACTTGCCGGCTATCGGCCGACGAAACGTAACGCGGATCCCTCCCCGTAGCGGTCTCGCCGTCGTTTTCTACGTTTCCTTGCGGTGAAGCCGGTCCCAGCACCCTGGGCGAGCGCCGCCGTCGTACTCCCCAGCCTCAACGCCGTCTCAGGCCACCGGTTTGATGTTCTGGTTGATATGGAACAGGTTGCCGGGATCGTACTTCGCCTTGATCTTGGCCAACCGGGGGTAGTTGCCGCCGTAGTTGTCCTCGATGTTGGACTGGTCGTCGGCATCAAGGAAATTAACATAGCCGGCGCCGGATCCATAAGGATGCAGGGCCTGTTGGTACTCTCTGACCCACCTCGTGTTGGCGTCGTTGTCCTCCGGGGACTCCCACATTCCGGCGATGGCTACCGAGAAGTTGGCATCCCGGTAAGGAAAGGCAGTCTCATCCCGTCCTACGCGTTGGGCCGCACCATTAATCGGGTAGAAATGATTGGCGGTTTGGGGACTGGGCACGCCGGCTCCGAAATTCCGGGCAACCCCGATCACATCGTCGCTCAGCTCTGGAAGGAACTCCGCCTTCCAATACGCCTGAAGGCCTTTCGGGAGAAGCGGGTCGAACAAAGTGTTGAGCATCGGGTACGGGAGCGGGCCGACAAACGATCCGGCAACTGGGGCGACACCCAGGAATTGCTGCCACTGCCTCTCGCCTTCATCGTGGGGACCGGTCCAGCCACCTACCACAACCACCACTGGCTTGCCGTGGTGCTCCTCCGGAAGGAAGGGGACCGGCGGGCCTTGGTGGAATCCGAGGAAGATACCCATGTCTTCGGGGGCTGTGGCGATATAGTCCCGGTACAGCTGCCCAACAGCCTCAGCGTGCTCGAGCAGATAGATCACTACACCTCCGTACACCACATCAACGGGATGCAGGCCGAATTCCAGGGAAGTGACGACGCCGAAGTTTCCTGTGCCGCCACGTAACGCCCAGAAGAGATCGTCATTCTCGGTTGCGCTGGCTGTGACGAACTTCCCGTCTGCGGTAACCACATCCGCGGATATGAGGTTGTCGCAGGACAGGCCGTGCTTACGGGCGAGGTAGCCGATGCCGCCACCGAGCGTTAGTCCAGCAACACCTGTGGATCCGATAATGCCGCCGGTTGTTGCCAGCCCGAACGCGTTTGTTGCATGGTTGAAGTCCGCCCAGGTGGTGCCTGCCTCAGCCCGGGCCGTTGAAGCAGCAGGATCTACCCGTACGCCCGTGCGGTCGGCGAAGTCCAGCACGAGGCCTCCGTCGCAGGTCCCGAATCCGGGCGCACTGTGCCCCCCGCCTCTAAGCGCGAGGTCCAGGCCCTGGTCGCGGGCAAAGTTGACTCCTGCGATGACGTCTGCGACTTGCGAAACACGCAGTATGGCCGCGGGATGTTTGTCAATCATGCCGTTATAGACGGTCCGTGATGCGTCATAGTGGGGGTGGTCAGAAGTGATGACCTGGCCTCGTACTTTTTCCTGCAGGGCCTGAAATCCGTTGTTGTCCATGGTGACTCCATTCGCCCCCGAGCATGCGTTCACGATCAGGGACTTTGGCACAGCCATCCCCCGGGCCGTGCGGGACATTCATGAAGCAGCCACTGCGGGCCCGGGAAAGAGCCCCGGAACAGACCGTCAGGCCTGATCCAGCGGCGGAGACCGGATGCGCCTGTGCTGCATGCGGCTTGGCATGCAGTTACCGGCGTGATTCGCGAACATACTCCTGCCGGCGAACCTGCTAGGCGAAGCTGGCGAGCACACCCATGGATCGACGACTAACCGTAACGTACGCCCGCCCGTTTCCAAGGTCAAGAAGCGGTTAGAAGGCGGTGTCCTCTACCGTCCAGTTGCCGGGGTAAAACAGGTGCACGTCCTACCGCACACTGGAGCCGCTGCCTCGGCAAATCTACCAATTCGCCTGGATGTGCATAACCGATCCGCTTCGTCACTGGCTTCCGATGTCCCCCGTCGCGGGCATCTTTAATGGGTCAACGCGGAAGGGCGCCAACCATCCCCCACCGGTCTACACTGATCGTAGGTTTGCACCCTTCGTGCTCCCAGTACGCTCAGGGCGCAGCTCCGGGGAGGGAACGCCATGGATGCCAGAGAGAATCCCGAGCCGCAGGACGGCCCGACGCCCGGCCAGGTCAGACCGGGCGGGGCGACGGGGAGGCCGGACCGCTGGGCCGCGGTGGCTGGTCTGGTGTTCACCGCCCTGGTTGTGGCCAGCATCTTCACGCCCGACGTACCCAGCAGCGACAGCCCGGCGGAGGACATCGCAGCCGAGCTTGCCGCGGACAGCACCGCCCACCGGCTTTCGCTGCTGCTGGGATTCCTCGCCGACGTGGCCTTCCTCGTATTCCTGGCCGGCCTCTGGAGCAGACTGCGCCGATGGGAGGACCCGGCCGGGATGTTCGCCGCGCTGGTCCTCGCCGCCGGCGCTGCCTTGGTGGCGCTCATGCTGGTTGCGGGGGGCCTGTACATGGCGCTCCTCCAGTACGCCTCCGCTGGCCAGCCCGACCCGGCGGTGCTTCACGCCCTCACCGTCCTCAACGAATGGGTGGGTGGTGCCCTTCTGCCCGCCGGTGTCGCAATGTTCCTCGGGGCGGCGGTGGCCATCCTGACCACCCGGGCGCTACCTCAGTGGCTGGGCTGGCTGGCAGCCGCCACGGCCCTGCTGCTGCTCATTTCTCTCTTGGGCGTATTCCAGACCACCACAGAGGGAGGCGTGGTCGGCATCGTCGGTTTCGTCGGCTTCCTGATCTTCTTGGTCTGGGTCCTGTCCACGAGCGTCGTGCTGCTGCTCCGGCCCGGCCGGCAGCCGGCCGGTCTATAACGGCACGAAGGCCCGGAACCACTTGCCGGGTCCGCCGGTGTTCGCGTCCAACGTCGAGACCGTCGGTGCATCCGCCCCCGCCGTCATCATCACACGCTAATTCTGGAACCCAACCCGCAGTGTGATAATCCGGTAGGTATGTCTTCCTTATCCGAATCTTCCACCACGGCATCAGCCGCGGAAGAACGCAGCGCCCGCGTCGCCGTCACTCTTTTCCCGGTGCTCATCCTGGCCGGGGGCGCCGTAGCGCTTGCCGCTCCAACAGCGTTCACCGGGCTGGCCCCTTGGATCAACCCCCTCTTGGGACTCATCATGTTCGGCATGGGGCTGACACTCACGCCCCCTGACTTCGCCGTCATTGCCAAATGTCCTGTCCCGGTGGTGATCGGAGTTGTGGCGCAGTACGCCATCATGCCGTTCCTGGGTTGGTTGATCGCGGCGGCGCTGGGGCTGCCGCCTGCTCTGGCCGCGGGCGTCATCCTTGTGGGCTGCTGCCCCGGCGGAACGGCGTCCAACGTGGTGTCCTACCTGGCCAGGGGTGACGTTGCCCTGTCCGTGGCGATGACCACCGTTTCGACGCTGATCGCTCCGCTGCTGACCCCGGTGCTCGCATTGTGGCTGGCCGGTCAGTACATGCCGGTAGACGCCGGTTCCATGGCGTGGTCCATCGTCCAGATCGTGCTGTTCCCTGTGCTGCTGGGACTCGTCATCCGAGTCTTTCTGCCGCGCCTTGTCGACAGGGCCCTGCCTGCCCTTCCTTGGATTTCGGTACTCGCTATCACGGTTGTAGTAGTTGCGGTGGTGGCCGGAAGCGCCAAGGCCATCTTCGCAGCCGGACTGCTGGTTCTCGTGGCTGTTATTCTGCACAACGGCCTGGGTTATGCCCTCGGCTACGGTGCGGCCCGTTTGTTCCGGCTGCCGATTCCGTCCCGGCGCACCACTGCGATTGAGGTGGGCATGCAGAATTCAGGCCTGGCAGCAGGGCTGGCACGGCAGTACCTGACTCCCGAAGCGGCCCTGCCTGGCGCCATCTTCTCCGTCTGGCACAACGTGTCCGGCGCCGTCCTTGCGGCTTACTGGCGCCGCCGCAGCACCCCTGCTTTACGCGACGGTGAGAAGGTTCCGGCGGCGGCGGTCACGGAGTAGGCCTAGTTTTCGCGCCGCCGTCGAGCGCTTGCAGGTAATCACGAGATAGAGAAGACGATGCCTCAGAACCCGCCGTACATGACGCCGTAAGCTCCTACCCGCCCCGGAGATGATCGCCGAAGCCCATACACTGGGCTTGCCCGTCGTCCCGTGGACCGGGAACACCACCGCGGACATGGAGCACCTGATGGACCTGGGCGTGGACGGAATCATCACCGACTACCCCACCCGCCTCCGCACCCTCATGGAGGACCTCGGCCTGAAGCTGCCAAGTCGTACGGGGTGTAGAGCGTGGATCAGGGTCTTCCGCTCACTGCACTGAGTTACGGGGACAGCTGATTCAGCACGCGCGTACCCTGAAGCTATGGAACCCGAAGTCCGGGGTCTCCGGCTCCGCACAGGCATCACCGTGCCGTGCCTGATCCAGGGCGAAGCCGACGCTCCGCCGGTGCTGCTGCCTCCCCCGGCCGACCCTCGCACGCCGTGGGACGCGCTGTGACGGGCCGCCCTTCAGCCTCCGTGGCTACGCGGTTGAAGGAAGTCTACGAAAACCTTCCGCTGCCTGCGCCCACCGTGGCCGCGCTGGCCATGGATCTCCTCCTTAACCGGCTCCGCCCCATGCCGCTTCCTGGCTCCAGTTCCCTCCACCGGATGGCCGGGGCCGGACTGGTGCTCGCCGGCGTCGGCCTGAATCCTTGGGCTCTGGCTGAACGTCGACGCCGGTCCGCGGGCCCTTTCGCGCTGGAGGAGCCGGAGGAACTGGTCACCAGCGGCCCTTACGCAATCAGCCGCCATCCCATGTACGTGGGCTGGTGGCTCATCCAACTAGGCGCGGGAACCTTGGCCGGTTCATCCTGGGTCCTCGCGACGCTGCCGGCCGAATTGCTTGTGGAACACCGCTACATCCTCGGCGAAGAGGCCACGCTGGCCGAGCTCTTCGGGCAGTCCTACGCTGAGTACGCGGAGCGGGTTCCGCGTTACCTTGATTACCGGCGGGCGCAGGCAGCCCGGTTACCAGGGCTGGTGGTAGTGGCTGCGCTGGCGTTCTAGGGGCATTAAGCAGCAAGTGCCGCGAATACCTTCACTTGAGAAGGTTTCCGCAGCACTTCAACCGCTCTGGTCTTCCCGCGCCACGAAGTGCCGGAGCGCATCCCTGTACACAGGGCGCTTAGACCACTGCCGCAGCGACAGAAAGTCAGACATGCGCGGGGCCTCGAGTGTGGGAGGCAGAGGCACGGCCGCCCGTACGGGGTGTCGATCAGCCACGCAAGCGGACCGTTGGTTTACAGAGACGTGCTTTTGCCAGTGTGGGCGCATGTATCGGTCACAGGCCGCCCTTTTCGTTACGGAGGCTGCTTGACATCCAAACGCCAACCCACCGGGGGCGCGCACAACGGTGCTGATGCCGCGTCAGGGAAGCAAGGCGGCCGCCTCAGCCAGAGAGCGACGCAACCACAGGGCGTAGTTGGTGGAGATGTGCTGAGCATCCTCATGGGTTGCATATCCCGCGACAACCGCGGGACAGACATCCTCCGCGCACAACCACGGAACTACGTCCACGTATTCCGCGCCACCGGCCTCGGCGACGCGCTTCTCCATCTCATTGTGTTCGGTGTCCACCGCGTAACTCCGCTGAGTGTGGCAGCGACGGACGTCGTCGGAATTCGATGTGACGCAGTCCTGGGGATCCTTTTCCGAGTACGCGATGTCCCCGATCACGACCACACGATCACTTATCGCGCTCAACGACTTTATGGTCGAGGCGAGACCCTCCTCCCAGGCCGCCTCCGTGTTTTCTTTGTCAGGGCGCCCATCCTTCTCAAGCCAAGTACCCTGACGCTGACCCGAGATGAGGACGACGCTCGGGCGAAGTGCCTCGATCTTCGCCAGCGAGTCAGCACGGAATGCCTTGCACTCGGGATAATCACCCTTGCGCTTCGCGTTGTAGACCGAAAAGTCGGCTGGCGGACACGAGAACATCGAAAAGACTTCGAAGCGCCGCCCAAGTTCAGTGGCTGTCACGCCGAGCGGACTTTCCCACATCTGAGCGTGCGAGTCGCCATAAACCACGACTGTCTCGCCGCCGCTGGCGTCACCATAGCTGCATTTGACTTTACCTGTTGGGGCATCCAGGCCCCTTATGCAGGCATGTTGATTGAAGAGGAATCTCCCAACAGGCGGCTCCGGCGGCCACCCTGCAACGTTTACGCTGTCAGCCACGGCCTTTGCCACTTCGTCAGCCGTCGGTAGGTCACTGCCACGGGCAACTGCAAACTCGCCGAATTGGTCTGCGGGGGAAGGCTTGGGCAGGATCGACACCAGAATGCTCGTGAGGCCAAGTGATAGCGCCACCAGTGCGGCGCCGAAAGCCACGCTGAGTGACGGCCGGCGGGCCTTGAGCCAACTGGAGTTCCGTACGGGCAATTCCACATACTTGAAGGTAACGACAGACAAGGCCAGCGCCACACCGACAAAGGCAAGCTTGGTGGTCATCGCCAGTTCGGTCCCGAGCGATGCCGCGGCGAGGATCAGCACGGGCCAGTGCCACAGGTACAGGGAATAAGAGAGCTTGCCAAGCCATTGCAGAGGCCGACACTGCAGGACCACTTCGGCTCCTCGATTCGGTGTGATTGTCCCGCCGATTATCACAAGAACCGTTCCGCCAACCGGAAGAATAGCAGCGGATCCTGGGAACCTGGTGTACTCGTCCAGCGTGAGCGCTGCTGCCGCAATCGCGATGAGTCCAGACACACTCGTAACGGCAGCAAGAAAAACCGGCAGCCGCATGATCGTCGGTGTGAGCACGGCAAGAATTGCGCCAGCCGCAAGTTCCCAAGTCCTCGTCAAGGGAGAGAAGTAGGCCGCACTCGCGTTCTCCGTCGTCGCGTACACCGACCACGTAAGGGAGACTGCAATCGTGACAGCGAGGAGAAGCGTCAGTCGCGTGCGTAGCGGAACTCTCCGTCCGATCGCAGCGACCGCCATCATTGAGACGGGCCAGAACAGGTAGAACTGCTCTTCGATGGCCAGTGACCAATAGTGCTGTAACGGGGATGGAGGAAGGTCGCTGGCCCAGTAGTCCGTCCCTTGCGAGATTTCGCGAAAATTGCTGGCGAAAAGCGCGGCCCATTGCCCGTCTTCGGCGGTCCGAGCAGCACTCGTACCACCGACCAGCACGAAGGATGAGACCACTGTGACGGCGAGGACAAGAGTCGCGGCAGGCAGGATTCGCCGAGCCCGCCGTGCATAGAACCCCAAGAGGGAGATCCGCCTACCCCGTTCAGCTTCTTTGAGCAGGAGGCCGGTGATGAGGAAGCCGGAGACCACGAAGAAGACGTCGACACCGACGTAGCCTCCTTGCAACGCCGGCACGCCTACATGGTTCAGCACGACCAGTAGAACTGCGATCGCGCGAAGACCCTCTATGTCCGGACGGAACGTCCGTGGAACCGATGAAGGGCGATCGGCTCCCTTCGTGGCGAGCTTACGCGTTAGCAGCCGGCGTCGGCGTTTACGCGCGTCAACGTGGTTTCCATTGAGCAATCCACTGGCCAGATGCACCATGTCGCCCCTTTGGCCCGACGTCTCTTACCGGCTCGTGCGGCCGACCGTACCGCTCTTTGCGGTCAGAATCAATGCATTTCCCCGATGTTGGCGGCAGAGTCGGCGGGATAATGGAAGCATGACCGATCAGGATCAGGACCGGGACCCCTGGGAGGAGTTCGACCGGCTCAAGCCCGCCGGCCCGGACCGCGTCGCAGGCTACCCCGGCGGAGAGCCGCAGGGCTTTGGCTTCCGGACCGGTGTGCGCAGCGCACGGGTGGCCTTCGGTTCGCCGTCTACGCGCTGATCCTCGGAACCGCGCTGGTCCTCACCGGCGCCGTCGTCTTCATCAGCCAAGGCCAATGGCTGCTGCTCGGACTGATGGTGCTGATCGAGGCGGTCTTCGTCTTTGGCTTCATCCGGCTCGTAAACCAGGCACGCAACCGCCGCTCAGCGGGGTAGAAATAACCTGACGCGAGTGTCGCTACTCACGGCTGCTATGGCGGGAGAACACCTCATTAATCGGGTAAAATTGGTGGAGGAATTGTTCGGCCCAGAGCCCGGTTCCACTCCTCCCCCTTGAAATGGAACACTCCCCCATGTCCTCCGCGATTTCCGCGCCGGCAACCCAGCGTTTCCCGCTGGCCGCCATGATGGTCCTGGCCACCATCGCCTTCACCGCTATCACCACCGAACTGCTCCCCTCCGGCCTGCTCCCCCAGATCAGCTCCGGCCTCAACGTCTCCGAACCGGTGGCCGGCTACCTCGCCGCAGCCTACGCCGCCGTCATCGTCATCACGGTGGTGCCGGCCGCACGGCTGCTGGGCAAGGTCCCGCGGCGGCCCCTGCTCGTAGCGCTCGTCCTGACGTTCGCCATCAGCAACGCAATGGTGGGCCTCGCCCCCGACTTCACCGCAGCGATGGTTGCCAGGCTGGTGGGCGGCCTGGCCCACGGACTGCTCTGGACCACCATGGCCCCCTACGTCACGCGGGTGGTCCCGGCCCACAAGGTAGGCAAGGCCCTTGCCGTCGTCTTCAGCGGCAACAGCCTGGGCCTGGCAATCGGCGCGCCCATCGGCACCGCCCTGGGCGGCTTCCTCGGCTGGCGCGCCGCGTTCCTGTTCCTCGCCGGCTTCAGCCTGCTGCTCGCCGTCCTGGCCTTCTGGCTCCTGCCGTCCGCCCGACGCGCCGCGGGCGAGGCCCGCCCGTCCCTGCGCAAAGCAATCGCCCAGCCCGGCGTGAAGCCCGTTGCCATCGCATGGCCGCTGATGATCCTGGCCCACTTCGCGCTCTTCACCTACATCGCCCCGTTCATCCGCGACGCCGGCCTGCCCGACTATGCCATCAGTCTCTCCCTCACCGTCCTGGGCGTCTCCGGCCTGGTCGGCATCTGGATCGCGGGCCTCACCGTCGATTCGCATCCCCGCCGTTCGCTCCTGATCACGACGGCGGCAATCGCCGTCTCGATGCTCCTGTTGCCGTTCGTGGGCGGCAGCCTTCCCTTTGCGCTGGTGCTGATGACCGTGTGGGGCGCCGGCCTGGGAGCGATCGGCATCTACAACCAGTCAGCCATCCTCCGCGCCGGCCGCGAAAACAAGGACGCCGCCAACGGTTTGACGGTCCTGACCATCCAGCTCGGCATCACCATCGGTGCCCTCTACGGCTCCGCTGCCCTGGTGGTGGCCGGCCCGCTGCTGGTACCGGCCGCCGCGGCACTCCCGGTCATCGCCGCCCTCCTCGTCACCATCGGCGGCAGGAAGGCTGCCTACCCGCCGGGCCCCCGCGAATCGGTGTGGAAGAGCCCGCGGCCTGTCAAGGAAACCGAGGGCACGCGGTTGCCAGTTCGATAATCCGCAGTAACCCCCTTCACGCGCATCGCTCCCCGCCGAGTAAGCAGCTTCAGGGAGCTATCACGGCGGGGCGTGAAGGCTCGGTGCGGAATCGGATCCTAGGCAAGCGTCACTCCAGGCGAGGGTCTTCCCTATTGCAGGAACCAGCCAGCCTTCGCACACCTGAAGGGCCGGTATAGGGTGGTGCGTTTTAGCCCGGTCTTGGCGGTGATCTCCTTCCTCGTTGCGTGTCAGTTGCGCGACAACCTGCCCTGCTCGAAGAAGCTCCACATCAAGTCATTGGCGCTGATCTCCTGGGTGGTTACGCCGGCTCCCGGGAAGGCGGCGGCGTTGCCGCCGGGCCATGTATGTCCGCCGCCATTCACGACGTACTGCTGCACCACCGCGTTCTGTGGGCAACCGCGGTGGGTCACCAGCGAGACGTTGGGACTGACTCGCGTGTCCTTTGTTGTGTGGCAGCCGTTGATCTCGGCCCATCGCTGCGAGGCAGCGAGTGCACCGTAGCCCCAGTAGGGCGCTCCCCCTCCGGCGAACGGGTTGACCGGGTCAGCCGTGCCGTTAAACGTGATCACTCGAACTCCCCGGCTGGGTATACAGGTGGCCGGGTCGGGGACGGCGCTGCCCGCCGTGAGCGGGGCTCCTGCGCGCAAACCTGCGACAGGTGCGATTGCTGCAACGAGTTCCGGATGTTCGCAGGCGAACTGGGACACCATGCGCCCGCCGCCCGAATAGCCCGCGGCGTACACGCGACTTCCGTCCACACAACCACCGTCAACAAGCGTGCCGATGAGGTCTTGCAGGAAGGCCACATCGTCGGGTGCGCCAGCGACGTCAGTGCCGGTGAAGGGCACATTCCATACGAACCCGGCTGGTGCTGGAATCGCGCCTTGAGGCGCTGCGACGATGAACCCTTCGCGCTGCGCCGTCTGATCGAGCCTGGTCCTCATCAATTCCTCGTTGGGCGTGCTGTTGCTACCGTGCAGGTCAAGGACGAGGGGTAAGGCGCGGGCATCTTCGCCGGTCGAGGGGACGTGCACAACGACCGTACGGTCGCGACTGCCCGATGTAATTGTGATTGTGGTGCGTCCGGGGCCAAGGCCGCATTGAGACCGGCTCTCATGAGGGCCAGGCTCATCCCTTGGTACGGCGCTGACCGATGGAGCGACGGCGAGCGGCGCAGCGAGCATAAGCCCGGCAAGGCCAAGTGTGGTTATTCGACGGAGCAAAGGGCTCTCTTCTCTTCATTGAGGCGGCATCGGACGTGCGCCCGATCGTTTCAGCGACACGCAAGCGCATCATTTTTTCCTGGGACAATCCGTTGGCCGGGCATCCGGACCCAAAGCGGCCGGACCGGTTCCCAAAGGGATCCGGTCCGGCCGTGGTCGGTTCTGGCGCTAGCGGACTTCGACTTCCAGCGCCTCAAAAGCATCGGCTGCGTGGCGGCCCACGAGGATCCGGAAGGTTCCGCGCTCAAACTGCCAGCCGCCGTCGTAGTGGGCGAATGACCGGGCCGGAATGCGGATCTCCACGCTTTCGGTACCGGCGGGGGCCAGGTGTGTTCCCGCATAGCCCGCGAGCCAGCGGACGGGGCGTTCCACTGCGGAATCCGGGCGCTCAAGATACACCTGGACCACTTCGCGGCCGGTGCGGCTACCGGTGTTGCGGACCGGCACGTGGACGACCACGTCGTTGCCGGCAGGGACTGACTGCGGTGCGTGCGGCGCGCCGAGGTCGAAGGTGGTGTAGCCCAGCCCATAGCCAAATGGCAGGGCCGGGGCGGCGCCGCCTTCGGCCTGCTGCTTGAGCCATGCCCGGTAGCCCACGTGGATGCCCTCGGAGTAAACGACCTTGCCGTCTACGGGGGTGGTGTTGAGCACCGGCACGTCCTGGAGGGCGGCGGGCCAGGTGGTGGGCAGGCGGCCGCCGGGTTCCTCGGCACCAAGCAGGATGTCGGCGATGGCACGGCCGAATTCCTGGCCGCCAAACCAGCCCAGCAGGACTGCTCCTACCTTGTCGAGCCACGGCATCAGGACCGGTGAGCCGGAGTTGACCACAACAATGGTGCGCGGGTTGACCGCGGCCACTGCCTCCACCAGCTGGTTTTGGTGGCCGGGGAGGTCCAGGTCCTTGCGGTCGAAGCCTTCGGATTCAATAGCGGCGCTGGTCCCGACCACCACGATTGCCACGTCGGCAGCCTTTGCCGCTTCCACTGCTGCGTCAATTTCGGCCTGCGGATCGTCCACGACGGTTTCCTCGCCAAGGAGGATGGCGGTGAAAGGAATGACCTGCTGCTTTGGCAGTTGGTAGACCGCCTCGATGCGCACTGGTTCGCCGGCAACGGTTTCCAAGCGGTGGACGGTCTTGGGCGGGTCGAAGAGCGCCGCGCCGAGCACGTCGGTGTCGTCCTCGATGTCCCCGTTGAACACCTCTTCGCCCTGCAGGGACAGTTGGATGTGGCCCACGGTTCCGACGCCCAGGTGGTGGATGCCCGCCGTCGGGGCGGTCCAGTCAGCTTCCATGCGGATGGCGGCAGCGCCATCCGGGATCCCGACGCCGAACCAGATCAGGTGGGACGCGAGACGGTCCTCGCCTGAGATTTCCGAGCCGTCTTCAGCCAGGAAGGTCACCCGCATGCCCGGCACGTTCGTGACCGGGTTGTGCAGGGAGGTGCGCGGGAAGGCCTGCAGGCCTTCGGCTACCTTGGCGCCGCGGGCGTAGCTCACGCTGACGCCCTCGGGCAGGGCTTCACGGAGGCCTTCAAGGGGTGAGACCGTGTACTTGGGCATGACGGTGGCGCTGCCGCCGCCCTGCGTGCGCGCTTCCTCGGCGTTGTGCCCGCTGACCGCGACGCTGGCAAGCGCGGCCGGGTTCAGGGGCAGGATCCCGTCTTTGTTGCGGACCAGGACCGCGCCGCGGACTGCCACTTCACGTGCCACGGCGGCGGCGTCCAGGGCTGCCGGAAGCTCTGCCACTGCGGGGGCGACGCCTTCGAGGGAACCGACACGGGCGGCGAGGCGGAGGATGCGGATGACCTTTTCGAGGATGGCGGTCCGGCTGACGCGGCCTTCGTTCACGGCGGCGAGCAGCTTCGGTCCCCAATGGCCTACCGGGCCGGGCATTTCCAGGTCCTGGTTGGCGTTCGCCGCCTCCACGGAGCGGACGCCGGTCCAGTCCGAGACCACCACGCCGTCAAAGCCCCATTCCGTGGACAGCGGCGTTTTCAGGAGCTCGTTTTCGCTGGCGGTGGTGCCGTTGATGGAGTTGTAGGAGCTCATCACCAGCCAGGCACGGGCCTCCGTAATGGCGTCCTCGAAAGCGGCGAGGTACAGCTCGCGCAGCGGACGCTCGTCCACGACGGAATCGGCGGTGAAGCGGTCCGTCTCCGCCTCGTTGGCGAGGTAGTGCTTGGGGGTGGCCCCGACGCCCATGGACTGTACGCCGGCCACGTAGCCGGCAGCCAGCGTGGCAGTGAGGCGGGGATCTTCGCTCATGCACTCAAAGTGCCGGCCGCCCAGCGGGGAGCGGTGCAGGTTGATAGTGGGTCCCAGCACGGCGTGGACGCCCTTGCGGCGGGCTTCCTGGCCCAGGACCTGGCCATAGCGGCGGGCCGTTTCCACGCTCCACGTGGCGGACAGCGCTGACGACGACGGCAAGGAGACTGAGTCATGCCGCTCGTCGAAGTCCTCGCCGCGGACGCCCGACGGGCCGTCGGAGAGGACCACGCGGGAGAGGCCGATGGAAGGAAGTTCGTGGGTGGCCCATACGTCGGCGCCCGTCAGCAGTTGAATCTGCTGTTCGAGGGGAAGGTTCTCGGCAAGTTCGCGGATCAGCGCTTCGGCGTCGGGCGAACCTGACGGGAGCGCCGTCACGGCTGGAGAAAGGGTGGGGTTCATTTACTTGACTCCTTTGATGCGGGTGACGAGGACGGCGCCGATGATGCCGACGACGGCCCCGCCGATGAAGAGGGCGGGGTAGCCGCCGAGGGTGATGACGGGGAACGCGATAGCGGGAACGAGCGACTGGGGCAGCGCCTGGGCGATGTTGAAGACGCCGAACGTCTTGGCGTTCTCGCTCTGGCTGGCAGGTAGGAGGTCGGCGATGAGGGCAACGTCAACAGCTCCGAAGCAGCCGAGGCCGAGGCCGGCGATTGCCTGTCCCACCAAGACCTGGTCGGTGGTGGTGCTCGTGGCAATGACGATGAGGCCGGCCATCATGATGATGGCTGATGCAATGACCATTCCCTTGCGCTTGCCGATCCGGTCGCTGATCCAGCCACCGGCGAGGCTGCTGAGCACCGTACCCGCAGCGCTGACCAGGGTGGCCTGGAAGACCAGCCCCGTGACATCGGCTTCAGGAACGTTGAGGTGGTCGATGAAGAAGTAGGGCAGGTAGAGCAGGCCGGCGCAGTAGCCCATGTACACCAGGAACTTGGTGAACCAGGCCCAGCCGAGTCCCGGGTAGGTGCGGGGGTTGAAATAGAAGGACCCTGCGATTTCCCTGAGGCTCAGCGGTGCCGGCTTCTCGGTGAGGACGCGGTCCTTGAAGGTGAAGGCAAAGCCAATTGCAAGTGCTGTGCCAACCGCGCCCGGAACCACGGCCATCTGAAAGGCGCTGTCGAAGAGCTGGGCGAAATACGCTGCGGCAACCAGGCCAACCGGAAGGGTCATTCCGATCAGTCCGGACAGGCGCCCACGCTCAGCGGGTGCTGTCTGGTCCGGGAGGGTTGCCACCAGCGCTGCCAGCGCCGCGTTGAAGCTGAGCTGGACAAGGATCCAGGCCACCAGCACGCCGGCGACGTCCGTGGCTGATCCGAGCAAGATCAGCGAGCCCATACCCACGATGGAGCCGCCGATGATCCAGGGCTTGCGCATGCCGAACCGGGAGGTGGTGCGGTCGCTCAACCGGCCGAAGAACGGGTTGGCCAGAAGCGCGATCAAGGCGCCGACGCCGGCTACAAGACTGAGTGCCCCGGCGCGGGTTTCCGGAGTGGTGATCTCCGAAACCTTGATGGCCAGCACCACCAGGGCAGGGGCGAGGACGGCCATCCACAGGCCGGCGCTGGCAATGGGCATGCCGATGACGTAGGCACGGGGTGTTCTGGTGGGCGCTCCCGGAGCGGGAGCAGATAGAACGGTGGTGCTCGATAGGGTTCTGCGGGCAGGCTGCCCTGCGGAATCCTCGGTGATGGTCTTGACGGCCACGGTGCCTCCTGACGAAAAGTGACCCTCCATTGGGTCCTGCAAAAGATCGTACAGATAAAAACCGAGTGTGACTAGATTTTCTTTAGGAGAGCGTGAAATACACTGGCTTGATGTCTTCATCAAAGCCGCGCGGGCAGTACGCAAAAGGGGCTGAGCGCCGCGAGCAGATCATCCAAATGGCAACTGACGTCTTCGCCACGGAAGGCTTTGAAGGCGCCGCCCTCAAGCGGGTGGCCGAACTGGTGGGGGTCAAGGAAGCAACACTGTTCCACTACTTCCGCGGCAAGCAGGAGCTCCTGACGGCGGTGCTGGCTGAAAGGGACCGCCGCAGTCTTGCAGCCATAGAAGAGAAAGAGGTCGGTCTGTCGCTGATGGTCCGGTCCGCCGAGCGGAACCGCCGGGAGCCAGGGCTCACCACCTTGTACGCCGTGGCGTCAGCCACCGCAAATGACCCCGGACACGACTCGCACGGCTACTTCAAGGAACGCTACGCCGAAGTGGTTGACGCCCTCGCCGCGGACATCGAACGTCGCCAGACCACCGGAGAAACCCGCTCGGACCTGCCCGCCAGGAATTTGGCCCGGCTGGTAGTGGCCGTCTCCGACGGCCTGCAGCTGCAGTGGCTCTACGACAAGGACGTGGACGTGGCTGACGGCCTGTCAGAGTTCATCGATGCGCTCCTGAAACCGCAGGCGCAAACCTAGCCGGACTAAGAGCGTCCTTACCTTTCAATAGGTCCCTCACCGGACGACAAATCCCTACGGACGAACCCGGCTCCTCGCAGGTTCATGTCGAAGAACTCAACACCTACGGCATACTCAGCAACGCGAGGGCACACGCAAGTAGAGGCACAACGCGCAACCTCAAGCTCTTCTCGGCTCCGCTTATAGACTGCTGGAGTACGTGCCCCTCGACTTACTTAGGAGAAGTTCATGAACTACAACGGAAGTCCGTCCGAGAAGCCAGTACCAGCCGGTGACCTTGACCGCAGCCATATCGGCCAGACTGTGAGCTTCCAGTCGAACGACTTCACGGTTGTCTTCGGAACGCTCGCCGGCATTGCCCGGACGGAAGCCCAGGTCTACCTGTCCCTCGAAGGAGTGGGCGGCGGCACCCATCTGAAGGACGAGTACGACCTGCCTGCCGGCCAGGACGTCTACGTTCAGCTGGATCCACTGAGCAGCGCCAGCAAAACCCTCTCCGAGGCGGAACGGGTCATCAAGGAAAAGTTCGACGAGATCAAGAAGAACCTCAAGGACCGGGAACAGAAGACCGAATCGGAGTAACGCTCCATCCAGTTAGCGAAGAACCCCGCAGTGCTTAGCGCTGCGGGGTTCTTGCGGTTGTTGCAACTCCCACATCGTGGGGTTGCGACAACCGTGTTGTAGTCAATTCCCTGTTGAATGAGCGTGTTGATGCTGTTCAAGAGGGGGCGTGTGGTGCGAGGCGAACCGCGAGCATCCAGTGGTGACGGCGGTCTTGGGCCGAGCGTACGCCAACTGCTTGACATCACGAATGACGGGGTCGATGGTTGGCATGTCCAACACATCCAGCCCATTCAAGGAGCAGATATGGAAGCCACGCCCTACGGAGTCGTGCACTTCTTCCCAGGAGGCACCAAGGACCAGTACGAGGCCTCAATTGCCGTCACTCACCCAGGTGAGGGGCGCCTGCCCGACGGTCAGATCTTCCACGCCGGAGGCGCTTCTGCCGGTGGTTGGACGATCATAGGTGTCCACGAGTCGAAGGAGAGCTGGGAGAAATTCCGTGACAGCATCCTCCTTCCCCGAATGCAGCAGGGCATCGAGGGCGGGTTCGCATCGCCGCCCGAAGAGACCGTCATCGATCTGTACAAGATCATTCGCTAGCGATTCGGGAGGGCGCCGCCGAGGGGTTCAACAGACGGACAAATCACGTCTCGGCGGCATCATCCTTTCCCAACCGCCCGGAGAAAGTTCGCCGTCGGCCTCCCCGGCAGACAGTCACACCCGCACCGGCGCCGAGGACCATAGCCGCCAGGCCTCCCCTGAGGACAGTGACGCCCGCACCACCCCCCGACGGTCATCTCCCGCCAGTCAAGGTTGCCCCTCCCGACTTCATTCCGGAGGACCGCGGAGCCCTGCCGTGAGAAATTGCGTCGCAACTGTCGATCTGAACATCTCTCGGCGTCGGATAAGTAAGGCCCCGAACGGAAGGGCTTACAGAGAAGAGATGAGGAGATTTCGAATGTCCAAGTATTTAATCTTGATCTTCCAGGATGATGCGGTGACACAACAGGCCGACGGCGAGTCGATCAGCGCCGCCTACCAAGAGTTCATGCAGCGTCGTAACGGGTCCCTCCTCAGCGGGGCCGCACTGCAGCCAGCCTCGACGGCGACGTCCATCCGGCGCCACGGATCGGGCGGATTCACGGTGACGGATGGTCCGTTCGCCGAGTCGAAGGAGACGCTGGGCGGCTACTTCCTGATCGAGGCCGCTGACCTCGACGAGGCGCTGGAGATCGCCAAGGAGGTTCCCGCCGGCGTCGGGGTTGAGGTCCGCCGCGTGCGAGTGGTCAGCTGATGCCGCAGGCCGCCAGCTCGGAGGTCGCTGCCGCGGTTGCGGAAGCGCACCGTCGGGAGTGGGCGTTCGTGCTGGCGGCCACCCTGCGTGTTACCGGCGATATCGACACAGCCGAAGAAGCCGTCCAGGACGCGTACGCCAGCGCATTGTCGACGTGGGGTCCGCGTGGCATCCCGAAGAACCCCGGGGCGTGGCTCACCGTGACCGCGCGGCGGCGGGCCCTGGACATGCACCGCCGCGCCGCCACGGCGCAGCGGGCGCTCCCCAAGCTTCTCGGCCCGGGCGAGTATCTACCCGACGCCCCGGGCCGGGACGGCGAAGACATCACCGATGACCGGCTTCGGTTGATCTTCACGTGCTGCCATCCCGCCCTCGCCCCTGACGCTCAGGTCGCCCTGACGCTACGGCTCCTCTGTGGGCTGTCCACGGCTGATGTGGCGCGGGCGTTTCTCGTACCGGAGGCGACAATAGCGGCGCGGATTACCCGGGCGAAAAAGAAGATCGCGGCCGCCCGCATCCCTTACCGCGTTCCGGCGGCGTCGGAGCTTCGGGATCGTCTGGACGGCGTCCTGTCCGTCGTTTACCTGGTGTATACCACCGGACATACCGCCCCATCGGGAGAGAATCTGATGCGCCGGGATCTCGCGGAACGGGGCCATGAGCTCGCGAGGATGCTGCGCGTCCTGCTGCCGGGCGACGGCGACGTCGCCGGGCTTCTTGCCCTCGTACTACTCACCGACGCTCGCAGCAGCGCCAGGCTGGACGAACACCGTGAACTCGTGTTGATGGAGAACCAGGACCGATCAAAATGGGACCGGTCGGCCATAACTGAAGGAGTGGCTCTCCTGCGCGAGGCTTTGAACCTCCGGCCGCCAAGCCGCTTCGCCCTCATGGCGGCAATTGCGGCCGTCCATGATGAGAGCAATTCGTGGTCCGACACTGACTGGCAGGAGATCCTCGGCCTCTACGACCTGCTGCTGGAGAAGTGGCCGTCTCCCGTCGTCAAGCTCAACCGGGCAATCGCCGTCGGCTTCGCGGTGGGCCATGCGGAAGGTCTGGCTGAACTGGATGCGCTTGGCGCCGAACCCCAACTGGCCCGCTACCCGTATCTTGCTGCCGCACGGGCCAACTTCCTGGCCCGGTTGGGCCGTTTCGACGACGTTCGGGTCGCCTTCGAGGAGGCGCTGATCCTGACCGAAAACGACACCGAACGCCGCTACCTGCAGAGCCGTCTGAGCGAATTGACGGGTTGAACGTCCCGGTTCACGGCGACAGCAGATCAGAAGTTCGTGGAGGCCCGCGGCCGGCGGCCGGCGAGCTAGAGTGGGAGCCCAACTTCGATGGGGGTCTGTATGGAGAACGAACCGACGCCGTCCGAGGGCAATGATCCCGGGCCTTTCTATCACGGCACCAAGGCTGACCTGAAGCCTGGGGACTTGCTGGAAGCCGGTCATAGCTCGAATTACGGGGAGCGAAGGCAGGCGAACTACATCTACCTGACTGCGACTCTTGATGCGGCAACTTGGGGAGCGGAACTCGGGGTGGGCGAGGGACCAGGCAGAATCTACCGTGTGGAACCCACCGGCCCCTTTGAGGATGACCCCAATCTGACGGACAAGAAGTTCCCGGGCAACCCGACGAGGTCCTACCGTACCCGGGAGCCACTGCGAGTCGTTCACGAGATCTTGGAGTGGGAGCCACACTCCCCCAAGATGCTTCAGGAGATGCGGAACCACCTTGAAGAACTCAAGCGGCTAGGCATCGACGCAATCAACGACTGAGCTACCGCGCCGCGGCAGCCGCGCCGTCATGGTTAAGCTGGTCACCTACGGCCCGATATGCCCCGCTGCTGGCTTGATGGCCGTCAGCGGCGGCCTTCCAGTCGAAAGAAACAATGGAGAACTCGAACAGACATAAGCACCTCCTGCCTTGGACATTCCGTGCGGGAGCGGATGCAGATTTCCCACAGTGCGCTGAGCTTTGGATGAACGCCGTCGCCCTTCGTGACGGCAAACAAAGCGATCCACAGTTGAAGCAAAGAGCGTTGGCCAAACTGACGGTCCCAGGAAGTATCCTTTCAGTCGCCGAAACCGGATCGAGTATCCACGGATTCGCGTTGGCCATGGAAAAGACCTCGCCGGGAACGGCCACGAAAGCTCACCTTGCCCTGCTTGCCGTAGACGCCGCTTATCAATCCCACGGGCTGGGCCGTTCCCTGCTTGCCAGCATCACCAACACACTCGTGAGGGAAGGATTTACGGAGGTGACGCTCGGGGTCTTGGAGGAAAACCTGGCGGCTCGCAAAATTTACGAAGATGCGGGCTGGCAGGCCACCGGACGTGGGTTCTTTGAGGATTCGGGACGCCCATGCATCCACTACGAGCTGGGACTGGACCCAGCTACTGCAATGTAAGGACTGCCTGACCGGCCTTCCTGGAAACCAGCGAAGACGACACGTCAATGTCCCCTGACGTCAGCCGATGGGAAAGACGAGCAGGGACCCGCTGGCGGTGGCCACCAATTTGCCGCTGGCGTCGGTGACCGTGCCCTCTGCGAAGGCAACGCGGCTGCCGGCCTTCGAGACCACGCCCACACAGGTCAACGGGCCGCTGCCGGCCCGGACTGGGCGCAGATAGTTCACTTTGATTTCTATGGACGTGTAGCCCACACCCTGGGGAAGGGTGGTCTGTACGGCGCAGCCCAGGGCCGAATCGAGCAGGGTGCACACCAGCCCGCCGTGAACTGCGCCAATGGGGTTGTAATGGGATTCGTCCGGGCTGCAGGTGAAGGTGGCCGTTCCCGGCTCGGCCTCAACCAAGGTCATGTTCAGCAGTTCTCCCATGGGTGGAGCCGGGAGCTTTTTGCCCATCATTGAATGCAGATAGTCCAGGCCGCTCATGCTCGGCATGGCTGCCACGCCGACGGCGGGGTCATCCCAGGTGATGAGTCGTTCGCGCTCTGTCATTTGCTGCTCCTATACGGCTTATCGGCACCCACAGTGTATCGGCTATGCGTAGATCAGCAACATAACTGTTACTTCTATGCTGGAATCTGTTTCTACTGAGTATCTATTAGGATGGGGATGAGGCTAAGGATGGAGAAACCAATGGGTCGAGCGTTGCGGGCGGACGCTGAGCGCAGTGTCCGCGCCATTTTGGAAGCAGCCGAGCAAGTTCTGGCCGATGACCCTGGCGCTTCCATGGAACAGATCGGCGAGGTGGCGGGGCTGACCAGGACTACGGTCCATCGTAGGTTCGCTAACCGAAAATCCCTCATGGATGCTCTCGCGATCTCCGCCAAGCAACAGCTTGCCGACGCCATCGAAGCCGGCAACCCCGACTCGGCCCCTCCACTCGTTGCGCTCCACCGTGTGACAGCGAATGTCTTGAAGACCAAAAACGCGTGGAGATTCACCCTGGGCAGCCCGTTGGCAGACACGAGCGCCGCCGCCGAAATCTGGGACCGGATCAATGCCCGCTGCCTGGATCTCCTCACCCGTGCCCAACGTGACGGGCTGCTCCATCCCGACGCAGACCTGGAATGGACACGGCAGGTGTATTACGCGCTCATGAGCGAGGCTTTGCAGAGATTCCCCGAAGGTGAAGATCCGGACGCAAGCACTACTGATGCACTCACCACTCTGGTCATCGACACCTTGCTGTACGGCACCGGCAGACGAAACTGACATTTCCCGACCGAGCGGCGTGGACTGCCCTACTTCAGACGCTTTTCAAAGCACATGGAGAAGGGAATGGCAGTTGCATATGGCTCATACACCGGGATGCGCGAGTAGCCCAGCTTCAAGTACAGGGCGACAGCTTCCGGCTGCTGATCCCCGGTCTGGAGAATGACCCGCGAGGCTCCCCCGCGTGCAGCGATCGCTTCGATCTCCTTCATCAGCATGCTGGCAATACCCCGGCCCCGTTCACTCTCAAGCACCACCATCCGCTTGACTTCCCATTCCCCCTTCAAGGACCGCAGGGCAGCGTGGGCCACCGGACCGGAGTCGCCCGATATCGCCAGGACGGTCGCGAGCACGTCATCCGGGTCAACAGCCAAGGCGCTGAGGGCAGCGTCCCTCCCGGGACCGGGCTGCAGGCGGCCGGCATACCTGCCGTGGAGGTCCTCCTCCAGGACCCGTTGCAGCGCCACAGCGCGCTCATCTGTCCAGAGGACCTGTTCGAACTTCACAGCCGATATCAGGCGGGAAGCTTGTTGAGCTTCCGGAGCTGCCGGTCGAACATCCGCACGGGCACAAAACGGCGCATCGCCGACAGGCTGGCGCTGCGTGAGCTGCCGGAGTATCGCACCTTGGGCTTCTCGTCCGTGGCGGCGGCGACAATCGCCTTTGCAACGGTGGCAGCGTCGTCGCCATCCTTGACCGCGCCGTTCATGAACTCCTCGAACACCCTGCGTCGCTCGGCGTACACCGGCAGCGGCCGGTCCGGCCTGACGCTGTTGGCCTCAAAGGAGGTGTTGGTCCATGCAGGCTGGACGAGCGTGACCCGCACGCCGAACTCGCGGAGTTCGTGATCCAGAGACTCCGAGTACCCCTCAACAGCATGCTTCGTTGCCGCGTACACGGCCATATACGGCTGCGGCACCACCCCGAGGATCGACGACAGATTCACAATTCGGCCGTTCTTCTGGGCCCGCATGATCGGAAGGACGGCGTTGGTCAGGCGGATCACGCCGAACACATTGACGTCGAAGATCTGCTGGGCCTGCTCCGCAGAACTCTCCTCTGCCGCACCCGAAGATCCGATACCCGCGTTGTTAACCAGGACGTCGATGCGCCCGTGCGCCTCGATAACGTCGGCGATCACTTTTTCGACCGACGAGTCGCTCGCCACGTCGAGATCAACGAAGCGCACTCCCGGGACCGGCTGTGCTTTCGCCGCGTTGCGGCTGGTTCCGATGACCGTGAAACCTGCCCCCACGAGCCCGACGGCGACCGCTTTGCCAATGCCTGTTGACGCTCCCGTCACGAGGGCTACTTTTTTCGTTGATGCCATGTCCGCCTCCAAAGTTCGAGCCAGTCAACCTGACCGACTACCTGCTACACGACTGTAGCATTTCGTTGTTAAATTGCGCCAGTAATGTTTCTCTTGAATGGCAATTCCGACGGCGATATCCTCGCGATAACCCTAGACATGTGACCATTTAGTCACCTATCCTTGAATTGTGGACGCCGTATTCAAGGCCCTCGCCGACCCCACTCGCCGTGACCTGCTCGATGAGCTCTTCCGGGAGGACGGGCAGACCCTGCACGCGCTCGAGGCCCGCTTCGAGATGACCCGCTACGGGGTCATGAAGCACCTCAAGCAGCTGGAGGATGCCGGCCTGGTGGTCACCCGCCGTCGGGGCCGGGAGAAACTGCACTTCCTCAATCCGGTGCCCATCCGCCTGGTCCACGACCGCTGGGTCGGCAAATACGCAGAACCATGGGCCGCTGCCCTCAGCGACCTCAAAACCAGATTGGAAAGTCCCATGGAAAAAATCTTCGAAATCTACATCAAGACCACCCCGGAGCGGCTCTGGGAGGCCATCACCGACAGCGGGATCCGCAGCAAGTACCAGTTCGGCTTGAAGGTCAACTCGGACTGGACGCCGGGCGGCCGTTTTGAACTGGCTCCCGACGGCGGGGATCCCCTCGGCGAAGGCGAGAACCTGGAGGTGGACCCGCCCCGTAAGCTCGTCCAGACCATGCGCGCGCTCTGGGGCGAGGACGTCAAAGCTGAGGGCACCTCCCGCATCACGTGGGAGATCGAACCGGTGGGCGATTCCTGCCACCTCACCGTCACCCACGACCAGCTCCGCGAAGGAGCCAACGAGGAGCTATACGGCGGCTGGCCGATGATCCTCTCCGGCCTGAAGACCTGGCTGGAAACCGGCGAGGTCCTCACCACGCCCGGCTCTCTCATGTACACCTAAGATGCACACCTAAAGACGGCCGCGCGCGGCGCAACCCGGGCGCCGCCGTACCTTCCTGCGCCCTGTGCACCTGGTACAGAGGGTGTCCGGCCGGCCGTACTGGGCCTACCGGGTGTAGCCGGTCCGAGCAGGTCCCGGCTTTGTCCGGGCTGCTAAGCCAAGAAGACCAAGTTGGGAGGGATTCGCCGCAGTTCCACTGCCTCCTAGCCGGACGCCGCTAACCCAAACTGCCTTGACAGCTCATCAATAGTGAACTGATTGCGGAGTTTGCACGCGCTGTTCTGGTTGGCGAACATACCCTCGCGCCAGCAGGCGCTCTCGAGGGACACGGTGTGGACCCACTCGACTGGGACCACGTACTCAGCCGTGTCTATACCTTCGCCTGCATCCGGGTGCGAATACTCGGCATCGAGGCTGAGCGAGCGAAAGGGCCGCATCTCCCCTTGGATTTGTAGTTCAGCATCGTCTGCGGGCTTTGCCAGCCCCACAACGGTACCCACGCCGACGTACCCCCTCTTTGGAACATGAACGAAGACGCGTGCCCCCACAGGGAGGCTCTTCAAAGTCCGGGAGTACCAATCTGCGCCACCAGCGGAGACAAATCCGAACCTCGACGCATCCGCCCAGGATCGTGAGCCCCCATCAATCCCGAAAGCTACATACCAATCTTGGCCGTTCCAGGCTGCCCGCGTCGATCCTTTCGTCCCTGCACCTGCAGGGACTGTGGCCGTTTCGTCAATCAACCAAGTCCTCGCTAGGTACTCATGGCCGCCGTCAACGAAGTAGCGAAAAATCATTGCGTTTATCGGAACACCGTGGGAGCGATTGAGGTACGAAACGATTCGCTCAGTGCTGGGATCCAAGTCGCTGGCCACGATGGTCATGACGTGAGTCAGATTCAATTCGTCAGGAACAGGAGCGCCGTCGAAGCGATTCGCAAACTCCTCGTCAAAGTTCTTTCCAGGTTGCCCACTTTCAAAGATGTTTCGAACTTCTTCGTTGCCGAGTCCTTCTACCCACGAGGCGTAGTCAAGAGTCTGCGCAACTACCTCCCTCGGAGTTCGGTCCCTCTTCAACTCCAGAATGTGGAGGGTTCCTTCTGAGTCCACACCAAGAATGTCGATGAACTTTCCGTATCCTGTTGGTACCTGGCTGCCGATTAGAAGCAGCTTGGTTTCCAGGATCTCCGGATCTTGGAGGATGAGTCTCTCGAGTTTCGACTCCAGCGGCATGGCGGTCGTTGGAATTCTCCGCGGAATGTCATCGACCCGCCACAGCCCTACTTCTATTGCCACGAATTCTCCAGCCCGGAACAAGAAGCAGCCTCGCACTGCTTCGTCAAAAGACTATCCCCTTGTCGGATATGGCGTCCCAACCTATATGTCTGGACGATGTCAGGGCATGATGACCGCTACTCAACGAATTTCTGATCACGAAGACGACGCATTTCAGAGCATCTACACGGCCTCCTGCAATTGGACCCTGTCCAGGAACCCAGTGTTACTGCGGCACCAGGTCTCGTTCTGAGCATCCCTGAACTCCAAGTAGGTTACGCACCATTCGGGCTTCCGAGTGATGGGGCGAGTAAACCCAACAAGGGCGTTCGCGTGTTCCGGCAGAGCCCATCCGGTGCGATCCTTGAACGCCTCGACAAAATACTGGCCCGGCGGCAGCAGTTGTAGGTTGAGAGTCCTGAGCTTTCCCCGAAGATCCTGAGCATCAATAACAACGTCAAAGATCGGCTTAGTTGATCCGTTGTTCAGAACTACACCATAGGCCGAAGCGTTTCCGTCAGTATCGAGATGGACCGCGCTCCATGCGGTGACAGTGCTGGCATGTGAGCGCAGGCGGTTCTCCTCCGCCGTCCGGTCCCGGTTGCTCTCGATTCTATGCACTCGCGACGCCGTCCACGCGGCCCAACTTGCTGCCAGTAATGCAAACAAACTGCATAACGCAGTGATCCATTCAGCCAAAATATCCCCCTAGTTTGTATAAGCCCTTTGACGCTAACCCAGCCAGGGCCCCACTTGTACAGTCAAGGGAAAGATTCGATCGACGCAAGCAGCGCACCGAAGCCAGGCGCCGCCGTCCCTGCGGTACGCCTCCCGGGGAGGCGGCCCTCGCAGTTGGCGGGGTCTACGAGCACACACCGTATTCAGGGTTCGGTTCGCGGCATAAGGAAACGCGGCGGAATTCCCCTAACTGGAGCTGGACAAGGATCGGCAACACTAGCTAAATGTGTGTAGCTCCGATCGGCTCCTCGAGCAGGTCGTTGATGGAGGTCTGCCCTTCCAGCGCGACGATCTGTTTCATGCCCATGGATCGACAATATGTGAGCCACAGTCGCCGCGAATCGTAAAGACACGGCGGCGCGAGGACTGGCACCCTCCGTTCCATGCCGCGGAACGTCCCCTGTGTACATTCTCTCGTTCACGCAGGAGCGGCCGCCTATGCACGAACACGGTGCCCGGCTCTTGATCATCAGCGAAAATGAGTGCAGCGTCGGTTACTGCGAAGATCCGCATGTAAGGTGAGGGCAATCGCTTCCGCACCTAGTTCTTACTAGGAAACCACTAGGGGTAGAGCATGCCGTCAGTCCCGCCGCAGCTTCAGCGCCTGTTCGACGAGTGGGACGGAGAAGGCAGGCCTGCCCAACGGTCGTTCCCTTGGAAAGGTGGCGGCTGGAAACGATGGTTGCCGGAACACTCAAATGCCATCGAATCGCTCCAGAATCCCCTGGGGCGATCAGGTGTCACGAAACTCTGTTCAGGCGTATCAGATGAACACGCCGCCATGCACGGCTTCCTGGCAGCGTCCATATGGGGCTTTGGCGATGCCGGATACGGGCCCTACCGAACACGAGCCATCTTGGACAACAACCCGAGTTTCGCCCGCGATCTCCTGCAATTCGCGAAGGTCGCGCAAACGCTGGGTGGGCTCGCAGCCTTCGAACATGCAGTGAACGGCCGCAGGGCGACGCGCAATTACTTCAGGGGGTATGGCCCGGCCTTCGCCACGAAGTTCATCTACTTCACAACCAAAGCTGCACCCGACGTGGAAACATCCCCCGTCATGGACAAGATTGTCGCCACGTGGTTCAGGAAGCACGTCCCCGGATCAGCTCTTCGCCTCGATTGGCACAGCGCGGAAAGCTACAAGCACTACCTCACATGCGTCAAACAGTGGGCGAATGAACTCGAGATAACTTCCGACGAAGTCGAGCAATTGATCTTCACACCGGGCAGAACCTGACAGATTCTTCGACATCTCCCGTCTGGCGGTTGCCATCACGACGCATTCTTTCGGGGCATCCATCGTCGGCATCTCCGCGAGGGATCTTAGCCTTTCGCCCGGCCAGCGTCGGTCAAAGCCGATACCAGCCTGTCGAAGCTTGTCGTGCCGTAATCCGGGGAAACTGTGGTTATGACAAGATAGGTTCCCAGGCTGGCCGCCTTCGTATTTGAGAACATTTCCTTCGCTCGGAACTCCTGAAACATACGGCGGGGAACGTTACCCAGGAGCACAGAGAGCCGCCCCGCCATTTCCATCAGCAACTGACGCCCGCCGCTCCGAAGCACTGCACGAAGCCGTTCGACCGTAAACATTGTTCTGATTGGCTGGGGGTCATCGGCTTTGCGCTTGTCCCAAGCTTGTTCCCGAATGAACCGCAGATCCAATCCGGGAACCCCATTGACGAGCAGAGGGAGTGCCTCGCCGTTCTCGATCAAGGCTCTCACCTGGCGGGCAGTGAGCGAGTCGCTTCGGCTTCCCGTCAGCTCGAGTATCGTCCCGTTGACCTTCTCTGTGAATCTGCTAAGGAACGCTTCCTCAACGGAGAGTTGAGCGGCTATCAGGAGCGGAGTACAGATAGTGGCACATGTAGAAACGAACAGAAGTACTGCAGCAGGGCTTCTAAATCCTGGGATGAGAAGCAGAAGGAACAGGGAGACGAAGAATCCAATAAACGCGGTCACGAGGAAAACGCTGAAAACTCGTGGTCTTTCATGCCACTGCTCTGAGTTGAAGCCCGTGATTATCCATGGCTCTTGTGTAGGGCTGTTCACGACTAACCGCCTTTCACTTCTATGAGGGCTTCCGCGAGAATTATCGCTTCGCGTGCTTCCGTCAGATCGTCACGCAGGCCAATATCATGGTTCACGGAAGGTGATCCAGAAAAGTTCCCTGAAAGACCAGCAACTGCTTTATTGAGATTCCCTCGTTCTTGCGAGAGTGTCCGCGATGAATGCAGTTTTACGCTACTTTTTTGGAGTTCGAGGAGCGACTTCTCAATCTCCAGGTACTGGCCATTCATCTGTCGGATTTTCGCGAAGAGCCGCTGGGTCCGCTCGTTGAATGCCGACTCCATCTTGAGCACCACATCTTCGAGCTCAGCCCGCGCCTTGTCGAGTTCGGTCTCCTCTCCTTCGGAGAGCAGTTCATGGAGGTCCGACCGTCTTTTGGTCCAGCAATCCACCCCAGTTAGGTTGTGCTCATACAGCCTGGTAATAACGTCAATCGTGGTGCCTAACGATTCACGTCGACGAATGAGGGCTTCCGTGGCTTCGTCAAGGCGAACAAGGAATTCGCCATAGTTATCTTTGGGAACACTAACGTCACTGCCCCTTGAGAATTTATTTACTAGTTTGCTGAGCTCCAACTCGGGCGCCTCCCATTGCTTCATACCTTGATCCGTGCACCCCGATGAAGGATCAAGGCAGCCCCAACTCGCGTAGAACCGGCCAGCAGTCAAGTGGTCCTCATGACACCGATAAAGACATGCCATTAAGGAGCTATGACGAACCGCCCCCATCTTGCGCCCTCCCTTGACCCGGGCCCAGGACTGGCGTCCCGTGATTACCACGTAAAGACCCGTCAAGATCACGGAAAGCGCAAGGCCTGTCAGAGCCCCGACGAGACCATAAACATACGCACCTCGAGCCGCGAAAATTGCAGTCAAAGCTCCGACAATCAGCGCTGAGTAGCCACGTCCGCACTTTCGCCACTTCTTGCCTGCATTCGATTCTCAATTCGCTTTCTCTGAAACCTACTGACACTACAATCGGCTAAATAGGGGACGTCAATTAGCGTGTGCTTTCGCTTCCGGCAACAGTGTCGATGACGATCCTATTTCTCTTGTGGTCGTTGGAACCGAAATTGCGCCGATCCTGCCACAACTTTGATTCAGTCTTGAGCCGGTCTTTGAGGGCGTTTATCGCACCGTGAGTTCAGTACTTAACATGTGGAAACCTCGACGAGCTCTTCCGGGAGGACGGCCAGACCCTGCACGCGCTTAAGGCCCGCTTCGACTGAAGGTCAACTCGGACTGGACGCCGGGCGGCCGTTTTGAGCTGGCTCCCGACGGCGGGGACCCCCTCGGCGAAGGCGAGAACCTGGAGGTGGACCCGCCCCGTAAGCTCGTCCAGACCATGCGCGCGCTCTGGGGCGAAAACGTCAAAGCTGAGGGCACCTCCCGCATCACGTGGGAGATCGAACCGGTGGGCGATTCCTGCCACCTCACCGTCACCCACGACCAGTTCCGCGAAGGAGCCAACGAGGAGCTTTACGGCGGCTGGCCGATGATCCTCTCCGGCCTGAAGACCTGGCTGGAAACCGGCGAGGTCCTCACCACCCCCGGCTCCCTCATGTACACCTAAAGGCGACCGCCGCGGCGGAACCCGGGCGCCGCCGTCGCCGTCGTCCGGGCAGGGGTCCCCGACGCAGGCCACATGGTTCTGTAGGAGTGCCCGGACCGCGACGCAGAGGACTCATCAGCGTTCTGCCTCTGGCCCGGGCACCCGGCCCGGCAGGGGCTCAGCTGAGATACCCGTTGGGGTTGAGGACGTACTTGGTGGCCGCGCCGGCGTCGAACTCGGCATAGCCCTGGGGCGCCTCCTCCAAAGTGATCGCCTTCGCGTTCACGTTCTTGGCGATGCTCACCTTGTCATGCAGGATGGCCATCATCAGTTGCCGGTTGTACTTCATGACCGGGCATTGTCCGGTGGTGAAGCTGAGCGACTTGGCCCAGCCGGTGCCCAGGCTCAGGCTCAGCGCGCCCTTCTTGGCGGCTTCGTCCACGCCGCCGGGATCACCCGTGACGTAAAGCCCGGGAATGCCCAGCGCACCGCCGGCCGCGGTGATTTCCATCAGCGAGTTCAGCACGGTGGCAGGTGCCTCCTTGGCGTCGTGGCCGTGGCCGCGCGCTTCGAAGCCCACCGCGTCCACGCCGCAATCCACTTCCGGGACGCCCAGGATCTGCTCGATCTGCTCCGCCGGCCCGCCCATGGTCAGGTCAACGGTTTCGCAGCCAAAGCTGCGCGCCTTCGCCAGCCGGTCCCCGTTCAGGTCCCCCACAATCACGACGGCGGCACCCAGCAGGTGCGCGCTGGTGGCCGCGGCCAGTCCAACAGGACCGGCGCCCGCCACGTACACCGTGGAACCCACGCCCACCCCGGCCGAGACGGCGCCGTGGAAGCCCGTGGGGAAGATGTCCGAGAGCATGGCCAAGTCCAAGATCTTCTCCAGGGCCTGATCCTTGTCCGGAAACTTCAGCAGGTTCCAGTCCGCGTAGGGAACCAGCACGTAGTTGGCCTGGCCGCCCACCCAGCCGCCCATGTCCACGTAGCCGTAGGCACTGCCCGGCCGGTCCGGATTAACGTTCAGGCAGATGCCGGTCTTGCGTTCCTTGCAGTTCCGGCACCGGCCGCAGGCGATGTTGAAGGGGACCGAACAGATGTCTCCCTCTTTGATGAACTCGACGCCGGGCCCCACCTCCACCACCTCGCCGGTGATCTCGTGCCCCAGAACCAGGTTGGGCGGGGCGGTGGTGCGCCCGCGGACCATGTGCTGGTCCGAACCGCAGATGTTGGTGGCCACTGTTTTGAGGATGACCCCGTGAGGTACCGAACGCCCCACGTTCGCCGGGTTAACGCCCGGACCGTCCTTCAAATCGAAACTTGGGTAGTCGATATCGATCAGCTCAACCTTGCCTGGTTCCTTGTAGGCAACGGCTTTGTTCCCAGTCATCCTTGCTCTCCTCTTGCCACCACGGCACGCCCCGAGGAGCCGCCGTGAATCGTGAAGTGTTGCGATGGACCCCGGTCAGGGACTCGTCCCGCGGAACAAACTGCCGGATGGCTTACTGGCGTTGGGGTATAGCCAGTCTAGGCGCGCCGGTCCGGAGGGGGCCATAGCCGGCACCCCCTCTCTACTCCCCTATGTCCAGCACATCCGTGACGACGGCGGCACCCCACTGGGCGGTCACCACACCGACGCCGTCCCGCGGCTTGCGCGCTCCTCCGTCAGCGCTCCCCCGGCCTCCCCTGAGGTTCCGCGTGCGCCGCCCTCGCGGCCTCATAGCTGCTGTCGAACGGCAACGAGTCCATTTCCAGAAGAGGGTTATCGTCCTGCGTCGCCACCAGTTCGCGGGCCGCTTCATCCGAGTCCACGCTGGGCATTGACCCGGGCAGGTGCCGCCGGGCGGATTCCGGCAGGAAGTAAATGGTGACTGCAGCGATCGCCGACGTGGCCATCAGGTAGTACGCGGGCATCATGTCGTTGCCCGTCGCCTGGATGAGCGAGGCGATGATGAACGGGGTGGTGCCGCCGAAGATGGCGACGGCAAAGTTGTAGGCGATGCCCATGGCCGCGTAGCGGTGGGCCGTGGGGAAGATCGCCGGCAGCGCCGAGGCGAGGTTGGCAACGAAGAACGTGACCGGGAATGCGACAAGGGCCAGGCCGGTCAGGGTGGCCGGAACGGTTCCTATCGAGAGCAGAAGGAACGCTGGGATCGCAAAAACCACCGTGCTGACTGCACCGATCCAGAGCACGGGACGTCGCCCGATCTTGTCCGAAAGGTGTCCGGTGAAGGGGATGCACAAAGACATCACCACCAGGACGGGGATGGTCAGCAGCGTGCCGTGGATCTCGTCGTATCCCTTGTTGGTGGTCAGGTACGTCGGCATATACGACGTGAGGGCGTAGCCCACCGTGTTGGCAGCAGCCACCAGGATCATGGCCAGCACGATCCTGCGCCAGTGCTCCTTGAAAATGCCCACCGGCCCCACGGGCCCGATCACCTCGCCGGTCTCAGGATGGCGGGCGGCTTCCTCTTCCTGTTCCAGGGTTGCCTGGAACGTTGGTGACTCCTCAATCTTCAGCCGGAAGTAGATGGCGATGATGCCGAGCGGACCGGCCACCAGGAACGGAATGCGCCAGCCCCACGCCTCCATCTGGTCCTGTCCCAGCGTCAGCTGAAGAACGGAGACCAGAGCCGCGCCAAGGGCGAAGCCAAGGTAGCTGCCCATGTCCAGGAAACTGACGAAGAAGCCCCGGCGCCTGTCCGGCGAATGTTCACAGACGAACGTGGTGGCGCCGGCGTACTCACCGCCGGTGGAAAACCCCTGGATCAGCTTGGTGACCACGAGAAGTATGGCGGCCCAGATGCCCAGCACTGCGTAGCCCGGCAGGAGGCCGACGGCGAACGTCGCCGCCGCCATGAGCATCAGGGTCATGGCCAGCACCTTCTGGCGGCCGATCTTGTCACCCAGCCAGCCGAAGAACACCCCGCCCAAAGGGCGGGCAATAAACGTGGCACCGAAGGTTCCCAACAGGAACAGGTTCTGTACGGCTTTGTCCGCTTCGGGCAGGAACACCGGGCCCATGGTGGTGATCAGGTAGCCGAACACACCGACGTCGTACCACTCCATGGTGTTGCCGACGATGGTGCCGCCGAGCGCTTTCTTCAGCGTCCGGTGGTTAACGACGTTGATGTCCGGCACGCGGAGGCGGCGGATCTTCGGGGGCTGTGCGGTCATAGCTGCGGCCCTCCCGCAACAACGTTCAGGTGGTCCCGGCACTGGCTTTGTTGCATTTTCATTCCTCCACTGGAGGTCACGCGCCGCCCCCACGTGGCGCCGTCTTTTGCTTGGGGCAGCGAAACGGCCGAACCCAAGTGCCCGGCAATCGTGCCGGACTGTCGAGAGGAGTCCGATGTCCGTAGAGGACATTGCGCGGAAAGAACCCTGCGTTCAGTCCTGTCCCATGCGGCATTGAGACTCGGTTGCGGTGCTCCGATCATTTTGGCACTGCTGCCCGGCGCACATCAACGGCGGGATGCTGGCATTACGGATGGCACAGCCAATGGCCCAAGACGTGAGTCCGATAGTCATCGGCGGGTTCAAGCCCGCGGCCGGCTCAGCAGCGGACGCGGAAGCGGATGTGGGCGGCCTCCGGCGCAAAGCATGAACAAAGAACTGCGCCTCTAAGATGAGGCATGGACTTCGAGGACGCGCTCTGGACAGTGGTGGGCGCCGGGCTGATTCTGCTGATGCTCGCAGACGTCTTTCACACACTCCTCTATCCGCATGGCTCGGGTCCTGTGGGCCGGACGATCATGCGCGGATTCTGGCTCCTGTCGAGAAGGTCCAGGGGCCGGGCCTCCACCATCGCGGCACCCCTGGCAATGGCTGCCGTCATCGGCGCCTGGGCAGGCCTGGCAGCCATAGGGTGGGCCCTGCTGTACCTGCCACATCTGCCGCAAGGCTTCGTTTACGAACAGGGCGTGCCACAGCGGGGCGACTTCGCCGAAGCGGTCTACATCTCGATGGTCACTCTTTCCACCGTGGGATTCGGCGAAATTGTGGCAGCGCATCCACTGCTCAGACTCGTCGCGGCCTTCCAAGCCGTCACAGGTTTCGGGTTGCTGACGGCCACGGTCACCTGGATCCTGCAAACATACCCGGCCCTTAGCCGCCGCCGGGCCGTTGCCCACCACCTGAACCTGTTCAAGGAAGCGGCAGGTCCGGAGGGCGTAACGTCGCTGGATCCACGGCATGCCGCCGGGCTGCTCGAATCACTGGCCAGAAACGTGGCATCCGTCAGCATAGATTTGCTGTCGTTCCATGAAACGTACTACTTCCGCGAAGTCGAGCCGAGGGGTTCCCTGCCAGCAACCATTGCCTATGCCCACCAGCTGGCGTCGGAGGCCCAACACAGTGAAAACCCGGAACTCCGGTTTGCCGGACGGATGCTTCATGCAGCGCTAAACGATCTCGCGGAGGTCCTTCGCGGCAAATTCGGTCATCCAGGGACGACGTCGTCGGAGGTGTTTGACAGCTACGCGCTGCACCACAGACACCGACAGCCACGGGAACAGGACAAGGAATAGGTCTCGTCTCGCACCCAGGGAGACGGAATCCCTGCGTTTGACACGGTGCTTCGGGTGATCGTCGGCCGTGATCCGCGCCGCCGCAGACTCGCGAGGGTGGCGCGCCGGCGATCTGGATGCTGCGCTGTGGCAAGTCGGTATTTAAGTGGGCTCGTGCTCCCCCAGGAGCCGCACCTGTTCCACGGGGCTAACTAAGTAATCGTCCCGACGGTTGCCGGGACGATGTCTTGGCCCTGCCTCCTCCGCCGGCCCAGCAGTACGACGACGGCGACTGCGCCGCCAAGCAGCAATGCCGCCGCCCCGGCAGCCACCAAAGGAACAGCCGAATCGAAAGCGCCCGCTGCGGGGTCTGCGGCAGACAGAGGGGGCTCGGCTCCGGGCGCCGCCCCCAACTCCGCGCCGGGCGAGGCCGCCGAGGCACCGGAACCGGCCGACGCCGCCGCCGGTATCACCGTCAGTGACCTCCCGCCCCTGTTCACCACCACCACTGTGCCATCGGCCCGGACAGCCATCCGGCCGGGATCCTCGCCGGTCCGAACCGCCTCCGAGGCAGCCACCGCGCCAGCAGGAATGACCGAGACCGTGTTGTCCGAACTGTTCGTCACGTACACCGTCCCGTCCGCAGCGGCCACCACTTCCTGCGGCGCACTGCCCACGGGGATCCGCCGTGCCACCGTGGTGCCGCCGGGCTCGATGACCGCCACGTCGTTCGTAAGGATGTTTGCCACATAGACGGTTCCGTCGGGCGCGGCCGCAATCCCGTGCGGATGGGCCTTCCCACCGATGTCGATGGTGTGTGAGGGGCTGGGCACGCCGGCGGGCACCACCGTGACCGTGCCCGCAAGCTCGTTGGTGGCGTAGGCGGTCCCGTCCTTCGCCACGGTCACCTCCACCGGAGAAGGACCCGCCTGGATGATGCGCTCAATCCAGGCGTCCCCCGGCAGGACCACCGACACGCTGTCCTCGGACGGATTGGCCACGTACAACGATCCGTCCGGTCCCACCGTCAGCCAGTGCGGGCCCGAGGAAACCTTGATCGCCAGGGCCGCCTCGTTCGCGCCGAGGGCCACCACACCGATTTCAGCCTGCCCGGAATCGCCGGCCTGAGTCACGTAGAGCGTGCCGTCCGGGGTGATGGCCAGCGACGACGGGAAGCGCCCCACTTTGATGGTGCGGGACGGCAGCGTCTCCCCTGGTGGGTAGACACTGATGCCGCCCGCCCAGTCGTAATCGCTGACATAGAGGGTGCCGTCCGGCCCTTCCACTACGCCCAGTGGCTGGATGCCGATGCCGATCATGGTCCCTTCGTCCGCGGACGCCGGAACCGCCCCGACCACGGGGGCGAGAAGGAGCGCGGCCACCGCGAGCAGCGCCGTCACAGCGGCGCGCAGAGTGCTCATCGCCGGCCCCCGACCAAGCGTGCCAGCGCCGAGCGTACGGGCAGCACGTACCAGGCCAGGCTGGCTGTAAGGAGCACCCCGCCGAGGGTCAGGAGAAGCGGCAGTGCGTCTAAGGTTTCGGTGCTGGTGGCCTGCCCGCGGGCTACCAAGGCAGTCCCGGAGGCCGACGACGGCGGTGACACTGCCGCCGTCGGGCTCGCTGAGATGGTGGGGACCGCTGCCGTGTCCGCCACTGGCGCGGCGGCGTCCGCCGACGGCGGGACTTCCGCCGGTGCAGCTTCCGCCGGCACTTCGGCGACAGGCTGCGCGGCGGGCGGGACATCGGCAGCCTGGTGTCCGCCGTACTGCCGCGGGACATAGGCCTGCACCGGAACCGGGTATACCGGCGCCGGGGCAAGTTGGACGGTTGCGGGTTGGGGTGTCGCCGGTTGATCAGGTTGGACAGGCACCGGCTGAACCGGTGCCGGCTGAACAGGTCGCTCAATCACCAGAACAGGGTCCGGGACGGGAGCGGGATCAACCGGAGGCTCCTCCACCGGAACCGGATCAGGGGCTCCGGGGACCTGGCCGTCGTCGTAGCAATATCGGATGTCGTCAGACATCCAGCAGATAAACTCGGCGTGCGCCGGGGCTGGTGCCAGCAGCACCGCAACCCCGGCCAGCAGGGCTATGCCGGCAGCGCGCCGCAGTGGCATGATTCTCACGATTGTTTCCCCCAAAACTGTGGCCGGCCTGCGGCAATGCTCCGATCCTACCTGCACTCCCGGCTCCCACGTGTACACCTAAGCCAGTCCCTCAGAGCACCTTGACAGGAACGCCTTGGTCCGTTCTTGCCGGGGTTGCCGAGCAGCTCGCGGGGCGGGCCTGATTCGACCACAACGCCGCCGTCCATGAATACGATGGAGTCCGCCACTCCCCGGGCCAAGCCCACCTTGTGGGTCACCACAATCATGGTCCGAACCCGGCACAAAGTCCCCGCGGAGGCCTCACGTTAGGCGCGGCCAACCGCGTTAGGCGGCCGCCGGAGGATTTGCGCAGGAAAGCGGGCACGCCGTCAACTTCTCCCACGTATTTCCGCATTATTGCCTCAGGAAATAGCCAATAAGAACAGACTTGTCGAATTGTGGAAAAAATGGTCGTAGCCTGACTTGATAGCCAATGTTGAGGCTCATGAGTGCAGCGAGAATTCAGCAAAAATTCTCATTACACGGACTATCCACAATTCTTGCCCTCGCCTTCAGCGTGATCAGGTAAGCGTCGCCTTGATGTTTTCAACGGAGGCAGCGATCGACAATGAAAAGAGAAAATTGGAAATGAAGAAAGCATTGGCTGCTGGAGTCTTCCTGTGTGTGGTTCTCGCCGGCTGCGGCGGAGGCGGTACAACGCAATCGGCTCCTGCAGTTACCCACGTGGTGACGCAGACAGCGACAGCAACCGTGACAGCCACACCTGCCCCGGCCGCGGTGGTTCCCGCAGCACCTGAACCTGCCCCGGTCGTTCCCGCGGCACCCGTACCAGTTGCGCCAACAACCGCTCTCATTCCTGCAAACGTGGCGGGGATGAATGCCGAAGCCCTCGACGACGATCTAACCGCCCTGGGGTTCAAAAAGGTCATTTACAATTCCGACACAGGTAAGACAGTTCTGCTGCTCAGCAACTGGACCGTCACGGGGATAGATGGGCCTGGCAGCGAGCAATCTGTCGATCGAGCTGTCGTGGTCCACGTGACCAAATAGACACCTCCTTCTCGGTGGACAGATCACCGAAGTTTCCCGCCCTCTTGATTGGCTCGGGTGCGGTAGGTGTGCTGAGGTGGGCGCGCACTCTTTGTACCGGGACCACTTCCGTCTCCTGATCGAGGCCGTAGCGATGGGCCCCTGCCACATACGTAGCACCCCACTCGGTTCACCAAAAGAAAATGTCAGTCGGCAGCCACATGCTGAGCCCTGGAGTTGAGTTCCGCGTGGTTTATAGAAATTGGTAAGGAGATTCAAACAATGAATATTCCAACGGTGAACGATTCGTCGGAAGACAACATCGAGCCAACTTATGGACCACGGAGGGACAGCCGCAGCGGCCCGCAAAATTCGGCCACCTCCGACACGACGGCCGCAGATCCTGAACAAAATCCTGAAGGTCCGCCGACAAAGGTTTGTCCTAAATGCAGCGTTCAAAACCAGACAATTGGAAAATTCTGTCCGAATTGCGGTGCACCCTACAATGCCCAGCGACTACGCGCCAAAGTCAACAAGCGAGTTTTTCTTATCGTCGCGGCCGCTCTGATTGTTCTGATTGCGGGAACCGGAGTCGTTCTAAGTATTCAGCATACAAATCAGGTCAACGCCGAACAGGCAGCAGCAGCGACGGCTTCCGAAGCCGAGAAGAAGCGTGAATCTGAGGCCGCCGAGGCCGAGAAGAAGCGTGAATCTGAGGCCGCTGCGGCGGCGGCCAGAGCGACCGCAGCGAAGCAAGCTGCCGATGCCTCCAAACGAAAGCAGCGGAATGCGATTGTCACCGCCCTTGAGGATTCCGTTCTCAAAGACGCTCAAGAGCGTGTCACGACTGGACGTCTCACGGGCCCGATCACCCTTGCATCATGCACCCCACTCGGCGGCGGTTCGTCGGATGACCTGACGGCCATCACTGGCACCTTCCAGTGCATCGCGGTCAACAAGACTAACCCCGACGGTTCATCCTCCGGTTACCGGTTCTCAGCAACCGTCAATTGGAACGACACCAGCTATACCTGGCACTTGGGCAGCTAACTCAACGAAACGGTGACCAACCTCGCTGCCGAAGCTAGTTCGGTTCTGAGTGGATTAACCCGCTCTCCTGGAAACGTCTGGAATCGGAAGCAGCGGACGCCGGAGGCTATCGGCGTAGCGTTTCCGCCCCTCATGTCCGCCTATGGCCAAACCCTCACAGCACCTTGGACAGGAACTCCTTGGTCCGTTCCTGCTGCGGGTTGCCCAGCAGCTCACGCGGCGCGCCTGACTCCACCACCACGCCGCCGTCCATAAAGGCAATGGAGTCCGCCACTTCGCGGGCGAAGCCCATCTCGTGGGTCACCACGATCATGGTCATTCCGCTGGTGGCCAGTTCCTTCATGACGTCCAGCACCTCACCCACCAGCTCCGGGTCCAGGGCACTGGTGGGTTCATCGAAGAGCATCAGCTTGGGGTCCATCGCCAGCGCGCGGGCGATGGCCACGCGCTGCTGCTGCCCGCCGGACAAGTGCGCCGGGTAGTGGTCCGCCTTGTCCGCCAGCCCGACGCGCTCCATAAGCTCCCTGGCCCGCAGGGAGGCCTTTGCCTTCGGAATGCGTTTCACCCGCATCGGCGCCTGGATGATGTTCTCCAACGCCGTCATGTGCGGAAACAGGTTGAAGCGCTGGAACACCATCCCGATATCCCGGCGCTGCAGCGCTGCCTCCTTGGGGCGGAGCTCATGGAGCTTGTCCCCCTTTTGCCGGTATCCCACCAGCTGCCCCTCCACGAAGAGGCGGCCGGCGTCGATCTTTTCAAGGTGGTTGATGCAGCGCAAAAAGGTGGACTTGCCGGAGCCGCTGGGCCCCACCACGCACAGCACCTCGCCTGCCTGGACTTCCAGGCTGATGCTGCGCAGAACGTTGTTGGAACCGAAGCTCTTGGACACTCGGTCCGCGCGGACCATTGCCGTATTAGCCATTGCTGTAGTGCTCATCCCTTGCCTCCCAATTCATTGCCCCGCGGCGCCGCAGTGACAGCGGCCACCGCTGGATCCATGTCCGACGTCGGACCCGCCTGCCGCCGCCCGGTGCCGCGGGAGAAGCGCTTTTCGATGAAGTGCTGGCCCACCATGAGGACGGAGGTGAACAGCAGGTACCAGATGGACGCCACGATCAGCAGCGGGACCGGCGTGAAGGTCACCGCGGAGATCCCGCGCGACACCCCGTACAGGTCGATGCTGAGCGGAATGGCCGCCACCAGCGACGTGGTCTTCAGCATGGAGATCACCTCGTTGCCGGTGGGCGGAATGATGATCTTCATGGCCTGCGGCACCACCACGTAGCGCATGGTCTGGCCCCACGACATCGCGAGCGCCGTCGACGCCTCCTCCTGGCCTTCGTCCACGGACAACAGCCCCGCGCGGACGATCTCGGACATGTAGGCGGCCTCGTTCAGCGCCAGTCCGATCACCGCGGTGATGAAGAGGTTGGTGAACACCCCGTTCGGAATGGTGATCCACGGATCCATGAACGGAATCCCGATGGTGAACACGGGGTAGATCAGCGCCACGATGCCCCAGAACACCAGCTGGACGTAAACAGGGGTCCCGCGGAAGATCCACAGATACAGCCAGGCGATGCTCTTGACCACCGGGTTGGGTGAGAGCCGCATGATGGCCAGGAGCAGCCCCAGGACGATGGCACCGGCCATGGAATAGACGGTGAGCGACAGGGTCACCCACGCCGCCTGGCTGATCCTGCGGTCGAAGAGATACTTGCCCACGTCCGCCCAGCCGTAGTCGGGCCGCTGCGAGGCATCCACAATGAACAGCGCCAGCATCAACACCAGCACGACGGCGATCGAGATCCGCCAGGGGTGGCGCAGGGGAACGGCCACAATGGCATCTCCCTGCGTTTCAGTTCCGCTGGCGGCGGGATTGGGCCGGGTCGCCTCGGCAGGCTTGGAAACAGTCATGGTGGTTACCCGTTCGACGACGCCACGTTGAGCGCCGCCGTCTTCACGCCGCCGCTTTCCACGCCCCATTTGGACAGGATCCTGGTGTAGGTGCCGTCGTCGATCAGGGCCTGCAGTGCCTTCTGCAGCACCGGGGTGAACTCGCTCCCCTTGTCCACCGGAATGCCGTACGGCGCCACTTCGAAGGCGTCCCCTGCAGTCTGCAGCTTCTCCTTCGTCTGGGAGATCGCATACAGGGTGACGGGCGAGTCCGCACTCATCGCGTCCACCTGGCCGACAACCAGGGCGTTGGTGGCCTGGTCCTGGGCGTCGTACTTGAAGATCTCGATGGCGGGCTTGCCCGCCTCTGTGCAGGCCTTGGACTTGGCCGGCACCTCATGGGTGTCCTCATACGTGGTGGCCTGGACGGCGACCTTGAGCCCGCATGCGTTGTCCGGGTCCACGGCCTTCCCCTTCGGAGCGGCCCACTGGATGCCCGCCGAGTAGTAATTAACGAAGTCCACCTGCTTTTCGCGTTCCAGCGTGTCGGTGAACGACGACACCCCCATGTCATCCTTGCCCGCCTTGACGGACGGGAGAATGTTGTCGAACGTGCCGATATCAAAGTTGACCTTCAGCCCGAGCGACTCGCCCAACGCATTGGTGAGGTCCACCGCCCAGCCGGCCGGGGCGCCGTCGGCATTCTTGAATTCATTGGGCGGGTAATTGTTGGCCATTCCCACATTCAGGACGCCGGCACTTTTCATCTTTTCCGGCAGCAGCGCCGCAATGGCCTCATTCTTCTGCACCGGGGCGTCCGCGGAGGAGGATGTTTTATCCGTGGCGGCCGGGGCGCTGTTGTCCACGCAGCCTGAAAGCAGAAGCGCTGTGGCCGCGGTAAGGGCTGGAATTACGTATCGGTTGCGCATTGGATCCTTAGTTGGTTGACGCTGTGGGTCCGGCACCGCGATGCTCCTGGGTGCGAGATTCCTCTGGACTGCAAAATCAGGCAGGAAATCAGGGGGGAATTGTGGCGTCCGTCGGGTGGGGCGGCATTCCGTAAGTCGCGGATGACTTCCGGGCCTCTGGCCTTCAACTCGGAGCTAGTGGATACGCCTACCAGCGTCACTGTACGCCTCAGTAGGTCCGCGAGGATGCCCAAAACGCGGCTGCCCCCAGGAACTCGGGCAGTTGCCGCCCTGTCATACCCGGAGCATAATTGTTAGCGTAGCTAATTAGCATTGCTAAGCATTTATGGCCAGGAGGAGCAGCGGCATCATGAGCACCACCGAAACGGCGAACCGGGAGGCGTCGAACCCCATCGAGCCGGACAACCTGGCCATCGACCTTCGGACGGCAGTGATGCGCACATCCCGCCGGCTCCGCGTCGAAGCAACGGGTGACGTCATCACGCCGGGGCAATACACAGTATTGGCCCAACTGCACGGCAACGGCCCCCGTACGCTCCGGGAACTGGCCGAACGCGAGCACGTGCAGGCACCGTCCATGACCCGGATTGTCAACGCACTTGCCGACCAAGGGTTCGTGGGCAGGTCAGCCCGTCCCGACGACGGCCGCCAGGTCCAGGTGGACATCACCCCTGCCGGCAGGGCCGTGCTGGAGCAGGCCCGAAACCAGCGGACGGCGTGGCTGGCGCAACGGGTGGCCGGCCTCAGCGATGCGGACCGGCTCGTCCTGAGCCGCGCGGCGCACATCATGCAGGAGATGGCCGGCAAATGAGCGCCATGTTCCGTGCCCTGGAGAACCGCAACTACCGCATCTGGGCCAGCGGGGCGCTGGTGTCCAACATCGGCACCTGGATGCAGCGGGTGGCGCAGGACTGGCTGGTCCTGACGGTGCTCACCAACTATTCGGGCGCCGCCGTCGGCATTACCACGGGCCTGCAGTTCCTTCCCATGCTGCTGCTTGGACCGTACGGGGGTGTGCTGGCTGACCGGTACCGCAAGCGCACGATCCTGCTGTGGACGCAGCTGGCCATGGGCCTGTGCGGGCTGGCCGTTGGACTCCTGGTGGTGACTGGCAGCGCCCAACTGTGGCACGCTTACGTCGCCGCATTCTGCCTCGGAATTGCCAGCGCCATTGACGCACCCGCGCGCCAGGCTTTCGTCTCCGAACTGGTGGGGCAGGACAACGTCGCCAATGCGGTGGCCCTTAACTCAGCATCCTTCAACACCGCCAGGCTCACCGGTCCTGCCATCGCCGGCGTGCTGATCGCCTGGGTTGGCACCGGGCCCGTCTTCCTCCTGAACGCGGCCAGCTTCGCCGCCGTCGTCATCTCGCTGTTCCGGATCCGCACCTCAGAGCTGGCACCGGCCTCACCCGCGGTCCAGGGCAAGCATCAGGTTGTTGAGGGCGTGGGCTACGTGCGCCGCCGCCCGGACCTGGTGCTGATCCTTGTCCTGGTGGGCATCCTGGGAGCTTTCGGCATGAACTTCCCCATCACGAATGCCCTGATGTCCACGACCGAATTCGGGATGGGGCCGGGCGAGTTCGGGCTTTTGGGCTCCATCATGGCGGTCGGGACACTGGCCGGTGCGCTGCTCGCAGCGCGCAGGTCGGGGCCGCGGCTGCGGTTCCTGCTCAGCGGGGCGCTGGGGTTGGGGTTCTTCACGCTGGTTGGCAGCGTGTCGCCGTCCTTTTGGCTGTATGCGGCCGTCCTGATACCTGTGGGCCTGGCATCCATCACCTTCCTGAACAGCTGCAATACCAGCATCCAGCTGTCGGTGGAGCCGCAGTTCCGGGGGCGCGTATTGGCCCTGTACCTGGCCGTGCTTCAGGGCGGGACTGCCCTGGGGGCGCCCCTGATGGGGTGGATCGGCACAGAATTCGGCGCGCGCTGGTCCGTGGCCGCCGGCGGCACCGTCGTCCTGCTGACCGGCCTGTCCGCCGTGATCGTGGTCAGCCGGAGGAGCCGGCTGACCTTCCGGGACGCCCTTCGGGTTGCATTCAGCGGGCACCGGGAAACGGCCGTCTAGGGACCGCCTCGCGGGACCCATCGGCCAGTGTTCCAGGGCACGGCCCGCGCCGCGGGTCGGCGCGGAGAGCCCGTCCCGAATCTTGAGCCAATACTTCACCCATCTTCGGCTGACGCTGATTTGGGGTGGCTAGCTTTGGTGCATCAGCGAGATGGAAGGTGCACTGAAATGACTATTTTTGAATACCTCTCAGGTCTAGCCATCATCCTCGGTTCCTTGGCAGCCGTCCTGGGACTTTCTGCCGGAATTGTCCGCTACCGGTCACGTCATTAGGGATACCTCTCGGCCGGGCGGGCGCAAAACAGGCGCCATCGTCGTCGGCGTATCCGTTCTCCTCTTTGTTGCCGGCGCCCTCAGTCTGCCGCGCAGCACGAGCGCGGACCTTGAGTCGGCGACTGCACAGAACCACAAGGCCGCCACACCTGCCGCTCCCGAAGCCGGCTCCGCCTCACCGTCTCCGACAGCAACTCCCACGCCGTCTGAGACTGGATCGCCGCTTGACCCTGAGACTATTGCGGCACTCGCAGCCGGCGTCGGCGTGGCGCCACCTCACGCCCAGCCGGCCTACGCGACCAAGGCACTGGACCTGCTCGCGACGCTTCAGGTCAAGGGCAGGGCTCCGAAGACAGGATACGACCGTGCACTGTTCGGCCAGGCGTGGCTCGATGTTGACCGCAACGGCTGCGATACGCGGAATGACATGCTCAAACGCGACCTGACCGAGGTGACGTTCACGAACAGCGTGCCCTGCAAGATTCAGAGCGGGAACCTCGCCGATCCCTACACCGGCACGAACATTGCCTTCCTGCGGGGCACAACCACAAGTACCGCCGTCCAGATTGACCACGTCGTGGCACTCAGCGACGCATGGCAGAAAGGCGCCCAGCAGCTGACCACCGAGCAGCGCACGGCGTTCGCCAACGACCCGCTGAACCTCCAGTCCACGGACGGACCCACGAACATGAAAAAGGGCGACGGCGACGCCGCCACCTGGCTGCCGCCGAACAAGGGGTTCCGCTGCGAGTACGTCGCCCGTCAGATTTCCGTGAAGGCGACGTACACGCTGTGGATCACCCGGGCTGAGCATGACGCGATGGCTCGAATCCTTGCTGATTGTTCGGGCCAGCTGGCACCGACCAGCGAGAAATCCCCGCCCGCCAATGTTCCGTCCGAGGCTGTCGCGCAGGCACCTGCTCCAGCTCCTGCGGCTCCGGCGCCCGTCCCCGTGGCGCCCGCGCCCGTGCCCGTCCCTGTGGCCCCCGTGCCCGCGGCCGTGTCGTACGCAAACTGCACTGCGGTGAGAGCAGCCGGAGCAGCTCCGATCTACGCCGGGCAGCCGGGTTACAGCCGCAGCTTGGACCGCGATGGCGACGGCATAGCTTGCGAATAGTGAGTCACTTCGAAGGGCCGTTCGTTCACATGGTGACCAACCGCGCGCCGGCGTCCGTCTCGATGACCGTGCCGGTGATGTTGCGGTTGGTCGCGGCAAGCACGATTGCCTCGGCCACCTCCTCGGGTTGAGCGATCTGGCGTGCCGGGAGAACGCCGGCGGCGTGCTGGAAGTACGCCTGACGGTCCGCGGCCGGCATCCCGGACCACCACGGTGTGTCGACGAATCCTGGAGACACGGCGTTGACCCGGCGCGGTGCCAACTCGACCGCCAGCGGCTTGACCAGTGCCTCAACGGCGGCGTTGATCGCGGCAATGCCTGCAGTCCCGGGCATCCCCGCGCTCGCCGTGATGGCACCAACGAGAGTGATGGACGCATCGTCGGCCAGATGCGGCAACACAGCCTGCAGGGTTGTCACCTGCGCCCAGAACTTCGCATCGAACGCGCGGCGCAGCATCGCCAGATCGAGTTCACCGAAAGGCCCCGGACCCTCGGACCCGCTGACAGTCACGACCAGGACGTCGATCGGTCCGATCGCCGAGGCCACTGCGCTCATAGCTTCCTTGGAACCGGCATCCGCGACGTGTGTGCTGATGCCGGGAACCTTCGCGGCCGCCTGGCCCAACTTGGTCTTGTCACGGCCGATGGCGTGGACCGCATACCCACGGTCCTGCAGCTGAATCGCCGTCGCCAGTCCGATGCCCGAGGACCCACCTACAACCAGTGCCGTTCCCATTGCCTTTTCCATCATTCAACCTCATTTCCAATACGTGACGGTTCGTTTTGTTTACGATACGCTGGGACCATGGAAAAGCCAAGCATGCCGCGAGGGAGAACACGCAGCGAGGACAGCCGAGAGGCGATCCTCGCTGCTGCAGTGTCAATCATCGGCGCTGACGGATACGCTGCGCTGTCCATCGAGCGGATCGCACGGGAGTCCGGCACGGGGAAACAGACGATCTACCGGTGGTGGCCGACCAAGGCCGACGTCGTCATGGAGGCCCTGCTTCACAAGGCGGAGATGCACATCCCGGTCCCTGACACGGGCTCGGTCCACGACGACGTGCGCGAGTTCCTGGCCGCCTCCTGGCGGCTGGCTCGGATGCCCCAGGTCGCCGACCTGCTTCGTGCGCTGGCGGCCGAAGCCCAGCTGGACCCCGTTTTCGCTGGCCGGTTCCGGGACACCTTCATCGAGCACCGGCGTGCTGCGCTCACCACCATCCTGAGCCGCCACTCGCCTCCGCAGTCTGTCCCGGGCATCAGGGTCAGCACCCTGGTGGACGTCGTCTTTGGCGTGCTTTGGTACCGCCTGCTGATTATGCCCACCGACTTCGACGACGCGTTGGCCGATGAACTGGCCAACCTCATCACCACGGGAGCCAACTGACTGATGTAGGTTAGTTGCATGTACATAGAAGGTTCCGACCCCGGATCGCCCTTTGGACAGCAGTAACCTCAGTTCGGCGTGGTCTCAGGTCGCGGCAGTGGTGGGCGCGGTGGACGCGGCCCTCGGCAAGTGGTTGACAGACACGCATAACATCGGCCTGACCGATTACCACGCGGCGCTCCACCTGAGTAAGGCCTCGGACAGGGAGCTCCGTATCAACGAACTTGCACAAAGGGTCCACCTTAACCAAAGCTCCGCGACCCGGCTCGTAGGACGCCTTGAAGCCAAAGGGCTGGCCTCCCGGGATACCTGCCCTGACGACAGGCGGGGCGTCTACGCGGTCATCACCGATCATGGCGTGGATGTCGTAAACACAATTCGCGAATCCTACGAAACCAAGCTCGGCGAGCTGCTACGGCACGCAGACCAGCAACACCCGCACCTTAACCTCGCTGGCCTGGATCGTGCATTCGACACCATCAGGAAGCTCGTCGCCTGAACCAGGTACAGCTAACTATTTTTGCCCCAATACCTGTATGTACATGCAAAAAATACAATCGAAAGGAACATCATGAGCTGGTTCTATCTGGGAATCGCAGTCATCTTCGAAGTTGCCGTCGGCATCTTCGCCAGCAAAGCACAGGGCTTCACCAAGCTGTGGTGGACGGTCGGCACCCTTGTCAGCGGCGCGATCGCCACCCTCTTCCTCAGCCTCGCTTTGCTGACCTTCGATGTCGGCGTGGGCTACGCGATCTGGACCAGCGTCGCCGGTGTCGGGATCGTCATTTTCGGGGCGATCTTCCTCAGTCAGCGTCTGAACTGGAAGAAGGTCCTCGGCATCGCTGTCGTCATTGGCGGCGTCGTCGGGCTCCAACTCAGCGGCGCCGCATAACCCTCTCCGCCCCATCACCGTGAAAGGACACACCTGATGACCACTGCGATCAGCCCCACAATCAACCCCGCAAGGCACACCAGTAAGAAAGCAGGATCCTGGCTTGTGCTACTGCTGGCCGGAGTATTCGAGATCGGCTACGCGCTATGCGTGGCCGGCAGCAAAGGATTCACCGTCCTCGGTTGGTCGATCTCTGCCTTCATTTTCTTCCTCTTGACCTTGTTCTGCCTCAGCGTGGCGCTCAAATCCATCGACGTGGGGATCGGCTACGCCGTTTGGGCCGGCATCGGCGCCGTCGGCGCTGCCATCCTCGCACCTGTCTTCTTTGATGAGGTCCTCACCCCGATTCGCGCCCTCTGGCTGGCCGTCGTCATCGGCGGTGTCGTCTGGCTCAAGCTCGCTGACAGCGCAAAGCTGCAACGAAACCCTGAGGAGGCAACGGTCGCCGAACCAACTCGGTGATCACATCCTCTGGGCGTCAGTCTGGGCGCACATCTGTAACCTCGCCCTCTGCGGGGAGTGCCGTGTCGACGGAATTCCCTGCAGAGATCTGCCGCTTGACCTGCTCAAGCTCTTCTTTAAGCAGGTCAACGGTGGCGCGGTATTTTTCGAAGTCCGCCGTTCGGCGCCTAGCAACGGCGTAACTGATGCCGACGGCGAGAATGGCAAGTGGGAACGACACCAGCAGGGCCCAGCCGGAAACGGCCAGGAAGTCCAGCGCTACTGGAAGTGCCTGCTTGAATGCCAGGAACTCGTTCACCCCGCCCACCACTCCGTTCAGGGCGGAGTCCAGGGGTCCCAGAAACTGCCCCACGACAGGCGTCCCGGAAAACGACGGAGCGCTCAGCGGCGGTTCTCCCCCGGCGGACCAGCGCGGATCACCGAAATGGTTCAGGACGTAGATCCCGGCACCCGCGTTGAGGGCCGCGAAGAGCAGGACGGAACCAAGCCCAGTCCAATGAAGCCTACGCGGACGCCAGACGCCGGCCACAAGCGCGAAGACGGTGGCCGCAACCCAGGGAAAGATGCGGAGTTCGTCGCGGCTCATGCCGCCCAGTAGATCCAAGGAATTCCCCGCCCCTTACAGTTGGAGTCAGTGCTTGTTCCGGTCCAAGCGAGCCTATCCCAGTCACCGGGGCATGCCGCGGCCAGTACTGCGCAGGCTACCGAAATCGCATGTGTCAGCGACCCGTAGTTCCCCTAGGTGTAGCGAGCATCAAGCCGTTGCCGGAGAAATTCTTGACACACAGTCCAGTGTTCAGGCCTGACCCCGAACTAGGGTCCACCGCGGGCAGGGCCTCATGCGTCGGCGTCTTGAGCCGGACTCGACGAAGAGCCGCGCAACAGCTTGGCGGTGGCACCTGGACCGACGCCCAGAGCGTGACCTGCGTCCGCGGTAAGGTGGCCCTGTGAGCAGCACCGAAGTCGATCACCTCGTCGTCGCCGCGGCCAGCCTGGAACAGGGCGTGGCTTGGTGCGAGGTCACACTCGGCATCACGCCAGGGCCGGGCGGCAAGCACCCGCTGATGGGCACGCACAACCGGGTGTTCAGCATCGCGTCGGCCGAGTTCCCGGGCGCATACTTCGAGATCATCGCCATCGATCCGGATGCTCCGTCGCCACCGCGCCGGCGCTGGTTCGGCCTCGACGACCCGGAACTGCAGCGGCGCATCGCCCATTCACCGCGCCTGGTGCATGTGGTGGCGCGCAGCCGCATGCTGGAAAGGCACCGAGGGGGCCTTGTTCACGCCGGAATCGACCCGGGGCTTCCGGTGGCCATGTCTCGCGACACGCTGCAGGGACGTCTGGCCTGGCAGGTCTTGGTGCGCGACGACGGCAGGCTGCAGCTAGGCGGTGCACTGCCGACTCTGATCGAGTGGGACGGCACGCATCCCACCGAGCACATGGCGACAAGCGGCGTCGCGCTGCGCGAGCTGCAATTGGGCGGCCTGCCGCCGACGGTGCGCCAGCTGTTGGCGTTGCAGGGCGTGGGTTATGCCCCGGAACCGGCGCTGCGCGCCGTCCTGTCCACGCCGCTGGGCGACGTGATCCTTGAGACGGAATGACCACCGAAGAGCTGTTCCGCCAAGAAGCTACATCAAGGACACCCGTCCAGTGGCTGCAGGAAACACGTGCAGCTGACTACACGCCAGCTCGCGAGAAGGTCCTGGCACGGCCACTAACGAAGTACCAAGGAGATCTACGGCGACAGGCTCTTCGTGTACCAGGTGAACTGTCGGCCGTCACCCTCTTCGCTCTGGCGGAAAGGAACGTAGCCGGCCCGTCGGGCGACGGCAATCGATGCGGTGTTCCTCGGTTCGATTCTGAGGACCGCCTGGACTGCCCCTGCCGCCGCGGCATAGGCACCTACGAGGAGGACCGCGCGTGTGGCGATGCCCCGGCCGCGCCACTCAGGATGGAGTCCGTAGCTGATGTTCACCGTTCCCGGCTGTAGGTACGGCTGATCAAACCGCACCTCGGTCGTGCCCACAAGTTCACCCGAGCCGGCCCGTACGCCAAAGGCATGCAGAGGCCCGCCGGCTTCCCACTGATCCATGCAGCGCCCTATGTAATCCTCCACAGACTGCCGGGTGCTGATGCCCCCACTGAGCCATCTGACAAGTTCGTCGTCTTCCCCCGCCAGGTGGGGATCGACGTCCTCCAGGCAAAGCGGGGACAACCGGATAACACCATCGGTTAGTTCCAAACTGTGTCCCACACTTCATCACCGACCATGGACAGCATCCTAGCCATGCGACCCCAGCCTGGTAGTCTCACTGCCGCGTACCCAACGAACATTCCCAGTACGGCGAACCTCAAACCGCACGGCCACCGGGACTGCCCGGATCCCGTTGTCATCCGGGCCCTCTGGTGCTATTACCTTTGTATTAGACGTCTTTGGCGCGCAAAAATTCGATATTGATCAGCGGCAGCATGCGAATCAATCCGCTCAGAGCTCCCTGGGTACCAACGGACAGGACCCACTTCAGGGAGGCCGCTCAGAAGGATTTCACGGCATCGCTACTCAGCATTGGAATAGCCAGATGATGGGAGTCCAGATGGGGACAGAGACGATCCTCGCCTTCCTCGGCGGGTATATCGCAACGGCCGTCGGAGTGTTCCTGTTGTACTCGCCGGTCTTGGTTCTGTTCGCTGTGTTGCTGCTGACAGCCGGCATTCTGCAGCTCATCTCCTTGCCTTTCATCGTCATGATCCGCAGACTGCGCGGGCGCGGAAAGTCAGACTCACCATCGGATGGAACATGGCTCCTGCAGTGATGCTTGAGATTGATGCGGGCGAACCGCGGGATCACCTTGACGGGTTTGCCCGGCTCATCGAGTGATCCGCAGGGCTTCGTTCCGGTTGGTCGCTGACCAGCGCGGCGTACCGTGCCGCTTCCAGTGCGTGGACGCTGCTGAAGTCCGGCTGGCCGTTGGTTGCGTGCAGCAGTAGTAGCAGATGTTCAGTGACCTTCTAAGAAGGTTTGCGGATCGCCTGAAAGGACGGTGTTTTCTTCCGCGGTGAGGCGTACTCTGAGCAGAATCGTGCGCCCCCGAATGGGGTTCAGAGGGAATATTGGGGAAGGCGGCAGGAACGGGATGACACTCAAAGACGAGTGGGACCGACTTGATTCAGAGACGCGCAAGTGGTTCCTGGATAATCCGGGATGCGTGATGGTGCCGCGCACCGTCGCCGCGCGGATCAAACAAAATTCCGCCGGGCACATCGACGTCGACGGCCACGGTCAGATGATTCTTTCCCGTGAAGACCTCGATGTCATCCGCGAGAAGGGAACGGGTATGGCTGCTGACAAGGCTCCCTGAAGAATCCCGGTTCTTCGACGCGACGCAGCCCCGGGAAGCGCAGACCGCCGATGGAGATGAAAAGGACGGCTGTGTGGTTTTCGCGGGTCATTCGGGCGTAGCCTGACCGCAAGGCAGGAATCGGGAAGCGGGGGCAGCCCCCTTGCGCGCCATGGGTTTTCCTGCCATGCCTTCATCGGCTACTGGAAGCGGGAATGATGGACGTTCCTTCACTGGTATGGGTTCTGACCATCGCGGGAATCGTTGCGCTGCTGGTCTTTGACTTCATTTTCCACGTCCGCCACGCGCACATTCCCACGCTGAAGGAAGCGGCCATCTGGTCCTCAATGTATGTAGGGATCGCGCTGTGCTTCGGGCTGGTCATTTTGGCCTTCGGAGGTGCATCACCGGGCGCAGAGTATTTCGCGGGTTATATCACTGAGAAGGCGCTCTCAGTGGACAACCTGTTCGTCTTCCTGGTGATCATTAACAGTTTTCGGGTGCCCGGCGAAGACCAGCAAAAAGTGCTGCTGTTCGGCATAGTATTCGCGCTGGTCGTACGGACCGTCTTCATCTTCCTAGGGGCTGCACTGATCACCACCTTCGCCTGGGTCTTTTACGTCTTCGGACTCATCCTGCTGGTGACTGCGGGCAACATGCTGAGACCCGAGGGTTCGGAGGGAAAATCGGCGAGCAGCGTCATGATCCGGATAACCAAACGGCTGTTTCACACCACCGACTACTACGACGGTGACAAGCTGTTAACGGTCCGGGAGGGCAAACGGGCGCTGACTCCCATGCTGGTGGTGATGGTTGCCATCGCCGGCACTGACATTCTCTTCGCAGTGGACTCGATACCTGCGATTTTTGGCCTGACCCAGGACGTCTTCATTGTCTTCACGGCGAACGCGTTCGCGCTCCTTGGCCTCCGTCAGCTCTACTTCCTGATCGACGGGCTCCTGAACCGTCTGATCTTCCTCTCCTACGGGCTGGCCCTGATCCTGGCATTCATCGGCGTAAAACTCATGCTCCACGCCCTGCACGAAAACAACGTGGCGTTTATCAACGACGGCGATCCGGTACCGGTAATCGAGTTGGATACACGGCTTTCGCTCACAGTCATCATCGCAGTGCTGAGTGTAACTGTCCTCGCGTCCCTGCTCAGCCGCCGCGGAAAGGTTCAAGCGGTCACGTCTGCCGCCCGTCGTCATGCTGCCAACTACCTGGACCCTGACTACACCACGGAGGTCGGAGAACGGAACCGGATCTTCACGAAGCTGCTCGAGGAAGAACAACAGATACGCAGCCTCGGACCAAAACATCGCCAGCACGCTAATGACGAGAAGGACCTGGTGGACCTGATCTCCCAGGCCCACCGGAAACATGATGAAAAACTCTAAGCAAGGACACCCCTCGGGAAGGTCGCTTCGACCGGCCGAAGGAAGGCAGTGGTTGAGCCAGGCAGGCTGTGTGTGCAGCGTCGTAAGCAGTTTCCACGGATCGGAAGAATGCGCTGTTACCTGGCGATCATGACGTTGCCATGTGCGTGGGTCAGAACTGTGGCCAGGGTTCCGGGATGGCCTTCACGCCTGTGGGCCCCCAATACCAGCAGTTCCGCGTCAGCTCCCGCCTCGACCAGTGCAGTAGCCACGGAGTGGCCGGAGAGTAATTCCTCCGTCACGGCCATGTCAGGGGCGAGATCCTGCACCCAGAGCATGGCATTGCGCAGCACATCATGGCCGTGCTTCTGTGCGGGTGTGTGGCGCTTCCAAACCGGCGCAGACGGATCAACATGGACGATCCGCAGCTTCGTCTGCAGGGTCTGCGCCACACGGACTGACTGCTCCAGGACCTTGCTGCTCCGCAGGTGCCCGTCGACGCAGGCAACCACTGGTTTTCCTTCCCCTCGTTCGGCCCGGACCACCACAAGTGGGCAGGGGCACGCCCCGGAGAGGTCAACGGAAACGGAGCCGGCCAGTTTTCCGAGGAAGCCCCCCAGCCCGCGGTTACCGACCACGAGCAGGTCCGCATCGAGGGATTCCTGGCGCAAAACGTCGGCGGGCAGGCCCGCAATCATCCGCGGTTCGATTTCCTGCCCGTGCGAGTACTCCTGGGCAAGTTCCACGCCCTCGGAAAGAATCGCTTCGGCAGCGTGCCGCAGCCCGCTGTCGGCGACGCCCTTCACTGGTGCGACGTCGTGAGTGAACAGGGGCCAGATCCAGGCATGGATGATGCGAACGCCGGCCTGCGAGGCCACGGCATATTCCGTGGCCCAGTGCAGGGCCACTTTGGACGGGTCCGAGCCGTCATAACCGACTGCCACTTTGATGCCCATAGTTACCGCCACCTGAGTACAGAGGCCAGCTCACGGGAAGGCCGCTTGTGGCCTTCGTCTCGATTGCTGCATCTACTTGAATTAAAACAGGAACCGGGGCCAAGTGAAATCGTCCGGACCGTAACTGCTGGACAACACTCCAGATAATGATCCGCCGCCCCAAACGTCGCCCGGTACATGACCTTGTCGGCTACATCTCTGACACTGTTTGAGATTGTCATGACCCCAATGCAACCACCACACTGGCCGGTACGGGGCAATCGTTTTCCGAAATCATTGCCTCGAAGCTGCCATAGAGCTGCCTCCCACCACCTCAGCATCGAGGAAGTTCGCCGAGGAAAACGCTGACTTCTCCTCGTCAAATGGACGCATCATGCTCACGATCGAAGATTCAGCCGGTGACGCCGTAGGTGGCATCAACCTAAACAGCATTGACGAGCGGAACGGCACTTTCAGCATCGGCACGGTGATTAACAAAGAGCGCCACGGGAAGGGTTACGGTACTCGAGCCATGATCATTCTGTTGAAGTATGCGTTTCTTTGAACGAAGGCTCAACAAATTCAACGACCAGGTTCTTGAGGGTAACGAGGGCTCGGCCAAGATGCTGAAAAAACTCGGTTGCGTGCAAGAAGGCGTCCGCCGGCAGGTTATCTACATGAACGGGCAATACCTGGACGAATCGTTGTTCGGACTTACGAAAGAGGAGTTTCTCGGGCACAACGTACGGTAACGCGGGCATTGAGACTGCCTCCGCTGTTTCACATCACAGAACCGGTCGGTTTTGACCGCCGTGAAGAGAACAGCCGAGTCCTCTTCCGCCTCAAGACTGTGGAGACCATTCGGCACAATGAGGAGGTCGCCCGCCTTGCCCTGCCACGACTCACCACCGGCTTTTAGCCAGACGCTTCCCTTCAGGACAAAGACCGTGGCTTCGCCGGGGTTCTGGTGTTCGCTGAGCTGAGTGCCGGCACGGAAGGCCATGACGGTTTGCCGGAGGGCCTTCTCGTGTCCGCCGAAGGCCGTGTCGGCCGCCCGCCCGCTGGGTGCCGCCACAGCGGCCTTGATTTGCTGACGGGCCAGGGCATCTATCGATATTTTCTGCATGAGGCCACCGTACCCACGTTTGCCCGGGCTGCGGAGGGTGTGGCTGCACATCCAAAGCACGGAGCATCGCCGATCCGAAAACGTCCTACCCGCTCGGCTGCGAAGGCGGGAAGACGGCGTCCACGATAGTTTCTGTCAGCGTGTGGATCATCTGGATGCGTTCGGCCTCGTCAGTGCTGTCAGCGATTTCGGTGTAAATCGCCAATGCATAGGTCCTTTCCCGGAAGGTAAGCAGCGCAACGTCGTGAAGGTTTCCGTTGAGCAGCCCATATTTGTGATGCACTGTGATGTCCGGCCTGCAGGCGGCGGGGATAAGACCTTCAACATTGGTGTTCTGCATGTAACCGAGCAGCTGCTCGGTGTGCTCCCGGTTAAGCAGGCCCCCTGAGTACAGCTGCGTCAGGAAGAGTGCCATTTCCGCTGGTGTGAGGAGGTTTTGTTGATCGTAGGGGATGCCTATCGAGGCGGCGTACCGGATGAGGCGCGGGTACCCGACGGCGTTCCTCAAAAGGTGCCACGAGTCGTTGGTGCTTCTATTGATCATGGACTTGAGCTGGAAGGCGGCGTTGTAGTTCCCCAACTTTTGTTCCAAGGTGGCTTCACCGGTTTCAACGAGGTGATAGTAGGCCGCGGCGGTGATGAGCTTCCCCGTGCTGGCCGCCACGAAAGGCGACTGATCCCCATACGTACGTGGCTCTCCGCCGCCAACCGCAGCGAGGGCAACGCCGACGCGATAGCCCTCCGCACCCTTGAGAATCCGGTCAATGCTGTCCTGCAGGCCCGCAGGTATGGCAGTCGTCGCCATGCCCCAAGTTTCTGGAGCCAAGGAAGCCAAGGCAGACGGGGCAGCTGGCGCAGCCGGAGCAGCCAAGGTAGCTGGCGCAGACGGGGCAGCCAAGGTAGCTGGCGCAGCCTGAACAGCCATGGTAGCTGGGGCAGCCGGGGAAGTAGACCAGGACGGGGGTTCCGAACGCACGGCGGGGAACATGAGAGTGGCCGGGATGAGCAGCGCGGCCGCTCCCCTCGAGAGAATCAGGCGCCTCCGCCGGGCCAGGGATGATCGGCAGTGGCGCCCCTCCTGGCGCGCGAGCGAATCCAAGGGCATGGGGATCTCCTGTCTCGACCAGTGATCGAAGCAGCATCAGCATCCCCAGCGTCCGCCAATACCAAGCAGGCTTATTAAAGCATGGATATTGGCCGATCACGGTACCTGTTTTTCGACACGCAATCACGGCGTGTGAAGCGGGTAGAGCCCGCGGCCCTTTGCAAGTACCGGATAAGCGAGCTCGTAGCGCGCAGTCGGAGCGGCACGGTAATCGCCGAGGGCCTGGGAATCGTTGCCAGGCATCCAGTTATGCCGGCACTGCGCCGATCTGCTGCATGAGCGTCAGCGTATCGGTAACTCCCCAGTGCTCGGCGACCTTGCCGTCCTGGACACGGATAATGTCGATCCCGGCGAATTCAACATTTCGTCCGGTTGGCGCAATTCCCACGAAGTCGCCTCGGTGCGTACCGGTTAGGATTCCGTGAACGGCCTCCAGATTTCCGTCCGCCAATGCAGGTTCGCTTGTCTTGACCTTGAGATCCGGAAATGCGGACCGGATTGCGTTTATGTAAAACACGACGCCTGCCTTGCCCGGCGGTTGCCCGGGAAAAGGCTCCTCGTGGTCCACAAAGTCATCCGCTATCAGCTCGTCGACGAGTGCGACGTTTCCGCCCACAAGAACTTCCTGGTAGAAGCGCTGCATGATTCCACTGCCGTCAGACATTTCCGACTCCTTTATTCATGAGACCATGCCAAATTTCCCCCGGTTCATTTGCCGCATACGTGGAACCGCACTGTTACATCTGCATTCCGTCCATCGCGACAGGCAACAGGGCAATGCCGACCGCAATCACGGCCAACGCCACCGCAACTGAACGGTTTGCGAGCCCTTTCCACGGGAGCAGCTTCTCCCCCCCGATGAAGGCCCCAACCACCGCCATCCAGCCGACGCTCATCACGCCCAGCGCAAACAGCGCCACCATGAGCGCCCAGCAGCACGCGACGCACCAGACGCCATGCTCCACGCCCATGCGCAGCGCGCCACCATACCCGTTCCGCATGCGGTGAAGGATGAAGTCCATGGGGCTCCTGCATTTCATCAGCGCGACGTTCTTGGCGGGTGTTAACTGATAGGCGGCCGCCACCATGATTACTCCGGCCGCCAGGTAGCGGCCGCCCTGATCCGACGCGACGAGCCCGGGAAACAATGATGCGACTCCCGAATAGAGCGAATAGGCCGCCACGCCGAAGACCGTCCAGGTGATCAGGTAGCCGGCCACGAACACAGCGGTGGATCCCGGCGGTGCATAGCGCCCCGTCTTGCGGCGGTGGCTCTGAATCCGCGAATAGGCCACGACCATTGGCGCCACGGACGGGAACATCATGGCCGCCAGCATTACCACCCACGTCGTGACGAACAATCCCAACGGTCCCGGGTCCGTCCAGGGGCCCATGTCCATTCCGCTCATCTGCACAGAGGTGAAGATCCAACTCGCTGCGGCGAGTATGAGCAGGGCAGCGATCAGGCCGGCCTCCCGCGGATCGACCCGGGGCGCCGTGGCAGGCGAAACAGAGGCGGCGCGCTCCAGTGGGTGCGTGCCGCCTCTCGTCAACAGCTTCTTGCGCCGCATCAGCCAGGCGCGTTCAGACCCGGCCCCGGGGAGCGTTCTCGGCCATCTCGCTGGCGTAGGCAAAGTCCGCGGCCTCACCGTAGACGCCGTCGAAGTCGAGGCCAAACAGGTCCGAGTGTCCCGGCGCTTTTCCGATCCGGAACTCCTCGGCGAAGCCATACATCGCGTTCTTCTCGGTGGTGAAACCGCCGCCCGGCCCCGCCAGCGGCTCGAACGTGAAGTCCGCGCGCCCGGCTACCGAGCCGGACGAGCGGTCGCCGTCGTCGGAGAACGTGACGCCCGCACGCTCTACGCCCAGCCATTCCCCGTAGAGTGCGGCGAAATCCGCAAACGGGCCGCCGGCATCACCGTGGAGAATGGTTTCGAGCGCGCTCGCCTGAGCATCCGAGGCGCCGTCGTCGACGACGATACCCACCTTCCAGTTGCCTGCGCTGAGGTTCGACGGGAACCAATTGGCGAAGGCGAAAACAACTCCCGAGAGATCGGTGTCATCGAGATTTCCGCTCGCGATCTGGAACACAGCCACGCCGCGGCACTCGCCATTCGGACCGGTGGGCGGGCCATCGACGGGGCAGGGACAGATCAACTGGCAGCTGCAACTGGAGGTATATTTTCCGGTCATTTCCCAAGACATTAGTGACTCCTCGCTGGCGCCCTCGCCTAGCAGAAGAGTCCTAGACTCAGCGCCGAAATTCTTTGGGAGCGAGGCGGAAGGCCCAAGGCAGACAGTATTCCCGCGAAATCTGCATGTCAATATGCCATGATTACCCCTGAAAAAGCTCCGCCGAGCGGCTTTTGCACGGCAACCCTGAGGTCCCGCGCTGCCGTGAATGCTCCCCACGTTTAGCGCATTGATTTGCTCCGCGCCCCCTCCTGACGAGCCGAGGGCGCTGACGTAGGCGCGGGTGTCACGGTGTCTTCTGCGGCGTCATCCTCGTCCTGTGGGGCAGTAGGGCGAGCCGCAGTCGGGGAGGGAGCGGGCGAGGCGGACATTGGTGTCGGCGACGGCGACGATGTCGGCGTCGTAGGTGTCGACGTCGATTTCGCCGCCTGTTTCGTCGTCGGAGCCGTTGTCGGTGCCGTTGTTGGTGTCGGCGACGGCGCCGTTGTTGCCGTTGACGACGTAGGCGGCGTTGACGAGGTGGACGGGGACTGAGGGTTCGAGGACGGGACCGAGGAAGGCCGAGCCGCGGCGGGCGGAGCCGCGGCGGAGGTCGCAGCTATCATTCCAGCCACGGCTGGAGAGGCAGTCTGCTTGGGCAGGCGGGCGACAAACGGCAAAGCAGCGGCTCTGGGATTCGCGGCCGCCGGCACACGACCGGTGCTGGGGTCGGGCTGTATCGGGGTTCCACTCGATACGCTGGGCCGGGGTGTCGCCGGGCCGGTAGAGGAGCTAGGCCGTGCTCCTGACGTCGCTGGAGGTGCATCTGATGCGACGGCGGCGTCCTGAGCGGAAGATTCCTTGCCGAAAAAGGGCACTTCTGTGGCCTGCCCGGCGGCGCCGACACCAAGCAGTACGGCAAGGGCGCCGGCAACTACAGTCATCCGCTGACCCATGACGCGAACCGAAGCGGCCTTCCGCAGGACGTCACGGGGCTGGGAACTGAAGGCGGCAGCCACATGAGGGCTGAGCGCGCTTACAGGTTCGCTGCTTGGGGTTGCAGCAGGCGTGGTCTCCACTGGCGTTTCAACAGCCGCGCGTCCTGCCCTGCTCCGCCGCGTTGCCGTGGGGGCGGTTGTGAGTGCAGCTTCCGGAGCGGTGCTCTTTTCCGCCGGCGCGGGAGGAACTTCAGCTATGGGCGCTGTTTCCGGGGCCGGGGGTGCTTCAAAGGCCGGACGCCTGATCCTGCTTCGTCGCGGTGCAGCGGGAGCCGGTTCTGTGAGTGCCGGTGCGAGTGCCGTCGGAATCGGTTCAGTGGGAGCCTGCCCGGCGTTTGACACTTCCGCGTCGGGGCTTGCCGGGGTGAGTGGTGTGGTGATGGATGGCGCAGCTTCTGCACGGTGTCGCCCGGCCCGAAAAGGGCGCGACTGATCCAGCGAACGGGACATAATGGTTGCCTCTCACGCCTGCGGAGTTAGCTGTCGGGTTCGGAAGAGGTCAACCGGCCAGCACGTTAGACGTGACGGCTTCACCCCAAGGGCCGCTGGGCAGCGGCCCGAAGACTCTGGGTCCCCCGTCTCTGCCTTAGTCCTGGGAGTCCGGGATGTGGCAGAGCTCGGCGTCATCCCGGACGCGGCCCAAGCTAGATGGGCCACCCCAAAACCGTACAGGAAACCCTCCCCTAATGTCACGCTTGCGTAACGGATAGATTTGGGCGGCGAGTCGCCTTGCTTCGGGGTTGTGGGCGTGACAGCCGCAGACCGGCGCACAATCCTTGCGTGGAACTTCTCTGCTCAGCATGAAGGCCTTGCTCGGCGACATAGTTGCATGCTTATGTTTTCATGTGAATTCCGATGAGGGCGCCCTCTCAGGAGCGGCCGAGCTGTTCAAGGCCCTGTCCGCCACCTCACGGCTCCTCATCCTGTGCGCGCTTGCCCACGAGCCCTCGTCCGTGAGCGCACTGGCTGAGGCAACGAAGCTGTCCCAGCCCTTGGTCTCCCAGCATCTGCGGCTGCTCAGGGGATCAATCTCGTCACGGCGGCGAGGTCCGGACGGGAAACCCTTTACTCCCTGACAGATGGTCACGTCGCCCGCGTCATTCAGGATGCCATCGCACACAGCCAGGAACGCAAGGCGCCAAACAGCACCCAGAGAAGGAGCACATCATGACCGAGGAAATCCAGGCCGAACACACACTCACCGAACACCAGCACGGCGGCCCGGACTGCGCGCACGTGACCGTCCAGCATGGCGACCACGTGGACTACCTCCACGACGGGCACCGCCACGCCGAACACGAAGGCCACTACGACGAACACGACGATCCGGCCGAACACACACTCACCGAACACCAGCACGGCGGCCCGGACTGCACCCATGAGGCAGTCCAGCACGGCGACCACCTGGACTACCTCCATGACGGCCACAAGCACGCCGAACACGAAGGACATTACGACGAGCACTGACAGCCACTTGGACGGGGCTCTGGAGTGTTCCTAGAGCCCCTCCCTTCTTTCTAAGGCTTCAATGCTCGACCTCATGCGCGGCTGCCTTTTGTCGTGGCGGTGAGGGGCGTGAGCACCATATCGTCAACCTTGGGCAGGGCATGGCTCAGGCGCTGTCCGGCTTCATGGGTCGTCTGTTCAGCCGCCGCCAGGCTCACGTCGTGGGCGACGAGCAGCGTCGCGGCGCCTTGCAGGCGGTGTCCCGACCAGCGCAGCTGAAGACGCGGCACGGCCAGCACGCCCGGGGTGCCCTCGAGGGCTTTGTGTGCCGCATCGATCAGGTCCGGTTCGATCCCGTCCATCAACCTGCGCCCGATGCTGCGCACCGTCCCCCACAAAAGGACCAGAATGGCTGCGGAGATGAACATACCAACAATGGGGTCAGCCAGTGGGAAGCCAAGCATGACCCCCACCGCGCCGAGGACGACAGCCAGGGACGTAAAGCCGTCCGTGCGGGCATGCACGCCGTCGGCGACCAGGGCGGCCGAACCAATCCGGCGGCCCACCCTGATGCGGTACATGGCAACTGCCTCATTTCCGGCAAAACCGATCAGGCCGGCCGCGAAGACCCACCACAGGTTGCTCAGGGGCTGGGGGTGCAGGAGACGGTCAACGGATTGCCACGCCGCGATCACAGCGGACAGGGCGACGACACCGACGATGAACAGCCCGGCTAGGTCTTCCGCCCGCCCGAATCCGTAGGTGTAATGGCGGGTCGCGGCGCGGCGGCCCAGGATGAATGCAACCCACAGAGGCACCGCCGTGAGGGCATCCGAGAAGTTGTGGATCGTATCAGCCAGCAAAGCCACGGAACCGCTGATCAGCACCACCAGGAACTGCAAGAGAGTCGTGACCAGAAGAAGGAAGAGACTGATCTTCAAGGCACGCACGCCTTCAGTGCTTGCCTCCATGGCATCATCGATCGAATCGGCAGCGTCATGCGTGTGGGGAACAAAGAGCTCCACCAGCCAGCCCTTGAACCCGCTATGATGATGGTGCTCGTGCCCGTGCACGTGGCCCTGGCTATGTCCATGGTCTGTGTGCTGCTCATGGACCGGTCCTGGCCTGCTCATGAGCCCTCCTTCCTATCCCGGCGATGGTGGGCGGGTTCTTCGCCGAGCGCGTGTTCGGCCTGGAAAATCGCGTCCGCCACCAGCTTGCGGGCATGCTCATTCTCCAGCCGGTACAACACTTTGGTTCCGTCCTGCCGGGTAGAAACCATCCGGGCCAGGCGCATTTTGGCCAGATGTTGGGACACTGCGGCCGGTGACTTCCCGACCTCCTCAGCCAAAGCGCCCACCGCCATCTCCCCGTCGCGTAGGGCAAGGATGATGCGCACCCTGGTCGCGTCGGCAAGCATAGCGAAGACTTCAACGGCCAACTCCACGTACTGGCTGTCCACCCCTAAGGAACAAACTCCGTTATCTGCATTCATACGCATATAATGACACAAACGACCTCCTTGCGCGGTGGGTCGTCGGCCACGGGAACATCACCTGCGAGCGGCACAACGGCGACAACTACTGGACGCTCAGCCCGGACCCGAACCGCCGGGTGGTGACATGATGGGCGCATGAACCGAGTCACGTGCGACCTGACCATTTCCCTCGACGGATTCGCCGCCGGTCCGAACCAAAGCCGGGCGGAACCGTTGGGCGAGAGTGGAGAGCTGCTGCACAGATGGCAGTTCGAAGAACCCGAGTCCAACGCAGCCGCGCTCGAAGGCATCCTCGCGGCCGGTGCCTACATCATGGGACGGAACATGTTCGCAGGACCCGGGGACTGGGATGAGGAATGGCGGGGATGGTGGGGTGAGGAACCCCCCTATCACGCACCCGTATTCGTTCTCACGCACCATCCACGCGAGCCCCTGGAGATGCAGGGCGGCACCACGTTCAACTTCGTGACCGATGGGATCGAATCGGCGCTGGGCCAGGCGTGGAAGGCCGCTGGCAACAAGGACGTGGCCATTGCCGGAGGAGCGCAGACCGTCCGCCAATACCTTTCAGCGGGGCTGATCGACGAGCTGCGGCTCCACATCGCACCCATCGTTCTGGGATCGGGCGAGCGGCTTTTGGACGGCGTCGCGAACCTTCAGCTTGAGCCGACGGAAGCGAGCGGCACCAGGCTCGTCACCCACGTGCGCTATCAGATAATCCACTGAAAAGCTCAGTGGAAATTATTCGCGCAACTGCCGGCGTGGCATCCTGCTGTGCGGGGCTTGGTTAGGCGTGTTCCGCGCCCGGGAACTTGGTGAGATTCGATGAAATCGGGACCCGGCGCTGGACCCATTCGATTGATGGAGCATGTGATGACAAAGATAAGTGCTTTCCAGAGCGTCACCCTTGACGGGGTCATGCAGGGACCCGGACGGGCCGATGAGGACACTCGCGAAGGATTCAAGTACGGCGGCTGGGCCAATGGCTATCAGGATGAGGTATCCATGCAGTTCGCTGGCGAGGGAATGTCATCCGAGGGTTCTCTGTTGTTCGGCCGCCGCACGTACGAAGACCTTCTCGGGTTTTGGAGCACGACGCCGGAACCGAACCCTTTCACCGATGTTCTCCTGAACTCGCGAAAGTATGTGGTCTCCAGATCGGCTGGAACCGACTTGGCATATCCGAACTCAACACTGCTTGCGGGTGAGGCAACCGAAACTGTCGCCGCCGTCCGTGAGGAAGTCAACGGCGGCCTGACGATCCTGGGCAGCAGGCAACTCGTCCAGTCATTGCACGCAGGCGGACTGATCGACGAGTACATTCTGCTGATCCATCCCATCGTGCTCGGTTCGGGGACGAAGTTGTTCGGTGACGGCCAGCGCCTCGATCTGACTCTGCAGCGGTCAATCACGACGGCTACAGGGGTAATCATCGCCCAGTACTCAATCCTCTAAGCCGGGGAAGGAGTCCCCGGCCAGCGGCCATTGGCCAGGGCCTTTCGCCGTCTGACCGCTCTACTGACCGCACCAGCAGTCAGTCATCAGTCGGTCAGTCATCCTTGCCTTGATCTTTGTTTTCGTCTTTGCCTTCCCCGTTTTTCGCGTCCTCCTTTCCCTCCCGGCCAGGCTCCTGTTGAGGTTCACGTGAAGGGACTGTTGGACTGGGTGTTGGCGGTTCAGCGGCGGCGATGGCCGCGTCCAGGTCAGCCCGGAGCTTGGCGATTGACGCCTCAATACGGGATTGCCTCTCCTGCGACAGGCGCCCTTGGTCTGCCGCAGCCTGCACTTCATTGCCTAACTTCTCAAGCTCAGTCACGGCAGCACCGAAATCCTGTTGGGCGGCGAATTGTTTGGCCGCAGCAACACGGGCCTGGAGGTTTCCTGCCACCTGTTCATCCAACTCAGGTGCACCCGCGCACCCAGCCAGCAGGAGGGCTGTGAGGATCCACGTGGCGGCTATCCGGAAGAAGCTGTTCCCACGAGGAAATTGGCCCGGCCGCAGCTCCGGACCAGGACGTTTCAAGCCGGTGGGCTGTACGTGGATCATGGCCTGACGCTCTCTTCCAGCTCCTTGAAATGGTCGCCCATCTGCCCCGGAACGGCGGGAGCCGGGGCATCAACCGGCCCCGGCGAAGAACGCGGAATCGGACCCAGCAACACAACGGCGATGAGTACTCCCGTCGCGGTGCAGAACGCCGCGAAAACCCACAGCTTGCGGCTACCGATGTTGCGCAGGTTCCTCCAAGGCCGCGACAATGCTGGCGGCTGGCGGACTGATGCCGGCTTGCGTGACGGGACTTGAGGAGCTGGCCGCCAGGACGTGGCATTGGTCATTTCGCTGCTCGGCAGGGCAGGAAGCACTCCTCTTTCGCTCCCAATAGGCGCTGCAGCGCCAGGACGCTGCCCTTGGCCCGCGCGCAGGACCAGGGTTCGCTGGGGCTCAAGTTCGTCGTTAGCATCTGCAGCACCCACCGGCCCGGACAGCGTGCTCCAGTCGCCGCCGTCGCGCAAAGCTTTGGCGACCTTGCCGGCGTCCGGCCTCTCATCAGGGTCGCGGGCAGTCATGGCGGCCAACAGCGATTTCCACCGTTTACCCAGAGCATCCGGTACAACCGGATCCCGCGACAGCCGGGCCACAGCGGCCTCAAGCGGGGAACCCGGAAATTCCACCTTCCCGGTGAGAGCTTCCAACAGCACCAAGCCCAGTGAATAGATGTCTGCGGGCGGGCCCACGGGCTCCCCGCTGGCCTGTTCCGGGCTCAGATAGGCGGCCGTACCAGGAATCATGTTGGTGGCGGTTAGCCGGGCCCCGTCGAGCATCCGGGCAATACCAAAGTCTGCGAGTTTGGCGCGGATTTCGGCATCTGCCGCATAGCGGGCCAGCAGGATATTGGCCGGTTTGACGTCACGGTGCACCACGCCGTGATGGTGGATGTACTGCAGCGCCTCAGACAGTTCCGCCCCTATCCGCGCTGCTTCAGTTCCCGTCAGCGGCCCGGCTGCGAGACGACGGTGAAGGTCAATTCCAGGGATCAGCTCCATCACGAGGAAGGGAACGTCCCGTTGGTCCTGGAGGAGCGTGCCGGTATCGAAGAGGGTAACCAGACCATGATGGTTCAGCCGTGCAAGCAACCGAACTTCGCTTTGCTGCCTGCTCAGTTCTGCCGGATCTGCAAGGTCCGCGCGGAAAATCTTGAGTGCGACATCGCGGCCCAGCACCAGATCCGTGCCGCGGTACACAGTGCCCATGCCGCCGTGTCCAAGCACCTCGCCTACCCGGTAGCGCTCCTGCAGGACCGTTCCCGGCATGCCGGTAGCAGTTTCCTTCACTGTACGGACCGCCTTCCTCAGCATTCAGTTTAGTCAGCCACACGGCAGGTCCGACTTATCCTCGCATCCCCATGGGCGATTGCACCCAATAGACGATAAACCGGATCCGGTGCGTCCGCTCCATGGGCAGGAGGCGTCGGTGACACCCCTTGCTTCATGGCTAGCCTGGCACGGGCGGCCTACTTGAGGATCTCCGTGCGCCGCAGGCGGACTATCTCCTCAATGATCTCGTCCGGGAAGGGATGATCCGGTGTGAAGCGGATGGTGCCTTTTGACAGGGAGAAGCCCTCGAGCCTTCCGGCGACGGCGTCAATAACCTCCGGGGAAAACGGAAAGACGGAGAGGTGCTTAGCAGCTGCAACGACTCCAAGGAGCGGCTTCCCGTCAAGCTTCAGGGCAGCCATCCCGTAGCTCACGCCATCAACAGCCTCCGGCGCCACGGCCCGCGCAACCTCAATCACCCGTTGAGGACAAGCCCGATCCGACGGAGGCAAAGCGGCCAAGGAATCGCCAACGGAACCCATGGGGTCATTGTATTCCCGCTCCTATTGCCCCAGACCCAGGCCCCCCGGTTTCATGTCCTGCCTCCCTCCCTCGCCCGTGGGCGGCATAGGCCCCGATTCCTATTGAGATCACCAAGAAGGCAGAGCCTGCGGTGTCAGGCCCGAGCAACATTCCCGCGACCATGACAGCGGCGTTGATTACCAGGACCACCAAAAGAATCCGTGTCGTTTTCTTCATCCCACGGCTCCCTGCTCGGCACGTGGCCGTGTTGCATGCTGAGGCTATCGTCCTGACCGAACACTGCCTTCGGGTACGAATGCCCTCCTCGCGAGGACGGCGGGAAAAACTCGGTTGCTCGGCTGGGGTCAGGCCCGCCGATCAGTCGCGCTCGGGCGCTTCCGTCCGCAGGACCTGGAAATCTGCTCCCAGTTCAACGTCAACTTCGGAGCCGTCCGGAAGGATGATCTCCGCCTCATACGCGGAGCCGCCTTCGTTCTCGCGTTCCACTTCTCCGACCCGCCCTTGGCCAACCCTCGCCACCGCGGCTTGTCCTGCCTTCTCCCGGTCAGCGGCGCTCAAAGGCGGCCCAGAGCCGGCCCCGTCATCGTCGTGCTCCGTCGTGACCACCTGGAACGAGCTGTTGAGCTCAACTTCGACACTGTTGCCGTTGTTCAACCGGACGCCCACTTCATATGAAGTATTGGCGTCATTGTCCGTTTCTGCACTGGCTACGGTGCCTGGACCTGTGTGGGCAATGGCCGAATCGCTGGCCTGCTGGAGGACGGATCCAGTTAACGGCTGATCGTCGCCGGGCGTGCTGCCCGCCACCGCAGCGGACGCTCCCCCGATCGCAGCCGCTGCCGTAGCCATGCCGGTGATCCAAAGGGTTTTCTTGCCCATGACAGTCTCCTCTACTTGTCTCCCCAGCCGTTTCGAATTGTGTACTCCTAGCTTGCTCTACGTCTTCTCCGCCTCCAACATTCACCGGACAATTCTCAGCCGCCGCACAGCCTGTCTCAGCCAACGCACAGCCTGCTTTCCTACTAGCGTGAGGGGCAAGTCTCGCGGCAGCCGAAGCTCCTCCTTGAAACCGCCCGTTAAACCGTTCATCAGCCAAACCGTTCATCAGACAGTCCCCCGCGGGGCTGGGAGATTTTCCGGAGTGGCTGACACCAAGGCGGGCACTCCACGTTTGGCAGGGCAAAGAGAACCCGCGAAGCTGTAGGAGGAACCTCGCGGGTTCTCATTGGCGCCGGGAGCAAGAGTCCCGGCCTTCCGGCCGTCCATGTACGGTCATAGGCGGCTCCCTTCCAGGGTTAGCTGCTGCTTCACGGCCGCGTGGCACAGCGCCATGTCACCATTGTGCGTCATGGAACATAAGAGCAGGCTTAACGGGCATGTGACTGACCTGAGGAGTATCGGCGAGGGGTTTGTTTCTGGCGGGACGGGGACGCATCCTTGGAACATGGATGCCGATAAGGTGCCCCCTCAGTCCGAAACGGTGCGCACCCGCTGGGGTGTGCGCAAGCGCGCCACGGCCACGGCGGTCGCCGCTGTGGCGGCCGCGCTGCTCGTAGGCGGACTGATCCTGCTGCTGCTGCTGCAGAGTGCTCTGGTGGCCTCCACGGAAACACTCACCCGCCAGCAGGCCGAGGACGTGATTGTCCACATCGTAGAACAGGACCTCGATGAAGCGGGCAAATACGTCAGGTCCGCCGCCCGCCCGGGCCAGTATATCCAGATCCTGGATCCCAAGGGATCGGTCTACGCCGCGTCCGTTGCTGCCACGGCCGCGACGCCGATCACGACGCTGCGTCCAGAAGCGAAGCAAACGCTGTCCCAGCGCGTTTCCGGGCTGAAGAGCCTACCTGACGATGAACTGTTCGTGGTTGCCACGGGTGTCGGAGAGGACGGGAAGGTCTACACCGTTGTTGTTGCCGCCACGGTGCAGGTCCAGTCCGAGACGGTTACCACGGTGGCGTGGTTCATGCTTGGCGCCGCACCGCTGTTGGTGGCAGGGGTCGGCGTCGGTGTCTGGATACTCGTGGGACGGTCGCTGCGCCAGGTTGAGCGGATCCGAGGCCAGGTCGCGGGCATTAACGCCAGGAGGCTGGACGGCCGTGTCGAGGTGCCTCAGACGTCCGACGAGATCCAGGCCCTGGCATTGACGATGAACATGATGCTGGAACGGCTGCAGGCTTCGGATCTGGAACAGCGACGCTTCGTCTCTGATGCCAGCCATGAATTACGCAGCCCCCTGGCGACACTCAGCGCTGGAGTGGAAATCGCGGCCGCTGATTCGTCCGGGGCCACGTGGGAGGAGATGAAGGAAATCCTAGCCGGGGAAACGGCGCGGATGCGCTACCTCGTCGAGGACCTGCTGACCCTGGCAAAGACCAACGACGGGGGCCTGCGTCTGGATACGGCAGATGTGGATCTGGATGACGTCCTGGATGAAGAGGTCCGCCGTCTGCGCTCCACCAGCAAACATGAGATCGAGGCCCTTCTTGAACCGGCCCGGGTTACAGGCGACGTCCGTCGCCTCGGCCAGGCAGTCCGGAACGTCCTGGACAACGCGGAGCGACACGCACAGTCTCGGATCAGCATCGAAGTGCGCAACACCGCTGACGGCGTCCTGCTCACCATCGACAACGATGGTCCGCCCGTGCTGGTTGCCGAACGCGAGCGGATCTTTGAACGGTTTGTACGGCTTGACGAAAGCCGGTCCCGCGAAAGCGGTGGCAGCGGCCTGGGTTTGGCCATCGCGGCCGCCATCATGAGCGCCCACAGCGGCCGGATCCTGTCGATGGAAGCTCCCGGCGGCGGGTGCCGGTTCGAGCTGGCATTCCCCGGTCAAGAAGAGTCCCCTGAGAAAGCCCCACCTCAGCGGCTCACTCTGCTGCAGGGGCTGGGGAAGCCGCTGCGGCACGGTCGGGGCTGAGCATGTACCCCATTCCCCGGATAGTGGTGAGGGTGTGCAGCCCGAAAGGTATATCGATTTTCCGTCGCAAGTAGCCCATGTACACCTCCACGACATTATCTCCCCCCTCGAAGGCAGAATCCCAGACGTTGTCGAGAATCTCGGACTTGGAGACCACCTGCCCGTGCCTGCGCATCAGGTAGTGCAACAGCCCGTATTCTTTGGCCGTGAGCCCGATGTGAGTATCGCCGCGGCGAACACTGCGACTCACGGGATCCAGGTTCAAGGTCCCCACGGCGAGGACCACCGGCCGCTCAGGGCCCCCGCGGCGCATTAAGGCCCGGATCCGAGCGACCAGCACCATGAAACTGAAGGGCTTGGTCAGGTAGTCATCTGCCCCGAGGTCGAATGCGTCCGTCTGGTCGTACTCACCGTCTTTCGCCGTCAGCATCAGGACAGGAGTCCAGATCCGGTGTTCCCGGATTCCCTTGAGTACGTCGTATCCGTTCTTCAGCGGCAGCATCAGATCCAGCAGAATCACATCATAGGAATTCTCTATCGCGGCCGACATGCCGCTGACGCCGTCGTGGGCCACATCCACGACAAACCCCTCATTACGCAGCCCGCGGCGAACCGTTTCGGCCAACACTTTTTCGTCTTCAACGATCAAGATCCTCACGACCATGCCTCCCCGTTCATACCGGCAGTATCCCTTACCTCACTTGGGCGGTACCAGAGGCGCCGGGAGTGTCGTTCTCAGGCCTCCCTCACGGCCGGCGGCACACAAGCCGCACAAAGGGACTAGCAGTCCCCGATCGCCCTGACGCCGGCTACTGCGCTGCTGAGGTTTGCTGATGAACCCCGGCAACGTGGTGGCCGGCGTATTTGGGTCCGGGCACCAGGGGCAGGCTACGCCTTTGCCGGTCCCGCCGTCGAGCCCCGCACCACCAGCTCGGTCCCGAGCTCGATCCGCTGCGGGAGTTCCTCGTCCCCGTCCAGGTGACGGAGCAGCGCGCGCATGGCTGTCTCCGCCATCTGGACCACGGGCTGGCGGATGGTGGTCAAGCCCGGCTCGATCCATTCGGCCGCGGGAATGTCGTCAAAACCAACGAGGGACAAATCCTGCGGAATACGGAGGCCCGCACTGCGCGCCGCTCGGTAGGCACCCAGGGCCTGGGCGTCGTTGCCCGTGAAGATGGCGGTGGGCCGGTCAGCCAGCTCCAGGAGTTTTCGGGTTCCGGCCTCACCGGCTTCGATGGAAAAATCGCCGGGAACCATCAGCGCGTGATCGATCGAAATGCCGGCCCGCCGCAGCGCGGAGATGTACCCGTCTTCCCGGGCGCTGCTGCACTGCAGGTCCTCACGGCCGCCGATCATGCCGATCCGCCGGTGTCCCAGCCCCAGCAGGTACTCCGTGGCCGAGTGGGCACCCTCCCAGTTCGCGGCCCCCACCGTCATCAGGTCAGGTCCGGGCTGGCCCACCGGGTCAATGAGCACCACCGGAATCCCCAGCGACTTGATCCGCTGGATCTGCTTGGAGTCCAGCTCATAGACCGCCATCAGCAGCCCGTCCGACTTCCGCTCCGCAAGGTTTGCCAGCCACGGCCGGATCCGCGATCCGTCCATGGACAGGCTGCTCACCACCGTGCCGTACCCGGCATCCTGCGCCACGCGCTCCACACCCTCGATGATTTCCAGCGCCCACTCCGAGCCCAGCCCCGGAAACACCAGGTCAATCAGGCCGGCCTTCTTGCTCCGCTTCGCCGGGCGGCGCGCGTAGTCACGCCGGGCGATGATCTCCTCAACCCGCGCACGCGTCGCCGCCGCCACATGGGCATGCCCGTTCAGGACCTTGGAAACAGTGGGAACGGAGACGCCGGCTTCCCTGGCAATCTCGCTGATGGTGGCCCGTCCAACGTCCGCCTTAGCCATTCGCAAACCGCCCTCTTCGAGCTGGGGATCATCCTCAGCGCTGACTGTTATCGGAAAGTTCCCACGTCTCGATCCGTCCACACATGCCGTAGATTCTGCGGGTTTTCCGTTCTCCCATCCTAGTAGCGGACTCCTGGAGGAAGAAACTTTCCTTGAGTTCCAGAGAACGCAAATGCTCCTTGGTCAGTTCGGCCTGAGCTGCCGCCCCGTGTTCCAGGAAACCCGCCCAAGTGGCGGTGTTCCCGCCGACCAGCTTCGCTGCCGCCGTATGGAACTCTGCCAACGCCGCAACCCCGGACCGGAGGACGTCCTCCTTGAGCTGAAAGTACCCCTCCAGCGCCAGGTCACGACGACGGCGGGCGGCTTCCTCCGCAACCGGATCGCCGCCGTCGGCATCCTCTTAGGTCAGTGGACGCGAACCCCCTCGAGTCCAGGGTTTCCAGGCGGCCCGTCCCCTCCAGCACGATGTACGCCTCCGTGGACGCTGTGTGCAGGTGCGGGGTGCCGCCCGCTGCGCCGTCCCTGGCCGGCCAGTCGTAGATGCTGACCGCCGAAATGGCGGTAGCGCCCGGGAAGGTGCTGGCTGCCACGGCCATTACGTCCAGCTCTCCAGCGCTGCCTTCGCTGCTTCAGCCAGTTTCGCGGCCAGGGCCCCGTCCACTTTCCCGTCTGAAACCACGACGGCGTAGCGGTAGGCCAGCGGCTGGCCTTCCTTCAGTGGTACTGCTTTGCTGAAGAACGGCGCGGAGCCCAGGCAGGCGAAGATGGACGAGCGGGCGAACCACTGGTTCGGGGCGCCGGGGTTGGCGCTGTCCTCCACAAACATGATGGAAGAGAACCGGCAGGTGACATCATGCTGGCCGGTGAAGGCGATCCACGGCGAGCGGGTGCCCATGAACTCGTCCGTACCTGTACCCTCCACCGAGCGGAACTCGCCGCCAGTGAAGGACCGCGGCCCGCGCCAGAACAGCCCGCCGTAGCCGGCGTTGTTCCGGCCCTCGGTGGTGGGGCTGCCGATCTCAATCACGTCCGGCGAGATGTTGGTCATTTCCGTTTCGAACAGCAGCATCCACGCCCCGCTGGGAGAACCGACTGGCACACTGGGAACATCCAGCAGCCGGATGTTGAAGCGGCGCTTTTCGGCGATGACGGGCTGGCCCTCCTGCGGGGTCCAGATGAGGGACTCGGCTGCGGTGATGCCTGCGCCCGTTTCGCTGATTTCGGAGAAGACCTCATGGTTCATGGCGCCGTTGTTGTCCAGGTTGGCGTATTCCGTTTCCCGCGTGTACGTGGCGCCGCCCCAGAAGTTGTCCTTCCCCACGTTCGGCAGTGCCCAGGAAAGTCCCTTGTGCCACACGTGGTCCCACGGCCGGGAGATAGTGACCTCGTCGCCGCCGAGGGTCCTGAGCGGGTGGAAGTACGGGCGCGGGCTTTCGTACTGGTCGTCCTCGGGGAGATAGGTGTAGCGGGCCAGCTCCTGTCCCCCGGCAGTGAAGGTCAGGGAGGTGCCGTCGTCGGCATAGCCCAGGCGGGTATCTGTAGCTGCGGTGGTGCTTGTAGCGGTGGTGGTCACAAGGATCTCCAAAAGTCAGTAAGGATCTGAGGAATGTGTTCAGGCGGGCGAGGTGGACGCGAGGGACGTTGACTCCAGAACCCGAGTGCCCAGGCCGTCGCCGTCCATGCCGCCGTAAAAGGCATGCCCGGGCACGATCTCGCCACGCTGCACCGCCCTGCCGGTGAACGCGGAAGCGTAAATGGCGGCAGCGAGCTCCAGTGTCTGGCGCGCAGAATCGCGTCCCGCCGGAAGCGGCAAACCGGCGTCGAGCGCGTCATACATCGCCAGGAACTGGGCCGAGTGGCCACTCCCCTGCTCCAGCGGCTGGCTTTCCCAGGCGTCACGGACCGGATCCTCGTGGCCAGGCGCCCCGGTGATGGTCCAGTCCTGTATGGAGTAGCCGTAGAGGTGGGACAGTTCGATGGTGGCGAACTCGGTGTCGATGCGGATGTCCGAGGTCTCCCGGGGCGACAGCAGGGAGTTCAGCACCGTGGCCACGGCCCCGTTCTCAAAGCGCACCAAGGCTGCGGACAGGTCCTCGGTGGAGGTTTTGCGGGCCTGCCGGGTGGCGATGGCCGTGACCTCCTGCCACGGGCCCAGGAGGTGGAGCAGCAGGTCGAACTGGTGGATACCGTGGCCCATGGTGGGTCCGCCACCCTCGGCGTTCCATGATCCGCGCCAGGGCAGGTCCCAGTAGCTGTCCGGCCGGTACCAGAGCGTGTCGCAGCGCGCCACGAGCGGCCGGCCGAAGTCCGCTTCGCCAATCAGGTTCTTGGCGGCTGCCGCCGCGTCGCCAAACCGGTGTTGGAAGACGCAAGAGAACTGCGCCCCGCCTGCGATCTCGGCCGAGTTCAGCCTGTCGAAATCAGCCAGGCTCAGGGCCGGCGGTTTCTCGGACAGGACATGGACGCCGGCTTCCAGGCACTGGATTGCCTGGTCGATGTGCATCATGGGCGGCGTGCACAGATGCACGATGTCCGGCTTGGTCTGCGCCAGCAGTTCGGTGAGGCTATGGAACCTTCCCGGGATGCTGTGTTCGTCGCTGAAAGCCTCCAGGCGAGCTGCGTCCACGTCGCAGGCCGCCACCAGCTCTGCCCTGCCGCCGGTCCGTTCCACATTGGACGCGTGGACGGCTGCTATCCCGCCGGTACCAACAATGGCCACTTTATAGCTCCGCATTTTGCTCTCTCCGTCTTTGCAGTCGAACATCGGCCCGCGTCCGGATTGCTCCGAAACTTTCCATCAAATAGTTGAATTTTACGAACGAATCCAGAGGCGCACTCGCCCCACTTCTTCAACCGTAGGAAGCATATGTACTGCAAGTCAAGGATTCTTGGTCTAGAAACTAAACGGAATTTTCTGATAGTTTCTAGGAAATGGTTTACAACCCAAGGAGACGCCCGTGAGCAGCGGAGCAGCCGAAACCCAAGCAGTCCAGCGCCCCGCCGGGTACGACGCCGTCGAACGGCTTGTCAGGGAAATGACCCTTGAAGAAAAGCTCGCCCAGCTGGTAGGCGTCTGGGTGAACGCCTCCATTGAGGGCGATTCAGTGGCGCCGCTGCAAAGCCAACTGGCCGGTGATAACCGCTCCTGGAGCGAAGTCATTGCAGACGGCCTGGGGCAGATCACCCGCATGTACGGGACCACTCCCCTAGAACCCGCGGCAGGGGCAGGCGCCCTGGCAGCGGCCCAGCGGGAGATCATGGCCGCGTCCCGGTTCGGCATTCCCGCGCAGGTCCACGAGGAGTGCCTGGCAGGCCTGGCCGCCTGGAAAGCCACCGCCTTCCCCGTTCCGCTGGCCTGGGGCGCCACGTTCAACCCTCCGCTGGTCCGGGAAATGGCGGGGCGGATCGGCGCCAGCATGCGCGGTCTGGGAGTGCACCAGGGCCTGGCCCCCGTGCTGGACGTGGTCCGGGACCTCCGCTGGGGCCGGGTCGAAGAGACCATCGGCGAGGACCCCTACCTCGTGGGCACGGTGGCCACGGCCTATGTGCAGGGGCTCGAGGAAGCCGGAGTCGTGGCAACCCTCAAGCACTTTGTGGGGTACTCCGCTTCCCGCGCGGGCCGCAACCACGCCCCTGTCTCCATGGGTCCGCGGGAGCTCGCGGACGTGATGCTTCCGCCGTTCGAGATGGCCATCAAGCACGGCGGGGCACGTTCGGTCATGCACGCCTATACCGACGTCGACGGCGTGCCGGCGGCCGCCAACCGCGCCCTCCTCACCACCCTGCTCAGGGAAGATTGGGGTTTCGAGGGCACCGTGGTGGCCGACTACTTCGGCGTCTCCTTCCTGCAGCTGATGCACGGGGTGGCGGAGGACGGCGGCCACGCCGCCGCACTGGCACTCGAGGCAGGAGTCGACGTCGAACTTCCCACCGTGAACTGCTTCGGCAAACCCCTGCTCCACCGGATCAGGGACGGGAGACTTTCGGAAGATCTTATTGACCGCGCTTTGCGCAGGGTGCTGACCCAGAAGTTCGAGGCGGGCCTGCTGGACGCCGGTTTCGATCCGGACCCCCCTTTTCTTTCGGCTGAGGCCATCGACCTGGACCCCGCCGAAAACCGTCAATTGGCGCGTGAGCTCGCTGTGCAGTCGCTGGTGCTGCTCACCAACCGCCAGTTCGACGGCACGCCCGCGCTTCCGCTGAGTGGCGCTTCACGTCTCGGCGTAGTGGGTCCGTTGTCCTCGGACCCGTTCGCCATGCTGGGCTGCTATTCCTTTGACGCGCACGTGGGGGCCGCGCATCCGGAAGTTCCCCTGGGCGTCAGGATCCCCACCGTTGAGGCCGTGGCCGCGGAACGGTTCGCGGACGTGCGGAGCGCCGTCACCGGCACCTGCGAGGCGAGCACCGACGGGCAGATCTCCGAGGCCTGCGCCATCGCCGCGGAAGTGGAGACCTGCGTGATTGTGGTGGGCGACAACGCGGGCCTGTTCGGCCGGGGCACGTCCGGCGAGGGCAACGACGCGGCAGACCTCCGCCTGCCCGGCGATCAGCACGAGTTGCTGGACCGCGTCCTGGCCGCAGCCGCGGAAGCCGGTACCCGTGCCATCGTTGTGATCCTCAGTGGACGCCCGTATGCGCTTGGTGAGTTCGCTGACCGGGCCCACGCGATCATCCAGGGATTCTTTCCCGGTGAGGAAGGCGCGGAAGCGCTCTGGGACCTGCTGCTGGGGATGTCCAATTTCTCCGGCAAGCTCCCCGTCTCCCTCCCCCGCTCCCCCGGCGGGCAGCCCGGCACCTACCTGCACAGCAGGCTGGCGGGCAAGACCGAGGTGAGCGCCCAGGACCCCACACCGCTGTTCGGCTTCGGCCACGGCGGGTCCTACACAACCTTCGACTTCTCGGACCACCGGTGCAGCGCCCCCACCATGTCGACGTCGGACGCCGTCACTTTGAGCTGCACGGTCACCAACACCGGCGCCGTAGACGGCGCCGAAGTGGTGCAGCTGTATTTGACCGACCCGGCAGGTGAAGTGGTCCGCCCTGTCCGCGAACTCATCGGCTACGCCCGGGTGGAACTGGCCGCGGGTGCCTCCGCCACTGTGGTGTTCACCGTGCATGCGGACCGCACGTCCTTCACCGGACTGGGGCTGGAGCGCATTGTGGCGCCCGGGCTGGTCAAGCTGCACCTGGCGACGTCGAGCATTGACGATGTGCACACGCACGAAGTGATCCTGCACGGACCGCGGCGCGTGGTGGGCTTCGAGCGCGAAATGCTGACCGCGGTGACAGTCACTCCCCTGGCGTAGCCGATCAGCAGCCAGCCTTTCACCGGAGGGCAGCGGCGGGCGGTCAGGGCTGCGGTGCGGGTGGGAGGTTTTTGCTGGCGGGTCCCTGGATGACCGTGCCGTCGGTAGCGTATCTGGAGCCGTGGCAGGGGCAATCCCAAGTGACATCGGCGGAATTGAAACCGACCGTGCAGCCCAGGTGCGTGCAGACGGCGGAGACGGCGTGGACCTGACCGTCGTCGTCTTTGTAGACGGCGGTGCTCTTTCCTCCGGCCTTGATGACTGCGCCCTCCCCTGGGGCCAGGGCCGCGGGGCTGGGTGGGCCGCTGAGCTTGCCGGCCAGGACGGCTGACATGGTTTTGAGGTTCTCCCTTATGAACCGTCCCGCGCTGGCTACCGGGGTGAGCCGGTTGCTGTTGAACACCGAGGCCCAGCGGTTCTCCCTGCCAGTGAGGGTGTCAGTGAGAATGAGGGCGGCGGCGGTTCCGTTGGTCAGGCCCCATTTGCGCAGCCCGGTGATCACGTACACGTGCTTGGAGGTAGGGGACATGAGTCCGACGTACGGCAGCCCGTCGAGCGGGATGCCGTCCTGGGTGGACCAGCGGTAAGCGATCTCGCCGACGCCGAGGCGGTCGTGGGCGAAGGCGGCGAGTCTGCGGTACCGCCCGGCTGTATCGCCGCTCTCGGACATTCGATGACCTTCGCCGCCGGACAGCACGTAACTGCTGCCACCGCCGCTCACGGTCAGAATGGATCGCATCGGCTCGTCTGCGCTGATGAACGTGGCGTCCATCGGCGGGGTGTCCACCCGGCCGGCGACGATGTAGGAGCGGTGCGGATGAGACCGCAGGTAGAACAGGCCCTGGCCGCCGAATGGCACATTCGTGGCGACGATGATGTCGCGGGCCCGGACCGTGCCGCGCTCGGTGTCGACCACGCCCGGGGAGCCATCGCGGACTCGCTGCGCCCGCGTCCCCTCAAAGACGAAGCTGCCCTCACCGTTGACCGCACGGGCGAGACCCTGGACGTACTTGAGAGCATGGATTTGCCCCTGGCCGTCGAACCGGACAGCACCCTTTACCGGGAAGGGCAGCGGCACCTCGGTGGTGAAGGCAGCAGGAAGGCCGAGCCGCGCGGTAAGGGCGGCTTCTGCGCGGACACGTTCGAGCGCGTCATCGGATTCGGCGTAGGTGTAGTTGGCGACGCGGCGGAAGTCGCAGTCGATGCCCTCCTGGGCCACAATCTGCGCGACGTGTTCGATCGCGTCCTGGTTTGCCTGCCCGTACGTGCGGGCGTTGTTATTGCCGTGGTTGCGTGCAAGTCCGGTGTATGTGAGCCGGTGCAGGGAGGTGACCTTGCCGGTGGTGTGGCCGGTGACGCCGGTTCCGACGCGGGCTGCCTCGATGACCGCGACAGTGTGACCCGCGCGTTTGAGCCCCAACGCGGCGGTCAGCCCGGCGATACCGCCGCCGATGACTGCCACGTCGACATCTATATCGCCGTCCAGGACGGGAAAATCTGTGGACCCGGCGGTGGCGACCCAGAGGGAGACCGGTTCGCCTTCCGGCCGTTCACTGTTCGATGCGGCATTCACTGCGTCACTTCCGGATCCCAGGTAATACTCGGCCAGCGTCGTATGATGACGTCGACCGTCCCCAGAGGAGATTTCCTGCTCCGGGGACGGCCGTCGTCGTGGTTTTGAACGAACGGTGGGAAGCGCTACATGCCGCTTCCGTTCATCTTCTTCGCCATGGCATCCCTGCCGAGCCAGAGGCCCAAACCGACCATGCCGACGCCGAGGACCAGGTGCAGCCAGTTGTCGGCAGAGTTGAACGGGACAAAGTTGGCGCCCGTGTTCATGTCAATGACCAGGCCGTAGATCCACAGAAGCAGGTACACCACGCCGCCGCCAAGCAAGAACCAGCGGGCCATCGAGTCTGTCCGGGCCATCGCAATGCCGGCCGCGCCAAACAGCAAATGGACGATGTTGTGCAGCACTGACACTTGGAAGACACCAAGCAGCATGGCCCCGGACTCAGGTCCGGCAAAGGTCATGGCGCCGTAATCGGTGGTGATTCCCGGGATGAACCCGAGGACTCCAACCAGCAGGAAAACCGCGCCAATACCCAAGGCTGTGTTGTGAAGAGTCAACCCCATCATGTGGTGTTGGGCGGGGTGTGAAGCGGTAGTCATTTTGGTCTCACTTTCACGCTGGTCGCCAGCCCTTCGGATGGAGGACCGGCCTCGCGGCAAGGAGTCCCAGACATCCTGCCGATGCCAAAATCCTACTCCTGAAAACCCCGCTTGAGCAGGGAAAACAGCGCAATCCATAGCACCACGCCCGGGGGTGATCGGGAAGGATACTCCCGGGTTCGTATCAAGGATTGTCAGTGGCTGCGATTGCTTTTTGTTCCTGCCGGCAAGCCTTGTGTTGATGGCCCTGAAAAGGGGTAGGTACTTAGGCGAGAGGCAGCTCACTTCCCGGTGGGAATGTCGATCGCGGCCAGCCAACGTCGGCGGGAGGTGACCGGTGAAAGCACAGGATTTGGCCCGGCGGCGAGTCCATGCGGCCTGGGTGGCGGGCCCGCTGGCTGTCGCGCTCGGTGCCTCCGCGCATCTGGTGGCCGGCGAAGCCGTTCCGGGTCCCTGGGTTCTCTTGGCACTGACGGCTTTGTTGAGCATGGGCGCGTCCATGCTCGCCCACCTGAATGTCCCGGTGTGGGTGCTGTTTCTGGTGTCGGGCGTCGTCCAGCAGCTCCTGCACCTGTCCTTTGCCGGTTTCTCCGGAGACGGGTGGGGCGGTTCGTCCGGGCACACACATGAGTCGTATGTGTGGCAACAGCCGCAGCCGGCGCAGGCCTTGGGTGGCCATCACGACATTGAATTGATGCTGGACGCGCACGTCGCTGCGGCGCTGTTGACGGTGCTGATCATCACCCAATCAGGCGCCGTCGCGACGAAAACTGCCCTTGCCATGAAAGGCCTGCGCGCGGGGATTGCCCTCAAGCACTCAAAGGCGCGCTGACCCAGAGTCACCCGCCACGTGGAGGCGGCGGGACCTGATCGTCCTTGCCGATGTTCTGGGTGCCGACCGGTTCGCCCGGGCCGGTGTTGGATTTCCTCGTGATCAGCCACGTGATGAACCAAAGCACAATGCCGATGGCCATCAGCCCGCCAGCCACCTGGTACTGGATCGGGTTCCGGCCCACCCACGGGCCGGCGAGGAAGGCGCACAGCAGGGCGGCCAGCAGCGGCAGCTGCCCCGGTGACGTGAAGAAAACCTTGCGGTCAGGGTCCCTCTTGCGCCGAAGCACCAAGCAGGCCACGTTCACTACGGTGAACACGCAAAGCAGCAGGAACGCCGTCGTGCCTGAAAGGTTGGCGACGATATTGCTTTCCGGATCGCTGCTGACGTACCAGATGAGTCCCAGCGCGAGGACGGTGGAGAACAGGATGCCTGCCCATGGCGTCCGGCGGACCGGCAGCACCTTTCCCAGCGGGCGCGGAAGGACGTCCTGGCGGGCCATGCCGTAGATCAGGCGGCTGGCCATCAGCATGTTGATCAACGCGGTGTTGGCCACGGCGAACACCGCCAAGAACGGGAAGATCCTGTCGATCGGGAAGTCCGGCGACCCCTTGTGCACCACCTCGAGGAGCGCGGCACCCTCGGCCTCGCGGATGTCCTCAAGTTCGGTGGGTGAAAGCACGCTGACCACGGAAACAGCCACCAGCATGTAGAGGAGCACAGCTATGCCGAGGCCGGTCAGCATGGTGCGCGGGAAGATCTTCTCGGGTTCTTTGGTCTCCTCGACCATGTTCACCGAGTCCTCGAAGCCCACCATCGCAAAGAACGCGATGGACGTGGCCGCGGTGACGGCCAGGAAAAGTCCCTTGTCCTGGTAGTCATTGAAGACGAAGATCTCTCCTGCGTTCCCGGTCCCCTGCGTCAGCACGAAGAAGCCGACGCCGATCACGATGCACAGCGCGATCATCTCCACCAGGGTGAGCACCACGTTGAACTTCACGCTCTCGCCGACGCCGCGCAGGTTGATGACTGCGAGTAGCAGCATAAAGCCCATCGCCACCAGGGTGATCACCTCCCGCCCGGGCACTGCCATCCAGCCGTTGATCTCCATGCCGCCGAAGAAGTTCTGTGCCAGTACATTCGCGGAGGTGGAGGCGCTGGTGATGCCGGAGCAGACGACGGCGAACGCGACGAGGAAGGTGACGAAGTGGATCCCGAATGCCTTGTGCGTGTAGAGCGCCGCGCCCGCTGCCTGCGGGTATTGGGTGACCAGCTCCAGGTAGGAGAAGGCGGTCAAGGTCGCGACGACGAAGGCGAGCAGGAAGGGCAGCCAGACGATGCCACCGACTTGTCCGGCCATTGTCCCCGTCACCGCATAGACGCCGGCGCCGAGGATGTCACCGACGATGAAGAGGAGCAGGAGCTTGGGCCCCAGGACCCGCTTGAGCTTGGGTTCGTCGCTTTCGGGAGTTACGTCGAAGACTTTGTCAGACGTTGTGCTCATGGTGGACCTCCACAGCGAATATGCGGCTACCCAAGGACCCGGGGCCGGGCTTCCGACCTCGATGTGACCTACTTCACTGTGAACCTTACGGGCCGCTTTTGGCAACACCAAGGCGCAGACTCCTGAAGTAGTCAGGCACTAGACCGACGGGCATGTCAGCTCTGTGGGGAGCGCGGATCGAGCGTGCCTTCACTGCCGCCGCGTTCGCCCAAGAGGGCTGCGGTGGTCGCTGACATCGAGCGTCTGGAATCCGAACTTGGAACACGCCAGCGTAAGTGAGCTGACTCACAGGGCTGCAACCTGACTGCAACCCTGCCGCGCCTAAGCTGAGGCAACGGCCATCGTCCCGCTCATCGCGGGAGCTGGCGACAATCTTCTTCGCATGGCAAACCACGGCATGGCGCCGCTCACGTCCCAAGCCCGCGGCACGGAACAGTGGCGGGCTATCCACGCCCGACGCATCTGGGCCACCATCAGGAGGCCAGGCAATACCTTGTGGCCAGCAGCCACTCGGAAGACAAGCCGGCTTCTTCCGGCCCGTCTCCCAAATTTCATACCCCGCACTATTTGCTCCACGCACAAACGACGCAAGGAATATCGACAATGACGACGACAATGCAAGCAGCAGTAGTAACCGAATTCGGCAAGGATCTCCAGATCCAGACCCTCCCCGTCCCCACTCCGGGCCGTGGGGAGGCCCTGGTGAAGGTCATCACCACCGGCGTCTGCCACACCGACCTCCACGCGGCTGAGGGTGACTGGCCGGTCAAGCCGTCACCGCCGTTCATCCCCGGCCATGAAGGCGTGGGCGAAGTGGTTGCCCTTGGCGAAGGTGTCACGGACCTTGCTGTCGGAGATCTCGTGGGCAATGCCTGGCTCTGGTCCGCCTGCGGCGACTGCCAGTACTGCCGGACCGGTTGGGAAACGTTGTGCGAAGCGCAGCAGAACGCCGGGTACAGCGTTGACGGCTCCTTCGGCGAGTACATGCTGGTGAACACCCGCTTCGCCGCCCGTATCCCGGCCGGCTCGGACCCGGTGGAAATCGCCCCGGTGCTTTGTGCAGGCGTGACCGTCTACAAGGGCCTGAAGATGACCGAGGCCAGGCCAGGGCAGTGGGTCACCATTTCCGGCATCGGCGGCCTGGGGCACATTGCCGTCCAGTACGCCGTGGCCATGGGCCTGCGCGTGGCCGCCGTGGATATCGCCGACGACAAGCTTGCCCTGGCGAAGGCACACGGCGCCGAACTGACCGTCAATGCCTTGCACGAGGATCCCGTGGAAGTTATCCAGCGCGAAACCGGAGGTTGCCATGGAGTCCTGGTCACCGCAGTGCACCCGTCAGCTTTCGGCCAGGCGATCGGGATGGCACGCCGCGGCGGCACGATCGTTTTCAACGGCCTGCCGCCGGGTGACTTCCCGGCTCCGATCTTCGAGATTGTGCTCAAGGGCCTGACGGTCCGCGGCTCCATCGTGGGGACCCGGCAGGACCTTGAGGAAGCTATTGAGTTCTACGCGGAGGGCAAGATCCACCCCACCGTGTCCACCCGGGAACTCTCCGAGGTCAACGCAGTCCTTGACGAAATGAAGCACGCCAAGATCGACGGCCGCGTCGTCATCAAGTACTGATCAATCTCACACGCCAGCGGCGGCGGTCCCGGACACGCCTTCGGAGACCGCCGCCGCAGGGCATTGATTGGCTCAGCAAAGAAACGAATAATTCAAAGTACTAACGGGAGTTAGGTCGTGGGCGGGTGCGCCGTCCACGGCGTCTCGCTGGCGGGGGCCACGAATGACGTCCTGCGGCTGCGAGGCCGTGCAACACCGCACCGGTCCGGCCCGACCTGCAGCAAACGCAGGACGGGCCGGCCTCCGGGCACAACCAAGGAGACAAAGATGACTGCAGCATTTGAGCCCACCCAGCCGACGCCCGAAGAACAGGCAACCGCCCTGGAGCAGGAGTGGGCCGCCAACCCGCGCTGGGAAGGTGTGACCCGGGACTACAAGGCAACGGATGTGGTCCGCCTCCGCGGCCGCGTCTCCGAAGAGCACACCCTGGCCCGCCGCGGCTCCGAGAAGCTGTGGAAGCAGCTCACCGAAGAGCACAAGACCGGCGGCTACACCAACGCGCTGGGCGCCCTGACCGGGAACCAGGCCGTGCAGCAGGTCAAGGCCGGCCTGCGTGCCATCTACCTTTCCGGCTGGCAGGTGGCAGCGGACGCCAACAACTCCGGCCACACCTACCCGGACCAGTCGCTCTACCCGGCCAACTCGGTTCCCACGGTGGTCCGGCGCATCAACAACGCCCTGCTCCGGGCTGACCAGATCGAGTTCTCCGAAGGCATCCAGACGGTTGAGGACTGGATGGTGCCGATCGTTGCCGACGCCGAGGCCGGCTTCGGCGGGCCGCTGAACGCCTACGAGCTCATGAAATCCATGATCCAGGCCGGCGCGTCAGGCGTGCACTGGGAAGACCAGCTCGCCTCGGAGAAGAAGTGCGGCCACCTCGGCGGCAAGGTCCTGATCCCCAGCCAGCAGCACGTCCGCACCCTGAACGCCGCCCGCCTTGCCGCCGACGTTGCCGGCACCCCGTCCGTGGTCATCGCCCGCACCGACGCCGAAGCGGCCACCCTGATCACCTCCGACGTGGACGAGCGCGACCAGGAATTCATCACCGGTGAGAGGACTGCCGAGGGCTTCTACAAGGTCCGCAACGGCATCGAACCCTGCATCGCCCGCGCCAAGGCCTACGCACCGTACTCGGACCTCATCTGGATGGAGACCGGCACCCCGGACCTCGAGCTTGCCCGCAAGTTCGCCGAGGCCGTCAAAGCCGACTTCCCAGACCAGATGCTCTCCTACAACTGCTCACCGTCGTTCAACTGGCGCAAGCACCTGGACGATGCCACCATCGCCAAGTTCCAGCGTGAACTCGGCGCCATGGGCTTCACCTTCCAGTTCATCACCCTGGCCGGCTTCCACGCCCTGAACTACTCGATGTTCGATCTCGCCCACGGCTACGCCCGTGAAGGCATGAGCGCGTACGTCGAACTCCAGGACAAGGAATTCGCCTCCGAGTCCCGCGGCTACACCGCGACAAAGCACCAGCGCGAAGTCGGCACCGGCTACTTCGACGACATCGCCACTGCGCTCAACCCGAACGCATCCACGCTGGCCCTGAACGGTTCCACCGAAGCAGATCAGTTCCACTAATTTCCCCAAGTAAGTAGCAGTAAGTGTCGTTTTGGAGGCTCAAAACGACACTTACTGCTACCCAGATGGGCCATGCACGAGGAGAAGTCCGATGAACAGCTTTACTGACAACGTCACTATCAACGGCATTACTTTGACTGCCCAGCCCATCCAGCGGCAGGGCGAGGTCCTCACTCCGGATGCCCTCGAGTTCGTGGGCCGGCTGCACAATGCAACGGCGCCCCGCCTTCACGAGCTGATGCAGGCCCGCCGTGACCGGCGCACCGAGATCCGTCAGGGCAAGGACCCGCGTTTCCTCCCCGAGACCGCTGACATCCGCAACGATCCGGAGTGGCGGGTCGCTCCCCCGGCTCCGGGCCTGGAAGACCGCCGCGTGGAAATCACCGGACCGGTGGATCAGAAGATGACCATCAACGCCCTGAACTCCGGCGCCAAGGTGTGGCTCGCGGACATGGAAGACTCCTCCACCCCCACCTGGCGGAACGTCATCAAGGGCCAGCTGAACCTCACCGACGCACTGGAACGCCGGATCGACTTCACCAGCCCCGAAGGCAAGGAATACAAGCTCCGCCCCACCGCGGAACTGCCCACCATCGTGGTCCGTCCCCGTGGCTGGCACCTGCCCGAAAAGCACATGCTCATCGACGGCACCCCGGTCGCCGGTGGCATCGTGGACTTCGGCCTGTTCTTCTTCCACAACGCCCGCCGCCTGATCGCCCAGGGCAAGGGCCCGTACTTCTACCTGCCCAAGATCGAGAACCACCTCGAAGCCCGCCTGTGGAATGACATCTTCATCCTGGCCCAGGACCTGCTCGGCATCCCGCAGGGCACCATCCGCGCCACCGTGCTGATCGAAACCATCACCGCGGCCTTCGAAATGGAGGAGATCCTCTACGAACTCCGAGACCACGCCTCAGGCCTGAACGCCGGCCGATGGGACTACATCTTCTCCCTCATCAAGAACTTCCGCACCCGCGGCCCCCGGTTCGTCCTGCCGGACCGCGCCCAGGTCACCATGACCCAGCCGTTCATGCGCGCCTACACCGAACAACTGGTCCGTGCCTGCCACAAACGCGGCGCCATGGCCATCGGCGGAATGGCCGCCGCCGTCCCCAACCGCAAGGACGAAGCAGCCAACACCAACGCCTTCGAGAAAGTCCGTGCGGACAAGACCCGCGAGGCCAATGACGGCTTCGACGGTTCCTGGGTGGCCCACCCGGACCTGGTTCCGGTCTGCCGCGAGGTCTTGGACGACATCCTGGGCGAGCGTCCCAACCAGCTGGACCGCAGCCGCGAAAGACGTCACCCCCGATGATCGCGCCCTGATCAACGTGGCCGCCACCGAAGGGACCATCACCGAAACGGGCATCCGGAACAACATCGAAGTGGGCATCCGCTACATCGAATCCTGGCTCCGCGGCAACGGTGCGGTCGCCATCCACAACCTCATGGAGGACGCCGCCACCGCGGAAATCTCCCGCTCCCAGCTGTGGCAATGGATCTACGCCCGCGCCATCACCGACCGCGGCGAGATCATCACCCGCCGCTGGGTCGAGGACATGCTCGATGAGGAATTCGCCAAACTCGAACGCTTCGAAGGGGACCGCTTCGCCGACGCACGGGACATCTTCGAAGAAGTCACCCTCGACCCTGCCTTCCCCGCCTTCCTGACGGTTCCCGCCTACGCCCGCTTCCTCGACGGATCCAGCGAACCGGAAATCCTGGCCGGCTGAAACTTCCGTCCGCCGGTCGGCGACGCCTTCGCAACAGGCACCCCGAGAGACGGGCCGCGGCCCGGCGTGCGGAAACTCAGCTTCATCGCCCACGCCCCCGCATGGATTTGTGTGGGGCGGGTCCGCCGGATCCGGACCACCCTTCTTTTGTGGATAAAGAGCACATTTCCAACGCAGCACATAGCAGAGAAAGCAAAGAGGTTTACCAATGTCCAACGCCCCGACATCATCCGACCAGGCACAGCAGGGCGACGCCTTTGAAAACCTGCTCCGTGAGAACCGCCAGTTCGCGCCGTCGGCGGAATTCGCCGCCGACGCCGTTGCCACCGCAGCCGACTACACGGAGGCCGACGCCGACCGCCCCGCCTTCTGGGCCCGGCAGGCCCGCGAACTGCTGACCTGGAACAAAGACTTCACCCAGCCCCTGGATTGGTCCAACCCGCCGTTCGCCAAGTGGTTCGTCGGAGGCGAGGTCAACGCTGCCTACAACGCACTTGACCGCCACGTCGAGAACGGCCTTGGGGACCGCGTCGCGATCTACTTCGAGGGCGAACCGGGAGACACCCGCACGTACACGTACGCGCAGCTCACCGACGAGGTGAAGAAGGCCGCTAACGCCTTTGAATCCCTCGGCGTTTCCAAGGGTGACAGGGTAGCCGTCTACCTGCCCATGATCCCGGAGGCAGTCATCACGCTCCTGGCGTGCGCCCGGATCGGTGCCGTCCATTCCGTGGTGTTCGGCGGTTTCTCCGCGGACGCCCTCCGGTCGCGGATTGAAGATGCCGAGGCCAAACTGGTGGTCACAGCCGACGGCACCTACCGGCGCGGCAAGCCCAGCGCCCTCAAGCCCGCCGTGGATGAAGCATTGTCCCGGGACGGCCACAGCGTGCAAAACGTTGTGGTGGTCAAGCGCAACGGCCAGGACGTGGACTGGCACGAAGGCCGGGACCACTGGTGGGCCGACACCGTCGAGGCCGCCTCCACCGGTCACACAGCCGTGGGCCATGACTCCGAGCACCCGCTGTTCATCCTCTACACCTCCGGAACCACGGGCAAGCCCAAGGGCATCCTGCACACCACCGGCGGCTACCTCACACAGACCGCGTACACCCACAAGGCAGTCTTCGACCTGCACCCTGAGACAGACGTCTACTGGTGCACGGCCGACGTCGGATGGGTCACCGGCCATTCCTACGTCGCCTACGCCCCGCTCATCAACGGCGCCACCCAGGTCATGTACGAAGGTACCCCCGACGCCCCGCACCAGGGCCGCTGGTGGGAGATCGTTGAAAAGTACAAGGTCTCCATCCTCTACACCGCGCCCACGGCCATCCGCACGTTCATGAAGTGGGGCCGGGACATCCCGGACAAGTACGATCTCTCCTCGATCCGGGTGCTGGGTTCGGTGGGCGAATCCATCAACCCCGAGGCCTGGATGTGGTACCGGGACGTCATCGGCGCCAATGCCGGCAAGAACGGCGAGAAGAAGGACCACCCCGCCCCCATTGTCGACACCTGGTGGCAGACCGAAACGGGCGCGCAGATGATCGCCCCGCTCCCGGGAGTCACCGCCACCAAACCAGGCTCCGCGCAGGTCCCCCTGCCAGGCATCGCCGTGGACGTCGTGGATGAACAGGGCGAATCCGTGCCCAACGGCCACGGCGGGTTCCTGGTGATCCGCGAACCGTGGCCCGCCATGCTCCGCGGCATCTGGGGCGACCCCGAACGGTTCAAAGACACCTACTGGTCCCGCTTCGAAACCATGTACTTCGCCGGGGACGGGGCCAAGAAGGACGAGGACGGGGACATCTGGCTCCTGGGCCGCGTGGACGACGTCATGAACATATCCGGCCACCGGCTCTCCACCACCGAAATCGAATCCGCACTCGTATCCCACCCCGCCGTGGCCGAGGCCGCCGTGGTGGGCGCCGCGGACGAGACCACCGGCCAGGCCGTCGTCGCGTTTGTCATCCTGCGCGGGAACGCCGTGGACTCCGGCGACGCCATCGTCCAGGAACTCCGCAACCACGTGGGAAAGGAAATCGGCCCCATCGCCAAACCCAAAACCATCCTCGTGGTCCCGGAACTCCCCAAAACCCGTTCCGGCAAAATCATACGCCGCCTCCTCAAGGACGTGGCCGAGGGCCGCGAAGTGGGCGACGCCACCACCCTGGCAGACAACACCGTCATGGCCCAGATCGCCCAATCACTGAAAAAATAGCCCCACTCAACGCTCAAAAACTCGTAGCTGAAGCCAGCCGCCCGGGCACGGACGGACTCCTCACCCACGCACAACGCCAGCAGGAATTGAACCTCGCCCTACTTAGGACGTACACAGAATGATTAACAGACACGTTGCAATCCCAGGGATGCGCCGCACGGATGAATGGGAATCCCTGGTAGGAAGGGTGGTGGACGTTCATCTCGACAATGACCTTCACCGACGGGGCATGGTCGAAGATGTCATGCCCGACTCATCCGGTCTCTGGATAGCAGCTCAAGGCTCTTGCTCCCGCGAATTTGTCGATAAGGCGAGCGGTTACACGGTATGGACGGACCCGTGGACACTGCTTTAGCCCATGCGGCTACTTCGGTGGTTGGACCTAAATAGCATCAGATTCCGGGACAGTCCCGAGAAACTTCCGTAGGCAGTTCCGTTCGCCTGCGGGTGCGCATATGCTCGGCCCACAGCTACCGCTAAGGGGAGTTGCAAACTAGAGGAACAACCACGGGATTCACCTTCGAAGGAGAATGATCATGGATTCGGAAGCCAAGGTTCTTGTCGGCGTGGACGGTTCGGACTCGTCCATCCAAGCGCTCCGTCTGGGGGCGCAGTTGGCGCCCGCCCTGAACGCCACCATTATCGCTATTGCCTGTTGGGATTTTCCGGAGATTTACGCCGGATACGTTCCACCGGATTTCGCCCGGTTTGAAGCGGCTGCATCGAAGACTCTTGCGGACGCCTTGGAAAAGGCGTTCGGTGAGGAGACTCCGGAAAGGCTGAACTCGCAACTGGTCCGCGGACCGGCTGCGGCGAAGCTCGTGGAAGCGGCTGCCGGCGCTTCACTGCTGGTGGTTGGACGACGGGGCCACGGGGGATTCCTTGGCATGCACCTCGGCTCCGTGAGCTCTGCGTGCGTTGCCCACGCGGACTGCCCCGTCCTGGTTCTGCATGCCGAAAGCAGCCACCGCGCCCATCATCTATGGAAGGGCTCCAAGGCGAAAGGACAGACCCTCTGAAAAGCCGGGATTCCGCCTCTCAAGCCGCAGGACACGGCTTCTCACAGGAACCGGGTCCCTCTTATTTCGCCGCGCCGTCCACGCGGTTGCCGGATTGGTCGAACTCGTGGCCTTCGATTTCGTGGCGGATTTCGGCGGCGATGGGGTCCAGTTTCCGGTTGGAGTAGCTGACATACCAGCCCGTAATGGCGAAGGTGGAAACAAATTGAAGAAGGCCCATGATGAGCCCGATGTTGATGTTTCCCCAGACCTTAATGGACATGAATCCGGCGGCATAGTCAGCCAGCAAGACGTAGGCAAAATACCAGAGCAGGAAGGCAATGGCCATGGGAAAGACAAAGCTGCGGTGACGTTTGCGAAGTTCCTGGAACCGCTTGGTCGACTGGACTTGCTTAAAATCCACGGACGCCGCTGCGTCCGGAGTTTCGGCTTCGTTACCCATCGTTCCTCCTCATTGAGACTTACAGTCCACACCGGCTGAACAGACGTCCGGCCAATGTGACTGCTCTCACTGTGGCGCGTGGCGGCCGCCGTCCCATTGTCTCCCATAGCCCCGATTTAGTCTCGCCCTACTGCGACATCCAGCCGAATTGAGACGCACAGAAAAGGAATTATCTCGGAAATCACGCGCCCTTTGCAGCAGAGCGGCACAGAGCGGGAGTTCGCTATCCGTGGATTAGCCCCGCTGTCTGGTGACTCGATCTGTGCATAACCAGCGTTGGAGGTCTGCCATGAGGGCCACCGGTGCAAACTGTCGGCCGCACCACGTGAACGTTCGGTCGAGTATCACTCGTCCATGGTCGCAGGGTGCTGTGAGTTCTAAGAATGTTCGGCCTACGGAGCTCTTGGTGGCAGCACAGGCAGCCGGTTAGCCCCCAGGTGTAGGGAGCATGGCGGGACGTACCATTCGAATCTCGGGCAATTCGTGCCAGTCAGGTGGAAGCAGCTTGCGTGCGCCGTCAGGGCGGAAACCGCTCTTACGATAGAAAGCCCTCGCCCGGGGATTGTCCTCGAGCACCCAGAGGTAGGCTGCTGAGTCTCCTATGGCGGCCTTCAACAGTGCCGTCCCGAGCCCTGTGCCGTAGGTGCTCCTGAGTGAGTAGATGGAATAGAGCTCCAGTGTTTTCGGCCGGTCCTCATCGCGCCCCGGACCGGCGTCGGCCAATCCAACAATTTCGTTGTTCCCATCCAAGGCGATGATCCGGGGGTCTGTGCTGTCCAGATAGGGCCGGCGTCTTTGGACCCTTTCGGGAATGCTTGCACGGCGGGCCTTGAAAAACTCCGGGGGCAACACGTGCGCGTAGCACTCCTCGTGGGCCAAGGTGTGCATACGGACGACGGCATCAGCATCCTCAGCACTGGCCTGCCGGATCTGATAACGCATCTTCTCAGCCTAACGTCACTGACCTGGGGCGGGGTTGCGAGTCGCTTAGGTCGTGGGAGCCTCGGCAAGCGACAGACTGTTTCCGTCCGGATCAAGAACGACGACGTGGCGCACGCCGTTGCCATACGTTTCCACCGGCCGGCTCCAACTCCGGCGACCTCAACTGGAAAAACTGGGACGTGTCGCAGTACTTCGGCCAAATTGCCCGGATCCGGATAGTGGACAACGCCACCGGCCCCTGGGGACACCCTGACCCTGGACAACATGGTCCTGGGCTCGGTCCCTGCGAAACCCCGCAGCACTGAAACAACCGTAAACCTGATCGTCAACGGCCAAACCGTGCGGACGGCCACGGGAACGGACAGTGAACATCTGGACTGGACCGCCTGGGACGTCAAGGAATTCCGGGGCAGCCAGGCCACCATCAAACTGGTGGACAACAACCGCAATGGATGGGGACACCTCCTGGCCGACGAGTTCGTCCTCTCGGACACGGAAGCACTGCCACGCATGGAGGAGCATGACTGGCTGGACTCGGGCAAGGACTACTACGCCACCGTGTCCTTCAACAACACCCCCGACGGCAAGCGCGTGATGCTCGGCTGGATGAACAACTGGGACTACGGCCAGGCCACTCCCACTACAACCTGGCGGGGAACGATGGCGCTGCCGCGGGAAGTTGTGCTCACCCAGATGCCGAAGGGACCGCGGCTCCGCCAGAAGGCAGTGACGCAAACGGACACCCTGAAAAACACCGCCGCCACCTACACCGCGCCGGCGCAGGACATCCAGCCCGGCACGGTCAACCTTCCCATCTCCGGGGATGTGGTGCAGATCGATGCCGAGTTCTCCCCCGGCACGGCATCCTCCTTCGGCCTGAAAGTCCTGGGCAACGGCACGGAAGCAACGCGGATCGGATATATGCCGTCAACCCGTCGTGCCTTCATCGACAGAACCAACTCAGGCAACGAGGGCTTCCATCCGGCCTTCGCCTCGGTGGACGATGCTCCCGTGCAGCTTGCCAACGGCAGGCTCCGCCTACGGATCTACGTGGACCGGGCATCCGTGGAAGTCTTTGCCCAAGACGGGCTGGCGACTCTGACGGACCAGGTCTTTCCCGCCGCCGGTGCCCAGTCCATCTCACTGTTCTCGGAAGGGGGAACCGCCCGGGTGGAGAGTCTCAGTGTCACTCCGTTGAACAAGGCCATGTGGTGACGCGGAAACTGCAGCGGGGGATCCGAAAACATAGCGACCACTAACCCTTGGGTCCCGTTCTTCCTGACTGCGTTTCCCGAACGCCGTCTTCCGGACTCCCGGCAGGAAGAACGGGGCCCTTCGCCTTCGGTTGCCTGCCCGTCTGTAAACTGGCGGAGGCTACGCGAAACGTTCGCGTAAACGATTCACCGAGGGCGGCAACGATGACGACGATGGTAAAAGTGGCACAGCTTGCCGGCGTTTCAATCTCCACTGTTTCCTACGTCCTGAACGGAACCAGGCATGTAAGTGATGAGACACGGCAGCGGGTACTGAAGGCCATCGAGGAAACCTCATACCGGCAGGACGCACTGGCCCGCGCCATGCGGCGCTCAAGGACGGACAGCATCGGTCTCATTGTCTCCGACGGTGGGGAGCCGGCCTTCGCCGAGATGATCCGCGGCGTGGAAGAGACCGCTGCCAGCCAGGGCATCACCCTGCTACTGGCCAATTCCGCTGAAGACCCGAAACGTGAGGCGCGCGCAGTCGAAGCCCTCCTTGGACGCAGGGTCGACGGCCTCATCCTGGCACGTGCGGCGGGCTCCGGTCCTGAGGCCCTCTCCGAATTCGCCAATTCCAATACGCCCCTGGTGCTGATGGACAGGCTTTCCGCTGACCCGTACGACCAGGTGGGAGTTGAAAACCGCGAGCCCACTATGGAGCTTGTGGAACACCTGGTGGCGCAGGGCCACGAACGGATTTTGCTGATCGCCGGGGACACCAGGGTTGCCACCCTGCAGGAACGGCACGATGCCTTCGCCGAAGCCATGGCCGCGGCCGGCATCGCGCCATCGGACCAGCTAACAGTCATAGCTTTCGAACCTGCAGAAACTGACGCCGGCATCGAGGCAGCGCTGTCCGCAGCCGAGCCTCCTACCGCCGTGATCGCCTGCAGCACCGTCTTAGCTGCAGCCGCACTGCGGCGCATCCAGCAGCGCGGGCTCCGGATGCCGGAGGACATTGCCTTCGCCACCTTCGACGGCTTTGCCTACGCCGACCTGTTCGAGCCCCAGCTCACCACCGTCCGTCAGCCTGCATTCCAGGTAGGCGCCACAGCGGCCGAACTGCTAAGCAAGAGGATCGCCGACAAATCAGGCAAACCCTCGGTAGTCCGCCTGGCCCCCACAATCGAATACCGGGCCTCCACCGCCCCGCGGCCGGCCACCTAAGACCTCAGCACCCCAGGCCTTCCCCCTGCCACACGGCCCACGGCCCACGGCCCACGGCCAGGAAAGCCGGAAAAAACCAACATTTCTTCTGTGACCTGTTGCACATCGAAACGTTTCTCTCTACTATCGAAACGTTCGCGCAATCGTTTCGCTAGAAGGAGTCACAGTGGCAACCATCGTCGATGTCGCATCCCTTGCCGGCGTTTCGACCTCCACTGTGTCGCACGTCCTCAACGACACGAGGCATGTCGAGCCGGAGACCAGGGAGCGCGTCATGAGTGCTGTGCGGACTACCGGTTACCGACGGGACGTGCTGGCCCGTTCCATGCGCCGCGCCAGGACTGACTCCATTGGCCTTGTTGTTTCGGATGCCGGGGAGCCGGCGTTCGCGGACATGGTGCACGGCGTGGAAGAAGCCGCGGCCCAAAACGGCCTGTCCCTGCTGCTGGCCAACTCGGCGGAAGATACTGCCAGGGAGCGCGCGGCCGTCGAGGCACTCCTGGACCGCCGCGTGGATGGCCTGATCATTGCACGGGCGGCCGGTTCCAGCGACGGACTGCTGGCGAGAATCCGTGAGGACAAGAAGCCGCTGGTCCTGTTGGACCGGCTCGCGGACCTGGACGTGGACCAGGTGGGGGTCAATAACCAGTCCGCCATGGCAGCACTGGTTGAACATCTCGCCACCCGCGGCCACCAGCGGATCCTGCTGATCTCCGGGGATTTGCGGGTTTCATCACTCCGTGAGCGCTACGACGGTTTCCACGCCGCCATGTTGGATCGGGGCTTGGAGGTGCCGGCCAGCCTGCTGTGTGAAGGCACGGTAACTGCGGCATCGACGTTCGACCGTGTCCGGACACTTCTCACCACATCCAAGGATCGTCCCACGGCGATCCTGGCTTGCAGCACGCTGCTAGCCGCCGGCGCTCTGGGGGCCATACAGCATGAAGGCCTGCAGGTGCCGGGCACCATGGCGTTTGCCACGTTTGACGGGTTCACCTACTCGGACCTGTTCGAACCCCAGATCACCACCGTCCGGCAACCGGCGTTCCGGCTGGGTGAGAGCGCCGTGGGTATGCTCCTGCGGCGTATCGAAAACCCCAATGTTCCCACGGAGATCCTCCGGCTCGAATCTGAAATCGAATTCCGCCGCTCCACCGAATAAGAGCCCCACAAACAGCTACACACAACCCCATCGCATCCCATCAGGCCCCCTCCAGGCGCCGCATGCAAAGGAGCATCACATGAGAAAAACAGTCCGCACCTCCATCGCCACGGCGGCAGCCGCGGCCCTCCTGGCGCTCACCGCCTGCGGGAGCGCCACGGAGTCCGCCGGGCCCGCAGCGGACGGGCCGTATGCGGCCCCCGCCAAGGACATCACCGCCACCATCTCCATCTCGAACTGGGGCGATCCGGGAGACAAAGCCGTGTACGACGGTGTCGCCGACCGCTTCAAGGAGAAGTACCCGAACGTGACGGTGAACAACAACTTCACCCCCATCACCACCTGGACCGAATACGTCAACAAGCTGGTGACGCAGGCCGCGGCGGGTCAGGCTCCCGACGTCATCAACATCGCCACCGAAGGCGTGGAGCTGGGCCTGGCCAACGAGCTGTTTTTGCCCTTGGACGGCTTCCTTGAGAACGACCCCGAAGCCAAGGCCCTGCGCGAGGACATCGATCCCAAGCTGCTCGCGGGATTCGGCAAGGACGGCTCCACGTACCTGATGCCCAACACCTTCAACACCATGGTGATCTATTACAACACCAAGATGTTCGAGGCCGCCGGCATCGAACGGCCTAGCGATGACTGGACATGGGACGACTTCCTGGAGATCTCCAAGAAACTGACCACCGGTTCCGGCGCTGACAAAGTTTACGGGTTCGCCATGCCGTACTACTCCTTCGGCATCACCCCGTGGCTCTACTCCAACGGCACTTCCATGATGAGTGAGGACCTCAAAACAGCCCAGTTGACCGATCCGAAGGTCCAGGAGACCGTGGAATGGGTGCGGGACCTGGCAACAAAGCATGGTGTGGCTCCGCAGCCTAAGGGCTCCGACCCGTACCAGCTGTTCCCCGCCGGCAAGGCAGCGATGACCGGGGCCGGGCACTTCGTCACCGGCGGATTCGCCAAGGCCGGCTTCTCCGATTACGACATCCTCCCTTGGCCGAAGGGAACCACCAAGTCCACCGTTTTCGGCGCCGGAGCGTTCGCCATCTCCAAGGCGTCCAAGAACCAGGAACTGTCCTGGGAGTTCATCAAGATGCTCACCGACCAGCAGACCCAGAAGAAATGGGCCGACGCCGGCTCCGCCGTTCCGTCCACCAAGACTGCCGCTTCATCACCGGAGTTCCTCTCCTCCCCCGAACACGCCGAAGAGTTCTACAACTCCCTGTCCTACGCCAAGCCGGTAGCGGCCCCCGGCGCCTACAACGTGCTGGATCCGGCGTTCATGCGGGCCATGGACGAGATCATGTCCGGCCAAGACATCGGTTCCTCCCTGGAAAAGGCCCAAAAGGATGTTGAGGAGGCGTTGCAGCAGTGACCCTGACAGCCCCCAAAACCCAGCTGCCGCCCGCGCCCCCGTCGGGGCGCGGGGGCCGCCCCGGGCGGCTCACCGCCACCCGTCGGCGGGAAGCCCTCACCGGGTACCTCTTCACCGCTCCCACCATCATCGGCTTCCTGGTTTTCGTCCTCGGCCCGCTGGTCGCCGCGATCTACTTGAGCCTGACCAAGTACAACATCCTGACAGCCCCCAAGTTCGTGGGGTTCGACAACTACGCCCGCATGTTCCGGGACGAACGGCTCGCCACCACCTACGGCAACACCGTCCTGTACGTCGGGGCGGCGGTCGTCCTCATCAACGGCTTTGCGCTCTTGTTTGCTGTGCTGATCAACCAGCGGCTCCCCAGGGCCTTGACCTATGTGTTCCGCTCCGCGTACTTCTTCCCGTACCTGGTGGCCCTGGTGTACGTCTCCATCATCTGGCAGGCACTCTTCCAGAAGGACACGGGCATCCTGAATTACTACATCACTGCCTTGGGCGGGGAACGGATCGACTGGCTCAACAGCTCGGAATTCTCCAAGGTCTCGGTGATCATCGTCGACACCTGGCGGAACGTGGGGTTCGCCATGCTGATCTTCGTGGCCGCTTTGCAGGAAGTCCCGAAGGACATGGTTGAAGCCGCCCGCATGGACGGAGCCAACGAATGGCAGGTCTTCCGCCGCATCACCCTTCCGATGATCAGCCAGGCAACGTTCTTCAACATCACCATCACCATCATCGGCGCGTTCCAGATCTACGAATCGATCATCGTCCTCACCAGGGGCGGCCCGGGCGACGCCAGCCGCAGCGTGGTGATGTACATCGCCGAAGTGGCCTTCAACAAGTTCGATATGGGCTACGCCTCAGCCATCGCGGTCACACTGTTCCTCATCATCATGCTGGTGACCATGGTGCAGTTCCGCCTTAGGAAGTCATGGGTGAACAATGAGTAACACCACAGTCCTTCCGTCCCGGCCAGGTGCCGGAACACCAGGTAAAGAAAAAGACGTACCACGACGGCGGCCCGGCCCCACGGTCGGGAAGTACATTTCCGTCGGGCTGCTGGTCCTGGGCGCCATCGGAATGATCGCCCCGTTCCTGTGGATGTTCACCACCTCGCTCCGGGACGCCAGCCAGGCGTACGACCTGCCGCCGCAGTGGCTGCCCACGGAGTTGGACTGGTCCAACTACGCCGACGCGGTCAGCGGACCCGTGCCGATCCTCAAGAACATGTTCAACAGCGCGGTGATCGCCATCGCCGTCAGCATCGGCATGATCATCACAGCACCGATGGCCGGCTACGCGTTCGCGAAGCTGGAATTCCCCGGCCGAAACTCAATCTTTGTGGGCCTGTTGTCCTCGCTGATGGTGCCGGCCCAGGTGACCATCATTCCGTTGTTCCTGCTGATGCGGGCCTTCGGCCTGCTGGACAACCCCCTCAGCCTGATCCTGCCCGGCATCACCGGAGCCCTGGGCGTGTTCCTGCTGCGGCAGTTCTTCCTGGGGCTGCCGCAGGAAATCATCGACGCCGCCCGGATGGACGGTGCGACCGCCTGGCAGACCTACCGGCTGATCGCGCTGCCGCTGGCCAAGAACGCCGTGAGCACCCTGGGTGTAATTACGTTCCTGGGCAGCTGGAACGCCTATTTTGCCCCGTCGATCTTCCTTAACAGCACGGACACCGCCACCCTGCCGCTGGGGCTGGTCCTCATGCTCGGCCCGTACGGTGCCGGCAACGTGGCCCAGGTGATGGCAGCAACCACCATCGCCATCGCACCGGCCCTCATCGTCTTCCTGGTGGCCCAGCGGTGGATCATCGCCAGCCTCACCCAATCAGCTGTCAAGGGCTGAACAACTTTCCTGAAAGGTACAACCACCATGGCAACATCGCCCCGCTCAGGCCTGCTCTCAAGCCTGACCAAGCTCTCCACCGCACGCACGGCCCGCGCCTCCAGCTGGGACCAGACCGGCCGGAACCGCGACAACTGGATCGTGATGCCCGGCGAGGAACGGGTCTTGGCGGACATCGAGGGCCCGGGCTCCATCACGCACATCTGGATGACCCAGTCCTGTCGGATCCAGCCGGGCCCCGGCCAGATCTCCCCGGAGTTGGTGGGCGTGCCGATGCTGGAAATCCACAACGCCCTCGGCGTCAGCTGGGAAGTGGTGGACCCGGACTATTACCGCAAGATCGTCATCAGGATGTACTGGGATGATCAGGAAACCCCCAGCGTCATTGCGCCACTGGGTGACTTCTTCGGCCTGCTGAATTCCCTGTCCGGCTCCTACGATTCCCTGCCGCTCTCCGTCTCCGCCAAGGAAGGGGAACTGAACACCTTCGGCGGCAGTGCGGCGTTCAACAGCTACTTCGAGATGCCCTTCAACTCAAGGGCACGCATCACCGTTGAAAACCAGAACGACATCCCGTACCTGCAGTACTTCTACATCGACTACGAGCTCTACACCGAGCCACTGCCGGAGGACACGGCCTACTTCCACGCCCACTGGCGCCGGCAGAAGCCCAACGCCGGATGGGGCCCGGACCTGCAGACCAACAGCATCGAGGTGGCCATCCCCAACCTCTCCGGCGAGGACAACTACGTGGTCCTCGAGACCGAGGGCCAGGGCCACTATGTGGGCTGCAACCTGGCCGTGCGCCACTTCCAAGGGTCATGGTGGGGCGAAGGTGACGACATGATCTTCATCGACGACGACACCTGGCCGCCCAGCCTGCACGGCACCGGCATGGAGGACTACTTTGGCCACGCCTGGGGCATGCAGCACAACGCCTTCCTGATGAACGGCACCATGGTCCACGAAGAAAACGTGCCGGGCTTCCACCACAGCTACCGCTTCCACATGACCGATCCCATCAGGTTCCAGAAACGCATCAAGGTCACCTTCGAACACGGCCACGCCAACCACCTCTCCGATGACTGGTCCTCCACCGCCTACTGGTACCAGACGCTCCCCTCCCCCGTGCTGGAGATCGCCGCCGTGGAGGAGCGCCTGCCGCTGCGGCCCCGCGACCAGGTGGAGGAGCGGCCCTTGCCGGAACTGACGCCGGCCCAGCAGACCGCCCGCGACGCCTCCGCCGAACGGATGAAGCAGTTCACCGAAACGCGGGACGCCGTCCGCAACGAACGCAGGGCAGAAATTGACGACTGGGAGAAGGCCAACGCCGATCAGGCCCGGGAGGTCCGGCAGCGGTTCCTGGCCGCAAACAGCGTCCCCGTCCAGTAATTCCACCAGCAGACAGCACCGAAGGATCAGCATGAACGCGCACGAAACCCGCCCCGCCTTCCACTTCACAGCCGCTGAGGGTTGGATCAACGATCCCCTCGGCGTGACCTGGAAGGACGGCCAGTACCACCTCTTCTACCAGTACGTTCCGGGCCGCACCACGTGGGCCTCCAACTGCCACTGGGGTCATGCCACGTCCCCCGACATGATTGCCTGGACGGAACAGTCCGTCGCCGTCGCACCCGGTGAAGGTGACGATGGCATCTGGTCGGGTTCCATAGCCACCGGCCCCGATGGCGGCGCGACGATGTTCTACACCTCGGTCACCGAACCCGACATCGGCATTGGGACAGTCAGGACCGCCACACCCGACGACGCCTCCTGGAACTCGTGGACCAAAGGCGCGAAACTGATGACTGCTCCCGATGCCGGCGTGCTGGCCTACCGGGACCCGTTCGTCTTCCGCGACGGCGGACAGTGGCGCATGTTCGTCGGCGCCGGGCTGGAGGGCGGCACCGCAGCCGCGGTTTCCTACAGCTCCCCGGACCTGTCGCAGTGGACTCTGGATGGCATCGCCGCGCAACGCTCCGGCACGGAGATGGATCCGGTCTGGACCGGGACGATGTGGGAATGCCCCCAGCTCATTGAGATTGACGGTTCCCACGTCCTGGTCACCTCCATCTGGGAAGACGACGTTCTGCACTACGTGGCCTACGGCGTAGGAAGCTACTCCGATGGTCAGTTCATCGCCCGCTCGTGGGGCCAGCTCACCTACGGCAAGAGCTATTACGCCCCTTCCTTCTTCCGGGACAGGGACGGCGCGCAGTCGTTGATTTTCTGGGTCCGCGGCGTTATCAGCCCTGAAGGGCAGTGGGCCAGCGCGCTGAGCATCCCGCACACGCTGACGCTCGACGGCGATACTCTGGCGGCCGCACCCCACGCCGACCTCGCAACGTACTCCCGGCCGGGCTCCCTGGAGCAGGTCAGCGCTACGGTTTTTGAGACAGTGCTCGACGGCGGTGCCGACCTCCGGTGCGCCGTCACCGCCGGGACGGTCATCAGCCTCGCCACCCTGAAGGGGCCACTGGCCACCTTCCGGCATGACGGGGGCGGTATCCGGGTGACGGTGGCCGGGAACGCCGACTTCGCCGACGCGTTCCTACCGGCCGACGAGGGCTCCGAGCTGCGGGCCATCATCGACGCCGGGGTGTTGGAACTCTCCGGCCATCAGGGCATCATGGCAGTCCCAGTGCCCATTGTGGACTCGCCCGTGACGCTGACGGTGGCTAACGCCGTCTCCACGCCCCTGCTCAACATAGTTTCGAAGCTGATAGTGAATGGCGTGGGAACCACACGTCAGGCCGCACTGTCAGGACAGCCGTGACCACCACTTCTGGCTCCCAGCGGCCCAACCCGTTGTCGTCGGGGAATCCCTGACCGACATCATCACGACGTCAGCCGGACCTGTGGAATTCGCCGGCGGGTCAGGCCCCAACGTGGCCTACGGCCTTGGGCGGCTGAGTGTGAACACAGGCCTGCTGACAGTGCTGGGCGCGGACCGGAGGGCCGAAGCCATCCGGCAGCATCTGGATTCAGCTGCAGTGCAGCTTCTACGGGGTGCCACCCGCCTGAGACGCACCTCCACGGCAACGGCTTCGCTGGACAGCAAAGGTTCGGCTGCATATGCCTTGGCATCGAGTGGACGCTGCCGCAGGTGAGTCCCACCTTCATTCCCAAAGTCCTGCATACCGGATCCCTGGCCACCTTTCTTGAACCCGGGGCCACGCACTTCCGGTCTGTGATGAAGTTCTTCTACGGCAGGTGCGTCATCACGTACGACCCCAATATCCGGTCGCACATCATCGGAGACCATGCCCAGGCACACCAGACCTTCGAGGCCACGGCGCGCCTGGCCAATGTGGTGAAGCTGAGCGATGAGGACGCTACCTGGCTCTACCCGGGACTCGGAACAGCTGAGATTGCGCGCCGCATCCTGTAGCTCGGGGTGCAAGTAGTTGCCGTAACTGCAGGAGCGGAGGGGTTCGGACCTCTACTCAGAGTCTTCCCAGGTGCACGTTGCCGCGCCGGAGGTAAAAGCAGCGGACACTGTGGGTGCCGGCGATTCCTATATGTCCTCGTTCATCGCTGGGATCTTGACCGATTCCCGGCCGGACTTCGATGAGGAGCAGCTCAGGCGGCTCGGAACGGTGGCTGCTGCCGCGGCAGCCATCAGTGCGACCCGACATGGAGCGAATCCGCCAACAGCGCGGGAACTGCAGGAGGCTGGCCGTTTCCTCTGGACGGGATCGTCTTAGGTTCAAAGACCTTGTCCGTGTCCACAGGCATTTACCGGCTGCGGGGCGCGTTCGAGATCGAGCCTACCCACATAGCTTCAACACGTTCGACTTGACAGGGAATACATAAGGCGCAGCATGGACCAGTGGGAAACCGGCGGACCCGTACACGCGTTTGACGTACGCCGCAACGGCAGGAGCCATCCGCGCGGTCCTCAGAATCGAACCAGGCAATACCGCATCGATCGCCGTGGCCCATCATCCGCGACCCCGATCCAACTTTCGATCCGTCATGGCACTGGACTGTCTCGTTTCCTAGGAACTGAGACAGTCCATACGACACTCATTCGGGGGCGGAGTCGACGATTCGGTAGTCGATGGCAGTGTGGCCAACCACTTCATTTGAGCCGAAGCCGAAGGCTGCGTAAGTCATGATGGCTCGTTCGCCGATGACCAGCCCGGTATCGGGGTCGATGATCATTTCTGCCCGTTGGCCGGCGCGGAGTGGTTCTGTCCGCCCGATCGCTATGCCGACCTTGCCGTCGAAGTTGGCTTGCTCGCTGGCATTGACCCCGGGGATGAAAGCCAGCGCCTGGTAGAGGCCAGCGCGCAGGTCGGCAGGAACGAGACCTAGCCTCAGGATGTCGGTGATGCGTACGAAGTTGTTCTCATCCCGTGAGGCTGAACCCCCGTCGTACTGGGAGTTGAAGTGGTCGTATAACGCCTGCCCGTCCCGCGGCAGAGCGTCCAGCTCCTCCTCGCTCAGCAGGCTCCACGGGCCGCCATAAAAATATCCGTCCTTGGCGCGGATGACCTCTGTTTCCATGGGTACCGGGGCGGCATCGCCCCAGTCGCGCCGGAGGACCCAGTCCTCATTTGGGCTGCCTGGAACGTAAACGTCAATTGTCTGGACGTTCATCGAGTTTTTGATGGTCCCCGATTCATCCACGCTGGAAACACCCCAGTTGGCGCGCGTGTGGATCAGCAGGTATTCGCCCGGCTTTGGCACGGGATCGCTGAAGGTCATTGACTGCTCCGCAACTGCCCGCAGGACCCCTGCTGCGTGCGCGCTTTGCGCGGTAATGCTGATCTGCCCTACAACCAGCGCGCCCACTGTTGCTGTCGCGGCGGCGAGCAAAACTCGACGGGTTGGGTGAGGGCGGGCCGGTCCGGCAGGCTTCAGCGGAACAAGGGTCGGGAGCTTGACGAGCTGCCTGCGTAGCGCTTCACGCCTGTCAGCCTGGAACTCGGATGTGTTCATGATGTTCTCCGTCCAAGAATTGCCTGCGGGTCCGGCTCTTGTTCATGCACTACTTGGCTATACAGGGTCCCAAGCCGGGATTTCGCTCGATGGAGCCGGGACTTCACCGTTCCATCCGCAATGCCAAGGGCAGCACCTGCCTCTTTGGCTCCCAGGCCCCCTATGACGCACAGGGTGAGCACGTCGCGCTCTTGTGGTCTTAGTTTCGTGAAAGCTTCCCGAAGAGCAGAGGACTTGAAACTGGATTCATCGGCTTCGGCAATGCCGTCGGCAATGTCGGCCGCATCCTGTGGCGGCGGGAGCTGGTTGAGGAAGTGCCTGTAGCGGCGTTGCTGACGGACGTGGTTACGGAGGGTGTTGTTCGTGGTGACCAACAGCCAAGGCAGTATCGAGTCATTCACTATGCGGACATTGGCGCGCCGGCGCCATGCCTCATAGAAGACCACGGCGGTGACGTCCTCAGCCACGTGAGGCAGGCTCAGCACTTTGAGAGCATGCCGGCGCACCCGGTCATGATGGCGGTCGAAAAGCAATCCGAAGGCGTCACCGTCGCCGTTGACAACCTGGGACCACAACACCTCGTCCGAGATACCCGATTCTTCGCCCATACCTCATAGTGTCCGGTCACCCCGATCAGTTCCATGATTCGACGATCGAATTTCGCAAACGGAGTTGAGGGCCTGGCCGCCCTTCCGTGGTGCCCTGAAGTGGTGGCATTCAGCATATTCTTTGTCCAAGGAAGACGGCGCTTCTATCGGATTCGTCGTTTCACCAAGATAGGCATATGAAGATCTGCCCCGGCCCGCGCAAGGAGGCAATCCCATGTCAGGCGCCCTTGATGTGGCCGCGACCGCCGATCCGATCATCCCGTTTCGAGTGCGGATCGACGCCGCCACGGTCGACGACCTCCGCAGCCGGCTGCGGCGCACGCGCTGGCCCGAGCCGTCGACCACCGGCGGCTGGACGCAGGGCACCCCGCTCGCGTACGCCCGGGAGCTCTGCACCGATTGGGCCGAGCAATACGACTTCGCCGCCGCCGAGGCTCGTCTCAACCGCCATCCACAGTTCCGCACCGTGATCGACGGCTTGGCCATCCACTTTGTGCACGTGCGCTCAGTACGCTCCGACGCCGTGCCGCTTCTGATGACCCATGGCTGGCCCGGTTCAGTGGTGGAGTTCGCGGACGTCGCCGCCCCGCTGGCGGACCCGCCCGCCGGGCAGCCCGCCTTCCACGTGGTGTGCCCGTCGCTGCCCGGCTACGGCTTCAGCGACAAGCCCGCGACCGAGGGCTGGACGGTGCGGCGGGTCGCCCGCGCCTGGGCCGAGCTGATGACCCTCCTCGGTTACCCTTACTTCCTCGCGCAGGGCCATGACTGGGGCACGAGCGTCAGCACCGCTCTGGCCACCCACTACCCCGAACGCCTTATCGGTATCCATCTGATGCCCCCGCTGGTGGCCGCCGACCCCGCCACGCTCGACGACCTGACCATGGCCGAACACGCCGCCCTTGCCGATTTGACCAAGGCTGCCTCCGGCGACGGCTACTCGTTCGAGCAGTCCACCCGTCCACAGACCATCGGTTACGCACTGGTCGACTCCCCCGCGGCCCTGCTCACCTGGATCATCGAGAAGTTCCACGCCTGGACCGATCACGACGGCACCCTGGAGTCGGTCCTGAGCCGAGACCAACTGCTGGACAACTTGATGCTCTACTGGCTGCCTGCCACCGGCGCGTCCGCCGCACGCCTCTACTGGGAAAGCTTCGCCGAGATCCAGGCCCTGTTCCGCTCCGGCGCCGCCGATCAGATTATGGTCCCCACCGCGTGCTCGATCTTCCCGCGCGAGAACCCCCGTCCGTCCCGCCGCTGGGCCGAGCGCCGCTTCCCCGACATCCGTTACTGGAACGAGCCGTCCCGAGGAGGCCACTTCGCCGCCTTCGAACAGCCCGCACTGTTCCTGGACGAGATCCGCAACGCCACCACCCACCTGACCGCCACCGCGATCAGCCCCACCTGATCCGAGCCACCACCCGCCCGGCTGCTTGTGGACTTCGCTTGGGGTGGAAGACTCGCTCTTCAGACCAGCTGAGTGAGAATGACGGGTCCGGATTCCGTGACGGCAATCGTGTGCTCGGAGTGCGCGGTCCGACGGCCATTGGAACTGCGCAAGGTCCACCCATCAGGCGCTGTAACAAGTTTGCTGGTGCCGTCCATGATCCATGGTTCTATTGCCAGAAGCAGTCCCGGGCGAAGCACGTATCCGCGTCCTGGGGTACCGATGTTCGGTATGTGCGGGTCCTGGTGCATGGTGCTTCCTACACCATGCCCGCCAAATTCGCTGTTGACCCTAAAGCGCGCTGATTCGAGCACTGAGCCAATTGCATGAGAGATGTCTCCAATACGCGCTCCGGGCTGGGCTGCATGGATACCGGCCAGAAGCGCTTTCTCCGTTGTTTCAATCATGTGCTGGTCTCCGGGTGCAGAAGAATCCCCTACAACGAAGCTGATGGCGGAATCAGTGACCCACCCGTTAACACTTGCTGCGAAGTCAAGGGTAAGTAGATCGCCATCCATCAGGACGTAGTCATGAGGGAGGCCGTGTAAAACGGCTTCGTTGACGGACGTGCAGATGACCTTTCCGAAGGGGCCGCGCCCAAATGATGGGGTGTAGTCGACATAGCACGAGCGAGCTCCTGCTATCCGGATCATCGAGGCTGCCCAATCGTTAATCTCCAAGAGATTCGTCCCGGGCTCGGTTCTGTCCCTCAAGTCCGAGAGAGTCTTCGCCACGAATTGTCCACAGACGCGTGCCGCGTCAACTTCTCGAGGCGTGAGTAGCTCAATCAATGATTCCTCCAAGTAGTACCGTTATTATTATAACGGTACTACTCTTAGAAGATGGTTAGAGTCCCACTAAGCCCAGAAGACATCCGAGCAGGGCAGCTGCTCGGAGAGATGCTCCGTAATGCGCGGGGGGAACGGACACTGGTCCAGGTAGCTCTTGGTGCAGGTATATCCCCTGAGACACTCCGGAAGATCGAGACGGGTCGAATCGCCACCCCGTCCTTCATGATCGTGGCTGCCCTTGCCGAAGAACTGGCCCTCTCCCTCGATGCCCTCCAGGGCACACTACGAAGGTCATCGGCTGAGAAGCTCGATGTAGCTTCCTGAGCGCTTCTGCCCCCACAACCTTGCAGGTGGACGCTGTCGTGTACTTGTCGGCCAGCGTTTCTGTGGCCACGCACTGAGACATCTTCGATCCAATCCACGGAAATACTAGACTCGCCGGGGCACTTACTTCGCCCAGCCGACCTTCTGGAGCCAGCCCGTCAGGAGGGGCAGAACGACGGAGCCGTGCATCGCGCTCATGTGGTCGAGGCCCGGAAGTATTTCGACGTCCCATCCGGCCTCGGCGAGTGCTCCGCTGTGCGTCACCAAAGGCTCACCGATCCTCACCTGGACGTTGCCCCATGCCGGTCCGTAATCGATCCGGTCGTCTGCGCCGGCGAAGGCGAGCCGGGGCAAGTCACGCGGAACGGCGGCGGCAAAGTCGTCGAAGTCCTGGAGTGCCTCGTAGAGGGTTACGAATTGGCGGGTTTGTGCCTCGTTCGTTTGAATGGGAACGGAATCCCAGTCGCCAGGCTCGGCTTCAGTGACCGGCGAGGCAGCCTGGGCAGGTGCCTGGGCGGACATCGAATGCGCCGCCCGGGTGACGGCCAGAATGCTCTTGTACGGGCCATCGAAAGGCGGGTATCCGCCCATGATCAGCGCCCGGAGACGGTCTGTGCGAAGGGCGAGCTGCAAACCGCTAAGCGCCAGCCACTAGTAGCCGTAGTAGGCGAAGACGTCGGCATCAGCGGCGTCGGCTATGGCCAGGAAATCTGCCGCGACATTCCCTGGTGTGAGGGTGTCTGGGGCCGGGTGAGCCATCCGATGTGCTTCGTAGTCGGCGGCGATCACCCGGTTCGATCGTGCAAGCCCATTGACCAGGGTTGGCCCCAGATCAGGGTCCGCGCCCCACTGACGCATAGTCTCGGCTTCCGCCGTCGTATGTGGTGCGAGACTGACAGGCACCAGCAGCGCGGGTCCGTCTCCATGAATGGTGACTGGGATGGTGGTGCCGTCGTGTAAAACGGCCTCGGCATTTTCAGTCATGGCTTTACCCCCAATGTAAGTGCAACCTGGACACGTTAAAGCATGTCATTGAACGGCCTTCGGGCGGAGGACCAACTAGCGGACAGAAACGATCGCCCTTCAGCGGTCGCGCCCTGGTGCCGGAGCGGCATACTTGGCCTATGAATATCGACCAGTGGTGGCCGAAGCTCAAGCCGTCGACGAGGGCATGGCTAATTGAGAATAACGGTGACGTTCTGCTGGCAGAGGTGGTCGCGGAGATCGCTTCCGTAGGTGGGTCGGTCTCTCAAAGCGGTCCGTCGGGCTTCTACCTCTCGGACGCTGCCACCGACTGGATTGAGGCTGTAGCCAACGGCGAAGTGCCCGAAGGTGGCGCTGCGGATCACGGCCTCGGACAGGCGTGAGACTACGTAATGAGTGGCTTTCTGAAGAAGGTTGCAGCCGCGGATAGTCGCCGGCTCAGCGGCCGGTTCGCATCCGATCACGTGCGCAATTCACGACGTCGGTCAGGTCGAGCCCGTAGGTCGGCCCTTCACCGGAGCCATACTCCTCGAGTCGGGCTTCACCGCGCTCGAAGAGCCGGAGGGCGCCAACGCTGTTCCCCCGGGCGGCGTGGGTGAGCCCGACGCAGATCTGGGCGAGGCCTTGCCAAAGGTTGCGCTCTTCGGCCGGCCCGGCTTTCCAGCGGGCCTCGAGCACCTCATGCGCGGCGAAGGGCCGGCCGGCTTCCACCAGACTCCGGGCCGAGACCAAGGTCTGCACCGGCGGCAGCGGCTCCTCCGAGACCGGCTCGACGCCAGCGCTTCCGTACGGCAGCGGACGCCCAAGAGCGTCACGCGGGCGGGCCTGCCGCGGGCGCCTTGAAGCATCCCGATCCCTGTCACCGGTCATTGCAGTTCCTCCCTGAGTGTTCGTAAATCTTCCCAACCTTCATATGCCCAATGCTAAGACCCCGCCCAACTCCCGGGCTCCCTATCTCTCGATCTTGTATTGATAACATCGGATTCGATTTGCCTTCAATGAGTCGACTCTCCGTGGATGCTCGACGCGGCAGGTGTGCATTGCCGTGACGGTCTTCGCACCTGATTGATCACCACGGCCGAATACTCAGTGATTCCGATTTTGATGACGACGGTGTGCGACGCATGGCGAAGTTGCTTCGAGCTACCCATGTGCCGGCACCGCGCGAACTTCCGACGCTCGCCGACAGGGTGGAAGGGATGCTTTCCCGCGCAGCGGCACGCGGCGCGCGCGTGCCCGATGGCCTCGACTCAATTCTGCGGCGAGTCCGTGCACGGGAAACGTCGGCGCCTGTCCTCACCCACCATGACGTGTGGCCTAACAACGTCATCGACGACGGCGACCGCTTGTGGCTTGTTGACTGGGAGTTCGCCGGCGCTGGCGACGGAATGTTTGATCTCGCGACAGTTGCACGAGCCGCAAATCTTGATATCGACGGTGAACACGCCATGCTCGAGGAATACGGCCTCCCTGGCGGTGCGCATCGACTCGCTGAAGCGCGGTGGAGCATCGGACTCTTCGAGGGTGCATGGGCGCTTGCGATGCATACCGCCCGGGGAAGCGACGGCGGCTTTGATTTCGCAAGGCACGCCAGCGACATGTTCGCCGGACTAAAGAACGTGCCCAACTGAGTAATGGAAACGCCGTCATTGACGAGTTTCCATCGCTAGGCTCGTGGAATGGATGGATTTGACCCCGCGAAGAGTTTCGGCCCTGAAGTTGCACAACGATATGACAGTCATTCGCTGCGCGGGGATGAGGCCGAGACCGTCGAATTTCTCGCACGTCATGCCGGCGATGGTTCCGCGCTGGAGTTTGCCATAGGCACCGGCCGGATTGCGATCCCACTTTCTGAGCGTGGCATCCGCGTCGACGGAATTGAATTGTCGCCGGACATGGTCGCGCAACTTCGAAAGAAGCCCGGTGGCGACAACGTGGATGTGACGGTGGGCGACATGGCGCGTGTATCCGCGCCTCGCGGCGACTACGGACTCGTTTATCTTGTCTTCAACACCATTTACAACATTCTCACCCAGGATGATCAGGTGCGATGCTTCGAAAACGCGGCTCGACACCTGACAGAAGATGGCGTGTTCGTGGTTGAGGCAGCGGTGCCGTCGACCTGGATTCGCGGCGACCAGTTCATTAACGTCGAGCAGCTCACGAACGATGAAGTGGTGCTGGATGCTAATCGCTACGACCCGGTGACACAGATTCTCGATGAGAACCACGTCTCTCTAACCAAGGATGGTGTGCGGCTCTTTCCAATCTCCTGCCGGCTGATCTGGCCGAGCGAAATGGATCTGATGGCGAGAATCGCCGGGTTTAGGCTGGTAGATCGATGGGGCGATTGGAGCGCTCAACCGTTCACCGCGTCCAGCAGCCGCCATATCAGCGTCTACTCCCGGGCAGTGGAGTGAACCTCCGTCAGGGGCTGGGGCAGGATGAACCTGCGACGCGCCACGATGAACGACTCTTTCTCACCTATATCCAAAGGAATCCGGTCAACCGGCAGATCCTTCAGTTGGCGCCGCTGCTGGGTATTGCGGACTGGTGGCTGACTGCGGGGGCCCTGTTCCAGACCGTCTGGAACGTACTGGACGGCAGGGACCCGGGCGCCGGCATCCGGGACTACGACCTGTTCTACTTTGACGAGGACACCTCTTACGAGGCGGAAGACGCGGTAATTCGCCGGGCGCGGGAACTGTTCAAGGACCTGGGCGCGGAAGTCGAAGTGCGCAACGAAGCCCGCGTGCATCTTTGGTATGAGGAACATTTCTGCGTTCCTGCTGTGCCCTTCACCAGCACGGCCGATGCGATAGATCATTTCGCCGCGAAGACCTGCTGCTTCGCAGTCACGGCAGGCGACGACGGCGGCCTGAGAACGTATGCGCCGCACGGTTACGATGACCTGTTCGGCCGGAAGGTGGTACCGAACCCTGTGCTTGCGCCCCGCGACGTGTACGTGGCCAAGACCAGGCGGTGGAGTGAAGAATGGCCCTCACTGACGGTATTGCCGTGGCCCGCGGTGAAGGTCTAGGAAGGCTCCGAGCGGTCTAAAAGTCCGGACATGCTGATCTGTGCTGATTGCTCCTGTGTCAGGGTCTTGGAATACTTCACACATGTCTACCCTCCCCACCTCGTCCGCCGAGGACGTCATCAGCCAGCCGGCCCAGGCTCAGTTCGAGGCCTTCCTGGACGAGCACCGCAACGCGCTTAATAGCTGCCTGAACGGGCTGACCGAGGAGCAGGTGCGCCGATCATTGGTGCCCTCCCGGACAACACTGCTGGGCCTGGTGAAGCACGCGACCTTTGTCGAGAAGGTCTGGTTCGACGAAGCGGTCACCTGCCGGCCCCGCGCCGAGATCGGCATCCCCGCCACACCGGACGAGTCGTTCATCCTCGACGACGGCGACAGTATCGCAGCGGTCCAGCGGGCACACCAGGAGGCGTGCGAGGCATCGCGCCGCGCGACATCATCCTTGGGGCAGGACGACCTGGTCCACGGCAACCGCCGCGGCCCGCTGCCGCTGCGCTGGGTGTACCTTCACATGCTGCGCGAGCTGGCTCAGCACTGCGGGCACGCAGACATCCTCCGAGAGCAGCTCATCAACAGCTGAAGGCATGGACTTCACCCACCGCCCAGAGCGGCACGCGGGGCGGATCGTTATACGCAACAACAGTTCGATGCCAATCACCCTCAGCCGAGGTCCCAAAGCTCCGGACGGCGCAACACTTAAGGGACCACAATCGGCCCCGGGAGGGTGACATGCGCAGATCAGCATCGTCCGGCGTCGCGGTTCCCGCGGCATTTCTTTTCGCCTTGCTGCTTGCAGGATGCGGCCAGCAGGCAGGGCCGCCGGGACCGGGCACCACGAGCGCACCTGTAACGTCCTCAACGGCAACTGTCACGCCGAGCCAAACGCCGACGTCGGGCGGTACACCGAGCGCTACCGGCACCACCCCGGCGCCGGCGACCTGGACGGAATACACGACGGCGGACGGCCAGCTGACCTTCGACCATCCGGCCGCGTGGAGCGTCAGGGATCCCGCCGGGGAGCTGGCTGAAGGTGGCGGCGCATTCGCGGAGATTACCAACCAGGCGGGGAAGCCGTTGGCGACCCTCCGGACCAACATGGCCACGGGATCCACGTGCACGGAGCGGTACCCCTATTCCGTTCTGGAGTCGCAGGAGCTGACGGCTCTGACGCAGGACGGCATGACGCCACGGTACGTTTTCGAGACCCGCGGCAACGCCACGGATCCGGGTCCGGCGAACACTCCGGCCGCGGCCTATGGCATCGCGACCGGTCCGGCACCTACCGGGGACTCCGCCTGCGCCATCTTCCACTTCTTCACCTGGCCGCCCAACGCTGCCATGTTCGGGGCGTTCTACAACCCCGCGAACAACGAGACCCCCGGCGACGCGTCCCTGCCGTATCTGGAGAAGGCGAAGATATACGCGGGCACTGCCGAGTACCGGGATATCAAGCGGATGATCACCTCGCTCCGGCCGACGGCTTAGCGTGTGTCAGCAGCCGCCGGTGCGATCCTGGAGTAGGTCAGGCGAGGTTTAGGAACAGGTCTTAGCTGTTGTGCGGAGAGCCCCGGTCAATAGCCTTTGACCGGGGCGTCCCGAAAGGGCCCAGCCAGCGTGCCGCCGGAGGGCCATCACGTCATTCCACCGTGGTGATGGTGTTGCTGTCCAGGGTGACCGCGCCGTTGAGAGCCAGGGCGCGGCCTTGGATGCTCACGCCCGTAGTCACCGTGATCGATGCCAGCGCCATGATCGTCCCGGCAATCGAGGACCCCGTGCCCAGAGTCGCGGAGCTGCCGACCTGCCAGAAAACATGCGAGGCCTGGGCCCCGTTGACAAGCTTGACCTGGCTGGCCGAAGCCGTCGTGAGCGTGGAACCCATCTGGAAAATGAAGACCGCGTTCGGATCGCCCTGACCGTCCAGCGTCAAGGTCCCGCTCAACCCGAGAGAACTGGCCGAAGCATAGACTCCGGCGTTAAGCGTCCGCCCCACCAGATCCCCCGCGACAACCTCAGTCACAGTGCGCCCGGCAGCATCGTTATACGCGGCCTGCAAATCCGCATGCGCCGCGCCGGCCTTCACATCAGCAGAATGCCTGCTCCCACCCAGCGTGCCCGGCGGGAAACCCGTAATCGCAGTCCCGGGACTGACCCCCAGATCCCCGCCAAGATTCGTAGGACCGGTATTAGTCACAGTCGAGGCACCCAACACCGAAAAACTCTCCGCAGCACCCAACCCCACCACCGAACCCGAGGGCAGCGGAACGACCGCCGGAGCCGTGGTGATGGTGTTGCTGTCCAGGGTGACCGCGCCGTTGAGAGCCAGGGCGCGGCCTTGGATGCTCACGCCCGTAGTCACCGTGATCGATGCCAGCGCCATGATCGTCCCGGCAATCGAGGACCCCGTGCCCAGAGTCGCGGAGCTGCCGACCTGCCAGAAAACATGCGAGACCTGGGCCCCGTTGACAAGCTTGACCTGGCTGGCCGAAGCCGTCGTGAGCGTGGAACCCATCTGGAAAATAAAGACCGCGTTCGGATCGCCCTGACCGTCCAGCGTCAAAGTCCCGCTCAACCCGAGAGAACTGGCCGAAGCATAGACTCCGGCGTTAAGCGTCCGCCCCACCAGATCCCCGCCGACAACCTCAGTCACAGTGCGCCCGGCAGCATCGTTATACGCGGCCTGCAAATCCGCATGCGCCGCGCCGGCCTTCACATCAGCAGAATGCCTGCTCCCACCCAGCGTGCCCGGCGGGAAACCCGTAATCGCAGTCCCGGGACTGACCCCCAGATCCCCGCCAAGATTCGTCGGACCGGTATTAGTCACAGTCGAGGCACCCAACACCGAAAAACTCTCCGCAGCACCCAACCCCACCACCGAACCCGAGGCGCGGGCAGGGGTGGGCGTGGACAGTAGGCCCGCCAGTAGCAAAGCGCATGTCAGCGCGGCGGCGCAGACGACGGCCCTCCACCGAATGGCGAAGGGGCCTTCGACAGCCCTGGTCCGAAAAGCACTAAAAATCAACATGGTCGTCCCCTGAAGTTGACTGCCCCAGGGGGCTTTGCCCGAGGTAGCAGCGATCAATTCTTGTGTTGGGACCGCGTTAAATAGGCGCGGTTAGCCGTATTTGCTGGTGCATAGACGGTCTCGGGCAGGCTCGCGCCTGCTCCGATATGGGAAACTGTGCGATCGGGTCGGGCGCGTTGAAGTATCCGCGGAATACCCGCTTCCGGCATGCCGATCAGGACTGGGCCTTTGCTTAAGCGACCCAAAGGAATGCGTTCTGTGGCCCCCACCATGAACGAATATCACCAACGATGTGGTGTGTAGGACCCCACACTGAGCCTCATCCGGGAGGAAGTCAATAGCCGCGTGGGCTCATCAAGGATGCGTCGTAGCCGTGCTCGAAGAATCAATTGAGAATTCCCGCACGCAGTGCTTCAGCAGTGGCGGTTCACTCCTCCCCCGCCACCGTGAACTTCTGTTCGATGAACCGCAGCATCGGCCGGGAATTCAGGCAGATCAGGTACACCACGGCACCGGCGATGAAGAGCATCAGCGCAGCGGTGGTGGCCGTCAGCAGGAACGCCGTGACGAACAGGATGCCGGCGTTCCCCAATGAAACCCGTTTCTGTGCACCAAGGCTGTAGAGCGAGAGTCTGTAAATGTCCCGCACGCGGAAGGTGAACCGGGACAGCAGCAGCATGGCGGTCACGGCTGCGGTGGCCACCAGAAGGCCCAGCCCCAACAACCCCACCCGTGCGGCTGACTGGGTGGGATTCCCGGCGTCGAGCGTTCCGGGCAACAGCAAAAGATTGACGACGGCGGCGGCCAGCACCGCGAGGTACGGCAGCCAGACCGCGAGCGCCTGCCGGAAGTTGGCCCGGTAGCCGCGGACGAAGTCACGGAACACCCCGGTTTCCTCCCCCGCCAACAAGCGGTTGAACGCGTAGGCCGCGGCCACCAGGGACGGGCCCATCGGCACAAACGCCAGGAAAACCAGCCCAAGCTGCGCCCCGTATCCCGGCAGGGAACGGGAGACGGACGCGGTGGGCATGCCGGCGGACAAGGCCACGAGTAGGGGGGCCAGCACCAGCAGGACGTTCGCCGCCACCAGCAGCAGGTCGCCCACCATCACCCCGTAGACCGTGGTGGCTGCCTTGAACAGCGGGCCGGAGCCGTACTCCGTTATCTTCTGTGTCAACAGGTGCCTTCCGTGCGGTGACGACCCTACCGGTGACGACGGCGGCGCGGCCCCGCGGGTGGATGTCCGGGAGGCCGCGCCGCGGTGAGGCAGAACCTACTTCTTCTCCGCGTACGCCTTGTAAGCCTTGTTCGCCAGTTCAACGTACTTGGACTGGCCCTTGGCGTCGAGCTCCTTGACGTAGGCATCGAACTCGCCGAGCGGCCGCTGGCCGGTAATGAACTTCAAGGTGTTCTGCTTGACGTGGTCCTTCAGCGGGGTCAGCACCAGGGTGGCCTGCTCGCGGTCCGTATCGCTGAACGGAACGGGCGGTGCCACGGCCTTGGGCGTCTTGCTTTGCATGTCCTTCTGGAACTTGAGCTCCTCCTCATTCATGGTGGACTGCAGCAGATCGGTGGTCCCGCCATAGGCGAAGTTGCCGCCGGAGAAGCCGTAGTCCACGCGCAGGTCCTTGGTGCCCTTCGGGTTCAGGCCCAGGAAGTTCACATCGGGGGCGGGCGTGCGCTTGCCGTTGACCACGTCGTACGTTGTGCCCTTGACACCCCACTTGGAGTACTCTTGGCCGGCATCGCTGTAGAAGAGCCAGTCGATGAACTGGATCAGGGCCACAAAGTTGTCCTTGTCCGCAACGGAGGAGTTGAGCATGATGCCGTTCTCCAGGCGCGAGCCCCCGATCACGTCGCCGGCCGGACCACCGGGCACAGTGATCTTGGAGATGGCGAAGTTGCCCTTGCCCAGCGACTGCTCCATGGATGTCCGGTAGGTGACGATGTTCTGCGAATTGGTGCTGATGACGAATGATTTGCCGGTAACGAATTTCTGGACGGCGGAGTCGTCCGGCTGGGTGAAGCTCTCCGGGTCCATCAGGCCCTCGGACACCAGGGAGTTGAAGTAGGTGATCAGCGCCTTGAATTCCCCGGAACCCGCGCCGAAGCTGAACTTCTTGGCCGATTCATCGAACACCAGACCGTCCACCAGACCCCAGCCGCTCACCGTGCCGAAGGCGGTGCCGGCGATGTTCAGCACGGCGTTGCCGTTGAAGCGGTCCGAGAAAGGCACGACGTCGGGATAGGCCTTCTTGAGCTTGCGCAGCGCTTCGCGGAACTCATCCCACGTCTTGGGGATGGCGATGTTGTTCTTCTCGAAGATGTCCGTGCGGACCGCAAGGGTGTAGTCCGGCCACAGTTCCTCATGCAGGCCCGGCAGCACATAGTACTTGCCGTCGGCCTGGGTAAGGCCCTCGATCTCAGGCTCGAGCTTCCACTTTTTGACCTTGTCCTGGAAGTTTGGCATCAGGTCCACGTAGTCGCTGACCGGAAGGACGGCTCCGGAGGAGACGAAGGCTGATTCCTGGCCCGGGTAGGTCTTGGCAATGATTTCCGGGGCGTTTCCGGAGCTGATGAGCAGGCTGCGCTTCTGCTCATAGTCGCTGCTGGGGACGACGGTGGCGTCCAGGGTGACATTGGTATCAGCGGCGAGCTTGGTAAAGAACAGCCAGTCCTTCTTGTAGGCGTAGGAGGGCATGTCGCTGAAGAGGCAGCTGAACGTCAGCGGCGCCGTCGCCTTGAACGTGTCACCTACCCCGAAGCTGTCCATGGCACCCGTGCGGGACTTGGACGTATCCACTGCGGCTGACTCTGAGTCGCAGCTTGTCACCATCAGGCCGATGGTTATGACGGACGCGAGGCCGAGAAAGTCTCGTCTGCGGATCATGGGCTTTCCTTTCGTAGGTTTTTATTCCTTGACGGAACCGAGCATGATGCCCGAAAAGAAGTACTTCTGGACGAATGGGTAGACACACAGGATGGGGATGACAGTCAGGACGATGGTGACGGACTGGATGTTGGCGGCGATCTGGCCCACGTTTTCCACCGTGGAGCCGGCGCTTGCCGTGTTGCTTGCTCCGGCGATCATGTTGCGCAGGTAGATGGTGACCGGGAACAGCTCAGGCTTGTCCAGGTAGAGGAAGGCCTGGAACCAGGAGTTCCAGTTGGCCACGGCGTAGAACAGGACCATGGTGGCCACGATGGCTTTACTGAGCGGCAGGACCACCCTGAACAGCACGCCGTACTGGGTGAGGCCGTCGATGGCGGCGGCCTCCTCCAGTTCACGCGGCATGTTCTCGAAGAAGGACTTCATGATCAGCAGGTTGAAGACGCTGATGGCGTTGGGCAGCACCACGGCCCAGATGGAGTCGCGCATCCCCAGCGAGCTGATCAGCACGTAGTTGGGGATCAGGCCGCCGTTGAAGAACATTGTGAACACCGCGATGCCGATGAAGAAGCTGCGGCCTTTGAGGTCCTTCTTGGCGATGGCGTACGCGAACGTTGTGGTCAGGACCATGGAGATGGCCGTGGCCACCACCGTGTACAGGACCGTGTTTCCGTAGTTGTTCCAGAACGTGGAGTCCGCGAGGATCAGCTTGTACGTCTCCACGTTGAAGCCGCGCGGAAACAGGTTGACCTGTCCGGAGTTGATAAAGCCTTCGCTGGAAAACGACTGGGCAATGATGTTCAGGAACGGGTACACCGTCAAGAACACCACCACCAGCAGGAACGCCAGGTTGAAGATCCGGAAGGCCTTCATGCCACGCGATTCCTTCATGTCCTTCAACAGGACGCCGGTGTCCTTCTTGGCCTGCCGGTTCAGGAGTGCTCCATTCATGACTGCCCCTTTCACCACAGGCTCGTTCCCGTGACGCGCCGTGAGATGGCGTTCGCGGAGAGGATCAGCGTCAGGCCGATGACGGATTCGAACATTCCGATGGCGGCCGCGTAGCTGAAGTTGCTTGATTCCAGGCCTACCCGGTACAGGTAGGTGGAGATGACGTCCGACGTTTCATAGTTGAGCGGGTTGTAGATGAGCAAGATCTTCTCGAAGCCCACCGCCATAAACGTGCCGATGTTCAGGATCAGCAGCGTGATGATGGTGGGCCGGATGGCCGGGAGGGTCACATGCCAGGTCTGCTGCCACCGGTTGGCACCGTCAATCCTGGCGGCCTCATACAGGGACTCATCCACCCGGGTCAGGGCAGCAAGGTACAGGATGGCGCCCCAGCCCATGGTCTGCCAGACCTCGGAGCTGATGTACATGGGCCGGAACCAGCTGGCGTCCTGCGTGAAGTTCATCGTGGTGCCGAAGAGGGTGTTGGCGATCTGGTTCACCGTGCCGGTCATGGAGAAGTTCTGCAGGATCATGCCCGCGATGATCACCACGGACATGAAATGCGGCAGGTACGCCACGGTCTGGACGAACTTCTTGAACTTCTGCGAGCGCAGTTCGTTCAGCATCAGGGCGAAGATAATGGGCATCGGGAAGCAAAAGAGCAGCGTCAGCACTCCCAGGATGATCGTGTTCTGGAACGCCTGCCAGAAGCTGGGATCGTTGATGAAAAGGGTGACGTACTTCAGCCCCACCCATTTCTCGCCGAAGATGCTGCCGCCCGGCTGGAACTGCCGGAAGGCGATCACATTGCCGGCCATGGGCAGGTACCGGAAAATCGCGAAGTAGAGCAGTGGTAGCGCTAGCAGGGTGTACAGGCGCCAATCCCGCTTGATCGCCAGCTTCCAGCCGCCAGGCTTGTTCCGCGGCTTCTGGGCCTTATCCGGCACGCTTGGCGCGGCCGCCTCGGGTGGGACTTCTAGTTGTATTGCCATCGCCTTCCCTGCCTATCGTGAAGTTTCGTCGGTGGCGGACTCCTGCAGAACCAGCACGCCGTTGGCGGGAAGCTCAACGGTTCCCTGGAGGGGACGGCCGCTGATCCGGTCGGTTCCCCCGCGTCCGACGTCGATGCCCGCCGGGGCATCGTTGTGGTTCAGAACCAGCAGGAAGCTGCTGCCGTTGCCAGTACGACGGCGGACCTGGACTCCCGGCGGAGCTGCCAGCTCGGGCTGGACGCCCGCCGCCTGGCGTTCTGCAAAGAGCAGGGACTCCAGGAAGGTGTTGTCCACCCGTGCCGAGAGGTACACAGCTGTTCCCTTCCCAAATGTGTTGCGGGTGACCGCCGGTGATCCGGCGAGCCGGCCTGAGTCGTAACTGGCCAGCACGTCGGCCCCGTCGGTGTGAAGGTGCTCGGTCCAGTAACTGGCGGAGGCTGTGCCGCCGTCGGCCGTTGCGAGCTTCACTTCTTCACCCTCACCGGCGAGCGGGTGCATCTCCTCGCTCCAGGCTCCCAAGACCTTGCGGAGGGCGCCGGGGTAGCCGCCCAGGCGGATGGTGTTGGACTCGTCCACGATGCCGGAGAGGTAGGAGACCACCAGGCGGCCGCCGTCGGACACGTAATCCTCGAACCGTTGGGCGGATTCGTCGGTGAGCAGGTAGGCAGCTGGCAGGAGGACCAAGCTGTACTGGCTCAGGTCGCTCTTGGTGTCCACAAAGTCAACCGTGACGTTGGCATCGAACAGCGGGCGGTAAAGGCGAAGGACTTCCTGGGCATACGTCAGGTCTGAGCGGGGCGAGTTGCCCAGCTCCAGGGCCCACCAGCAATCCCAGTCGAAGACGATGGCCACCTTGGCGGCTGACCGTGTGCCGGTCAGACCGTCCAGTTCCTTCAGTTCGTTCCCGAGCTGGGTCACTTCGCGGAAGATCCGGGTGTTGGGGCCGGAGTGGCCCACCATGGCGGAGTGGTAGCGTTCCGTGCCGCCTTTGGCCTGCCGCCACTGGAAGAAGAGGATGGCATCCGCGCCCTGGGCAATGGCCTGGTAGGAACCCAGGCGCATCTTGCCGGGCAGCTTGGAGACGTTGACCGGCCACTGGCTCACTGCTCCGGTGGCCTGCTCCATGACCATCCAGGGCTGGCCTCCGCGGAGGGACCGCATGAGGTCGAAATTCAGGGCCGCCGCCACGTGGGCGTCAGCTTCGCGGGGGTCCGGGTAGATGTCCAGGGCCGCGGCGTCCTCTGCGGCAGCCCAGGCCCAGTAATCGTTGTTCTTGTAGAAGCGCATGAAGTTGGTGACGATGGGAACGTCCGGCGTGTGGCGGCGCAGGATGTCCCGCTCTGCCTTGAAATGCTCCAGCATGCTGCTGGATGTGAAGCGGTGGTAGTCCAGCCGGCGGGTGGGATTGGACCAGGTCCGCGGCTGCGCGGGAGCGCCCACCTGGCTCCAGTCCGAGTACACCTGGCCCCAGACGTCGGCGCTCCAGGCCTGGTTCAGTTCCTCCAGCGTCGAGTACTTCGTCTGCACCCATTTGCGGAAGGCTTTGTCCGCCCAGGGGCCGTAGGAGACGGGACCGTATTCGTTGCCCACGTGCCACATCATCAGCGCCGGGTGCCTGGCGTAGTGCTCCCCCATCTTCCCTGCAATGGCGAGAGCCTTTTGGCGATAGACCGGATGGGAGACGTCAAAGTGCTGGCGCGAGCCGAAGCCGAACGCGCTGCCGTCGGCGAGCTCCGGCAGGATGTCAGGATGCTGCGCGATCAGCCAGGCCGGCGGAACGGCATCCGGGGTGGCCAGGTCCACACCGATGCCGTGCTGGTGCATAAGGTCCATGACCTCATCAAGCCAGCCGAAGTCGTAGATGCCGTCCGCCGTTTCGAGGCGGCTCCAGGAGAACACGGCCAGGGTGACCAGGTTGACGCCGGCTTCCTGCATCAGGCGCGCATCCTCAAGCCATACCTCGCAGGGCCACTGCTCGGGGTTGTAATCTCCGCCGTAGGCAATGCCTCCCAAGCGTCTATGCATACGCTGGAGACGTTCCTCCGCCGTGCGCGCGTCTGGGCTGATGGTCATCTTTGTCCTTTGCTCGGCACCTCCGCCGCATGATCCCCACCATGCGACCTGCATCACATGAAGAAACTATCGTAAAGTTTACGCAAGCACAAGGAGTCTTCTGGAGAAGACGGGGTCCAAAGATGCGCTGATATCGTCGCGCGTCGGTGCCGCATTGCGCCAAATCCAACAAATTTGGGAGCGCCGCCGATGAACTCGCTATGTCTGTTTCTGATAATTCTTTGAAACTATCGGATGAAGTGACCGGACCCGGAGAGCGGGTGCATTGTTTTCCGCCCAGCAAGGCCATACCGTGAAGAGACGGTCAGCCGAATTGCAGGTACGGGCATGCGACGTATTTCCCGTTCATCGCGCTACCTTCTGCCGCGCCTCCTGACTGTCGGCCTCCTGGGCTTCACGATGGCCGCAGTCCCTGCCGGATCGCCTGCAACGGAAAGCTCCTATCCGGCGCAGGCCTATGACGCGTTGGACATCTTCCTGCAGGACCAGCTGGACGCACTCGGGATTCCTGGTGCCGCCATCGTCGTCGTCCAGCACGGCCTCCAGGTGCACTCTGCTGCATTTGGCCGCGCCGATGATTCAGGGCGGCCGATGACGGCCCAGACTCCGGTGCTGCTGGCTTCCACCACCAAATCCCTGACAGCCATTGCCGTGATGCAGCAGGTTGAGGCCGGCCGGCTGCAGCTGGATGAACCGGTGCAGAAATACCTGCCTTGGTTCACGTTGAAGGACAGCCGCGCTTCAGAGGTCACAGTTCGCCATTTGCTCCATCAGGCCAGCGGCATGGCCTCCAAAGACACGGCCTTCGAAGGCTCCGACGCCCAGTACCCGGAGGCCATCGAAGAAGGTGTGCGCGCGTTGTCAGGTTCCCCTTTGACCGGAGTCCCGGGCGAAGCGTTCGGGTACGCCAATGCCAACTTCAACATCCTGGGCCTCCTGGTGCAGACCGTCTCCGGCCAGCCGTTCGGGGACTACATGGAGCATCACATATTCGAGCCCCTGGAGATGACTCACAGCCATCCGACCCGGGCTGGTGCCAGCGCGGACAATGTTGCTGCCGGCCATTCGCTGTGGTTCGGCGCGTTCTGGCTGCAGACCGATGTGCCCGCACCCACCACCGGAATGCCGTCCACCACCATGTACGCCTCGGCCGAGGACAAGAGCCACGAGCTGATCGCCCTGCTGGACGAGGGCGGGTACAGGGACCGGCGCATCCTCCAGCCGGAAAGCGTGGCGGCTTTGCTCAAGCCACGAGTGCGGGTGGACGATACCAAGGGCTACGCCATGGGGTGGTTCACCCGACCGCTCGTGGAGTCTGCCGACCTTTCGGAGGAGCCGGACCTGGACGCATTGCCGCTGCTCGTGGAGCATCAAGGGGAATGGGGCAATTCCCACACGTACCAGGCCATGGTTCCCGCCTCCGGCCTTGGCGTCGTCCTGATGATCAACGGGAACGACACGTCCGCCCCGTCACGGCTCAAGGCCATCGATACCAACGTTCTCCGGATTCTCCACGGGCAGGACCCGGTGCCGACGGTAGTGCAGGAGGACTGGCTCCAGCGGTACAGCTGGGTGGTCTCGCTGGCACTGCTGCTGGCGGAGGTGGTGAGCCTGTGGCTGGCGCTCTTCTTTCTGCTCCGGAGACATGCGTCCGCCCGAAAGCGGTGGCCGGCCCTGGCTGTGGCCATTGCGGCGCTCGGCCTCGACGGCTTTGCCTTATGGCTGTGCTTTATTTATGCCCCCACCAAGTTCGACACCAACCTGGCCGTCATAGTCCGCCAGTTTCCCGACGTCGGAGTCACGTTGGTGGCGGTGCTCGCACTGGCCATTGTCTGCCCGGTCCCCCGCACCGTTCTGCTGCTCAGCCGGATGCGGGCACGTCCACGCACCGATCAGCGGATCTAGAGCGGCACGGCAGGAACATCCACGCCGGCCAACGGCCAGCCTGTGACCGACTTGGAACGAGGATGAGCGTAGGTCCGAACCTTGGACGTGGACAGCCCCATCCGCACGAGCGACTCCGCGATAGTGACGGCCGCGGCCACTCCATCCACCACCGGCACATCAGCCCGGCGCCGGATCTGCTCGTCAAGCCCCGCCATGCCGCCGCAGCCCAGGACAATGACCTCCGCCTTGTCTTCGCTGACGGCCAGCAGTGCCTGCTCCACAATCGCTTCGATGGCGCGGTCCGGGTCCACTTCGAGCTCAAGGACTGACAGCCCGCTGGCACGGACAGACGCGCAGCGGACATCCAGTCCGGCCAGTTTCAACCGGTCTTCGATCAGGGGCACGGTCCGGTCCAAGGTGGTGACCACCGAATACTTGTGCCCAAGGAACATGGCGGTGCTCGCTGCCGCTTCGGTGATGTCCACCACCGGAACATCGAGGAGTTCCTGCAGGCCTTCGCGGCCGTGTTCGCCATAGCCCGCCTGGATCACGGCGTCGTACGGCCCCTCATAGGACAGCACCCTGTCCATCACGCCGATAGCGGCGAGATAGCTTTCGAAATTTCCCTCACACGAAACGGCACCGAAGCGCGGCGTGAGTCCGATGATCTCCGTTCCTGACGCTGCAACCCGCCGCGCCTGGGCAGCGATGGAGTCGGTCATGGACTGTGTGGTGTTGACATTGGCTACAAGAATGCGCATGGTTCCCTCTCCTGCGTTCTGGCCGTGATAGAAGTATGCCCCGGAAGGAGCGCCCGTGAAGAGTTCGGGACATTGACCCTGCCCCGCGCCATGAGACGGTTGTTTCATGAGGATCGACGAACGAATCGGACAGCACTATCCGGAGCTGAGCCCACAAGAACAGAAGGCTGCCGACACTCTCCTGGACCGGATGGGCGACCTCGCCACGTTCAATGCAGCGGAACTCGCCAGCCTCAGCGGCGTCTCCAAAGCCACCATGAGCCGCCTGTTCCGCAGGCTGGGCTTTGCCGATTTCAACGAAGTCAAAGAGCACACCCGCAACATACGTTCCAGTGGAATCCCGCTCGGTTCGCACAGTGCCGACGCCGGCCTGGTCGGCCACATGGAGCGGGAGTTGGAAAACGTGCGCCGCCTCTTCGAGCTCCTCGATGATTCTAGGCTGGCGGCGGCGACCCGAAAAATGGCCGACGCCGACACCGTCCTCCTGATCGGATACCGCAACAGCTTCCCCGTGGCCCTGCACTTACGGCAACAACTGCTCCAATGCCGCAAACAGGTAAACCTCGCCCCTCTATCGGGGCAAAGCCTTGGCGAAGAACTGGCCAGCCTCGGCAAGGCCGACGCAGTGGTAATTTTCGGGTTCCGCCGTAGGCCCGCCGAATTCCACCGGGTCCTCAAGGCAGCCGCTTCTACCGGAGCGGTGACCATCCTTATCGGAGATTCAAGCGCAAGGCGGTTTGCGGCCGATGTCACCATCTGGATCGAATGCCCTGTTGACAATGCTCAGGCCCTGGACAGCTATGCGTCGGCCATGAGCCTGGTCAGCGTCCTGGCCAACGGAGTCCTCACGTCCCTTGGCCGTGCAGGCCGGGAGCGTGTCCGGAAAGTCACCGGGCTGTTCGACTCGCTGGACGAGATCGAGTCGCATTGAAGCACGCAAGTGGGGACGTCTGGAGGAAGGGATACGCAAAGAGAAATTGTTGCGGCAGTAACAGCAGTGAAACACTCGTTCCATCTAATTGATCGTATGAAACGGCCGGACCGTCGGCTGTCCTGATCAATCAGAGGAACCCATGTCAGAGTCCCAGACGGCCGCTCCCTTGCGGGAAGCCGATCCGCCGGCCACCGGTCTTTATGGCGCGTATGATCCACAGCTCAGCAATGAGGATCTCGCCCCGCTCAAGAACCAGCACTGGAGCAGCTACAACCTTTTCGCGTTCTGGATGTCCGACGTCCACAGCATCGGTGGATACGTGACGGCCGGAAGTCTGTTTGCGCTCGGACTGGCGAGCTGGCAGGTCCTCGTTTCCCTGCTGGTGGGCATCGTCATCGTGAACATCTTTTGCAATCTCGTGGCAAAACCCAGCCAGCTCACGGGTGTTCCCTATCCAGTCATTAACCGGGCCGTGTTCGGCGTCAAGGGCGCCAATATCCCGGCCCTCATCCGCGGGCTGATCGCGGTGGCCTGGTACGGCGTCCAGACGTTCCTGGCTTCCGAGGCCCTGGTGATCGTGTTCCTGAAATTCTTCCCCTCGATGGCGCCACTGTACGACATCGAACAGTCCGGCTTCCTGGGGCTCTCCACCCTGGGCTGGATCTGCTACGGAATCCTCTGGTTGGCACAGGCTGCGCTCTTCTGGAACGGCATGGAAAGCATCCGGAAGTTCATCGACTTCGCCGGCCCCGCCGTCTATGTAGTGATGCTGGTGCTTGCCATCTACCTGGTCTCCAAGGCGGGCATCGGCAACATCAGCCTTAACCTCTCCAGCGGGCCACCCCTGGACTTCGCAGCTTCTATCCCGGTGATGATCTCGGCCATAGCCCTAGTGGTCTCCTACTTCTCCGGTCCGATGCTCAACTTCGGCGATTTCGCGCGATATGGGAAGAGCTACAAGGCTGTGAAGAAGGGCAATTTCCTGGGCCTGCCCGTGAACTTCCTGTTCTTTTCGCTGCTGACGGTCATCACGGCGTCAGCCACGATCCCGGTGTTCGGGCGCCTCATCACCGACCCGGTCAAGACCGTCCAGGAGATCGACACCGTCTTTGCCGTGCTGCTCGGCGGCCTCACCTTCGTCATCGCGACCGTGGGCATCAACATCGTGGCCAACTTCATCTCGCCCGCCTTCGACTTCTCCAACGTCAGCCCCCAGAAAATCAGCTGGCGGGCAGGGGGCATGATCGCCGCGGTCGGCTCTGTCATCCTGACCCCGTGGAACTGGTACTCCAACAACGACGCCATCCACTACACACTCGGAGTCCTGGGCGCATTGATCGGGCCCTTGTTCGGCATCCTGATCGCCGGGTACTACCTCATCAGCCACCAGAAGGTATGGGTGGATGACATGTACACCATGGAACCCAGCGGCCGGTACTGGTTCCGCAACGGCTACAACCCGAACGCCGTCAAAGCCGTGGCAATCAGCGGTGCCGTCTCCGTCGCGTCTGTGCTAATTCCTAAGATGCTGCTCGATTTTGGCGCCACGACGGTCAATGCGACGTGGATCGGTAACTACAGCTGGTTCCTGGGCTGTGGTCTCGGCCTAGTGGTTTTCTGGCTGCTTGAGCGGAGTTTGCCCATGATCAGCATCGAGCCAACCGGAACCGATGCGGACCTCAACGTAAGCGAGGGCCTCCTGACCCCCTGATTCCAAGTCCGAACGAACAGTTGGGGCGCCCGGCGGAAAAGGGGCCCTAACTGTTCGTTCGCGCTTTGGGGATTGGCCTTCCCCGCCGCTCCGTCCTACCTGTTTACCTCCGGTCCAACTCCGCGCAGACGGCAGTCCACCTGGGTTCTCTACCGTGAACGGGTCACCGGCATCGCGCCCGGACCCATCACTCAGGAGGAACCACCATGCGCAAAGTCCTGACAGCCGCGGCGGCCGCTGCCCTCATTACCTCCCTCGCGAACGGTTCAGCGGCCACCGCCGATGCCATGCCGACCGCGGAAGCCGGCACGCCGTCGTCGAACACTGCGCCGTCGTCGAACACTGCGCCGTCGTCGAACACTGCGCCGTCGTCGAACGCTGTCGTCACCACCAACGAGCGCAACGGCTCGTTCGACCTGCAGTCCCACCGCGGCGGCCGCGGCGAATGGACCGAGGAGTCCTTGGCCGCGTTCGCCAACTCGCTCCAGGTGGGCGTGACCACGCTGGAACTGGACACGCACCTGACCGAGGACGGAAAGGTGATCGTCTGGCACGACGACACCATCCAGGCCAACAAATGCATCGATACCGATCCTGCCGCCCCGGGCGACGCCGAATTCCCCTATGTGGGCGACCGCGTTGCTGAGCTGTCCCTGGCACAGGTTAAGACCCTCAACTGCGGCTTCACCCAGCTGCCCGGCTATCCCGAGCAGGACGTGATCGAGGGCAACCGGATCGCCGAGCTGAAGGACGTCTACCAGCTCGCCCGCGACCTGGATGCGAACAAGGTCCGCTTCAACGTAGAGACCAAGGTGGAGGACGGCCTGGCCGGCGGCGAGGGCATGGTGGCGCTTACCAAGGCCGTTGTCATCGAGGTCTTCAAGGCGGGCATGGCGGACCGCACCACCGTGCAGTCCTTCGACTGGTCCTCGCTGAACCTGACCAAGGAAATCGCCCCGCAGCTTCCGCTCGTGGCGCTGTCCAGCGGCGACGCGTGGCTGCAGGTGGGCCAGCCCGGCGCGAGCCCCAACCTGGGTGGAATCGACATCGACGACTACGACGGCTCGCTCGCCAAGGCGGCGGCTGCGCAGGGGTACGACGTCGTCTCCCCCACGTTCAGCTCGGTCACCCCGGCGATGATCACCGACGCCCACGAACTGGCCCTGCCCGTCATCCCGTGGACCGTCAACAAAACCGCCGACATGGAGCGGCTGATGGACCTGGGCGTCGATGGCATCATCACGGACTACCCCAGCCGCCTGCGCACGGTTATGGAGGAGCGCGGCCTGAAGCTGCCGAAGGTATACGGGGTGGAGAGCTAGGGCCGGTGACGAGGCGTACCCTGAGCCTATGGAATCCGAGGTCCGGAATCTCAGCCTCCGCACAGGCATCACGGTCCCGTGCCTCGTCCAAGGCAGCGCCGAAGCAAGGCCGCTGCTCCTGTTGCACGCATGGGGCGAATCCCAGAGAAGCTTTGACCGTCTCCTACCCCTGCTGGCCGGCTTCAGGGTTTACGTTCCCGACCTCCGCGGACAGGGCGCTGCAGACAAACCGGAGGACGGCTATTCGCTGGCAGAACAGGCCGAGGATGCCGCCGCGATTCCGGATGCCGTCAGTGTGGAAAGGGCATTCGTCCTTGGCTCCTCCAGCGGAGGCTACGTCGCCCAGCAGTTGGCCGCTGCGTACCCCGGGCGGGTCGCGGGGTTGGTGCTGGTGGGCTCTCCCCTGAGCCTCCGGGGTCGGCCGCCCTTCGCCGACGAAGTGGAGGGCCTGACATCGAGAACCTGGTCCGCAACGGCGTCAGGATGCCGGCGCACGCCTGGAAGCGCATCCTGGACGGCCTGTGTGCGGCCACGCCGCCCACCGAGGCCGGAACCATTCATGCGCCCACGCTGATCTTGTGGGGCGGCCAGGACAGTCTGCTGCCGCGGAGGGACCAGGAAGCCCTGGCGGCTCGAATAGCCGGCTCCGTGTTGAAGGTCTACCCCGATGTAGCGCACGCGGTTTTATGGGAGTGCCCGGAACAGGTGGCGCAGGACGCGACGGCGTTCCTTGGTTCTATGGGGTTGAGGGCCTAATCCGTCCGCTCCCGCCACAGCAGGGTCACCAGAAACGCCACCATGCTGAGTACCAGCATGGCCACCACCATCAGCCCCCAATTCCCCTGGTCCACGCCGCCGCCTGCGAAGACACCGATCATCACCGTGGCGGTAATTGCGCCAACGTATCGGCACGTCTGGAAGATCCCGGCCGCAACGCCCCGTTCCTGCGCCCGGGTGGAGACGAACATGCCCTGGTTGGACGCGATACTCACCACTCCATACGGAATGCCCATGAGGGCGGTGAGGGCCAGAACCAGCGGAATGGACAGTGAGCCGGTAAGGAGCCACATCAGCCCGGCCACTGCCGTCAAAAGTACGACGCCAGCGATCAGCACCCGCCGTACGCCGAACCTGTACATAGCGCGGACTGCCCACGGCGTGGCCAAGACTGACATGGTGGCCAGAGGCAGCATCAGCAGACCCACCAGACCGGGATCGTAGCCAGCCGCTTCCTGCAGCAGCTGCGGCAGGCCGAAGAACACAAAGTAGTAGACGCTGCTGAAAACGGCGAACCCCAGGTACACCAGCATCAGCGGGCGGTTCCTGCCCAGAAGACGCAGGTCCAGGAAGGGCGGGCTGAACCGGAGTTCGCGCCACACAAACAACGCGGCGATCAGCGTTCCGGCGCCCAGCATCCACCAGCGGTATCCCGGGGCCACGTTCAGCAGGGCCATCATCACCAGCAGCAGGGAACCGACGAAGCCCAGGATGCCCGGGATGTCCGAATCGCGGACCAGCTCACCGAGGCTTCCGCGTTCGCGGGCTTCGTCTGCCGGGGCCACCTGCCGGACGATGAGGAGCGCCGCCAGAGCCAGCGGCACGTTGACCAGGAACAGCGCTTCCCAGCCCACCAGGCCAACTAGCAGTCCGCCCACCACCGGTCCTACCGCTGCCGCGGATGTGTTGGCCATCTGGATCCGGCCCAGCGGACGGGAAGATTCCAGCTTTGCGCGCTGCGCGATTGCCCCGATCATCACCACCGCACTGGGATAGGCCGCCGCGGTCCCCAGCGCCATCACGGCGCGGGCCACGCAGAGCAGGGAGAAGTTGGGCGAGAACGGAGCCAGCGCACACGTGACCGCTACCAGCCCCATTCCCAGCATGAACATGCGGCGGGGCCCGAACCTGTCCGCGAGCCTGCCCATCAGCGGCTGGCCTGCCGCGGAGCTGAGGTAGAAGGAGGTGATGACCCAGGTGACCGTGGCGACGTCGAGCCCGAAGTCCGCGCGCAGCACCACCAGGGCCACCGCGATCATTGAGGAGTTCAGCGGGTTCAGCGCCGTGCCCAGGCTGAGGCCGGCGACCGCCAGTCCGGTCCGGGGTTCGTTGCTCACGGTAACAGTCTGGCGCACGGGCTTCCGGATCCACCACTTCGTGAAGTCGGCGCACCGGTTCCATGAAGGATCCCATGAAAAAGGGGGTATGCGGCACTGTTGATGTGCCGCATACCCCTGGTCCAGATATGTGGTTCCGCCGGTCAGGTCACTTCTTGGCTCACTTTTTTACTGTGACGTTGACTGTGGCTGCGGGCTCCCCGTCACTGCCCGTTGCAGTGACGGTCAGGGGTCCCGGCGGGGTGGTCGCCGGGATCTGCAGCGTAACTTTTCCTGCGCCCTTCACATCGGTGGACACCGAGCCCAGGGTAGTGCCCCCGGCCGTCAGGACAACCCGGTCCCAGCGGTCGAAGCCGGCCACCGTGAAGGTCAGGGAAGCACCGGGCTTCACCGTGGCGGAGCTGGCCTTCAGGGAAGGTGCCACATCCGCGGTGATCTTCACTGCGGTGGTGCGGACCTTATCGGCGTTGCCGGCCTCGTCGAAGGACCGGTAACTGACCATGTAGTCACCGCGGGTGGAGATCCTCAGCGGGGTGCCGGCAGCGATCGTGGTCCACGCGCCCAGGTTGAGGCGGTATTCGATCTTGGCGACACCTGACAGCGAGTCCTGGGCCGAGAAGATCACGGTCACCGGGTTCCGCGGAGTCCCGGTGCCTGACTCCGGCGTGGTGACGGCCGCCGTCGTCGGCACGATCTTGTCGATCTTCACTGCCACACTGCCAGCCGACCCGTCCATCACCACGTTGTCCTTCAGCAAACGGTGATCCACTGTATGCGGGCCGTTCGCCGAGATGGTGAACGGCTGCGCCGCCGACTTCCACGCACCACCGTCGAAGCGGTACTGTGCCGCCGTCCCGGCCGGCGCAGTGATCTTCACGCTGACATCCTTGGCATACCACCCCTCCGCCGACGGCTGGGCCGCCGAGGTAAGAGTCACGTCCGCCTTGGGCGCCGCTGCCGCCGGCACCAGCACCGACTGTGCAACACTCACATTTCCTGCGGAGTCCACCGCCCGGTACTCCACTGTGGCGGCACCTGCGCCCACCGTTACGTCGGCGCTCGCACTCGCCGACAGCGTCCAAGGCTCAGCACTGTTGACCCGGTACTCCAGGCCGGCCACGCCGGAACCTGGATCCGCGTCGGCACCCGTGACGGTGACCTTGCGGGCCGCAGCGTCCACCTCTGCCGACGCCGACGGGACCACCCGATCGATCCTGATGTCCCGGTCGATGACGGCAGACACGTTGCCTGCCTGGTCCACCGCGCGGATCTTCAAGCCAGGGCTGCCATCCGTCAACTGCAGCGGCGCGAACACATCCCAGGTGAGCCCTCCGTCCCGGCTGATCTCGATCGACGGCGCCGTTCCGCTGTCATCCGTAGCAGCGGCAGTCACACTCACGGTTGACTTCCACCAGCCGTTGGAGCCGTCCGGAGCGTCGGGAGACACGGTCACAGTCAGCAGCGGCGCGGTGGTGTCCGGTGCCGCGATGATGACCGTTGCAGCCTGCTCCGCGGAGACGTTGCCTGCAACGTCGGACGCCCGGTACGCCAGCGTATGGCTGCCCGCTCCGGAGACCGGAAGCGGCCCGTCGTAGGCGGTCCACGGACCGCCGTCCAGCGAGTACTCCACCGCAGCCAGTCCCGAACCGCCCTCCGCGTCAGTGCCGGCCAGCGTCACGACCACAGGGCCCAGTGAAGCCCCGCCCTGGTCATCGAACGACGCCGAAACCTCGGGCGCCGTCACGTCACGCCTGACCTCCAGCGTGGTGACCGCGGACTGGTTTCCGGCCTCATCCGTGGCCCTGACCTCAACAGCGGACGTGCCTTCGCCGATCGCGACGGCCGCCGAATAAGTTAGCCAGTCACCGCCGTCGAGCCTGTACTCAATGGTCGCGGCAGAATCGTCGGCAGCGGACGCAACCAAAGCCACATCCCCGGTGTACCAGCCGTTGCTGCCGGTCGGTTCAGCAGGATCCAAAGCGGCGGTCAGTACCGGCGCTGCCGAGTCCGGGACGACAACCTTGACCTGCACGTTCTTGTGAGCCTCAGCGAGCTCTTCGGCTGCCGTCATGTTCAGGACCGGCTGGCCGTCGAAGCCGAAGTGCACCGTTGCCGCCCTGGCATGCCGCCCTGGATCGAAAAGGCCGCCGTCTCCCTTGTCGCCGGGCCCTGAAACCTCTCCGACTGTCCGCGAGTGGAACACGATGACCGGGTTTCCGTACTCGTCCACAGTGAAGGAGTTGTGGCCGGGGCCGGCCTGGCCGGGAACGTCAGCAGTGGTCAGGATCGGATACGGGTTCTTGGTCCACGACGCCGGGTTCATCAGGTCTCCATTGTCGGCAGCCGATAGCAAGCCGACGCAGTAGGCCGCGTCCACTGTTGCCGCCGAGAACGTGACGAACACCTTTCCGTCCTTCTTGATGACGGCCGGACCCTCGTTAATCGACAGCCCTGCGTTCTTCTCCCAGGCCATCGTCGGTGTGGACAGCAGGACCGACTTGCTGGTCAGCTGCGACGGATCAGCGGGGTCGATGGTGGCCATGCGCAACATGGAGGGACCAGGATTTTCGGCCCACACCACGTAGTGCTTGCCGGCGTTCTCGAAGTACGTCATGTCCAGCGAGAAACTCCGGAAGGCGTCTGTGTCGCCGGCTGCGGGCTTCATCCGGCCAAGTTCACGCCATTTGCTCGGATCCATCAGATCGTTGCCGTCCAGCTTGAGCACCACAGGCCGGATGCTCCACACACTGCTGTCGATACTGGCGCTGAAAAACACGTACCAGCTGTCGCCCACCTTGTGCAGTTCCGGCGCCCAGATGTACCGGTTGAGCGCTGAGGTGTTCTCGTCCCAGATGGTGATTTCGGGTGCACTGCCCAGCCCGGCGATCGTCGTTGCCCGGCGCAGGGTCACGCGATCGTAGCCCTCAGGGTCTCCGCTGCCCACCATCGGGTAGGAAGCGGTGAAGTAGTAATAGCCGTCATCGCCGCGGATCACGTCCGGATCGGCCCGCTGTGCAACAAGCTTCTCGGGGTAGGTGGGCCGCTGTACGGTGCCGTTGACCGTGTAGGTGCCGGGTTTGCCGGTTTCGACGGCGGCCACGTCGGCCGGGTTCCACTGCACGCCCATCGTGGTGGTGGAACCGTTGTTGTACTGCACCTCCGACGTCGTCGGCAGCGTGAGCTGCCCGCCGCCGTCGAGCGTGACATCGCTGAACGGAGCTACGCCGGTGTTGAACGGACGGCTGTACTTGGCGATGACGCGGTCGTACTCGGTCTTCGTCAGACCGATCGATGACGCCTCCAGGGCGCCCGACGGGAACGTACCCTGGCCTGATGCGGGCACCGCCGGCACCTCAACCGGATCCTTGAAGGATGAGAAGTCCTTCGTGGTGACCTGGTAGGTCTTGCCGTCGGTCTTTGATACGAAGGTCAGGCGGTAGGCCGCGATGCTGTTGTCGTACTTCACTGCAACGGAGCCTGCTGCCATGTTCCTGTTGTTGAAGGCGACAAGCCGTTCTCCCGTGAAGGTCACGAGATCAGCCGAGTCGTAGACGTAGATCGACGACGAGTTGCTGTCCACGGTGGCGACGAGCCCGAAGGACCCGTCAACCTTCCGGAACAACGTCGGTGAACCGAACTTCGCCGCACCGAGGGTGGGGTACAGGACGGGACGGCCGTTGTTCAGGCCTGCGTAAGTGGCGCCGCCAAGGGCTGCGGCATCCTGGGAAGCCAGGTGCAGGGCATCGGTGCGGGCAGTGTTGCCCGACTGGATGTAGGACCCAATCCGCCCGCCGTCCGCAGCCAGTACCTTCACGTTATAGGTGCGGACCTCCGTCAGGCCGTTGGCGGCGAACGTCGCCGTCAGGGTAACCGTCACGTCCTCCGCGGCCGGCCGGGTCACCGTGCCCGTGTCGGAGAGCACCTGGGCGTTGGAGGACTGCCAGGTGAGAGTTACGTTCCCGACAGCGGTCAGCAGGCGGATGTCCTCCGTGACGACGTCGACCGCCGGGTTGTAGGAATTCGCCACCAGTTGCAGGTCCTTCTGTGGAGTGTTCGCAATCACGGTGAAGGTGAAGGCGCGGGTGGTGGCCTGGCCGGCCAGTTCGAGGGTCGCGGTCAGCGTGACGGTGACGTCCTCGGTAGCGGGCCGGGTGACCTTGCCGTTCGCGTCCAGGTGCGCCGGGTCCGAACTGGACCAGGTGATCTTCGAGCCCTTCGCCCCGGCCTGCGGCAGCGTCAGGTCAGCCGCGATGGACTTGGGGCCCAGGTCCAAGGCAGCCGCGTCAGCATCCAAGGCAGCCTTCGCCACTGCCGGGTCCGAACCCGCGTAGTAGGCATTCGCCACGTCGGCGTCGGACAGCGCGGTGCTGTACACCGACACATCCCGGACCCCACCCTTGTAGAAGTTGTCCGGGTAGGAGGACCGGCCGATGTAGCCCACAAGTCCGGTGCCAAAGTCACTTACCGTCCGGGTGGTGGCGACGGTGCCGATCTTGCTCCCGTTGTAGTACCCGGTGATGGACCCCGGCTTGATCACCGTGGTGTACAGGCCCCAGGAATTGTTGGTGGCCGGGCCGGGGATGCCCTTCGACGCTGTGGTCGGCGAGATGCCGGCCTCGGTCCCCCACGGCGCAGACGGGACGTTCCCGTCAGTGATCACGGATTTGAACAGGCCCTGCGGGTTGCGCGGGTTGAGCAGCCAGTACTGGCTCGGCGGCGAGGCGGCCGAACCGAAGAACATCGCTGCGTAGTTCCCTGAGCCGGTCTCATTTTTCAGCCAGGCGGAGATAGTCAGCGTGTTCTGGCCGTCAAACATCCCGGTGGGCAGCTTCACGTGCGCGGCCCCGCTCGTCGAGGAACCGCCGGGCAGCGTCAGCTCCTTACCCGAAATTGTCGCGCCGTTGCCGACGATGGTAGCGGTCTTCCCGTTCCCGGACGCGTCGGCCACGGAGGTCCCCACGACGGACGAAAAGTCGTAACGGGCCAGCACTTGCGAACCGATCACTGCCGGCGACGACTTAGCCGAGACCGCCGAGTCACCCACAGCGTTGGTGGCCACTACCGTGGCCTGGTAGCTGCCCGGCTCCAGGTCCGCAAAGCGGTGCGAGCTGATGGAGGCGTCCACCTGGATGGTGCGGTGGACGGCGCCCTCTGACGTGTAAAGGGTCACGGTGTAACCGGTGATGGGAGAGCCGCCGTCGCCCGGCGTTACCCAGGCAGCGGTCAGTGACGTGCCGTCGGCATTCAGCGACGGCGCGGCCGGTGGCGCCGGCGCCACCGCCTCGCCCGTGGCGGGCACCGTTACCGTGATGCTCACGGCAGCTTTGTCCGGCGCCACTTCCTCGCTGGTGCTCATGTCCAGCACCGGGCGTCCGTCCTCGGCCCAGTGCACGCGCCGCAGGAAGGTGTCCCGGAGTGAGGTGTTGGTCGACTTGGCGTGGTAGACCAACACCAGGTTGCCGTCCTCATCGGTGGTGAAGCTGTTATGGCCCGGCCCGAGCTGCGCGATGGCAGGGTCGCTCTTAAGGATGGGTGAGTTGCCCTTCGTCCAGTTGGACTGGTCTGTAAGGTCCACTTCCGAGGAGGCGGTGAGCAGGCCGACGGCGTAGGTGGTGTCCACGTTCGAGCCTGAGTAAGTGAGGAACACTTTGCCGTCGCGCTTGATGACGAAGGGGCCTTCGGCCACGTTGGTGGTGTTGGTGTCCCAGCCGTACTCCGAGGTCACCAGCTTCTTGGGCTCGCTGGTCAGCCGCGTCGGGTCGGACGGGTTGACCGTGGCGATCCAGATCTCCGCATCACCGTTCGGGCTGCCAATGTAGCGCTGGGACCAGGCGACGTAGGACCTACCGCCGTCCTCAAAGTAGGTCATGTCCAGGCTGATGCCGGGGTGGCTGGCGTCGCGTTGCAGCGGCGAACCGTCGGCCTTCAAAACCTGCTTCGCCGGCTCCCAGTCGGCAGCGACCGTGGGGTCGCCGCCGGATTTGAGCTTCTGCACAAAGGCCTGCACCTTGTTCCAGCTGGCCTGCCCGATGCACGGCGCGTAGAAGATGTAGAGGTCCCCGGCCACTTCATGGAGCTCGGGAGCCCAGAAGCAGCCGGCAATGTTTGCACTGCCTCCGATGGTAGCGACGGAGTGGTCGGCCGCCGTCTTCAGGCCCACGATGGTGCTGGCCTTGCGCAGGAACATGCTCTTCGCGTTGATGACGTTGGCATCGTCGGTGGCGATGAACAGGTAACTGTCCTTCCACTTGAGGATTGCCGGGTCCGCTTCGGCCCCGATGAACGGAGTTGAGTAGGCCCGCTGCCGGACGGTGCCTCGCACCGTGTACTGCCCGGGCACGGCGGTGTTGACGGCCGCAACGTCCTCGGCTTTCCAATCCACCGGCAGCGAAGCCGTGGAACCGTCAGAGTAGTCCAGCGCTGCGGCGAGGCCGTTCAGGTCCACCGTGGTGTTCCTTCCAACCTCCTGGTTGGGAACCGTGACGGCGGTGTTGCGGATCCGCCCGTACCTGTTGGCGAGCCCGGTAGCCACAGTTTCGGTGACCGGAAGGACGGTGGACGGTGCCGAGCCCGGGACGGCAGTGGTCACGGCCGGGTCATCGATGGTCAACGTTCCGGTTCCCAATTCACCTCGGCTGCCGGGGATGCTGAGGCTGCCGAACGAGGTGTGGTAGGCCGTGCCGTCGTCGGCTGTCCAGGCCACACGATAGGCCGAGGCCGCGGAGTCCCACACCGCCTTGGGCTTGTTCACACCGTTGGTGACGCCGAGGTCAACCAGGCCGACCTCGGTGTAGGTCAACAGGTCTGGGGAGGTGAAGTACAACAGCGAGCTGGCGGCAGAGGAATCATCGGATCCATTGTCAATTGCCCGCGTGGCGACGACGCCGTACCCGCCGGTGGCCAACTGGAACACGTACGGGTTCCGGAGGGTTCGCGTGCTCAGGATGTCCAGTGCGCCGGTGGGGGCCGCCTTCGCGAACAGGATCCCGTAGTTGTCGTTCAGGGCCTTGAAGTCGTCCGTTGTCGCGCCGAGGCCGAGGTGCATGCTGTAGGCGAGCTTTCCGCTGTACGTGGCGGTGTTCACCACGGCGCGCTCATAGCTCAAAACATACCGGGCCAGCTGTTCCGGCAGGACCGTGACGGTGAAGTCCTTGGTGACCTCGGCGTCGATCGCAGGATCGGCGGACCGGAGCGTCAGCGTGACCTTTGCGGTCACCGGAGCGCCGGCGCTGGTGCGCAGCACATTGTCCGTGATTGAAACTCCTGCGGTGCTGGTGGTGTAAGCAACAGCGTGTCCGCTCTGGGCGGCGGGCAAGGTTGTCCCAGAGACGATGGTGGGCCGGAGGACGTAGCGCTTGGCAGCCCGGGTGAGGTCGGCAACCGGGTTCTGGGCAACAACTGTCAGCTGGTACTGCCTGGTGACGGTATTGGTGCCAAGCTTGAGGGTTGCCGTAAGCGTGACCGGAGCATCGGCGTCGGCGGGACGGTTGACCCGGCCTGTGACAGAGATGACGGCAGGATCCGAAGACTCCCAGCTGATGGCAGACCCTTTGGCTCCGCTGGTGGGCAGGGTGAGGTTGCCCGTCACTTGGGTCGGGCCCAGGTTGATGGCGTCGGCATCGGACTGGAGGGCCGCGTCGAGGACGGCCGGGTCCACGGTGCTGAAGTAGTAGTCCTTGATCTGTTCTGCTGTTTTGGCGGTGCTGTGGACGCGCACGTCCCTGACCCCGCCCTTGTAAAAGGCGTCAGCGTAGGACGACCGGCCGATGTAGGAGACAAGCCCAGTGCCGAAATCGCTCACCGTGCGGGTGGTGGCAACCGTTCCGATCTTGGTTCCGTTGTAGTACCCGGTGATCTGGTTGGGTTCCACCACGGTGGTGTAGAGGCCCCAGGAATTGTCCGTCACAGGACCAGCGATTCCGCGTGAGGCGGTTGTGGGCGAGATGCCAGCCTCCGTCCCCCAAGGGGCGCTCGTGTTCTGCCCATCCGTGATCACGGACTTGAAACGGCCTTGCGGGTTCCGCGGATTGAGCAGCCAGTACTGGCTGGGCAGGGAGTTCGTCCCGCCGAAGAACATTGCCGCGTAGTTTCCGGCGGCGGTCTCGTTTCTCAGCCAGGCGGAGATGGTCAGCGTGTTCTGGCCATCGAACGTTCCGGTGGGCAGCTGGACGTAGCCGGCAGTGCTGTTCGACGCGCCGCCGGGCAGGGTCAGGACATCGCCGTTGACGGTGGCGCCGGTGCCCTTAATGGCACCGTCGCGGCCCCAGGGGGACGAGTCCAGCACCACGGTGCCCTTGACCTTGGAGAAGTCGTAGTGGAGCAGCGTGTCGCTGCCCGCCGGGATGACGGAGATCGTGGCGGCAGCAGTCAGGTCGGTTCCGGTGACGGCGCCGGTCACCGTGATGGTGCCTTCGCGGGTGTAGTAGTCAGCGGGCTCGGGAGCGTTCCAGGTTACTGCGAGTTCCCGAGTGCTGTTGTCGGCAAAGGTAACGGGCGCGGTCCGGGGCAGCTTCGCTTGGGTTCCGACGACGGTGACAGTCTTGACCGGGGCCACGGACGTCGCCTTGGGCAGGTAGGCGCCCATGAGGGCCTTCTGCTCGGCAGCTGTGATCGGCATGATGGTGCCGTGGCGCGGAGCCGGGGAGGGCAGCGAGTACCCGGTCGGAACTGTCCAGTTGGCGTTCTGCAGGCCCGAGGAGAACAACGGGATGTACTTTCGGCCGCCGAACTCGTCAACGAACAAGTAATAACCGGGGCCGTTGACGTCGCCGTTATTGGCCTTGAATACGGTGGGTCCTTCGACGGCGGCGGTGCCGGCTTTCTTGCCGATGCAGGTGGCGTCGAGCTTCCAGGTGTCGGAAGTTGCAGAGGTAACGGTCGTCACCGCGGTCAGGCTGGTGGAGTGCTCCTGCATGATGTCCAGGCAGCCGGTGGTCTGGGCCTCGTCCTTGGTGAAACGGTAGTAGGTGCCGTTCTCGGCGATTACGGTGCTGTCGATCCTGGATTTGCCGGTGTTCTGCCACACCTTCGCCGGGCTGAACGTCACGAAGTCACGCGTGGTGGCATACAGCATCTGGTTGGGCTGGGCTTCGCTGTGGTCCGCGGTGGTGTAGAGCTTGGAGGCCCAGAACACCACGTACTCGCCCAGGGTGGCGTCGTAGTAGGCCTCAGGCGCCCAGGTGTTGCCGGCATTGTCCGGAGATACCTTCACGTGGCGCTGATCGGACCAGTTGACCAGGTCCGTGGACTCCCAGATTTCGATGTACTGGCTGCCCTGCCGCTGGGACGCATCCCAGGTGGTTCCGCTGCCGATCGACAGGTCCGTGGCGATCATGTAGAACTTGTCGCCCTCCGGGGAACGGACAATGAACGGGTCGCGCAGGCCCTTCGTGCCCATGGTGGACGTCTTGACCGGCTGACCGCCGTTGAGGGTCAGCCAGTTGCGTGCATCGTTGCCGTTGCTGGCGCCGAAATAGATCTTCTCACCGGCAAGGGAGTCGCCGGTGAAGTAGGGGAACATGTACGCCTCAAATTGCGGCTTCTCCGGGAGGGCCGGTACCACGGCGTTGAACGTCTTCGTGGCTGAGGCGTCGTTCCGCGTGATGGTGGCGGTCAACATCACCTGCTCGGTCGACTCACCATGCGCGGGACGGTGGACCACGCCGCTCGGATCGACTACTGCGCTGTCGCCGGAAGCCCAGCCGATGGACGTGTCCTGCGCGCCGGTGGTCGGAAGGGTCAGGTTCCCGCGCACGTCGTCGATGTTTGTCACGAGTAAGGCGCTGGCGGCTGCCTGCACAGCGGCCTCATCCTCGGGGGCGCCGGCATGCGCCTGTTGCGCCGGCGCGATCACCAACGTGGAAACAACGCAGAAGGCCGCAACGGCCGATGCCATTCTTAGCCAGGTACCGCTCGCGGTCATGAACACTCCTCTGTGTGTGACTCCCACCCCCAAGGCAATAGGGGACGTTCTGCCATGCTGATCTGGCAGCCGAGCGATGTTAGCGCTCACAATGAGTTGAACAGTAGGGTTCCTGCGCTCCTGAGGCAATAGTTTGAGTCGAACTGGGGATGAAAAGGGGATATCGGCGCAATCATTACGGCCGGACACGGGCGATAGCCCGTGAGCCTTGACAAGGGCCCGTTCGTGAGCGTTGGGCGGAGACGTACTAAGTGGTCCTCTTTAGTGCCCGCCTGCAGCTTCGGGAAAGGGCAGTTGTCCTCTACGCCCGGGTGCGGGGAGCCAGGGCGACGTCGAGAAACTCCAGGTGCGCCGGCGTAATGGCGGTGGTGTTTTCCGCATACTCCGGGTGCTTGGTGAGGAACTTCTTGATGTACGGGCAGACGGGCACAATCGTGATCCCGGCTGCGGCTGTTTCATTCAGGGCCGCGGTGGCGAGCTTTCCCGCGAGCCCTTGGCCGCCATATTCCTCATTGATTACGGTGTGATAGAAGATCCGCTGAGGTGCGCCGCCGCCGTCGTACTCTTTGTACGCGGCTTTGCCGATCACGTTTCCGGCGTGGAGCACTTCAAAACGCTCGCGCTCCGGGTTGTTGCGGATAGTAATGTCACTCATCGGGATCTCCTTGGCAGCGGCTTTCTGCTACAGCGTAACCTCATCGCCGCTGACGTTATTTCCCCGCCTTCGCCGTGCCGGTGACTTACCCCGCAAAGCCTTGTAGTGTCGTGGACACCGGAACGGCAAGGAGGGAACATGGCTGTGGACGACGATGAAGCACGGGTCCTGGACCAGTGGAGCCAGCGGCTGGCCCAGGCGCTGCAGATTCTCGACCTGGAAGTGGATCAGGAACTGCTCCTGAATCTGGCCCGGGAATCTGCGGGCTCGGTGATCCACGCTGCAGCGCCGGTCACTACGTTTATGGTGGGCTATGCGGCTGGCCTTGAGGCCGGGACTGGCAGCGCCGGCTCCAAAGCCTCGTCCGCCGCGGCAATTTCAAAGGCCGCTGCCGTCGCCTTCCGGCTGTGTGAGGACGGGCACGACGGCGGTCCGGCCAGCAAAGGCTGGGCCGACACAGCGCAGTAGGCCTCACGATCGCTCCAGGCTGGGCCGCTCCGTCCGGACGTCAGTCGAGCCGCGACTCCGTGAACGTCCAGGCCGGCCTGCCGCCGCCTCCGGTTCCTTAGCCTGCCGCCGCCGGCTCCATAGCCCGCTCCTTAGTGGGCTCCAGCCGCACGATGACAGCCTTGGACACCGGCGTCTGGCTGCCCTCGGCGACGCTGTCCAGCGGCACCAGCACGTTGGCCTCGGGATAGTAGGCGGCGGCACAACCAACAGCCGTGGGGTACGAAACCACCCGGTAGTTCCGCAGCACCCGCTCCGCGTTGTCCTTGTACACGCCGTGGATGTCCACGTACTGGCCGTCGCTGAGCCCCAGTTCAGCCAGGTCCTGCGGACTCACGAAAACCACCTCGCGTCCCTTCTTGATGCCGCGGTACCGGTCGTTGTGGCCGTAGATGGTGGTGTTGAACTGGTCATGCGAGCGCATGCCCTGCAGGATCAGCGTTCCCGCCGGGCGAGCCACGTGCTCCAGCGCGTTGACCGTCAGCATGGCCTTGCCAGTGGGCGTGTTGAACGTCCGCGAGTCCCGGGGCCCGTTTGGCAGGACAAAGCCGCCCTCCTGCCGGATCTTCCGGTTGTAGTCCTCGCACCCTGCCACGACGTGGGAGATGTGGTCCCGGATGAGGTCGTAGTTCTTTTCGAACCCTGCCCAGTCGGCCTGGATGGAATTGCCCACGACCTTTTGCGCCAGCCTGCTGACGATCGCCACCTCGGACAGCAGTCCCGGCGCCACGGGCTGGACCGTGCCCTGCGAGGCGTGGACGGCGCATACGGTGTCCTCCACGGACACAAACTGCGGGCCGGATTCCTGCTGGTCGAATTCGGTGCGGCCCATGGTGGGCAGGATCAGCGCCTCCGCACCCGTGACCGTGTGTGAGCGGTTGAGCTTCGTGGAAATCTGGACCGACAGCTCCGTGTTTTGCATCGCCGCCTGCGCGGCGTGTGAGTCTGAAATGGCTCCCACCAGGTTGCCGCCCAGTCCGACGAAAACCCTGATCCCGCCGTCGCGCATTTGCCTGATGGTTTCAACCGAGTCCACGCCGTGCTTGCGGGGAGGTTCGAAACTGAACTCCTTGCTCAACGCGTCCAGGAAGGCTGGCGGCATCTGTTCCCAGATGCCCATGGTGCGGTCACCCTGGACATTGCTGTGCCCGCGGATGGGCGAGGCCCCGGCACCCGGCTTGCCGATGTTTCCCCGGAGCAGCAGCAGATTGATGATCTCCTTGATGGTGTCCACGCCCTTTTTGTGCTGCGTGATGCCCATGGCCCAGGTGATGATGACTTTCTCCGCCTTGAGGTAGCGCGCGGCCAACTCGTCAATCTCTTCGGTCCGCAGCCCTGTCGCCTCCAGGACGGTGGCCTCATCCAGCCCGGCAAGGTGGGCACGGAGCTCGTCCAGCCCTTGGCAGTGTTCCTCAAGGAAGTTGTGGTCCAGCACGGTTCCGGGGTTCTTTGCCTCGGCATCGAGGACCCGCTTGGAAACAGCCTGGAGCAGCGCCATGTCGCCGCCGATGCGGACCTGCATAAACTGATCGGCGAGTTCAGTGCCGCGACCCGCGATCCCCTTGACTTTCTGCGGATTCTTGTACCGCATCAGTCCGGCTTCCGGCAGCGGATTGACCGCCACGATGTGGCAGCCGGCCTCTTTGGCTTCCTCCAGCGCCGTGAGCATCCGGGGGTGGTTGCTTCCCGGGTTCTGGCCCATGATGACGATCAGGTCCGCCTTGGCGAAGTCATCGTAGGAGATGGTGGCCTTGCCGATGCCGATGGTCTGGCCCATGGCCCAGCCCGATGACTCATGGCACATGTTGGAGCAGTCTGGCAGGTTGTTGGTCCCGTAGGCCCGGACGAACAGCTGGTACAGGAACGCGGCCTCGTTGGAGGTCCGGCCGCTTGTGTAGAAGGTGGCCTCATCGGGGCTGGCCAGGCCCGTCAGCTTATCCCCAAGGATTGAGAATGCCTGGTCCCAGCTGACGGGCCGGTAGTGGTCCTCCCCCGCGGGCTTGTACACCGGCTCCGTGAGGCGGCCCTGCATCCCCAGCCAGTACTCGGACCTCTCCCGCAGTTCGCTGACCGGGTGCTCGTCCCAGAATTCGGAACCGATCACCACGGGTGTGGCCTCCCAAGTGACCGCCTTGGCGCCGTTCTCGCAGAACTCGAAGGTCTTGCGGTGCCCGGGGTCCGGCCAGGCGCAGCTCATGCAGTCGAACCCGTCCTTCTGGTTCAGGGCCAGCAGCGTCTTTCGTGCCCGGTGCAGGCCCATGTGTTCAATGGCAGGTTTCATCGAGTGATAGACGCCCGGGATGCCCGCGGCCCACGTCTTGGGGCTGCCGCTGGCTTCCAGGTTTGCCTCGTCAGATTCTTCCACCCGCGGGTTTTTGCGCGTCACGCTGTTCGCTCCTTGAGTCAAAGGCTGCTGCCTCAACCAGCGCCGGTGCTGGCGGGAACAGTCACTTCCACAGTTGTTCAGGCGGCGGTGGAAGTCAAGGAGGACGCCGGCCATACAGGCTAGGGTGGAAGCCAGAAACGGCGTTGCGTGAAGGTCCGGCACGGCCGGCTCCTGACGGCAGCCCTCAGCCCAAGCGAAAGGCGCGCATCGTGGAAGTACCCGCTTTTGTCTGGACCCTGACCGTCGCTGGAATTGTGGCCCTGCTGGCCTTCGATTTCTTCTTCCACGTCCGGAGGGCCCACACCCCGTCACTCCAGGAATCGGCTCTCTGGTCCTCGATCTATGTAGGGATCGCCCTCCTCTTCGGCCTCGGCGTGCTGTGGTTCGGCGGGCCCACCATGGGCACCGAGTACTTCGCCGGCTACATCACGGAGAAGGCCCTGTCCGTGGACAATCTCTTTGTATTCCTGATCATCATGGCCAGTTTCAGGGTGCCCCGCGCGGACCAGCAAAAAGTGCTGCTGTTCGGCATCGTATTCTCCCTCATCGCCCGTACTGCGTTCATTTTCCTGGGCGCCCACTTGATCAACAGCTTCGCCTGGGTGTTCTACATCTTTGGGCTGATCCTGCTGATCACCGCAGGCAACCTGCTCAAACCAGACAACCACGACGACGACTCCGAGGGCCTGGTGGTCCGGCTCGCCAAACGCTACCTGCCGGCGTCGGCACACTATGACGGCGACAGACTCTTCACCGTTGAAAACGGCAAACGCGTGCTCACCCCTATGCTCCTGGTGATGCTGGCCATCGGCGGCACGGACATTATGTTCGCACTGGACTCCATTCCCGCCATCTTCGGACTGACGCAGAACGTTTTCATCGTCTTCACCGCGACGGCGTTCTCGCTGATGGGCCTGCGCCAACTGTTCTTCCTCATCGACGGTCTGCTGGACCGGCTCATTTTCCTCGCCTACGGGCTCGCGGCCATCCTGGGCTTTATCGGCGTGAAGCTTATCCTGCACGCGCTCCACGAGAACACCCTGCCGTTCATCAACGACGGCCAGCACGTCAACGTGGTGGAAGTCAGCACCGAGGCGTCGCTGAGCGTGATCGTCGGGGTCCTGGTGGTCACCGTGCTCGGGTCCATCTTCAGCCCCAAGGGCAAGGCCAAGAACGCAGTATCCGGCGCCAAGCGGCACGCCACCGAATACCTGGACCTGAACTACGAAACGGACATGGCGGAGCGGGACAAGATCTTCGCCAGGATGTGCTGGGAAGAGGAGCAAATCCGCAAGCTCCCCGAGAAGTACAAGCGGCTCATCCGCAACGAGACGGAGTTCCTGAACCTGCTGCGGAGCGCCCACGCTGAGCACGACAAAGCCCAGGTGCGGGCAGCGCAAAGCTAGCAGGGGTTAATGTCAGCCCCTCTTGCTAGATTCAAGTCAGGGCCAGGGGAACAGTCCTCCGGCCAGGCTGTCAATGGGGAGGCCCCGTGTTTCTGCTTGATCCCGCCGGTGTTGATACCGGCCCCGTGGCTCCGCAGGACCTGGTGTTTTCCGCCAGCGACCTTGTGGCCGCCAGCGAGTGTGAGTACCGCACGCTCCGCATCCTGGACGAAAAGCTGGGCCGCTCCCCCAGGGCCGAATTTCCCGACGACGAGATGCAGCGGCGTGCCGGCGCCCTGGGGGACAAGCACGAGGCCAAAGTCCTGGCCGGGCTGATCGATCAATACGGCGAATGGGATGCCAGCCGCAGTGCCGGTGTCTACTCCATTGAGCGTGGGCAGAACGTCCGCGCGGATCTACTGGCCAAGCGGGCGGAGACAGAACTGGCACTCCGGGCCGGGGCGGACGTCGTTTTCCAGGCCACCTTCTTCGACGGCGAGTTCCTGGGCTACGCGGACTTCATCGTGAACGAGGCCGCCGGAACAGGCAACACCGGCCGCTACGAAGTGTGGGATACCAAGCTGGCCCGGCACGCCAAGGTAGGTGCACTCCTGCAGCTGGCTGCCTATGGCGACCAGCTGATCGGGATGGGTCTGGAACCGTCCCCGAAGGTGACCCTGGTGCTGGGTTCGGTGGTTGACGGGGAGTACGCTCGCAGCGTCCATTCACTCACTGACCTGCTGCCGGTGTTCCGCGAGCGCCGCGACCGCTTCCGTGCCCTTACCGGAACCCATCGCGCTGGTGATTCCGCAGTGCGGTGGCTGCAGCCGGGCATCACCTGCTGCGGGCGGTGCAACTACTGCGCGGAGCAGGTACTGTCCCACCGCGACCTCCTGATGGTCGGCGGCATGACCGCGGTGCGGCGCAAGAAGCTCATCTCAGACGGGATCACCACCATCGACGCCCTGGCGGACCTGGCCGCCGGCAAGGCCACCGGTTCATTGGCCAGGCTCCGCGACCAGGCCCGAATGCAGCTGGGACGTGACATTCCGGACGGTTCCCGCACCTTCACCAAGGACGGTGAAGAGCACACGGTCACGTTCAAGGTACTGCCGGAGAACGCCCTGGCAGGCATTCCGGCGCCCAGTCCCGGTGATATCTTTTTCGACTTCGAGGGTGATCCGCTCTGGCAGGATCCGGCCACTGGCAAGTGGGGGCTGGAGTACCTCTTCGGCGTCATCGAGGCTCCTGCTGACGGTCCTGCTGATCAGGCCAAATCCGCTGACCAGCCCGTGTTCCGCCCGTTCTGGGCCCACTCGCGCTCCGAGGAACGGCAGGCGTTCCTGGACTTCCTCGCCTACGTGGAAGAACGCCGGGCCCGGCACCCCGACATGCACGTCTACCACTACGCCGCTTACGAGAAATCAGCGCTCCGGAATCTCTCCGTCACTCATCTGGCGGGCGAGGACATCGTGGATAACTGGCTCCGCGAAGGGGTGCTGGTGGATCTCTACGCCACGGCACGGCATTCGCTGCGCATCTCCGAGCCGTCCTACTCCATCAAAAAGCTCGAACCCCTCTACATGGGAGACCACCTCCGCTCGGGCGACGTCAAGGACGCAGGCGCCTCAGTGGTGGCCTACGCCGGTTATTGTGCCGCCAGGGACGACGGCGACGCCGCCAGGGCAGCCGACATCCTGGCCTCCATCTCCGGTTACAACGAGTACGACTGCCTCTCCACCCTCCGCCTCCGCGACTGGCTGCTAGGGCTGCGCGGATCCGGTTCCAGTGAGCAGGCCGGTTCCAGAAAGACCGGCTCCGGTGAGTTCCTGCCGCATCAGGCTGTGCCGCCGCAGCCTGGGGCCCCCGAAGCCGAACCTACGCCGGAGGAACTCCGGCTCCAGCAGTACCTCGCCGGACTTCCGGACACGAGGCCCTGGACCAACGACGAGCGGGCCATCGCCATGGTGGCCGCAGCCACCGGATTCCACCGGCGCGAGCGGAAGCAGTTCTGGTGGGAACACTTCGACCGCACCGAATCCGAGATCGATCATTGGTCCGACCACCGCAACGTATTTGTGGTGGATACCGCCGAGGTGCTCACGGACTGGAAGCTTTCCAAGCCCACGGTCCGGATGCGCACCCGCATCCTCAAGCTCACCGGGACCATGAGCGAAGGCTCGGATTTCAAGCCGGGCAGCACGTGGTGCCGGCTCTACGACACTCCCGTCCCCGACGGCCTGGAGGATCCGCAAGGAAGTCCCACCGCCCGCGGCTTCACCTTCGGCACCTTGGTCACAGACGTCGAGGATCATCCAACTATTGCCGGCAGGACCATCATCACCATCGAGGAGAAAGAGACAGGCAAGGTCCCCGCCTACCCGCACATTCCCATCGCCCTGACCGAGGACCAACCGGTGCGCACCGCCAGCCTGGAGGCCGCCCTTGCCGAACTGGCCCAGGCCGTGGGCGCCTCCGTGCCCACGCTGCCGGATCACCCCGGCGTGGACATCCTCCGCAAGTTCCCGCCCAGGTTCCGCACACTCCAGGCTCCTGCCGCCGTCGGGCCGGCCAGCACTTCACCGGCCAGCACTTCACCGGACAGCACTTCACCGCACGATACCGGCGCCGCGGATTATGTCACCGCGATCACCACCTCACTGCTGGACCTGGACCACTCCTACCTCGCGGTGCAGGGTCCCCCCGGGACAGGCAAGACGTACGTCGGCTCGCATGTAATTGCCCGGCTGGTGGACGCCGGCTGGAAGATTGGCGTGGTGGGGCAGTCGCACGCGGTGGTGGAAAACATGCTGTGCACGGCAATCGAAACCGCGGGGGTTGATCCTTCCCGTGTGGCCAAGAAGCTGTCCACTCCGCACAAGGTGCTCTGGCACTGCACCTCGGACAATGAGGTTGCCGCCCTGCTGGCCTCGGGCGGCGGCTGCCTGGTGGGCGGCACCGCGTGGACCATGACCGGCAAATCGGTTCCAGCCGGTTCCCTTGACCTGCTGGTGATTGATGAAGCCGGACAGTTCTCGCTCGCCAACACCCTGGCCGTGGCACGATCAGCCAAGCGGCTCCTGCTCCTGGGTGACCCGCAGCAGCTTCCCCAGGTCACGCAGGGTTCCCACCCTGAGCCGGTGGACGAGTCCGCCTTGGGCTGGCTCGCTGCCGGCCATGCGACTCTTCCCGCGGAGCTGGGTTACTTCCTGGCGGACAGCTGGCGGATGCATCCGGAACTGTGCCGTGCCGTGTCTGTTCTGAGCTACGACGGCAAACTTGAATCGGCTCCCGCCGCATCACTCCGCAGCCTCGCCGAGCTGCCGCCGGGCGTGGAAACGGTGTTCGTTGACCACACGGGAAACACCACATGCTCCAGCGAAGAAGCTGCGGAAGTTGTTCGGCAGGCGCAGCGGCACATCGGTCTGAAATGGATTCCAGGCGGCGACAAACCGGCCCAGCCACTCACCGCAGAGGACATCCTGGTGGTGGCAGCGTACAACGCCCAGGTCCAGCTGGTCCGGCATGCCCTGCAGAAGGCCGGCCTGGGCGGCGTCAGGGTGGGCACGGTGGACAAGTTCCAGGGCCAGGAAGCGCCGGTGGTGCTGGTGTCCATGGCATGCTCAGCGGTGGCCCAGGCTCCGCGAGGTGCCGAGTTCCTGCTGAACCGGAACCGGATCAACGTGGCAGTCTCCCGCGGCCAGTGGCGCGCGGTGATTGTCCGCTCCCCCGAACTCACCAACTACATGCCGTCCAAACCCGGGGCACTGGAGGAACTGGGGGCGTTCATCGGTCTGAGCCCGCGTTATCCAGGCTGAGACCGCGCTAACCAGGCTGAGCCGACGGTCATCGGGCCCTGAATCCCCGGAACGTCCCTTCGGCCGCGGAGAGGGAGTCCTCCACCCGCTCCACCCGGCCGGGGGTGTTGTCCGAATTCAGCCAGTCCAGGAAATCCTGGATCCGTTCCCGCGGCCCTTCCGCGACCACGTCCACCGACCCGTCGTCGAGGTTCTTCACTGTTCCGGTCAGTCCCAGATCCTCGGCTTTGCCCATTGTCCAGAATCGGAATCCGACCCCCTGGACCACGCCGAACACGCGGGCAGAGAGCCGGACATCGCCCGTTGCCGGGTCTGCAGGCGGAGTCATGGACGTCAGGACTGCTTGACCAGGGCGGCTTCGACGTTGATTTTCACCTTGTCACTGACCAGGAAGCCGCCCGTTTCCAGTGCAGCATTCCAAGTCAGGCCAAACTCCTTGCGGCTGATCTCCGCCTCGGCGGAGAACCCCGCGCGGGTGGCACCGAACGGGTCCACGGCCACGCCGGTAAACTCCACTTCCAGCTCAACGGCTTTGGTGATGCCGCGGATAGTGAGGTCTCCCGTGAGCGTGTAGTCCTCGCCGTCGCCCTCCACCGATGTGGCGTGGAAGGTCATCTCGGGGTGGTTCTCCACGTCGAAGAAGTCAGCGCCACGGACGTGTGCATCCCGGTTGGCATCACCGGAATCGAAGCTGGACGTCTTGACGGTGGCGTGCAGCGAGGACTCGGCCAGGGAGTGGCCGATATGGGCCTCGGCACTGGCTTCCGTGAAACGCCCCCGGACCTTGCTGATGCCGGCATGGCGGACCGTGAAGCCGACCTCGCTGTGCGACATGTCCAGAGTCCAAACACCCGGAGTGAGGCCTGAAGGAAGCGTCATTTTTGCATCTCCTGAATCGGTGAAAACCGGTCACAGCGACCAAATCCACAGTGCTGCAGCGCACAGCCCAAGTCAAGGATTGCTCCGGAGCGCGCCTGACTCAGGCGGGAAGAGACTGCAGGAACCGGCGGACCTCGGTGTTGAAGGCCTCGGGGGCTTCGCACGGGGCCAGATGCCCGACGTCGGGAATCACCACCAGTTCAGAGCCGGGGATCCGGCTGTGCATTTCCCGGGCGACATCCAGCGGGGAACGGACGTCCTCTGCCCCGTAGAGCAGGAGCGTAGGCACACCGATAGCGACCAGGACATCGCGGTAGTCAGCTCGGCCCATGGCGTTGAGCATGGCCCGCATTCCGGCTGGGTGGAAGTCTGAGGCGATGGCCAAGCACTCCCGCAAGAGGGAAGGATCAGCCCGCTCGGTGAACAATGTGGGCAGCCAGTCCTGAAAGAAGGCCTCGGCAGGCTGGTCCAGCTCCGCCGTGATCTGCGCGATGCGGCGTTCAACCTCTTCCGGTGTCAGGGACCCTGCCCAGCCGGCGTAGGCCGCCGCCAACACCAGGGATGCGGGGGCTTCCGGATGGCCCTTGTAGAGCTCCAAGGCAACACAGGATCCCCAGGACAGTCCCAGAACGTGCGGATTCCCCGGGACCGCTGCGGCCAGGAATCCGGCCAGCGCGTCCCGAGGCCCTGGGCGGTCAGGTCAGGCGGAGGATCATCCGATTGACCACAACCGGGAGCATCCCAGGCGAACACTGTGAATTCATTCGAAAGCCCGTCCAGCTGCCGACGCCAGATAAGGCTGTCCTCGTATGCGCCATGGAGCAACACCAGCGAAGGACCCCGGCCGGTCCGCTGGTAGGCAATGCGCAAGCCCGCAACCTCCACGGAATCCATGACTCATTCTAGGACTCCGCGGGGGCCGCATAAGTGGGTCAGTTGATGGTGATGTCCCGGGTCCGGTGGTCGTAACGGATGGTCACCGTGCCGCCGTCGTGGTGCAGCTCGTGGTTGGGCCCATCGAACGTGCCGAACGCGCCATAGTTCTCTTCCCAGGAACGGTTCAGTGCGATCTTGAAGGTGTAATAACCGGCCGGCAGTTCCGCGCTGAGCTTCCACAGCTGGTCCAGGGCATCGAGTTCCAGCTGAGCCTCGTCGTACTGGGGCGCCCAGTTCTCCGGCGCGCCCAGGATGGTGTTGAAGTCACCGGCTACAGCCACGGCTTCGGGCTGCGGGAAAGTTTCGACGGCGGTAGCTGCTGCGGCTGCCTTCGCCTTGGGGGCAGCCTTGCGCGTGCGCACGGCCTTGACTACCGGCTCCACTGCGTCCTCGATTAGCTTGGCGGCCTTGCCCACGGCGTCGGCTGCTTTCTTTGCAGGAGCCTTCTTTTCCGGAGTTTTCTTTACTGGAGCTTCTTTCACGGTGTCCTCCTTGGCTGCGGCAGTCTTCTGGCTGGCGGTCCTGCCTGCTGTCTTGGCGGCTGCTGTCTTGGCCGGTGCGGCAGCCGGAGCGGCAGGAATTGGAGTGCCGGCTGGGACGGGAGTGCCGGCGTCGAGCGCTGACGCGAAGGAGGCCGCATCAGGGAAGGCTACGGTGGCACGCATGCCCTCCTCGGTGATGGTCCAGCCGGAGCGGCCCTTGACCAGCCAGCCGGCCTTGACCAGTTTGGCCGTGGCCGAGGTAAGGGTTTTGTGTCCACGGGGAATTCCACCGCTGAGCAATTCGGCCTCGTGCGGGCTGAACGGGACACGGACAGTGGCTTCCGCCAAGACCTCGCCGGCGTTCAGTGCATCGCCGGACCACACGCCTTCAGTCAGGACATCCAACGCGGTCTTGAGTCGAAGGTAGGTGTTTTCTGCGGTGGGCGTGGCCATGGTTCCCCTTGTTGTGAAGCGATTGGTCATTCAGCATTTTGCCAAGAACCTGTTAAATTGCGCGATTCGTAACGGTTAACTCCGCGTGTCGTAACCGACTATGACGAGAACCAGACCCTAAGTGAGGCGGGAGTCTCGGGTAATGGGCGGTTAGCTCAATCCGTTGAGGACAGAAACCGGGTGCCGCCGGACCCTTCCCCTACGCGCTTGCGGCACCAGTGTAGCGGTTATGTGGCGGGCGATGGGGCCGGTCGTCAGTGCCTTCTCGGACGACGTCCGCGGGATATCCACAGCTGCCCGGCAATTTCCGAAATTTGTCTGCCGTGGCCAAGCCTCGCTGCCGGGAAGGGCGCCGTTACTTACCGCCATTCAGCTCATTCAGGAGCTCGGCTTTCCTGTCCTCGGAGGCGAACGACGAATGGATGGAGTTTGCGGCGAGGCGTGCGCGGTCGAACTCGGAAAACTCGAAGGCCGCATCCAGCTGCGCGAAGTTGTCGTCCACGTACCCGCCGAAGTATGCCGGATCGTCTGAATTGACGGATACATTCAGCCCTGCGGCGAGCATCGCCGGCAGCGGGTGGTCAGCCAAGGTGTCCACGGCACGGAGCCGGACATTTGAGAGCGGGCACACGGTCAGCGGGATCCGGTCCTCCACCAGCCGCTCCACCAGGTCCGGATCCTCCATGCAGCGGATCCCGTGGTCTATCCGTTCCACGCCCAGGATCTCCAGCGCCTCGATGATGTACGACGCCGGCCCTTCCTCGCCTGCGTGGGCCGTCAGCCGCAGGCCTGCTTCCCGTGCCCGGGTGAACAAGCGTTCGAACTTGGCCGGTGGGTTGCCTACTTCAGCCGAATCCAGGCCGATCGCGGCGATGGGGGCGTTCATGGCGAGCAGTCCGTCCAGGACTTCCAGTGCGGATTTCTCGGACAGGTCACGCAGGAACGCCGCGATGAGCAGGGTTGAGATGCCGAATTCCTCAACCGACGTTGCGAGCCCGGATGCCACGCCATTGACGCAGGTTTCCAAGGAGACGCCACGGGAAAGGTGTGCCTGGGGATCCATCATGATCTCTGCGTGCCGCACCCCTGCAGCGGACGCGCGGGCGAGGTACGCACGGGTCATGTCGGCGAAATCCTGTTCGGTCCGGAGCACCGCCATGTTGGCGTAGTACAGATCCAGGAAGGACTGCAGGTCCGAGAATTCGTATAATCCGCGCAGCTCCTCCAGCCCGGAATACGGAAGGACGAGGCCGTTGCGCTCCGCCAGCTCGAAGATCAGTTCGGGTTCGAGCGTGCCCTCGATGTGCAGGTGCAGCTCGGCCACGGGAAGCAGCCGCAACCCTTCCGCGGGAAGCTGCTCAACGTCGCCTGTCTCATCAGGCTGGTTTGGCTCGGAGATTTGCGTCGGTTCCATCAGGCAAGAATATGCCCCTCGGACGATGGCGCGCGCCCCGCGGCTTTTGCCCCGCAGGCCGCGCCACCAGCCAGCGACCAGCCAACACCCAGAAAACATCTCGATTTGATAACGGCGCGTTGTTGTCCTAGCGTGAAAGCGTGCCTGCGACGCGGGCCAATGAATGCCCGGTGCTGCCTCCACCAGAACTGCCCGGCCGGCAGACACCGTATTGACCTCTCTTCGTCAGGGGCGGGCAGTGGCGCAACGACCTCCGGGGACGGACCGAGCGCAGGTGGCCTTCAGGAGCATCGCAAACCATGAAAAACACCACCATCCGTACTGCCGCACGCCGTGGAGTCACCCTGGCCGCTGTTTCCATGGCTGGCCTGGCGCTTTCCGCCACGGCGGCCAACGCGGCCACCAGCACCTCAACCTGGGATGCACTGGCCCAATGTGAAAGCGGCGGAAACTGGGCCACCAACACGGGCAACGGCTACACCGGCGGCCTGCAGTTCAGCGCCAGCACCTGGGCAGCCTACGGCGGCACTGGCTCGGCAGCAGACGCTAGCCGCGAGCAGCAGATCGCCGTTGCCGAACAGGTCCAGGCCGCACAAGGCTGGGGCGCCTGGCCATCCTGTGCCTCGAAGCTTGGCCTGAGTGGCGGCGCGACGGCGGTGGCGCCGCAGAGCGCCCCGGTCCAGAGCGTGCCAGTCCAGAGCGTGCCGGTCACCCAGGCGCCTGTCACCCAGTTGCCGGCAGCACCCGTAGTTGAATCGGTGCCGCAGCACGCAGCTCCGGTGGCGTTGAGCGGGGACACCTACACGCTGGAACCGGGCGACACCCTCATCACAGCGGCCGATAAGCTCGGCATTGAAGGCGGCTGGCAGAGCCTGGCGGACGCCAACCTGGATACCATTGCCAACCCGGACATGGTGTTCGCAGGGCAGGTCCTACAGCTTCCCGCGTAGGGCCTTCCGCGTAGGGGCACAGGTTCGACAACCTACGTTCCTTAACAGCGAGGACAACAAACGACGCCGAAGCATCCCCCTGTGGGGAGCTCCGGCGTCGTTGTTCTATCTAGAGGTTGGCGGCAGGCAGGTTGGCAGCCTGATTGCTTAGGCAGCTACCGGAAGTTCGCGGACGATCCGCACCTTCCAGGCGGTGTCGTCGCTGGTGTCCAACAGTGCCACCGTGCCGTGCGCGACGTTGACTGCAACGCGCTTGACCGCAAGCAACTCAAGGTAGAGGTGCTCGTTCATCCGGCTGGGCGTATCGATCATGTACTTCACGGCGTCGCGGACCTTGCGGTAGTTGGCGCTGCGTTCCCGGTGCAGGTGCAACTCAAGCATCTGGCGCTGGCGCACTCTGGGCTCGTGCCGGTTGAGCCAGGAAACAGCAGCATGCACGCCTACCACCAGAGTCAAGGACACGGCGTAGATCCACCATCCGCTGGAGAGCAGGAACAACGGCAGGTTTGCGATCGCAACCAGTGCGATGACTATCCGCAGGGCGATGATCCGCCGGAGCGTCAGCGCGACGGATGCAATGGCAGCACGAAAACCGTGCTGCTCCTTGCGTGCTGCTGCCGGATCGAGGGTAAATTCGTCAAGGACCAGGATGCCCTTGGCCTCCGGACTCAGCATCTGCCCGAACTTGGGCGTCAAAGGCTGCGTGTTTCTGGGGGTCATTTCAGGTGTAGTCGTCATGTGAGGGCTTCCGGGACGCCGGGGGTGGTTTCCGACATCTTAGTGGTTGACCCCTAGCGCTGTATGCATCGGTCCACCATGTGAACATCGACGCCCGTCTCCGATGTGGCGGCCGGCACTGCAATTGGCACATGCGGCGTGTGCCGTCAGACTGAAGGGATGCAAACCTTCCTTCCGTACCCCGATTTCCGGCAGAGCGCCGCCGCGCTGGACACCGCCAGGCTTGGCAAGCAGCGTGTCGAGGCGCTGCAGACCCTCCGGGCCCTGGTGATCCCCGAGTACGGCTGGCAGACCCACCCGGCCGTCCGCATGTGGATGGGCCACGTGCCCGCGCTGACCCTGTACGGCCTGGCGATGGTGGACGAATGGACCTCCCGCGGCCATGCAGACAACACACGCGCCAACATCACCGAGTTTGCGCCCCAAGCCGCCCACCCGGACTACGTGGCCAAAATCCCCCTGCCGGAGTGGCTCGGAAATCCCGATTTCCACCTGAGCCACCGCTCCAAGCTGCTCCGCAAGGACCCGAAGTTCTACAAAGCGGTATTCCCTGACGCCGAGCCGGACCTTGACTTCATTTGGCCCGAGCCGAAGCATGAGTTCCTGCCGGTAGATCCTGATGGCGATGTCCTCTGGATCCTCCGTTCGCCGCACGCCGAGATCGATCCCCAGTCGCTGGACACGGTGGCCCTGCCGCCGGTCCGCCGCACCAACGCTCCGCGTGCCAGCCAGGACGAGTACTCCCCGGTCTACGTCGACGACGGCTCGCGCCGTCCCTCCAAGCAGCCGCGCAAGCTGCCGCCCAAGCAACTGGTCAAAAAGCCCACCCGCAAACGCCAGGCCCAGGAGGAAGCCTTCACCACCCTTCCCGGCAAGACCACGGTGGCTGTCGCCTTCGAAGACGGCAGCAAGTTCGCCGTAGGACAGGTGCTCGGCAGGCCCATCACGCTGGAAGATGGCAGGTTCGGCCGAAACTTCAGCGTCACCGAGGTCATCGCCAGGTCGGCTTTCGATTATCCGGCCCTCCTCCAGGATCCGCGGGTATTCTTCCCGGTTCCGGCGCCCTGATCCGTTGACCGTCCTCCTGGCCGGCTGCGGTGACCTGGGAACCGAAGCCGGATTGCGTTTTGCTGCAGCGGGTCATCGCGTGGTGGGATGGCGCCGGCAGCCAGAGAAACTTCCAGTGGAAATCGAAGGCGTGGCGGCTGACCTGGGCAGCGCGAACCTTCCGCCCATCCCGGCGGACACCTCCGCCGTCGTCGTCGCCCTTGCTGCCGACTCCCCCACCAAGGATGCCTACCACGCCGCCTATGTGAACGGGCTTGCGCACGTCCTGGATGCCCTTAAGCGCGACGGCGTCACGCCGCGGCGGGTGCTTTTTGTTTCGTCCACTGCCGTGTATGGGGACGCAGGAGGCGGCTGGATCGATGAAAGCACGACGGCGGCTCCCGGCGGATTCTCCGGCCGCATCATGCGCGAGGCGGAGGACCTGCTCCACAACCGGCTGAGCGGGACGGGAATAGCCGGAACCGTGCTGCGGCTCGGGGGGATCTACGGACCGGGGCGGACTCGGCTGATAAACCAGGTCCGAAACGGCTCGGCGGTCGTTCCGGATGAGCCGCGCTACACCAACCGGATCCACCGCGACGATGCCGCAGCGTCGATCGTCCACCTGACCACTATGGAATCCATGCCTGCCACGGTATATCTAGGTGTGGACAACCATCCCGCGGAGCTGGGCGAGGTCCTGCGGTTCCTGGCTTCGGAACTGGATCTCCCGGAGCCGCCCACCGGGCCTGCAGGGGAAGCCCGCGGCGGAAACAAGCGCTGCAGCAATGCACTCCTCCGGAGTACCGGGTTTGATTTCGCTTTTCCGTCATTCCGAGAGGGCTACCGCGAGGTGCTGGCGGGAACAGGCGTCCGGCACCTGTAGCTGAGCGTCTAGGCTGTAGCTGCGGCGGGACAAGCAGAAATTGCATCCGGAGAGTACAGGCAGGGGAACATGGACTTTCAGCACATTATCGAGGCCGTGGGCAGGTACATGGACTTTGCCGGAGTGGCAGTTATGGTCATCGGCGCGTTGGTCTCCATTCCCATGGCACTGAGGGGCTACCAGCCGCGGAAGCTACCTGAAGGCTCGAAGAAGCTAACCGTCTACCGCTCGTACCGGCAGTTGCTGGGCAGGTCCATCCTGCTCGGGCTCGAGTTGCTCGTGGCGGCCGACATCATCCGCACCGTCGCCGTGACGCCTACCTACGAGAGCGTGGGCGTCCTGGCGATTATCGTGCTGATCCGTACATTCCTGAGCTTCTCGCTTGAACTGGAGATCACCGGCCGCTGGCCTTGGCAGAAGGAACCGTCCGAGGGGTCATCCGATCCCACAGGAGCTTCACCGGCGGTAACGTCGAGCTGAAACTATTCTGTACTGCTTCCACGCTGGGACGCATGGCAATCATTCACACGGCTACCGTGAAACCATCCAATTAGAGCTCCTCAGTATGTGGCTACCCCGCCAGCCATGGTTCGCGGAGGGGGAGTCAACGGATCTAGTGCGTGTAGGGTCGTTCCGCTTTGATGATCCGGAGGGCGAGGTAGGCGTAGAAACACTGCTCCTGGCCAGCAAGGGCGCAGTTTTTCAGGTTCCGCTGACGTACAGGGACTCGCCCCTTGACGGCGCCAACGCCGGCCTCATCGGAACCACCGAGCACTCCGTACTCGGAACGAGATGGGTCTACGACGCCGCCCGTGATCCCGTCTACGCGTCCACCTTGGCCACGACAATACTGTCAGGACAGCCTCAAGCCGAACAGCTGCTCGACGTCGATGGTCACCTTGAGCTGATCGCTGAGACAGTGCAATTGCAGGGTTCGGGTATACCCGGTACTGGCGTTCCAGCCGTCACCTCAGCCGTTCCCGAAACGGTGGGCTGCTTAACAACCATCCATACAGGGCACATCGACCTGTTGGTCAGCGGCGTCCTCGATCTCAGCGGACTGACATCGGGACAAAAGATCCTGACAGCCACGTGGGCTGAGCAGAGTGTCCCAGTGCAACTCGCATCCGCGGTTGTAGTTTGATTGCCAAAGCCGGTTCAGAATTCCTCTGAGGAAGGCCGCGTAGCCTCGGAGCATTACTGTCAGACCCTCGCAGGATCATTTGAGTATGGAAAGCACAGGAGCAGACGATGCGTTGGAGGCCGTTAAGGCTTCCGTCGCTGTTCTTGCCAGTCCCCGTTGCAATCCGCGGCGTGACGACGCTTCCGGCTCAGATCCGTTGCGCCGCCAGGTCGATGCTTGTCTGGACAGGCTGGCCGAGATCGCCCGGTTGGAAGCACATACTGCCGCCCTGAAAGTCCGGACCGCCGCAGAGTTTGCGGAAGGGGCCAAGGCTCTGGCGTCACCGGCCGCGTCGCCGCAGGAAAACACCGCCAACGAAATGGCCGTGGTCGCGGAGGTCGCGGGCGTCGTCCTGACGGTCAGCGAACGCACCGCTGGGGCCCTCTTGTCCGAAGCCTGTGAACTCACCACCGCCCTTCCCCTGACTCTCGCCGCGTTGCAGGCCGGGACGATTTCGTGGCAGCACGCGAGGGTCATGGTCGACGAAACCGCCAACCTCGACCCCGCCGGCACCAAGGCGCTCGAAGCGCACTTCCTGGACCCCGACACACCAAACCCTGCCCGCAGCTGCCCGGCCGGGGAACTCGTCCCGTCCCGGTTCCGGCACAAGGCCCGCACCTGGCGGGAACGCCACCACCCCGTATCCATCGAGACGAGGCACGCCAAGAGCGCCGAGGACCGACGCCTTGAATACACCCCGGACCGCGACGGCATGGCCTGGCTCTCCGCGTACCTGCCCGCCGACCAGGCCGAGGGCATCTGGAACCGGGCCACAGCCGCCGCACGGGCAGTGCAGGGTCCGGACGAGCCGCGGACCCTGACGCAGCTCAGGGCCGACCAGGCCGCCGCCTGGCTGCTCCGCGGCGTCGCGGAAGGAACCCGCTCTCCCACAGCCCAAGTCCTGCTCACCGTCCCCGTACTCTCCCTGCTCGGCGCCGGGGAGGAGCCTGCCACGCTCGACGGCTACGGACCGTCCCGCCGTCCATGGCCCGCCGCCTTGTCGCCGACGGGGCTGATTCCTTCCACCGGGTCCTGACCGACCCCCGCAACGGGGCACCGCTGGAGATCGGACGCACCAGCTACCGGGTACCGAAGGCGATGCGGCAGTGGCTCCGCCTGCGCGACGGGAAGTGCCCGTTCCCCGGCTGCAGTAACCACTCCCTCGACAACGAAGCAGACCACCTCCTCGCCTGGGCAGACGGCGGCACCACCGGCATCACCAACCTCGGCCAGCCCTGCCGCAAACACCACAGACTCAAACACACAACAAGTTGGACACCCACCGGAGCCGGACCCAACGAACCACCCGGCTGGATTTCACCCACCGGCCGCCACTACGCCAGCGAACAACAGGACTGGGAACCACCCCACTGGCCGGACGACATCCCGGACCCTCCCGAAGTGGCGGCTGACGTGGAGCTGCCCAAAGATCCACTTCCCGATTGGCAGGTTTTCGCAGTCGGCCTAGGTCCCTGACACCTGCTCCGGCTTGCCGTTGAGCCCGTCTTGGAGGGACTGTCTGAATAACGGTGTGTGGGGTCCGGCCTGATCCGAAAGGAGATGGCCGTGTCAGATTCCACGACCGAGATGACAGGGGTGATGATCGATCCTGTGACGGGAGAGATCATCGATCAGAAGGAGCTTGCGGAGCGGTTGCTCGCGCAGGCCAAGGAACAGGGTGTGAGCCTGGTAGGCCCGGGTGGGCTGCTGAACCAGCTCACGAGGAATGTGCTGGAGACCGCGCTGGAAGCGGAGCTGACCGAGCACCTCGGGCACGAGCATGGCCAGAGACCGATCGCAGCCAACATGCGCAACGGCACCAGGTCAAAGACCGTGCTGACCGAGATCGGCCCGGTCGAGATCGAGGTGCCCCGGGATCGGGACGGCTCGTTCGAGCCGGTGATCGTGCCCAAACGGAAACGGCGTCTGGACGGAATCGACCAGATCGTGCTCTCGCTGTCCGCCCGGGGGCTGACCACGGGGGAAATCGCCGCGCACTTCGAAGAGGTCTACGGGGCCAAGGTCTCCAAAGACACCATCAGCCGCATCACGGAGAAGGTCGCCGGGGAACTGGCCCAATGGTCGGCCCGGCCTTTGGATCCGATCTACCCGGTGCTCTTCGTTGACGCGGTCGTGGTCAAGGTCCGTGACGGGCAGGTGCGCAACACCCCGTTCTATGTCGTCATGGGGGTCACCACAAGTGGTGAGCGGGAGATCCTGGGCATCTGGGCAGGCGACGGCGGCGAGGGTGCACGGTTCTGGCTGCAGGTCTTCTCCGAGCTGAAGAACCGGGGCGTTGAAGATGTGTTGATCGCCGTCTGTGACGGGCTCAAAGGCCTGCCGGAGGCGATCACGACCACGTGGGAGCGAACGGTGGTGCAGCAGTGCGTCGTGCACCTGATACGCAACAGCTTCCGCTACGCCGGACGCCAGCACCGCGACGGCATCGTCAAGGCGCTCAAGCCCGTCTACACGGCCCCGTCAGAGCAGGCGGCGAAGGACCGGTTCGCCGAGTTCACGGCCGAATGGGGCCAGCGATATCCGGCAATCGTGCGGCTCTGGGAGTCCTCCTGGGCTGAGTTCGTGCCATTCCTGGAGTACGACGTGGAGATCCGCCGGGTGATCTGCACAACGAACGCGATCGAGTCGATCAACGCCCGCTACAGAAGGGCTGTGAGGGCCCGCGGGCACTTTCCGAACGAGGCCGCGGCCCTGAAATGCCTGTATCTGGTCACCAGATCTCTTGATCCAACCGGCGGCGGCCGGGCACGCTGGGTAATGAGGTGGAAGCCTGCGCTGAACGCGTTCGCGATTACCTTCGCCGGTCGGTTCGAAAGAACCACTCACTAATGAAAACCGGCCGGACCCACACGCCGTTTATCGGACAGTCCCGTCTTGGAACGCGGGTTATGAACTAGGCGTCCTGCCAACCGCGGCCTTCGGCGAAGGTAGCCACCAAGGTCCCGACGCCGGCCTGGAGCGAGTTTGACGGATCAAAGTACAAAGCGGCTTCCGTGGCGCGGCTGTGCGTGATGAGCTGCTCGGCTTCGAGCTTCGCTTCTGGGACAGTGGCACCGATAATGCCTGTCCGCGCGGGCAAATCTGGCGCATGGACGGTCTCGGCGTGGGTCTGCGTCAGGGGAATCGTGGAGCCCGCATTAATCTCATCGTAAGGGAACTCAAACCCGGCATCGTCGGAAGCAGCGGGGATGGTGTATTCCAAGAAGTAAGTCATGCCTCCAGCCTTGCAGAAACCGTCCAGCCCCGAAAGTTCTTCAGCAGATGCAGAGCTTCGGCATCATATTCCCTGACCAGCACCGCACTCCTATACTGACGGCATGATGATGTCGCTGCTGTTCGGCGTCATAGCATCCAGTGCACTGATTCTGGGTGCCTTCATTGGCGTTCGATTTGAGCTACCCAAGCGACTCCTGGCCATCCTTCTGTCCTTCGCCGCCGGTGCCCTGATCACCGCCCTTGCCTTCGAACTCTTCGAGGACGCCTACCAACGCGGCGGCATCCTCCGGGCCGCCATCGGCCTGATGGTTGGCGCCATCGTGTTTACCGCGCTCAGTGCGCTCCTGGACCGCTGGGCACAGCCAGGTTCGCAGGCCACTCCGGCGGATGAATTCCAAGGCAGCGCCAAGCTTGACACCGACGCCGCGGCTGCTGAGCGTCCGGCTGCGGCCACATCCACCCGCGGAGCGGCAGGCATGGCGCTCCTGGCAGCGGTCACCCTCGACGGAGTGCCTGAAAATGTCGCCCTGGGGGTCTCCTTGGGCGAGGGAACCGGCGGTCTGGCCCTACTCGCCGCCATTTTTGTATCCAACTTTCCCGAGGCCCTTGTGGGCGCAGCGTCCATGCGCAGCCAGGGACGCTCGCCTGTCAGCATCATCGGGCTGTGGGTTGCCTGTGCTGTCCTGCTGGTGGCTGCAGTAGTGGTAGGCGCAGGTCCCCTCTCCGGCACCGACCCGGAAGCTATCTCGCTGCCCCTGGCCTTTGCTGCCGGTGCGGTGATTGCATCCCTGGCAGACACGCTGATGCCGGAAGCCTACGAGCATGGCGGCCCTGCCGTAGCTCTGAGCACGGCTGCAGGGTTCGTCCTGGCGTTCACCCTGTCGCTTGCGTAGGACCGGTTCCGGTCTGCTTTCCGCAGCCGCCGGTCTAACGCTCGACCGTTTTCCTGGAGGGCAGCACCACCAGCGCGTCGCCTACCCCACGCTCCGAGCCGCCGGTATTTGACGGAGTGTTTACTACAGCCCCGTTGGCCACCATCGTGGTGGACCCGCCGCCGTCCAGATTGATCGCGGGGCTGTGCCTTCACATCCGCTGCCTTCCATGCACGGCGGGGGCGTAATTAGCTGCAAACAGTGCTCCGGTGGGGTGCGAGACCGAGCCTTCCTGATGCCGGTCTCGAGTGAGACCATTTCAGTATGAGCGAGAATCTGCGGGACCTTGGCCCGCACCAGCACGCCCATGGGGCGCCGACGACTCAACAGATGCGCACGGTGGGTCAACGCCGCCGCGATGCAGAAGAAAAGCTGGAGCACCATCTTCAGGAAGCCCGCCATAAAGACGATGCGCACAACGATGAGACCGGAGAACAGCAGGACGAGGGACAACACCGACGTTAGGGCCGTGATGGCGTCGACCTGATCGGAGCACACCGGACGGTTAAGCACGTGCTCGAGGCCCTCAGACTGGATTGCCTACTAAGCGAGGCCCGCCTTACGCAGTGCCTCCGCCAGGGCAGTGTTCGGCGGGCTTGCGGATGCTGTTTTCGGTGCGGGAGCGGCTTTGCGTCCGCTGGATTCCGGACGGGGGCCGCGGGCGCCCGAGCCTGAGCCTGTGCGGTCGCCGCTGCCTGCACGTGCGCCTGCTCCATCGGCCGCTCGTGCCGGACGGCCTCCGCCCGCAGGCTGCCGGCCGCCGGAAGGTGACGGCTCGTCGTCGAGCCTCAAGGTCAGCGAGATCCGCTTCCGCTCCGGATCGGCTTCAAGCACTTTCACGCGTACAACCTGCCCTGACTTCACCACCTCGCGGGGATCGGAGACAAAGCGGTTGGCCAGGGCGGAAACGTGCACCAGCCCGTCCTGGTGGACGCCGACGTCGACAAACGCGCCGAAGGCGGCAACGTTGGTGACAGTGCCCTCCAGCACCATGCCGGGCTTAAGGTCGGAGATCTTCTCGATTCCCTCCGAGAACGTGGCCGCCGCAAACGCCGGCCGGGGGTCGCGGCCCGGCTTGTCCAGCTCCGCCAGGATGTCCTGCACGGTGGGCAGGCCGAAGGTTCCGTCCACAAAGTTCCGCGGGTCCAAAGACGACGCCGGGGCCGAACCGGCGGCCACCAGGATTTTGCGGGCCACCGCATAGGCCTCCGGATGCACGCTGGATGCATCCAGCGGCTCCGCACCCCCAGTGATCCTCAGGAAGCCCGCGCATTGCTCAAACGCCTTGGCGCCCAGCCGCGGCACCTTCTTCAACTCGCTGCGTTTGGCGAACGGCCCGTGCTCGTTCCGGTAAGCCACAATGTTTTCGCTCAGCAAAGGACCGACGCCGGCCACGCGGCTGAGCAGCGCCGGCGACGCCGTATTCACGTCCACGCCGACGGCATTCACGCAGTCCTCCACCACGGCGTCCAGACTGCGGTCCAGCTTCGATGCCGTGACGTCGTGCTGGTACTGCCCCACTCCGATGGACTTGGGATCGATCTTCACCAGCTCCGCCAGCGGGTCCTGAAGCCGGCGAGCAATCGACACTGCGCCACGGAGGGACACATCCATCCCCGGCAACTCCGCCGAGGCCAAGGCTGAGGCCGAATAAACCGACGCACCGGCCTCGGACACCACCAGCTTTTGCGGCTTCCGGTCCGCAGCGGGCAGCAGCTTGATGAGCTCCGCGGCCAGTTTGTCTGTCTCACGGGAAGCCGTGCCGTTCCCGATTGCCACGAGCTCGACGGCGTGCTTCCGCGCCAACCGCACCAGGGTGGCCAACGCTTCGTCCCACTTCCGCGCCGGTGCGTGCGGATACACGGTATCGGTGGCTACCACCTTCCCCGTGCCGTCCACCACGGCCACCTTCACACCCGTCCGCAGCCCGGGGTCCAGGCCCAGGGTGGCGCGGTTCCCGGCAGGTGCGGCGAGCAGGACGTCGCGCAGATTGGCGGCAAACACCCGCACGGCCTCGTCCTCCGCTGCGGTGAACATCCGGCCGCGAAGGTCTGCCGTGAGGCGTGCCAGCACACGCGAGCGCCACGCCAGCTGGGCAGTCTGGACGAGCCAGGCATCGGCGGGACGGCCGCGGTCGGCGACCCCCAGGCACTTAGCCACCGCGGCTTCGTAGCGGGAGCGCGCAGCGGCGAGGGCGTCGTCGTCGTTCGGGTCCGCCTCGGCGAGATCCAGCTCCAGGACGCCGTCCTTCTCGCCACGCAGCAACGCCAGGACCCGGTGCGACGGCATCCCGGACGGCGCTTGGGCAAACTCAAAGTAGTCCGCAAACTTCTGGCCGTCAGCCTGTTTGCCCATCTTCACGCGCGACACCATCCGACCCTGCGTCCAGAGCCGTTCGCGCAAGGTTGCAGCGAGGTCAGGGTCCTGCGCCACGCGCTCCACCAGGATGGAGCGGGCACCGGTGAGGGCGGCTGCGGCGTCATCAATGGAATGTTCGGGGTTCAGGTACTTGGCAGCCTCGCGCTCCGGGTCCAGCTCCGGACGTTTCAGCAGGATCTCAGCCAGGGGTTCCAGCCCGGCTTCGCGGGCGATCTGCGCCTTGGTGCGCCGCTTGGACTTGAACGGGAGGTAGATGTCCTCCAGCCGCGACTTGGTGTCCGCGGCGATGACAGCCGCCTGGACCTCCGGAGTCAGCTGGCCCTGGGCGGCAATCGCCTCAAGGACTGTACGACGGCGGTCCTCCAGCTCGCGGAGGTACCGCAGGCGTTCGTCGAGCTCGCGGAGCTGCGTGTCATCCAGCGTTCCGGTGGCTTCCTTGCGGTACCGGGCGATGAACGGGACGGTCGACCCGCCGTCGAGCAGTTCCACGGCAGCCTTCACCTGCCAGGTTTTCACGCCCAGCTCGGCGGCAATCTGGCTATGGATCGCGTTGTCCGGCGCCTGGGATGCGGGCACGGGGGCGGAGGGGCGTTGCGGGAGTTGGGTCACCAGAACATTTTGCCCTACTGACCTGAACCGCTGCACCAGCAACGAGCCGGCTCAGTATCCGGGTATTCCGCTCGGGGCCGCGAAGTGCTGTAGTGGATATGCCGTCACAGGCAACCAATCTCGAGGAAGAGGCCACCATGCGGGAACTGCTCATCGTCTTCCAAGATGGGTTCGAGGAGGCCAACATCACCGTCATGGTCAACGGCAAAGAGGTCCGCCGCGATGTGGGAGTGTCCACCAACCCGCTCCTCGGAGAAGCGTACGAAGCGACAGTGGAGCTGCCCGCCAAAGGCGCCCAGGTGGGTGTGGAAGTCACCAACCGGGGACTCAAAGGCATCCTCAAAGTGAGCGGAAAGCCCAAGAGCCTGCTGGTCTCCATCGAGGACGGCAAGCTGGTGATGCAGGAAGGAACAGGGAGAGAGGCTTTTCTCTAGCTATTCGGGGATATCCACTTCTTCAGCGATGTCCTCGGCCCAGAGTTCCGCGTGATCGCGTTGGAAGTCGCGCATCATGTCAATGCAGCGCTGGTCGTCCAGAACCACAACTTCCACTCCGCGGGACCGGAGCAGATCGAATTCGCCGGGGAAGGTTTTGGCTTCCCCCACAACAACCTTGGGGATCTTGAACTGGATGATGGTCCCGGTACACATGGCACACGGTGCCAGGGTGGTGTAGAGCACGGTGTCCCGGTAATTGACCTGGCGGCCAGCCGCCCGGAGCGCAGACATCTCGCCATGGGCAATCGGATCGCCTTGCTGGACACGTTCATTGTGCCCCGTGGCGATAACCTGTCCCGCACGCGCCAGTGCAGCGCCGATGGGGATGCCGCCTTCTCTGAGGCTTTTCTGGGCGGCCTGGTAGGCGGCTTCGAACACGGGGTCAGTCATGGCCAAATCCTACCGTTCCCCAATTAGCAGCTTGGGATGCCCGCGAATAAACCCCTAGCGATACTCCATTCGGTGGAGTATTATTTTGCTACCGCCGGGCCTCATATGGGCAAACAAGGAGAATCCCGAGCGGTCCACGTTGATAGATGAGCCAAGAAGAGCCGTCGGATGGCCTATTGGCGCCCGCTGCCGGGACAGCACACCGAGCAGCCAGCGACGGCGGCACCCAGGCCGGGTGCCGCCGTCGTCATTACTGAACCTTTAGCCTGCGTAGGCGGGATAGTCCGTGTAACCTTTCGCGCCTTCGCCATAGAAAGTGGACGGGTCAGGCTCATTCAGCGGGAGGCTTTCCTTCCAACGGCGGGCCAGGTCCGGGTTGGCGATGGCGGGGCGGCCCACCACGACTGCGTCGGCGTACCCGTCGGCAACCAGCGCGACAGCTTCATCGCGCGTGGTGACAAAACCGAAGCCGGTGTTCACCAGGAATGTCCCGTTAAAGCGGGCACGGAGATCCTGGACCAGCTCACCGGCAGGTTCGTGGTGAAGGATGCTCAAGTAGGCAAGATTCAGGGGTGCAATGCTGTCTACGAGGACTTCGTAAGTTGCCCGGATGTCTGCGGCGTCGGTTTCGGAAATGCCCTGGACATTGTGCTCCGGCGAAATGCGGATGCCCACCCGGTTGGCCCCAAGCGCAGCCACTACCGCGTTGACCGTCTCGATGACAAAGCGGGCCCGATTTTCCGGCGACCCGCCATAGCTGTCCGTGCGGACGTTGGCGTTCGGGGCCAGGAACTCGTGCAGGAGGTAACCGTTGGCCGAGTGCAGTTCCACGCCGTCGAACCCGGCTTCAATCGCGTTGAGCGATGCGCTGACAATCTCCTGAATCACCACGGGCAGCTCATCAGTGGCGAGCGCGTGCGGCACGGGGTACTGCTGCTTTCCTGTCGCGGTGCGGACTTCCCCTTCGATGGCTATGGCACTGGGGCCCACAATGCGGTGGCCGCCGGTGATGTCCTGGTGCGAGACCCTCCCGCCGTGCATGACCTGGGCGAACATCCGGCCGCCCTCGGCGTGAACAGCGTCGGTGACATTCTTCCAGCCGGCGATCTGCTCTTCCGTGACCAGTCCGGGCTGGCCTGGGTAAGACCGGCCGGCAGGGCTCGGGTAGGCGCCTTCACTGACAATAAGTCCCAGCGAGGCGCGCTGACGGTAGTGTTCGACGACTAGGGGCCCGGGCACGCCGTCCTCACCGGCGCGGACGCGGGTCAGGGGCGCCATCACCAGGCGGTTGGGCAGTTCGAGCTCGCCAAGGGTCAACGGGGAAAACAGCATGCGCAGTTCCTTTCAAGATGAATTGGTTCTGCTGTGCCCAACTGCCCGGCGTCTGCAACTATTCCGGAAGAGACGGGGATCACCGATGGGCTGCTGCTCTTCCCTCGATTCCTGCTGCTTAGGACCTCTACTGGTTAGGGAGCCGGAGCGACGCCTGGGCAGCCTTGTCCACGCGGGTTTCTATTGCAGTCGTCAGCGTAGTTCCGGGTGATGGACCGCCACACGCTGATGGTCTGGGGCGCTGTGACTACCGTGGCCCTGCCTACTATCGGCTGCCACGGCCCATCTTCTACTGAATACTCGCCGCGATAAAACGTAGAGAGGGTCACGGAGACGTCACCAGTCGACCTGTAAATATGGCTGGTTCTCGTCTTCTCCCCCCATCGTTCTGGTGGGAGGGAAGATCCAGATAGCGTCGACGGCCCCAATCCATTTCCGTCGCCGTAGTCCCATTGATACTCCACTGGAATGGCCTTGACACGAACGGATCGGCCAACGACCGTCAGCTGCAGGATCTGCTCCGTCGCGACAGCAAATACATTGGTTTGAGCGCCAACGAGTGTATGGGGGGAGGGTTGGACTGTGGAAGAGCCTGCCGAAATCGGAAGTTCTTGGAACTGAGCCAAGGAAACAACAGGGTCTTGGGGAGCAATGACTTCCCCAGGATTTTCTCCAGGATAGACACATCTGGCATTACCCAACTGCTGCTTCAGATTTAGATTGTCTCTGGGAGCGCGAACAGGGCGAAGAAATTGTCCATCAGGCTCTCTCTGGCAACTCCTCGTTGCAACCAAAGCGCACTCCTGCTCGACTTGAACGTCCGCGCTGCATTCTGGCTCCCACCAGTACTCAAAGCCGTCATCTGCCACTGGTTCGATCGGCTGTTGTTCCTGAGGACTAGGAATATTGTCCCCACCGCAGACACCTGACGCCGAACCGCCACTCCCGGTGAGACCACCGTCCACATGACAATTGGTCCCTTGTAAGCTGTCTGCGTAACCCACAGCGGTGAATGCAACCAGGTTTAGAACAATGGCCAATATGGCGCCGATGGAGCAATGAAGGACTGGTCTTGTGGAAGCATGAGAATTTCCCTTAGGACTCATTGAAGCCCTTTAGGTGGTGAGAAGTCCTCAACCTGCCAAGCCCCGCTCAGGAATTTCGCAGTGAGCTGCATAGGCGCGTCTTCGGTTGGCGCAGGAATATCTTTACGGAGAATCCCGGGGCCTGAGTAGTAGGCAGTTCTGCCCTGTTTGATAGACAGGTTCACGAAAAAAGATCCAGTCGACGACGGAAGAAAGCTCGTTGTGACAGCCGTTGCCTCAAGGTCTCCTCCCACCACCCACCCGCCGTCAGAGTATGCATTTTCGATATCGCCAATGGGCCCCGAGCAGGTCGAGCAAGTCGGCGAGCTAATGCCTTCCAACTTAGAAACCTCCCCTGTCGAATATGCATACTCAAGGAGTTCCACGTAATACCTCGAAAATGACTGAAGGCCGTCCTTTGTGTTGCTACTTGCGTCCTCGGGCAATTTCGGCGCAATCAAGTTGAGCGCCCTACTCGTTTCGGTAGCAGGCGTGGGCGTAGGCGTCGGGCTCGGCGTCGCAGACTCCGTGGCAGATGGAGACGTAGTGTCCGGACCGCTGGGAGTGCCCCCTGAATTGCATCCGGCGAGCATCAGGGCAGCCGCGGCCACAACAGCAACAAGAAACGTGCGCACGCGCCGGGACGCAGGAAAACGGGACGTAAGGAACTTGTGCGATGTCATGGGCAGCTAATCCCCCGATAGTTTTCAAGACGCCTGGCTCCGAACAATGACTTAAGGGTAGCCCAGGTCACATTTCAGCGATCAAAGTTATCCACAGGCACCCGCCATTGGTTCTACCACCGTCACGCACCAATAAAAAGTCAAAACGGAGGCCGGCACATAAATGCACCGGCCTCCCGACCAAACAAAGAGAAAAGCTACTTCTGCGCCGGCAGCACCAACTGCCCGGTCTTGTCCGTCGAAAGGGCGAGCGACGAGACGTACTGCGCTTCGCCGTCGGGCCCGTCCTGGGCCGAGCGGATCATGTCCGGACGTTCGAACTCCAGCCCGGTGACGTGGCAAAGCAGCTTCTGGTCGCTGGGGTTCCCGTCGGCGTCGAACATTGGCAGGTCAATGCCGTCATCAGTGCGCCGCAGGTAGTACTGTCCCTGCGTTGCCAGTGCCAGGACCGGCGGCAGGACCAACGCCAGCCCGACGGCGAAGATCGGCGAGTACGGCTGGATTGCGGCACCGAAGGCCCCGAAGAACACCGCTATGGAGATCCCCGCGGATACCAGCATGGACACAAATCCCACCGGATTCACCGCGTACAGCATGCCGCGGCGGAACTCCGGAACCTTGGGCGAGATCTTGAGCAGGTACTTATTGATGGCAATGTCGGACGCCACGGTGACCACCCAGGCCATGGCACAGTTCGCGTAGAAGCCCAGGATGGTGTTCAGGAAATCGAACATGTTGGCCTCCATCAGGATCAGCGCGATCACCAGGTTCACCACCACAAACACCATCCGCCCCGGGTAGGTCTTCGTGACGCGCGTGAAGCTGTTGGTCCACGCCAGGGAGCCGGAGTAGGCGTTGGTGACGTTGATCTTGATCTGGGAAATGACCACCAGCACCACTGCCAGGCTCATCGCCAGCCACGCCGGCATCATCTCCTGGTACACCCCTAGGAACTGGTGGACCGGCTCGTTCGCGTGAACGGATGCGGCCGGATCCAGGGTGGCGATCAGGTAGATGGCAATGAACATGCCCACGATCTGCTTGATCGCCCCGAAAATCACCCAGCCAGGCCCGGCCAGGATCACGGCACGCCACCAGGCGCCCTTGTTCTCAGCAGTCTTCGGAGGCATGAACCGCAGGTAGTCGATCTGCTCGGCGATCTGCGCCATGAGCGAGAGGCAAACGCCGGCAGCAAGCATCACCGAGGCAAGGTTGGGGCCGCCGGAACCGGACCCACCCGTGTAGGCAAAGAAGCCGTCGATGCTCTCCGGATGGGAAACCAGCAGGTAGCCCACCGGCACCACCATCAGGAGCAGCCACAGCGGAGTGGTCCAGACTTGCAGCTTGGCCAGCGTGTTCATCCCGTAGATCACGAGCGGAATGATGATCACCGTGGACGCCGCATACCCGAGCCACTGAGGAATACCAAGGCCCAACTCCAGGCCCTGGGCCATGATGGAGCCTTCCAGGGCAAAAAAGATGAACGTGAACGTCGCGAAGATGACGTTCGTGACCACGGATCCGTAGTAGCCAAACCCGGAACCTCGGGTGATCAGGTCCAGGTCAATGTTGTACCGCGCGGCGTAATAAGCAAGCGGAAAGCCTGTGGCAAAGATGATGACAGCCGCCACCAAGATGCCGAAGATGGCATTCATGGTGCCGTACGCAATGCCGATGTTCGCCCCGATGGAAAAGTCGGCCAGGTAGGCAATGCCGCCCAACGCACTGGTGGCCACCACCCCGGCGCTCCATTTCCGGTACGAGCGCGGCGCAAACCGGAGCGTGTAATCCTCCAGGCTCTCCTTGGTGGCGCTCAGTGCCGCGGCGTTGCCCGCCGTCGTGATTTCAGCCGGACCGCTGACGACGCCGGCACTGCCTGCCGCCGTCGGCTCCAATAGCTGGGTACTCTCCAGGTCGTTACTCATTCGGCGGGTCGCTTTCGTCGATGGGACGTGATTGTTGGAACGCGCTGGTTGGACGTCTCCTTGCGACGCTAACCAGCAGGGACGACAAACTGGTCACGGCGTTGTTTCAGCCGGGTTAAGTGTTGACAAGACTGTGAAGCGACGGTGCGTCACCACGGCCTGACGGTGCGGATATCGGATGCCTCTGGTCTTTTTCTACGGAACGTAGAAGAATAGGGCCATGATGTTCAATCACGCAGATGGAAACCCGGTCCTGGAACTCGACGACGAGCAGTCCTGGAAGCTCCTGGAGAGCACCCGGCACGGCCGCTTGGTGGTGTCCGTTGCGGGCGAGCCTGACATTTTCCCAGTCAACTACCTGACCTCGGACCGGAAGATCTATCTCCGGACGGCGCCGGGCAACAAGCTGGCGCAGCTGACAATCAACGCCACCGTGCTTTTTGAAACGGACGGCATCCTGTCCGACGAAGCGTGGTCTGTGGTGCTCAGGGGAACTGCGCGAGTCCTCAGCAATTCGGCGGAGATTGCAGCGGCGGAGGAACTGGGGCTTAAGTCATGGGTTCCAACGCTAAAGGACTTCTACGTGGAGATCGATCCCGCGTCCGTCAGCGGCCGCCATTTCCAGCTCGGAGAACAGCCGGAGCGCGACATCTAGGACCTCCCTAGACTGGAAGCATGGCGGACAGGCTGACTCCGGAGCAGCGCAGCTGGAACATGTCCAGGATCAGGGGCAAAAACACCAAGCCGGAATTGCTGGTGCGCCAACTCCTCCACGCCAAGGGCTACCGGTACCGCTTGCACGGGCAGGCAGGCAAAAGCCGCCTCCCGGGCAATCCGGACCTGGTATTCGCGGGCCGCCGCAAGGTCATCTTCGTCAACGGGTGCTTCTGGCATTTCCACGACTGCCGCGTGGGACAGCACTCCCCCAAGGCCAATGCCTTGTTCTGGGAAACCAAGCGCACGCGGACCAGAAACCGCGACGCAGATCAGCGCCGTCAGCTCGAAGACGCCGGCTGGAAGGTGCTAACCGTGTGGGAGTGCGAGCTGAAGGACGGCTCGGCCCTGGAGAACCAGCTGGTGCAGTTCCTCGGCACTCAGCAGACGCACCGGGAATATTGAGCCAATCTTTCTCCTTTACGCCCTCCCTTGTTGATCACCCCGTCAGAAGATTGAATCCGGTGGCCCCGCCCAGCGGAGCCACCGATCCGTAAATCCCGCAGTCTCCCCAAGAAAGCCGCAATCCTCCTCCGCAACCGTTGCCGGGTAAGAGAAGGGACCTAATCTGAAGGAGGACGAATGCCTTACCTCACGGCCTCGTTTCCGGGGCGGGTGAGCCCAGCGAAAAGGACCGTCATGACACAGCCTGATGACTCCAGTCGACCGCTGGTGGACCAGTCAGTGCTTGACCGGCTGCGGGCGGAACTGGACGACGATGAGGGCTACTGCACCGTGTTCGTGGCGAATTTCATCGAGTACCTTCCTCATAGGATCGCCAAGCTGCGGCTCGCCCTGACAACCGGGGACCTGGACGGTGCGATTGATGCGGTCCTTAGCCTGAAGACCTCCAGCCAGATGGTCGGAGCTGAGCGGCTGGCAGGGCTGGCAATGGACCTGGAGGTGGCAATTCGCGACGAGTCACGGCAGGCGGACGCCGCAGTTTCGCTGCCTCACCTGGCTGCCGCATTCCTGAAGCCGATTAACCAATGCAGCCGGCAGACCCTTCATCGCCTGCAGGCTCAACGTTCCTCTGGGGCCAACCGGTAGCCAACGCCGCGTACCGTCTGGAGCCACCGCGGACGCTGCGGCGAATCCCCGAGCTTTTTCCGCAGGTTCCCCATGTGGACCTCCACAGAACGTTCGTCCGCTTCGCTGATGTAACTTCCGACGTCGTAATCCTCGTCACGGAGCCGCCGGACCAGGTCCGATTTGGTCCGTACAGTTCGGCCAGCTTCCAGGAGGGCGTACAGGAGTTCAAATTCCGTTCGGGTCAGGTTCAGCTCCTGGCCATCCACCGCCACCGAACGAGCCGCGTAGCTAAGGTCTAGGCCGTTGTGTCTGAAGTTTCCGCGGCCACTTACGGTTAGTCCCGTGTCTGCTGGCGCGTCGGCCGCGCCGGGATTTTCTGGCGGTTCCGTGGCTGAACGCGGCCGCCGCATCATGGCAGCCACACGGGCGCGCAACTCCCTGGGACGAAAGGGTTTGGTGAGGTAATCGTCTGCCCCGGATTCCAGGCCAATCAGCGTATCCAGCTCTTCTGTCCGGGCGGTGAGCATCACGATGTAGGCGTCGGAGAATTCGCGGATCTGGCGTGAGACTTCAAAACCGTCGATGTCCGGAAGACCCAGATCCAGCGTGATCACGTCAGGATTCAAGGTTTTAGCCGCCAGAACGCCTTCAGCGCCGCTGGAGGCCACCGTCACCTGAAAGCCCGCCTGGCTCAACACAGTGCGCACCAGTTCCCGGATATCCTGGTCATCCTCGATGACCAGACCCACACGTGCTTCACTCATTGCAGCCCCCTCAGCCAAGTTAACACCGTCAGAAGTATAGCTGGCTGCCGATATCCTGCTGGTATGCGTCTCAACACCGGGCTTACCGGACCCCCACCCGCGAGTGAGCCCAAAGCGTGGGCTTCAGGACGGCTGAGGTTCTTCCGCCGGCAGTTCCACGAATACCGGCTGACGGACCGGGTTGTCCTGAGCCAGACGCCGCTCTTCGTGACCGCCCTCTTCACCGCCGCCCTGGTAGCAGCTTTCTTCCCCGGGACCATGGACAACCCGCTGTTTGTAGGGTTCCTCGTCTCCCAGCTGGCCATTATGGTGCTGTGCTACGTGGTGCCATGGGAGCGCCTGCCGTATACCAGCTTCCTGGTGATCCCGCTGCTGGACTTCGTTTCCATCGCGGCGGGCAGGGAGGGAGGGCAGGAAAGCCTTACAGGAATCAGCCTGCTGACGGTTTTCCCCGTGATCTGGCTGTGCGCCTCCGGCTACTATCCGCGGGCGTCGCTGTGGCTTTCTTTTTTTGCGCCCCTAGCCATCATCTGGGTTCCGCTGTTCATCCAGGGGGACGTCTCCGGCCAGACCCTGGCGCGTTCCTTGCTCCTGCCGGTGATGACGCTGGGGATCGGAGTGTCCGTCAGCGTCCTGACCATGAGCATGATGCGTCAACAGCAGGTCCTGGAGGAAAAGGACGAGCTGCTCCAGGCGAGCCTGCGGAACAGCATGCGGCACGAGTCGCTGCTGAATACGATCCTGGACACTGTCCACTTGGGCGTCCTTGCCGTCGATGCCGACGGCAACGATATCCTCATGAACCGCAAGCAGCGCGCCAACCACAAGCTGGCCACGCCAAAGGATATCGAGGATCCCAACGAGTCCCAGCTGCTGGTCTTCGCAGCGGACCGCACCACTCCTGTTCCCATCAAAGAACGCCCGGTGCGCCGTGCGATCCTGGGCGAGACATTCACGGACTACCTGGTCTGGCTGGGGTCAGGCAAGGAACAGCGTGCCATCACCACAACGGCCCGGGCAATGAAGGACCCGGATGGCACCTTCTCGGGATCGGTGATTGTTTTCAGTGACGTGACGGACCTGGTGAACGCGTTAGCAGCCAAGGACGACTTCGTTTCCAACGTATCGCACGAGTTCAGGACGCCCCTGACCTCCATCCTGGGGTATGTCGAAATCCTGCAGGACGACTACCCGGAGGAGCACCAAAAGCACCCATTGCAGATCATCAGGCGCAATTCGGAGCGGCTCCTCACGTTGGTGTCCGATCTTTTGGCCATCAGGCACGGCCACCTGATTGTGACGCCCCACGCCGTGGACGTGGCGGAACTGGTCCGCGCCAGCGTGTCTGCCGCCCAGCCCAAGGCTGCTGCCTCCCACGTGGCGTTGCAGGCTGACGCACCCGGGCGGCTGGACGCCCATGTGGACGGCCCCCGCATCTCTCAGGTGCTGGACAACCTGGTCTCCAATGCCATTAAGTACTCGCCGGACGGCGGCAATGTGGTGGTGTCCCTCGAACAGCAAGACGGCCAGCTGGCCTGCCGCGTCAGTGATACCGGCATGGGAATGAGCAAAGACGATCAGGCTGAAGTGTTCGCCAAATTCTTCCGCACCAACAATGTGCGCCGGACGGCCATCCCCGGGGTGGGCCTGGGCCTGCCTATCAGCAAAGCGATTGTGGAAGCGCACGGCGGCACCATTGAAGTTGAGAGCTCGCTCGGTCACGGCACCACGTTTACGTTCCGGGTACCGGTCTAGGTTCCCTCCCGGGCAGCCCGGACCACCTCGCCCCAGGACTGCCAGGCAAGGTCGGAGACGGCGGCCAGGATGTCCGACGGCGGCCGGGAAAGGTCCAGGGGAAACTCGACTATGTCTATGTCAGTGTTGAGGATCCGCCGGAGCTTCACCTCACCCGAACCGGCATAGACCAGCCAGGCTGTCGGCACCCCCAGGGCTGTGCAATAAGCCAGCATCTGGTAATGGTCCGCGGAGAGTGATGCCCCCAGGTCCGTTGCGGCTTTGTATTTGGCGTTGTAGGCCACCACCGGCCGTCCGCCCAGCAGATGCACCGCATCCGGACGCACCGAGAGGCGGTCAGAATCCCGGACGGCCTCACTCAGGATGGCGTTGTACTTCAGCCGCAGCTCACCCGGGTACGCCGCCAGGGCTTCGCGCAGGGCGGTCCCCACAAAGTCCTCAAAAACCTGCGCCATGTCCACCACAAACGATGCGGTCTGCTGCCGGCCTTCGCCGGCTTCAGCAGAGGAATTCCGCAGGACCAGCTCAGCCAGGCGCAGGACGGCGTGGTAGCGGACGTTCATCCGGCTGGGTTTCCACGGCGGCAGCGGAGCGCCGGCAGAAAGGCGGGTGACGGCGTCGAGCTTCCCCTTGAGTTGCCGGAGCCGGCTCAGGACCTCGGGACGCACACGAGGCACCTGGCCCATCCGCTCCAGCGCGGCACGCAGGATCCGGTTTTCAGCAATGTCTTCGGTGAACTCGTCATAGGACACTTCCAGCGGGACCAGCATGCCCGGGCGGCGCGAGATCTGGTCCGAGATGCGGATCCTGCCCTTCACGGTCCGGAGCGATTCGTCCACGGTGAGATACCCCTGCAGGACGCCGCGGCCCAGGGCACGTTCGGCGAGCTGGGCCAGGGATTCGGCCAGGGCGCTCCAGAGTTCGCGGTCCTCAACGGCGGCCACGGAATCTGGCCGGAAGCCCTGGTTGCCGGCGTAGCTGAGCAGGAACAGGAGGCGGCTCAGCCCCAGCCTGTCCTTGGGCCGCACGTCCAGCTGCACGGTGGAGGTCCGGACGGAGCCCACCTTGCCCACGGGCTCGATCCGGTACAGTCCCATGCCCATCGGGGAGGCCTTGGCCAGGCCGCTGGTGTTCAGGAACGCCGCGCTGGCGGCGTCCAGCGTGTCCACGATGCCGCCGGAAAGCTCGTCCAGGACCAGATGCCGCACAGCCGTCCCAGGCCTGCCCGGCGCGAGGCTACCCTGGCGCAAGGCGTCCCAGAAGCTGCTCCAGCCCGAAGCGCTCCTCTAGCTGCGCCCGCGTCAGCTGGCCGTGGTAATGCTCCTCCAGCAGCGGCATCAGCTCGTATTTCCAGATCCGGCGGAGGCCGCCCGGCGTTTGGGCGGCTGGCTTCATGAAGTAGGACGGTCCGATCATCAGATCGCGGTCCCACTCGTCGATAGCTGCATTCAGCGCGTCCAGCAGCAGCGCCGGCGTGGTGTCCAGTTGCCGCGCCTGCAGGAAGCGCAGCAGCGAACCCTTCACCGGCTCGGTCTGCGGATGCAGTTCAATAAACGCGAAGCGTCGGCGGATGGCGGCATCCATCATGGCAATGGAGCGGTCCGCGGTGTTCATGGTACCGATGATGTACAGGTTGTCCGGCAGCGTGAACGGCTCGTTGGGGCTGTACTGCAGGTAGATCCGGTCATCGCGGTACTCCAGCAGGAAGTAGAGCTCGCCGAAGACCTTGGCCAGGTTGGCGCGGTTCATCTCGTCGATGATCAGGAAGTAGGGCTTCTTTTCGTTGCCGGGCTTGGCTGCTTCCTCGGCAAGCCTGCGCAGCGGTCCCGCCACCAGTTTGAAGGACACCTGGCCTTCATCCGTTTTGTCGGGCCGGTAGCCCTCAAAAAAGTCCTCATAGGCGTACGACGGGTGGAACTGCACCAGCTTCACGCGTTCGTCCGTGCTGTCGTCGGCCAGCTCGGCGGCGAGGTGCTTGGCCAGGTACGTTTTTCCGGTTCCAGGCGGACCGTAGAGGACCAGCTGGCGGTTCTCCTCCAGCAGTTCGGCGATCTCCTGCAGCGGCTCAAGATCCATGTGGAGCGAATCCGCGAAATCGCGGGTGAGCGTGCGGAAGCCCTCCTGGACGGGCGGGACGACGGCGGCTGACTCGCCGGCGTCGTCGTCTTCCGGTTCGGCCTCGGCCGGGAGCAGTGTCTGGAGCGCGTGGACCACTCTGGTGACGTCCACAATGACGCCGGAGGTGGCCAGCTGGCGCTGGACATGCCGGGGCAGGGCCGTAGTGGTGTGGCCTTCATCGAACCAGCGCACCTTGCGGCGCATCCGCCGGTTGTCCTCATTGTGTTCGGGCTCCCCCAGCACCACGCCCAGCCGGACCGTGCCCGAGTTCTGGTAGAGCACCAGGTCCCCGGGCTTCATGACCGTGAGGAAGCCAAAGACGGCAGTTTTAGTGTCCTCGCGCTCCACATAGCCCAGGTGCTTGTAGTCCTCGTCCACGGCATGCTGTACCAGCCCGGCGGTCACGCCGGGGTCGAGCAGGCGGAGATGTTCGACGTCGAGCGTCACCATTTCCTCGGCCTGCCACGCTGCGAGCAGTTCGGTGTTGTCGCTGTGCGTTCGCATCAGCCAGGCCCGGCGACCCGGATCGCCCACCTTCCGCCACTGGCTCACCAGCTGGCGAGCGTACCAGTCGATGCGCTGCCCGGCTTGTTCGTCCAGGTGGAGGCGGATGCGGTGGATGTCCGCCGTGATGTCTTCATCACTGTCACCCTTGGCGCCGCCCACGAGCGAGGCGAAAGCGTCCCGGATCTCCTGGCGCTCAACGTCCGCCACCACGGGCTCGAAGTAACCGGGCCAGGTGAGGTATTCGATGCTGCGGCGGATGGCTGGCTGGTCCCCGGGAGTCGAAGCTGCCAACTTGTGGAACTTCAGCGGGTCGCCGAGCGCCTCGGCGATGGCTTCCGGGACCTGCTGGTCCACGTGCTGGACGAACCGGCACAGCCATTTGAGGTGGTCCCAGATGGTCCAGTTGAATTCGGCCGTGCGGTCCCGGATCACGCCATGGTCGGTCATGCCTTTGTAGAGCTCAGGGGGCAGTTCCAGCGGCGGCTCCAGCCAGGACGCGGCCTCCGCAACCCGTGCCCGCTTGACTTTGAGCGACTTGACCTCGTGGGCCAGAGGCAGGGACTGCAGGAAGAGCAGTTCAACGGCCAGCTGCTTGGCCGCGCGCGAGGCGTCCTGGAGGTTCTCGCGAAGGTTGGTCATCATGGGTGCCTTGGCGTCCGGAACACCCCTTTCGAGGCGCTCCAGCAGCTCCGCCGCAGCCTCCGCCGTCCAGGTCAGGGTGCGGCCATCCAAGGCGGACGGCCAGCCCTGCAGTCCCGGCCCCAGCACAAACCACGCCGCATCCTCGATCTCCTGGGAGATACCGAGGGCACGGGTGATGGCATTTTTTGGGGCAGGGATCATGGCTTCAAATTTACAGGCTTAAGCTGAGTGCCCGCTCCAAGGCTCCGGGGAGCGGATCACCGCCTGCTTGACTGCCTAGTCGACCGCTACTTGACCGCTGCTGGCCTCTTGCGGCCAAAAACGAAGTAGCCCATCGGCCCGATGAAGTTGATCAGGGCAGCCATCCGCCACGCCGCCTTTGGCCCGTTGATCAGTTCCGCCGGGCGCCGCGAGATATCCCGCTGCGCAGCCAGCATCAGCGCTATCTGCGCAATTCCTATTACCACCGTGCCCGTCCGTGCCGCAGGCGACATTTCTTTCCAGGTTTTCTTGGCCATGGTCAAAGCTCCTTAGTCCAGGTATTCAGTTTCCGGCGTGCGCCGTGCCAACGCAACGGCACGGGGTTCCACGCGGCAGGGTCAAGGCGGTGCAGGCTCAAACAGTGAACGGGGTGTGCATGGGCTCAAACAGTGAACGGCGCGATCCGCTGCTTTTGCTCCGGGGTCAGCCGCAGCACCCGGCCGGTGGCCTCATCCACAAAAGCCAGGTGGCTGCTGGCCCTGACGCAGTCCTCCCGGGTGACCGGATCCTGCACCAGGTAGTGGATGTCGAAGCTGGCCCCCTTCACCGCGCCGATCCACACCTGGACCGGCGCAGGGATGTTGCGGTATTCCAGGGTCCTGACATAGCGGATCTTGTGGTCCACCACCAGCGCCATGGTCCCCTCCGGAACGTCGTTGAAGAGGGAAACCTGCGGCTCGATCCCAGGCAGGCCAGCGCCCCGCGGCGGTCCGAACGCGGCAATCCGCGCTTCCTCGAGCATCCGCACAATCTGGACGTTGTTGATGTGCCCGTACGCGTCCATGTCTCCCCAGCGCATCGGGACCAGGACCTCGATGCGCCGGGCATCCGCCACAGCCCCGGGGACCTGTCCCCCCGCATCCGGCGCGCTCAGCTGTGCACCGCCGTCGAGTCGTCCACGCTGGCTTCTTCAACATCGGAACCGGCGAACTGGGACATGTACAGCCGGTAGTACGCGCCTTGTGCCGCCAAGAGGGCTTTGTGGCCGCCCTGCTCCACGATCTTGCCATTCTCCATCACCAGGATGGTGTCGGCGTCGCGGATGGTGGAAAGCCGGTGGGCAATCACAAAGCTGGTGCGGTCAGTCCGCAGGGCGGCCATGGCCTTCTGCACCAGCACTTCCGTCCGGGTGTCCACGGAACTGGTGGCCTCATCCAGGATCAGCAGCGACGGGTTGGCCACAAACGCGCGGGCGATGGTGATGAGCTGTTTTTCACCGGCGCTGACGTTGTTGCCTTCCTCGTCAATCACGGTGTTGTAGCCGTCCGGCAGGGCGCGAACGAAGCGGTCCACGAAGGTGGCCTTGGCGGCTGCCATGACCTGCTCCTCCGTGGCGTCCAGGTTGCCGTAGCGGATGTTGTCGTAGATGGAGCCGCCGAACAGCCACGCGTCCTGCAGCACCATGCCCACCTTGGACCGGAGCTCGGAACGGCTCAGGCTGGTGACGTCCACCCCATCCAAGGTGATGGATCCTGAATTCAGTTCGTAGAAGCGCATCACCAGGTTCACGAGCGTGGTCTTGCCGGCCCCGGTGGGACCCACGATGGCCACGGTATGGCCGGGCTCGGCGGTAAAGGACAGGTTCTCGATCAGCTGCTTGTCCTCGGTGTAGCTGAAGGTGACATTCCTGAATTCCACGTGTCCGTCAGTCTTTGCCGGCAGGTGCTCAGTGGCCGTCTCGGCATCCTGCTCATCAGCGTCCAGGAATTCGAACACTCGCTCCGAGGACGCCACGCCGGACTGGAGCATGTTTGCCATGCCTGCCATTTGGCCCAGCGGCTGGGTGAACTCGCGCGAGTACTGGATGAAGGCGGTGGCGTCGCCCAGGGACATGGAGCCGGAGGCCACGCGCAGGCCGCCCACCACGGCGATGCCCACGTAGCTGAGATACGAGACAAACTGCATCACCGGGAAGATGATGCCGGAGACGAACTGTGCCCCAAAGCTGGCCTTGTACAGGGCTTCGTTGCGCTCTTCGAACCGCTCCAGCATGTCAGCGTCACGCCCGAAAACCCGCACCAGGTCATGGCCTGAGAAGGATTCCTCGATCTGCCCGTTCAGCGTGCCGGTGTTCTTCCACTGCGCGGCGAAAAGCTTCTGGCTGCGGGAGCCGATGATGCCGGCGGCCACACCGGACAGCGGGAGGGCGATCAAGGCAATCAACGCCAGCTGCCAGGACACAATGAACATCATGACCACGATGCCGATGACCGTCAGCAGCGAGTTGATCAGCTGGGCAAAGGCCTGCTGGAGTGCCTGCTGGATGTTGTCGACGTCGTTCGTCACCCGGGAGAGGACGTCGCCCCGCTGGCGTGTATCGAAGTAGTTCAGGGGCAGCCGGTTCAGCTTCTTTTCCGTGTCATCGCGGAGCTGCCGGATGACCTTCATGACAATTCGGTTCAGGACGTAGCCCTGCAGCCACAGGAAAATGTTGGCCACAAAGTACATCACCAGCACGATGGCAATAAGGACGGACAGTTTCTGGAAGTCGATGCCGCTTCCGGGGACCAGCTCCATCTTCGCGATCATGTCCGCGAAGTTATCCTGCCCCTGCTGGCGCAGCCCCTCCACGAACTCTTCCTTGCTCGCGCCTGCCGGGAGCTGCTTGCCCACCACCCCGCCGAAGATCACGTCCATGGCCTGGCCCAGGATCCTGGGGGCGACGACGTTGAGGACCACTGCGACCACCACCAAGGCAACCACGGCGTAGATGCCTGCGGCTTCGGGTTTCAGCAGACCTATCAGCCTCTTGGCGGAGGGCCAGAAGTGTTCGGCTTTTTTGGCAGGCATACCGCCGAACATGTCGCCGTCGGCCTCCGAGGGCTTGTACTCCTCCTCGAAGAATTCGTCGTCCTCTTCCAGGACTTCGGTCGAATCAGCAGCAGAGGCTGCTGCCGTGTCCTCTTCCGTTGTTGAGTCCTTCTTGCGGCTGCTCATGCCATTTCCTCCACGCTCAGCTGGGATTCAACAATTTCCTGATAGGTAGGGGACGTTTCCAGGAGCTCCTCGTGCGTGCCCCGGTCGACGATCCGCCCGTTGTCCAGCACCAGGATCTGGTCCGCCCCGGTGATGGTGGAGATGCGCTGGGCCACGATAATCACGGTAGCGTCCGCAGTGGTATGTTTCAGCGCCGCGCGGAGCCTGGCATCGGTGGCCACGTCCAGGGCCGAGAAGGAATCGTCAAAGAGGTACACCTTGGGCTTGGTAACCAGGGCGCGGGCAATACAGAGCCGCTGCCGCTGGCCGCCGGAGACGTTGGTGCCCCCCTGCGCAATGCGGGCGTTCAGGCCGTTCTTCTTTTCGCGGACAAAGTCCTCGCCCTGCGCCACGTGGAGGGCGTCCCAGAGTTCCTGGTCCGTTGCTTCGGTTTTTCCGAAACGGAGGTTGTGCTCGATGGTCCCCGAGAACAGGTACGGCCGCTGGGGCACCAGCGCCACGCGCTTGGTGATTTCGGCCCGGTCCAGCTTGCTGACGGACACACCGTCCAGGAGGACTTCGCCGTCGGCAATATCGTAGAGGCGCGGCAGCAGGGAAAGCAGCGAGGTTTTGCCGGCACCGGTGGAGCCGATGATGGCAAGGGTTTCCCCCGGCTTGGCGGTAAAGCTGATGTTGCTCAGCACAGGCGATTCGGCGCCCGGGTAGGCAAATGTGACGTTCCGGTACTCCACCACGCCCGCGAGGGTGGCCGGAGCCTCCGGCCGCTCCGGGTCATGGATGGAGGGTTCGACGTCGAGCACTTCGCCGATGCGGTCCGCACATACCGAGGCTCGCGGGATCATCATGGCCATAAACGTGCCCATCATGACGGCGATGAGGATCTGCAGGAGGTACTGCAGGAAGGCCGTCAGGGCCCCCACCTGCATGTCACCGGAGTCCACCCGCTGGCCGCCGAACCACAGTACGGCTGCCGTGGACAGGTGCAGGATCATGCCGATGGCCGGGAACATCAGGACAAACAGGGCGCCGATTTTTAGTGAAACATCGGTCAGTTCCTTGTTGGCTTCACCAAAACGCTCGGTTTCGTACGGCTCCCTGACAAAGGCGCGGACCACCCTGATGCCGATTATCTGCTCCCGGAGGACGCCGTTGATGCGGTCGATTTTCTTCTGCATGGACCGGAACAGCGGCATGAGCCGGACCACCAGGTACCCCACCACGACTATCAGCACCGGCACGGAAACCCAGACCAGCCAGGACAGGCTGATGTCCTCGCGGAGTGCCATGATGATGCCGCCAATGCACATGATCGGCGTGGCGACCATAAAGTTCAATCCCATCAGCACCAGCATCTGGACCTGCTGGACGTCGTTCGTGCCGCGGGTGATCAGTGTGGGCGCGCCGAACGTGTTCACATCCTTGGCGGAGAAGCTGGTGACCTTGCGGAACACCCCGCGCCGCAGGTCCCTGCCGACGGCCATAGCGGTCTTGGAGCCGTAGTACACGCCGGCAATGGCCGTGCCCACCTGGACGAAGGCAACCAGGAGCATCACGCCGCCGGTGCGCCAGATGAAATCGGTGTCGCCGCGGGAGACACCTTCGTCGATAATCTGGGCATTCAGGCTGGGAAGGTAAAGAGCAGCAATGGTGGACGCCAGCTGGAAAAGAATGACGGCCACGATGTACGGCATATACGGCTTGGAGTAGCGCCGTATGAGGGTGAGGAGCATGCCCACGGGTCCTTAGGAAGAGAGCGCGAATTGATGAGAATAAGTAGTAGCAGCGAGGGCTGACATTCTTAGCCTTCCCACTCTACGAAATCCGTTGCCCGGGCGAAACATCCACAGCCAAAGATCATCCAATCGGAGTACTTTCTCCCGCCGCCGGCCGCGCGGGCGCGGCCCGTCAGGCCCCTGCGTCCTCTGGACCGTGGTGCTTTGCACCGGTGGCGAGGTATTGCGCGGCCGTCGGCCCCGAGCCGGTTTCGCTGCTGCGCTGCCGCCTCAGCACCTCAACAAACTCACGGTCGATATCGTCGACGTCGGCAGTTATGCCGGCCGCCGCCGTCGGACGTCCGAACGAAGACGCAGCGGCTGAGGCGCTGCCGGCTGCCGGCGAATCCAAAGGTCCCGCCGCACCCGCGGCACCATCCGCCTGCGGGTCGCCGGCCTCGGGACCGATATCAACGGTGCGTCGGAGCGGTTTTTCCTTGATGAAGAGGACAGCAATCAACGCGACCACACCGATGATGGCGGAGATCAGGAAGATCTGTGCCGTGGCGTCCCCGTAGGCGGCCCGCATGATTTCGCGGACGGGTGCGGGAAGATCCACCAGGTCCATAGTGGCCCCGCCCCCGTCACCCTGCACCGGGATGTTGGCGGCCGCCAGCCCCTCCTTGGACAATTCGGTGACGCGGGAGGCAAGAACGGCGCCAAGGACTGACACGCCGATCGCGCCGCCCACCGACCGGAAGAACGCCACTGACGCGCTGGCGGTACCGATATCCGTGGCCTTGACTGTGTTCTGGACGGCGAGGACGAGGTTCTGCATCACCATGCCCAGTCCCAGCCCAAGGACAGCGATGTAGACCCCTGTCCGCCAGAGCTCGGTGGTGTGGTCGATGGTGCCGCTCAGGCCCAGTCCGGCGATCAGCAGGACAGAACCCGCAACCAGGTACCCCTTCCACTTTCCTGTGCGGCTGATCAACTGGCCTGACACAACGGACCCGATGAGGTTGCCGGCGATCATGGGCAGTGTCAGGAGACCGGCCTCGGTAGGGGTGGCGCCGCGGGCAACCTGGAAGTACTGGCCCAGGAACGTTGAGGAACCGAACATGGCCACGCCCACCGCCGCGGATGCCAGGATGGCCAGGGCCGTGGTCCGTTCGGAGATGATGTTGAGCGGAATGATGGGCTGTTGCACCTTGGACTCCACAAGCACCAGCAGCGCCAGCAGCAGGACGCCCCCGCCCACCATCGCCGCCGACTCCCAGGACAACCAGTCGTAGTAGTCGGGGTTGCCGGCGAAGGACACCCAGATCAGCAGGAGGCTGACGCCTGAGGTGAGCAGGATGGAACCGAGCCAGTCGATCTTGGCAGGACGCCTGACGTGCTGGATCTTCAGGGTGATCTGGAGCAGGATCAGGGCCACGACGGCGAGCGGTACGCAGACAAAGAACGTCCAGCGCCAGCCCAGCGGGCTGTCCACGATGAATCCGCCCAGAAGCGGGCCGCCGGCGGTGCCCGCGGCCATCACACCGCCCATGTAGCCGGAGTACTTGCCGCGGTCCCGGGGCGGGATCATGGAACCGATGATGGCCTGCGCCAGAGCAGTGAGGCCGCCCATGGCCACACCCTGGATCACGCGTGCGGTCAGCAGCAGCGGGATGGTCTCGGACAGGCCTGCCATGACGGAGCCCGCCACGAATACCACGATGCTGAGCTGGACCAGCACCTTCTTGTTGAACAGGTCGGCCAGCTTGCCCCAGATGGGCGTGGTGGCGGCGTTTGCCAGCAGCGCAGCCGTGATGACCCAGGCGAAATCCGTCTGGGTGCCCTTGAGCTCGGACATGATGGTGGGCAGCGCATTCGCAACGATGGTGCTGCTGAGGATAGCGGTGAAGAAAGCAGCTAGGAGCCCGGTCAGGGCTTCCATGATCTGGCGGTGCGACATCGCCGGCTGCGGCTCCCCCGCGTTTCCGAGTGCGCGTTTGTGTACCGGCGGTGCCGTGGGCGACGGCTGTGACTTCGTGGATGATGGTGCCGGGGCGGCGGCGTGGCTTGCCATAAATCTGCTCCTAAGAGGTGGGGATCGTCGTGATGGGTCCGGCCACCTCTGCCCGGGCTGAATGCTTGAGGGATTCAGCGAGGTTGTGAAGTGTTCTCGCCGTCGCTTCGGCGTCGTGCTGGCTCCAGTCGCGGAGATACTCCTGCAGCGTCGCGGCGCGTTGCTGTTCGATCTGCCGGAGCTTGTCCGCACCCGGCTGCGTCAGGGCAACCAACTGGGCCCGGCCGTCGTCGGGGTCCTGCCGGCGGATGACGTACCCCTGCTCTTCAAGGTCAGCGATATGGCGGCTGAGAACCGGTGCGCTGACACCCAGCCGCTCGGCCAGGTGGGTCGCGCGTGACTCCCCCTCGCCAACGAACCTCAGCACACCCTGCAGCGCCACCCCGGTGTCCTGCCCCCGAGTGCTTGCCGCGGCGATACATCTCACCACGCGCTGAAGGTCGAAGATCTGGTAGACGAGGTCCGCTGCCGTATCCGGCGCAACTGCCATGGCTCTAAGTACTCCCGATTGTTTGCCTAAAGCAACTATATACCCAACATGGTTGCTTTAGGAAACTAATGCGCAGCCTCTTCCCCTTAACCCCCAAGCGCGAACTGGCAGCTAATGCCCTCAAATTCGTTCTGAGAGGGCATTAGCTGCCAGTTCGCGCTGTAGTGGAGGTGCTGTGTGCGTGGTCAGTGGTCCAGGTGGGTGGGGCCGAACATCTTGAGCAGGGTTTCGACGACGACGACGTTTGGTCCGTCTGCGGCGAAGCCCGCCCTCAGCGCGTCCCCCACGTCCTCGGGGGCAACGCGCGTGGCCGGCACACCGAACGCCTCGGCGAGCATGACGAAGTCGGGGCGTGCAAGCTCGGTGGCCGTGGCCTGGCCGAAGGCGCCCACCATGTATTCGCGCAGGATGCCGTAGCCGCCGTCATCCACAATCAACCAGGTGACCGGGATGTTGTGCTGTTTCGCGGTGGCAAGTTCGGAGATGGAGTACATGGCGGAGCCGTCGCCGGATACTGCGAGCACCCGGCCTGGCTTCCCCACGGTCTCCAGCCCCACAGCGCCGCCAAGGGCCGCCGGGAAACCATAGCCCAGGCCGCCGGCACCCTGCGCGGAATGGAACTGGCCCTCACGTGCATCCCAGCAGCTCCATCCCCAGTACGCCGAGATGGTCATGTCCCAGAAGGTCTGCATGTCCGCAGGAACGGCTTCCCGGATGTCCGCCATGAATTTCAGTTCCTTGGCCAGGTCCTGCGACTCAAGCCGTGCCTTGACCTTGGCGAGGGACTCCTTCACGAGGTCCTCCGGTGAGGTCCCGTGCCAGCTTGGCGCGGTCCCCGGTTCAACATCCAGGGCCTCGTCCAGGGCTGCGAGCGCCTGGCCCGCGTCAGCCCGGATGCCCAGCCCGGGACGGTTGGATTCGAGTACGCGGGGCTCGGCATCGATCTGGATGATCCGGCCGCGGGGCTCGAAGGTGAAGTAGTTGGACGTGACTTCGCCCAGGGACGAGCCGATCACGATCAGGACGTCCGCATCCTCCAGGACATCCGTCATATAGCGGTCCTCGATCCAGGACTGCAGGGACAGCTCATGGTTCCAGGGGAACGCGCCGTTGCCGCCCGGCGTGCAGATCACGGGGGCCCGGAGTTTTTCGGCAATGGTGAGGAGGGACTTCTCCGCACTGCCCCGCCGGGTACCGCCACCGGCGATGATGGCCGGACGCTCCGCCGACGAAAGCCATTTCACGGCTTCCCGGATGAGTTCCACGCGCGGCGGGTTGTCAGCCGCTTCGGCGAGTGCGTCCTCCACCGGCGGAACCATGATGGGATCCAGCAGCACGTTCTGCGGGATTTCCAGCCAGACCGGCCCCTGCGGCGAGGAGATCGCCTCAGTCCAGGCGTCCTGGATGGCCGACGGGATGCCGGAGGCATGCTGGATCAGGCGCTGGCTCTTGGTGACGTTAGCGGCCGAGGCCTTCTGGTCATCCAGCTGGTGGAGCATGCCCTTGCGCCGGGCTCCCAGTCCCTCCAGCGGAATCTGGCTGGCCACCACCACCATGGGCACGCCTGTTGCATATGCTTCCTGCAGGCCGGCGAGAGAGGTCAGCGCTCCGGGGCCGGTGGACAGGAACAGCACGCCCACCTCACCCGTGGCGCGGGAGTACCCGTCGGCGGCGAAGGCGCTGTTGTTCTCTACCCGGGATGACACGAAGTGCAGGTTGCCGCGGCCCATGGCGTCGAACAGGCCAAGCGCGTGCTGGCCGGGAATACCAAAGACCGTCTTGGCGCCCAGCGCTTCAAGGGTCTCGACGACGAGGTCCCCGCCGTTTCGCACGTCGGTCCCTTTTGTCGGGGCTGCTGTCCCTGGATCGAAATCGATCACTGTCAGTACTCCTTGGTGCCGGTGCCCGCGGCAAAGCCCGCAGGCTGGCGGACTTCCTGGCCGAGTGCCTGTGCGGCGTAGCCGTTGGCGGCGCCGAAACGGTCGCGTTCAACAGCATTGTCCGCCATCAGCGTCACCAGTTCATAGGCCACATGGCTGGCGGCCACGCCCGTGATCTCGGCGTGGTCGTAGGCCGGAGCCACTTCAACAATGTCCGCGCCAACCAGGTTCATGCCACGGAAGCCGCGGATGATCTCCAGCAGTTCGCGGCTGGTGATGCCGCCGGCTTCGGGAGTGCCGGTGCCCGGGGCGTGCGCGGGGTCCAGAACGTCGATGTCCACGGAAATGTAGAGTGGCCGGTTGCCGATCCGGTCCCGCACCTTGGCCACGGTCTCCAGGACGCCCTGGTAGTAGACATCCGCGGACGTGACGATGCCGAACCCGAAGCGGTGGTCGTCGTCGAGGTCCTTCTTGCCGTACAGCGGACCGCGGGTGCCGATGTGGCTGATCGCCTCAGTGTCCAGGATGCCCTCCTCCACCGCCCGGCGGAATGGGGTGCCGTGGGTGTACTCGGCGCCGAAGTAGGTGTCCCAGGTGTCCAGGTGCGCGTCGAAGTGCAGCATGGCAATGGGGCCGCCGGCACGTTCGGCGGCGGCGCGCAGCAGGGGCAGCGCGATGGTGTGGTCCCCGCCAAGGGTCACCAGCTTGCTGCCGGCGGACGTGAGGTCCAGGGCGTTCTGCTGGATGGTCTCGATGGCCTCGTTGATGTTGAACGGGTTGACCGCCATGTCACCGGCATCGGCCACCTGGACGTTTTCGAACGGGCTGACGTCCCAGGCCGGGTTGTACGGACGGAGCAAACGGCTGGCTTCGCGGACATGATTGGCGCCGAACCGCGCGCCGGGGCGGTAGGACACGCCGGAGTCGAAAGGAACACCCACCACCGTGATGCCAGCCTTGGCCACCTGGTCCAGGCGCGGAAGGCGGGCATAGGTGGCAGCGCCGGCATAGCGCGGGATACGGGATGAATCGATGGGGCCAAGATTGCCGTTGGCTTCGATGCGCAGCTCTTCCAAGGGGAGGCCTCTCCTTCGAGAATTGATCGGCGGATGTGACTGCCATCATACACTTAAGTTGTCCTATGTGCATCAACTGTTTACATCTGACTTTCCCCTGCGAAGAACGCCGACGGCGGGCGGTCACCTCCACGTGGCCGCCCGCCGTCAACTCCCCCGCGGTCCGCGCGAGCGCGACAGTTCCCGCCCAGACGCCGCAATCAGCTGTAGGAAAGGCTCATCAGAAGCGCCTTGAGTTGCGCGTATTCCGCAGTGTTCATCCAGGCCCCGGCAGCTTCCGCCGAGGGGAAGCCGGGAGAATCCATATAAACCCTGAAGATCGCCGCACCATTAGGCAGGATCACCTGGCCGTTGCCGCTGTTGGTGCTTCCGGTTACAAGCTCGGCACCCGGGCGGACGTCCATGTAGAAGTGGTCGTTGACGTCGATATAGCTGTCGCGGAAGAAGCCGAACGCCGGCTCCCCCCGAAAGCAGCCAGCCCGGGAACGGGCGCGGAGTCAAAGACGGTGCGGTCCACCGGACCGGAGGCGCCATCGCCATAGAAGCCACTGACGATGAAGGCCACATCCTTGCCGTGGTGATCACTCAACACCGCCTCGACGCATTCGGCGGGGCCGCCGGGCAGCGTTGGACCGGGCTGGGTGCGGATGGACCAATTGGCCGGGTACGCGAAGGAAATGTGCCCGTCCGGGAAGGTGAAGGTCTTCAGCGCGGACGCTGGCACCTTTGTCTTTTCTCCGGCGGCCCTTTCCGCACGGGCCCTTTCCGCACCGGCCTGCGCGGACGACGTCAAGGTAAGCGCCGAACCGGAGCCCCGGTCCGACGTCGGGCCTGATGTGGGCGCGGCTGCGCATGCAGCGGTGGCAGACGCGAGCGCAATCGCCAAGGCGGCCCCGGCTGCAGTTTTCCCGAATTTTGCAGAGTGCATTGTCTTCCCCAATCGTGAACAAGGTCCTTATGGATGGGCGGGGTGTTTGTGCCCCGTCAACCTATTAGTGTCCAGTGGAGCGGGATTTATTACATCGCTTGGAATAATTCTTTTCGAGCTGCCCCTGGTACGAACCACGGCCAGCGAGCAGGAAGCAGCGGCTAACGGCTGGCGGCAGGAACCAGGACCCAGAGAACCTCTACCGGCTTGTCCGTGGGGTTGATCCACGTGTGGGGTTCACGGCCGGGGAAGGTCACGGTATCGCCTGTGCTGAGCTCATATTGCTCGTTGGTGAGAATGAGCCGGATGCTGCCCTTGATCACATGGAGTACATCCACATCACAGTCCACGGCGTAGAGCTCGGACTCGCCGCGGCCATGCGGTTCAATGACAGCCTGGATGATCTGGATGCGGCGTTCGGAGCGGGCTGTCAGGAGTCGCTCCACAATCCCTTCGCCCCCCAGTGAGATCCGCGGCCCGTCATCACGTTTGGTCAGATGGGTTTCCGGAGCGGCGAAGAGGTCCCCGATGGAAATCGAGAGGACCTGGCACAGGGTGACCAACGAGGCAACCGACGGCGAGGTCAGGTCGCGCTCCACGCGGCTCAGGAATCCCTTGGTCAGGCCGGTAGCGTCCGCAACCTGCTCGATGGTGAGCCGCTGGGACTGCCGTGCGGCACGGATTCTGGAACCGATGGCAACAGGGACGTTGCTCGGCTCAACTGGGAGTGCCTTCATGTGCGAACCTTTCATAGCCGGCAGCCCGGCCCCATCTCTGGAGCAATACTAATGGCCAGCAGCCCGTGTGGCGCGGCAAAAACAGGGCGTCGAACGATGTGACAGCCGAAGCCTTGACTGTTACCACGGTCACAGCATACGCTTTTGGGCAACAAGTGTTGTCTGGTAGGCAATATTCCATCCAGCATCCTGAGTAATCTCCTCAATCCCCACCCCGCAAGAGCAGCGGAACACCGGCATCCCCAGCAGCACCTCCGGATTCCAGAAATGCTGCCAATCAGCTCCAAGGAGCCCCAACATGGACGCTAACTTCGTCAACATCGCCATCGTGGTGGTGTACCTCATCGCAATGCTGGCCTTCGGCTGGTGGGGCAAGTCCCGCACCAAGAACAACAGCGACTTCCTGGTGGCCGGCCGCCGCCTGGGGCCATTCCTTTACACAGGCACCATGGCCGCCGTCGTCCTGGGTGGCGCCTCCACCGTGGGCGGCGTGGGCCTCGGCTACAGATTCGGCATCTCGGGCATGTGGCTGGTGGTGGCCATCGGCGCCGGCGTGCTGCTGCTCAGCCTGCTCTTCGCCGGAACCATCCAAAAACTTAAGATCTACACCGTCTCCCAGATGCTGACGCTCCGCTACGGCAGCCGCGCCACGCAGACCTCCGGCATCGTGATGCTGGCCTACACACTGATGCTCTGCGCCACCTCCACGGGCGCCTACGCCACCATCTTCGTGGTGCTGTTCGGCTGGGACCGCGCCCTGGCCATCGCCGTCGGCGGCGCAATCGTCTTGGTGTACTCGACCATCGGCGGAATGTGGTCCATCACCCTCGCGGACCAGGTCCAGTTCGTGATCAAGACGGTGGGCATCTTCTTCCTGATGCTGCCGTTCACGCTTAACGCAGCGGGCGGCCTGGACGGCATCCGCAGCCGCGTGGAGGACAGCTTCTTCCAGATTGACGGCATCGGCGCCCAGACCATCCTCACGTACTTCGTGGTCTACACCCTGGGCCTGCTGATCGGCCAGGACATCTGGCAGCGCGTCTTTACCGCCAAGACGCCCACAGTTGCCCGCTGGGGCGGGGCCACCGCAGGCATCTACTGCATCCTCTACGGTGCTGCCGGAGCACTCATCGGCCTAGGCGCCAAGGTTGCCCTGCCGGACATTGACGTCGCCAACCTCGGCAAGGACGTTGTCTACGCCGAGGTGGCACAGAACCTGCTGCCCATCGGCATCGGCGGCCTTGTGCTCGCAGCGGCCGTTGCTGCCATGATGTCCACCGCCTCCGGAGCCCTCATCGCAGCTGCAACTGTGGCCCGTGCCGACGTCCTGCCGTTTGTGGCCAGCTGGTTCGGCAAGGACATCAACACCGACGACACCGACAACCCCGAGCACGACGTCAAGGCTAACCGCATGTGGGTCCTTAGCCTGGGCATTGTGGCCATTCTCATCGCCATGGTCACGCAGGATGTCATCGTGGCCCTGACCATTGCCTACGACATCCTGGTGGGCGGCCTGCTGGTTGCGATCCTGGGCGGGCTGGTCTGGAAACGCGGCACCGGCATCGCGGCGGCCTGGTCCATGGCCGTGGGCTCGGTGGTCACACTTGTCCTCCTGATGCTGTACGCAACCGGAGTCATCCCCAGCGCTGACGGCGTGTATGCGAACGAGCCAATCTACTACGGTCTCGCCTCCTCGCTGGTGGTCTACATTGCCATTTCCCTCGCGTCCAAGCCGACGGATCCGCAGGTCATGCGCAATTGGCGCCGGCGCGTCGCGGGTCAGGAGAACGAGGAAGTGCCGGTAACCCTCCAGGCTTCCTGACGGCCAGAGCTGTAACGGCAAGAGCCAGCCAAAACGGTCGACGGCGCCGCCTCCGGTTCACTTTCCAGCGAACCGGAGGCGGCGCCGTCGTCCGTTCTACTCAATATCGTCTGTCTCTTCAGTCTCGCGGTACTCTTCGGGGTCAAGTGCGACCACGCGTTCCTCGGCATCGACGACTACCGGGGCGGGCGGAATGACCACTTCTTCCGCATCCAGGAATTCGTCCTCCGCATCCCAGTCATCTTTCTGAGCCGGCGCGTCCTCGGCATAGTCATATGCGGGATCGGACTCCACGGCATCGAGGTGCGGCATGTCCGGGTGCTGTCCGGTGGTGCTCATGATTGAACCTCCGATTGTTCGCCACTGACGTGCTCTGTTGGCTGTGCGCCGCTAGGCGCCACACCTTCATCACAGCACCGGCGACAGCGGCGGTCAAGAGCCTGCGGGAGCCGCGCCGCCCAGTCCGGAGCGGTGGGATTTGAGGGAAACCGAAACTCCGGAGTGAGGTTTGCCGGCCAAAAATCGCCGGATTTCCACGGTAAGCTTGCTTTGCAATGGGGCCGAAAAATCATGCCCTATCAAGCCCAGGAGCCTCCGTGTCTCAGCACGCCAAATCAAGCCAGCACGCCAACGCGCGGCCGGCCAATGTCCCGGCGCCTGACAATGTCCCAGCGCCTGACAATGTTCCGGGAACAGGAAACGCCACGGCGGATTCCGCTTCCGTCGCCCAGCCCACTGCTGCTGACATCCGGCTCTGGCGCCAGTACCTGGCGGACGAACGCGCCGAGGCCGCCGTCTATCGCGATCTGGCGCAGAACCGGCAGGGTGAGGAGCGGGAAATCCTACTTGCCCTTGCGGAGGCCGAGGGACGGCACGAGGCCCACTGGCTGCGGCTCCTGGGCGAGCACGCCGGAAAGTCCCGGTCGGCGTCACTACGCAGCCAGCTCCTGGGCTTCCTCGCCCGGCATTTCGGCTCCGTATTTGTCCTTGCCCTCGCCCAGCGGGCCGAAGGCCGCTCCCCCTATGCCAAGGACCCGTCGGCCACTCCGGCCATGGCGGCCGACGAACAGATCCACGAAGAAGTAGTGCGCGGCCTTGCAACCCGGGGCCGGAACCGGCTTGCCGGCACATTCCGTGCCGCAGTCTTCGGCGCCAACGACGGCCTGGTCAGCAACCTCTCCCTGGTCATGGGCATGGCCGCCTCCGGCGTGGCCAGCAGCGTGGTGCTGCTGAGCGGTGTGGCGGGCCTGCTGGCCGGTGCCCTGTCGATGGGAGCCGGCGAGTTTGTCTCCGTGCGCTCCCAGCGCGAGCTTCTGGCAGCCACCCGGCCCACCCAGATCACCTTGGCTGCGGCGCCCAAGCTGGACATTGAACACAACGAGCTGCTGCTGGTGTACCTGGCACGCGGCATGTCCCATGAGGCCGCCGAGCACCGGGTGGCCGAGCGCATGGGCCTCTTCGCCTGTGACTGTGATCCCAGCCTGTCGCTCCAGCCGGAGGTGCCGGAGGCCGCGGACCAGCATGAGGCCGTAGGCACGGCGTGGGGCGCGGCGCTCTCCAGCTTCTGCTTCTTTGCTTCCGGGGCGATCGTTCCCATCCTGCCGTTCCTTTTCGGGCTGACGGGAGCAACCGCGCTTGCCGTGGCAGGCGTGCTGGTCGGAATGGCGCTGCTGGTGACCGGAGGCATTGTGGGCCTCCTTTCCGGCACGTCGCCGCTGACCCGCGGGTTGCGCCAGCTGGCCATCGGCCTGGGGGCAGCCGCGGTGACCTATGTGCTGGGGCTGGCCTTCGGCACAGTGGTGGGTTAGTGGAGGACCTGCCTCCGCGCCACTCGCACCAAGGCGCCCGGAAGCGTGGTGCCGGACGGCTTATCCGCAACCTGCTGCTGGTTGTAGCCATCGGTGCGGGAGCCTTTGTGGTTGCCGGCCTGGCCTACGGCGATCCCCGCTTGGTGGGATTGCTAGACGTCCGCATCGGCCCCGGAGCTGGCCAGCCAGGGGCAACCGGTGGGGCGCAGCCACCAGCGGAAGGCCGCCCCGATGCTCCGCCGCCAGGGTTGGAGGAGGCCGATGCTCCGCTCGCAACGCCGGAACAGCCCCCTTTTGCCAGCGATTCGTACCGGTTCCTGGCGGAGAACAGCGACGGCACTCCGGTGGGTTACTCTCCCTGCCGGCCGCTCCACTATGTAATCAACAATGATCTGGTTCCCGCCGACGCCCAGCACCTCATTCCGGAGGCCATCAACACGGTGTCCCTGGCTACCGGAATCCGCTTCATCTACGACGGCGCCACCACGGAACAGCCGTCCGGGCAAAGGGCGCCGTACCAGCCGGATTCCTACGGGGACCGGTGGGCTCCCCTGCTGATCTCCTGGACCACTCCCGAGGCTGCACCCCAGCTCAAGGGCAAGGTCATCGGCACTGGCGGAAGCACCCACTTCAGCTACGACGACGGTCCCAAGACATTCGTCACCGGCAGCCTGGAGCTGGATGCCCCGCAGATCACCGAAGAACTGCGGCAGCCGGACGGGAAGCTCTACGCCACCGCCGTCATCCTGCACGAACTCGGCCACGTCATGGGCCTGGAACATGTGGACGACCCCCGGCAGCTCATGTTCCCTGAGATCGGCACGCCGGAGGGCCTGGCTGTGGGCGACCTCAACGGACTGCACGAGCTGGGCAAAGCCCACTGCCGCAAGGACCTGTAGCCCTTCCTCCCGATAGGTACCGAGTCGATCACCGCGGACGCGGACAACCATTCCGCGCCGCCATGCCGGTGCCGTTCCTTTGATCGCCCCCCACGCCCTGTTATTATCAAGAGAAAGGCAGTATGTCCTATCAAGCGGACATTTGCCGGACAGGCGAGGTCGCTTCGCAGCGGGTCGCGCGGCGCAAAGGGAGCATTCCATGGCGGACCAACTCAAGATCAGCATCGACCGCTCTTCGCCGGTGCCCCTGTACCACCAGGTGGTGCAAGGCATTGAGGCCGCCATCCACTCGGGGCGGCTGGAACCCGGGAGCCGGCTCGATAACGAGATTGACCTCGCGGCCCGCCTGAATCTGTCGCGCCCCACCATGCGCAAGGCCATGGACGAACTGGTCCGTTCGGGCCTCCTGGTGCGGAAGCGGGGCGTAGGAACGCAGGTTGTTTCCAGCCAGGTCAGACGGCCGCTGGAGCTGTCCAGCCTGTTTGATGATCTGAGCAACAACGGGAGCAAACCCACTACGGAGGTGCTGTCCTTCAGCCACGTCGAAGCCGACGACGCCACGCGCGAAGCGCTGCATCTTCCGGCGGGTGCCACGGTCTTTCACTTCACCCGCCTTCGGAAAGTGGGCGGCAAGCCTTTGGCCCTGATGGAAAACTGGGTGCGCGACGACATCACGGAGATTAACGAGGACCTCCTTTCCAGCCAGGGCCTGTACGGCATCCTGCGCAACGGCGGAGTGAACTTCCGGCTGGCCACGCAGCGGATGGGCGCCATGGTTGCCAACGAGTACCAGGCCCCGCTTCTGGAAACTACCCCTGGCTCCGCCCTGGTGACCATGGAGCGCACCGCCGTGGACGACACCGGCAGGAATGTTGAGACAGGCCACCACGTGTACCGCGCCGATTCCTACAGTTTCGAAATGACCCTGGTCCAGCGCTGAGCGCTGGACCTAAGCCAGCACTGGATGTTGCCACCGCGCCAGCGGCGGGCGCTAAACGAACGAAAGAGCAAAATCTATGGCCAACTGGGTATATCCGCTGGGTTCCGCCGCCGAAGGCAGCTGGGACGTTTCCCTGGGAACGTCCGACTCTGCACTGAAAGTGGACGGCTGGGCGCACACGGGGCTGAAGGTTGCGACGCTCGCCGCAGGTGCCGCCGTCGAACTTCCGACCGCCGGCGAGGAGCGCATTGTGGTTCCGCTGAGCGGATCCTTCACGGCCGCCGTCGACGGCCAGAACTTCCAGCTGGCCGGCAGGGCCAGCGTCTTCAACGGCCCCAGCGACGTGCTTTATACCGGCACGGAGAAAACCCTCACCATCAGCTCGGCCGACGGCGGCAGGGTTGCCATTGCGACCGCTCCGGCCAGGACTTCCTACCCGACCCGGCTTGTGAGTGCTGCCGAAACCCCGGTGGAGCTGCGCGGGGCCGGCAACTGCTCACGCCAAGTGCACAATTTCGGCACGCCGGCCGCACTGGAAGCTGACCGTTTCATCGTGTGCGAGGTCATCACGCCGGCGGGCAACTGGTCCTCCTACCCTCCGCATAAGCACGACGAGGAAAAGGACGGCGAGACCAGCCTCGAGGAGATCTACTACTTCGAAACCCGGGTTGCGCCCGGCGGCCCGGCGGCACCCTCAGGCGACGACACGCACGGCGACGCCATCGGCTACCAACGGGTCTACGCCTCCGACGAGCGGCCCATCGATGTCTCGGCGGAAGTCCGCACCGGCGACGTCGTCCTCGTCCCCTACGGCTGGCACGGGCCCGCCATGGCCGCCCCGGGCTACGACCTGTACTACCTGAACGTGATGGCCGGCCCCGGCCCCGTGCGCGACTGGCTCATCAGCGATGATCCACACCACGGCTGGATCCGCCAGACGTGGGAGGGCCAAGACGTGGACCCGCGGCTGCCGTTCGGAACTCAGTAGTCCCCAGCAGATACAGACACTGATGCCCCTCACCGCACACGGTGAGGGGCATCAGCCCTATTCGGACGACTTTTAGCTTGACACTCTCTGGGCCACACGAATGGGCACGCCTGTGGCCAGGGACTCCTGGGCGGCGTCCGCCACCCGGGAAGCCGCCAGCGCGTCCTCCGGTGTGCAGGGATTATCGCGCCGGCCCAGGATCAGCTCCACAAAGGCCGCCATCTCGGAGCGGTAGGCAGCATCGAACCTTTCGGCGAAGGTCCGGTGCGGTTCCCCAGCAGGAAAACCGATGCCGGCTTCGGCCGAGGCCATCGCCGTTTTGTCATCAAGCCCCACCATCAGCGATCGGCGGGACCCTTGGATTTCCAGGCGGACATCATGGCCCGCCCCGTTGTAACGGGTGGCGGAGACGGTACCGACAGTCCCGTCGTCGAACGTCACCAGTGCCAGGGCGGTGTCCACGTCCCCTGCTGCACCGATGGCCGGATCCCCGTTGTTGGAGCCCTTCGCGTACACCTCGACGATCTCCCGGCCGGTCAGCCAGCGGAGGATGTCGAAATCGTGGACGGAGCAGTCCCGGAACAGGCCGCCCGAGCTGGCCAGGAATTCCACCGGCGGCGGCACCATGTCGCACGTGACCGCCCGCAGCGAGTGGATCCAGCCCAGCTCCCCCGCCTGGTAGGCCCGCCGGGCCTCCTGGTAGCCGTGGTCAAAGCGGCGCTGGTGGCCGATCTGCACCACGCCCTGCCGGTCGTGGATGTACTCCAGGACCGGCAATGCATCCGCCACGTCCAAAGCCACGGGCTTTTCGCAGAAGACCGGGATTCCGGCGTCGACCCCTGCCGTGATCAGCTCAGGGTGCGTGCCGGTGCCGGTGGCAACCACCAGGCCGTCCAGCCCGGACGCCAGAAGCTCGTCCACCGACGGGAGGAACTCTGCCCCGAGGCCAGACGCGACGGTCCTGGCATGCTCTTCGGCGACGTCCGTCAGCCGGAGCCGGACGTTGACGCCCTCAGGGTTGAGGGCCCCGTTGAGGGCGGCGATGTTATTGGCGTGCATCACGCCGATCCGCCCCACTCCCACCAGGCCCAGAACGACGTCTTTCACAGTTTGTCCTCCGCATAGACCGTGAAGGCGGCACGGAAGGCGTCCAGGGCCGAGTGGCTCCCGCCCCTGGCCCAGGCTTCCATGCCCACGGTTCCCTCGTAGCCGGCCTCCGCGAGCGCCTTGGCGACGGCCGCGTAATTGATTTCCCCTGTTCCGGGTTCGCACCGGCCCGGGACGTCAGCCACCTGGATTTCGCCGATGTAGGGCAGGGCCGTCCGCACCAGCTCAATGAGGTTCCCCTCCCCGAGCTGCGCGTGGTACAGGTCCAGCATCAGCTTGGCGTGGGGGTGCCCGGCAGCCTCCACCAGGGCCAGCGTGTCCTTGGCGCGTGCCAGCGGAATGCCTGGGTGGTCAAGGATGGTGTTGAGGTTCTCGAGGCAGAACGTCACGCCGTGTTTTTCGCCCAGCCTGCCGAGGCGTTCCAGGGTCCGGGCACCGGTGCTCCACATCCCGCCGGTGGAACGGTACACGGGGCGGGCGGCGTGGCCGTCAATGAGTTCTGCAGGGTGCACCACCATGCGGCTGACGCCGAGTTCCAGGGCGGCGGGGATCAGCGATTCCGCCGTCCGCACCACGTCATCGGCAGTGTCGGGGTCCACCAGGCTGCCTGAGGTGTACCCCGTCATGGAGGAAAACACTGCACCCGTGGCCTTGAGCGCACTGATGTCCTTGGTCCGGGAATCCCACAGCTCCACATCAAAGCCGGACTCGTGGATCCGGCGCACGCGTTCCACAAACGGAAGGTCCGTAAAGACCATCTCCGCGCAAACGGCCAGACGCATCAGACGGCTGCCGTCTCGTTGACCGCAACCGGAGCGCCGCGCTTGACCGATTCGATGCACGCCAGCGCCATGGCCAGCGCCCGGCGGGCATCGGCAGCACCGGGGGTCAGGGAGAAATCGGACGACGACGGCACGCCGTCGCGCCGGGCACGGACCGCACCGGCGAAGTCGACAAGTTCGTCCGTGTACGCCTGGCGGAAGAGCTCCACATTAAGCCGCGGGGTGTCGGCGGACAGTCCCTCCGCCGTGTACCGGCGTGCCGCCGTTTCCGTGGCGCGGCCGGCCTGGACCATGCCTTTGGAACCGAAGACTTCGCCGCGGATGTCGTACCCGTACAGTGCGCTGAAGTTTGCTTCGGCCACGGCCACGGCACCGTTGCTGTAGCGGATGGTCACCACTGCGGTGTCCAGGAACCCCTGGTCGCGCAGGGAGGGTTCCACGAGCGCGTCCGCCACGGCGTAGACCTGCACGGGCTCGGCACCTTCGTTGAACCAGTTGAGGGTGTCAAAATCATGGATGAGGGTCTCCAGGAAGATGGTCCATGCCGGGACCCTGGCCGCGTTCGGGATGCTTCCGGTCCCGGGATCGCGCGTCAGCGAGCGCAGGAGCTGCGGCGTTCCGGCGATGCCTGCGGCCAGGTCCTTCTTGGCGGCCAGGAAGTCATCGGCGTAGCGCCGGTTGAAGCCGATCTGGAAGTGCACGCCGGCCTCTTCCACCGCTGCGAGCGCAGCGTCGAGTTCGTCGAGCCCCTGGCCCGCCGGCTTCTCGCAGAAAACGTGCTTGCCGGCGGCCGCGGCCTGTGCGATCAGTGAGGAGTGGAAGCGTGCGGGGCTGGCGATCACCACCGCATCGATCTCCGAATCGGCCAGGATGTCTTCTGCGTTGGCCGTCACCTTTGCCGTGCCCAGCGCCTGGGCAAGGGCCTGCGCGGATTCCGCATTGGGATCGGCGATGGCCGCCAGGACTGCGCCCGGGACGCGGCGGGCGATGCTATCGGCATGGAACGCCCCCATCCAGCCGGAGCCGATGAGCCCGATCCGTACGGGCAGGACGACGTCGGACGGATTGCGGTTGAGATAAGCCAAGGGCTTGTCCTTTCAGGAAATGGGACGGCAGTTACTGGCGGGTGTTGCCGGCGGTTTGTGCCACCCCGGCCACTTCGCTCTTAACTTCGGCAACGACGTCCTTGTGGCCGCCCAGCTGTTCGAGCTCGTGGGCGAGTTCGGCGAGTTCCGCGCCGCCGGCCATCTGGGCAGTCAGCTCGTCGAGGGTGATGTCCTTCTTGTCGTAGTAGCCGATCGACTTGCCGCGCTTGAGCAGCAGGAACCGGTCCCCGACAGGGAAGGCGTGGTGCGGGTTGTGGGTGATGAAGATGACCCCGAGGCCGCGGTCGCGGGCCTGGAGGATGTACCGCAGGACCACGCCGGACTGCTTGACGCCGAGTGCCGCCGTCGGCTCATCCAGGATCAGCACCTTGGCACCGAAGTACACGGCGCGGGCGATCGCGACACACTGGCGTTCACCGCCGGAGAGCTGGCCGATGGGCTGCTCCACATCGCGGAGGTCGATGCCCATCTCGGCGAGCTCCTTGAGCGTGATGGCTTTCATCTTCTCGACGTCCAGGCTCCTGAACGGGCCAAAACCACTGGTCAGCTCCGAGCCGAGGAAGAAGTTCCGCCAGATCGGCATCAGCGGTACAACAGCGAGGTCCTGGTAGACGGTGGCGATTCCGGCGTCGAGCGCGTCACGGGGCGAGGTGAATTTCCGTTCCTCGCCCATGATGTTCAGGACCCCGGCGTCGTGCTGGTGCAGGCCGGCGATGATCTTGATCAGCGTGGACTTGCCCGCACCGTTATCACCCAGGACACAGGTGACGCGGCCGTTGTCCACGGCCATGGTGACATCGCTCAACGCGAGGATGTTGCCGTAGTTTTTCCCCACCTTGGTCAACGAGAGCAGGTGCACGGGGGTGTGGGTCAGCGGGTCCGTCTCGTTCCGGAGCAGTGTGGTTTGGTCGATTTCTTTGGCATTCATGTTCTCCGGGCCCTTTACTTGAGTTCCGCGCGGCGCTTGACGATGAGGTTGACGATGGTGGCCAGCAGCAGCATCAGGCCCAGGAAGAACTTGAACCAGTCCGGGTTCCACTGCGCGTAGACGATGCCCTTGTTGGCCATGCCGAAGATGAACGCGCCGATCGCCCCGCCCACGGCCGAGCCGTAGCCGCCGGTGAGAAGGCAGCCGCCGATGACCGCGGCGATGATGTAGAGGAACTCGTTGCCAACTCCCTCACCGGACTGCACGGTGTTGAAGGCGAAGAGGTTGTGCATGCCCAGGATCCAGCCGCAGAAACCGACAGCCATGAACAGGCCGATCTTGGTCTTGGTGACGGGCACACCCACGGCGCGGGCCGCGTTGGCGTCGCCGCCGGCGGCGAAGATCCAGTTGCCCACCTTGGTGCGCAGCAGGACCCAGGAAGCCACGATCACCAGGGCGATCCAGACGAACACCGTGATGCTGACGTCGATGCCGCCGATCTTGATGGTCGAGGCGAACAGCACGCGGGCGGCGTCGAAACCGTCGAGGTCGGACACCGAGGGGGTTGCCACCGCCCCGCCGATCATGCGGGTCAGGCCGAGGTTGAGGCCGGCAAGCATCAGGAAGGATGCCAGCGTGACGATGAAGCTGGGGAGTTTTGTTTTGACGAGGATCCAGCCGTTGATGAACCCGATGCCCAGGGACACTACGAGCGCGAAGGCAACTCCGACCCAGATATTTGTGCTGAAGTACCAGCTGAACATGGAGGCTGAGAGGGCTGAGGTGATGACTGCGACGCCGGTGGAGAGGTCAAATTCGCCACCGATCATCAGCAGGGCCACGCCCACGGCCATGATCCCGATGGTGGAGCTGCCGTACAGCACGGTTGCCAGGGAACCGGGCTGCAGGAAGACGGGGGCGATGGCGGCAAAGAATACGAAAAGTACCAGAGCGCCGACGAGGGCGCCTATTTCGGGGCGCAACAGCAATTTTTGGATGGTATTTCGGGTGCGGACGCGCTCATCTGAGGTGGCGGTTAGGACAGCATTGGCCATGATTACTAAACTCCTTTGTCTTGGGATGCCGGGCCGGTGCAGGCGCCCGGCATCCCGACAGTTTTGTTGAGGGTTAGCGGATGCCGGCCTGAGCGAACTTGGAGACATCGGCTGCATTGCTCTTGTCGACAACAGCCGGGCCCGTGTAGACCTGCTGCCCGCCGCCAACCTTGAAACCGCCCACTTTGTTCAGCCAAATGGTGTCCACAGCGCCGTAGCCCTGGAGATAGGGCTGCTGGTCCACGGTGAACGCGACACTTCCGTCTTCAATGGCCTTGGCCAGCTCGCCGTTCAGGTCGAACGAAGCCACCTTGACCTTGCTGCCTGTTTCCTTCACGGACTTCACAATGGTGAGCGTGAACGGGGCGCCGAGACCGATGATCGCGTCGGCGTCCGGCGTGGACTGGAGCTTGGCCGTCACCGTAGAGGAAACGGAGGTCATGTCCGCGCCGTTGACGTTGAGGATCTCGGAGCCGGGAACCTGTTCCTTGACACCGGCACACCGGTTTTCGTGGCCGACGTGGCCCTGCTCCTGAATCACGCAGATCGGGTGCTTGATGCCCTCTGCGGCGAGTCGCTGTCCCACCGTGACACCGGCGAGCTTGTCGCTCTGCCCAAAGTGGGTGATAGCGCCCATAGCCTTCGACTGGTCTTCACCGGCGTTGAAGCTCACCACGGGAATCCCCGCGTCCACCGCCTTCTTGACGACGTCCTTCAGGGCCTCGGGCTTGGCCAGCGTGATGAGGATACCGTCCACCTTCTGGTCAATGGCCTGCTGCACCAACTGCGCCTGGCGGCCCCCCTCAGCGTCCCCGCTGTAAAGCAGCTCGACGTTGTCCTTCGTCGCGGCGCTCTCGGCACCCTTCCGGACGATGTCCCAGAACGTGTCGCCGGCGGCCGCGTGGGTGATCATCGCGACCTTCAATCGCGGCGTGTCCGCAACCGTGCCACCTCCCCCACCATTTACGGTTTCGGTCTTGCCGCCCGTGCTTGAACAGGCGCTCAGGGCCACCATCGGAACGACGGCCGCTATCAGGGCTGCCTTCCGCCAAGAAATCTTCTTCACGATTTTCTCCTTCGATAGGGGCTGCGGCCCTGCGACTCTGCAGGAGCTCAAGGCCCTCCCCTAGATCATGGTGAGTCGCAGCACGTTTTGTCAATAGTTTGTCCTGACATTAGGATGTTTTTACGTAAATTTGATCGGCCCCGTGGCGAACGAGGTGCTGTTACTTCCCAGCTTCCAGGCCTCCGCGGGTGGCGCCGTTGTCCTGCGGACGATCAAACGAGGGTCACTGACTACGTGGACGGGACCGCCCCGGCCTTCCAATCGATCAACCGCACGGTCGACGGCAGCGACGGCCAGCAGAGGCGCCTCCGAACTGACGGACGAAAGCTGCACGAACCTGAGCTGCGCAAGCTGACTGTTGTCGAAGCCAAGGACCGATACGTCCTCGGGGACACGCAGCCCCGCAGCCCGCAAGCTTTCCATCACACCCAGAGCCGATCGGTCGTTGAACGCAATGACAGCAGAAGGGAGGCTCCCCTGGAGCGAATCCCCAGCCCTCAAACCGTCGTCTTCCCCGGGCCCGCCAGGAATGATGACCGGCTCAAGCTGGCGGCCCATCATCTCGAGCCGAAAAGCATCCCGGCGCCGCGCGGCCGAGACGGCCGATCCACCGTCGACATGGACAATATTCCAGTGCCCCAGGCCCGTCAGGTGTTCTACCGCTACGCGGACGCCGGCACGATCGTCGCTGCTGATCGAGTCAACGAAGGCGCCAACGTCGTCACGCAGGAGGCTTACGACAGGAACGCGACCGGCATAGCGCTCCAGTTCCCTGATGCCCAAGCTCGGCGCGATGACAATCAACGCTTCCGAGCCGAAGTCAAGAAGCCCGTCAATCGCCCGCGCTTCAGATCGGCTGCGGCCGACCGCACTGAGCACCACTTCGTAGCCCCGCTCTGCAGCCTGGGCGTAGACCGCGTCGACGATTTCCGCGTGGAATGGGGCACTGCCATGGAAGGTGACACCGAGCAGCCTCGTCCTGCTGCTCCGGAGCAACCGCGCCCGGCTGTCCGGCCGGTAGCCCAAGTCCCGCGCCACAGTGAGGACCCTCTCCCGGGTGGGTCCCGCGGCCCCCGGAGCGCCCCGCATCACAATCGAGACCAGCGCCCTGGAAACGCCCGCCGCTTGGGCGACATCCATCAGAGTTGGGCGGCGCTGCATTTCCGTCACACTTCTCCTTCGTTACGAGCACGATTAGAACGTTCTAGACATGATGGCGGTCACATGTAACGATAGTCCACTAGAACGATCTAAATTATCCCCGCAGAAACGCTCACGGGGCCAGTAGCTGTCAGAACCACAGTGGCCTCCCCCGTTACCCCCCGTGAAAGAGCATTCGTGGCTGATCCACCACCTCCACAAATTTCGCACCAAAGAACGGATACCCAATGAAGATTGGTTTGATCACAGATTCAGTGAGCCGGCTTCCATTTGACCAGGCGCTGGACTTGGCCAGGGAACTTGCCTTGAGCTCGGTTGAGGTGGCCACCGGTAACTGGTCCGAGAGTCCACATGCCGACCTTCCGACGCTGAAGTCCTCCGCGCTGGCCAGAAGCGAGTTCCAGGACCTGGTGGTCGGCCGCGGTCTGGAAATCAGCGCTCTGAACGCCAACGGCAACCAGCTCCACCCTGTCTCCGGAGCCAGGCACGATCAGGTGGTGCGCGACTCCATCACCGTCGCCGGAGAACTAGGTGTTCCCACGGTGGTGCTGATGTCTGGTTTGCCGGCAGCGCGCGGCGACTCCACCCCAAACTGGATTACTAGCGCGTGGCCCCCGGAAAACCTCGACGTTCTTGACTACCAGTGGAAAGAGGTCGCCGTTCCCTACTGGCGCGAACTGGCAAAGTTCGCTGCCGACAACGGCGTACGGCTTGCGGTGGAGCCATGCGGCAACCAGCTGGTCCACAATGTCGCAACAATGCAACGGCTGCTTAACGAAGTCGATAACGAAGCGGTCGGAACCAATCTGGACCCCTCACACCTGATGTGGATGGGAGCCGACATTCCTACTGTCGTCCAGGCGTTAGGCAGTTCCATCTACCACGTGCATGCAAAAGACATCCGTGTGGAACTCCCCCATGCCCGGCAAAATGGAATGCTGGACACCACCCCCCTAGACCAGCCGCGAGCACGCGCCTGGAACTACGTCACCCTCGGTCTCGGACACGCCCAAGGGGCCACCTTCTGGGCAGACTTTGTTTACCAGCTCCGCGCGGTTGGTTACGACGGAACTCTCAACATCGAGCATGAAGACACCCTGGTGAGCTCATCGGAGGGCGTTCGCCGCGCCGCAAAACTTCTGGGCGACGTCGTCCTCACCGAGACCCCAGACTGGTCCCCGGCAAGAATCTGAACCACTGGGACAGGCCACGGGCTCTTGGCCCGGTCCGCATCAAAATCATTGAACTGGATACGGAGCAGGCGGCAGGTACTTCCACGCTCCGTTCATTGAAGCGGCGGACGGGATCGAATTGGTTGGCATTGTGGCCCGCTCGGAAACGAAGAGGGCGCGGGCCGAAGCGGACTTCCCAGAGCTGCCCGCCTATGGGAGCCTTGCCGAACTGCTGGACGCCGGCGTGGACCCGGTGACCATCACCATCCCGCCGCACACCCGCCGCGACCTGGTCATGGAAGCCATCGAAGCAGGCGTGCATGTGGTGGCCGATAAGCCCTGACGATTCGGCCGCGTTTGGGCGGCCGGCGACATTTCCGCGAGGTACACAGGGACGATGACGGAGGCGCCGAAGGCCGCACCGAACAGGAGCGTGGAGGTGACGAGCCCTTCGGTCAACGGTGTGAGGCCGAGGTCCCGCTTTCTTCGGATTGGCCGGCTCGGTGGTGCCCGGGCGCTGGGCCTGGACCGCGGTGGGGTTCGATATGGTCTGCTTCGCGTCGGTCCCCACTACTTGACCTTATCGATGTACCGGCCCATCGTCTCCAGCTGGTAACGGGACACGTCCTCGGCGTTGTCGTCCTCGGCGAAGACACTGGATACCATCACTGTGTTGTCCTTGTCCAGGAAGCCGATTTCCTTGAGCCCGCCGAAGAACTCGTCCCAGTTGACGTCGCCGTCGCCGATCTTCAGGTGCTGGTGCACCCGTACGGCGTTTCCGGGCGGGTTGGTGATGTAACGCAGGCCGTGGGAGGCGTGGTGGTCCATGGTGTCCGAGGCGTGGACGAGGCGCAGCTTGTCCCCGGCGGCCCTCATGATCTCCAAGGGCTTGTTGCCCATGTGGAACGAGTGTGAGGCCACGTAGACCATGCCGATGTTGGGCGAGTTGAGCCCGCGGATGACGCGGATGGCGGCCAGGCCATCTTCGACGAAGTCGTCCGGGTGCGGGTCGATCAGGACATCCAGGCCCTCCCGCTCGATGATCGGCAGCAGCTCTTCCATGGAGCGGTAGAAGGCGCGCTCGGATTCCTCGGCCTTCTCGGGGCGGCCGCTGAATTCGGTGTTCATGGTGCTGACGCCGAGGTCTAGGGCGATTTGGATGGCGCGCTTCCAGTAGCGGACGGCAGCTTCGCGGGCGTCCTCGTCCGGACCGGACCAGCGCAGGACCGGCAGGACTGACGCGATTTCGACGCCGGCATCCTTGCACGCCTTGTTCATCTGGGCCACCAGCTCATCGTCGGCTTTGGGGTGGTTGTAGAAGGGGATCATGTCCGCATGCGGAGTCAGCTGCAGGTACTTGTATCCGAGGTCGGCGGCCACGCGCGGAAATTCCAGCAGGCTGTGGCTGTGATGGAAAGGGGTGGGGTCCAGGGCGATTTTCATGGTCACTCCTTTGTGGTTTGGAAAACTTCGATGGTGCGTGCAAGAAGGCGGTCCGCCGGCTGCTGCCGACAGACCGCCTCGTGGTTTGCAGGAGCTGTTAGTTGTAGAGGTCCGGCTTGGCGTTGAGCTGGACCTTGACCTTTGCGCCCGACTTCTGGGCCTCGACGCCGGCCTCGCAGCAGGCAGCGGTGGCGTAGCCGTCCCAGGCGGTGGGGCCGCCGATTTCGCCACGGCGGGCAGCGTCCGCCCAGGCCTGGACCTCGACGTCATACGCCGCGCCGAAGCGCTCCTCGAAGCCGGGGGTAACCGAGCCGCCCCAGCGGCCGGCCGACTGGACGTACGGTCCGGCGTCGCCGCCGATGCTCACGATGCCGTCCTCGAAGGAGGCCTGCGTGGCCACCTGGTAGCCAAACTTGGCGTTAACGTAGATCTCGACGTCGGCCAGGACGCCGGATTCGGTTTCGAGCAGGACGTGCTGCGGATCGTGCTGGCCGTTCGGGGCGTTGCGGGTGGCTTTGCCCAGGCGGACCTGCACGGAGGTGATCTCCTCGCCGGTGAAGAAGCGGATGGCGTCGAACTCGTGGACCACGGAGTCGTTGATCAGCATTTCGTTGGTGAAGCCGGCGGGCGTGGTGGGGTTGCGGTGCTGGTGGTGGAGCATCAGCAGCTCGCCGAGTTCGCGGTCGCGGATGACGGAGCCCAGGGCGACGTATTCGGCGTCGAAGCGGCGCATGAAGCCCACCTGGATGCGCTTGTGTCCCAGCGCCGTTTCGGCCTGGACAACTCTCCACGCGCTTTCGGCGTCCGGGGTGAGCGGCTTTTCGCAGAGGATCGGGAAGCCCTTCTCCAGTGCCTTGTAGAGGATTTCCTCGTGGAGGAACCCCGGCGTGGCGATCAGCACGGCGTTGACGTCGCCGTTGTTGAGCGCCTCGTCGGCGCTGGCCAGGGCCACGGCGCCGTCGATCCCTTCGATGGCGGCCTGCGCCCGGGAGAGGTCGACGTCGACGACGGCGGCCACTTCAGCGCCGTGGATGCGGGTGCTGAGCCGCTTAATGTGGTCCGCACCCATGCGGCCTGCGCCGATGACGGCAACGCGGAGAATGTCAGTCATTGTTCTGTCCTTAGGTATGGGGGGCTGGCTGAAGCTGGTGCCAGCTGACGGTGGTGCTTCTAGCTGACGGTGGTGCGGGAGCCGCAGGAGAGCAGGAAGTTGCGGGTTCGCTTGGCGATGGGCATCGGCACGTCGAAGTCCACGGGGTACATGTCCTGTTCCACGATGCCAAAGATCGGCCGGTTCAGGCCTTCCACTGCCTCGATGACGGCGCGCAGGTCGGGGAGGCCGTTGGGGGGCTCGGTCATAACGCCGGCGAGGTTGGCCGCTGCCCAGGTCATGTTTTCTTCGTTGACTTTCTTCAGGACGTCCGGGTTGATCTGCTTCAGGTGCAGGTAGCCGATGCGGTCCGGGTAGTTCTTGATGAGCTCGAGGCTGGATGCTCCGCAGTATTCGGCGTGGCCGGTGTCCAGGCACAGATTCAGGTAGTCGGGGTCCGTGGCGGCCAGCAGGGTTTCAATGTCCTGCTGAGCACCAACGTGCGAGTCGGCGTGCGAGTGGAACTGCTGCTTCAGGCCGAAGTCCTCCAGGAGAACCTTGCCCATGCGGTTGTGGCCCGCGAAGAGGTCCGCCCACTGTTCCTCTGAAAGCTCGCCGCTTTCCACTGCCTCACCGGTAACATCGTCGCGCCACATGGCCGGAATGACCACGATGTGCTCGCCGCCCATTGCTGCGGTCAATTCGGCCACTTTGCGGGCCGGCTCCCAGGCCTCGTCGTATTGCCTGGCACCGCGGTGGAAGGCCGTGAAGACCGTTCCCGCGGTGACCTTCAGATCGCGGGCCTTGAGTTCCTCGGCCAGCCGCGTGGGATCGTTCGGCAGGTACCCGTAGGGACCCAGTTCGATCCACTTGTAACCCGATTCGGCCACTTCGTCGAGGAAGCGTTCCCACGGAGTCTGTTGGGGATCATCCGCGAACCACACGCCCCACGAGTCCGGAGCGGTGCCGATGATCAGGTTGTTCTTAGTCATGTCCATTCCTTCTCATCGATTGCTCCGCAAGCGCCCTTTTGGACGGTCAAAACGGCGGCTGCGGAGCAATCGATCGTGCTGTGTGGGGGTGTTAGTTGGACGGGAAGTTGTAGGAGGCGCCGGAGGCGTGGGTGGGTTCGGGCCAGCGGGACGTAACTACTTTGCCGCGGGTGTAGAAGGAGACGCCTTCGGGGCCGTAGATGTGCTTGTCGCCGAAGAGCGATGCCTTCCAGCCGCCGAAGGAGTGGTAGGCGACCGGGACGGGCAGGGGCACGTTGATGCCGATCATGCCCACGGTCACGGAGCGCTGGAACGTGCGGGCGTTGGCGCCGGAGGAGGTGAAGATGGCGGTGCCGTTCCCGTACGGGTTGGCGTTGATCAGCCTGATGCCTTCCTCCAGGTCAGCGACGCGGACGACGACGAGGACGGGGCCGAAGATTTCCTCAGTGTAGGCGGTCATCCCGGTCTTCACGTGGTCCAGAACGGTGGGGCCCACCCAGAAGCCGTCCTCGTGGCCCGGGACCACCAGGTCACGGCCGTCCACCACCATCGCCGCTCCCGCGGTTTCGGCTTCGGTGACGATCCGGACGATCCTGTCCTTGGAGGCCGTCGTGATGACCGGGCCCATCTCGGCGCCGGGGACGGTGCCGTTGTTAACCTTCACGGCCAGGGCTCGCTCTTCGACTTTCTTCACCAAAAGGTCCGCGGCCTCACCGACGGCCACTGCCACGGAGATGGCCATGCAGCGTTCCCCGGCGGAACCGAAAGCGGCCGCGGCGAGGTGGTCCGCTGCGTTGTCCAGGTCCGCGTCCGGCATGATGATCGCGTGGTTCTTCGCCCCGCCCAGCGCCTGGACCCGCTTGCCATGCTTCGTGGCGGTCTCGTGGACGTACTGGGCGATCGGGGTGGAGCCAACGAACGAGATCCCGTCCACGTCCGGGTGGGTCAGGAGCCCGTCCACGGTTTCCTTATCCCCGTGCAGGACTTGGAAGACCCCGTCGGGCAGGCCTGCGTCCTTCCAGAGTTTGGCGAGCAGCATCGAGGCGGAGGGGTCGCGTTCGGAGGGCTTGAGGATGAACGCGTTCCCGGTCGCGATCGCCATGGGCGCCATCCACAACGGCACCATCACCGGGAAGTTGAACGGCGTGATCCCGGCCACCACGCCCAGGGGTTCGCGGAAGGAGAAGACATCGATGCCGGTGGAGACCTGATCCGAGTAATCGCCCTTAAGCAGCTGCGGAATGCCGCAGGCGAACTCCACCACCTCCAGGCCGCGGCCGATCTCGCCCTTCGCATCCGAGAGGACCTTGCCGTGCTCGGCCGTGATCAGCGCCGCGAGCTCATCCACGTGGGAGGCAACAAGTTCGCGGAACTTGAACAGCACGGCGGTGCGCTTCGCCAGGGAAATATCACCCCAGGAATCCGCGGCCGCCCGGGCAGCGGCCACCGTGGCATCCAGATCTGCCCGGTTCGCCAGCCGCAGCTCCGCGGACACGGCGCCAGTGGCCGGGTTGTAGACCGGCTGGGCGCGGTCGCCGTCGCCCGGGGTTTCTGCCCCGTTGATGAAGTGGTTGATGGTGGTGGTGACGGTCGTCGTTGACATGGTGTTGGACTTCCTTGGTCTGTGGCTGAGGTGGGTTTGCGGCGGCGCGTGGGCTGTGGCTGGTGCGGGCTCAGCCGAGCAGTTTGCGCTGGCGGTTCTTGCGGTCGGTGTAGGTCGTGAAGGCCTGCCGCGTGGAATCGAGGTCTGAAACCTGGGAGACGGGAACGTCCCACCATGATTCGGAGCTCGGCGCGTCCAGCAGTGGGTCGGATTCAACGTGGATCAGGATGGGGCCGCCGCGTTCAGGCGCGGCCTTGGCGTCCCGGATGGCCTGTTCGAGTTCGGCGATGACCTTCTCCCCCGGCTCGATCCGGATCACCTTCACGCCGAGGCTTTCGGCATTCAGGGCCAGGTCCACCGGCAACGTTTCGCCTTCGTCGAAGCTGTGCTGCTCCTCGTTCAGTACCCGGTACTGGGTGCCGAAACGCTGCGAGCCAAGGGATTCGGAGAGCGAGCCGATGGAGGCGTAGCCGTGGTTCTGGATCAGAACGACGATCAGCTTGATGCGTTCGGCGACGGCGGTGACCAGTTCGGTGTGCATCATCAGGTAGGAGCCGTCCCCCACCATGACCACGACGTCCCGGTCCGTGCCGCCGCGCGCGGCTTCTGCCAGCGCGGCGCGCTTGACGCCGAGCCCGCCCGGGATTTCGTAGCCCATGCAGGAATACGCATATTCCACGTGGTAGCCGAACGGGTCACGGACGCGCCACATCTTGTGCAGGTCGCCGGGCAGGGAACCCGCAGCGCAGATAACGACGTCCTGGGCGTCCATGGCCCGGGACGTGGCGCCGATGATCTCGTTCTGGGCCGGCAGCGGCGTGAATCGGGTGTCGAAGGCTTCGTCCACCGTCGAGTCCCAGCGCTTCTTCTCCGCGGTGATCGCCGCTTCGAGGTCCGCGCCGACGCGGTAGCCGCCCAGGGCCTGGTTCAGCTTGACCAGGGCCTTGCGGGCGTCCGCGACGATCGGCAACGACGTGCCGTGCTTGTACGCGTCGATGGCGGCGACATTGATATTGATAAAGCGCACGTCAGGGTTCTGGAACGCGGTCCGCGAGGCGGTGGTGAAGTCCTCGTAGCGGGTACCGATTCCGATGATCAGATCGGCCTCGGCAGCGATGGCGTTGGCCGCCGTCGTACCGGTGGAGCCGATCGCGCCGAGCGAGAACTGGTGGTCCCACGGCAGGACGCCGACGCCGGCCTGGGTGTTTCCCACCGGGATGCCCGTCAACTCAGCAAATGCAGCGAGTTCCTCGTTGGCGTAGGCGTAGAGGACGCCGCCGCCGGCGATGACCAGCGGACGCTTCGCGGCACGGATGGCCTCCGCGGCACGGCGGATGTCCTCGTCGTCGGCATCGGGGCGGCGGATCCGCCACTCGCGCTCAGCCAGGAACTCCTCAGGCACGTCGAAGGCCTCCGCCTGGACATCCTGCGGCAGCGAGATGGTGACGGCACCGGTTTCGGCCGGATCCGTCAGGACGCGCAAGCCGTGGTGGAAGGCCGAGAACAGCTGCTCCGGGCGGGTCACCCGGTCGAAGAATTTGGACAAGGGCCGGAAGGCGTCGTTGACGGTGATGTCGTAGGCGTAGGGCTGCTCGAGCTGCTGCAGGACGGGGTCCGCGGCGCGGGTGGCAAACGTGTCACTCGGCAGCAGCAGCACCGGCAGTCGGTTGGTGGTGGCCAGCGCGGCGCCGGTGAGCAAATTCGAAGATCCCGGACCGATCGAGGTGCTGATGGCAAACGTCTGGCGGCGGCGGGTGTGCCGGGCGTAGCCGACAGCCTGGTGCACCTGGGCCTGCTCGTTGCGGCCCTGGTAGTACGGCATGATGCTCGGATCGAGCTGCTGGTACTGCTTCAACGCCTGGCCGACGCCGGCAACGTTGCCGTGGCCGAAGATGCCGAATGTCCCCGGAATCAGCCGCTCCCGGTACTCAACGCCGCGGATGGAATCGACCGTGTACTGCCTGGAAAGGTACTCGACAACCGCCTGGGCGACTGTCATTCTGCGTGTTGCTGTTCCTGTACTCATGGGGACGTTACTCCGATACTTTCGCTGATGACTGCAGCACGGGCGACTTGAGCAGCGAGGCGGCGGTGGCGACGGCCCCTGCCACATCGCCGTCGGCCGGGTATAGCAGCGCCCGGCCCACGGTGAGGCCCTGGACCCCGGGCAGGGCCAACGCGGCCTGCCAGCTGGCGAAGACCTCATCCTGGGTGCCTTCCGGGTCCCCGCCCAGGAGCACTGTCGGCAGCGTGGTTGCCGCCATCACGCGCTCCATCTCGGCCACCACTGGCAGCTTCATCCACGTGTAGGCGCTCGTGGAGCCCAGGCTCTGGGCGATCGCGATGGACTTGATGACGGCGTCCGGGCTGAGGTCGTTGCGGACCCTGCCGTTCTTCCAGACCGAGAGGAACGGTTCCACCATCGCGATCAGCTTGCGTGCCGCGAGGGAATCGACCGCCCGCGCCGTGGCTTCCAGGGCGGAGGCGGTGTCCGGGTCGCCGAGGCAGATCCGGGTCAGCATCTTGCCGCCGTCGGCCCCCAGTGCCTCCAGGGCTGCGGCCGTGTGGCCGGTGAACCGGTCATCGATTTCATTGACGAGCCCGGCCAGGCCACCACGGTTCATCGAGCCGAAGACAAGCTTGCCTTCCAGCGCCCCGAGGAGAAGCAGGTCATCCATGATGTCCGGGGACGCCAGGACACCGTCCACGGCGGGATTAGCCAGGGCGATCTGCAAACGGTCCAACAAATCCAGGCGGTCCGCCATGGCCACCGGATCATTTCCCACCGAGAGGGCCCCCCGGGCCGGATGGTCGGCAGCAACAATGAAGTTCTGCACCCCATACTTCAGTCCCGGATGGCGGCGACGGGTGGCTGCCGCGCGGGCAACGGCGTCGGGGTCTTCGAGCCGGAGCGCGCTGAGGTGCTGGTAGCGGCGGGGATCATCGTTGGCGCTCAAGACGCTGCTCCTTCGGAAACTGTGGTGTGGGACGGGCGTGCGGCAGCGGCACCGGCGAGGGCGGGTGCCAAGCGGCCGCGTTCGGCCAGCAGCGTGGTGACTTCCTCCGGCGTCGGCATGGCGTCGGCGCAGGAAAGGCGGGAGGCCACGATGGCGCCGGCGGCGTTGGCGTAATCCAGGACCTGGGCCAGCGGCCAGCCGGACAGCAGTCCGTGGCAGAAGGCTCCGCCGAACGAGTCACCGGCGCCGAGGCCGTTGACGGTTTGCACCGGGACCGGCGCGGACACAACACGTTCGGTGCGGGTCTTCGCCATCACGCCTTCCGGCCCAAGCTTGACCACGGCGATCTCGACGCCGGCGGCCAGCAGCCGGTCGGCCTGCTCGTCAGGGGTCCCTTCGCCCACGGCGACGGCACATTCCTTGTCATTGCCGATAGCCACCGTGACATGCGGCAGGATCTTGGCAATCTCGGCCCGCGCGTCCTCTTCGGAGGCCCAGAACATGGGCCGGTAGTCCAGGTCCAGGATGGTGTACTGGCCTTCCTTGAGACCGGTCCGCGGACGGGCGGCGTGGGCGGCCAGATGGGCCTCGCGGCTGGGCTCCTGGCACAGGCCAGTCACCGTCGACCAGAAGATCCCGGCCTCGCGGATGGCATCAAGGTCCAGTTCCGCGGCTTTGATCTGCAGGTCCGGCGCCGTGGGGAAACGCCCGTAGAAGTAGAGCGGAAAATCATCAGGGGGCATGATGGCGCAGAACGTCACCGCTGTCGGCCACTCCTGCACCGGCGTCACGAACGTATCGTCCACGTTGAACTTGTGCAGTTCACGGTGGAGGTATTTCCCGAAGGCGTCGTCGCCGGTGCGCGTGATCACGCCTGCATTGCGGCCATGCCGCGCAGCGGCCACGGCCACATTGGACGCGGAACCACCGAGGTACTTCCCGAAGGACGTCACGTCCTCCAGGCCCACCCCGATGTCGTTCGGATAGATATCAACGCTGATGCGCCCGATCGTGAGCAGTTCGTGGGTCACGGTAATCGCGGACCTTTCTGATTTGAACTCTGTACCTCTGAACAGCTAGTGCTCCGGTTCCTGGCCGGCCCCCGTGAGCGGGGCCACATCCACTACTTTGCCCTAAAACCATTGTCCTGTCAAAGGTTTGTACTGACATATTTACAACACGGCATAATGCGGCAAACCGGCGTCCGGGAACCGCTTATGCAGGACTTCGGGCGTCGGCTATTTGCGGGGAACCGACAGTTCTCCCGTGACGTATTGGGCCCGCCCGAAGCCGAAGGACCAGTCGCCGGCGGAATTCTCCACGTATCCGATAAATACATCCTCACCGGCAACATCCAGCTCCGCCAACCGGTCAGCAATCGCCGCAAAAAGGGACTGCTTCGCCTCCTGGCTCCTGCCGGCCTGCGTAAAGATCTGGATCATCACCACATCGGGGGTGCGCTCGAAGCCCAGCCCTGCATCCTGGGCCACAATCTGGCCCTGCTGGTGCTCGGTCAGGACGTGGAAATAGTCCCGCTCTGGGATTGCATACTCCGCGAGGATTGCATCATGGATGCCCTGACTCAGTCGGCGCAGCTCGTCGGCGCTGCGCCCTTGATTGACATCGATTCGTACCAATGGCATGTCTTCATCTCCCTAAGTTTGTCCTGACATACTAACAAACTTCCAACGTAGTGAGCAAGAAACATCCATAGACCCCTTCCGCGCGGGCCTGGCGGGGCCTATTATAAAACAACCAGATAGTTTATCAACCATTTAGTTGATTACTGATTAAGAAAGGCCTGCACCACGATGAACCCCGACGACGGCACCCTGGACTCGGCCTTTATGGCCCTGGCCGACCCCGTGCGGCGGCGGATCATCGCCCGGCTTAGCCGCGGGCAGGCAACAGTCAACGAATTAGCGGAACCCTTCGCGATCACCAAACAGGCGGTCTCGAAGCACATCCAGGTCCTCGAGCAGGCAGGGCTCGTCACCCGCAGCAGGGAAGCCCAGCGCCGGCCCGTCCACCTGAATCCCGCACGGCTGGAGGCTCTCACCGCATGGATCGACCAGTACCGGCTGGTCCGCGAAGAGCAGTTCCGCAGCCTGGACGCCGTGCTCAGATCCAGCGCCGCCAACGGCGGCAACCACCTTAAGGAATCATCATGAGCAATCCGCTGAACCTCACCATTCCTGAAGGACTCCCCTTCATCGACTACGACCGCGAATTCGACTTCCCGGTGGCGGACGTCTTCCGCGCACACAAGGACCCGGATCTCATCGTCCAGTGGCTCGGCCCGCGGGGACTGAAGATGGACATCGACCACTACGATTTCCGCACCGGCGGCAGCTACAGCTACCTCCACACGGGGCCCGACGGCGTCGCTTACGAGTTCAGCGGGGTCTTCCACACCGTGAGGGAAAACGAATTCGCCATCCAGACCTTCGAGTTCGGCGGCTACCCGGATGTTGTCAGCCTTGAATTCATGACGTTTGAGGACCTCGGCAACGGACGCACCCGCCTGCGGGGCCACTCCGTCTACCCCACCCAGGAGGCCCGGGACGGCATGGCGCAGTCAGGCATGGAAGGCGGCATGACCGAGGGCTACGAGCGGCTCGACGAACTCCTCAGCGGCGCCAAGGTCTAGGACAGCCACTAAACGAATACGACGGCGGCCGGTCACCTTGCCGAAGAAGGTGACCGGCCGCCGTCGTACTGGTGGTCGCGCTTGTTGAAACCCGTCCTCGCTCCGGTGGTCGCGCTTGTTGAAACCCGTCCCCGCTTCGGTGGTCGCGCTTGCCGAGGGAGTGCCCTTCCTAGCCGTTGAACTCCGCCGGGTGCGGACCCGTGCGGCCGTCCCGCTCCAGGCCGTCGATGACGGACAGCTCATCCACCGTCAGGTCGAAGCCGAAGACGTCCAGGTTCTCCTGGATCCGCTGAGGGGTGACGGACTTGGGGATGATGATCCGGCCCTGCTGCAGGTGCCAGCGCAGAATGGCCTGCGCGGGACTGACTCCATGCCTTGCCGCGATCTCCGCGACTGCCGGATCCGCCAGCACGGCGCCCTGAGCGAGCGGGCTCCAGGCCTCCGTGGCGATCCCGTGGGCTGCATTGAAGTCCGCAATGTCCCGCTGCTGGAGTGCCGGGTGGAGTTCAATCTGGTTGACCGCCGGGACCGTGCCGCCCAGATCGATGATCTTCTGCAGGTGCCCGGGGAGGAAGTTGGAGACGCCGATGGCCTTGACCTTGCCGCTGCCCAGCAGCTGCTCCAGCGCCCGCCAGGACTCGAGGTACAGGCCGGTTGCCGGCGCCGGCCAGTGGATGAGGTAGAGGTCCAGGTAATCCAGTCCCAGCTTGTCCAGGCTGGCCTCGAACGCGGCCAGCGTGGCGTCGTAGCCGAGGTCGGCAACCCACAGTTTGGACGTAATGAACAGTTCTTCCCGGCCGATGCCCGCCTCGGCGATGGCGCGTCCCGTGCCTGCCTCGTTCCCGTAGATGGCGGCGGTGTCGATGCTCCGGTAACCGGCTGCAAGCGCGTGGCTGACCGCGGCGGTGGTGTCGTCGTCGGACACCTGGAAGACGCCGAACCCCAGTTGCGGCATCCGCACGCCGTTGTTGAGAGTGATCTCGGGGATGGACGTGGTGATGGGTGTGGAAGTCATGGGTTCTCCTGTTGCAGGTTGAGGATTGAGGCTTGAAGCTTTAGTGCAGGACGGCGATGTGCTCGGCAGCCACGCGTCCGCCGGGGGCGGCATGGGCCTCGGGGACGCCCTCGGTGTCGGCGTCGGCGGATGTCTGGCGGACGGCCCGCTTGGCTCCGACGGCGGCGATGATCATCACCACGAGCCCCAACAGGGTGATGCCGGCCCCGGCCCAGATGGGTGAGGTGTAGCCGAGTCCGGCCGTGATGGTCACTCCGCCGAGCCAGGCGCCGAGGGCGTTCCCGACGTTGAAGGCCCCGATATTTGCGCCGGATGCGAGAGTGGGGGCGCTGGAGGCGTACTTCATCACACGCATCTGCAGTCCCGGCACGGTGGCGAATCCGAAGCCGCCCATCAGGACGATGGAGACGACGGTGAGCACCTGGTTGCCAGCGGTCAGGGCAAAGCCGACGAGCACCACCATCAGCACGGAGAGCACCACCACGAGCGTGCGGTCCACGTTGCGGTCCGCGGCCTTGCCGCCGATGGTGTTGCCGACGAAGAGGCCCACTCCGAACACGATGAGCAGCCACGGCACGGTGGGGGCCGCGAAGCCGGAGACTTCGGTGAGTGTGAAGGCGATGTACGTGAAGGCGCCGAACATACCGCCGTAGCCGAGGATCGTGACGAGGATGGAGAGCCACACCTGGCCGGAACGGAAGGCGCCCAGTTCACTGCGCAGGGTTCCGGGCGTGGTGTCCCCGTGGCCGGTCTTCGGGACCAGCGCGAGGATGCCCGCCAGGGCGATAGCTCCGATGACCGTGATGGCCCAGAACGTGGAGCGCCAGCCTGCGGCCTGTCCCAGCATGGTGCCGAACGGCACGCCCAGGACGTTGGCGGCGGTGAGCCCGGTGAACATGATGGCGATGGCGCCGGCCTTTTTGGTGGGGGCAACCATGTCCGCGGCCACCACGGCTCCGATCCCGAAGAAGGCACCGTGAGCCAAGGCGGCGATGATCCGGCCGACCATCATCATCCCGTAATCGGGAGCTATGGCGGAGATCAGGTTGCCGGCGATGAACAGCACCAGCAGGACGGCGAGTACGGGCTTGCGTTCGAAGCGGGTCACCGCCGCGGTCAGCACCAACGCGCCGACCACGACGGCGAGGGCGTACCCGGAGATCAGCCAGCCTGCCGTGGCCTCGCTGGCCTGGAAGTCGGCGGCAACCTCGGGCAGCAGGCCCATGATCACGAACTCGGTGAGTCCGATGCCGAACCCGCCGAGGGCGAGGGCTATCAGGCCAATGGGCATGTGGATGCTCCTTTGAAAACTGTACGGAATAAGATAGGACGCGTAAGCTAGTAGTTGCAGACGCGTTATTTATTGTTGCACGAGCAGATACACCGCGCAAGCAACTATTATCGATTGTGCTCCGCCTCACGCCGTCAGGCGGCTGGAGCACCCGGGAGAGGAAAAGACAGATGGGCATCAAGGACGACGCCGTGGAGGTCCGGGCACAGGGTTGGCGCACGCTCGCGGCGCTGCACGGCCTGATCGAGGGTGAGCTGGAACGCTCCCTGCAGGCAGAATCAAAGCTGTCAGTAGTGGAGTACACCGTTCTGGATGCGCTGAGCCGCCAGGACGGCTGGCACATGCGCATGCAGCAGCTCGCCCGCGCCACCGCGCTTAGCGCCAGCGCCACCACCCGGCTGGTCAACAGGCTTGAGGACCGTGCCTTGTTGACCCGGATCCTCTGCGCGGACGATCGCCGCGGCATCTACACCGAGCTCACGCCCAGCGGCATCGCCCTGCTGGAGGAAACCCGGCCGGTCCATGACGCCACCCTGGAACGCGCCCTGGCGGAGGCCCAGGAGATTCCCGAGCTGGCCGCGCTGGTGGACGCGCTCCCCCGGCTCCACGCGAACGCCTAGTCACCGCGCCCGCACCAAGTACGACGGCGGACGGTCACCTTCCAGAAGAAGGTGACCGTCCGCCGTCGTACTTAACCAAAACGCGGAGCCACCTGGACCGTCCGGAGAGGACGGCAGGTGACCCCGCGCTGTACTTTTTGGTGCTAGAGCGTTGCGAAAACTTCGCGCAGCAGCTTGGCGGTCTCGGACGGCGTCTTGCCGACCTTCACGCCAGCAGCCTCAAGGGCTTCCTTCTTGGCCTGGGCGGTTCCGGCGGAACCGGAGACGATGGCGCCGGCGTGGCCCATGGTCTTGCCTTCGGGAGCGGTGAAGCCTGCAACGTAGCCAACAACCGGCTTGGTGACGTTGGCCTTGATGAACTCGGCCGCGCGCTCTTCAGCGTCGCCGCCGATTTCGCCGATCATCACGATCGCCTTGGTTTCGGGGTCTGCCTCGAACGCAGCAAGGGCGTCGATGTGCGTGGTGCCGATGACGGGGTCGCCGCCGATGCCGATGGCGGTGGAGAAGCCAAGGTCGCGCAGTTCGTACATCATCTGGTAGGTCAGGGTTCCGGACTTGGAAACCAGGCCGATGGGGCCCTTGCCCGTGATGTTCGCCGGGGTGATGCCCACCAGGGCCTCACCCGGGGTGATGATGCCGGGGCAGTTCGGGCCGATGATGCGGGTGACCTGGTTGCCGTCGGCGTCAAGCTTGGACTGGGCCAGTGCCCAGAACTCGGCGGAATCCTGGACCGGAACGCCTTCGGTGATGACGACGACCAGACCGATACCGGCCTCGATGGCTTCAACGACGGCGTTCTTGGTGAAGGCCGGCGGGACGAAGACGATGGATACGTCAGCCCCGGTCTCTGCGATGGCTTCCTTAACGGTGCCGAAGACAGTGATTTCGTTCTCGCCGTGCAGGACCGTGGTGCCGGCCTTGCGGGCGTTGACGCCGCCAACAATGTTGGTGCCGGCCTTCAGCATGAGGGCCGTGTGCTTGGTGCCTTCGCCGCCGGTGATGCCCTGGACGATGACCTTGGAGTCCTTGTTCAGATAGATAGACATGGTGCGTCCCTTTACTTAGCTGCGTTGGCGAGCTCGGCGGCCTTGTCGGCGCCCTCGTCCATGGTGGCGGCCAGGGTAACCAGCGGGTGGTTGGCCTCGGCCAGGATGCGGCGGCCTTCCTCAACGTTGTTGCCGTCGAGGCGGACTACCAGCGGCTTGTTCGCGGAGTGGCCGAGCTCGGCAAGTGCACCAACGATGCCCTTGGCGACGGCGTCACATGCGGTGATGCCACCGAAGACGTTCACGAACACGGATCTGACCTGCTCGTCGCCCAGGATGACGTCAAGGCCTGCAGCCATGACCTCAGCGGATGCTCCGCCGCCGATGTCCAGGAAGTTGGCGGGCTTGACGTTGCCGTGGTTCTCACCGGCGTAGGCAACAACGTCCAGCGTGGACATGACCAGGCCGGCGCCGTTGCCGATGATGCCCACTTCGCCGTCCAGCTTGACGTAGTTGAGGTCCTGGGCCTTGGCCTTGGCCTCCAGCGGGTCAGCAGCGTCCTTGTCTTCCAGGAGTGCGTGCTTGGCGTGGCGGAAGTCGGCGTTCTCATCCAGCGAGACCTTGCCGTCAAGGGCCACGATCTCGCCCGCGCCGGTCTTTACCAGCGGGTTGACCTCAACAAGGGTGGCGTCTTCCTTCTTGAAGACGTCCCAGAGCTTGAGGATTACGCTGGCGACCTTGCCGCGCAGTTCCTCAGCAAAGCCTGCGGCTGCGACGATTTCGTCAGCTTTGGCCTGATCGATGCCGACGGCCGGATCGATGGCGATCTTGGCCAGCGCTTCGGGGCGTTCGACGGCGAGCTGCTCGATTTCCATGCCGCCTTCAACCGAGCACATGGCCAGGTAGTTGCGGTTGGCCCGGTCCAGCAGGACAGAGAAGTAGTATTCCTCAGCGATGTCAGCACCCTGGGCGATCATCACCTTGTTGACGGTGTGGCCCTTGATGTCCATGCCCAGGATGTTGGTGGAATGCTCAAGTGCCTCATCGGCGGTCTTGGCAACCTTCACGCCGCCGGCCTTACCGCGGCCACCGGCCTTAACTTGGGCCTTTACGACAGTTACGCCGCCGATCTTCTCGGCTGCTGCCTTTGCTTCTTCTGGGGTATACGCCACGATGCCAGCAAGCACGGGTACACCGTGCGCCTCGAACATATCGCGCGCCTGGTATTCAAACAGGTCCACGGTTTAGTGTCCTTCTACGTCGAAGTAGTTTCTGTACAGTCGGACACCATCGGAGACGATGACCGGGCTGCGGATTGCAGGCGCCTGCGACTGGTTGGAAACGAGCCACGCGGCGCACTGCTCCTCTGGGAACTCTAGTCCTTTCTGGGGACCGGCCCGTCCCAGAGTACCGCTTATGTGAGTAAGGACACTATTCTATGAAGCGTAGAAAAACCGCGGAATTACGGGGTTTTTGACGCTTGGGACGGTACCGGGGACGCCGTTTCGGGGGCCTTGGAAATAAGTTCGTAGCGTTCCCGTGCAACAAAGAATGCGACGCCGCCGGACACGTTTCCGCACGCCACCCCGCCGTTGTAGGCCGAGCAGCGCAGCCCGTTCCGTTCGATGTTCTGGCCCTCGGCGAGCACCGGCAGTTGGGTGAGGGGACCGGTCTTGCTCCCCTTGGGGCCGTATGCTGCCTCCATTTGTGTGACGCCGGAACGACATTCGCCGTACTTCGCGGATTCCGGCGTCAGCAGGGCGGTCCCGCCCAGGTAGCCCAGTCCGGTGCCGGCACAGTCGTCCTTGACGTCGGTTGCCGCGGGTTTGGCGTAGGTGGCCAGTTCGCAGTGCGCAACGGGGATGGTGGCCAGCCTGTTGTTGGCACTGTCGCTGAAGCTGTTCTCCTCATACGGGAGGTTGAGGTGTTCCCCACGGGCCGACGTCAGGGAACAGGCCACGTTGCGGTCCTCGGTGATGAAAGAGAGGATGTCCTCCCCCTGCGAGAAGCCTTTGGGGTCAACCAGTGGCGCCTGTTGGAGTTGTTCCAGCGCGGGCAGCGGCGGCGGCGGCACGTAGCCGGGGTCCTTGGTGGTGACGGTGCAGGCCGTGGCCGTCAGCAGCAAGAGGGCGGCCAGGATCCCCAATACAGTCCGTAGCATGGGCTCCATTATGCGCCATGCTGGGCATGTCAGGCCGTGGCGGGACGGCGGGCACCTTCGACGACGGCAGCGGACGCCTCGGCCGGATCCTCCGAATTGAACTGCTCACGCATCTGCAGTGCCCGATTTTTCCAGCCGGGATCCGTCAGGACGGCAGTGACAGCTTTGGCAAGGTCGCGGGGCTTGGGCGACTCCGTCCCCAGGCTGATGCCGACGCCGGCGTATTCCACCCTGGCGTTGACGTCGCTTTTCCCTTCGTTGATGCCGGAGACCACCAGGGGAACACCCTTGGACAGGCTGAGCAGGACGCCGCCAAAACCGCCGTTGCTGATAAACACATCGGTAAATTCGAAGACTTTGGCAAAGTCCACGTAGTCCTTCACAACAATGTTGGGCTGCGGGTAGCGCGCTTTCAGGGCCTCAGTTCCACGGCCGCCTGTGGCAACGATCACCAGTGCGTCCATATCCTTCACCGCTTCCAAGGCTGGGACGATGAGTTTGTTCTGGTCCAGGTTATCCACGGTTCCCTGCGTCACCAGCAGGGTGGTGGGATGGGCCGGCCATTCATCGTCACGGTCGGCCGCCGGACCTTCTTCCACGCTGGGCCGGTAGGGCAGGAGCGCGCCGACGTAATGGACTTTGGGGTTCACGTTCCGGCGGGGGAAATCGAAGGACTCCGGACCGGTCTGGATGACGGCCTCCGAACAGCGGTAGGGCTCATCTGTGAGGCGTCCACGGCGGGGCACTTCCTGTCCGTAAGTGGCGTGCTGCCGCCGGTAGCTCTGGTTGGCAGGGTTGAGAATAACCTTGTCCGACAGTAGCCCGGCTGCAGCCTGGACCACCTTTTCCAGCGGATTCCGGGGTGGTTTGAAGCCGAAAAAGAGCGGCGGCACCAACGGATCGCTTTCCATGTTCGGGATCGCCACAAAGTTCACCAAGGCTTTGCCCATCAAGTGGGAAACGAGCCGGTGAATGAACATGGAGCTGTCCACCACCGCCACGTCGAAGGGAAAATCCTCGTGCAACTCCCGGATGTCCTCGAAAAAATTGCTCACGTTGCTGGCAAAGATCTTTTCGCCGTCGAACCCAATCGCCCGGGGCCCCTTGAGCTTTGCCCGTTCCGGGTAAAGCTCGTTCAGGTTGTCCGCCCGGTGCTCCACCGCGCGGCGGAAAGGGAAGAGCGGAATGCCCATGTTCTGGAGTTTGTCCTGGTAAACCGGGCCGGTGTACCAGGCGACGTCATGGCCGCGGTCCTTGAGCCGCATCGCGACACCCGTCATGGGATTGAAATGGCCGTCGATGGCCTGGCTGGCGAACAGGATCTTCACGGTAGTGCCCCGAATCTGCCGTACGGAATTCGCCCAACCCCTAGCGGTTCAGTGGCTACCGGCGCGTTCCTGAACTGTATGACAGACGTACTCCTTGGACAAGGGCAAGCCGGCCTAGGCGTCGAGCTTGGTCAGTGGCGCATACCGAAGCAGGAGCCGCTTCTCCCCTACATCGAATTTGACCTTCGCCACGGTCTTATCCCCGGCGCCTTCCAGGGCCAGAACCGTGCCGTTGCCGAAGCTGGTGTGGTTGACCTTGTCCCCCACGCTGACGGCAACAATTTCCTTCTGCGGCTGGACCCGGCTTTTGGCAATGGCGGCCGGAACATCAGAATTGAAGCCGGCGCTGGAATCTGCAGCCGCCCCCCGGGCCGTCCCAGCGCCCCAGAAGGACCCGCCATAGCGGCTGGAACCGATGGGCGCGCCGCTGCCCCAGCCGCCGGACTGCCTGCTGGAACCCTCGCGTTTCCATTCCACCAGCTCGGATGGAATCTCTTCCAAGAACTGGCTGGCGGGGTTGTACTGGCTCTGGCCCCACATGCTGCGGACCTCGGAGCGGGTGACGTACAGCCGCTTGCGGGCGCGGGTCAGGCCCACGTAGGCGAGCCGGCGTTCCTCCGCAAGCTCCTTGGGATCCGTCGCAGACCGTTGATGCGGGAACAGCCCATGTTCCATTCCGGTCAGGAACACCACCGGGAACTCCAACCCCTTGGCGGTATGGAGGGTCATCAGCGTCACCACACCCAAGCGCTTGGCTTCAGCCACGGCAGCGTCGATGTCAGCTCCCGGGGCGTCCGGAATCTGGTCGGCATCGGCCACCAGGGACACCTGCTCCAGGAAAGCGCCCAGGGAACCTTCGGGATTCTCCTGTTCGTATTCACGCACGACGGCGACGAGTTCCGCCAGGTTCTCCACCCGGGACTCGTCCTGCGGATCAGTGCTGGAACGCAGCCCGGCAAGATACCCGGTCTGTTCGAGCACCGCTTCAAGGGCAGCGGCGGCGCCGGAGCCGGAGGCCACCTCGGCCAGGTCATCGAGGAGTTTCACGAAACCCAGGACGGCGTTGACGGAGCGGGTGGCCATGCCCGGCGCTTCCTCGGCCCGCCGGGCCGCTGCCATAAAGGACATGCGCTCACGCTGGGCGAGCGCGGCCACGGCTCCCTCGGCGCGGTCACCGATTCCGCGCTTGGGTTCGTTGAGCACCCGGCGCAGGTTGACGTCGTCGTCAGGGTTGACCAGAACGCGGAGATACGCGAGGGCGTCCTTGATTTCCTTGCGCTCGTAGAAGCGGGTGCCGCCCACTACTTTGTAGGGCAGGCCAACGCGGACCAGCACGTCCTCAATGGAACGGGACTGCGCGTTGGTGCGGTAGAAGATGGCCACGTCGCCGGGGCGGAGGTTGTCTTCGTCCTGGAGCCGGTCTATTTCCTTGGCGATGAACTGGGCTTCGTCGTGTTCGTTTTCGCCCACGTAGCCGATGATCTTGTGGCCTTCGCCCTCTGCCGTCCACAGTCTTTTTTCTGGACGGTTGGGGTTGCGCGAGATCACTGAGTTGGCGGCGCTCAGGATGTTCTGGGTGGAGCGGTAGTTTTGTTCCAACTTGATGGTGCGGGCGTCCGGGTAATCGTTCCCGAACTCCACGATGTTGCGGATGTCGGCGCCGCGGAAGGCATAGATGGACTGGTCGGAATCGCCCACTACGGTGAGCTCGGACGCTCCGGGTCCCTCGCCCACGATTTCACGCACCAGCGCGTACTGGGCGTGGTTGGTGTCCTGGTATTCGTCCACGAGGACGTGCCGGAACCTCCGACGGTAGGAATCGGCGAGCGCTGGGAAGGCGCGGAACATGTAGACGGTCTCAGCGATGAGGTCGTCGAAGTCCATGGCGTTGGCTTGGCGCAGCCTTTGCGTGTAGCCCTTGAAGACCTCCGCCACGGCGGACTCGAAGGGATCGTTATGGTTGGCGGCCGACGAGTAGGAATCGGCATCGATGAGTTCGTTCTTAAGCGCCGAGATCTTGTGCTGGATGGCCTTGGGCGCGAACCGCTTGGGATCCAGGTCCAGGCTCTTGGACACCTGCGTGACGAGCCGCAGCGAGTCGGCGGAGTCGTAGATGGAGAAGTTGGACTTCAGGCCGACGTTGGCCGCTTCCTGCCGAAGGATGCGCACGCAGGACGAGTGGAAGGTGGAGATCCACATGATCTTCGCGCGGCCGCCCACCAGGGCCTGGATGCGCTCCCGCATTTCCGCAGCTGCCTTGTTGGTGAAGGTGATGGCGAGGATCTCGCCATGGTGGGCGCGGCCGGTTGCGATGAGGTAGGCGATCCTGTTGCTGAGCACCCTGGTTTTGCCTGAGCCGGCACCGGCCACGATCAGCAGAGCACTGCCTGCATGCTTGACCGCCTCCTCCTGCTGCGGATTCAGGCCCTGAAGCAGTTGCGCGGCGTCTGGCCGGTGGTGTGCCTTGCGGTCAGCGTCCTGGGCCCCGCGCTGCTGGCTGCCAGCCTGCTGAGTATTCGCCCAGCCGACGGCATTTTCGGCTCCGCGCCCCGGCCCGCCACCGCCGATTCCCTCGGCCGCGGCAAGGCCTTCGGCGCGCGACTTGGTGCGGGCGGCGGCTTTGGGGGCGGCCTTGAACGGTCCGTCAGAGTACGGGTCAAACAACATATCCATGGTGCCTACAAGTCTAGGCGGTGGGGCCGACACTCACTTCCAGCCTGTGGATTACGCAGCCCGGTTAACCGTTCCCCCCGGGTCATAGGTCCGGGGCTCAGGCAACCGAGCCGGACTCAAGGGCGGCACGCAACTCCCGTACCGCCGTCGTGCCTCCTGCCATGAACCACTCCAGTCCGTTGACCCGGACAGTATCCGTGGCGCCGCCCGCGGCGCAGACAATCGCTTTGCCGGGCAGCCAGTCCCACTCGGGGCAGCTGTGCTGGAACCAGCAGCCCAGCTGGCCGTCTGCCACGCGGCCAAGGTCGCAGGATCCGGAACCGAGCATCCGCAGTGCTGCTGCCGATGTGGCGGCGGCGTGCCACGGCATGGCGCAGAGGGGATCAGCCAGCCAGGTCGGGTGGATATAGGTAGCCGCGCCGATTTCCGCCACCGCCGCACTGTTGCGGGCGCCGCCGTCGTCGTGGAAAACGGTCAGGGGTTCGCCGTTCAGCGTTGCCGGCTGGACGGCGCCGCCCAGCCAGAGTTTGTCCTCCTCGGGCTGGAAGATTGCCCCGAGCAGCACATCGGAAGAGTCCTTGAGGGCAATGGCCGAGCACCAGTAAGTGGAGCCGTGCAGGAAGTTGTAGGTGCCGTCCACGGGATCGATGACCCATGTCCGACCGCTGCGTCCTTGGACCGACGTGCCCTCTTCGCCCAGGATCCCGTCCTCCGGCCGGCAGCGCTGCAGCTGCTCCAGCACGTAAGCTTCCGCGGCGTGGTCCGCCGCCGTCACCACATCCGAAACGGACGTTTTCTGTTGCGACTGCAGTCCCGCCATCCGCATCAGGAGCGCCAGCTGTCCGGCCTCCCGGACCAGGGCGGACGCCAGCTGGTAGTCGTCCAGTGAGGAGTCGAGTTCAACAGCGCTGTGCCGGCCAATGGTCATGGCTTCAGTTTATGGGGCGGGATAATGGTGCCATGGCCAAAACACCAGCGCAGCGGATCAAAAAGCACGGCTCCAAGGCGGCTGTTCCGCAGCACCATCTTCCGCCGGTGATCAATCCCACCACAGCCCGTTCGCCGCAGAAGGCGCAGAGCAACAGCAACCTCATTCTCATCGCCGGTGTGGTGGCCAGCCTGTTCCTGTTCTGGTACGTCCATCTGCTGACGCTGGAACAGCTCACGCAGCTGTCCGGCGGCCTGGCAATGCCCGACTCGCTGGTGGGCGGGTTCGACCCCGCCTATATTGACCAGTTGCGCGCCTCCATGGACGACGACGCCCGTGGCCAGCTCAACTTCGTCCACAAGACGGCCGGAACCCTGTTCCCGCTCATCTTCGGCTTCACCTGGCTGCTCTTAATTGGCACCAACGTTGCCCGGAAGCAGCTCCGGTGGATTCTCTGGGCAGTACCGCTGCTGTTTGTGGTGGTCCGGTTGTGGGGCAACGTCACCATAGACTCGGTGTTGGGTTCGGAAGCGGCCGACGCCGGCCAGACCGCCTTGGCATCCGGGCTCACTGTTGCCGGCTGGGTCCTGTTGGTCCTTAGCCTGCTGGCCGGGGCGGCAGCGGTGTTTCTGGGGAAGACGCATCCGCGGAAACCCCGCGGACCGGAAGCAGTTACGCCGCCGCAGTCGTAGCGCGCAGTTCCTTCCGGTGCCGGTGCACCCGCTGTGCAATAACCAGCCCGGCGGACGCCACACCCACGGTAACCGGATAGCCCATCAGGCGTTCCAGCGTGCCGGGTTCCGGGACGTCCATCTGGGTCAGGCCGGCGGTAACCAGCGCGGCGAGCGATGCCACCCCGCACGCCAGGACGAACCATCCCAGCGGCGTCTGGTCAAGCCACAGAATGCCCAGAACCAGGACTGCCAGTGACCCGGCAATGAAGTACATCAGCGCGCCGGCAAAATGCCAGAAGGAGCCCAGGTCCTCCGGAACCAGGCCCACGATCATGGTGCCGGCACCGGCTGTACCGGTCAGCGCGCGCACGCCGAGAGCCGCCAGCCAGGGCTTCCTGCGGCGGCCGGGTTGCACGCTGGCACCGGCCCTCGCGGCGACGCACAGCAGCCCTGAGCCTAGGAGCAGCGCCCCCAGGAGCATTCCGAGGCCCTGCACTACAAACGAGGCATTCATCAGCCAGTGCAACGGAGAACAGACATCCCGGCCGTCGTAGATCCCGCACTGGACCGCCCCCAGGTCGCTGATGTAGCCCGTCCGTCGGTCATAGGGCAGCGGTCCCGCCCAGGCACGGATCACTGCCGCTTCCGCAGCAAAGTACTGCAGGACGCTCAAGACGGACCACGCGCCGATGTACTGCCGTGTGGAGGTTGTATCCGGGATATGGGCCACCGCGGGAGCGGACATGGGGGCTGATCTCATGCCAAGAGCGTAGTACGGGCTCCCACCTTGTATGCTTGTATCCGTGTCCGGACGGACCGGCCCTGCCGGAACAGCGGATACGCGCCCTCGTAGCTCAGTGGATAGAGCACGGCTCTCCTAAAGCCGGTGTCGTTGGTTCGATTCCAATCGAGGGCACTTGAAGCATCCCGAACCGGAGTTTGACCTCCGCGCCTACCTGCTCGGGTCAGCCACGGGCACGGCAGAGGCAGGATGCTGGACGGTGGAACGCCAGCTCCAGGACCGGGCGAACGGCACCCGCGGGACCTTTTCCGGCATCGTACTCTTTTCTCCCACGGACGACGGCGCCGTGGCTTTCCGCGAAGAAGGCACCATGCGCTGGCCCTCTTTCACTGGCCCCGCCTCACGCGAATACCTCCTGAAACCCGCCGGCCGGGCAGACGCCCTGGACGTATTTTTCACAAACGGGCGTACCTTCCACCGGATGAGCTTTACACCGGAAGCCAACCTGGACCAGCACTGGTGCGATCCGGACACCTACCGCGTGACCTATGTCTTCAAAGGCCCGGACCGGTTCAGCTACACGTGGGATGTGCGCGGGCCGGACAAGGACCTGCTGCTGACGTCCACCCTGCAGCGGCTAGGCTCGTAACCGTGAAATCCCGAATTGTTGTCTCTGCTGTCTGCGTTTTCGACGACGCCGGCCGGCTCCTGACCGTCCGCAAGCGCGGCACCGGCATGTTCATGCATCCCGGCGGAAAGCCCGAGCCAGGTGAAAGCGCGGTGCAGGCTGCTGCCCGTGAGCTCGCGGAGGAGGTGGGGATTGTTGTGGATCCCCGCCAACTGCAGCTGATGGGTACCTGGATTGCGGACGCCGCGAACGAGGCCGCCACGGACATCGAAGCCACCGTCTTCCGCGCGCCCGGAACGTGGACGGCCCACCCCTCGGCCGAAATCGCCGAAATCCGCTGGCTGGACCTGGCCGCGCCGCTGCCGGCAGACCTCGCCCCGCTGCTCACGGAGCATATCCTCCCGGAGCTTGCCGCAGCACGCAGCTAGTACTCCGGCACGGCTTCCTCAACCACCGCAGTGGCCTCGGCAAACTGTGTCCGGTACAGCTCCGCATAACGGCCCTCCGCTGTCAGCAGTTCCGTGTGCGTTCCACGTTCCACGATCCGCCCGTCCTCCACCACCAGGATGACGTCAGCGGCACGGATGGTGGACAGCCGGTGGGCAATCACGACGGCGGTGCGCCCCTCGAGCGCTGCGCCCAGGGCAGCCTGAACGGCAGCCTCGTTGGTGGAGTCCAGCGCGGCAGTCGCTTCATCCAGGATCACCACCCTTGGTTGGGAGATGAGCAGCCTGGCGATGGTAAGGCGTTGGCGTTCGCCGCCGGAGAGCCGGTAGCCCCGTTCGCCTACCACGGTGTCCAGGCCATCCGGAAGGGACCGGATCATGGTTTCCAGCCGGGCCTGCCGGATGGCGTCCCACATGTCATCCTCGGTGGCTTCCGGCCGGGCAAGGCGGAGGTTGGACGCAATGCTTTCGTGGAACAGGTGGCCATCCTGGGTGACCATGCCCAGGGTGTCCCGAAGCGAATCAAAGGTCACGTCCCGGACGTCCAGTCCGGTGCCCGGGAAGGTCCCACCCAGCCGCACGGCGCCGGAATCGACGTCGTAGAGCCGCGACAGGAGCTGAGCGATGGTGGACTTGCCCGCACCCGAAGAGCCAACAAGTGCCACGGTCTGCCCGGGTTCCACGCGGAAACTGATGCCATGCAGCACTTCCTCGCCGCCGCGGGTATCCAGGGTGGACACTTCCTCCAGCGAGGCCAGCGACACCTTGTCCGCGGACGGGTAGGCAAAGCGGACGTCGTCGAATTCCACGGACACTGGACCCGGCTGAACAGCCACGGCGTCCGGCTTCTGCTGGATCAGCGGCTTGAGGTCCAGGATTTCGAAGACGCGCTCGAAGCTGACCAGGGCACTCATGATCTCGACGCGGGCGTTGGAGAGGGCGGTCAGCGGGGCATACAGGCGGGTCAGCAGCAGGGCCAGCACCACAACATCGCCGGGGGCAAGCTGGCCGCCGATGGCGAGCCAGCCGCCCAGCCCGTACACCAGGGCCAGTGCCAGCGCGGACACCAGGGTCAGGGCTGTCACGAAGGTGAACTGCAGCATTGCGGTGCGGATGCCGATGTCGCGGACCCGGCCGGCCCGGAGCGCGAATTCCCGGGATTCCTCGTCTGGCCGGCCGAAGAGCTTCACCAGGGTGGCGCCCGGAGCCGAGAACCGTTCGGTCATCTGGGTGCCCATGGCCGCGTTGTGCTCGGCGGCCTCACGCCTGAGGTCCGCAAGTTTGGACCCCATCCGCCGGGCAGGAATCAGGAAGATCGGCAGCAGGACCATCGCCAGCACCGTCACTTGCCAGGACGTGCCCAGCATCACGATCAGCGTCAGGACAAGGGCCACTACGTTGCTGACCACCCCGGACAGCGTGCCGGCGAACGCGGACTGTGCCCCGATGACGTCATTGTTCAGCCGGCTGACCAGGGCTCCTGTGCGCGTCCGGGTGAAGAACGCGATGGGCATCTTCTGCACATGGTCAAACACCCTGGTGCGGAGATCGACGATCACGCCCTCGCCGATAGTGGAGGAGAGCCAGCGGCTCACCAGCCCCAGCCCTGCCTCGGCAACGGCCACTACGGCGATCAGCATGGCAAGCCGGATCACTTCGTCGGCTCCGGCCTTGGCCACAATGGCATCAACCACCTGGCCGGCCAGGACCGGAGTGGCTACGGCAAGGAACGCCATCACAATGGACAGCAGCACAAAGGCAATCAGTTTCCGGCGGTGCGGGCGCGCGAAGCCCAGGACCCGCTTCAGTGTGGCCTTGGAAAACGGCTTGGACCCGCTCTTTGCCCGGGTGATGTTGTACAGGGAGTGCCAGGCAACGCCGTCCATGCTCATCGCTGTTGCTCCGTTGCGTCTGCCATCAGTTCAGTTACCATCCCATTTTCCACATTCCACCGTACGTCCAGCTGAACGTTCTCGAGCAGCCTCCGGTCATGGGTTACTAACAGCAAAGAGCCCTCATAACTTCCCAGCGCCTCTTCCAGCTGCTCAATGGCGGGCAGGTCCAGGTGGTTGGTAGGCTCGTCCAGGACCAGCAGGTTCACGCCGCGAGCCTGCAGCAGGGCCAGCGCCGCGCGGGTGCGTTCGCCGGGCGAGAGGGAATCAACCGGGCGTGCCGTGTGGTCCGCTTTCAGCCCGAACTTGGCCAGCAGCGTCCGGATCTCCGCCGGGTTCATGTCCGTGAGCACGGCTTCGACGGCGTCAGCCAGGTTCAGGTGCCCGGCCAGCAAACCGCGTGCCTGGTCGATTTCGCCGATCGCCACCGACGCGCCCAGGGCAGCGTTGCCGGAGTCCGGCGCCTGTACACCCAGCAACAGCCGGAGGAGGGTGGACTTGCCCGCTCCGTTGGGGCCGGTGATGCCGATCCGCTCCCCCGCGTTGAGCTGGAGGTTGACCGGGCCCAGGGTGAAGCTTCCCTGGTGCACCACGGCATCCCGCAGTGTTGCCACCACCGCGCTGGACCGGGCTGCCTGGCCAATGGTGAACTGCAGCTGCCATTCCTTGCGCGGCTCCTCCACCACGTCCAGCCGGGCGATGCGGGACTCCATCTGCCGGACCTTCTGGGCCTGCTTCTCCGAAGACTCGGTGCTGGCCGCACGCCGGATCTTGTCATTGTCCGGGCTCTTCTTCATGGCGTTTCGCACACCCTGGGAGCTCCACTCGCGCTGCGTGCGGGCGCGGGACACGAGATCCGCCTTGGTGGAGGCGAAATCCTCGAAGCGCTCACGCGCGTGCCGCCGGGCCACGGCCCGTTCCTCCAGGAAGGCCTCATAGCCGCCGTCGTACACTGCCACCGAATTCTGGGCCAGGTCCAGCTCCACGATGGTGGTGACGCAGCGGGCCAGGAACTCCCGGTCATGGGACACCAGCACCACGCCGCCGCGGAGGCCCTGCACAAAGGCCTCCAGTTTGGCCAATCCGGCCAGGTCGAGGTCGTTCGTGGGCTCATCCAGCAGCACAATGTCGAAGCGGCTGAGCAGCAGGGCAGCAAGGGCCACGCGGGCGGCCTGGCCGCCGGAGAGCCCGGTCATGGGGGCGTCCGGACCGGTCTCCAGGCCCAGATCGGCAAGGACAGCCGGAACGCGCTCATCCAGGTCGGCGGCACCGGAAGCCATCCAGCGGTCAAAGGCCAGCGAATAGGCGTCGTCGGTGCCAGGAGCGCCCGACCCCAGGGCCTCAGCGGTGGACTCCATCTCCGCGGTAGCCTGCGCGCAGCCGGTCCGGCGGGCAATGTAACCGCCCACCGTTTCGCCCGCCACCCGTTCATGTTCCTGGGGTAGCCAGCCCACAAAGGCGTCCGCGGGGGCAAGGCTGACCGTGCCCTCCTGGGGCTGGTCAACACCGGCCAGCAGCCGCAGCAGCGTCGATTTGCCCGCACCGTTGGCACCCACTACGCCCACCACATCGCCGGGTGCAACGGTCAGGGAAAGTTTCGAGAAGAGTGTGCGGTGATCGTGGCCACCGGCAAGGTCTTTGGCAACAAGGGTTGCAGTCATTGGTCCATTCTCTCGCCCGCAGGCGGCAGGGCTTAAAAAGAACCCGCTGGACCGGACTTGGGGGGCGTACGGACCAGCGGGCTCGACCATCAAGCATAGTCGAATCCCCGCTGGCCCGCAAAGTTCCCTATGGTCCGGCAGGCTAAAATCAAGGCATACATCCGTCCCTGCAGAGAGCACTCCATGCCCCTCCCCGCCAAGGCGTTCCAGCGCTGGTTGCAAGGCATCGCGCCTGACACCACCACCGCTGACGTCTGCCGGATTTCTGGGATCAAGCGGACCACACTCGCCCAGCAGCTGGTCCGCGGCAAAGTCGCGGAGACCACCGTGGTGAGCATCAGCCGCGCCTTCAACATCAATCCCGTCAATGCCCTGGCCGCGTTCGACGCGTTCCAGGAACTCGCCGGGCCCGTGCTTCCGCCCACTACGTGCGAGCTCGTTAGCCAGATCTCTACGCCGGACCTCCTGCGCGCCGTGCTGGCACGCGCCGCCGTGGATCCGGCGGGCCAGCCGTCGGCAGAACGGCCGGCCCTAAGCCCGGCGCCGCATGCCACGTCCGTCAAGGCCTGGGTGGAAGCGATCGACGACGGCGAGTTGCGGCACCGGGTGTCCGTCGCCACCGGGATCGCCCCGCAGAATTATTCGGCGCAGTTAACGGCGAACCGGCTGTCCCCCGAACTGGCCATCGCCACGTCCCAGGCTGCCGGCGTCGGACCTGCCGGCGGCCTGGTGGCCTCCGGCCTGATCACTGAGGCAGAGGCCGGCTGGCCGCCGGGGGCCAGGCAGGCGGCGCTGGACACCCTCCCCGACGGAGATCTGACAACGCTGGCCGGGGAGCGCCTGCAGGCCCTGGGGAAGGCGCTCCGGCGCCAAGAGCATGACCAGGAACAAACCAACAAAATCTGGGAGAACCTGGGATGATCGAAGTCCTTCAGTGGTCCACACTGGCGACGTGCGGCGTGGTTGCCGCAGCCCGCGTTCCCAGCGCACTGCGGGGGGAAAACAGGACCGTCTTCTTCATTTTTGCACTGTTGACCCTGGCGATCCTCCTGAGCATCGAAGGGCCATACGTTGCCATCGACCGGGCCCTGGGCGGGGTCAATGCGGCAAACCTCATCCTCCGCTTTGTCATCTTCGCGGCAATCTTCTGTGTGGGCATCCGCATTACCAGGGGCTTCGGCGCCACGAATGGCTACCGGCTGGTGACGGGCCGGATCGGAATGGCTGTCCTTGCCACGGTCTCCCTGGCAGTGGTTGTCCTGTTCCTGCTGATTGATTCCGCGGGTTCCTCCTCAGGCCTGCAGGACATCTCGCTGCGGGGCGGTCCGGACGCCATGTTGGTCGAGTACTACGGCGCCGCCGGGCGGGCCTATCCGGCGTATGTTTCGCTTGTTCTGCTTCCGGCCATGGTGAGCGCTGTCCGCAGCAGGCTACCTGCCATGGTGCGGCTGGCAGCCGTTTTGCTGGCCGCTGGTGCCGTGGCCATTGCGCTGACGCTGCTCTTCCCGGTAGCCCCGCCGGAATGGGGGCCGGCGAAATTCGTCATAAACTACACAGCGGTACTCTGCTTTGTGGTGGGACTGACGTTGATCTGGGCGGCAAAGGTCCGGTATGGGCGCAATGTTGCCCGGGAAAAGACTTCTACCGAAAAGTAACTGCCGCCGATTCACAAAATCATTAGAATATGAAACAATCATGAATGTGTGAAGGCGAGGCGCCGGGCGTCTGCGAACGGGGATAGCTTCTTGGACGTTCCGCCTCAGTGGCCTTTGCGCAATTTGGGGGGATGAGTGGTGGCGGCCGTTGGGGACCGCCCCCACTCAGCCTGTTTAACAGGGGTTGTGGCCGGCTTGCACCGTGGCCGTCCCTAGCGGGCGAACCTCAAGGTCACCAGCTGGAAAGGACGCAGCGACAGCTCCACTATGCCCTCCCCTGCCACGGCCACACCCGGAGACTCTGCAGGCCGTTCGAGCAGGTCCGTGGCCAGGATGCCCCTGACCGGAAAGTTGGCTGTAAGCACTCCCATAGACCGCTGCCCCAGGGACTCGTACAGCCGGACGATGACATCGCCCGAGCCGTCCTCGGCAAGCTTGACCGCTTCAATGACCAGCGCAGGATTGCCCACGGTGAACAGCGGCTCCACCGGCTTGGCGCCGCGCACAATCCGCGGGCTCAGGTTGGTACGGTATCCCTCCTCCACGGCTTCCGCGATACTGGCGCCGGGGCGGATGGTCATTGTCAGTTCGTGGTGGCCGCGGTCTGCGTCAGGGTCCGGGAATTTGGCCGCCCGCAGGAGCGAAAGCCGCACGGTGGTGGTGGTGCCGCCGTCGTCCTCCCTGATGCTCCTGGTGACGTCATGCCCATAGGTGGATGCATTCGAGATAGCCACGCCGTACCCGGGTTCGGCTACATGTATCCAGCGGTGGGCGCAGATCTCAAACTTCGCAGCCTCCCACGAAGTGTTGACGTGGGTAGGACGGTAAACGTGGCCAAACTGCGTCTCGGACGCCGAGCGGTCCGCCCGGACGTCCAGCGGAAACCCAAGCTTCAGGAGCTTCTCACGCTCCTGCCAGTCGACGGCGGTGGTGATCGCCAGCGATTCGCTGCCGGCCTCCAGTGCGATCCGCTGAGTGACAGGAGAGGAACCTGCCAGGCGCTCCACTACTACAACAGGGGTTTGGCCATCGTGTTCCAGCCGGATGGTAAGCGCCTGGGCGAGGGACGTGACGCTGCGGCGGTAGAACTCATCGATGTCCCAAGCGTCCCATTCGTTCGGGGTGTCCCGGTGCAGCTCCAGCAGGTTGCCGCGCTGCCCGGGCGCAATGGCCTCCCGTCCGGTGGCGTAATCAATGAGGGAGGTGATCAGGCCATTGGAGTCCAGGACAGCCCTGATGACGCCGTTGTCCAGCACGTAGCCACCGTCCGCAGCGCTCGCCTGGACACGCTGGCCTGCGGCGACGGGTTCGGCAGCGCCCAGGGCCGGAACCCCGTTGCGGGCATGGGGCGCGGCGTTGAGCAGGAACTCCAGGGAGCCGGAACCCAGTACGGCAGCAGCGGCCTGCGCGATGAGTCCCTCGAGGCCTGAGCTGACTGCGGCGTAGTTCCGTTCGGCGTCCTGGTGCACCCATGCGATGGAACTGCCGGGGAGGATGTCGTGGAACTGCTGCATCAGAACCAGCCGCCAGATCCGTTTAAGCTCGGCCGCCGGGTAGGTGAAGGCCCCGCCGTTGCGGACGGCGGCCGTAGCGCACCACAGTTCGGCTTCCCGGAGCAGGTGTTCACTGCGCCGGTTTCCACGCTTGGTCTCGGCCTGGCTGGTGTACGTGCCGCGGTGGAGTTCCAGGTACATCTCCCCCACCCAGACCGGCAGGGCCGTGTACTCTTCCTCCGCTTGCGTGAAGAAGCTTTCCGCCGAGCCGATGCGGACCCTGGGTGAGCCTTCCAGGTCAGCAGCGCGGCTGGCGGCTGCCAGCATTTCGCGCGTGGGTCCGCCACCGCCGTCGCCGTAGCCGAAAGGCACCAGTGACGTGTTGCCGCGCCCGTGATCCCGGTAATTTCGTTCGGCGTGCGCCAGTTCGCGCGCGCTCAACTCGGAATTGTAGGTGTCCACCGGAGGGAAGTGCGTGAACAGCCGGGTGCCATCGATGCCTTCCCAGTTGAAGGTGTGGTGGGGCATCCGGTTGATCTGGTTCCAGGAGATCTTCTGTGTCAGGAACCAGCGGCTGCCGGCCGCCTTGACGATCTGCGGCAGGGCCGCGGAGTAGCCGAACGAGTCCGGAAGCCAGGCTTCCCGGCATTCGATGCCGAATTCTTCGAGGAAGAAGCTTTTGCCCTCCACGAACTGGCGGGCCATCGCCTCGCCGCCGGGCATGTTGGTGTCCGATTCAACCCACATGCCACCGACAGGGACAAATTGCCCGGCCTTGACCTTTTCCCGTATGCGGCCAAAAAGCTCGGGATAGAACTCCTTCATCCAAGCAAGCTGCTGGGCGGAGGAGCAGGAGAAGACAAAGCCGGGATTTTCGTCCATCAGTGCCACCACATTGGAGAACGTCCTGGCGCACTTGCGGATGGTTTCGCGCACCGGCCAGAGCCAGGCGGAATCGATGTGCGCGTGGCCGGTAGCCACCAGTTGGTGGGCCGAGGCATAGGCAGGCCTGGACAGAACCTCGGCGAGCGCTTCCCGGCCGGCGGCCGCGGTCCCGGCAATGTTGTCCGGGTCCATGATGTCCATCATGCGTTCGAGGGCGCGGAGGATTTCATGGCGCCGCGGCTGTTCCATGGGGAGCTCGTGCATCAGCCCGGCCAGCGACCAGATGTCCTGCTGGAGTTCCCACACGGATTGGTTCAGCTCCGCGATGGCGATGGTGCCGAGCCTGTACTGGGGCGCCGTCCCGGCGGTGGCCTTGTCCCCGTATGGCATGGCCGCGAAGGTCCAGCCCTGCGCAACATCCGGGTTGGCGGCTGCTTCAACGTAGAAGTCCACTGCCATGCCGCTGCCCAGCAGTTTGAGCGGGAGGTACTGGTTCCGCGGCGAGATGGCCTTGATGATGGTGCCGTCCGGGCGCCACGCGATCCCCTCACACTGGAAGCCGGGGATTTCAGTGGTGAATCCCAGGTCAACGACAATTTCCACTGTGGTCTCGGGGTCGGTGCCCCAGGATTCGGGAACATCGCCCTGCAGCCTCAGCCACTTGGTGCCCCACGGCTTCCCCCAGGCAGCCCCGTGGTCCTGCGGGAGGAAGTCGTGCCGCAGAGCCTCCATCACGGTCACTGGTTCGTCCGGTACATCCCAGCTGCTCAGTCCCAGAGGAATGCTCCGGGCGTAAACGGCGGGCGTGATCCGTTCCCGGACAAAGCGGTCCAGGCGGACTTCCGTGATCCGGCGGTCGTCATGCAATGTGAGGCCTCTTTAATGCTTGAACGGGGGTAATCGAATCTGGACAAACCTGTCCATTCGATGGATAAAATCTACCGGGTCGTAGCCCAATAGCCAAGCTTCACCGGCCATACCGGAACCTTCTTTCCCTGTGTCTATCCCGGAAGCTTTGCGGCCACCGGCGTCGCATCGGGAAGAAGGATCCTGCCGTGCCCAGCATAGATGTTCAGGCTGGTCCCCCGGCTGAACCCGGCCAGTGTCATGCCGCTGGCGTCGGCAAGTTCCACGGCCAGGCTGGAGGGTGCACTTACGGCAGCCAGGACCGGAATGCCGGCCAATGCTGCCTTCTGGACCAGTTCGAACGACGCACGGCCCGATACCTGAAGGACCAGCCCGGAGAGCGGCAGGAGCCGTTCCCGCAGGGCCCAGCCCACCACCTTGTCCACGGCGTTGTGGCGTCCCACGTCCTCCCGGAGGCACAAAAGCTGCACGCCGCCGTCGTCCCCTATCCTGAACAGGCCCGCCGCATGCACTCCCCCGGTCACGTCGAAAACTGCCTGCGCCTCGCGGAGCCGTCCGGGCAGCGAGGCCAGGACATCAGCGGGCACCGTGACGGGATCGGCCGCCGGGCTGTAGTGGGATGACTTCCGAACGGCCTCGATGGAATCCGTACCGCAGATGCCGCACGAGCTGGAGGTGTAGACGTTCCGGCCGGTAGCCGGAACCTCAACGTCGGGGCGAAGCTGGGCTTCCACAACATTGAACGTCTGGACGCCATTTTCGTCCTCCCCCGCGCAAAAACGCAGTGACACCAGCTGCTCTGGAGCCCAGATGATCCCCTCGGACACCAGAAAGCCGGCCACCAGGTCAAAGTCGTCACCGGGTGTCCGCATGGTCACGGAGAAGGAGAGGGCGCCGAGCCGGATCTCCAGCGGTTCTTCAACGGCGAGCACGTCTTCGCGGTGCCGGACCGGGAATTCGAGGGCGTTGGGTGAGCCGTCCAGCACATATTTGTGCACCTTGCGGCGCTGCGTCACGCGTCCCATGTGATACCCGCCCCACTGGCGGCGGACTTTTCGTGAAGGCTCCGGGATGTGCCGGCCTGGCCGTGATGCCTGTTCATAGGTCCATCATTGCAAGCCCGGAGCAGCGATACCAGCGGAGCCCGGCTCAGCCCAGCAGGGCGCTCCAGTCAACCGGCCCGGACGGCGCCGCAGGCTTTCCAGGGACGTCCTTGGCCGGCCGAGCGTTTGTTCTGGTGGCGTTTTTCGCTTTGGTCTTGGCCCCTGCAGGTTCCGGGGCAGGAACGGGCGGCCCCCAAGGCAGCGCGAATGCAGGCACGGCTTCTCCCAGCTGCACACCGTGGGGCGGGACCACCATGACGCCCTGCGCAGACGCCAGCCCGCGCATCATGCCCGGTCCGGTGTGCTGGGCCGGCGATGCCATGCCGTAAAGAAGGCGGAAGGGCATGAGCCGGGTCCGGCCCGGATCGGGCTCAATGATGGCTCCGCAGGGGACCTCCTGCACAGGTGGCATGGTTCCGTGCCCCAGCGCAGCCAGCAGTGGTGCGCCCACCGTGGACAGGGCCATCATGGCGGCCAAAGGGTTGCCGGGCAGACCCAGGACAAAGCGTCCATCCGGGAGCTCAGCCAGGACCGCGGGGTGGCCGGGGCGCATCGCGATTCCGTCGATGACCAGCCGGCCCCCCAGTTCCGCCACGGCCTGGCGGAGGTGGTCAGTACCGGAGCGTCCCGTTCCGCCGGTGGTGATGACGACGTCGGCGGGCAGGTGTGGTGAGGGCGGGGCTGTGTGTTTCAGGGAAACGTCGTCCGGGGAAACTTCTTCCAGGGAAACGTCTTCCAGCCCCTTCATCCATTCGGCGTAGGAGTCGCCGATTCTTTCTTGCCCGCCAAAAATGCCGCCCAGCATCCCCACAACGGCCGAGAGCTGGGGACCGAAAGTGTCCCGGACCTGTCCTGGCTCCGGCAGCCCCCGGGCCACCACTTCGGCACCGGTCAGCAGGAGTTTCACCACCGGCTTTCCCTGCACCGGCAACGAATCGTGGCCGGCCAGCGCAGCAAGCGCCAGATGGGCCGGGTTAAGCGTGACGCCAGCCTTGACCAGCACCTCGCCAGCTGTGGCTTCCTCTCCCGCCTTACGGATGTGCTGGCCGTTCCGTGGTTCACCGGGCCGGGCGCTTCCGCCAGTCATGAGGAGCGGCAGGCCGTCGTCGTCAGTGCCCAGGACTGCACTTTCGCTGCGCAACACGGCCTTGGCTCCGGGCGGGATCAGGCCTCCGGTAACAATGGGGCTTGCCTGGTGCGGCGCCAGGCGTTCGCCGGCCTCCGCCACAACCCAGGGTCCGCTGCCATTGACTGCCCAGCCGTCCATGGCGGAGGAGGCGTAATGCGGCATGTCATGCAGCGCAATGATCTCCTCGGCCAGGGTCCTGCCCAACGCCTTCTGCAGGGGAACGCTGCTGGCGGGGATGGGCGCAGCGCAGTCAAAGGCGGCTTTCCGTGCTTCCTCCCAGGTATGGGCCAGGTGCCTTGCCTGGGCGGGCTGAGCTTCCGGAGTAGTCGGTGCTTCGCCAGGGCCTGCAGTCATTCGCCGGGAGTCCCGGCGGCTTCAGTGTCATAGTCGGTGGCGAGGGCGCGTGCCACATCCATGGCTGCGGCCATGGAGACGGCGTCGGTGGCCTGCCCGGATCCCGAAGCCAGTCCCGCGGCGAAGCCCGCGATGAAGGTGGTCAGCGGCGCGGCGGGCCGCACCACCGAGTGGGCAGCTACCCCGGCGAGCGAGAGGATCGCGTTGACGTCCATCTGGACATCTTCGAGCTCATAAGCCTGGAGCAGTGACCTGCACCATTCCTCCAGCGTCTCGTCCTGGCTTTTCACTGTCTGCCTCCCAAATCAACTGTGGCCGCGCTGGTCCGGAACCTGGTCACGGTTCCTGGCTGGCCACTCCAAGTGCGGCGGCATCATCCCAGGTATCCACGTCATCGGTGGAGCCCGCCGGGACAGTAACAAGCTGCACGTCCAGACTAGCAAGGAGTGCGGTCATGGAGCTGTTGGTTAAGGCGCCCCGGGACCGGAGGTCCTGCATGGAACGTTCTAGCGCGGGTGTGCTGTAAAAACCCACCAGGGGCTGGCGGCGGCCGTCTGCGGAGACCGCCATAACGCCGTCGGGGCCAAGAGCTTGAGGGCCCCGGCTGGAAACCGGGGGGTGCGGTGCGTTCCGCTCCCGCGGCGGCCCATGCAGCTGGAGCGCCTCCCTGAGGGCGTGCACAGCCATTCCGACGTTGGGCATATCGCATGCCAGCACCAGGGTGAGGGGGCGGACGGCACCCGAGCCTGCCAGAGCCGCCAGTCCCGCGGCGACAGCGGCCGCTGGCCCCGCGAACGGTGGCTCCTCCCGGCAGCTGATCACGCCTGCGGGCAGGACCCCGGGATCCGGCCCCACCACGACGGAGGCGCCTGCACCCCCCGCAGCGTCAAGGGACCGCTGAAGGAGAGTGGCGCCGTCGTACGTCAAACGATGCTTGGGCCTTCCGCCCAGCCGAGAAGAACGGCCTCCGGCGAGAATGACCGCATCATATTCCAGGGCGTCAGGCTCCACGATCCAAGCCTAGCGGGCTTGCCGGCATGAAGGACACAGGGCAGGCAGCAGATGGAGGCAAGCCGTGGGGTCAGGCAGCCCGTTCAGGCAGCAGGAACGGGTCCCAGGCCGGAGTGGGCTTCTCCAGTTCCTTGATCTGCCAGATGGTGCCGTGCGGAGGTTCCGGAACGAACCTCAGCTTCCAGCCCATTTCGGCCGGTGTGTGGTCACCCTTTGCGTTGTTGCAGCGAAGGCACGCCGCCACCAGGTTTTCCCACGAGTCAGCACCGCCGCGTGACTTGGGATGGACATGGTCGATGGTGTGTGCAGCCTTACCGCAGTATGCGCAGCGGTGTCCGTCCCGGCGCAGCACACCACGCCGACTCACCGCGGTGATCTGGTTGTATCGGGGGCGGATGTAGCGGTTCAGGAGGATCACGGACGGGCGGCCCAAAATCTCCTGAGGCCCCACCACGGGATCATCGCCTTCCGCCACCACGCTTGCCTTGCCTGTGAGCACAAGCACCAGCGCCCGGCGGAAGGTGATTACCGCCAGCGGTTCATATCCAGCATTCAGAACGAGAGTGCGCATGCACATACCTCTTCACGGCCGCACCCGTCAGGGGCACGAGGGCCGGCTGCCCTCGGCATGTCCGGGCTATGGATCGACACCACAAGAGTAAACAAAGAAACCCGGGATCAGCTAATCCGGGATTGACAGCGGATGCGTGTCGGGCCCTGGCGCGGGCTGGGTCACCGCGTAAATGAACACAGAAAGCAAAGGACCCCCGCCGTGAGGCAGGGGTCCTTTGAAGCGCAGATTCAGCGGTCTTAGGGGATGCGGATGAACACGGGGCCGGAGCCTTTGTTGGCGCTGGACACAACGGTCTGGTTGCCGTTGTAGCCGCCGTGCACTGCCTGGCCGTTGCCGGCGTACACAGCAACGTGGGCCACGCCCGCGCCGCCGTCGGCGTAGTAGATCAGGTCGCCGGGCTGGGCCTCGGCTGCACTCACGGTGCGGCCAAGGGACAGGTAGCCTTTGGGCCAGTCGTGGAAGTGGATGCCCACGGCGGCCAGCGAGTTGGTCACCAGCATGGTGCAGTCCTGGTTGACGCCAAGCTGTGCGTACGCCGCAGACAGGATGGCCTGGCCCTTGCTGCTGGCGGCAACCGGAGCGGCGGGGACCGCTGCGGCCACCTTGATGGAAGCAACGGGCTTGGCGGCGGGGGCTGCGGGGGCCTCAACAACGGGCTCGGGCACCTCAACAACGGGAGCCGGCGTGGTGGTGACAGCGGGCTTTTCGTAGGAGATGGCGATGGTGGAGGCCGCCGAGATGGTGGCCGGAGCGGCAGCCTCTACTCCAAGGTTGGAAGCGGCAGCGGAGTCACGCTGAACGTTGGTGTCTGCGGCGTTGGCCGCGATACCGCTGGTCAGGACAAGGCCGGAAGCGGCAGCGATGACCGCGGCCTGGCGGCCCATGCCACCGGCGTTGTCGCCGACAGCCTTGGCAATGACAGCCAGCGAGTTGGTCTTGGCGACCTCCGCGCGGTGCCGTGCAACAGTTGCACGTGTAGTCATTATTTCTCTCTTTCGTTTCCTCAGGACCGCGGTGGCAGGCCAGGGGCTGTGGACGTGCCGGCATCTTGGGGGTACGCCGGCACGTCCCGAACGGGGATTTAGCGAAAAGTGTTGCTAGCGAAGAGGCGATTCTTCATGTGCAGCAGAAGCAGTTCTTGGGGGCAAGAACTAGTTCATGGTGAAGTACGATCCGCCGCCGGTGGACGCCACGGAGTGCAGGAGGGTTCCCTGTGACGGGTTCAGGGCGCTGATCATCATGCCGTTGCCGACGTAAATGCCGACATGAGCGCCGCCATTCTGCATGACCAGGTCACCGGGGGCCGGCGTGGAAGTGGGTTTCATGGCCGTCCACGCGTTTACGCGGGGAATGCTGATGCCGGCCTGGGCGTAAACCCACTGGGTGAAGCCTGAGCAGTCCCAGCCGTTGGGTGTGGTGCCGCCCCAGACGTAGGGGTGGCCGATGCCGGTGTAGGCGATAGCTGCCAGACCCGATGCCGCAGCAGACGAGATCGTGTCCGCGAGCTTGCTCGCGGCCAAGGTCCGGGCTGCGCCGGTTTCGGAGGCCGTGGACTGTGCACGGACGGTCTCGATCTTCGGGGCGGCCGTCGTCTTGACGACGGGGCGCTCGAAGGAAACGGTGGCCGTGGGTGCAGCAGTAACGGCAAGTGCAGCCTGCGCGGAGCCGGACTCAGTGGACGCGGATACGCCAGCGGTGGTGTCCGCTGCGTTGGCCGGAAGCCCCATGCTCAGGATCAGACCTGATGCAGCTGCGATGACAGCAGCCTGGCGACCTACGGTCCCGGCATTTGCACTAACAGCCTTGGACACTGGTGCCAAAGGGTTGGTACGAACCGTTTGTGCGCGGTGGCGCGCAGAATTATGGCGTGAAGACACGAAGGTAGCCTCTCCCAATGCCTGCGAGGTGAGCTGTCGGATTCGGATGGGAGTCACCCGGCCGCGCCGCTTCCTGGGAAGCTTTGCGACTTAACCCCAAGGCCTTCATAAATCGAAGGCCAAAATTGGTTCCCCCGCCCCTGCCAGACGATGTCATGCGAACGGACCTTGAGCGGTGGCAGAGTTAGGCAATCCACTCAAGAACGTCAACTTCGGAAAAGTTGACGCGCTTTAGACGGTACAGCAGTTCGGATCGAATGTCACATTCAGGTCACGGCATGTCACGAGAAATCGAGAGTTATCCATCGTTTAGGTTAGAGCCAACCCAGCGGGTCGACGACGTCGCCGTTGACTTGGACCTCAAAATGGAGGTGGCAGCCAGTCGAGGCGCCTGTGGTGCCGCTGAGCGCCACAACCTGGCCGCGGGTGACCGTCTGGCCAACCTTGACGTTGAAGGACGACAGGTGGTTGTACGTGGTTTCCAGGCCGTTGCCATGGTCCACCACAACGCGGTTGCCGCCGCCGAACGGGTGCCACCCCGCGAAGGTCACAGTGCCGCTGGCTGCTGCCAGGACAGAGGTTCCACATTGCGCCACGAAGTCCTGGCCGCGGTGGAAGTCGCCGCTGCCGCCGGTAATCGGGCTGACACGGAAACCGAACGGGGAGGCCGTCACCAAGGACGCCAGCGGTGCGCCCAGGCTGCCTGCGGATGCGGCGCGGGTGATCGAGCCTGCAGACTGTGCGCTCAGCAATTGCTTGAGCTTTCCGTCGGGGTCTCCCAGAGTGACAACAGAGGAACGGCTGAAGTCGATACGCGCGGCTGATTCCGCGGAAATTTCGGGCTGGGATGCGGCCGAAGCCGTCGACGTCGACTGGCCGGCTACCGGCGTGGCCATGACGGGGCCCGTTGCCGGAACCGTCACCGTGAGCACCAGGCCGGTGGCTGCGAGGGCGATGCCGGCTTTCTGCCCTACACCGCTGGCAGCGGCAAAATCGGTGATTTGCCGAAAGGGACCCTTGCGGCGGCGCGCATCCCGTTGCGGATCGCGAGGCCTGTCTGCAGCAACGACTTCGGCAGCCCGCGGCGCCGAAGGGGGGCCTGCAGCACGACGGCGCCCCTTGGAATTGTGCATGGTCAAGAACGGTTCCTCTCTGGGTAGCCTGCGAAGTTAGCTGTCGGATTCGGGTCAGAGAGTTCAAAGACCCGGTCCGCCGTAGCAAGCTTCGAGGCAGAAATATCCCGTGAGGATCCTTCGCTGGAAGAGGCTTGCTGCTGACGGACTTCACCCCAAGGCAGTCCTGCGACTGCCGGTTGTGGGTTCCCCCGCCTCTGCCAGTAGGTGACTCGTGCACCTGATCCGCTGGCAGAGCTCGGCTCCGGATCAGGTAACGCTTTAGTATCAACGCTTAGGGGCTCAACTATAGGCGATGAAACCCGATGTAACAATTCCGTTATCTTTGTTATATACCGCCCGCGCTGGGTAGCGGAGGCCCGTGGCAGGCCCCTGATTTCATCCCCCGATTAGCCTAATTCAGCGAACGGAAACGAACACGTGGGCCGCGACTTCCGGAGGCAGCTCCAACGCCCCTTCGATCCCCGGCACGCGCACAGAGATGTACTCTCCCACCCATTCCAATGAGACCGACGCCCCTGGCCTGATCCCGCCTTCATCCAGCTGGACAAGAAGCTCCGGCTCCACCTGGATTGGCTCAGCCAGGCGGATAACAGTGACGTTGGAGCCGGGGCCGTAGCCCTTCATGGCCTCCAGGAGATTAATCACACCATCAGCAAACGCAGTGGACGCCTTGCCGCCCAAGGCGGCCAGCCCGGGGATGGGGTTGCCGTATGGGGATTCGGTGGGGTGGTCCAGCAGTTCGTAGATGCGCCGTTCAACCCGTTCACTCATGACATGTTCCCAGCGGCAGGCCTCGTCATGGACATAGGCCCAGTCCAGACCGATCACATCTGCCAGGAGGCGTTCCGCCAGCCGGTGCTTGCGCATGACTTCTGTGGCGCGCTTGCGGCCGGTCTCCGTGAGTTCCAGGTGCCGGTCGCCTGAGACAACCACCAGGCCGTCACGTTCCATCCGGCCGATGGTCTGGGACACTGTGGGTCCGGAGTGCCGCAGCCGTTCGGCGATGCGGGCCCGAAGAGCAATGATGTTCTCTTCCTCCAGCTCCAAAATGGTCCGAAGATACATCTCCGTGGTATCGATCAGATCCGTCATCCAGCTCAGCTCCTCGAGCGCAGTACCTTGCGTTGTCCCACCGTATCGCCTGCCGACACCGACGTAGTCCGTTGAAAAATCTTAGCCTATTTTGAATTTGTCCGAATAATTCCGGTATTTCCCCGGATTCGCTCCGGGGCCGGACACCAGACTGTCTCAATGACTGGACTATGACGGTCCCGGTTCCCGCCGGATGGGCCGTTCAGGCAGAATAAACGAGGTCCCTGTTGCAGTCACCGCTGACTGCCCGCCAACCCACCGTCCCGGACATGAACAGCGTCCACGCCGAATTGGAGCCCCTGTGAGCGAAACCAGCATCACTATTCCTACCGACCTCCTGCCGAAGGACGGACGGTTCGGCGCCGGCCCTTCCAAGGTGCGGCCGGAACAGATCGAGGCACTCTCCGCGGCGTCCAAGACCATCCTGGGAACCTCCCACCGGCAGGCTCCCGTCAAGAACCTGGTGGGCTCAGTCCGCGAAGGCCTGAGCCAGTTCTTCCGTGCCCCTGAAGGGTATGAAGTTGTCCTCGGCGTCGGCGGCTCGACGGCATTCTGGGACATTGCCAGCTTTGGCCTGGTTGAACAGAAGGCCCAGCACCTTTCGTTCGGTGAGTTCGGTTCCAAGTTTGCGTCCGCCACCAACAAGGCGCCTTTCCTGGAGGCCTCCTCGATCATCAAGTCAGAGCCGGGTACCCGTCCGGCGGCACAGGCCGAGGCCGGCGTCGATGTCTATGCCTGGCCCCAGAACGAGACATCCACCGGCGTGGCCGCGCCGGTCAAGCGCGTAGCCGGAGCGGATGGCGGCGCCCTGGTCCTGGTGGACGCCACGTCGGCCGCGGGCGGCCTGGATGTGGACGTTGCCGAGGCGGATGTGTATTACTTCGCACCGCAGAAGAACTTCGCATCCGACGGCGGTCTGTGGCTTGGCCTCTTTTCCCCCGCCGCGCTGGAACGTGCTGCCCGGATCAAAGCCAGCGACCGCTGGATCCCCGACTTCCTGGACCTGCAGACGGCCATCGACAACTCGCGTCTCAACCAGACCTACAACACCCCGTCGTTGTCCACGCTGGTAACGCTCGACGCCCAGGTGCAGTGGCTGAACTCCAACGGCGGCCTGGACTTCGCGTCCGCCCGCACTGCAGACTCCGCCGGGCGTATCTACAGCTGGGCAGAGGCCTCCGAGTTCGCCACACCGTTCGTGGCCAAGGCCGAGGAGCGCTCAAACGTCATTGCCACCATTGACCTTGACGAGTCTGTGGATGCGGCAGCGGTTGCCAAGGTGCTGCGGGCCAACGGCGTCGTGGACACTGAGCCGTACCGCAAGCTGGGCCGCAACCAGCTCAGGATCGCCACCTTTGTTGCCATCGAGCCTGCGGATGTTTCCGCGCTTCTGGCGAGCATTGACTATGTGGTGGGCGAACTGCGCAAGTAGCTCCCGGAGCAGTGACGCCTCCTGCGCCACGCGGGGGGCCTCAGCGCTCGACGGCGTCGTCCGGGTTCCCGTCCCGGGCGGCGCCGTTTGCTGTGTCCCCCCTTCGGGAGAGGCCCATCGCTCCGGCATCATGGTCCCTCAGGTGGTCAAAGACCAGCCAGTCCCGGGCCGTCCGCTGCATCAAGGTTCCGATGTTGGACACCAGTGCACCGATGAACCAGATGCGGTGAGGATGCGCAGGGATTTAAAGGGGGACATCAGCGGCCGCCTTAGCGCTTCTCAACCCTGCCCATGACCAAGTGTCTAGTCAGCCTGGCCGGCGGTACCGTTATCAACGGCCGCCCGCCCATGCGCCTGCTCTTCGGGGGCGTGCTCACGAAGTTCCGACTCGGGAAGCTCTGACTCTGAAGCCTCGGGCTCCATGACGTCCGGCTCGATGACGTCCGGCTCCACGGAGTCCGCGGTCCCGGACCGGGCGTCAGGCGCAGCGGCGTGCTGCCCCTCTGCCGCAGTCTCCTGTGCGTCCTCCGGGCGGACGCGCTCTGCCCACGGAACCCATTCCGGGGCCAGGATGGAGTCCTCCGACGGCAGCAGGCCCAGCTCATTGACCGTAACCGCCTTGGAGCGGGAGTTCCGGGTCAGCACTGCGTACCACTGCCAGCCAAGGTAACCGGGCAGCTTGGATTCGAACAGGTGGGTGACAAGGCGGTCGCCTTCGCTCTTCGCTGCAAGGTGCCGGCCGATGTCAGAGGCAGCGGTGATGCCCTCGATGGCGTTGCGGGCCACGTCCACGGCGGCGGCAAGGAAGGCGTCCGGTTTCCCTGTCCGCCATATCGGCAGGCCCGCCCGCCGCTTCGACTCAGATTTGGCCTCGGTTTTGGTCGCGGTCGGGTCGGCGTCCTGCCGGGCCGTTGCGCCTGCCTGGTCACCTGCCGCTGGCTCCTGCTGTTCAGCTTCCGGGTTCATCAGAAGGCCTAAACGTCCAGCTCGTCGGCAACCTTACGCAGGGCAGCGGCGATGGCCTTGCCCTTGTTGCCTTCCGGGTACTTGCCGGCGGACAGAGTCCCTGAGAGGTTGTCCAGCACGCTCACCAGGTCCTGGACCAGGGGCGCGAGATCCTTGGCACTGGGCCGCTTTGCCTTGGCAATGGACGGCGTCTTATCCAGGACGCGCAGGCCGAGGGCCTGTGCGCCCTTGCGGCCGTCCGCCACACCGAACTCAACGCGCGTGCCGGCTTTCAGCTCCGTGATGCCTTCGGGAAGCGATGATTTGGGCAGAAAGACTTCCTGCCCGTCCTCGCCCGCGAGGAATCCGAAACCTTTTTCCTTGTCATACCACTTGACCTTGCCGGTAGGCACGTAATCAACCTTCTTCGTTCTGACGTCTTGAGACACGGCCGACAGTCACCGCATCCGCACTGATATGCGGGTTCAGGGTATGACTGCCAGGTCCCGTGTTGGTCTGTTCCTTCAAGGTTATCCTGCCCGGCACCGGAATCCTGCTTTCAGAGGCTCTTCAACCCGCCGCGTTCACCCTGCCTGTCGCAACGATCGTCACTCCGTCTGTCACTCCGTCGGGCGGAGGCCGAGGCTGTTAGCGTTACGACCATGACACCCTCGCGTTACCGGCGGCCCCTGATGATCTCCGCAGCAGCCATTGCCCTCCTGTCCCTGATAGCCGTGGGCGCTGTGATGGCATTGGCCTTTACCGGCTCGGCGGCTCCCGTGTGGGTCACCTCCACGGCCCTGTACGGCCTGCCGCTGGCCTTCTTGCTGATGGTCTACCTCGTCCTGGACAGCGTGGCCGGCCGACGCCGGGCAGGAAAGTCCAGCGGGCGGTAACGTAGGACTGATGTCCCTTATTCGCGCGCTCAGCAAGGAACTGGAGGCTCGCAGCGATGAATCGTTGCGGGCCTTGTTCGCCGCGCGGCCGGACCTCATCTCCCCCGCCGTCCCGGACTTCTCTGCGCTTGCCGCCCGGGCCAGCGCCCGGGTCAGCGTCCAGCGCGCCTTGGAACGCCTCAACAAGCCCCAAATGCAGGTGCTGGAAACCCTCCACCTGTGCACCAACACGGATACCGAACACAGCGCTTCGGCCGCGGGGCTCCGGAAGCTGATTACTGGTTCCACGGTGACTGCGGTGGAACGGATCCTGGCCTCACTCCAGGAGCTGGCCCTGGTCCACCGGGCCGAACCCCCGCATGGATCAGCCGCCACGGCCCACCGCCAGCGTTTCTACCTGCCGGTGGGAAGCCTGAAGGATGTGGTGGGGATCTATCCGGCGGGGCTGGGACGCAGCTACACCGAGCTGGTCCGGCTGCAACCGGCCTTCGCCCAGCGGGTAGTCCAGCTCGTAGCCGAACTGCACCGCAGCGGTCTCGCCATCCACGAGGCCACCACGCCCATGGAAGCAGCGCTTGCGCTGCAGCACTGGACGTCGTCGCCTGAGGCCCTGCATCAGGTCCTGACCGGCGCACCTGAACGCACGACGGCGCTCCTCGCCAGATTCGGCAGCTGGGCCATGGGTGCCGTCCCCCAGGCGCAACGGAAAGCTTCCGTGACGAACGAGGGGTCCGACGTCGGGCCTGTTGACTGGCTGTTGGCCAGGGGCCTGCTGGTTCCGCTGGACGCCGCGCACGTGGAACTGCCCCACAGCGTCGGGGTCTCCCTGCGGGGCGGGGCAATAATCAATGATTTCACGCTCTCGCCGCCGGTGCCTGAGCTCGGGCACACCACAGCCGTACTGCGGCGGAACGCTGCCCTGGGCGCCATCGCGGAAACCCTCAGGCTGGTGGGTGAACTCCTCTACGCGGTAAAGGAGCAGCCGCTCGCTACGCTGCGCAGCGGGGGCGTGGGGGTGCGCGAGATGAAGCGGCTCGCCGAGGCCCTGCGCATCGACCAGCACCGCGCCGGAGTGCTGCTGGAGCTATGCGGTCTTTCGGGGCTGATCCGCCTCGATGTGGATTCCTCCGCCTGGGTGCTGCCCCCGCAACAGGAATGGCTGGCGCTGCCGAGGCAGGAACAGTGGTTGTGGCTGGTCAATGCGTGGCTGGCGAGCGAGCGTGTGCCCTCACTGGTGGGCCAGGCCGTCAATGGGCCGGGAGCCACATCCGCCGCACACCGGGCCGCTGCCGGGACCACCATTAATCCGCTTTCCGCAGAGGCCCAGCGGCCCGATGCCCCAGTGGTCAGGAAGCGGATTCTGGAAATCCTCAACCAGCTCACACAGGAGGCGGCTGCTCCGGATGGCACGGCCCCTGTCCTGGACGCTGCCGCGGTTCTTCAACGGGCTGAGTGGGCACAGCCGCGGATGGCGCGCCGTTTCAGCTCCCTGATCCGGGGTGTGCTGGCGGAGGCGGAGATTCTTGGCCTGATCGGATCGGGTGCGCTCAGCCAACTGGGCGGTGCCATTGCGGAGGACAACCCGGATCAGGCCTTGGACATCCTCGGCGAGCACCTTCCGGCCGCCCTGAACCACGTGCTGCTGCAGGCGGACCTCACCGCCGTGGCCCCGGGCTACCTGGCGCCCGAGCTGAGCGAAAAACTCCTCTTGATGGCCGACGCCGAGGGCCAGGGTCCGGCCACCATCTACCGGTTCTCCGCGCACTCGGTCAGGCGCGCCTTGGACGCCGGGCAGGACGCTTCCAGCGTGCTGGGCTTCCTTCGCGAGCATTCCGCCACCGCGGTGCCCCAGCCCCTGGAATACCTTGTGGAGGACACCGCGTCCCGCCACGGGCGGCTGCGCGTAGGGGCAGCCGCGAGCTTCATCCAAAGCGACGACGAAACAACGGTGCTGGAGCTTGCGTCGGAAGCCAAGGCAGCAAGCCTGGGCCTCGCCCGGATCGCGCCCACCGTCCTGATCTCGTCCGCGCCGCCGCGGGAAACGGCGCAGGTCCTCCGCGGCCTGGGCCTCTCGCCCTCGGTAGAGGAATCCGAACCGTCGGTGGTCCGGCTGCGCCGGACCACCGGGGCCCCCGGCAGTGTGCGCCCTGTCTACACCGCGCCCCGGACCGCGCCGGCCGAGGCCGAGGTGGCCGACCAGCTGGCCCTGCTGCGCCGTGCCAGGCCTGCCGCAGGGGGCAGTCAAAGCGGTCCGGCCGTGGTAGGCGGATCCGGCGAGGCCGCCACCCAGCTAGGCCTGGAGACACTGCAGCGGGCCATCCGGTTCAAGCAGCGCATCAGTATGAACGTGGTGGACAGCCTGGGGAATGCCAACCTCGAAATTGTTGTTCCGCTATCGGTAAGCGGCGGACGGGTCAGGGTTTTTGATCCGGCCAAGGACACCGAACGGGTGGTTTCCATCCACCGCATCATCGATATTGAGGCTGCAGAGGAACTGCGCCAGTGAAGGACTCCCCCGCGTGAACGACGGCCCGCTGATTGTCCAGAGCGATAAAACCATCCTGCTCGAAGTGGACCATGAACTGGCCACCGAAGCCCGCCACGCCATTGCCCCCTTTGCGGAACTGGAACGGGCTCCGGAGCACATGCACAGCTACCGGCTCACGCCCCTGGGCCTGTGGAACGCCCGCGCGGCCGGACTGGACGCCGAGAAGGTCCTGGACACCCTGCTCAAATACTCCCGGTTCCCCGTTCCGCACTCGCTCCTGATCGACGTCGAAGAAACCATGTCCCGGTACGGGCGGCTGCGGCTAGAGAAGGACCCCCAGCACGGACTGGTGATGCGCACGGATGACTACCCCGTGCTGGAAGAGGTCATCCGCTCCAAGAAGATCCAGCCTCTGCTGGGGCCTCGGATCGACGGGGAAACCATCGTGGTGCAGTCCTCCCAGCGGGGCCAGCTCAAGCAGCTGCTCCTGAAAATCGGCTGGCCCGCCGAGGACCTCGCCGGATACGTGGACGGGACCCCTCACCTGATCGCACTGAACGAGGACGGCTGGAAGCTGCGGCCCTACCAGCAGCTCGCCACTGAGAACTTCTGGGCCGGCGGCAGCGGCGTGGTGGTCCTTCCGTGTGGCGCGGGGAAGACGCTCGTGGGCGCAGCGGCAATGGCCACCAGCTCAACAACAACACTCATCCTGGTGACCAACACCGTGGCCGCCCGCCAGTGGAAGGACGAGCTGCTCAAGCGGACCTCGCTCACCGAGGATGAAATCGGTGAGTATTCCGGTGCGGTCAAGGAGGTGCGGCCCGTGACCATCGCCACGTACCAGGTCCTCACCACCAAACGCGGCGGCCTCTACGCGCACCTGGAGCTCCTGGACGGCCACGACTGGGGCCTCATCATCTATGACGAAGTCCATCTGCTGCCCGCCCCGATCTTCCGGATGACGGCCGATCTCCAGGCGCGCCGCCGGTTGGGCCTCACTGCCACCCTGGTCCGCGAGGACGGCCGTGAAGGCGAGGTGTTCAGCCTCATCGGACCCAAGCGCTATGACGCGCCGTGGAAGGACATCGAATCGCAGGGGTACATTGCGCCCGCGGACTGCGTGGAAGTACGCATTGACCTGCCCAAGGACGAGCGCGTGGCCTACGCCATGGCGGAGGACGCGGACAAGTACCGGCTGTGCTCCACCTCTGAGTCCAAGACCCGGATCGTGGAGCAGCTCGTGGCCCGGCACCAAGGCGAGCAGCTGCTGGTGATCGGGCAGTACATCGATCAGCTGGACGACATCGGAGAGCGGCTGCAGGCCCCGGTCATCAAGGGCGACACGTCCGTCAAGGAACGCCAGAAGCTCTTTGATGCCTTCCGGGCAGGTGATGTACATACGCTCGTCGTGTCCAAGGTGGCTAACTTCTCCATCGACCTGCCGGAAGCCTCGGTGGCCATCCAGGTTTCCGGGTCCTTCGGGTCACGCCAGGAGGAGGCCCAGCGCCTGGGCCGGCTGCTGCGTCCCAAAAAGGACGGACGCGCCGCCCGCTTCTACTCACTGGTGGCCCGGGACACGCTGGACCAGGACTTCGCGGCAAAGCGCCAGCGGTTCCTGGCAGAGCAGGGCTACGCGTACCGGATCATGGACGCGAAGGACGTGGACCAGCCCGGCTAGCAGACGTGCCTGCACCGAGCAAGCAGTCCGGGACGGGCTGGATTCCGTCCACATCGGCTACTCCTCATGGAACGCACAACATCCATCCAGAAAACTCACAGACTCTGGGAGCATGATGGGAAGATGAATAAGAATGGCCCAGAAGCCAAGCTCCTTGTTGTTGATGACGAACCCAACATCCGCGAGCTGCTGTCCACGTCGCTGCGGTTCGCAGGGTTTGAGGTAGTGTCCGCCGCGAACGGCCGCGACGCGCTGGCCGCAGCTGAGCTCCACGCTCCGGACCTCGCGGTGCTGGACGTCATGCTGCCGGACATGGACGGCTTTACTGTCACGCGGAAGCTCCGCGCTTCCGGCAAGCACTTCCCTGTGCTCTTCCTGACGGCCAAGGACGACACGGAGGACAAGGTCACCGGCCTTACCGTGGGCGGTGATGACTACGTCACCAAACCCTTCAGCCTGGACGAGGTGGTGGCCCGTATCCGCGCTGTCCTCCGCCGCACCCAGCCTATGCTCGACGACGACGCCATCATCCGGGTGGATGACCTGGAGCTCGACGACGACGCCCACGAGGTGCGCCGCGGCGGCACCGTCATTGAGCTGTCCCCCACCGAGTTCAAGCTGCTCCGGTACCTCATGCTGAACCCCAACCGGGTGCTCTCCAAATCCCAGATCCTGGACCACGTGTGGGAATACAACTTCAACGGGGACGCCTCCATCGTGGAGTCCTACATCTCCTATCTGCGGCGCAAGGTGGACATTGATCCGGACGCGCCCGCACTGATCCAGACCAAACGCGGTGTTGGCTACGTGCTCCGAACGGCAGAGAAGCGCTGAAATTGCTGCAGCGGTGGAAGTCGGCCTCCCTGAGGTCACAGCTGGTTGCCATGATCATGGCGCTGCTGATCGTCGCGATGACATTGACCGGCGCCAGCACCCTGACGCTGCTCCACAGCTACCTGCAGGCGCAGGTGGACGACAAACTTTATGCCGCCGTCGATCTTGCCGGCAAGCAGCGTTCGTTCACGCAACTGCAGGCGCCCAATCCGCCGGTCCCCACCGACTATTCGCTCATTCTCTACACTCCGGGCCAGGACGCCTATCCCTTCGGCGGCGATCCAGACAACCGGCCGGACATCAGGTCGATTTCTGTCCAGGAAGCACGCGACCAGGGCGTCCGGCCATACCAGGTAAGGGGCACCGACGGCCAGAACTGGCGGGTGGTGGCGGTCCCTGTCCTGAACAACGGCAACAGTGCGGTGGTGGTCATCGGCCTGCCGCTGCAAAGCGTGGACGACGTCCTGGCGCACGCAACCCTGGTTGTCTGCGGCGTGGGGCTGCTGACCCTCCTGCTTGCCTCCCTGATTGCCAGCTGGACGGTATCCAGATCCTTCCGGCCTCTCGCCCGGGTGGAGAAAACCGCAGCCGCCATCGCTGCCGGCGATCTCTCCCGCCGTGTGGAAGTGGAAAATCCGGGCACCGAAGTGGGCCGCCTGGGCAGCTCGCTGAATGCCATGCTCGCGCACATCGAAACAGCCTTTGCCGCCCGTACGGCGTCTGAAGGCAGGATGCGCAGGTTCGCCGCCGACGCCTCGCATGAACTGCGTACTCCGCTGGTGACCATCAGGGGTTTCTCCGAGCTCTACCGCCACGGCGCCCTGGCAACTGACGAGGACGTGGCCACCGCCATGGGCAGGATCGAAAGCGAAGCCAAGCGGATGGGCGCCATGGTGGAGGACCTCCTGCTGCTGGCCCGCCTCGACGAACAGCGCCCCCTGCAGCAGAAACCCGTGGACCTGCAGCTGATCGCGCACGACGCCGTGGTGGACACGCAAGCCAGCGACCGGACCCGCGCCATCTCGCTGACGGGACTCGACGGCGGCACCGCGGCACCTGCCCCGGTGCTGGGCGATGAAGCGAAGCTGCGGCAAGTGCTGGGCAATTTGGTGGGCAACGCGCTGCGTTACACACCTGAAGGAAGCCCGGTCGAACTTGCCGTTGGAGTGCGTACCGCCGACGACGGGCTGCCGTATTCAGTGATCGAGGTGCGGGATCACGGGCCCGGCATTTCCGAAGAGGATGCGTCCAAGGTCTTTGAGCGCTTCTACCGGGCGGACACCTCCCGAACCCGCGAAACGGGCGGCAGCGGACTGGGCCTCGCCATCGTGGCGGCCATCGTTGGATCGCACGGCGGCTCTGTCCGGGTGGAAGCGACCGACGGCGGCGGTGCCACCCTGGTGGTCAGCCTCCCCGTCCGCGACGAGGACGCCGTCAGCCTGGACGCTGAAGGCCATGGCACCCAGGCCGAAGGCTCCGGCGGCAAGGGCACCGGCGTCGGGAATCGGGGCGACGGCGGCGACCACAGCGATGGCCGGGTTATCCACATATAGCAGCGGAGCGTGGCACCCGGCAGGGCCCATCCCTAGGCTCGGAGTAGCCGTCCGGAGCCGCCGGACCGGGCAGCGCAGGCTGTCCACCACATCGAGAGGCACAGCCATGAGCATCATTTCCGTCGACACCGAACTCCTCCAGCTCAAGTCAGCCAACGTCAAGGCAACCGTGGACCGGATCAGCGCTGACGTCCAGACCATGAAGCGAGGCCTGGACGAACTGCAGGCCACCTGGCGCGGCTCCGCAGCCACCAACTTCCAGGCCCTGGTCACCGAATGGACCCTCACGCAGGGCAAGGTGGAGGCTTCGCTTGCTTCCATCAACCTGGCCCTGGCATCGGCGGCCTCCAGCTATGCCCAGACGGAGCAGGGCAACACCCAGCGCTTCAGTTAGCCCTGGGTGTCGCCCTGCTGCCAGGCGGACCGGGCACCAGGGCTTGAGGGGCCGAGGGAGCGCAACGGATAGGCAGGCCCTGTCAGGCTTCGGGCGTCCCTTGGTGGAACCGCAGCCTCCACCGGCCGCCGTCGAGGACCCACAATGAGCTTCGGAGAGTCGTGCCCGAGCGCGAGTAGCTTCGGTACGTCAGCAGGACAGCGCTGGTTCCGATCCGGTCCGCCCCCAGTACTTCCAGCTCCGTCCGCTCTCCCGGATCCTCTTCAAGGGCCATCATCATCGCATCGCGAGTCCAGACCCTCCCCGAGCTTCCGATCTCCATGAAGTCGGGGTGCAGCAACACTCCGGTGCGTCCAATGTCGCCGCGGACGTCGGGCCCCAACAGTTCACGTTCGAGCGCCTCCACGATGACTTCGGGATCAGGCTCGGCACCGCCAGGCTCCTGCGTGACAAACGAGTCACCCTCAAGCTCGCTGAACAGGTCAGGCTCGTCGTAGGAAAGGACACCCCCGCCGGCAACTGCTGGAACCCCGGCGGCCGCCGGAGCCCCGGCAACCGCCGGAACCGGGCCCGCCGCCGCAGTTCCGGCCCGGCTGAAACCTCCGGATGCCGTTGTGGCGGCCTCGCCCGGCGCAGCAGCTGCGGTTGGCGCACCGGCGAACCCAGGACCCGAGCGGGCCGCAACTCCCTGCTGGTAGGCCGTGGCAGCGGCCCTGGCGCGCTCATCAGCTGCCTCATTGAGGGGGTGCCCTGCGTGTCCCTTGACCCACTCGAAGCTATATTTGCGGCCGGCGAGCTCTCGGTCCAGCTCCTTCAGCAGTTCGACGTTCAGGACGGGTTTGCCGTCAGCCTTCCGCCAACCTTTCCGCTTCCATCCCGGCATCCATTTGGTGATGGAGTTGATGACGTACTGGCTGTCGCACAGAATCCGGAGGTCTTGGTCGGGAACGTGCGCCGTGGCGCGGAAGAGGTCAAGGACGGCCATCAGCTCGCCTTGGTTGTTGGTTCCGTGCGGCCACCCCCCTGCCCGCCAGCACTCGTCATTCACATACCAGGCCCATCCGGCCGGGCCGGGATTTCCTAAAGCCGAACCGTCGGCTGCTGCAGTAATTGTCACGGTTCCATCCTGCCAGACCCGGCTGTCAACCTTTTTTGGTTCGCTCCGGTTCCGGGGATTTTCTCCCCCGCACGCGATCGGAAGGACATCTCTGCCGGCGGCATGAGCTTCGGAAACCGCTTACCCAGAACCTATTGACGCCGGTCCAAAAGCGCGGAACAATCGGAACTCAGCCGAGAAACCGTTTTCTCACCTGAACGATTTCCCGGCATCGACGCCGGGCCCGGGACACGGGGCGGGCTTGGAATCCACTGGCATCAGGAAGGCGCATCAATGAAGATTCGGACCATAGGCCGGAGGAAGTTTCAGCTCGGAGCTGTTGCGGTGGCGGTTTCGCTGCTTGCTACAGGTTGTGGCGCATCCGCCGGATCCAGCGGCGATAAGGAAGTGACACTGCGGTTTGCATGGTGGGGCAACGAGTACCTCAACGCGCAGACGGAAAAGGTCATTTCGGCTTTCGAGGCGGAACACCCCAATATCAAGATTGAATCGGAGCCCGGCGAATGGGCCAGTTATTGGGACAAGCTGGCCACCAAGACCGCCGCCAACGACGCTCCGGACGTCATCCAGATGGACCAGAAGTACATCGCCGAATATGGCGGACGCGGGGCGCTCCTGGATCTCTCAAAACAGAGCGGCGTCGATACATCCAAGATGGACAAGGAGCAACTTGCCTCCGGCCAGTACGACGGCGCCCAGTACGGGCTGAGCACGGGCAAGAACGCCTACGTCATCATGGCGAACACAAAGGTCTTCGAGGCGGCCAACGTGCCGGTCCCTGACGACACCACCTGGACGTGGGACGACTTCATAGGCACCGCCGCAAAACTGAGCGCTGCAGGCGGCGGCAAGAGCTACGGCGCCGCCTACGGGAGCAATGAAGCCGATCTCATTATCTGGCTCCGGCAGCACGGCGAGAACCTCTACTCCCAAGACGGCAAAGTTGATTTCGATACTGCCACGACTGCCTCCTTCTGGGAACGGCTGAAGGAACAGCGTGACTCCAAAGCCAGCCCGCCGGCCACAGTGGCCACGGAGGATTCCGGTGCTGGCCTGGAGGAAAGCCTGTTCGGCACCAACAGGGTGGGCATGGCCTGGTGGTGGACCAACCAGCTGGGATCCCTGGAAACCACTACGGGAAGCAGCATCAAGATGCTGCGTGCCCCCAGCATCGACGGCACGTCCGCGGACAACGGCATGTACTTCAAACCCACCATGTTCTGGTCCGCTTCCTCACGCTCCAAGAACCCGGAAGCGGCAGCCACGTTCATCAACTACCTGGCAAACAGCCCGGCGGCCGGAGCCATCCTGATGACCGACCGGGGTGTGCCGGCCAATTCGGAGATCGTCGACAGCATCACCCCGGCCCTGAAGCCCGCCGACACCACAGTGGTGGGCTTCCTGAAGGACGTCGCAACGGAGATCACCGACGCGCCTCCTGTTCCGCCCGTCGGGGCAGGCAGCGTCCAGAACGTCATCAAGCGCTTCACTGACGAAGTCCTGTACGACAGATTGAGTCCCCAAGCAGCAGCCGAAAACTTCAAGAAGGAAGTTGAAGGAATGCTGGCAACGGCCCGTAAGTAGCCGTCAGGAAACGTGGCCCAAAGCGCCAGCCCAGGGACACAAAAGTGCGGCCCCCTCCTGCGAGGGGGCCGCACTTTTAGGCGTGGAACAGGTTCCGGCTGGCGGGGCTAGAAGCCGCCCATGCCGCCCATGTCGTCGCCGCCACCCATGGCCGGAGCGTTCTTCTCCGGCTTGTCGGCCACTACAGCCTCGGTGGTGAGGAACAGGCCGGCAATGGAAGCCGCGTTCTGCAGTGCAGAGCGGGTTACCTTGACGGGGTCGTTGATACCGGCAGCCAGCAGGTCGACGTATTCGCCGGTTGCTGCGTTCAGGCCATGGCCTGCGGGCAGGCCGCGGACCTTGTCCACCACAACGCCGGGCTCAAGGCCAGCGTTGAAGGCAATCTGCTTCAGCGGTGCATCGATGGCAACGCGGACGATGTTGGCGCCCGTTGCTTCGTCACCGGTCAGGTTCAGGTTGGCAAACGCCTTGGCGCCAGCCTGGATCAGTGCAACGCCACCGCCGGCGACGATGCCTTCCTCGACAGCAGCCTTTGCGTTGCGGACAGCGTCCTCAATGCGGTGCTTGCGTTCCTTCAGCTCAACCTCGGTTGCGGCACCGGCCTTGATGACTGCAACGCCGCCGGCCAGCTTGGCCAGGCGTTCCTGCAGCTTCTCGCGGTCGTAGTCGGAATCGGAGTTTTCGATCTCGGCACGGATCTGGGAAACGCGGCCAGCGATCTGGTCGGCGTCGCCGGCACCTTCAACGATGGTGGTCTCGTCCTTGGTGACAACAACCTTGCGGGCGCGTCCCAGGAGTTCAAGGCCGGCCGTCTCAAGCTTGAGTCCGACTTCCTCAGCGATGACCTGGCCACCGGTGAGCACAGCGATGTCAGCAAGCTGGGCCTTGCGGCGGTCGCCGAAGCCCGGAGCCTTGACGGCAACGGACTTGAAGGTGCCGCGGATCTTGTTGACGATCAGGGTGGCCAGTGCCTCGCCCTCGATGTCCTCGGCAATGATCAGCAGCGGCTTGTTGGACTGCATGACCTTTTCCAGGACAGCAACCAGTTCCTTGACGTTGGAGATCTTTGAGTTGACGATCAGGATGTACGGGTCCTCAAGGACCGTTTCCTGACGATCGGCGTCGGTGACGAAGTAGGCGGAGATGTAACCCTTGTCGAACCGCATGCCCTCAGTGAGCTCAAGCTCCAGGCCGAAGGTGTTGGACTCCTCGACGGTGATGACACCTTCCTTGCCGACTTTATCCAGGGCTTCGGCAATAAGGGCACCGATTTCGTCGTCACCGGCGGAGATGGACGCGGTTGCCGCGATCTCTTCCTTGGTTTCGATTTCCTTGGCCGAGGCAAGCAGCTCCACCGTGACGGCTTCAACAGCCTTCTCGATGCCGCGCTTGAGGGACAGCGGGTCAGCGCCGGCCGCAACGTTGCGCAGGCCTTCCTTGACCAGGGCCTGGGCCAGCACGGTAGCCGTGGTGGTTCCGTCGCCGGCTACGTCGTCCGTCTTCTTGGCAACTTCCTTGACCAGCTCGGCGCCGATCTTTTCGTAAGGATCGTCCAGCTCGATCTCCTTGGCGATGGAAACACCATCGTTGGTGATCGTGGGGGCGCCCCACTTCTTTTCGAGGACGACGTTGCGTCCACGCGGGCCGAGGGTGACCTTGACGGCGTCAGCGAGGATGTTCAGGCCCCGCTCAAGGCCGCGGCGTGCCTCTTCATCAAATGCAATGATCTTGGCCATAACGGCAGTAGTCCTTTCGGGACAGTCGTTAAGAATGAACCTGCACTGCGGTGCCCGCGACGGACGATCCTTCGCTGACGGCCTCTGTATGCCGCCGGATCCGGATCTCACCCCAGCAAGGTGTTTCTTTCGCTCCACGACCGGAGCCAGGCTCAGCACCGGCCAAAACCGGGCGTCGCTTTAGCAGTCGGTACGTAGGAGTGCTAAATCAATAATTAGCACTCCATAGGTGAGAGTGCAAGCGAAAGGCACTGAAAATCGCTCTCGGAGGCAACGGTTCGCTGCTGGCGATCAGCCGGCTGCCCGGCCGGCGGACTCGCGTCCGCTGATGCGCGCCTTATTGTCCGGTCCGTACGTGAAGACCATGAAGTTCGCCGTGGTGATGTCACCCTTGGCGTCGAAGGCAATCGGTCCCGACTCGCCGTCGTAGTTAATTGCGGCACCTGACTTCAGCAGATCCTGGCACTCCTTGAAGGACGTACATGGTTTTCCTGGCTGGTCCGGGACGGCACCCTCAACAGAGCCGCCGGACACCGCGATCAGGTTCGCGGCTATGGTCCGCCCCGCATCGTCATCGGCTTTCCCGGCGGCCAGGACAGCCAGATTCACGGCGTCGAACGTCTCTGCCGCGAACGACAGATCCTTCAGCCCGGGATCCACCGCCACGAGCCGGGCCTGGAAGTCCTCCGAGGGGAACACTCCGGGGACCACGGCGCGGGCGCCGTCCAGGGCCTTGGAGCCGAGGCCGGAACCGTACTGGCCATAAGCACCGTCGCTGAGGACAATCCGGCTGCCGGACAATCCGGCGTTGTTCAGTTCCGCGATTGCCCCCTGAGCGCCATCTCGGGCGATAAGAACCACGGCGTCCGGTGCCGCCTTCTGCGCAGCGGCGGCAGCCTTCCGCGCCTCGCCCGGTTTGAACGCTGTGGTGGAGACGGTATCCAGCCCGGCATTCTTCGCGGCGCTGGCCACGGCGTCGGAAACATCCTTGCCGTAGCCGCTGTCCTGGTGGACCACAGCAAGGCTCTTGGCGCCGCCATCCTTGGCAAGCTTCACCAGCACGGACGCCTGGGCGACGTCGGCCGCTGCCGTCCGGAAGTAATAGCCGCCGTTCTTGTATTTGCTCAGGCCTGCGGCCGAGTTCGCCGGTGAGATTAGCGGCACCCTGGCGCGGGAGAGGACGTCGATGGCGCCGGCCGCGTTACTGGAATCCGTGGGGCCAATGACCACGTCCGCCTTAGCTGCAACCAGTTCGGTGGCTTGGGCTTGCGAACCTTCTCCGGCTGGCTCAGGGAGCAGCTGGACAGGTTTGCCTTTGTGGCCGCCGGCCGCGTTGATCTCCTGTACCGCGAGTGTGGCTGCGGCAAGCTGTGAATCGTTGAGGAAGGCCTGTTTGCCCGTGTTGTCCAGGATCAGGCCGATCCGCAGGGTTCCGTCACCGGACGCTTCGACGGAGTCCAGCCGTGCATTGCCCGCCACACCGCCACAGCCGGCCAGCGCAAGCAGGGCCGCCGCCCCGGCCGCCCCACGGAAAATGGCTGACCGATAAGTGGCTGAACTGAGAATGACGGACTTCACTCGGCCAGCCTGACGCTTTCTGCCTGCGGGCCTTTTTCGCCTTCGCCAATTTCCAGCTCCACGCGCTGTCCTTCATCGAGGGCCCGGTAGCCCTCACCCACGATGGCCGACCAGTGAACAAAAACGTCGTCACCTGAGCCGTCCACGGTGATGAAGCCATAGCCCTTTTCAGCGTTGAACCACTTAACGGTTCCCAGTGCCATGATGTCCACTCTTTCAGTAGCGTCCGTAAGGCCCACGCCACTGTGTGCCGCTTATTACGAACCGAAGCTTGAAATCACTCTAGCCAATCGCCCTTGGGCGGGCCGAGCCACACGGCCGGGTCAGCACCCAATAGTTATTCAGGCGTAACCGGCGCCTGTTAGTTGAACCCCGGACCCAGCACCACAACCACGGGGGCCTGGAAATCGGAGCTGTCCACCATGGTGGGAATGTTCAGGAGCTCGGAGAGTGCCTCGGCGTTGGCCTTCTGTGCCGCACCCGCGTAGAAGATCACCGACGTCTGCTGGGGAGTACCGCCCCAGTTGCCCACCTGGCCCAACGTCCAGCCGTCAGACTGGACAATCGAACTGACCCTGGCAGCGACCCCCGCCGTTCCGGACCCGTTGTAGACTGCAACGCCCTGCGACTTGTCCACGGCAGCGCTCGACGGCGTGACGCTCGGCGTGGTGCTTGGTTCAGCGTCCGCACTCGCGGACGGCTCTGCACTGGCTGAGGGCTGGGCGCTGGTGGAAGGGTCTGTGCTGGCTTCCGGCGACGCGGAGGATTCCACGCTGGTGGACGCTTGGCTGCCACCGGGGATGAAGCCAAGCTTCGGGAGGATCAGGAAGGAGACCAGGCCGATTGCCAACGCCGCGATGCCTACCGCGAGGATGGGCCACAGCTTGCGCCGGGAAGGCGCCGATGCCGTCCGGTGGATACCTTGGCGCGAGGCGGTCTCCGGGACCTTGTCGAATTCATCCCGAGCGTATTTGGTCATATTGGAGAGACATCCTTGTTGATTGCTGCTGATGGCCCGGCGCGAGCCTAGTGCGCGTCGGAACCCAGGCGGCGTGCAGTACGTGCCCGCTGACGTGACGTACGTAGTCTACGCAATCTCTTGACCAGCATGGGATCGTGGGCCAGCGCATCCTCGGTGTCAATGAGTGCATTCAGCAGCTGGTAGTAGTGCGTGGCCGACAGGTCAAAGAGCTCCCTGATGGCCTGTTCCTTGGCGCCGGCGTACTTCCACCACTGCCGCTCCAGGGCGAGCATCTGCTGGTCACGCTCGCCCAGCGGCGACTCCCGAGGAGTGAAATCCGCCGGCAGCGAGCCGCGCTCTTCCGGCTCCGGCATGTGTTCCCGAGCTGCTTCCGCCACGACACACTCCTTCGCTGGTTCAGGTAAAAAGTCCCACCCCCATGCTACGGAGGAATAACACTGTTGTCATTTACGCCGCGTTACGGCAACTCATATCCCTGCGAGAATGGGAGCGTGTTTGATTCTGAGCCCCTTTTCGAACTGGACCAGGCTCCTGTGGAGGCCGTTGGCTTTGCCGAGATGGCCATGCTGCCGCTCGGTGAGCTGATGGCCGCCGACTGGGCCGAAGCGTTGGGCGTGGTGGAAATCGAGCTGCGCGGGGTCCTGGGCTTCCTCGCCGCCGAAGTCGCAGCCGGGCACCGGGTGCTGCCGTCGCCGTCGAACGTCCTGCGCGCATTCCGGCAGCCGCTGGCGGACGTCAAGGTGCTGATTGTGGGCCAGGACCCGTATCCGACCCCCGGGCACGCCGTTGGCCTTTCCTTCTCCGTCGATCCGCGGACCCGGCCCATCCCGCGGAGCCTGGCAAACATCTACCGCGAGCTCGAAACCGATCTGGGCGTTCCCGCCCCGGTACACGGCGACCTGTCCGCCTGGGCTGCCCAGGGCGTGCTGCTCCTCAACCGCGTAATGAGCGTCCGGGCGGGCGCCGCGGGCTCGCACCGGGGCAAGGGCTGGGAGAAAATCACGACGGCGGCCGTCACCGCCGTCGCCAACCGGCGGACACCAAAGGGCGGCAGGTTACCCCTGGTGGCCGTTCTCTGGGGAAAGGACGCGGAAAGCGTCCGTCCCCTCCTGTCCGGCGCGGCGGTGGTGTCGAGCGCCCATCCCAGTCCGCTATCGGCGTCGCGCGGTTTCTTCGGTTCCCGGCCTTTCAGCCAGGCCAACGCCCTGCTGCGGGAGCAGGGCAGTGCGGGCGTAACCTGGGAACTTCCCAAGGTTCGTTAGCTTAGGGTTGCCTTATGAGCACAGTTCCAGCGGCCACCAGCGCCACTAAGAAGAGCCGTCCGCAGATCAACCTGACGGTGCTCCGCCGTGAGGAACTCTCGCCGCACATGGTCCGGATTGTTGCCGGCGGGGAAGGCTTTGACGATTACGTCAACAACAGTTTCGTGGACCGCTACGTCAAGATTGTTTTCCCGCAGCCTGGCGTGGACTATGCCCAACCGTTGGACCTGTGGACCATCCGGGAAACCATGCCCCGGGAACAATGGCCGTTCACCCGCACGTACACGGTCAGGTGGGTGAATGAGGCTGCCCGGGAACTGGCCATCGATTTTGTGATCCACGGCGATGAGGGACTTGCGGGGCCGTGGGCGGCCACGGCACAGCGGGGCGACGCCCTGACGTTCACCGGCCCCGGCGGAGCCTACAACCCCGCGCAGGACGCCGACTGGTACCTCTTTGCGGGAGACGAAGCCGCCCTGCCGGCCATCGCCGCTTCCCTGGAAGCCTTGCCTCCGGAGGCCCGCGGCCTGGCGTTCCTCGAAGTGGACAGCCACGCCGACATCCAGCCGATTTCTGCCCCGGACGGCGTGGACATCACCTGGCTCCGGCGGAACGGTGCTGCCCCCGGGACAGGCGGGCTGCTGGTTTCGGCCGTCGCCAGCGCCGAGTGGCCTGCCGGCAGGGTTGATGTCTTTGCCCACGGCGAACGCGGATATATGAAGGCCCTTCGGGACGTGTTTTTTGTCCAGCGCGGGCTTGAGCGCAAACAGGTGTCTTTGTCCGGCTACTGGGCAAGCGGGCGGGTGGAGGACGATTTCCAGGCCGAGAAGAAGCTGCCCGTAGGGCAGATCTAAGCAGCAGATATGGGAAGGCTACCGCCTGCGGGCCCGCCGTCGCTCGTTGCTGGCCAGGCTGCGGGTCAGGGGCCTGGCCAAGGTGTCGCCAAGCACAATGCCGCCGGCAGCCCCCAGGACAATCGCACCGGCACTGAGCATTCCCCCGGCGCCAAGCAGGATCTCAGATTCCTCGATCGTCAGCACGTACATCGAGCGGAAAATAGTCAGTCCAGGCAGCAGGATCAGCGCCGCGGGTACGGCAACCACCAGCTGTGGCGCGCCCATCTTGAGGGCCACCAACCTTGCCAGCAGGCCGATCACCACAGCGGACAGTGCGGGCGAGAACCTGTCGCCAAGACCCAGTGTGTCCGCTCCGAGCAGTGCCAGGTAGCCCGCAACGCCAACAGCTGCCGTGGGCAGCAGCAGCTTCCAGGCGGTCTGCTCGGTGATGCCAATGGCTATCACCGCAAGGGCGATGAAGATGACAAGAACCCACAGGTCGTATGCCGGCGGGAGCGCCTGGGTGACATTGATTTCCTGCATGCCCGTCTTGGAGCCCACCACAAAGGCGACGGCGATCCCGGCCACCAGCGCCCCGAAAGTCAGGACCGTGGACAGGAACCGCCCGGCGGCCGTCACGGGGAAGCCGTTGATGGCATCCTGGACGGAGGAGACCAGACGCCCGGTGGGCAGGAGCAGCAGGATGCCGCCCACCACCACAATCGACGGTGAATTGGTCAGCCCGAACCTCCACAGCAGGAGCGCCACAAACGTCACCACGAACGAACACGTCCCCGTGATGAAGAAGTCAGGCATCCGCAAACGTCCCAGCTTCCGGGCCAGGAGGCTCACGCCGATGTTGGAGAGAAATGCGATGAGGGAGGACACCGGGTCACCGCCGAGCACGCCCACAAACACAGCGGCAAAGACGCCGAAGGCCATGGTGACCATCCAGCGCGGGAAAGGCTTGGGGCTGGTGATCGCCTCGTCCAGGCGCCGGATGGCCTCATCCCGGCCCACTCCCCCGGCCACAATGTCCGTCACCAGCTGGTGCACTGTGGCCAGCCCGGCGTAGTTGTTGGTCCAGGAACGCACCACGCGCAGCAGCGAAATGGGCGTCTGGTCCTTGGGAGCGTAGTTGATGGCCACCGACTGGTTGGTGATGTCCACCTCGATGTTTTTCAGACCCAACGCTGCGGTGACGGCGATGATGCTCGTCTCCACCTCCAAGGCGCCTGCCCCGTACCGGAACATGGTCTCGGCCAGGTGCAGGGCGAAGTCCAGGGTTTTGCGCGCAGAGGTATCCACCCCTCCCACCTGGATCATCGGGTTGGCGTAGGGGCTCCCGGTGAGCCTGTCCACAATGCTCATCGGCGCCGTCGGCGGGTTCTCCCCCTGGACCAGGCGCCGCAGCATCCTTTTGGCCGCTGCGTTCTGTCGCAGCTGGGTGGGCGAAATCGGCTGGGTCTTGGGCAGGCCGTCAGTGGGCGGCTTGGTCCGGGGATCGTCAGGTCGATCGGTCACTCTGGTACTCCTCCCGGTCTGATGGATGATGCTGTTTGGTGGCCTTACGCCCTGCGCCTCAGGGGCAGTTTGCCCAGCAGGGTACGGCCTGCCGCGATTGCGGTCCGGGCCAGACGGTTGGCCTGGAACACGAGTGGCCGCACGGGCATCACGAAGTCGCCCAGCAGTTGGACCACTTCCCCGCCAAAGCCCTTTTTGAAGGCGTAGCCGCCGTGCCCTTCTTCGTCCTGGCCCTCGATGCCGAAGGTCCCATAGAAGTTGTAGCGGGAGTACCCCTTCTCCAGCGCGTGCAGCATCATGCCCCAGTACAGCGAAGTGGCGCCGTTGAAGTAGATGTAGTCCTGCTTGGTCCCGCCGATGACGCACACCACCTCATCGCCGAAGCAGACGAAGTGGATGGCCGCCACGGTTGCCACGCCCACGGAATCCGGGAAGCGCTCGATGTCCTTAAGGCTGCGCTCGTAACTGTCCACGAGGTCCTGGACCACTTTGAGCCGGTTGGCTTTCTTTTTGCTGCCCGTCTCTTCAACCTCGCGGCGCAGGTCGGCCGCGGCCGCAGATTCCGCTTCGAGCCGTTCGGTGATGGACCTCCGGTAGGCGGGGATGTCAATCTTGGCCATCATGAGTTTGGTGAACTCGGCCGATGTGGTCCGCAGGAGCTGTTCGTAGTATTCGCGTTCCCGGTAGGTGAAGCCCTTTTCATCCCCTGCCGTGCTCAACGCATCGTAGAACTCATCCAGGGTCTCCAGCGTGGCCTGCTCCAGGAACACCCCGTTCTTTTCGGCCTTCCGGACGGCTTTTCGCGTCCGGTAGCTGGTGCCCATAATGAGCTCCTCTGAGTCCTGGATGCTCTCAAGGGTTTTGATGAACATCCAGTTGACGTTCGCGAAGTTCATGTCTGATCCCTGGTGCTCAAAGCCCAGCCGGGCCAGTTCGGCCACCAGGGGCCGGTTGTCCAGGATTTCCGGGTGCTCGACGCCGTCGGCGTCGTGGGCGACGTACAACAGGTTGGGGGAAATCCTCAGCTCCGCGGCCTTGCGGTCCGCGGCGCGCGTCTTGAGGAGTTCGACGACGGCACGCACCAGATCAGCGTCCGTGTAGTCCATGAGGGGGCCCTTGGCGCATTCGCACACCTTGTAGCCCCAGCGGTTGGTGGTGTAATTCAGCTTTCCGGCCGCTACCAGCTCACCATTGCGCCTGACCCCGAAGAGCTCCACGACCTGTCCGCGGGCGCGCTGGAAGCGCGTGAACTCGGCGGACTGGATGAAGCTGTTTTGCGGGTGGTTCGGGGAAAAAGACTCGAATTCGGCGTCACTGAGGACGGCGAACTCGAGCTCTGTTCCGGCCTTGATTGAATTCACTGAAGTTACCTCACCTATGGATGTGCTGCCGGCTTGGGGCATGCGCTGACCTTCGTGTTCGTGGATGGGCGGGCAGGGATCCGGTCAGTAGAACTGGCCACCGGTGCGGGTAGTTTCAAGCCGTCGGAAGATACGTTCGGCACCTTTGACCCAGAGACGGTGTCTGACGGGCCCAAGGACATAGTCGTAGCAGCCCACAAAATCCGTGACTGTTTTGCTGAAGCTTGTCTTGAACATGCCCATGCCGTACAGCGGATGGGAGGTGTCCTTGATCCTGTCTGCGGGAGGCGTGCCGCAGAAGTCGTACTCCGCGCAGCCCAGTTCCTTCATCCGGCGGATGGCGGCCCACTGGACCAGATGGGAATCACCGTACTGCTTTCGGTTCTGGGTGGAACCGCCGTCCTTGTACGTTGCCTTGGATCCGTAGTTGATCACAAAGGCGCCTACGCTCGGCTTCCCGTCCTCGTAGACGAAAAAGAAGTTGCCCTGGCCCCGGTTGCAGAATTCGTCCCAGAACCGGGAGTAGTACTCGTAGCTGCGCAGCGGCATCGATCCTTTGGCGTTCACTGTGTCCGCCATCAGCTCGTAGAGGGCGCGGTACGTTTCCGGGCTCTGTTCCCGTTGCACCACTTCGCAGCCTTCGCGTTCGGCGCGGCGGACGGCGTTCCGGGCGCGTGAGGAAATGGCGCGGAACACCTCCTTCTCCGGCTCCGCAATATCCAGCAGCGCGGTGGAGTCGTTGGACTGGATGTTAGGGGCCTTCACCAGGCCGGCAGCCGCGAGGTGCGCCCGGGCTTCAGAACTGGAGACGATGTCCGGCTCGACCTTGATGGCGAAGACGTTGAATTTCCGGCTCCGGGCAAATGCCGCGCACGCATCCAGCGCCGGCTTGAGGTCCTCAAGGTCAGCCAGGTCGGGCCCTTTGATGAGGTACCAGAGGCGGCCCAGCAGGGGAAACTTCTTCTCCAGAACGAGGTTGTAACTGGCAGTTCCCGCAGACTCCAGAACCAGGAAGCGGACATCCCAGCCGTGGCCGTTCTTCACCGACGCGTAGGCTGCCGACTGCAGCATGTTGCCGCCGTTCGGGTTGGCCGTAACGTGCTTGTCCCAGTTCTCAATTTCCTCGGCTGTAGCAAAGCGGGCGGTGAATTCTCGCAAGGGGGCCGTGTCCAATCTCTGGGTTTCGTGCGCTGTTCGGTGCGTATTGCTGCGTGCGGACATGCAGTCACAAGTCTAAAGCCTGATCTGGTCCGGGCTTTCCAGCCTGACGCCAGACCCTCTCAAGCGTGGCCGTTCCTTGACTCATTGTTCGCGCATGGCGAGGGTTGAGGCATGCAGTCCCATTCCGGAGAATCTCCAGGCCCCAGCCAACCGGCATCCGGCAACCCGGGAACCGGTCCGCCAGCATCCGGCCAGCGGGGAACGGCAGCCCAGTTGCTGATGCTCGTGGTTTTTCTTGCAGCCTCTGCCGCGGTGGCCGGACTGGGCAGCGTGGCTGTTGTAGCCAATGTGAATGGCTGGTTTGCCACCGCTGACATGCCGCCGTGGACCCCACCCAAATCAGCCTTCGGCCCCGTCTGGACTGTGCTCTACATCGGGATGGCCGTGGCCGCCTGGTTGGTGTGGCGCCACGGGGCGGGCCTGACCAGCAGGCCGCTGAAGTTGTACTGGGCCCAACTCCTCCTCAACCTCGCCTGGACGCCGTTGTTCTTTGGCCTCTACCCGATTCTGGGATCGTTGGCCCTGTGGCTGGGTCTCGCGGTGATTCTGGCCCTGATCGTGGCACTGTCGTTCACCGTGATGGATTTTGGCCCTATCAGCACTCCCGCTGGCATCCTGCTTCTGCCATACCTGTCCTGGGTGATTTTCGCCGGTACCCTCAACGCGTGGGCTGCCGTCAACAACTGAGCCTGGTCAGCATTCCACAACGTTCACAGCAAGGCCGCCCATGGCGGTTTCCTTGTACTTGGAGCTCATGTCGCGGCCGGTCTCGCGCATGGTCACGATCACCTCGTCCAGGGATACCCGGTGCGAACCATCGCCCCAGAGCGCCATTTTGGCGGCGTTGATGGCCTTGGCGGCGGCGATCGCGTTGCGTTCGATGCACGGGACCTGCACCAGCCCGCCGATCGGATCACACGTCAGGCCCAGGTTGTGCTCCATCGCGATCTCCGCGGCGTTCTCCACCTGTGACGGCGTTCCGCCCATCACCTCGGCCAGGCCTGCCGCGGCCATGGACGACGCCGACCCCACCTCCCCCTGGCAGCCCACCTCAGCACCCGAAATGGACGCCTGCTCCTTGTACAGCACCCCGATGGCACCGGCCGTCAGCAGGAACTTGACCACAACGTCGTCGCGGTCCTGCTGCGTGGCTTTGTCCATACCCGGAGCGAAATGCAGTGCGTAATACAACACCGCGGGGATGATGCCGGCCGCGCCGTTGGTGGGGGCGGTGACAACGCGCCCACCGGAGGCATTCTCCTCATTGACAGCCAGGGCGATCAGGTTGACCCATTCCTGCCAGTACTTGGGGTCCCGGTCCTTGTCCTCCTTCAGGAGGCGGTCATGCCAGTCGGGCGCACGACGGCGGACCTTCAGTCCGCCGGGCAGCAGGCCTTCGCGCTTAAGGCTGACCTCCACACAGCTTTCCATCACCGAGTAGATATGGAGCAGGCCGTCGCGGATCTCCTGCTCCGACGTCGACGCCCTTTCGTTGACGAGCATGACCTCGCCCATGGACAGGCCCTTGGACTGGCAATGGCCCAGGAGCTCCGCGGCAGTCCTGAACGGCAGGGGGAGCTCCTTCTTGGACTCGTCCAGTTCCTTGAGCGCGGCTTCCTCTTCACCTTCACGGACAATAAAGCCACCACCCACGGAGAAGAACGTGGCTTTGTGGAGAGAATTGCCGCCGGCGTCTGAGACGGTGAACGTCATGCCGTTGGTGTGCCGGGGAAGGATGGTGAGCGGCCTCAGCACCATGTCCGTCACCCCATACGGCAGCGAAACGGCACCGCTGAGCCGCAGCATTCCCGTTTCGGCGATGGTGGCCAGCCGCTCCTCCACCTCGTCGGGCAGGATCAGCTCGGGGTGGAATCCTTCCAGGCCCAGCAGGATGGCGGTCATGGTGCCATGGCCGTGGCCGGTCGCCGCAAGCGATCCGTACAGGTCAACCCGGAGTCCGGCAACGCGGCCAAGCACACCGGAAGACTTGAGCTCCTCGGCGAACACCGCAGCAGCGCGCATGGGGCCCACGGTGTGTGAGCTCGAAGGCCCGATCCCAATGGAAAACAGGTCAAAGACACCAACAGCCATGGTCGGTTCCTAACTAAGAGTGTGGTTGGGTTGGGTAGTGGGTGACCGAATTCCTCCGCGTGCTGCTCCTTCGTCGCTCTGACGCACGCTTCCGGAATCCGCTCACCCACCGTCGGTCTCTCACCCTTACGGACAATCACTGACTGCCTGACTCTTAAGGGGACGGACGATGGCCCCTTCGGGTCCGGCCTCCGGCAGCATGCGTCTAAGGGAGCGTCACGTCCGCTCAGCGGGCGTCTTCGCGACCGAGCATGCAGAGGAGGTCGGACACGACGGGCCCCAAAGCCAGCCACGGACTTCAGGACAGTGGTGCGACGCCCGGGTAGAGCGGGTGGGCTGCCGCGAGGGCATCCACGCGGGAGCGCAGGCCGGAAAGGTCTGCGCCGGCGTCGGCGATCAGGGCCTCGGCGATGATGTCAGCGACCTCACGGAAGGCCGCCTTGCCAAAGCCCCGCGTAGCCAGCGCCGGGGTGCCGATCCTCAGCCCGGAGGTAACCATCGGCGGGCGCGGATCGAACGGCACTGCGTTGCGGTTGACCGTGATGTCGATCTCCGCGAGCCGGTCCTCGGCCTGCTGACCGTCAAGCTCACAGTCGCGCAGGTCAACAAGTACCAGATGCACGTCGGTTCCGCCGGAGATCACGTTGATCCCCTTGGCTTTGACATCCGGCTGGACCAGGCGGTCAGCCAGGATCCGGGCGCCGGCCAGGACGCGTTCCTGGCGCTCCTTGAACTCGGCGGACGCGGCGATCTTGAAGGCCACCGCCTTTCCAGCGATGACGTGTTCCAGCGGTCCGCCCTGCTGGCCCGGGAACACTGCCGAGTTGATCTTCTTGGCAATGCCGGCGTCGTTGGTCAGGATAATGCCGCCGCGCGGGCCGGCGAGGGTCTTGTGCGTGGTGGAGGTGGTCACGTGGGCGTGCGGCACCGGTGACGGGTGCAGGCCCGCGGCCACCAGGCCCGCGAAGTGTGCCATGTCCACCATCAGATAGGCCCCCACCGAGTCGGCGATCCGGCGGAACTCGGCGAAGTCCAGCTGGCGTGCGTACGCGGACCAGCCCGCCACGATCAGCTGCGGCCTGTGCTCCTGAGCCAGGCGCTCCACCTCGGCCATGTCGATTCGGTGGTCCTCCTCGCGGACCTGGTACGGAATGACGTTGTACAGGCGGCCGGAGAAGTTGATCTTCATGCCATGCGTCAGGTGTCCGCCGTGGGCCAGGTTCAGGCCCATGATCGTGTCGCCCGGCTTGATCAGGGCGTGCATCACCGAGGCGTTCGCCTGCGCGCCGGAGTGCGGCTGCACGTTCGCGTATTCTGCACCGAACAGGGCTTTCACCCTGTCGATGGCCAGCTGCTCAATAACGTCCACGTGCTCGCAGCCGCCGTAGTAGCGCTTGCCCGGGTAGCCCTCGGCGTACTTGTTGGTCAGGACCGAGCCCTGCGCCTGCATCACGGCCACGGCGGTGTGGTTTTCCGACGCGATCATTTCCAGGCCGTCGCGCTGGCGGGTCAGTTCGTCGTCGATCTTGGCGGCGATCTCCGGATCCAGCTCGGACAGCTGGGCGTCCAGGCTCGGGGAAACTACCTGCTCGAACGCGGCAGTGCCTGCGGCTGCGGCGCTCACAGTTCGCCGCCGTTCTTGGCCGCGTAGTCCTCGGCGGACAGCAGCGGCCCGTCAGACTCGGCGGCCACCTTGAAGAGCCAGCCCGCACCGTAGGGATCATTGTTGACCAGCGCGGGGTCGTCGACGACGGCGGGATTGACCTCCGTGACCTCGCCGGTCACCGGGGCGTACAGGTCCGAGACGGACTTGGTGGACTCCACCTCGCCGCACGTCTCCCCCGCCGTGACCGCAGAGCCCACCTCGGGCAGTTCCACGTACACGATGTCGCCGAGGGCATCAGTGGCCACGGCGGAAATCCCGACGGACACCAGGTTCCCACCCTCGCGGGCCACCCACTCGTGCTCGTCGGAGTACTGCAATTCAGGGGCAACTTTTGCCATGTGTTTTTCCTTTGCGTTGGTTTGTGAAAGTGAGAGAGCGTCGGCCCAAACCTTGCGAAAAGTGAGAGAGCGTCGGCCCAAACCTTGCGAAAAGTGAGAGAGCGTTGGGGTGGAACCCGCCGTAGGTGACCAGCGCGGCCCCTTCGGGTCCGGTCTCCGGCAGCATGCGTCAGAGCGACGAAGGAGCAGCATGCAGAGGTGGCCGGACCCGACGGGCCTAAGGTGACCACCGGAGCTGGGCTACTTTTGGCGCTTGTAAAACGGCAAGGCAACGACTTCGAACGGCTCCGCCTTGCCGCGGAGGTCGATGTCCAGGGCGGTGCCGAGTTCGGTGTGTTCAACATCCACGTAGGCCATGGCCACCGGGTAGCCCAGGGTCGGCGAGGGCTGGCCGGAGGTGACTTCGCCAACCACAGCGCCGTCCTTGAGGACCGGGTAGTGTCCGCGGCCGGCACGGCGGCCCAGGCCCTTGAGGCCCACGAGCTTTCGTCCTGACGACGTGCCTGCGCCGGTTTCCTTCTTGGCCGCGAGCGCGGCCTTGCCCACAAAGTCGCCTTCCTTGGAAAGCGCGACGACGGGTCCCAGTCCTGCGGCGAACGGGTCGCCTTCGAGGGACAGCTCATTGCCGTAGAGCGGCATCCCGGCCTCGAGCCGGAGCGAATCGCGGGAGGCGAGGCCCGCGGGCGTCAGTTCCCCTTCGTCCGCAATGGCGACGATGGCCTGCCACAGGGCGGCGGCGTCGTCGTTGTCAACGAAGATCTCGAAGCCGTCCTCGCCGGTATAGCCGGTGCGTGCCAGCAGGAGCTCCTGGCCGGCGCCGCCCACCAGGAAGGGAACTTCCACCGCTGCGTAGTACTTAAGTTCCGTGATCAGGCTGTGCTGGGCGGCGGGGACCAGCCGGAGCAGCAGTTCCTGTGCCTTGGGACCCTGGACTGCGATGAGGGAGGTGCCTGCTGAGACGTCGTCCACCTCCACGTCGAAACCCGCGGCACGCTGGGCAAGTTCTGCTGCCACCACTGTGGCGTTGCCGGCGTTCGGAACCACCAGGAAGCGGTCGGTCCCTTCACTTCCGGCGTCCGCCGGGGCGGGGCGGCGGTAGGTGATGAGGTCGTCGATGATGCCGCCGTCCTCATTGCAGAGCAGCGAGTACTTGGCCTTGCCCACGGCCATGGCCGAAATCCTGCCTACCAATGCGTAGTCCAGGAACGCGGCCGCGTCCGGACCGGTCACCCAGACTTCGCCCATGTGGGAGAGGTCAAAAATTCCCGCGGCGTTGCGGACGGCGTGGTGTTCGGCCAGCTCGGAACTGTACTTGAGCGGCATTTGCCAGCCACCGAAGTCGGTGAAGGAGGCGCCGAGTTTCTTGTGCTCTTCGTAGAGCGCTGTGTAGTTCTCAGTCATCAGGAAATCCTTAGTTTTCGAACTCGGAAAGCGGCGGGCAGGAGCAGATCAGGTTGCGGTCGCCCAGGGCGCCGTCGATCCGTCCCACGGGCGGGAAGTACTTGTCCTGCCTGAGTGAGTGGACCGGGAAGACAGCCTGTTCGCGCGGGTAACCGCGGGTCCAGTCGGTGCTGATAGCGGCGGCAGCGGTGTGGGGTGCGTTGCGCAGCGGGCTGTCCGCCAAGGTGAAGTCGCCGTGTTCCACCTGGTCGATTTCGGCCCGGATGGAGATCATGGCCTCAATGAAGCGGTCCATCTCGCCCAGGTCCTCGGATTCCGTGGGTTCCACCATGAGGGTGCCGGCAACCGGGAATGCCAGGGTGGGGGCGTGGAAACCGTAGTCGATGAGGCGCTTGGCCACGTCCTCGGCGGTGACGCCGGTCTTCGCCGTGAGCTCGCGGAGGTCCAGGATGCACTCGTGCGCCACCAGTCCGCCCTCGCCCGTGTAGAGCACCGGGAAGAAGTCGTTGAGGCGGGCAGCGATGTAGTTGGCCGCGAGCAGCGCGGCCTTGGTCGCCTCCGTCAGTCCCTGGCCGCCCATGAGCTTCACGTAGGCCCAGGAGATGGGCAGCACGCCGGCCGAGCCGTACTTGGAGGCGGAGATCGGGACATCGTTGCCCTCGGTCCAGGTGGCTGCGTTGCCCGGCATGAACGGGGCAAGGTGTGCTTTGGCGGCGACGGGGCCCACGCCGGGTCCGCCGCCGCCATGCGGGATGCAGAAGGTCTTGTGCAGGTTCAGGTGGGAGACGTCGCCGCCGAAGTGGCCCGGCTGCGCCAGACCCACCAGCGCGTTGAGGTTGGCGCCGTCGATGTACACCTGGCCACCGGCGGCGTGGATGGCGTCGCAGACTTCCCGGACGTCGGCGTCGTACACGCCATGGGTGGACGGGTAGGTGATCATGATGCAGGACAGCGCGTCCATGTTTGCCTCGATCTTGGCGTACAGGTCGGCGTGGTCGATGGTGCCGTCCGCTGCCGTGGCCACCACCACCACCTTCATGCCGGCAAGGACGGCGGACGCGGCATTGGTGCCATGGGCCGACGCCGGGATCAGGCACACGTTGCGCTGCTCGTCCCCGCGGGACAGGTGGTAACCGCGGATGGCCAGCAGGCCGGCCAGTTCGCCCTGCGATCCGGCGTTCGGCTGGATGGACACCTGGTCATAGCCGGTGATCTCGGTCAGCTGCTCTTCCAGGTCCGCGATCAGTTCGCGCCAGCCCGCGGTCTGGGAGTCCGGGGCGAACGGGTGGATGGAGGCGAATTCCGGCCAGGAAATGGCTTCCATCTCGGCGGTGGCGTTCAGCTTCATGGTGCACGAGCCCAGCGGGATCATGGTGCGGTCCAGGGCCAGGTCCCGGTCCGAGAGCTTGCGGATGTACCTCAGCAGCTGGGTTTCGGAACGGTGCGTGCTGAACACCGGGTGCTGCAGGAAGTCCGAGGAACGTTCGACGGCGGCGTCCAGCGCGAAAGCAGTGTCAGTACCGGCGGCCGCGTCGATCCGGGTAGCACCAAAGGCGCCAAGGACGTCATCGACGATTGCCGCCGTCGTTGTCTCATCCGTGGAGAAGCCAACGGTATCGGCATCGATGCTGCGCAGGTTGATGCCCTTGCCTTCGGCGGCGGCAACTATTCCAGCGGCCTTGCCCGGCACAGCAACCGTGACGGTGTCGAAGAAGCTCGTGTGCAGGACGTCCAGGCCCGCCGCTTTGAGCGACGCCGCCAGGGTCTTGGCATGGCCGTGGGTGGCCTGGGCAATCGCCTTCAGTCCGTCCGGGCCGTGGTACACGGCGTACATGGAAGCGACGATGGCCAGCAGGGCCTGGGCGGTGCAGATGTTGGACGTGGCCTTTTCGCGCCGGATGTGCTGCTCGCGGGTCTGCAGGGCCAGGCGGTAGGCCGGAACGCCGGCGTTGTCCTTGGAGACGCCCACCAGGCGGCCGGGCATGGAACGCTCAAGGCCCTTCTGCACGGCCATGTAGGCGGCATGCGGTCCGCCGTAGAACAGCGGGACACCGAAGCGCTGGGCGGAGCCGACGGCGATGTCGGCGCCCTGCTCCCCGGGAGGGGTGATGAGCGTCAGGGCCAGCAGGTCGGCGGCCACCGTCACCAGGGCACCGCGTTCCTTGGCGGCGGCAATAACGGAGGTGTGGTCAAAGACCCGGCCGGAGACGCCGGGCTGCTGGAGCACCACACCGTTGATGACGCCGTCGGGCAGGCCCTTGGACAGGTCGGCCACCTCAACCTCGAAGCCCAGTGCTTCGGCACGGCCCTTCACGATGGCGATGGTCTGCGGCAGGCAGTCGGCATCCAGGACAGTCTTGCCGTCGCGGGCTTCCTTATTCTTATTGGCCCGACGCATCATCAGCACTGCCTCCGCCACGGCGGTTGCTTCGTCCAGCAGCGATGCGTTGGCGATGGGCAGGCCCACAAGGTCCTGGACCATGGTCTGGAAGTTCAGCAGCGCCTCAAGCCGGCCCTGGGAGATCTCCGGCTGGTACGGCGTGTACGCGGTGTACCAGGCGGGGCCCTCGAGGATGTTGCGGCGGATCACCGGCGGAGTCACGGTGTCGTAGTAGCCCTGGCCGATCATCTGCACGGCGGTCTTGTTCTTGGCCGCGAGCGTGCGCAGCTCGGCAAGGGTTTCCACCTCACTCAGGGCCGCTCCCAGTTCCAGCCCGGAGTCCTGGCGGATGTCCCTGGGGACCGCGGTATCCACCAGCGCATCCAGGGTGTCGTAGCCGACGGCCTTGAGCATGGCGTCAACGTCGGCCTGGCGGCGGGCGCCGATATGCCGGTCAACGAAAGGTGTGGAGGCTGGGATGGCGGAGGCCGGGGGGACAGTCACAAGGAACTCCATAACTAAGGCGGCGCAGGGTACGCCACATCGATTCGGGTTCCTCCCCGCTCTGTATTGGACCTGAGAGTTTCCGCGTGGCCTGCTTCCGCAAGCCCCGCTTGCACCGTCGGTGAGCACAGCAGTCCTGACGTTCCGGAGTGATCCGGGACATTCCAGGCGGACAGCCTGCTACTTTCCAGAGTTGCCTCGCCGCGGCGGTACATGGGCCTGAGAGATTCCTGGGGAGGGTTTGCTCCTACGGCGCCTGCTTGTACCTACTGGCAGAACTCTCCCGCCGCAGATCAAAGGCATATTCATTTTGTTTGCTGACTTGAGTGCGGCCAGTGACAGCCACCACAGGGTCCAATTGTCCTACGCCGCGGGCTTTCGGGCAAATGGGGACAGCTCACATGGCGACTCCGGGAAACCGCTTAGCCCCGCAGCCGTTCGACGGCGGCGACCAGACTTTCGACGTCGGCCCGCCGTTCGACGGTGGCACCGGCCGGGCCACCCTCCCACATGGCATTGAAATACAGTCCGTCCCCCATGTAGCGCACAGCCTTTGCCATGTCCGGACCGACGTCGGCGGCCAGAAGGTCCAGCCATTGCTGCTGGATGTTCGCGAACCGGCGTCTGGCCTCTTCGTGCGCCACCTCGGCCAGCCGGGTGGCGGCGACGAAGGCGCGGTCCATGGGTGTGTCGGACCACAGTGAGGACCGGATAAAGTACACGGCGGCACCCTCAGGCGCGGCGGCCATCAGCGCCAGGTCCTCCCTGGCCAGTTCGTCGAGCCGATGCAGGACCGCGCTGATCAGCGCTTCCTTGTTCGGGAAATGGTAGAGCAGTCCGCCCTTGGAAACGCCGGCCCGCCCGGCCACGGCATCAAGGGTGGCGGCACGCTCCCCTACCTCAATCAGCAGGGACTCAAAGGCGTCAAGGACAGCCTCGCGGGCTACGGGTTTTCTGGCCATGGTTCCAATCATGCACGTTTCGCGATCCCGATTTCTTAACTGTACCGTCCGGACGGTATAGTTACTACATGACCACGTCCGTAACTCCCATCCAGAACGCCCGTGACACGCAAGGAGCCAGGCACGCCTCCACCCCTGGAGCGTCCGCTCCCAAGGCCCCTTGGCGCGACTGGCTGGCCCTTGGCCTGCTGATGTTTCCGGTGCTGCTGGTCGCAGTGGATAACACGGCCCTGACATTTGCCCTGCCGGCGATTGCGCGCAGCCTGGAAACCACCGGCATCCAGCTCCTCTGGATTGTGGACGCCTATCCGCTGGTGCTGGCCGGGCTCCTGGTGGCCATGGGAAGCCTGGGCGACAGGATCGGACGCAGGCGGCTGCTGCTGGCCGGCAGCATCGGCTTCGCTGCGGTCTCGGCGGCCACTGCCTTTGCCCCCGGCGCCGAATGGCTCATCGCCGGCCGGGCAGCGCTGGGATTCTTTGGCGCCATGCTGATGCCGTCCACGCTGTCCCTGATCCGCAACATCTTTCCGGATCCCAACCGGCGCCGGTTGGCCGTGGCCATCTGGGCGGCCGGCTTCTCCGGGGGCGCCGCCCTGGGTCCCATCTTTGGCGGCTGGCTCGTTGAGCAGTTCTGGTGGGGAGCAGTGCTCCTGGTTGCCGTGCCCATCATGCTGCCGCTGCTGGCGTTCGGCCCGGCGTTCATCCCCGAATCAAAGGATCCCGCTCCCGGCCGCGTGGATGTGCGCAGCATCCTGCTCTCGCTGCTGGTCATGGTGCCCGTGGTCCACGGGATCAAGGAACTGGCGGCCGAGGGTTTCAGCGCAGTCCCGCTGGGCATCATTGCCTTCGGCGTGGCGATGGGAATCGTCTTTGTCCGCCGCCAGCGGCGGCTGGCCAGCCCACTGCTGGACTTGTCCCTGTTCAGCAACAGGGTCTTCAGCACCGCCATCATGGCGAACGTCCTGGCCCTGTTTTCCTTCAACGGCTTTATCCTCTTCCTGGCCCAGCACCTCCAACTCCTGGAGGGAATGTCGCCGTCGGCCGCGGGCGTGGCCATGATCCCGGCGCTGCTGGCCACCGTGGCGGCGGGACTGGTGGCGGTGCCCCTGGTCCGGAAGATACGGCCCGGCTTTGTGGTGGCCGGCGGGCTGGCCCTGAGCGCCGCTGGCTACAGCGTGGTCGCCGTTGGCGATCACAGCACGGGACCCGCCCTCCTGCTGGGCGCGCTGCTTGTCCTGGCCCTCGGCGTCGGGACCGCGGAAACCATCTCCAACGACCTCATCCTGGGCTCCGTGCCGGCCGAGAAGTCCGGTGCCGCCGCGGCCATCTCGGAAACGGGCTACGAGGTGGGGTCGCTGCTGGGAACCGCGGTCCTGGGCTCGATCCTCACCGCGTCTTACCGGCACAATCTGACGCTTCCTGCCGGAGTGGTGGAGTCCTCCCCCGGAACGGCGACGCACCAAGCAGGGGAAACCCTGGCCGGAGCCATGGAATTGGCCGCATCGCTGCCTGGCCCGCTGGCTGCAGCCGTCCGGGAGGCATCCCGCGCGGCCTTCGATTCCGGCGTCCACATCACGGCAGCCATCGCGCTGGTACTGATGGCTGGAGCGGCAGTCCTTGCCGCCGTCGTACTCCGGAGAGTCCCGACGGCTAGCTAGGACCGCCGTCCGCCTATATGGCCCCAACGCTGCCCGGGAACGTCAATGGGCTTCGACGTAGGCCTGCAGGGCGTCGAGCAGGCCCTCGGTGCCCTCCTTGCGCCCGGCCACCTGGTCCTCCTCGGTGAAGTAGACACCCTGTTCCGTGAGCGTGAGCAGGGTGCCCCCGCCGACGGGTTCGAGCTCCACGCTGCACAGCGATACGGAACTTCGCTCACCATCCAGAAGCATCTCGTAGGTGTAGACGATCCGCTCGTCCTGGACGATGTCGTGGTAGGTCGCGTGCATGGTGCTGACGAACCCACCTTCGGGGCCGCCGACGTCGGTCTCGCGGCCGCCCACGCGGAAGTCCAGGCTGGACTCGCCCTGGGTCCATTCCGGCGGACCGCCGAACCACTTCTTTTTGCTCTCGTAATCGGCGAACGCGTGGAAAACGCGCGACGGCGGGACGCTGAGTTTGCGCTCCAGGGTGAAGCTGGCGTGGGTGATGGGGGTGCTCATGGTGTGCTCCTGGGTGGAATTGAAGGTGGCGGTTGGTGGGATTGCGGCCCCGAGTCCGTTTCCGTGGCAAGGAAAGCTTGCAGCCGGTCGAGGCGGCGCTCCCCTTGGGTGCGGCGGGCGCCGAGCCAGCCTTCCGCGAGGCGGACGGTTGCCGGGACGATGCTGCAGGTCCGTACCCGGCCGATTTTTTCACTGCTCACCAGGCCGCTGTTTTCAAGGACCTGAAGGTGCTGGACAACCGCCGGCAGGCTCATGGCGAAGGGCCTGGCAAGCTCGGACACTGACGCCGGGGCTTCGCAGAGCCTGACGAGCATGGCCCGCCGGGTCTGGTCAGCGAGCGCCTGGAAGATGAGATCCAAGTCCGCCTCCGGTTGATTGTTAAGCACATACTTAAGTATTCGCCTAAGCCTCGGAAAGTCAACCCTGGGCGCAAGAACTCTGAAGGCAGAAGCTCTGTGCGCACAGAAAAGCGCCCGGCGCCGGAAACTTATCCGACGCCGGGCGCGCTGGTGCTGCCGGCCTTGTCAGTGCGGGGCGTTTCTGCTCCGCTGTCCCGCTACTTCGCGTCTGGAGCAGTCACGCTGGCGGACGCTTTCATGGTCTCGGCGTTCACCATCCAGGCATATTGCTCCAGTTTGGCAATGAATTCGTGCAGGAGATCTGCGCTGGTGGGGTCTTCCTCGTCCACTTCGTCGTGGACCTTCCGCATGGTCCCGACAGCCGCCTCGAGGGCGGCCACGATCCGGTCAATAGCATCCTTGGTGCTGATCAGGCCCCCAGGGAACTCGGCAAGGCTGGTGGACTTGGCAACCGTGGAACTGCGGCCGTCGGGGAGGGCATGCAGTGCGCGCATGCGCTCGGCTGTGTCATCTGCGAACTGGCGGGCGGCGTCCACGATTTCGTCCAGCTGCAGGTGGAGGTCACGGAAATTGGTTCCCACGATGTTCCAGTGGGCCTGCTTGCCCTGGATATGCAGATCAATAAGGTCCGCGAGCACGGCCTGCAGGTTGTTGGTCAGGGTCGGTGAAGCTTTCATGAATCCTCCTCGATTGGTCCAGTAATCCCGACGCTATCAGCCCCGCACCCACTTGCGGGAGGGCAGCAAGAAATTTCTCAGTAAGCTTACTAATTTGCCCAAGATACCCCCAAACGAACGCAATTCATTTAAGCCCTTGCGCTAACGCTCTCCACCCTCCATACTAAATGAACGTCATTCATTTAGTGACGGCCGTCTCACTGGAGTAGCCACATGATTGAAATTTCCTGCCTCGACTCGCCTCCGTCCCCCGCACGGACAATGCCGTCCGCGCGCCCTGCCCTCCGGGTGGGAGTGGTGCAGCACCAATGGCACGCAGACAATGCAGCTTTACTGGCCGAACTCGACGAGGGCATCGAACGTGCCGCAAGGCTCGGCGCCACCGTGGTGTTCCTCCCGGAACTGACCCTCTCGCGCTATCCTGCGGACACCCTGCCGGCCAACGACACCTCCCGCCCGGGAGCCGTGCGGCCCAGGCCCTCGGACATCGCAGAGGACCTCCTGACGGGGCCCACGTTCCGGTTTGCTGCCGAGTCAGCGCGCCGGCACGGGGTTTCCGTCCATGCCTCCCTCTACCAGCGCGCCGAAAACCCGGACGGCTCCGATGACGGTCTGGGCCTCAACACCGCCATTCTGGTCTCCGCGGAAGGCGAGCTCCTCGCCCGCACCCACAAGCTGCACATCCCCGTCACCGCAGGCTATTACGAGGACAAGTTCTTCCGCCACGGCCCGGCAGCCACCGACGCCTATGCCGTCCACTCGCCGGCGGAACTCGGCGGTGCACGGCTGGGCATGCCCACCTGCTGGGATGAATGGTTCCCCGAGGTCGCCCGACTGTACTCGCTGGGCGGCGCGGAAATCCTGGTCTACCCCACGGCCATCGGCTCGGAACCTGACCATCCGGACTTTGACACCCAGCCGTTGTGGCAGCAGGTGATCGTGGGCAACGGCATCGCCAATGGCCTGTTTATGGTGGTGCCCAACCGCTGGGGTGATGAAGGAAGGCTGAACTTCTACGGCTCGTCGTTCATCTCGGATCCTTATGGCAGGATCCTGGCGCAGGCTCCGCGCAACGAGTCCGCCGTGCTGGTCGCGGATCTTGACCTTGACCAGCGGCGGGACTGGCTCAGCCTCTTCCCCTTCCTGGCCACGCGCCGTCCTGACACGTACGGGCGCCTCACCGATCCTGTCAATAACAGTGAGCCCCTCGGTGGCGGGACACCGGCCTACCAGGAGATGGGCGCATGACCAGCTGGCTAATGCCCGCCGAGACCGCGCCGCAGGAGCGGCTCTGGATGGCATTCCCCACGGGCGGTTACACCTTGGGCGATACGGAAGAAGCTGCCCACGCAGCACGGTCCACGTGGGCCGCCGTGGCCAACGCCGCCGTCGAATTTGAACCGGTCACCATAGTGGTGGATCCCGACGACGTCACTATCGCCGCGCGTTATCTCCATCCGGAGGTCGAGGTACTCGCCGCCCCGCTCAACGACGCATGGATGCGGGACATCGGCCCCACCTTTGTGCTGGACCAGCAGGGGCGCCGCGGCGCCGTCGACTGGGTTTTCAATGGCTGGGGCGCCCAGGACTGGGCGCGCTGGGACAAGGACGCGCTGATCGCCGCCGAAATTTCCGGCCGGTCCGGGGCCCGCCGCATCGTGTCGGCACTCGTGAACGAGGGCGGCGGGATCCAGGTGGACGGTGAGGGAACGGTGCTGGTCACCGAGACCGTGCAGCTTGATCCGGGACGCAATCCGGGCCTCATCAGGGCCGATGTGGAGGCCGAACTGGCGCGCACGATCGGTGCCACGCACGTGGTCTGGCTCCCTCGCGGCCTGACCCGGGACTCGGAGCGGTTCGGTACCCGCGGCCACGTGGATATCGTCGCAGCCATACCATCGCCGGGAACCCTGCTGGTCCATTCCCAGCAGAACCCCGCCCACCCGGACTTCGAGGTCTGCCGCGACATCATCAGTTTCCTGCGCACCACCAGGGACGCCGCCGGGCGCGAGTGGAACATCATCGAAGTTCCCGCCCCGGAAACGCTCACGGACGATGAAGGGTTCGTGGACTACAGCTACATCAACCATGTGGTGGTCAACGGAGGCGTCATAGCCTGCGGCTTCGCGGACCCCAATGATGACAAAGCCCTCCAGATCCTGGCGGACGCCTACCCCGGCCGCCGCGTGGTCAGCATTGATGCCAGGGAACTCTTCGCACGTGGCGGCGGAATCCACTGCATCACCCAACAGCAGCCTGCTGCCTCCTAGAAAGTACGGACATGACCCAAACCATCCGTAACGCCCCCAGCACAGCGCATGGCATCACCGCCAAAGGCCTGAAAGGTGGCCAACTGGGCCTCCTCGCCGTCGTTGTCCTTGGCATCTCCACGATCGCCCCGGCCTACACCCTGACCAGCGCCCTGGGCCCCACCGTCAACGAGGCGGGGCTGCAATTGCCCGTCATCTTCCTCATCGGCTTCATCCCCATGATCCTGGTCTCCCTTGCGTACCGGGAACTCAACGCCGATTCCCCGGACAGCGGCACCACTTTCACGTGGGTCACCAAGGCCTTCGGACCGTGGGTGGGCTGGATGGGCGGATGGGGGCTCCTCGCTGCCAACATCATCGTCCTGTCCAACCTGGCCGGGGTGGCGGTGGACTTCTTCTACCTCTTCCTCTCCCAGCTGACAGGCTCACCTGAACTGGCGGACCTTGCCGCCAACAATCCCCTG